>NZ_CAXUPS020000009.1:252500-274097 GCF_964252915.1 Bradyrhizobium sp. LjRoot220
GCCGCCCGCGATCTGTTGCGGGACGCCGCCGACCTTGGCGATGATGGTGCCGGCGAAACCGCCGACGCGGAATTTCAGGCCCTTGAAATCCTCCATCGACTTGATTTCCTTCCGGAACCAGCCGCCCATCTGGGCGCCGGTGCTTCCGGTCGGAACGCCGACGACCTTATATTCCTTCATCAGGTCGTTCAGCATATCCATGCCGCCGCCGAACCGCATCCACGCGATATGCGCGCGGGTGTTGAGGCCGAACGGCAGCGAGGTGCCGAACGTGAAGGCGGGATTCTTGCCCCAATAGTAATAGAGCGCCGTGTTGCCCATTTCGACGGTGCCGTTAGAGACGGCGTCGAGCACCTGCAGGCCCGGCACGATTTCGCCGCCGGCGAACGGCTGAATCTGGAATTTGTTGTCGGTGATATCGGCAACGCGCTTGCAGAAAAATTCGCAGCCGCCGTAGAGCGTATCGAGCGCCTTGGGCCAGCTGGCCGCAAGCCGCCACTTGATTTCAGGATTGGATTGCGCGATGGCCGGTGATGCGACCGCAGTCGCGGCGAGACCGACACCGCCTACCTTAATAAAATCACGACGTTTCATATGTGTTTCCTCTTTTGTTTTTCTATACTGACCACCGGACAACGATCTTGATGTGTCGTTCTTGTCCGACGATGGCCGACGTTCGATTGGTGATTGATATCAAGCCTTTCAAACCCTTGAGGCAGGATGACCAATCGGGGATCGATAATCAAGGGTTCTGGCTCGGCCTGACGCGGCTGGCCGGTAGGGAAGGCCGTTAATCGCCGCAGGAGCCGGGAATGGCAGAGAAGAAGGTCGTGATCGCCGGTGCGACGGGGTTGGTGGGCAATGCCGCATTGCGGCACTTCGGCCCGTTGGCTGGATGCGACGTTCTGGCGCTGTCGCGACGCAAGCCGCGCGAGCTCTACGGCGCCAGGCACGTTCCGATCGACCTCACCAATTCCGTGCAGTGCCGGCACGCCGCAACCGAATTGCAGGGCGCTACCCACCTTGTTTATGCCGCGCTCTATGAAGCGCCCAATCTGGTCGATGGCTGGCGCGACCAGGACCAGATCCGCACCAACGATGTGATGCTGCGCAACCTGATGGCGGTGCTGGAGCCGGTCGCGCCGCAGCTGCGGCACGTGGCGCTGCTGCAAGGCACCAAGGCCTATGGCGTTCACGTCCGGCCGCTCACCGTGCCGGCGCGCGAGGGCCGCTCGGAAATGTACGAGCAGCCGAATTTCTACTGGGCGCAGGAAAACTTCCTGCGCGAACTGCAGCGGGGCAAGGCCTGGCACTGGAGCATCCTGCGCCCCGTACTGATCGTCGGCGAGACCATCGGCGGCGCCATGGATCTGATCCCGCCGCTCGGCGTCTACGCGTCGATGCTGCGCGAACAAGGCCGCCCGCTCGACTATCCCGGCGGTGCGCCGCGGGTGTCGCAGGCGGTGGACGTCGATCTGCTGGCGCGCGCGATTGCCTGGGCCGGCGAGGCGGCCGCCGCGCGCAATGAGGCCTTCAACGTCGCCAATGGCGACGTCTTCACCTGGGAGAATGTCTGGCCGGCGATTGCGGATGCACTCGGGATGAAGCCCGGCGACGCTGTACCGCTATCGCTGGCGCAGGAATATCCAAAATGGATCGCGCCATGGGACGAACTGCGGCGCAAGCACGATTTGATCTCCCCCGGCCTTGAGGCGTTCGTCGGCCTCTCGTTCCAGTATGCCGATTACAGCATGCGCTACGGCCAGACCGAATATGGCCCGCCGTCGATCGTCTCGACCGTGAAGATCAACCAAGCCGGCTTTACCGAGATGATGGATACGGAGGCGATGTTCCGGAAATGGTTCGGCCTGGCGCGGTCGAGCCGCTTGCTGCCGTAGCGCGGCACGCCGGATGCCATCATGATATGACGGGATGAAACATTGGAGCCCACGATGCTGGACCACGTCAGCCTAGGCGTCCGCGATATCGAGCAGTCCAAGAAATTCTACGACGAGGCGCTTCGCCCCCTCGGCATCGAACGTTTGTATGCCGACGGTCCGACCGCCGCCGGCTATGGGGCTGGTCGGAAAGCATTCTTCTGGATCGGCCAGAGAGACGCTTCACAGACGGGCACCCACGTCGCCTTTGTGGCCGAGGACCGCGAAACCGTGGACCGGTTTCACCAGGCCGCGCTCGCAGCCGGGGGACGTGACAACGGGCCACCGGGGCTGCGCCCGCAATATCACGAGCATTACTACGGGGCGTTCGTGCTTGATCCCGACGGTCACAATGTTGAGGCGGTTTGCCGCAAGCAGGCGTAGCCTGATCGTTACGCGTTGCCCATCGACCCGAACTTCGCCTCCATCGCCTTGCGGGTCTTGATGGTGTCGTTGTTGGCGTCGATCTCGACATCGCTCCAGCGCACCACCCCGCCGTGGGCGACGTTGTTCTTCAGCTTGACGCGATGGGCGAGGCCGATCGGCAGCGCACCGGCGGCAAGGCTAGTGGACGCCGGCATCAATTTTCCCCACACCGTGTAGCCGCCTTCGCCGTCGAGCATTTCGCCGGCGCGAAGATCGCGTTTTGCCACCGCCGCGACGTCGCCGCGAAAGCCCTGCGGCTGCCCGGTCGGTTCGTTGCGCAACGCCGCTGACAGGATCGAGATGTTCAGCTCCAGCCCGATCAGGTGATAAGGCTTGTACATCGCGGCAAACCGCCCCGAAGCGTCGGTCTTCAGCCCATATTGCCTGAAACAGTCCGCGGCGTAGTCGTTGGGCGCTTCCAGCACCACATAGACACCCCAGCGCAAGTCGCGAAATACGGGGCGGCCGTCGCGCTCCAGCGACGACACCACTTCCACCACGCCGGATTTCTCCAGCACGCCGCCTCTGTCGCGCGGCCGCATCACATGCGGCAGGTCGTCGACGCCGCAGGGTGGGAACAGCAGGCCGTCGGTGGGCACGTCGAGCCCGGTGGCGTTGGCAATCGCCGCCATTTCGATCGCGGATTTGGTGCCGTCGAGAAACGAGTTGAACATCTGCGGATTCATGCCGGCGGATTGCGCCTCGCCCGCGGTCAGGCCGTAATGGCCCCAGACGCCCTCCGGCGTCACGTCGTGATAGGCTGGCAGATACTTCGTACCTTTACCTGCAGCGACCACCCGGAAACCCGTCGCGCGCGCCCAGTCCACCATCTCCGATGTCAGCGCCGGCTGATCACCATAGGCCAACGAATAGACCACGCCGGCCTTGCGGGCTTCCTCGGCGAGCAGCGGACCTGCCAGCACATCGGCCTCGACATTGACCATCACCACATGCTTGCCGGCCGTAATCGCCGCGCGGGCGTGTCGGATGCCGACGGCGGGATTGCCGGTCGCTTCCACCACCACGTCGATCGCACCGCCTGCAATCGCGCGCGCCCCATCGTCGGTGAAGGTTGTTCGTGCGATCCGCTCTTCGTCCCAGCCGACGGTGCGGCACGCCTCGCGCGCGCGGTCGCGGTCGAGATCGATGATCAGCGGCACCTCGAGCCCCGGCGTGTGCGGCACCTGCGCCAGGAACATCGAGCCGAATTTGCCGGCGCCGATCAGCGCGACGCGGACCGGTTTGCCGGCCGCATGGCGGGCTTGGAGGAGGTGGTGGAGATTCATGGGGGATGATCCAAAGTACGTGAGCGTGTCCCGGACGCGGTGCAGCGTGTAACGCTGCTCCGCAGAGCCGGGATCCATGGGAGATAACTGCGCGCGGTTCAGTATGGACCCCGGCTCAGCGGCGCACCACTCCGTGTTGCCCTTCGTCCGGGGCACGAGAGTGGTTCTACTCCGCCGCCTGGCGATGCGCGCGGGCTAATCGCAGCAGTGCGTCGTCGTCCACGGTCTGGATCGGCGTGAAATCGCGGTGGGCGATGTATTCCGGCCGCGTCGGGGTTCGAATGTAATTGGAGACCGCGTTCAGCGTCAGATAGACGATTTTTCGCGGATAGGGCGTGATGTTGCCGGCAGAACCGTGCACCAGATTGCCGTGGAACATCAGCATGCCGCCGGCCTTGCCGGTGGGCGCGACGATGCCGCCTTCCTTCACCAGCCGCGTCACGGTGGCCTCATCCAGCGTCCACAACGGATAGGAGGTGGTTTCGAGATCGTGCGAGGCCTTGAGGTCGCCGGCGTGCTGGCTCTTCGGCACCAGCATCAAGGGGCCATTGATCGGCATCACTTCGTCGAGGAAAATCGCGATGTTCATGGCCCGCGGCTGCGGCATGCCGTCGTCGCGCTTCCAGGTGCCGTAATCCTGATGCCATTGCCAGACGTCGCCGGTGAAGGCGGATTTGGCGTTGATCTTGTACTGATGCATGTAGACTTTTTCGCCGAACACCTGCTCGACCGGGTCGATCATGCGCGGATGCGCGCCGAGCACGCCGAAGGCCTCGTTATAGAGATGCGCGGCAAACGCGGTGCGCGGCGCGCCGCTCTTCTCGCGCCACACCTCGGGCCGGTCGGCGTCATAGATGCCCTCGGCCTCGCGCGCGAGATAAGCCACTTCCTCCGGGCTGAACAGCTCGGGCAGGAACAACCAGCCTTCGCGGTTGAAATCGTCGATCTGCTGTTGGGTCAGTTTCATGGTCGTTCCTCCTCTTGTTTGTTGTCATTCCGGGGCGATGCGAAGCATCGAACCCGGAATCTCGAGGTTCCGGGTTCACGCTTCGCGTGCCCCGGAACGACAGCGTTTCAGTCACGCCGCCCTGTCAGTCGCCCTCAGTCTTTCCTCCGTCATCCGTCCCGCCGTTTGCGCGTGCGCCAGCGCCGCGGCCTCGGCGGCACTGTCGTTGCCGGCCAGAATCTGCCCGGCAATCGCCTCATGCTCGCTCCAGGCGCTGTCGCGGTAGTCGAGTTCGGCCAGCACGGTGGCCATCGAACGGCGCATATGCGGCCATTGCGGTGCGATCATTTCCTCGATCGCGGGATTGCCTGACAGGCGATAGATCGCGCTGTGAAAGTCGACGTCGAGCGCGATCAGCCGCGCCAGCGGGGTGTCGTGGCCGATGGCCCGACCGGCCTTCAAGGCCGCTTCCAGCGCCGCCCGCCCAGCCGTATCGGTCCTGGTCCGCCCGGCGGCAAGCCGCGCCGCCAGGCCGTCGATGGCCCCGCGGACCTCGTAGAGCTGCCGGATACGCGCCGGATCGAGTTCGGTGACCTCGAAGCCGCGGCGGCCGCTCTCGGCCACCAGGCCCTGCCGGTGCAGCAGGTGCAGCGCGTGGGAAACCGGCTGGCGCGACACGCCAAGCTTCTCGGCCAGCTCGTTCTGGGTGATCCGCTGGCCTGGCGGCAGCGTGCGGTCGATGATTGCCTCGAGGATCCGGCCATAGACCTGGTCGATCAGGTTGGGGAGCGGATCTAACGGGGTCATGTTGGTCGTCCAGTTTGGAATACGGAATTCCGTATTCGAAAATAGCGACGGACGCCAGCGAGGTCAAGAGCCTTTCCAATTGTGAACTGGGCACTGGGACGCGTCATTCCCTGCGCTATGCTCGCGGCTCTGGAGCGCGATCGGAGGTTCCATCATGAGCAACGACGCAGCCGGCTTCGTCGGCAATATCCCGCAATATTATGATCAAGGCCTCGGCCCGGTGATCTTCGCCGACTATGCCGCCGACATCTCCCGGCGTGTGGCTGCAGCCAAACCGGCACGGGTGCTGGAGACGGCGGCCGGCACCGGCATCGTGACGCGGAAGCTGCGCGATGCGCTGCCGGCCACGACGAAACTGATGGCGACGGATCTCAATCCACCGATGCTCGATATCGCGCGCACCAAATTCCGCGCCGGTGAGCAAGTCGAGTTTCAGTCCGCCGATGCCGTCGCGCTTCCGTTTGCGGATGGCAGCTTCGATGCCGTCGTCTGTCAGTTCGGAATCATGTTCTTTCCGGACAAGCCAAAATCCTGTTCCGAGGCATTTCGCGTTCTCGCGCCCGGCGGGCGTTATGTGCTCAGCGTCTGGGACTCCCACCGCTACAACCCGTTCGGCCGGATCAGTCATGCCATCGCCGAACGGTTTTTCCCCACCGATCCGCCGCAATTCTATCGCGTGCCGTTCTCTTGCCACCAGATCGATCCGATCAAGGAAATGCTGATCGAAGCCGGCTTCGGTGACATCAACGTCGCGGTGATCCGGCAGGAAAGCGTGATTGCCGATGTCGCGGCGTTCGCGCGCGCGGCGGTTCTCGGCAATCCCCTGATCGACCAGATCCAGGCGCGCGGCGGCGTCGAGCCGGAGCAACTTATCGCGGCGCTGGCGCAGGATTATCGCCGCGAGTTCGGCGCCGATCCCGGCCGGATGCCGCTTCAGGCGATTGTGTTCTCCGCAACAAAACAGGGGTAGGCGCGCAGCCCTGGATCACTTCCACATCGAATGTGCCGATTGCCTGCGTCAATCGCCGAGATACGCTCCCCGCTGATGGTCAGCTGCAGCACGAAAGATCCGAGCAATTGGGGTTAGCTGACTAAATCCGGCCGATTGTGGTCACGTCTTAGGAAACCAAGCTATGCGAACCTTTACCTATGCCCCCAAGTTCGAGCGGGGCGACAAGCGCGGTATTGTCGTGAGCTTTCCCGACGTCCTAGAAGCAATCACGCAGGGCGACGACATGGCGGACGCGCGGGCGCAGGCTGAAGAAGCGCTGGGGCTTGCATTGTTGACCTATCCAGAGCGCGGGCTGCCGCTGCCAAAGGCGCGCGCCAAAGGCAAAGGCTTGACGTTGGTTGCGGTCGCGCCCGGCGTTGCCGCAAAGCTTGCGGTGCTGGAAGCCTTCAGTGCGGCCGGGATCGGAAAAAGCGAACTCGGCCGGCGCATGGGGAAGGACGAAAAGGAAGTCCGCCGTATTCTCGATCCAAAGCATCCGACTAAACTCCCTGCGATGGTCGATGCCCTGCGAGCGCTCGGAAAGCGCCTTGTCGTGAGCGTGGAAGAGGCGGCGTAGGTCGCCGCTTGCAGACTGCTCCTACTCATCCTGGATAGCCGCACGCCTCTAGAGCACCTCCACGTCGAAGGTACCGATTGCCTCCGCGTCAGCCACTGCGTCAATCGCCGAGATACCTTCGCCGCTGATGGTCAGCTGCAGCACGATGCGCAATTGCCCGCCGAGGATGACAACGACCCCCAGCGCGCCGTCGAGCAACGCAGGCTTGGCATTCTGGGCGCGGCCCTTGAAGGTTTCGGCAACCGCCGCAGCGCCGCGGATTTCCGGCAGCGAACCCAGCCGCTGGGCGGCCTGATCGGCACGGAACACGACGTCGGGATCCAGCACCGCGAGCAGCCCCTCGAAATCACCGCTGCGCGAGGCCGCCAGGAACGCGTCGACGATCTTCTTTTGGCGGCTGACATCGGCGTCCGGCGCGGGCGGGGTGCCCTGCACCCGGCGGCGGGCACGGCTGGCGAGTTGCCTCGCCGCGGCCGGCGTGCGCCCGACGATCGGGGCGATCTCCTCGAAGGGGACGGCGAACATGTCATGCAGCACGAAGGCCAGCCGTTCGGCCGGCGCCAGCGTCTCCAGAACCACCAACAGCGCCGCGCCGACCGAATCGGCCATGTCGGTGTCGCGCTCGTGCTCGTCGCTGGCGGCGGGCTCGGGCACGTGCGGGCCCATCGGTTCCTCGCGCCGGGATTTGCGCGATCGCAGCATGTCGAGGCAGACGCGGGCGACCACGGTGGTCAGCCAGCCGCCGAGGTTTTCGACCGCGCTGGTATCGGTGCGGCTCAGGCGCAACCAGGTTTCCTGCACGGCGTCGTCGACCTCGGCGGTCGATCCCAGCATGCGGTAGGCCACCGCGCGCAAATGGGCCCGGTTGGCCTCGAATTTCTCAGCCAGAAACTTTTTCTCGTCCATCGGTCACATTCCCATGTCGTGTCTCGTCATGGCTTTGACGAACGAAACCGCGCCGATGTGACAGCAAATCGGCATGGCGGCGTCAAACGGAACAAATTGAATGGAGAAGCAAAGATGATGCAGGCACGAATGAACCACCCGGTCATGGTCGTTCCCGAGGCCATGAAGGCGTTGCAGTCGCTGGGCGACCTGACCAAGAACGGCCTCCCCGAAAAACTGCTCGAACTGGTGCACCTGCGCGCCAGCCAGATCAATGGCTGCAGCGTCTGCGTCGACATGCACCCTAAGCTCGCCAGGAAGGCCGGGGAGACCGACGAGCGGCTGTTCGCGGTCGCGGCCTGGTACGACACGCCATATTTCACGGAGGCCGAGCGGGCGGCATTGGCATTGACGGAAGCGCTGACCCGCATCAGCGACCGGGCCGACCCGGTGCCGGATGCCATCTGGAATGAGGCCGACAAGCATTTCGACGAGCAGGAGCTGGCGACGCTTGTCCTGGCGATCGCCAGCATCAATGTCTGGAACAGGCTCAACGTCGCCGTGCGCCAGCCGGTGGGCGTCTGGAAGGTGTGAGCACCTCACGGCACCGCAGCCTTGCATTGGGTCCCGGGCGGCGGCACGGCAGAGGCCGCGCCCTTGTGACGCTCCTCAGTCTCAAGAACTAGGCTCAATTTTAACGCGCAGGCTCGTGCTAAATTCACCGGCGCGAGCTAAACACAAGCTCGGCCGATTCCGATCGGCCGGGCTTTTTTCGTTTGCCTCCGCCATCCATTCCGTCCGCCCGATATGTCTGAGCCCCAATCCATGCTGCGACCGTCGATCCGCAAACGAATCCTTGCCATCGCCGTCGGGCTGATTGTCCTGATGGCGATCACATCGGTTCTGTCGACGGTGATGACGCGAAAAGTCGCCCATCAGCTCGACGAACTCAGCACCAAATATATCGAAGCCTACGGGGATCTTGCCCGGATGAATGTTCGCTCGCTGGAGCAGGGGCTGGCGGTGCGTAGAATGGTGATCGCGAAGATGCAGTCGCCGCCGGATGAGGCTCTCTTTGCCGATCAGCAAAAGATTTATGAGGCGAAAGGCCTGGAAATCGATCAGGAGGCGCAATCCGCGCGGGCGTTGATCAAGGCGATCATCGATGATCCGTCGACTGAGTCAGACGATTTCAAGCTGGGCCGGATCGACGATCGGATCGAAAACGTCAACAGGGACCTCCGTCGCTATCTAAGCGATGAGTACAAGCGCATGATGACGCTGCTCGCTGCGGGCAACTTCGCGGAAGTGAGGACCAGCCTGGCCCGTGCTGACACGTTGCGCGACGAGTTCGACCAGAAGGTGGAAGACATCCGCACGGAGATGCTGGGACAGGTCCGCAGCGATGCCGTGGTGACGATGCGGGACCAGCAAAAGGCCATCGTGATCTCCATGATCCTGACGGTACTGGCGGCCGTCTTGGGGTTGATGTTCGCAATCTTCGTCAGCGTGGGCATCACCCGGCCGGTCCGGCGCTTGCTGGACGGCACCCGCGCGGTCGAGGCCGGCCGTCTCGATGGATCGATCGACGTCACCACGCGGGATGAAATCGGGCAGTTGACGTCCGCGTTCAACAACATGGTCGAGCAATTGCGTCACAAGGAGAAGATGCGCGAGACGTTCGGCCGCTACATCGACCCGCGTGTCGTCGCAGGACTGATCGACCGGCAGGCGCAGACCGCAGCCGACGGCGAGCGTCGGGTAATGACGGTGCTGTTCTGCGACATGAAGGGATTTACCAGCCTCAGCACGGGGATGACGCCGCAGGGGCTGGTCAAGGTAATGAACCATTATCTGTCGACAATGTCGGGGCCGATCCGCAATCATCGCGGGATCATCGACAAATATATCGGCGACGCGATCATGGCCTACTGGGGTCCTCCGTTCAACGAGGACGGCGAGCAGGCGCAGCTGGCCTGCCTTGCCGCGATCGACATGGCTCGCCGTGGTACGGGGTTGCGGACGGAGCTGCCCGAATTGCTCGGCGTGCGCACGGTGCCGAGCGACTGCGACGTCCGCATCGGCGTTGCGACCGGCGAGGTGCTGGTCGGCAGCATCGGTTCGGAGTTCATGATGAGCTACACCGTGATGGGTGACGCGGTGAATCTGGCGTCGCGGCTGGAGGGCGCCAACAAGGTCTATGGCAGCCACTCGCTGGTGTCAGCGCCCACGATCGCGCTGGCCGGTGACGTCATTGAATTTCGCGAGATTGACCGGCTGGTCGTCGTCGGTCAGAGCCATGCCGAGACGGTGTTCGATATCCTGGGGCGCAAGGACGAACTCGCGCCCGAACAGGCGCTGCTGCAGAGTCGATATGCCGAGGGATTGGCGGCCTATCGCGAGCGCCGTTGGGACGACGCGCGCCACGCCTTCAGCGCCGCGCTGGAAGCGGTCCCCGGCGACGGACCGTGCAGGGCGTTTATCAAACGCATCAGTGACTTTCAGGCCAGCCCGCCCGGCCCCGATTGGGACGGCACGTGGCGTCTCGATGAAAAGTGATCGCTGCCGGCAGCGCTCACGCCGCCAGGAATTCCAGGACCGCCTCGGAAAATTGCTGCGGCGCCTGATCGAAAATCCAGTGGCGGGCGCCGGGAATCACGGCGGTTGTGGCGTTCGGAATATGCTGCGCCAGCACGCGCCAGATCTGGGCCAGCGAGCCTTGCGTGTCGCCGCCGCCGATCAGCAAGGTCGGCGTCCTGATCGATTCCGCCTCGCTGCGTGAAAATGGCCGGCGGTCTTCGCCGACCTGGCCGATCAGCGTGAAGGCATTGTCGCGGAGTTGTTGCTTGGGTGCGGCCGGCAGCCGCTTCCAGGTGCCTTCGCCATCGATCATGTCGACGATCAGGGCGAGCGCACCGTCGATATCGGCGCTTTTGACTTTCTCCACCGCGGCCGGAATCCGCGCCGCAATAGGAGAAGCAGCGGAAGCTGTCTCGCCGAGCGTGGCGTCGAGGTTCCCGCCTGGCTCGGCCAGCACCAGCTTGCGCAACAGGTCCGGCCGCTGCTCGGCGACGCGAAAGGCGATATGGCCGCCGCGGGAATGACCCATCAGGTCGACGGGGCCGATTTTCAGTTGCTCGATGAAGCCGATCACGTCGGCGACGTGCTGCGCCATCCGATAGTCGTTGCCGGCGCCGTCCCAATGTTCGGGGAAGAAGTGCCGCAAGCTGAGCGCGATCACACGGTGCGTTTTCGACAGCGGCCCGAGCACCGGGTACCAGGTGCGGAAATCGCCGAGCGTGCCGTGAACGCAGACCAGCGGCATGCCGCTGCCGACGTCGAGATAGGCGATGTCATAGCCGTTGACGAGAAGCGTTTGCATGCGATCAAGCCTCTGCCAGGAACGCGAGCACGATCTCGCAATATTTCTGCGGCGCCTGTTCGAACATCGGATGGGTGGCGCCCGGGATCATCTCGGTGCGCGAACCCTTCACGTTCGCGGCCAATGCACGCAGCACCAGCGGCAGCGTGCCCCGGGTGTTGGCGCCGCCGATGAACAGCGTCGGGGTCCTGATCGCCTCGGCATCGGCCTTCGAGAACGGCGGGCGGGCGTCGCGCATCTGGCCGATCAGCGTGGTGGCGTTGTCGCGCAGCAACTGCTTCGGCGTCGCCGGCAGGCGTTTCCAGGCGCCGGGGCCTTCCAGCGCGTCCATGAAGATTTCCAGCCCGCCATCGATATCGCCTTTGGCGATGAGTTCCGCGGAAGCGGCGATCCGGGCCGCGAGCGGCGAGGGGCCGGGTTTGTAGGCGGGATCGAGCGTGGCGTCGAGTTCGCCGCCGGGCTCGGCCAGGATCAGCTTGCGCAACAGGTCCGGCCGCCGCTGCGCGACGCGAAACGTGATGTGCCCGCCGCGGGAATGGCCCATCAGATCGACCGGCCCCATGTCGAGTTTCTCGATGAAGCCGATCACGTCATCGACATGCTGCGCGATCGAATAGGTGTCGCCGACGCCATCCCAGTGGTCCGGAAAGAAATGCCGCAGCGACGGCGCGATCACGCGGTGTTTTTTCGACAGTGGGCCCAGTACCGACGACCAGATCCGGAAGTCGCACAGCGAGCCATGCACGCACACCAGCGGCGGGCCTTCTCCGACATCGAGATAGGCCATGTCGAAGCCGTTGACGGCAAGGGTCTGCATGCGGGGCTCGGTGTGCTTGGACGAGGCCATTGAATGGCGCGGTGACGATGCCACATCATCGGAAGTTGTTTATGCCGTCAAGTTCCCTCAGGTTTCGGGTGGATAGCAACAATCTCCAAGTCTAGATTTGCTCCAAGCCTAGATTTGGGACCAGCATCAAGCTCAGACTATCGGAGCGAGAGGATCTGGAGCGAGATCATGACCGAACAGCAATATGCGATATTCGACACGCCGATCGGCCGCTGCGGCATCGTGTGGGGCGAGCGCGGCATTGTGTCGGTGCAACTGCCGATGGGCGACGAGAAGAAGACCCGCACCCGCCTGCGGCAGCGCCATGGCGAGATTGATGAGGCCGCCCCGCCGGCGAACGTCCAGACCGCGATCGAAGGGATTGTCGAGCTCTTGGCCGGCAAGCCGAACGACCTTGCTGATGTCGTGCTTGATCTCGACGGCGTGCCCGAATTCAACCGCGGCGTCTATGACATCGCGCGCCGCATTCCGCCGGGCCAGACCATGACCTATGGCGACATTGCCAAAAAGCTCGGCGGCGTCGAACTGTCGCGCGACGTCGGCCAGGCGCTCGGCCGCAACCCCTGTCCGATCGTGGTGCCCTGTCACCGCGTGCTGGCGGCGGGCAACAAGCCGGGCGGGTTTTCCGCCAATGGCGGCGTGGTGACGAAATTGAAGATGCTGGCGATCGAGGGCGCGGTGGTGAACCACACGCCGAACCTGTTCGATTGAGCGGGGCTAGAGCGTTTTCCAGCGAAGTGGATACCGGTTCGCGTCAAGAAAACGCGTCAAACCAAGAATCTAGAGCCCCGTTCCGATTCAATCGGAACGGAAAAGGCTCTAGGCTCGCTGCACCTCTCCCGCTTGCGGGGTCGAGACGAGCGAAGCTCGCTCTTAGGTCGACGCGCGAAGCGCGGCGGGTGGGGGCTCTCTCCACCTGATGACTCGCGGATAGACCCCCACCCCAGCCCTCCCCCGCAAGCGGGAGAGGGAGCGCGATCCCTTCGCGGTTGCTATTCACCTAATCTCATCGCAGGTCACCGTCCCTTGAAGTTCGGCTTGCGTTTCTCGTTGAACGCCAGCACGCCTTCGCGGCGGTCCGCGGTCGGCACCATCCGGTTATAGGCCTCGATCTCGAGCGCCAGGCCGTCGCGCAGCGAGGATTGCAGGCCGCGGTGGACGGCGAGTTTTGCCTGGCGCACCGAGATCGGGGCGTTGCCGGCGATGCGCGATGCCGTCGCCAGCGCTTCCCGCAGCAGATCGGGTTGCGGAAATACTTCGTTCACAAAACCCCAGTCGCGCGCCTGCGTGGCCGTGAACGGCTTACCGGTCAGGATCAGCTCCTTGGCCCGGCGCTCGCCGACCGCGCGCGGCAGGGTTTGCGTGCCGCCGCCGCCGGGCATGATGCCGAGCGTTACCTCGGTCAGGGCAAAGCGTGCGGTCTCGGCCGCGTAGAGGAAATCGCAAGCGCCTGCGATCTCGCAGCCGCCGCCATAGGCCGCGCCGTTGACGGCGCCGATGATCGGGACCGGACAATCGATCAGCGCCCGCACCATCCGCTCGAAGATGACGTGCTGGCGCGTCCATTGCTCGTCGGTCATGCCGCGGCGCTCCTTGAGGTCGCCGCCCGCACAAAACGCCTTGTCGCCGGATCCGGTCAGGACGATGCAGCGCAGATCGGCGGGATCGAGCGCGATATCCTCGAAACAGCGCACGAGATCGCGGCCCATCTGGGTGTTGAGCGCATTGGAGGCATCCGGCCGGTTCAGCCGCACGAGCGTCACGTGGTCATCGACCCGTTCCAGCGTGAGGGTCTCGAACGCAGATGTTTCCGGCGCCGCGCTCATATCGCCTCGCAGGTAAACCCGTTGCCGGCGCGCCGGATTTTGCCCACCGACGGTGAGGGGAAATGCGCGGTGCAGCACAGCGTCTCGGTGTCGCAATAGCGTTCGAGGAAGCTGCGGCGCGTGACGCCGGCCTGCGCCTGGTCGACGTCGAACTTGACTGACATCTCCGGATAGCGTGTCTGAATCGGCGAGTGCATCAAATCGCCCGAGAACACCGCGTCGTCCTTGCCGCGGCCGAAGGTGAAGGCGAGGTGGCCGGGGGTGTGGCCCGGCGTCGGCAGCAGGCGCGTGTGATCGCCGATCGCAAAATCGTCGCGCACGATGTCGGACTGCCTGGCTTCGACCACCGGCAACACGCTGTCGCCGAACGGCGGCACCGGCGTCTTGGCATTGGTTTCGGTCCAGTAGTCGAACTCGGCCTTGCCGAACACATAGCGCGCCTTCGGAAAGGTCGGCACCCAGCGGCCGTTCTCCAGCCGCGTATTCCAGCCGACATGGTCGACATGCAGATGCGTGCACATGACATAGTCGATATCGCCGACCGAGAAGCCCGCCGCGGCGAGCGCGCGCGCGTACGTGTCGTCGGTCTTCATGTTCCATTTCGGCCGCAGCGGCCGCGGCTTGTCGTTGCCGATGCAGCTGTCGATCAGGATGGTGTGGTGCGGCGTCGTGACGATGTAGGACTGGAAACACAGCATCAGCACGTCATTGGCGTCGAGCGCGCCGGCCTTTTGCATCCAGCCGCGGTTTTCCGCCAGCAAGCCCGGCGTCAGGCCCGGCAGCATCTCCAGCGCCGGCACGAAGGTGGTCTCCTGCTCGATGATGCGGTGGATGGTGAGATCGCCGACGGTGAATTTCAGGCTCATGGCTGTATCCCGCGATTGATAGAGAATCCGAGGCGCCGCCGATCCTGGTTGACCTCGATCGTCGTTATCCTATCCGCTCGTTATTACGCCGCCGGCGGTACCGAGATTTTCACCGACGGCCGCTCCAGCATGCGCTGATGGAACGCATCGAGCTTCGGAAACGCCTTGCGCCAGCCGCAATCGGCGAAGCGGAAGTCGGCATAGCCGAGCACGCAGACGAGGCCGATCTGCACGATGTCGAACGGCCGCGACAGCACCTCTGGCTTGTTCTCGAACCGCGCCATCCCGGTCCAGGCCCGGTTCCAGTGGTCGTCGGACCACGCCTGCCATTGCAGTCCCTGCGGCCGCACCATCTTTTCGTAGCGGCACAGCAGCATGGCATCGAGCATGCCCTGCAGCAGCGCGTGATCGGTCTTGACCTGCCAGCGCGTCGCCCCGGAGGCCGGGATCAGTCTGCCGCCGCCGGCGAGTTCGTCGAGATATTCGACGATCACGTACGAGTCGAGAATAACGTCGCCATTGTCCAGGATCAGCACCGGCAGCTTCTTCAGCGGCGTGATCTTCGAATACTCCTCGTTGGCCGTGCCCGGCGCCACCGTCGCCGAGATGAACTCGATCTTGTCGATCAGCCCGGTCTCGATCGCGGCGATGCGGACCTTGCGGGCGAAAGGCGAGGCGGGGGAGAAGCTGAGTTTCATTTTTTTGTTTCCTGAAATTCATCGACGCGCGTCTCAAGTCCTCAGTGTCATCATCCGCGAAAGCGGATGATCCAGTACTCCGCGGCGGTCCGGTCTAATCACGAAAGCCGCGGCGTACTGGATACCCCGCCTGCGCGGGGTATGACGGATCGCCTCACGCCTCGATGACGACCTGCCGCTGCTCGCCGAGACCTTCGATGCCGAGGGTGACGACGTCGCCGACATTGAGGAATTTTGGCGGCTTCATGCCGAGGCCGACGCCGGGCGGCGTGCCCGTGGTGACGATGTCGCCGGGCAGCAGCGTGAGGAACGTCGAGAGGTAGGCAATGCACTTCGCCATCGAGAAGATCATGGTCGAGGTCGATCCGGTCTGGCAGCGCGTGCCGTTGACGTCGAGCCACATCGACAGTTTCTGCACGTCGGCGATTTCATCCTTGGTCACCAGCCACGGGCCGACCGGGCCGAACGTGTCGTGCGACTTGCCCTTGGTCCATTGTCCGCCGCGCTCCTGCTGGAAGTAGCGCTCGGAGACGTCGTTGCAGACGCAGTAGCCGGCGACGTGGTTGAGCGCGTCGGCCTCGCTGACATATTTGGCGCGGGTGCCGATGATGGCGGCGATCTCGACTTCCCAGTCGAGCTTCCTGGACTCGCGCGGCTTTTCGATTGCGTCGTTCGGGCCGCTCAGCGAGGTGTTGGCCTTCAGGAAGAAAATCGGTTCCGGTGGGATCGGGGAGCCGGTTTCCTTGGCGTGATCGGCATAGTTGAGACCGATGGCGACGAATTTCGAGATGCCGGTGACCGGCGCGCCGAAGCGCGGCTTGCCGTCGACGGCGGGAAGTTTGGCGGGATCCAATGCTGCGAGCTTGGCCAGCGACGCCGGCGCATAGGCTTCGCCATTGAGGTCCTTCACATGCGCGGAAAGATCGCGCAGTTGGCCGGATTTATCGATCAGGCCGGGCTTTTCCTGGCCAATCGCGCCGTAACGAACAAGCTTCATTTGATGGCTCCCTCAGGGGTTTCTTTACTTGGCATGCTTCATGGAACAGCGGGCCGGGAAATTCAACTGCGGACTGACCTAGCCGCGCGCATTGCTGCTGTCCTCATCCTGAGGAGCCCGTCTTCGCCCGTTGGGCTTCGCCGGGCACGCTTTGCCCTTTCTGGTGCCCGGCTGCGCCACGCGTAGCCCGAAGGGCAAAACGTGGTTCGAGACGCGCGAAGACGCGATCCTCACCATGAGGAGGACCATTTATCCCAGCGCGATGAACTTGAAACTTGCGCCCTCGCGCTTGATATGGCCGGCATTGAAGTGGCCGCCGATGACAAGCGTCGGCGTGTCGGCAAAACGCCCGAACAGCTCGCGCCGTGTCTCGGCCGACGCTTTGGGGTCGGAATCCGCGGTCGACGACCAATCGAGATGGGCCATCTGGCAGGGGTGATGGGCGACGTCGCCGGTGAGCAGCCCTTCTTCGCCATCGGACTTGATATGAAGGCTCATATGACCGGGGCTGTGGCCGGGCGTCGGGATCAGGGTGATTTCGTCGGACAGTCGATGGTCGCTCGGCACCAGATCGGCCTTGCCGGCATCGGCGATCGGTTTGACGGAATCGCCGAACACCGCCTTTTTATCGGGCTCGTCGCTGTGATCGCGCCAGTGCTCGAATTCTGTCCTGCCGAACACGTAGCGCGCGTTGGCAAAGGTCGGCACCCACTCGCCGCCGACCAGTTTGGTGTTCCAGCCGACATGGTCGACATGCAGGTGCGTGCAAAGCACCGTGTCGATGCTGTCAGGGGCAAAACCTGTCGCGGTCAACGTGTCGAGGAAAGGGTCTTTCCGGTTGTTCCAGGTCGGCACGTTGCGGCCTTGCTTGTCGTTGCCCAATCCCGTGTCGACGATGATGCGCCGCGATGGCGTTTCCACCAGCAGCGAGTGGATCGACATTTTGAGGCGGCCTTCCTCATTGGCGAAATGCGGAATCAGCCAGGGCAGTTTCTGGATTTCCTCGTTGGTCGCGAGCGGCAGGATGAAGCGGGTACTGCCGACGGTCTCCAGTTCGACGATCTTCGTGATTTTGACCTTGCCCACATTCCAGTGCATCCGGCGTCCCTCTTTTTTGATTGGCTTTTTCTTGGCAGGAAAGATGCGGGTTTCCGCAATTGTTCGCAATGGATCATCTCGCGGCATCGGGCGTTATCGCAGAGCCCAAACAGGGAGCGAACGATGCCGGAACTCGCAATTTCGCGCGAAAAAATCGGCTTTTTGATCGAGAAAGCCCGGGAATTCGACGTCAAGGAAGCGACCTCCGATCCGGATTCCGGTTCAAATGCCGCCGACGACGAGATGATCGACGTGCTCCAGGATAACGGCAAGGATCCCGTCGTGCGCGAGATCACGGGCTTCATCAGCGCGCTATCCGAGGACGAACAAGTCGATCTCGTTGCCCTGATGCGGCTTGGCCGCGGCGACGGCACGATTGAGGAATGGAGTGATCTGCGCCGCCAGGCCGCCGAAGGACGCAACGGCCGCACCGCAAGTTATCTGCTCGGCGAGCCGATGCTGGGCGATCTGCTTGCCGAAGGCCTCGACGAATTCCGCCTGTCCTGGACCGACGCGCGCAACACGCCCGCACAGTAGCTACCGCGCGCAGTCGACGATAACAGTGCCGAGCTTGTCGCCCTTTTCCACCGCCAGATGCGCTTGCGCGGTGTCTGCGAGCGCAAACTGCGCGGCCACATTGTGGATGCGCTTGCCCGCCGCGAGCCACTTCGTGATGTCGGCCTGGGCGGCGGCAAGCAGCGGCGGCGGCAGTGCGAACAGCACCAGCGCGCGCACCGCGATGCATTTTTCCATCAGCTCGCGCATCGGCACGGTCGGCGTGCGGTTGCCGTTGGTGGCGTAGACCGCGATGGTTGAATTGACCGCCATCGCCTTCAAGGTGGTGTCGATATTCCCGCCAAAATCGACATCGACCACGCGGTTCACGCCGCGCTTCCCGGTAAACGCCATGACCTTGGCGACAACGTCTTCGGTCTTGTAGTTGACGACGAGATCGGCGCCGGCAAGTCGTGCCTGTTCGGCCTTCGCCGCCGAACTGACGGTCGCGATCACCTGCGCGCCGCCCCATTTGGCGAGTTGCACGGCGTAGTGGCCGACCGCACCGGCGCCGCCGGTGACCAGCACGGTTTGTCCTGCGATCGGCCCATCGCAAAACAGGCAGCACCACGCCGTCATGCCGGGAATCCCGAGCGTGGCGCCGGCGGCGTAGGAAAGACTATCCGGCAGCGGCGTCACCAGATGCTCGGCGAGCGCGATATATTCCGCCGCGGTGCCGAAGGCGCGGCCATTGCGCTGGCCGTTGAACAGCCAGACCCGCTGGCCAATCCTCAGGTCGATGACGCCGTCGCCGATCTGGTCGACGATCCCGGCGCCGTCGCTGTTCGGGATCACGCGCGGATATTCCATCGCGCGATAGCCGCCGCCGCGGCGGCCGACATCGGCGGGATTGACGCCCGACGCCTTCAGCCGCACCCGGACCTCGCCCGGGCCGGCCTCAGGTGTCGGCATCTCCCCATAGGTCAGCACCTCGGGCGCGGGACCTGTTCGCTCGTACCAGACCGCCTTCATCGCGCGCCCTTCAAAGGCTGCATCAGAGCGTGCCCGGGAACGCGCCGCCGTCGAGCAGGATGTTCTGCCCGGTGATGAAGCCGGCTTTGGCGCTGCACAGGAAGGCGCAGGCCTCGCCGAACTCCTCGGGGGTGCCGAACCGTCCGGCGGGATTGAGTTTGGCCCGCTCTGCCAGCACCTGCTCGACGCCGATCTTGCGCTTCTCCGCTTCGCCCTTGGCGGTGCCGCGCAGGCGATCGGTGTCGAACGGACCCGGCAGCAGGCCGTTGATGGTCACATTGTTGATCACGGTCTTGCGCGAGATGCCGGCAACGAAGCCGGTGAGACCGGCGCGGGCGCCGTTGGAGAGGCCCAAAATGTCGATCGGCGATTTCACCGCGGCCGACGTGATGTTGACGATGCGGCCGAACTTGCGCGCCATCATGCCGTCCACCGTGGCCTTGATCAGCTCGATCGGCGTCAGCATGTTGGCGTCGACAGCCTTGATCCAATCGTCGCGGGTCCAGTTGCGGAAATCGCCGGGCGGCGGGCCGCCGGCATTGTTGATCAGGATGTCCGGATCCGGGCAGGCCTTCAGCACATCCTCGCGCCCCTGCGGCGTGGTGATGTCGCCGGCGACTTCCGTCACTGTGACGCCGGGATGCGCCTTGCGGATTTCATCGGCGGTCTTTTTCAGCGCTTCGGCGCCGCGCGCCGTCAAGGTGACATGCACGCCTTCATTGGCCAGTTGCATCGCGCAGGCGCGTCCCAACCCCTTGCTGGAGGCACATACGATGGCACGGCGGCCTTTGATTCCAAGATCCACGGTCTCACTCCCGTTATGTCAGGTGATTTTTTGAAGTCCGAAGGCGCCAGTGTAGCCAATCGCGGCGGCCATGATAAGTGGCTCGTTGCCGCGCGAAATGCATATCAG
The DNA here is from genome assembly GCF_964252915.1 of Bradyrhizobium sp. LjRoot220. NCBI lineage: Bacteria > Pseudomonadati > Pseudomonadota > Alphaproteobacteria > Hyphomicrobiales > Nitrobacteraceae > Bradyrhizobium > Bradyrhizobium sp. LjRoot220. Next base: position 272,510 of record NZ_CAXUPS020000009.1, read on the forward strand.
CCGATCATCGCCTGCTAAATTCGCTGCTCTCGCTTCAGCCGGTCGATGGTGGCGGCGACATCAGGCGGCAGTGACTTGAAACCCTTCTGCCCAGCCATTGACAGCAGCGGCCGCAGTTGCGAACCGGTCAGGAAAGCCGGCTGGCGATCGTCTGGGACGAGCTGGTCGAATACCAGCACCAGCGTGATCGCGACCAGGCCGGCGCGCACCGCGCCAAGCGCCGCGCCACCGAGGCGATCGCCGATACCGGCCGATCCGATGGTGTCGTCGAGCATCATGCACGCCAGCTTTCCAAGCACCATGCCTGATATCAGAAAGATTGCGAAGAACAGCAGCGAATTCTGCATCAGGGGCGAGCCGAATTTGCCCGCGATCTGCGGCGCCAGCAACGTGGTGGCCGTCACGGCGATCGGCATCGCCAGGAGATAGCCAAGGATCGTGACGCCGCTGCGCAACAGGCCGGTGTTGAAGCCGGTGACCACCGCAATCAATAGCCCGAGATAGACGACGGCATCGAAACTGTTCATGGATGAGAAATCCCTGCCTGTTCCCGGCGTCGCCTTCTTGGTCAATGAAACGGGTTTGCGATCGCTGAAATCGTAGGTATCAATGGGCTCGTTCAGTTCCGGGACTTCGCCATGTCTGGCCTATTCCACGTCCGTAAAGAAACCATACTCATCACTGCGCTTCGATGCTTCGCGCCTTTGCACAAGCGCTCCGCGCTTGTCGCATGCAATGACGACAGCTGCGTAGGGCTGGTTCTCTTTAACCCGCCGCTCCGTGCGAGATGGCGGGTTAAAGGGAACCCGCCCTACGGGAGCTTTTTTCAAAGGATGCGGCTGTGCCGGGCGAACCAGATCTTGCAATCTTGCTGCAGAACATGAAGCCGGAAATGCACGACGGTGTTTTCGTCTTTTGCAGCATCCGGGCAGATCAGGAAATTCCTGCCACGTTCAGGCCGGTGCATGTATTCCGAGAACGGGAAGGAACGACTCTCGTCATGCGGCGTGAGGAAGCCGAAAGCGCAGGATTGTCCCATCAATTCGCATCGCGCCTGATCACGCTGACGGTTCATTCCTCGCTCGAAGCGGTCGGGTTTCTGGCTGCAATCACCGGCCGGCTCGCGAACGCCGGGATCAGCGTGAATGCTGTGTCGGCCTATTACCACGATCATTTGTTTGTGCCCGAGCACCGCGCCGAAGAGGCGCTGCAGATTTTGCAAGGCATGTCCTTGGAGGGCTCGGAGTGACCAGCGCGTAGTGCCGCGCGATGCTGCAGAAGGCTCCAACCCCTCCTGTCAGGTGCGGCAAAATAGCCCGACGGGCAAATCACTTCCGATTTACGGAAATCATGTCAAGCCAAAAATTGTAGATAATAAAAAATATTTCGCTTTTACGGAAATTAAAATCGGTTTATATCTTCGGCCATCCCGTCCCGCCAGAGGGGCGTATCATGATCGTCACGATCGTTGGGACGGGTCGCGGTGGACGCTGGTAGTGCCGATAACGAACGGCACGAGAGCGTACGGCAAAAGCGTGTGGTCCCGACGTCGCGGTGCTGGCGTCAATGCACCTGGAAGCAATAGTTT
>NZ_CAXUPS020000010.1:0-243179 GCF_964252915.1 Bradyrhizobium sp. LjRoot220
GGATCTGATGGCGGCATGACAAGCAGAAGCAAAGCGAAAAAGCGCAGCTAGGAACTAAACTGGAAACGTCCCCTTGGGAATGTTAGGAAGCAGAGGCCGAAAATGAGAACATGTCTCGTCGTCGATGACTCCAGCGTCATTCGAAAGGTCGCACGCCGTATCCTGGAAGGTCTTGATTTCCAGATCATCGAAGCTGAGGACGGCGCGAAAGCGCTCGACGCCTGCAAGCGCGCCATGCCCGAGGCGGTCCTGCTCGACTGGAACATGCCCGTGATGGACGGTTATGAATTCCTCGGCAATCTGCGCCGCATGCCCGGCGGCGATGCGCCCAAGGTGGTGTTCTGCACCACCGAAAACGATGTCGCGCATATCGCGCGCGCGCTGCATGCCGGTGCCAACGAGTACATCATGAAGCCGTTCGACAAGGACATCGTCACCGCCAAGTTCCAGGAAGTCGGATTGATCTGATCTGTCTGGCCGATCCGGCGGCTCATCGGCCTTCGGCGTTATCTTGCTAAATGTGCCGTTCGAGTCGTTCCTGGTGAAGTAATGAGTATTGCGTTGACAAGTGCCCCGGCCCCGACTTCGACCCGGCAGGACAAGCTGCGCGTCATGGTGGTCGACGACAGCGTCGTCATCCGCGGGATGATTTCGCGCTGGATCGGAGCCGAGCCGGACATGGAGGTCGCGGCCTCCTTGCGCACCGGCCTCGATGCCGTCAACCAGCTCGAACGCATCAACCCCGACGTCGCCGTGCTCGATATCGAAATGCCGGAGCTCGACGGCATTTCCGCGCTGCCGAAACTGCTGGCGAAGAAGCGCGATCTCATCATCATCATGGCCTCGACGCTGACCCGCCGTAATGCGGAAATCAGCTTCAAGGCGCTGTCGCTTGGCGCCTCCGACTACATTCCAAAGCCCGAAAGCACGCGCGAGGCTTCCGCAGCCGAAACCTTTCGCCACGATCTGATTCAGAAGATCCGTCACCTCGGCGCCAAGGTCCGCCGCACCGCGCCCGCGCATGTGGGCCCGGCTCCGACGCCGGTCCACGAGCGGCCGCGTGAAGCCTCCGCCCGGGCGCCGATGGCGTCGCCGGCGCCGGTAGCGCAATCGCAACTGACACGCCGTCCGTTCAGCACGCTGGCGCCGCGCGTGCTCCTGATCGGTTCGTCGACCGGTGGTCCGCAAGCATTGATGTCGCTGGTCACCGAAATCGGGCCCGTGATCGATCGCTTTCCGGTTTTGATCACACAGCACATGCCGCCGACCTTCACCACGATTCTGGCCGAGCATCTGGCGCGTTCGAGCCGACGACCCGCGCATGAGGCCGTCGATGGCGAGATCGTCAAGGCCGGCCGGATCTATCTTGCTCCGGGCGGCCGCCATATGCGGGTCGTGCGCCATGGCGCTGACGTAGCGATCGCGCTCGACGACGGCCCGCCGGTGAATTTCTGCAAGCCTGCGGTGGATCCGTTGTTCACCTCCGCGATCGAGGTCTGGCAGGGCGGCATCATGTCCGTGATCCTGACTGGCATGGGCTCCGACGGCATGCGCGGCGGCAAGGATATTGTCGCGGCCGGGGGCAGCGTGATCGCCCAGGACGAGGCGACGAGTGTGGTGTGGGGTATGCCGGGTGCGGCGGCGAATGCCGGCATTTGCGCCGCGATATTGCCGCTCAATCAGATCGCGCCGAAACTGGTTCGGTTATTTTCGGGAGATCGTTCGTGACACCCCAGGACTATGAGTATCTGCGTAAGCTTCTGAAAGAGCGTTCCGGACTGGACCTGTCCGCGGACAAGCAATATCTGGTCGAGAGCCGTCTAGTGCCGCTGGCGCGCAAGGCGAGCCTTGCCGGGATTCCCGAACTCGTTCAGAAGATAAAGTTCGGCGCCGACGCGCTGACCGCGGAGGTGGTCGAAGCGATGACCACCAACGAGACGTTCTTCTTTCGCGACAAGCTTCCGTTCGATCATCTGAAGGATGCGGTCCTCCCGGCGCTGCTGCAGGCGCGCGCGGCGCGTCGTTCCCTGCGCATCTGGTGCGCGGCTTCCTCCACCGGGCAAGAGCCGTATTCGATTGCGATGTGCCTGAAGGAAGCCGGCTCCATGCTGGCGGGCTGGCGCACCGAGATCGTTGCGACCGACCTTTCGCTGGCCGTGCTGGAAAAATCCAAGGCCGGCATCTTCAGCCAGTTCGAGGTGCAGCGCGGCCTGCCGATCCAGATGCTGGTGAAGTATTTCACGCAGAACGGCGAGCTGTGGCAGCTCAACGCCGACATCCGCAGCATGGTGCAGCACCGTCAGCTGAACCTGCTGCAGGATTTTTCTCATCTCGGCACGTTCGACGTGATCTTCTGCCGCAACGTCCTGATCTACTTCGACCAGGACACCAAGGCCAAAATCTTCGAGCGCATCTCGCGCATGCTCGAACCCGATGGCGTTCTGGCGCTGGGGGCTGCCGAATCCGTGGTCGGAATCACCAACGCCTTCAAGCCCTATCCGGATCGGCGCGGGCTCTATCGTCCGAATGCCGCACCCGCTGTTGTGCGCCCCGGAGTCGCGACTCTGGTGCCACAGCCGCCGAGGTCGGTTGCTTCGGCGCGCTGATCTATCGGTCAGTCGGTGGCGTTTACAGAATCGCGTGCGGCACGAACCGTGACGTGTTGCCGGTGATCGGATTTTCGTCCTCGCGGACCGACAGTCCGCACGGTGTGTGATCGACCAGCCAGCTTCCAAGCACCGCGTATTGGTCGGAAAAGCTCGGCAGCGACGCGAAAGCCTGCAGGATGAATCCTTCCGCCCCATACGGGCCCTGCTGTTCCATCAGCGTGGAGCCGGCGCTGACGAGCGTGACATTTGCCCCTTCGCGCGAATAAAGCGGCTTGCGCACGAACGAGGAGCCGAGCATTGCCGCCTTCGGGTCGTCCTCGAAGTAGGCCGGCAGCAAATTGGGGTGTTTCGGAAACATCTCCCAGAGCAGCGGTAGGACACCCTTGTTGGAGAGGATCGCTTTCCACGGCGGCTCGATCCAGCGCGTCGGCGCGCTCGACAACTTCACGCCGAACGCGTCTTGGAACATCCATTCCCAGGGGTAGAGCTTGAAGGCAAGCTCAATTGCGCGTTCGTCGAGATCGACGAAGCGGCCATCGCCCCCCAGTCCGACGTCCTTGATGTCCATCAGCGTGGTCTTCAATCCGGCCTGAACAGCGGTGTCCTGCAGATAGGCCAATGTGCCGGCGTCCTCGGCATTATCGGTCATCCCGGTCAGATGCAGGTGCTTGGCGCTGCCGTGTTTTTTCCAGGCGTCGATCAGGCGTTCATGGATCGAGTTGAACTGGTCGGCGCGCTTCGGGATGATGTTGCGTTCCATCGCCTGTTCAAGCCAGGTCCACTGGAACACCGCCGCTTCGAAAATCGAGGTCGGGGTATCCGCGTTGTACTCCAGAAGTTTTGCCGGGCTCCAGCCGTCGTAGCTCAGGTCCAGCCGGCCATAGAGGCTAGCGTCGCGGCGGCGCCAACTCTCCGACAGCAGTGGCCAGAAGGCTTCGGGTATTTTCAACCGGCGCAGATATTTTTCATCATTGATCGCGCGGCCGACCACCTCGAGGCACATCGCCTCGATCTCGCCGGTGGGCGCTTCGATCCGCCGTTCGATCTCGTTCAGCGTGAACGCGTAATAGGCCCGTTCGTCCCAATAGCGTTCGCCGCCGATCGTGTGAAAGGTGAATCCGACGCTTTCGGCGGTGGCACGCCAGTCGTCGCGTTCGGGGCAGGGGATGCGCTGCATGGCATTCAGCCGCCAGAGAAACCGACGGCGTGCCCGAACGAACCGAAGCCGCTGCGCACGACATGACTGGATCCGGAATCGGACGGGCCGGAGGCCGACGGGCTCGAGGAGGAACCGCCGGAGTAGTAACTGCTCCGCGAGGACGATCCACCACCGGAGCCGCCGGAGCTGCTGGATGAAGATCCGCGGGGCTGGCATTCGGGGTTGTTTTGCAGGAGCGACGGCTGCGCCGTGTTTGGCGGCTGCTCGCATTTGTTGCGCGGCATCAGCGTGTAGGCGGCGGCGCCGACCGCAAGCGTGCCCATCAGAAACAGCGCGACGTGGCCGGAACGCTTTGTCGGCTGGCCCGGCGGTTGCGTCACGGGCGGCACAGATGGTTTGCGCGTGCCGAACTCGCTGCTGGGTTTGGGGGGCTTGTCCGCCATGGTCAGTAGATCATGCTTGCAGCGTTGAGCGCGCCCGCAGCCAGCGAGGCAAGTCCGAGCCAGATCGCGGCGGCGAGTTCGCCGCCCGCAATCCGCTGCGACAAATTCGGCACCGGTATCTTGACGATAAAGAAGACGATGATCTGCACGATCAGCGCGACAATGGCCCAGATCAGGCAATCCCAGACATTGGCGGAATGAGCTATGGCGCTGACCAAAGGCAGCGCGAAACCGACCAGGCTCAGGCCCAAGGCGATCGCCGCTGCCGGATTGTTGTCGCGGATCAGCAGGAATTCGTCATGTGGCGTGACGCGGGTATAGACGAAGAGGTAGGCGACGACGGCGACCAGCGCCGTACAGAAATAGACCAGAAACGCCGGTAGCCCGGCGAGCGATTGCAAGATCATTGATGACGCCCCGACCCCGGCCGGTCCCCACGTTTGCACGACCTATTGGTCGGCGCATCGGCGAGGTCGGTTCAATCCCCAACAAATCTGCCCAAGCGAATCTGCCCAAACAAAAGCTTCCCAAACAAAAACCCCGCCATTCGCGGCGGGGTCCAGTCGGGAGGAGTGAGCCTTGCAGCTCGCCGTAAACCCTGGTCAGGCGGGAATGCGCTCTTCGACTTCGTGCGGCTCGCGCAGCACGTAGCCGCGGCCCCACACGGTCTCGATGAAATTGCGGCCTTCGGAAGCGTTCGCCAGCTTCTTGCGCAGCTTGCAGATGAAGACGTCGATGATCTTCAGCTCGGGCTCGTCCATGCCGCCATAGAGGTGGTTGAGGAACATTTCCTTGGTGAGGGTGGTTCCCTTGCGGAGCGAGAGCAGCTCCAGCATCTGATATTCCTTGCCGGTCAGGTGGACACGCTGGCCACCGACCTCGACCGTCTTGGTGTCGAGATTGACCACGAGATCGCCAGTCTGGATCACCGACTGGGCGTGGCCCTTGGAGCGGCGCACGATCGCGTGGATGCGGGCGACCAGTTCGTCCTTGTGGAAGGGCTTGGTCATGTAGTCGTCGGCGCCAACGCCGAGGCCCTTGACCTTGTCCTCGATGCCGGCGAGGCCGGAGAGGATCAGAATGGGGGTCTTGATCTTCGACACCCGAAGCTGCTTGAGCACGTCGTAGCCGGACATGTCGGGCAGGTTGAGGTCGAGAAGGATAATGTCGTAATCGTAAAGCTTACCGAGATCGACGCCTTCTTCTCCGAGATCCGTCGTATAGACGTTGAAACTCTCGGATTTGAGCATCAGCTCGATCGACTGCGCGACGGCGCTGTCATCTTCTATCAGCAAAACGCGCATGCCAGTCCCCTATAGTCGCCGCTCCGGGCGTCAGGTCGGCCGCACTTGCGGCACTCAAAACGCCTTTGAACAACTGATTCGGATCCTGACAGAGACATGGTTAACAAATACTGATTCGTGTTCGCAAGCTCTAACCGTGCAATTTTTATCGAATCGCCCTAAGATATTGCGTCGAAGCAGCTTTTCCTTACCGTGCTCGTTCAAGTTCCACTTTAAGAGACGGGCCTAACCGACTCCCGCGACTCATCCTTCTTCTGATGGGCGAGCGCTCTCAGTCACCAAAGACAGTGACGCAATGATTAACGATGCGGGTAAACACGAGGTTAAGCGCCCCCTTCAAAAGCGTGAAAACTTAAGGTTTTCGCAATGAAGGCGCTCGCGGAACAGATCGGCGACGTCGACGGCGTCAATATATATGGCCGTGTCGTCGGCGTGCGCGGACTGATGGTCGAGATCGCGGGGCCGATCCATGCGATGTCGGTCGGCGCCCGGATCGTGATCGAGACCGGCGGCAATCGCTTCATCCCCGCCGAGGTGATCGGCTTCTCCGGCAACAATGCGGTGGTGATGCCGTTCGCCGGCCTCGACGGCGTCAGGCGTGGCTGCCGCGCCGTGATCGCCAATGCCGCGGGGCAGGTGCGGCCGTCGCCTTCCTGGCTCGGGCGCGTGCTCAATGCGATGGGGGAGCCGATCGACGGCAAGGGGCCGCTCACGCAAGGCCCGTCGCCGACGCCGTATCGGAACGCGCCGCCGCCGGCACATTCGCGCCAGCGGGTCGGGGCGCCGCTCGATCTTGGCGTGCGCGCCTTGAATACCTTCCTGACCTGCTGCCGCGGCCAGCGGCTCGGCATCTTCGCCGGCTCCGGCGTCGGCAAATCGGTGCTGCTGTCGATGCTGGCGCGTAATGTCGACGCAGATATTACGGTCATCGGGCTGATCGGAGAACGCGGCCGCGAGGTGCAGGAATTCCTGCAGGACGACCTCGGAGATGAAGGTCTGGCGCGCTCGGTCGTGGTGGTGGCGACCTCCGACGAGCCGGCCCTGATGCGCCGGCAAGCCGCCTATCTGACGCTCGCGATATCAGAATATTTTCGCGATGAGGCCAAGGACGTGCTGTGCCTGATGGATTCCGTGACGCGCTTTGCGATGGCGCAGCGCGAGATCGGGCTGTCGGCGGGCGAGCCGCCGACCGCCAAGGGCTATACGCCGACGGTGTTCACCGAATTGCCGAAGCTTCTGGAGCGGGCAGGGCCGGGCATCAGCGCCGGCACCATCACCGGCATTTTCACCGTTCTGGTCGATGGCGACGATCATAACGAGCCAATTGCGGACGCGGTGCGCGGCATCCTCGACGGCCACGTCGTGATGCAGCGATCGATTGCCGAGCGCGGGCGCTTTCCTGCGATCAACATCCTCAAATCGGTCTCCCGCACCATGCCGAAATCGGCCGATCCGGCCTTTCTGCCGGTGATTATGCGGGGCCGTCAGGTGATGGCGACCTACGCCGATATGGAGGAGTTGATCCGGCTCGGCGCGTACCGGGCGGGGTCGAGCCCGGAGGTCGACGAGGCGATCCGGCTGCATGAGCCGCTGGAAGGGTTCCTGCGCCAGGGCAAGGGGGAAAAAGCGAGCCTTGCCGATGGCTACCAGCAATTGGCGCAGATCCTGACTAATTTGGAAACGGAACGCTAACTTTGTCAGGCCATCATCCCCGCACACGAAAAGTCTTGCTGGCGGGGCCCCCGGGGGAAGCCGGCTTTGTCCCGCTTTCAGATTGGGACTTCTGGGGAGTATGAGTCGATGAAGTCACGTGAAACGCTGATCCGCCTGAAGAAGTTTCAGGTCGATGAAAAGCGCCGAAGGGTTACCCAGATCGAAGGCATGATCGCTGATTTCCAGCGTATGTCGGTCGATCTTGAGCGTGAAATCCAAACCGAGCAGGATCGGGCCGGGATCAACGATCCCACGCACTTCGCCTACCCGACCTATGCCAAGGCGGCGATCCAGCGGCGCGAGAACCTGACCCGTTCGGCCGACGAACTGCGCATCCAGCTCGAAGACGCCAAGAGCCTGCTCGGCGAAGCCTTCGAGGAGCTCAAGAAGGTCGAGCTGCTGGACGAGCGTGACCAGGCGCGCGAACGCGCCGAGGAGAACGCCCGGGAGCAAGCCGACATGGATTCCATCGGCCTGATGCGCGCCCGCCTCGGCGCCATCGCCTGACGCTCTACCTCCTTTAATCCGATCGTCGATAACCCGGGCCGCAAGGTCCGGGTTTTTCTTTGATAATGTCCACAGTCAGGCGTCTTGGTGGCTGATTTGCTGCAAGGTATGCTAGGAGGGGTTCTCGATACCTTCCGGCGTAAAGCGCGATGGGGGATCGCGATTTGGGGGACGCTGAATGCTGACGCCAGCCGAGCTGGTTTGGCTGATTGCCGCTGTGGCGAAGGGGGATGAAGCCGCTTTTGAGCGGCTTTACGCCGCCACGCGCGCGAAACTCTTCGGTGTCGTGCTGCGTATCTTGCGCCGACAGGATCTCGCCGAGGAGGTCATTCAGGAGACCTACGTCAAGATCTGGAACAGCGCCGGACAGTTCAATCCGGCACTTGCGTCGCCGATCACGTGGATGGCGTCGATCGCGCGCAACCGGGCGATCGACGTCGTGCGCAAGAAGAGCGAGGTGTCGATCGAGGAGGAGCCGACGGCGATGGAAGTGGCGGCCGATTCACCCGATCCGCTGGCGCGGCGCGAGATGACGGAGGAGTTGAAACGGCTCCTGGAGTGCGTCGGCCGTCTCGAGCCGGATCGGCAGAAACTGGTGCTACTGGCCTATTACAATGGCTGGAGCCGCGAGCAACTGGCCGCCAAATTCGAGACGCCGGTGAATACGGTGAAGACGTGGCTGCGTCGCAGCATGATGGATATCCGGGAGTGTCTCGGGCTTTGAATTGTGAGTTCTTGGAAGGTGTCTTGGACGTTGGATGATGGCCTATAGCGAAGACCATATCGCGCTCGCCGCGGAATATGCGCTCGGCACCCTCGATGCCGACGAGCGCGCGCAGGTCGAGACCATGATGGCCGTCGACGCGGAATACACCGCCATCGTCCATGCCTGGGAATACCGGCTCGGCGTCCTCAACCAGATGGTCGGCTCGGTCGAGCCGCGGCCGATCGTATGGGAGAACATTCAGCGCGCGGTCGGCCATTCCGGACCGCAGGCGCCGCTGGCGCTGCCGGAAGCAGCAACCGCTCCGCGGGTTGCGCCCGCAACTGCCGAACAGGCTCCGGCCGCTGACAGTTCTGCCACCGACAGCTCGGCCAACGACAATTCCAACATCGCCAACTCCAGCGCCGCCAACTCCAGCACCGCCAACTCCAGCGTCGACAATTCCAACGTCATCCAGTTGTCGGGCCGGGCACGGCGCTGGCGCAATGTGGCCTCGTTCGCCACCGCTGCCGCCGCGGCGCTGATCGCGATGCTGGCGATGCAGGTCTATTCGCCGGATCTGTTGCCGAACGCCCTTCGTCCCAAGGTGCGCACGCAGGTGGTCGAGGTCAAGACGCCGCCACTGCCGGCGCCGCCGTCGGCGCAATACGTTGCGATCTTGCAGCGGAACGGCGGCGCGCCGGCGTTCATCCTCACGGTCGACGGCGCGACCAGGAATTTCACGGTCCGCAAAGTTAACGCCGATGCGGAAGCCGGCAAGAGTTTTGAGCTCTGGCTGGTCTCCGACAAGCTGCCGCAGCCGCGCTCGCTGGGCGTGATCGGCGGCGCCGAGTTCACCGCGCGCAACGTGCTGGCGTCCTACGACGCCGCCACGATCAACACCGCGACCTATGCGGTGACGGTCGAGCAGGCCGGCGGATCGCGTGACGGCAAGCCGAACTTGCCGCCGGTGTTCGCCGGCAAGCTGATCGAGACGGTGCCGGCCGCTCGTTAACGCCTGCGTCCTACTCAGAAGGGCGCCTCATGGTGAGGAGCGCGTCTTCGCGCGTCTCGAACCACGCTTTGCCCTTCGGGCTACGCGTGGCGCAGCCACTTACCAAAACGGCAAAGCGTGCCCGGCGAAGCCCAGCGGGCGAAGACGGGCTCCTCAGGATGAGGTTTGTGGGTGTCACGGCGATGGCGCAATAGGCCCAACGTGCCTCACCCCACAAAAAGAAAACGCCCGTGGGGAGCGGGCGCTTTCGTTAGTCAACTTGGGGGTAGTTGGGGTCTTCTATTTATCCACGTGGCGACTTTTGGGGGGCTGTTAAGTGCCGCGTGAATTCGTGAATTCCTTTGTTTGCGTGCGACCTGTCAGCGTACGACGCTGTTGCCTGAACTCGTGACCACGACCGGCTTGCCGGCCTTCATCACCTTGGTGCTCGCGGTCTGCTGGTAACCTTCATCGGAACTGGTGCGCGCCGAGATGCCGAAGCCGGCGACCAGGATACCCACAACCAGTGCAACGACCACGATCTTGAGATGGGTCATGCGATCCGCGCTGTAAATCGAGTGGTTCATCGAAGACTCCTGCCCGCCTTCCCCTGTGTCAATTCGTCGGGATCATCCGGACACAGGTTCAACGTCTCGGCACAGCAAACGTAGGAATTAGCTGTTTCGTTCCACAGATGCGATCACAAGCCAGTGAAAAGACGTGAAAGGCCGCGATGCGAGGGTCCGTGACGATGGTCAGAAATCGATAATTACTGAATTATTTCAACTTATTAACTCGACATTTCCGCTTTTGTGGCAAAGCGGCCTGGGGCAGCCCGATTTTAACAAACCGTTTGCCTGTGGCGAAAATGCCTCGCCGCGCCCCTGCTGATTTTTGCGCCGGAACTAGACGCTGCCGACCGTTTTCAGCCGGGCGCGCGGGTGGATTTCAGCCTGCGACAGCACGGTGGTCTGGGCGCGGAACCGCTCCACCAGCGAGCGCACGAACGGGCGGATCGCCGCCGACGTCACCAGCACCGGCGCCTCGCCCTCCTGGGCGGCGCGCTCGAAGCTAACGCGCACCGCGGTCATGAACTCCGACAGTTTTGACGGCTGCATCGCCAGGCTGCGGTCTTCGCCGCTGCCGACGATGGATTCCGCGAACGCCTGCTCCCACCGCGCCGACAGCGCGATCAGCGGCAGATAGCCGTTGTAGGAGGTGTTCTGGGCGCAGATCTGCCGCGCCAGCCGGGCGCGGACGTGCTCGACCATGGTGGCGGGGTTGCGCGAGAACGCCAGCGCATCGGCAATGCCCTCCAGGATGGTCGAGAGGTCGCGGATCGAGATCCGCTCCGCCAGCAGCAATTGCAGCACGCGCTGGATACCCGACATGGTGACCTGGCTCGGCACGATGTCCTTGACCAGTTCGCCCTGTTCCTTCGGCAGGTCCTTGATCAGCTTCTGCACCTCGCCATAGGACAGCAGGTCCGACATGTTGCTCTTCAACAGCTCGGTCAGGTGCGTCGACAGCACGGTGGCGGCGTCGACGACGGTATAGCCCTTGAGCGACGCCTCTTCCTTCAGGCTGGCGTCGACCCAGGTCGCGGGCAAACCAAACGTCGGCTCGATGGTGTGGATGCCGGGCACGCCGACCTGGTTGCCGGCGGGGTCCATGACCATGAACTGGTTCGGCCAGATCTTGCCGGTGCCGGCGTCGACTTCCTTGATCTTGATGATGTAGGTGTTGGCCTCGAGCTGGACGTTGTCGAGGATGCGCACCGCCGGCATCACAAAGCCCATTTCGACCGCGAGCGAACGGCGCAGCGCCTTGATCTGCTCGGTGAGGCGGTCGGTGCCGTCGGGGCCGTTGACCAGCGGCAGCAGCGCATAGCCAAGCTCGATCTTGAGATCGTCGATCTTGAGCGAGTTGGAGATCGGCTCTTCCGCCGCCGCACTGGCGGCCGCAGCTGCAATGTCGGGCGCGGCGAGCTCGGCGGCTTCGGCCGCCCGGGTGACGCGGTTGCGGTTGCGCGCCTTCCAGGCCAGCGCCGCGGCGCCGCCGCCGAGCGCCAGGAACGGCAGCATCGGAATGCCCGGCAGCAAGGCCAGCACCAGCATCACGCCGGCCGACATGCCGAGCGCCTGCGGATAACCTGAGAGCTGCTTCATCAGCGCCTTGTCGGCCGCACCGGTGATGCCGGCCTTGGAGACCAGCAGGCCCGCCGCGGTCGAAACGATCAGCGCCGGCACCTGGGTGACCAGGCCGTCGCCGACGGTCAGGATGGTGTAGGTGCGGGCGGCATCGCCAAAGCTCATGCCCTGCTGGGCGACGCCGATGATGATGCCGCCGATGACGTTGATGAAAACGATCAAAAGGCCGGCGATGGCGTCGCCGCGCACGAATTTTGAGGCGCCGTCCATGGCGCCGAAGAAGCCGCTTTCGTCTTCCAGTTCCTTGCGGCGCTTCTTGGCGCTGGCTTCGTCGATCAGGCCGGCGGACAGATCAGCGTCGATCGCCATCTGCTTGCCGGGCATCGAGTCGAGCTGGAAGCGAGCCGCGACTTCGGCGATGCGGCCCGAACCCTTGGTGATGACGATGAAGTTCACGATCACCAGGATCGCGAACACGATAATTCCGATCACGAAATTACCGCCCATCACGAAATTGCCGAAGGCTTCGATGACGTGGCCGGCCGCCGCCGTGCCCTCATGGCCGTGGCTCAGGATCAGCCGGGTCGAGGCCATGTTGAGCGACAGCCGCAGCATGGTCGAGATCAGCAGCACGGTCGGAAACGACGAGAATTCCAGCGGCGCCTGGATGAACAGTGCCGTCATCAGGATCAGGATCGACACCGTGATCGAGATCGCCAGGAACAGGTCCAGCACGATTGCGGGCAGGGGGAGGATCAGCACCACCAAAATGGTGAGGACGCCGAACGCCAGCGCGAGATCGCCGCGCCGCAGGACGTTGCCGATTTCACTTAAGGAGGGGAATCCGCCGCTCGCCCCTGTGCCTTGACCTGCCGTGACGTCGACCATGCTTGCAGCTCCTCGCGAATGCCGGCCGCGGCCGCCAGACGTCTTCGCGGCGGCCGAAGGGCCGCCGCTCCGTAAGTGAGGCACCGCACTGGCGTCCACGGGGGTTCCTCCCGTTCTACGCGGCTGACGACACTCGACTTCACTGGGCAAATTTTGCCCGGTGTATGGTTAGCAAAGTGTTAATTTCCGGGATTTGGGCCGTCGTTTGGCCGCCGGTTTGCCCCTCATACATCCGTGTCATACCCGCGCAGGCGGGTATCCAGTACGCTGCGGTTTCTCGGTTCTTTCGCCGTCATTCCGGGGCACCGCGCAGCGGTGAACCCGGAATCTCGAGATTCCGGGTTCGATGCTGTCGCATCGCCCCGGAATGACGGAACACACACCTTCGCGATCTCGCGACACGATGTGCCCGAGTGGTTGATTCCGTTTCTCCCAAAATCAAGGGAGCCGGGAATGCCGGATGCGCGCTGCACCCGCGGTCTCGTGTGCGGTTGTGCAACAAGATGGTGCACACGAGCATACAGGGCAGCGGAGAGCATCCGACATTCCCTGCGCAATGGCTTTACGGCTTATCGTGCTCTCCCCGGTGAACGGCTCTTTTGCCACCGTTGCGCCCTGAGAGGCAGTTGCCTCCAGGTGCGTTGACGCCAGCATCGCGGCGTCAGGACCACACGACTTCGCCGTACGCTCTCGTGCCGTTCGTTATCGGCACTACCAGCGTCCACCGCAGCCCATCCCACGTTCGTGACGATCGCGATACGCCCCTCGTGAAGGGATGAGATGGGGGCAATGTGGCGGTGAGTCGGGGGAGGCGTCAAGAAAAATTTCTGAAAAGCGGAAAATCGGATTGTGAGGCCCTGGTGGCCATCGTTCAGTTTAGGTCTGTAAGGCGGATTCAAGCTAGCGCGCAGGTCGATTGCTTGCGGAAAGCCCATGATGCCGGTGAGTTGAGGGGGAGAAGCCGGAATGTCTTTTCGGGAGGGACTGGATGGCCGGGACGAAACCGTTTTCCCTGGTCGCGAAGTCGTCCTGAAACAGAGCGCCGGTAGGCTATTCCCGCTCAAACAAGGGGAAGCTCAACCAAGGGGAACGGTCATGTTAGTCGCCATTCTCAATTCGATTTACCGCCATTTCATCACGGCTGCCATCGTTGGCATGGCAGTGACCCAGGGGAGCCGCCGATGACCGAGCTCGTGGCAGCCCTGTTGGCCTTCCTCAGCATAGGCGTTTTCGTGGCGCACGCGTTGGACGCCTATCGCACCGGCTAGATGGTGCGAAAATTGCCGGTGTGCGGACAGTCGTGCCCGCTCCTTTAATTAAGTTTCATTTCTGACAGACCCCGGTCCGTGCGGGTTCATGATCCGCCTCGTTATTCAGCCAGAACTCGAAAAGAGCTAAGGCCGCCTCAGTTGGCGGCCTCTTTCGTTGCCGGACCGCCTTGCGTTGAATTCGTCGTCAAGCCGCAATCTGTAGCGGCTTGCCGATGTCGACCGACCGGGCGCATTCTTGCCCCCATGGGCGGACCTTCCAAAGAGCGGATGTGGGGTTCAACGATCCAGCGGGCGGAGCAGCGCGCCAGGGAGACACGATTCACGGCCGACGTCGCCGCCTGCGAAGCCTGGAACGTTCGTATGCAGGGCTACGGCGGGCCGGCGCAGCCGTCGCCGCCGATCGGTGATGCGCTGAATGCAGGGTTTCGGTATCTCGAAGTCAAATGCGCGGGCTGCAATACCCACAGCACCGTGGACCTGACGACGCTTCGACGCCCGCGTCAAACGCCGATCTGGCAGCTTGAGCAGCGCATGCGCTGCCGGCCATGCTCGGAGATGCGCGGCCATCCCTACAAGCGCGGCCACCTCGTGCGGCTGCGGCGCACGAACATCACCACGCGGCAGGATGCCGAGCCCTGGTATCCGGGCGATCAGCGGGACCGGCATTGATGAAATACATCGCCAGTTGCCTTGTCGTTTTCATAACAATCAGCGCGTTCGGACCAAGCGCCGCTGAGACGAACCGGCTAGTGGCACGTTCGGTCGTTCAAGTCGATTGTTCAGCCTATCAGCGGCAAATTGACGGGACCTGGGTCGCGCTTCGGCAAAACAAGGTCATGCGCGACAGCAATGTTGCAAGAGAGATCATTCCCGGAGACGATCTTGAGGTAGCAAAGATGACGGATGGAAAATTGCTCAAAGGGGTGCTCAACTCGGTGTGCGCCTCCATGAAGGACCGTAGGGTGGATTGAGCCGAAGGCGTAATCCGCCATCTTTGTTTTTGGTTCGGTCGGCGGATTACGCTGTCGTAATCCTACGCGCTCAGTAACGGTCGTTCGAGCGATGGCCCGAAAGCTCGGGATGCCTTTCGCTAGTTGAGTTCGGGGGAACCGGGTTGAGAAATCGAGCGAGGGCAGCGCCTCAGTTAGCCCAATAAATTCGCAGAGGCCTCGCTTGGCGGCGAGCAAGCACCGGGGCGGAAGTTACAGCTTTCCGCCGGCTTGTTTCTGTGGTACCATGGTTTATGGCAAAGACAGCTGTGGTACCAAAGAAAAAGCGGGGGCCGCCGCCGACTGGCAAGGGCATTCAAGTTGGCGAGCGCTGGCATCCTTCCGAACTGGCCGCAATTGATGCCTGGATTGCATCATCATCCGACAAAACAATTACCCGAGCGCACGCCATCCGCCGCCTGGTAGCGCTGGGTCTAAAGGCGAAGGCGAAATAACAATCGACAATACACCGAGGGCAACATGATCTCAGTTTTGATTGGTGTTTTGATTATCGTCGTCGTCGGCGCAATCTGCTTTTGGGCCATCGACAAGTTCGCCACCGACGGCCGACTGGCAAATCTGCTCAAGTTGCTCGTGGTGCTCGTCTGCCTCGGCGCGATTGTGCAACGCGTGCTGCCGCTGACATATTAGCGAATGCCCCCTGCGTCTGATCGCAATGTGCAATCTCTATTCGATCACGACAAACCAGGAAGCGATCAGCCGGCTGTTCCGCGTCGTCAACCGGTACGTCGGCAACCTCGCGCCGATGCCCGGCGTGTTCCCCGACTATCCCGCGCCAGTCGTGCGCAACACCGATCACGGCAGCGAACTGGTGACGATGCGCTGGGGCATGCCGCCGCCGCCGCGCACCGGCGGGCCGCCGGTCACCAACATCCGCAACACCTCGTCGCCGCACTGGCGCGGCTGGCTAAAGCCGGCGCACCGCTGCCTGGTGCCGGTGAACAGTTTTGCGGAATACGCGCCGGAGCCCAATCCGGACACGAAAAAGAAGGATGTGGTCTGGTTCGCCCTCGATGACGACCGGCCGTTGTTCGCCTTCGGCGGCATCTGGACCGAATTCACCGGCGATCGCGGCACCAAGTCGAAGCCGATCGCTGGTCCACACAACGTCTACGGCTTTCTCACCACGACGCCGAACGCGATCGTCGAGCCTGTTCACCCCAAGGCGATGCCGGTGATCCTGACCACCGACGAGGAGCGCGACGTCTGGATGCGGGCGCCGTGGGATGAGGCCAAGGCGCTGCAGCGGCCGTTGCCGGATGATGCCCTGAAGATCGTGGCGCGCGGCGCTGACAAGGAAGACAAGCTGGTGGCAGCGTGAGCGAAGACGGCTGGCAGGGTCGCAGGCTCAGAGCACAGCGGATCAAGCCGCGACGGATTGCGGTTCCGGCTTGGCGGCCATCACACCGGCGCGCCTGACATTGAGAATCTGCCACTTCGAAGTATCGAAATAATCGGCGGCCTTGGTCTCCGCGGCTGCGGCATCCGGTGCCTGAATGGCCGTGTGGAATTTCCTCGCACCGTCACTCAGCGTAATTCTGAAAACCTGCATTCTAGAGCCCCTCCAACGTAGTGAAAGGGTGGAGCGAGCAGGGTTAATTTTTGGTTACCGACGTTTGGGATGCGGGCGCCGCAGGACGCCAATAAGCGAAGCCCTATTCGCGTGCCCGGCGCAGGGCGGCTTCCAGCTTCTGTTTTTGCTGGTCCCAACGGTCCTGCTCGGCTTGCGTGCGCTTGTCCAGTGCGGCGCGCTCGGCTTCGAGGGCGCTGACCGTGCTGTCATGCTCCCGCCTGGCCTCGTCGAGTGCTGCGTTCGCCTTCGCGACCGCCTGCTCACGACGCTGTCGTTCCTTCGCCCTTGCCGCCGCTTCTTTCCGGCGCTCGGCCTCGCGCTGCCTCTCGGCGCGCT
The DNA here is from genome assembly GCF_964252915.1 of Bradyrhizobium sp. LjRoot220. Classification (NCBI taxonomy): domain Bacteria; kingdom Pseudomonadati; phylum Pseudomonadota; class Alphaproteobacteria; order Hyphomicrobiales; family Nitrobacteraceae; genus Bradyrhizobium; species Bradyrhizobium sp. LjRoot220. The sequence goes on from NZ_CAXUPS020000010.1 coordinate 16,661, forward strand.
CATACTCTAGCGCGGCCTTACGAGCTGCCTTGTCGTCGGTCTTGCGGGGCGGCTGCTTTTTCGGTTTCGCGCGTCGCTTTGCTGGGCGGCCTTCGATCTCGTCGCCGGCGAGGTCCGTGGGCAAACCGGCATGTTCGGTGAAGCGGCCGTTCGAGCCGACCGGGCGCCTGAGAACGACGCCCGGCTTTGCCATCGTCGCGGCGACAACTTCCGGGTCGGTGCTTTCCCTGGCGGCGCCTTGATGAAACAGATTGCTCTCCGCGCCCCAGGCGTCCAGGGCCGCCTTCATCGATGGCGCCGCTACTGCCTGGTCGTAGAAGCCGAGCGAAGTTTGATAGGTCTTGAGTTTTCTCGCCATGAAGTGTGCGCCGGGTCGTTTCCGCTCGTCGCCTTGTATCACGGCGGGGCCATCGCTGCCCGATGCCCGGACGAGCGCATGGTGGCGGTGTTTCCAGGCCTGGAATTCCGGCGGGAGCCGAGCGGTTACTTCTGCTCGGACTTGGTCGCGGGGACCGGCTCCGGCTTGCGCGTCCGCACGACGATGGCGTCGCCTTGCTCCGCAATGCCGATGTTTCGGACCATAGCTGGGTTCGGAGCTTGATCAGGCGCAGGCGGGCTCGTCTCGGCGCTTGCGGTGCCGACCGAAACAAGGATGGCGATAACCAGCAGCTTCGTCATTGGTGTCTCCATCGATTTGATGAGGACAGCATACGGCGCCAGAACCGGAGTACCGTGATGACGATCACAGTCGTAGGGGCTGCGACCTGCCCCATGGAGGATGATGCCGCAGGACCCCTCGCGTCGCTGTGCCGGGGATCACATGATGTCGCTCGGGCGCCGACGAGATCAAAAAGCGCCGTGGTGGCCTGACAGGATGATCCGCCCTCGGGTTGTTTTGGAAATCCCCAGGCCGGATTGACCGGCGGCAGAGGATACGGCAGTTTAGCGAAATTGATTGAAACGCATTGTTCCCGATTGCAGATACTGATGGATAACAGCGCCGAATATTGGCGAAGCGCCCTGGCGGCCCACGACCAGGCGCGGCGGGCCACCAATGAAGCGGACAGGGCTGCCTGGCGACGGATCGCCGAGAGCTTTACGACTCTGTTCCGACAAGTCCAGAATGAAGAACAAGTGGCCGCCATCGAAGCCGGCCGGGTGGAGACGAGCGACGTTGTCCCGACGCATTAGGGACGCAGCGTAAGGCGAAGCCGTCGCGGCCGGCGGGCGCCCCGTAGTTCTGCCCCGTAGTTCTGCCCCGTCGTTCTGCCCCGTCGTTCTCCTGCCGTGAACAAAGTTTCCCGTGTCGCAAGGCCGCCTCAGTTGGTGGCCTCTGTGCTTGCGATTGAAACCGAACGGTTAGGGCGGCGTTGTTTGCCCGGACAATATCAAGCCGCCGGGAGCGCGGCCACCGACTGGAACCAGACGGCGGGCAGGGCATTGAAGCTCCATGAAGATAGCCAAAGCAATCCGCCAGCAGGCTATTACCGCGGAACGCGTAGCCGCGAGCGCCGCTGACGCGTATGTTGCCAACCAGATGAAATCGCTGGCGCAGGCCTTCAGAGCCCAGGCCGAAATCCTCAAGAAGAAAAAGAAAAAGAAGAAAAAATGAGCTTTTCCGTCAGAGCCAAGTGCCAGCACGGCGAACTGCTGCACCACAGGAAGAGCGCCGAGGCTGCGCTCAAGAAGGCGCGGGAGATGTCGCGAAACGGCTGTTACGACATCTACATTACGACGCCCGAGGGGCGGGACTACCACTCATCCGAGTTTGCGGATTTGCCTCGTTCGCCGGTCGCAGGGCGAACTGTGCAGAAAGCTGCCCACCCACCGCAAAGGTCGGGTCCGATTTCGCGCCTTCCGAAATAGCGCCCTGCGTGATTTGCGTCACGGCAAGGCAGACGGCCGCCCGGCATAGTCGCTCCAGTTCACCGGCGCACAGCGCCATAAACCGGAGTGGGTCAAATGACCGCCGTGGCCGACTCGAACACGCCAGCCAACGAGATTCTTGCCGACGAAGCGATGCAATCCGTGACCGGTGGCACCGCGGGTAATTACGTCGATGATGGTGGCACTATCGTCGATAATTCCGTGAATAATGGCCGGAGCAACGGCGTGGCCGCTGTCTCCAACCTTCACCATCTTGGCCAGAGCAGGCGATAGCGGGGAAGGCCGCGCGACATCCGAGGAACGAGGAGTAAGTCCGCCTCAGTTGGCGGTCTCTTTGGTCAAGGCATTTCTTCTATCTGAGTGAGAATTTTGTTTTATCCGGGCGCGAATTTTGAAATGCTCCGCAGGACCGTAGCGGCGGATTGGGCCACAGGGATAATCCGCCCTTTGTATTCGGCCCGGCGGTGGATTACGCTGTCGCTCATTCGTCCTGCGCATTTTAGACAAGCATTGATTTTTTCTGATGGAATATCGCGGCAAGAATTATCTGGTTTTCGAAGGCGACCAGCCAGATTCGTGGAGGTGGGCGGTGACGCTTGACGACCTCACCACCAAAACCGGCGAAGCAAGGACACGGGGCGAGGCCCTCACTCAGGTGGTACTGGCCGTCGATCGGGCACTTTCAAAATCGGGCAGCCGGTGAAATCGTCGTCGCGGGGGTTCGCGCCGGAAAGTCCTTGATTTCAAACTGAGACATTTATCGGCAATCCAGCGCCCTGAACATGACCGGGAATTAATCCGCCCCGAATTGAACTTTTCGCGCGGCTGACCCGTCTATCTATCGAAAGCAATTCAAGGAGTTTTCGCCATGCGCCGCAATATCTCGCTTGCCATTCTGGCAGCCGTTTCTGCTTTGACCGTCGCCGGATCGATATCGCCGGCCGCAGCTGAGCCCATCCAGGACCGCTATTGCCTGCAAGGCCGCCAGTGGGGCTATCCCGGCAATTGCCAGTTCTCCAGCTATCAGCAGTGCATGGCGACCGCGTACGGAACCGATGCCTATTGCGGCATCAACCCGATGGCAGCCTACGCCTATCATCCGCGCGCCCGATATCAGGGACGATACTACTGAGCCAGAGCCACTGATCCGGTACTAATGATCCAGGGCTGGCCTGAGCCGCAGGGCTCAATCCGCCCTGCGAGCATCGAGTCGAGCTGGCCCGTGCGCTAGTTCGTCAACCGTCCGCGACAAAAAAGCTTTGTGAAAGCGGATTGGATCGAGGCCACGTCGGACGCGACCGTAAAATATTTGCCGGCGCAAATCCGATCTTAAGCGCTGCTTGACCCGGATCTACCACCGGTGGCGGCCACCGCCGTTATTGCCTGCATTTCAGTGCGAGGTTTTTCGCGTTTGCGCGAGGTTTTTCGCGTTTGCCGGATGGATGGTGTATGATGCCGCATGGCAAAAACAAAAGTGACCTTCAAGACCGTCCGGATTGCAGATGATAACTGGACTATCCAGGCAGATTATCCCGGCAGTGAACAACGCGAAATCACTGGGCTGACCAGCAAGGCAGACGCCGACGACTGGATGAACGGAAACCGCAAGGTCGCGTGGCTCCGATCTCAGGGCTACGCCAAGTGACCCGGTAGGGCCGGGGCCGGATCAGCCCAGGGGTCCGCGTCAGGCGCGGCCCGATGACAGGTTCCGACGTCATCCGCCATTTGTCTTTGGTCCGGACGGCGGATTGCGCTGTCGGCTATTACGCGCCAGCACGGGCCGTCGGCTACTTGGCGGGAATGGCCGGCTGAACCGGTGCCGGACCGGGCGGCGTCGGCTTGATCGGCGATTCAGGCTGCGTCGGACTGACGGTCGCGCCGGCGTCGTTCGCCGTGTTGAATGTCGTGCCGGGAGGGTTCTTGGCAGGCTGCCGGTCAACGATCAGGTTGGTGTGATCCACCAGGAATATGGCGGCCATCGAGATGGTCGCGACAATCGCGGCAATGACCACGGGTTTTCGCAGAACGATTGCCATACAAGGCAACGGCCGTCTGAGCCGATGAGTTCCGGCGCCGGAAACGGTGTCGGATGCGCGAAACGTCGCAGGAATGTTCACGCGACAGGGCGTTCGTTAACCCCGCCGCATGCCGGGTTGGTCGCCCGGCCCGGACCGGCCATGCCGGAAGGTTGCCGTGAAGCAACTCGCCGAATGACTCGCGCCCGGGCAGGACGTTACGCGTGCCGGCCATCAGGGCCTTGCTTCGAGGATCATGTTGAACGGCGTGCCGGCCACCTTGCGCGATTGCGAGAAGCCGCCCTTGCGGATCACTTCGCCAAGGCGCTTCGGGCCCGCCTGGGCGCCAAGCGCCTCGCCCACTTCCTGATTGAGCGATGTCGGCACGCAGATGTGAGTCGACGACGCATAGTAGACCCGCCCGACCGGATTGAGATTATCCGCAAGTGAATCGCCGGCCATCGGCTCGATCAGCATCAACGTTCCATCCGGCTTCAGCGCCTTTCGCGCGTGGGCAACCGCGCCGACGGGATCGCCCATATCATGCAGTGCGTCGAACATCGTAACGAGGTCGTAGTCCGCACCGTCGAAGTCCTGCGCGCGCGCCATTTCGAAACGGAGATTGCTCAGGCCTTCCGCGTGCTTTCTGGCGTGCGCAATCGACGCATCGTGAAAGTCGAATCCAATGAACTTCGACTTCGGAAACGCCTTGGCCATCAGAACAGTCGATACACCATGACCGCAACCAACGTCGGCAACTGTGGCACCGCGCTGCAGCTTTGCAACGACCCCGTCCAGCGCAGGCAGCCACTCGCCGACAAGATGCGCCTGGTAGCCCGGACGAAAAAAGCGCTCGACCCCGCAAAACAGGCAATTGCAGTGCTCTCCCCAGCCAAGCCCCTTGCCGGACTTGAACGCCTCGGTGAGCTTTGGTTCGTCGGCGTAGATCGCGCTCAGGGAATAAAATCCGCCGGTCATGTTCACGGGGCTGTCTTCCAGCGCGAACACCGCCGCCTGCTCCGGCGAAAGCGAGAACTTGCCGCTCACGGCGTCGTAGGTCACGAATCCGGTTGCCGCCTGCGACGACAGCCACTCGCGCACGTAACGCTCATGCGTACCGGTCTTGCCGGCGAGTTCGGCGGAGGTCATCTCGCCGGTGGCGAGCGCGCGAAAAAGGCCCAGCTTGTCGCCGATAATGACGAGGGCCGCGTTGGAGGCCGCGCCCAGCTCGTTGACGACGGTGCCCAATAATGGTTCGAGTTTGGTCATATCGAGGGTCATGATGTGATCTTTTCTGAAATGGATTTGGTGCGATACTTCATCGCAGCGCGGGAATAGGGTTTTGGCGGCCCGCGGATAAGGGGCAGAATGGCCACTTCCGGGGCAATTGGGCCATCGGCAAAGGTCAATGAACAAAAAGCCCATTCACGTCAGCCTGGTGGTGTTTCCAGAGTGCGATCCGTCGATCGTCTACGGCGTGTTCGATACGCTGTGGGCCGCGGGCCGCGATTTCGACGGGCTGCCAGACGCGCCTGCGCTATTCGAGCCCCGGATCGTGAGCAGCGAAAGCGGTCCGATCAAGCTGGTCACCGGCGTCAGCATTCTGCCGCAGGACAACGTCGATGATCTCGATCGAACTGACGTGGTGTTCGTGCCGAATGTGATGGTGACAAAGCCGGAACACCTTCGGGCGCTCGATCGCAAGCTGCTGGCCTGGATCAAGCGAATGCACCTGAACGGCTCGCAGGTCTATGCGGCGTGCGGCGGCTCGCTGGTGCTGGCGGAAGCGGGCCTGCTGGAAGGCCAGCAGGCAACGACGCACTGGACCTACGCGCCGCTGTTCCGGCAGCAGTTTCCCGGCACGACGCTGCATGTCGAGCGCCTGCTGGTGCAAACCGGCGATGGCCACAGCATCGCCTGCGCCGGCGGCGCATCGTCCTGGCAGGATCTCGCGCTGCTGCTCGTCGCCAAACATGGCGGCATAGCCGAAGCGATCAAAATGTCGAAGCTGTTTCTCTATCAATGGCATCGCGACGGACAACTCCCCTATGCGAGCATGATTCAGAACGTAAATCATGGCGATGCCATCATTCTCCAGTGCCAGGAATGGATTGCGCAAAATTATGATCGTGCCGACGTCGTTGCGAGCCTCGTGAAGCAATCGGGCTTGCCCAAGCGCAGTTTTGACCGTCGCTTCAAGGCAGCGACCGGCTATGCGCCGCTGGCCTATATTCAGGCGCTTCGCATCGAAGAGGCAAAGCAGGCGCTCGAAACCGGTGACGGCACCGTCGAGGAAATCGGCCGGCAGGTCGGCTATGAAGACGCAAGCTCGTTCCGCCGTTTGTTCAGGCGCCTGGCCGGAATTAGTCCGCACGAATATCGCCGAAAACTGACCCCTCCGGGCGTGGTCCAAAATGCCGGCAAATCCGTCGTCCAACAATGAGCTTCTGAATTCCGGCGTTGGCACGTCAGGGTTAAGCATCGGCGACCAGATGCGCTAGCATTGTTCCTGGCCGGTGTGGTCTGCTATCACCGGCAAGCCTTCCATCGAGAAGCAGAAAAGCACCATGAGTTTCTTCGAGCGACTGAAGACAGCAGCGTCCGCCGAGTGGCGCGCCTACACCGAGCATCCCTTTACGAACGCCATGGCGGACGGTTCGCTTTCCGAGGCGGCGTTTCGTCACTATCTGGTTCAGGACTATCTGTTCCTGATCGAGTTTGCGCGCGCCTACGCGCTCGCGGTCTACAAATCGCCTGAGCTTGCGGACATGCGCGAGGCGGCGGCCGGCCTCTCGGCTATACTCGACGTCGAGATGGACCTGCACGTAAAACTCTGCGCCGGCTGGGGGCTATCGCCCGGCGATCTCGAAAAAGCCGCTCCGGCGGTCGAGATGCTGGCCTATACCCGCTACGTGCTCGACGCCGGGATGCGCGGCGACTTGCTGTCGCTGAAGGTGGCGCTGGCGCCTTGCGTGATCGGATACGCCGAGATCGCGACCCGCCTCGCAGAGCACCCGAACGCGTTACTCGCGACGAACCCGTATCGCGTTTGGATCGCCGAATATGCCGGCGCGCCCTATCAGGAGGTCGCGGCGAACGCACGGGCGCATCTGGAATCGCTTGCCGATCGCTACGCGACGCCGGCCCGCGAGGCCGAGTTGATCGCGATCTTCAGGGAAGCCACAAGGCTCGAAGCCGACTTCTGGGAAATGGGCTGGCGTGTAAACCAGCGTTGAATGGCAGCTAGTGGTTCAGGAGGACGCGCGCGCTATCTGGTCCATGGCATCGAGGTTTCGTGCCTCGCCAAACTAATGGCCTGTCTGGACGAGGGTGGGGTCGCGTATCGAAGATCCGGCGGGGCTGTTTATGTCGACCCCGCCATCGGTTTCGGAAACATGATCATGTTCACGGCGAACGTGCCGGGCTCCGCGGCCTGAACGATTGAAGCCCGGCGCGCGATCAACATCGCAAATCAGCAATCAGCTGGGAGCTGAGGCCGCTAATTGAAGCGGCCTGTGCGTTATTTCACGTACCAATAGGTGCCGGAGCAGGTGGAGGTCGCCCAAATCACCAGCACATGGCCGCCGCCGAACGGTATGCTCACTTCCATCCTGGGCGGGCCGTGGTTGCAACTACGACCGCCGGAGATCGTATCGAGTTCGGATTCCCTGAGCGGCCTGATTTCGATTTGCCTGGATTCCATGTCCTGTCTCCTGTTGTGAGACGAAGCGGCCGAAGCATCATCCGCTTCGTTAGATGGGGCAGGCTAGGTTCGCATTGGGTGACCTGCCGTGAGGCAAATCACGGATTAAGGCATCCATCCATCTACGTCCCGCCACCCGGGTTGTGTGACGGTCGTCACGGTGGGCTCCAAACGGCGATCGTATTGTCGCGCCATGACGAGCAGCAACGCGCGTCACCTCATTCTCAACCGATGGAGAAATGTCATGACCGAGCGCAACATCGAAAATCGTGAACTGGCGATCGAGGAACTGGAAGTCGTGGCCGGCGGCGTGACCGAAGGTGGCTGCATTCCCGACATCGTGAAGCTGCTGTTCCCGAAGTCGTCGCAGCCGGTTCCGTCCAAGGGTATCTTCACGACCCGCTGATCGAACGTTCAGGATCGACCGAAGCATCCAGTTGGGGGAAACAACATGACTGATCTCGCGCACGAACTATCAGAAACGGAGCTCGACCAGGTTTGCGGCGGCGAACTGGATATGATCAGTCTGCAAAGCATGGTGGCTCAGCGGCATCTGGCCATACAGCTGACCACCCATCTGATCCGCGCCATGAACGATACGACCCGCTCAATCATCGGAAATATCAAGTAAGCTCAGCCTGCAGCTGTTGCGTTCAATCGCTTGCAGGCTGGCTACCACCGGCGGTGCGGTGTAGCGTTGGCGTAGATCGGCATGCGTGGCTTGTCCTTAGGGAACTAGCGGCACCTGCGCAGGGTTATCCCGGCAGGGCACAATTTTTGCCGTCGAAGGAGTTCAGATGCGCATTCTCAGGTTGGCAGCGTTGGCGATTGCAGCGGTTGTTGCAACGCCGTCGGCGCACGCCCAGACCTACGATCCGAAATATCCGGTCTGCCTGCAGGTCTACAAAGGCTGGAACGACTATTACTTTGAATGCGGCTACACCTCGCTGGCGCAGTGCAATATGTCGGCATCGGGCCGCGCCGCGCAGTGCGTCGTCAACCCTTATTATGAGGGCGGAAAACGACGCGGCCAGAGGCCTCGCCGCGACTATTGAGCGTCGTTGGGTTCAATCCCCTTAAGCATTGAGACGGCCCGGTGCTGCGGGATCCGAGGTGGATTGGCGTTGCGATGGCCGCGACACACGGATTAACTTGCTTGGGGAATGTCTTTATTCCCGCGGGGTTAATCCGTAAGGGGGATTACACATGCAAGGCAACGTTTTTTGCGCTGTTTTGATTGCAGCCGTCACGACTGGTTTTGCCGGCATTTCGCAAGCCCAGACGCAGGCACCTGCCGCCGCGCCGCCCCTGTTTGCGACCACCAAGGTGGAAGGCACCGATAACGTCTATATCTTCCGTTATCAGAACCATCAGGCGATGTTCGTCGTCACACCGGCGGGCGTAATCGCCACCGACCCGATCAGCTACGGCCGCCCGCAAGCGGCGGTGGCCTATGTGGCCGAGATCAAGAAGATCACCAACAAGCCGATCAAATATCTCATCTACAGCCATCACCATTACGACCACATCGCCGGCGGCAAGCCGTTCAAGGAGGCCGGCGCCATCGTGGTCGCGCATCGGCGGGCCAAGGAGCGGCTGGCCGTCCTGAAAAGCCCCGATGTCGTCATTCCCGATCAGGTCGTCGACGGCAAACGCGCCATCATTCTCGGCGGCACCCGGATCGAACTCGTCTATACCGGGCGAAACCATTCCGACTCGTCGTTGGTGATGTTGCTGCCCAAGGAGAAGATCATCTTCGCGGTCGATTTCAATTCGCTTGGTGCGGTGCCGTCGCGGCTGGCAGTCAATGATTCCTATCCGGTCGAGTGGGAAGCCTCACTGAAGAAAACACTGGCGCTGAACTGGGAGCGACAGATCCCCGGGCATCCCGGGCCCGGCGGCCGGCTCGGCACTAGAAAGGACATGGAGCAGCAGTTCGCCTTTATGACCGGCCTCTCCACGGAAGTGAAAAAGGCCGCCGACGCCGGCAAATGCTTCGATCCGGCAACCAAGGAAGTGCGGCTGCCGCAACATGCGACGCTGCAAAATTATGAACAGAACATCGAATGGAATACGCACCGCTGGTGTGGCTATTGGGGCCGCGGCATCTGAAGCTTAACGAATGTACGAAAACAAAAGCCCGGCACAATGGCCGGGCCCTCGTCCAAATATTCTTCGGTGATGAAACTTAAACATTGATAGCGAAATGCGCTGGACGTGTCTGTTCAAGATAGCACACGGGCGTAGCAAATTCCTTCCGTATGACTGCGGATATCCCAGGCGCGCGCATGGGAGCGCACAAGCGTGAGCATCCCAAGAACTTTGTCCATTCACTCGGCAGGTTTGGTTGCCGCGCGGTAGCGCTTCCAGTTTTCAATGGTCGCTTCGTAGCGGACCGGCCTCTTTGCAGCGGCGACTGGCTCCGGCTTCGCGGCCGCCAAACCGACGGTTTCGGCCGGCCCGGCACTGGATGCATGTGACGCCGCCTTCGGATAAAAGGCGAGGAAGCAGAGCAGGCATGCAACGGCTACGCCGACAACGACCGGCACCGCCCAATCATGATGTGTACGCAGGCTGATATCTTGGCGCAGGACTCTTGGCATGTTTGGCTCCCACGTTGGATGGTTCTTGTAAGTCGAGACGCGCGGCGGCGATCGTGAACTGGCTCACTATTGCCGCTCACGAATCCGTTAGGGGCGGCCGGGCGGTAGCCCTGAGCCCGCGCGCAGGCTGAACGATCCGCGCCTTCAAAAAGTGATCCGGATCACGGAATGCCAATGGCCTATGCGCCCTCTCGATTCGATCGCTGTTCAGCTTCACGGCATATCTTGCGATTGGACAATGTCGTCTTTCATTGATCGCTTTTGAATCAATCGAGTGACGAAGCCGTGGTGTCGGCGCGCAAGCCTCGACACGCGGCCTCCCGGCCCATAACCTCCGCCGCGCAATTGGAGGAGAACTGAATTGGCCAAGAGAGTTGCGACAAGAGTTGTGAAGCGCGCTTCGAAAAAGACGCCCGCGAAGAAATCGACCAAAAAAGCTTCTGCCCGCGCCGGCAAAGTCGCGAAGGCGGCCAGCAAGCCGGGGAAAGCCAAGGCCAAGAACACCGCGTCGCGCAAGCCGGCCGTGCCCAAGGGGCCGGTGTGGCAATGGTCGGCGGTCGAGACCGCTGCCGCCATCCGGTCCGGCGCGATCTCTTCGGTCGAGGTTACGCAGGCGCACGTCGCGCGCATGCACGCGGTCAATCCAAAGCTCAACGCGGTTGTGGTCGATCTTTCCGATGAAGCGCTTAGGGCCGCCAAGGTGGCGGACCAGGCAAGGGCGAAGGGCCGCGAACTCGGCCTGCTGCACGGTGTGCCGATCACGATCAAGGAAAACGTCGACTACGAGGGCAGGCCCAATCCCAATGGGGTCCCCGCGCAAATGAACATCATCGCGCCGTCAGACGCGCCTGTGGTGCGCAACCTCAGGAAGGCCGGCGCTGTCGTGCTGGGGCTGACCAATACGCCCGAATTCTCGTTCCGCGGCTTCACGGACAACCCGCTGCACGGGCTGACGCTCAATCCATGGGACCCTGATATCACCTGCGGCGGGTCGTCGGGCGGCGCCGGCTCGGCGGTCGCGGCCGGCATCGGGACGATCGCGCACGGCAACGACATCGGCGGCTCGCTGCGCTGGCCGGCGCATTGTAACGGCGTTGCCACCATCAAGCCGACGCAGGGCCGGATCCCCGCCTTCAATCAAAGCGCCACCGCCGAGCGGCCGATGCTCGCGCATCTGATGTCGGCGCAGGGCCCGCTGGCGCGCAGCGTCGGGGACGTCAGGCTCGGCCTCGAAGTGATGTGCCAGCGCGATCCGCGCGATCCCTGGTGGGTTCCGGCACCGCTGGTGGGTACGAAACCGAAAGGACCGATCAAGGTCGCGCTGGCGAAACTGCCCGCCGACATGAACGTCGATCCATCGGTGCGCGCGACACTTCGGCAGGCCGCCGACCATCTGGAACGCTCGGGCTATCGCGTCAGCGAAATTGAGGTCCCCGATATCAACGGCGTCTGGCAAACCTGGTGCGACATCATCGTCAATGAAGTCGCCGTGCTGCAGGAAGCCGGAATGTTGGCGGTGGCCTCGGAGCATTTCCACACGGCCTGGGGCGGCATCAAGCTGAAGGCGAACACGCTCGACCTGGCGGGCTGGATGCGTGCAACGGCGGCACGCAGCGGTCATATTCGCGCCTGGCAAGCTTTCTTTGAGGATTACCCCGTCGTGCTGGCGCCGACGACGGTGATGCCGACGCCCGGGCCGCGCGCGGATACGGCCAGCCTGGAACGCGTGGCCGAGATGTTCTGGAACGATTTGCGGTTCATTTCCGCAATCAACGTGCTGGGCCTGCCGTCCGCGGTGGTGCCGGTCGCGCTGCACGAGGGCAAGCCGATCGGCGTGCAACTGATCGCGGGACGATATCGCGAGGACATGGCGCTGGATGCCGCGGCGTCGGTCGAGAAGCGCGCCGGGATGCTGGTGCAAAAACTGTGGCAGCAGATGGCGTGAGCAGGCGCGCGTGTCGGGGGTGGGGCTTCCTCCACCCCCAACACATCTGCATGCCCAATATCGCGCCATTGTGGCTTGACCTCTAGGCAATTGCGCTAGAAGTTGCACGCGCCGTGGTCATTACTTCTGAATTCACCCGAGATTCCGAACTGTTCGTTCCCGACTCGCGCCGAGCCTGGGCCCGGCTTGCCGTGGCCGTGCTGATTGGCTCGCTCGGCAGCGTCGGCATGTGGTCGGTGGTGGTCGCGCTGCCGGTGGTGCAGCAGGATTTTGGTGCGACCAGGGGCACGGCGTCATTGGCCTTCACGATGGTGATGCTGGGTTTCGGTCTGGGCCAGGTGATCACCGGCAAGATCTCCGACCGCTTCGGCATCGTCACCGCGATCGGGCTTGGCATCGGTATTCTCGGGCTCGGCTATATCGTCGCCGGCCTGTCATGGTCGGTCTGGCCGTACATTCTCGTGCATTTTGCCATCGGGCTGTCTTCGGCGGCGACCTTCGGCCCGCTGATGGCGGAAGCCTCGCACTGGTTCGAGCGCTACCGCGGGCTTGCGGTTGCGATCGCCGCCAGCGGCAATTACATCGGCGGCGCGGTCTGGCCGTCGCTGGTGAACTGGGGCATGCAGACCTATGGCTGGCGCACCACCCATATCGCGGTCGGCATCTTCACGGCCGTGGCGATGACGCTGGCGCTGTTGGGTTTGCGATTGCTGATGGGGGCGGGGGGGCGCCGCAGTCACGTCAACGCGCCGCCGCCGCGTCTCGACCTGAAACTGTCCACCAATACGCTCACGGTGATCCTGGGGCTTGCCAGCATCTCCTGCTGTGTGGCGATGTCGATGCCGCAGGTCCACATCGTCGCCTATTGCAATGATCTCGGCTATGGCGTGGCGCGCGGCGCCGAAATGCTGTCGCTGATGCTGGCCCTCGGCATCATCAGCCGGATCGGCTCGGGTTTCCTCGCCGACAAGATCGGCGGCATCCCGACGCTCCTGATCGGCTCGGTCGCGCAAGGCACGGCGCTGCTGTTTTACCTGTTCTTCGACGGCCTGACCTCGCTCTACCTGATCTCGGCGATGTTCGGGCTGTTCCAGGGCGGCATCGTGCCGAGCTACGCCATCATCGTGCGCGAGACGATGCCGGCCTCGGAGGCCGCCACCCGCGTCGGGTTCGTGATCCTGGCCTCGGTGTTCGGCATGTCGTTCGGGGGGTGGATTTCCGGCGTGATCTTCGACGCCACCGGCTCCTACGCCGCCGCGTTCACCAACGGCGTCGCCTGGAATGTTGTCAACATCGCCATCATGGTGCTGCTGCTGATGCGCGCGCGGCAGCGGATGGCGATGGCGTAGGGCGTTTTCCCGCGAAGTGAAAACCGGTTCGCGTCAGGAAAACGCGTCAAATAAAAATCTAAAGCCCGTTCCGATTCAATCGGAACGGAAAATGCGCTAGCGCAAACTATCCCTTTTCGACATCGCCGCCGGCATCCAGCCAGCCCTTGAAGCCGCCAAGGTTGCGGACGTTATTGTATCCCATCTCTTTCAGGGTCTTGCCGACCAGCGCCGAGCGCCCGCCTGATGCGCAGTAGGCGACCACGGTCTTGGATCGATCGAACGCTGCGTCATGTTGGGCGGAAGCCGGATCGGCGCGGAATTCCACGAGTCCCCGCGGGATGGCGAGCGCGCCCGGGACCTTGCCCGATGTCGCGACCTCGGCCGGTTCACGGACGTCGAGAAACAGCACGTCAGCCCGGCCAACCAGTTTCTTCGCTTCATCCGGGCTGATACGCGGCACTTCGGCTTCGGCCTCGGCCAGCATCATCTGTACTGTTTTCATTCAAGCCTCCTCTCGGACCAAGAACGCAGCTGCGCTCATTGGCGGCGAGTAAGGCGTAAACTTCGTGCGGTTGCAATGGTAAAAGATTGCGTGCGATCTCAAACCGCCTGACCCGCCTTCAACAGCGAGCAGCCGGTGATCTTCAGGCTGCCGTCGGGTTGTTGTTCCAGCGTGTACAACGCCTCCCAGGCCTCGCCGTTGACGTCGACGATATGGACGCGCTGGGCGACCTGGCCATTGGCGGCGCGGGCTTCGCCGAATTCAAAACTCTTGTGACGGTAGACCGGTGGATAGGCCTGCCGGACCATCTGCATGAAGATATCTGCTTGCGGAAAGATCTGCTGGATCGCAGGCGCGGCGTGGGCATAGGCGGCGGCGGAATCGTCGCGGCCAAAAGCCTGCTCCTGCGCGCGGATCACGCTCTGCGCGGCGGCGACGTCGTCGGCGAAGGCCGGCGATCCAATTCCGATCAGGATGACGACAAGGAGTGCAAGGGCGCGCATGCGGCTGTGTCCTGGCTGATGCAGTCCCAGTTACGGCCAAGTCGGCCGAAAGTTGCATCCATCTTGCCGGAGGCGCAAGGGGCTAGTCGCGGCTCAGGCGGGGCGAGAATTGCTCATGCCGCGACCTCGTCGGTCCACACCTTGAAGCTTGCCAGCGTGTTCGGCCCGAATGTCTGGGTGATCGGAACGTCCGAGGCGTCGCGTCCCTGCGCGATCAGAACGCGGCCGATCCGCGGCACGTTGTTGCGCGGATCGAACATGTGCCAGCGGCCGCCGATATAGGCTTCGAACCAGCCGGCGAAGTCCCCCGCCGCCCAGGGCTTTGGCGTGCCGATGTCACTGAGATAGCCGGTGCAATAGCGCGCCGGAATGTTCATGCAGCGACAGAACGTGATGGCCAGATGGGCATAGTCGCGGCAGACGCCGTTGCCTTCGCTATAGGCTTCCCACGCCGTCTTGGTGGCACGCGCATGCTCGTAGCCGAACGCGATGTGGCGGTGGACGAAATCGCAGATCGCCTGCACCCGCGCCCAGCCCGGCGGCGTCTTCTCGAACAATTGCCAGGCGATTTCCGACAGCCGGTCGGTCTCGCAATAACGGCTGCCGAGCAGATAGACCAGAGTGTCCGCGGGCAGATCCTCGACCGCATGCTGGATCGCCGAAGGGAACGTCGGATCGGGCAGGCCGGAGTCGCGAACGATGCCATCGGCGGCCAGGCGGACGCGGCCGCTTGGAGCCACCATACGGCTGCACCAATTGCCGAACATGTCGCGATAGGGGGTGATCTCCACCGCGGGCGTGGTGGTCAGGAAGTCCGGCACGATGACGTCGGAGGCGCGCGTGAAATGCGTGCCCAACACCATGATCATCGGGGTTGGTTGCGGAAAATCGTAGAGCATTTCGAATCCGACACGCAGCTTCATTCGAAATACTTTCCTGAGGGTGTTGGCTCGAAATGGCTACGAAACCGCCGAATACAAGGCTTTTGCTGCTTTATTCGCTCAAATGCGCCTGCTGGCAGAGAAAACGATAGCTAATTGCCGCAAAAGCGCGCACGCTGCGCCGATGTCCGAACAATCCGATGGTTCCGTGCGCAGACGAGCAGGTCTGTTGCCATGACGATGCGCTCGCGACGGGAAACAGTTCATTTCAGGCACCCGTTTCGCATCAAGGGAATCGATCGCCTGCTTGCGCCGGGCGCTTACGAAGTCGTCACCGATGAGGAGATGATTGAGGGGCTGTCGTTTCCCTGCTTTCGGCGCGTCGCCACCATGATCATGGTTCCCGGTGCGCCACCGCGGCATTCCTCGACTGAAATGATCTCGATCAGTTCGGTCGATCTGTCGGATGCGCAGCGCATCGATGCGAGCGCGCCGCGTGACTGAGATCCCGATTGAGCTCGACAAGCATCGTGGCATGGCGGCGCAGAAGGCAACCGATATCCGCCGCGTGCTCGCCGACGTCGAGGCCAATGCGAAACTGTTGCGGGACAAGCAGGGCGTTCTTGAAATCCAACTCCTTGCGGTGCCGGCAGCGTCATGGTCCGAAGCGGTAGCCAAGGCCCGTTACGTCCTCAATCTCTATTCGGCCAGCCTCGCGCCATCGGACACGCATCACCGCGACCTCGTCGCCGCGGTGCTCGCGGATCTCACCCGGCTCGCCGGGGAGGAGACCTGACGAACGTTCAGATTCGACAAGTTGAAGACTTCTTCCAGCGCGTTCGACTCGTGTTCGAGCGGCCAACCGAAAGCACCTGATGCAAAATCTCTCGCCCCGTCACGTCAAGACAGAAGAATCGGCTCGCCTCGGTGTCGTGTCCGGCTGGTATTCGACCAAGGTCAGCGGCACCTTCGTGTCGGGCCCGCATGATTCCGAAGCCGACTGCCTGCGCCGGATCGCCGAAATCAATCCGCCGCCGGCGAAGAAGAAGATGGTGGCGAGTTGAGTGGAGAGATCGATGGGACGCTGGTTTCGACTGGTGAGGGCCGCCCGATGACGCTCGCGCGTGGCAGCATCGGCGGTTACGAATACGATCGCATGGTACTGAAGTTTTCCATGATGGACGACGGCAGGGAAGTCCCCTGCGCCGTCAGCGCGTCGGCGATGGATGACCTTGAGCGTGTGTCGCGGACGGCGCCGGAACGGCGTGAAGAACAGTTCGTCCGGCTGCGTGACCGGATCGAACAATGCGCCTCGCGCAAATTCCAGGCGCGGGAATTCGAGGGCACGCCTCCCGGCATCATCCTGCGCAGCATCGATTTTCGCAACTGATGGCCGAGGCCGCGACGCGGCCCATAGTTGACAGCGCCGCTGCGCGGGCCGGGATCGACACTTGCCTCAATGGGCAAGCGCGGCGGTGTAAATATAAGTCGCCGTTGCGGAACTCTGCCTCCGCAGCGCCGTTGCCAACCGATCCCCAAGCGCAG
Organism: Bradyrhizobium sp. LjRoot220; assembly: GCF_964252915.1. NCBI lineage: Bacteria > Pseudomonadati > Pseudomonadota > Alphaproteobacteria > Hyphomicrobiales > Nitrobacteraceae > Bradyrhizobium > Bradyrhizobium sp. LjRoot220. The sequence goes on from NZ_CAXUPS020000010.1 coordinate 33,576, forward strand.
CGGGATCGGCGATCCGCCACAGTCAGCAGCCCAACATGATGAAATCTATCTCGGCGTTCGCGATACTCGCACTGCTGGGCACATCGGTGATGGCGCTGGCCGGCTTCGCGCCCGCCGTCAAAACCGGCGAAGCCGTTGCGTTGTCCAAGGCAGACCGGCTGGCCAGCCCCTCGGTTGCTGGAAATTGCGCCAGCCAGATCTGGCCCGACATCCCATCTTCCTGTCTGCGCGATACAGAATCGGGTGTGGCCGTTCGCGAGGCCCGTCTCGTCACAGCGCACCGATGAGCCATATATGATGCCGATGGATCATTCCCGCCTTCCGCACGTCGTGCTCGTCGTTGAAGACGAGATGATGCTGCGCATGCGGGTGATCGATATGGTGGAAGACGCCGGTTACCTCTCGGTCGAGGCCGTGGATGCGGACGAGGCCATGGCCATTCTGCAGTCGCGGTCCGATATCGCGTTGATGCTCACCGACGTTCAGATGCCGGGCAGCATGAACGGGCTGCAGCTGGCGCACGCCGTTCACGAGCGCTGGCCGCCGATCAAGATCATCCTGGCGTCCGGGCAGCTGAAATTGTCCAGGAGCGAGATTCCGCTGGACAGCCGGTTTTTCGGGAAACCGCTGCAATCCGACGAAATTATCGCGGGAATGCGCGAGATGCTCGGCCGGGCCTGAAATCGGCAGGAAATACTTATGATTTCTGCATCGCAAAGGTCAGACGGCTGAATCATTAGCACAAAGAAATGTCCGGAACCGGACATATGGTGGTATTCGTTGTCGATGTTCAAAACCAACCATGATCCGTATGCCTCCCTCGAGGTGTCCGATCCCACGTCACCGCAGGAGGAGCTGGCGGCTGAAAACGTCAGCCTCCGGCTGTTGCTGACGCAGGCCAAGCTCAGTGCCGAGACGCTGCTTGAGCAGGCCGGCATCGATGCCAAGGAGCGCGAAGCTTCCGACAAGCTGCAAAAACTGATCCTGGAAGAGCTTCATCACCGCATCAAGAACACGCTCGCAACCGTGGGCGCCATCGCGTCGCAAAGCCTTCGCAACGCGCCGAGCACGCAGCATGCGCAGCATGCGATCGAAGGCCGTTTGCTGGCGCTCGGCCGGGCGCATGACCTGCTGTTGCTGGCGCGCTGGACCGGTGCTGACTTAAGAAAAATCGTCCACGGCGCAACCGAACCGTTCGATAATCCGGACACGCCGCGGTTTTCGGTTCAAGGGCCTGACGTGCAGATCGCATCAGGTGCGGTCATTGCGATCGCGATGACCCTCAACGAGCTCTGCACCAACACCACGAAATTTGGCGCGTTGTCGGTGCCCGCCGGTCGCGTGGCGATCAGCTGGGCCGTGGACGCGCCGGCATCACGACTGCATTTGACCTGGAAAGAGCAGGATGGTCCGCCGGTTGCGGCTCCGACGCGACAGAGTTTCGGCACACGCCTGATCGAGACGCTCGGTCGGCAGCTCAAAGGCAGCGTCAGATTAACCTATGAGCCGAGCGGCTTCGTTTACTTCCTCGATGTTCCCATGCTCTCGCTTGAATCGTGAGCGGCTGACGCTTTACCATTTGCCTCAGCCTAACGCCGCCAGTGCCTGCCGCATCTCGGCGGGAGTAGCCGGCTCGGCGCCCGCCTCGCGCACCATCCGCACCGCCTCCTCGACCAGTTCGAGGTTGGTAGAACGCGTGCCCAGCGGTGCATCCTCAAGACCGACGCGGATATGGCCGCCGCGCGCGACCGTCGCGCCGATCAACGGGCGGATGTCGGCGTTGACTGCCGCAATCATCCACGGCGCCGCAGGGGCTACTTCCTCCTGCAACGCCGCATAGGCGGCAAGCGCGTACGGCCGCGGCGGAAAGCCGACGGCGACACCTTCGCAAAACATCAGGCGATAAATCGGGGCCTTGCAGCCCGCCGCGCGCGCGAGCGATGCGCCGGCGCGCGTGAAGCCGGGCTCGTAAATTGCGAAATCCGGATGAAGGCCGTAACGTTTTGTCAAATCGAGTGCATACCGGACGTGGCTCTCCGGGTTCATGTAGGTGCCGGCGGGGCTGGCGTCCGACGTCGTTTTGGTGTGCGTGAAGTTGACGCTGCCGGGATCGACGAGCGTGAAGTCGATCAGGCCGCGCGCGGCCAGTTCTTCGATGTGGGCGAAGCGAACGGTTGGGTCGGCGATATCGGCATCTGGATCTGACGTCGTGAACGCCGGGTAGGACGGATAGATCGGAATGTCCACCTCGTTGCGGATGCCTTCGATGATGCGCGCGTAGACCTGCCAATCTTCGGTTTGCGGCCCGCCACCGTCATAGGCATGGATGTGGACGATGGTGGCGCCGGCACTGGCGCAGGCGATACCTTCCGCGATGATCGCCTCGATCGTATCGGGAATGCCCGGCTGAAGCTTGCGGCTCCAGGCGCCGTTCAGCGCCGCCTCGATCCAGACTTTTCGCATGGCGCCGCATCCTTTGCGATTGTCGCGTTACGCTTCCGCGACTGCTTCGCTCCAGGGCTGGAACACCTCGGTGGCGCCGCTGTTGGTCAAGCCATCGCGCAGCACCAGGCTCGGGCAGGCAAATTTCATCGGCACGGTCTGGATACGCGCTTCCTCGTAGTCGAAGCGCGCGCCGAGTGTTTCCCGAACCGCCGCCGGCAGCCGTACATCGCCGATCACGACCGCGCCTTCGCTGGCGTCGATCCGCGGTTGGTGGATCGCCGCATCCAGATCCATGCCGTAGTCCATCACGAAAGACAGAAGCTGCGTCACCGCCGGCAGAATGCGCCGACCGCCCGAGGCGCCGATGGCGGTGCGGCGGCCGTCGGCGGCCTGCGCCAGCACCGGCGTGTAATTGGTGAGACAGCGCTTGCCTGGCGCCAGCGAATTCGGCGCGCCCGGCGCCGGATCGAACCACATGATGCCGTTGTTCATGGTGACACCGGTTTGCGGGCAAACGAATTTGGAGCCGAAGCTCGACAGCAGCGTCTGCGTCACCGCCGCCATGTTGCCGTCGCGGTCGACCGCCGAGAAATGCGTGGTGCAGGCCGGTGCCAGCGCTTCGGCGCCGAGCGCGCGCCTTCCGTCGGCATCGCCCATGTCCTTCAGGCGTTCGCGGTAGGCTGATTGCAGTGCTTCGGCATAGGCAGTGTAGGCCGCGGCATCCGGTCCGCTCTTCGCAGGCTGCAAGTTTTGCTGCAGCAGATGCAGCGTACGCGCCAGCGTCGGTCCAGCGGTGAGTTCCGGCGTCGCAAAGACTTTTCCGCCGCGGTAAGGGATCGCCAGCGGCTCGCGCAAATAAGCCTTGAACGGCATCAGGTCTTCGACCGACAGGGCGCCGCCGGCGTCTCGCACATCGGCGGCAAGGCTGCGCGCCAGATCGCCTTGGTAGAAATCGCGCGGGCCTTGCGCCGCCAGATGCACCATCGTGGCTTTCAGCCGGTCCTGCGACAGGCGTACCCGGGTCTTGATCCCCCATGGCGCATTCGGCGGTAATCCATCAACGAGATAGGCGGCAGCGCTGGCGGGATAGCGGCGCAAGTCAGCGGCCGCACTCGCGATCATCAGCGTGGTCCACCAGTCCACCGCGAGGCCTTCACCGGCGAGTGCGATGCTGGGCGCGAGCAATTCCTGCCACGGCATTTTTGCGTGGCGGCGATGCGCTTCCTCCATGCCGGCGACCACGCCCGGCACCGCAATCGAGCCTGGACCATGAATGTTGCGGTCGTCCTTGACCCGCGCCCACGGAAACAAATCGGACGCCGCCCCGCCGCTCAGCGGATAATCCTCCAGCCGAAGGCTGAGCGGCGCCCGCATGCCGTAGTCGATCACCTCATAACGGTCTTCGCGGGCGCGGTAGAGCACCATCGCGCCGCCGCCGCCGAGCCCGCTCATCCACGGCTCCAGCACGCCCAGCGCAAACGTGGTCGCGATCACGGCATCGACGCAGTCGCCGCCCGCCGCCAGCACTTCGGCGCCGACCTTGGCGGCCTTGCCCGATTGCGCGGCGACGATGCCGCCGGTGGAGGTGACCGCGGGTTTGCGGATCTGCTGGGTGTTGCTGAACTGGTCGCGCATGCTGCTGCTTTCTTTTCCTTGGAGCCAACAGGGTACGGAACGGCCGCTGCGAGGTAAAGCCGTCAGGCGCAGGTCTGGCATCCTGACGCAAGTGCAAAGCGCGGATTATTGATATAGTGGGGCACAAGCGCCGTCGTTGCCAAAAAGAACAAAGACCGGGTGGAACATGACCGAAGGGACCAAGACTCCCCCTGACAAAACTCCCCCCGACAAGGCTCGCCGCGACAAGTCGCACTACGAAGTGATCGTGATCGGCGCCGGCGTCGCCGGCATCTATCAGATCAAGCGGCTGGCCGATCTCGGGGTGGATGCTACCATGCTGGATGGCGCCCCCGATCTCGGCGGGACCTGGTATCGGAACCGCTATCCGGGCGCGCGCTTCGACTCCGAGAGCTACACCTATGGTTATTCCTTCTCGCGGGAATTGCTCAACGAGTGGCACTGGAAGGAACGCTTCTCGGGCCAGCCCGAAAATCTGCGCTATCTCAACCACGTCGCCGACAAATTCGATTTGCGCAAATACATGCAGTTCAACGCCAAGGTCGAAGCTGCGCAGTTCGACGAGGCGGAGCACCTCTGGCGGCTCAGAGTCGCGGATGGCCGCGAACTGACGTGCCGGTTCGTCATCCTGGCGATCGGCCTGCTCTCGACGCCGACACTGCCGCGGCTGGAAGGCATGGAATCGTTCAAGGGCCGCTCGTTCCATACCTTCTACTGGCCGCACGAGCCGGTCGAAATGGCCGGCAAGAAGGTCGCCATCATCGGCACCGGCGCCACCGCGATCCAGGTGATCGGCGAGATCGCCGACAAGGTCGGCGAATTGACCGTGTTCCAGCGCCGGCCGAACTGGGCGGCGCCGCTCAACAATGGACCGATCTCGGATGAGGAGATGGCCGACATCCGCGCGCGCTATGACGACATCTTCGCGGCCTGCGCCCGCAGCCCCGGCGGCTTCGAGCACGAGCCGGACCGGCGCGGTTTCTACGAGGTGACGCGCGAGGAGCGTTTGGCACTGTGGGAGAAGCTTTACGATGAGCCCGGGTTCGGGATCTGGCTCAGCAATTTCCGTGAAATCTTTACCGACGAAGCGGCGAACGCCGAGTTCTCCGCCTACATCGCCGAACGCATCCGCCGCCGCGTCAAGGATCCCGTGACCGCGGAGAAATTAATCCCGAAGGATCATGGTTTCGGCGTGCAGCGCGTGCCGCTGGAGACGAACTATTTCGAGGCCTACAACCGCGACAACGTGCATCTCGTCGATATCAGCGAGACGCCGCTCGAACGCGTGACCGAAACCGGCTTGCGCACGTCCGTGCGTGACTATGATTTCGACATCATCATCTACTCGACCGGCTTCGACGCCATCACCGGCGCGTTCGACCAGATCGACATCAGCGGCATCGGCGGCGAAAAACTGTTCGACAAATGGCAGGACGGCCCGTCGACCTTCCTCGGCATGCTGGTTCACGGTTTTCCAAATCTGCTGATGCCGACCGGACCGCAGAGCGGTTCGGCCTCCACCAATTTTCCGCGCGGCATCGAAACCGGCGTCAACTGGTGCACCGACCTGCTCCAACACATGTGGGATCGCGGCTACACCAGCGCCGATCCGACCTTTGCGGCACAGGAGCGCTGGAGCGCGCATGTCACCAAGATGTACGCCATCATGCTGATGCGGAAGGCCAAGTCATGGTTCACCGGCTACAACTCCAACGTCCCCGGGCACGAACACGGCAAGGTCCGCTATTTCGTCTATAATGGCGGCACGCCGAAATACGTCGCCGCCATCAACGACGTGGTCGCGAAGGGTTATGAGGGGATCGTGTTTGCCTCGAACGCGCGACCATCGGTGCAGCGTGCGCTCAGATCGAGCGCTGCGGAGTAAACCGCACCGGCAGCTTGCGGATGGCGTGAACGAAATTGTTCGGCGCCATTTCGATGCCGCCGGAATATTCGATATCCGGCAGTCGCGTCAGCAGCTGGCGATAGACTTCCTCGAGCTGCAGCTGAGCGACACGCTTGCCGATGCAGACATGCGGTCCGAAGCCGAAGGCGATGTTCTTCGACGCGTTGGCGCGGCGGATGTCGAGCCGGTCGGGATCGGGAAAGATGGCGGGATCGCGGTTGGCCGCGCCGTAATACATGATGACTTTTTCGCCGGCGGCGATCTTCTGCGCCCCGATCTCGGTATCTTCCGCGGCGGTGCGGCGCATGTAGATCACCGGGCTGATCATCCGGATCAATTCATCCACCGCGTTGGGCAGCAGCGAAAGATCAGACATCAGCTTGCGCTTCTGGTCGGGAAATTCGGTGAGCAGCTTCATCGATCCGGAAATCGAATTACGTGTGGTGTCGTTGCCGGCGAACACGATCAACAGCCATGAGCCGTCGAGATATTCGTCGCGCAGCAATTCGCCGTCGATGGTGGCGCGCGCGATCGCACTCATCAGGTCGGGCTTGGGATCGGCGCGGCGCTTCTGCAGCATGTGCTGGCCATATGCGAACATCTCGGCAACGTTTTCGTTGAACGCCTTGACGAACGCCATGAACTCCGGCGTCGGCTGCGGATTTTTGCGCTGGGTTGCCGCGACGTGGCCGGCCACTTCGAGATAATGCATCCAGTCCAAAAATTTCGGCCGGTCCGACGGGGGCACGCCGAGGATTTCGCACAGCGTGAACAGCGGCAGGCGGGACGACAGCGTCTCGACGAGGTCGCATTCGCCAAGGCCGGCCATGTCGTCGATCAGCCGCGTAGTCTCGGCAGCCACTTTCTCCCGGATGCCGGCGAGGTAGCCGGGCGTGAAATAGGGCATATGCTCCTTGCGGAGCTGCAGGTGCCAGGGCGCATCCATGTTGATCATGGCGTCGACGGAGGCGCGAAACAGCAGGGGATGACGCGTTTCGGGCGGGCCGTAGGCCATCAGGATACCGCCCTTCTGCGACGAGAACGTCTTGGGATCGCCATCGACGCGCATCACGTCGTTATATCGGGTCAACGCCCAAAAGCCTGGACCGTTATTGCCCTCGCGCTGCCACGCCACCGGCGCTTCCGCACGCAGTTTTGCGTAGATGTCGAACGGCTGGCCCTGCAGGAACAGCTCGACGTTGGACAATGCGTCCGGCTCGACCTCGGGGTAGGCTTTGGGGAATACGGGTCCGGCGGGCAGGCCCAAGGGGAAGTCTTCGCTCAGGAGACGCATTGGCGGGTTGCTCCGGTCAGGCCGCCGATTTTACAACGGCGCGTGCGCGCCGTCTTGCGCCATCAGGCTATGCCGCCGAGGTAGAGCCGCTTGACGATGTCGTTGCCCTTCAGTTCATCGACGGAACCAGCCGCGACGACGATCTCGCCGTGCACGATGATGTAGCCGCGATTGGCGATGCGGATCGCCTGGTTGAAGTTCTGCTCCGCCATCAGCACGGTGAGGCCAAGGCGCTGATTGAGATCGCCGATCTTGGCAATGGTTTGCGAGACCAGTAGCGGCGACAGTCCGACGGACGGCTCGTCGACCAGCAGCAGGCGCGGCGATGACATCAGCGCGCGCGCGATCGCGAGCATCTGCTGTTGGCCGCCGGACATGGTGCCGGCGAGCTGCTTCTGCAGGTCCTTCAGCACCGGAAAGGTTTCGAAGGCTTGTGCCAGGTTCTTGTCGATGTCGCGCCGGGCCGCCTTGCGGAAGGCGCCGAGCATCAGGTTTTCCAGCACGGTCAGTTTGGGAAACAACCGTCGTCCCTCCGGCACCATCGCGACGCCGAGATCGACGATGGCTTCCGGCGACAATCTGGTCAGATCGTGCGTGGTGCCGTCGATCGTCAGCTGCATGGTTCCACGCTGTGGCCGCACCAGTCCGGCGACGCACTTCATCAGTGTGCTCTTGCCGTTGCCGTTGGTGCCGAGCAAGGCGACGGTCTCGCCGGCCTCGACATGGAGCGAGACGCCGCGCAGCGCCTTGACGGCGCCGTAGCCGGCATCGATGTCAGAGATCGCGAGGCTAAGTGCCAAGGTAGGCCTCCTGCACCCGCTGGTTGGCCATGACGTCGTTTGGCGCGCCGATCGCGATGATCTTACCGGCGTCGAGGCACATCACCCGCTGCGAAAAACGCATCACCGCCTGCATGATGTGCTCGATCATGATGACGGTGATGTCATGGTCCGCAAGGCTCATCAGCAGATCAAGCACTTCGTCGACTTCCGAAGAGGAGAGGCCAGCCATCGCCTCGTCGGAAATCAGCAGCTTTGGCCGCGTCGCCATCGCACGGGCGAGCTCCATCTTGCGCAGCTCCACCTGGCTCAGCGTGGTGGCAGATGCATTGGCCTTGGAGGCAAGACCCATCCCGGACAGGATCGACATCGCGGTCTCGTGCCGGTGCGCAGCCGAGACGAGCGGATCCGCGGCCACCGCGAAATCGAGCGCCACCATCAGGTTTTCGACCACCGTCATGCTCTTGAACGGCCGCGGAATCTGGAAGCTGCGGGCAATGCCGCGGCGGGTGCGGACATGCGCCTGCAACTGCGTGACGTCCTCGCCTCGGAACAGCACGGTGCCGGGCTCGGTGCGGAACGCGCCGGAGATGCAGTTGATCAGCGTCGTCTTTCCCGAGCCGTTCGGACCGATCAGGCCAAACCGCTCCCCGGGGCTGATATCGACGCTGACATTGTCGAGCGCGGTGAAGCCGCCGAAGCGTTTTGTAAGCCCGGATATCCGCAGCAGGGGGGCGTTGGCGTCGGGGGGCGTCATTGCTTGCCCTCCTTGCGATGGCGGCGAACCCTGCGAAACAGGCCGATCAGTCCCTCCGGTGCGGCCACCACGAACAGCACCAGCATGACGCCGAGCACCAGCACGTTCACTTCCGAGGAGATCGTCACCGTCAGCAATTGCTGGGTCGAGCCCAGCAGGATGGCGCCGACGATCGGGCCCGCCCAATGCGCGGTGCCGCCGATCAGCGACATCGCGAGCACCGAGACCGAGTAATTGAGATTGAAGGCGGACGACGGGTCGGCATATTGCAGGTACATCGCGGCGGGTGCGCCGGCGGCGCACATCAGCGCGCCGGAGATCACACACGCCAGCACTTTCAGCCGCAGGGTCGGAACACCCGTGCATTCCGCGGCAAGCTCGTCGTCCCGCAGCGCCTGCAGGCCGCGGCCGATCCACGAATTCTGGATGTAGCGCGAGATCACAACCGCCAGCACCACGAGCAGCGCCTGGACGAAGAACAGCATCTGCACATAGCCGGAGAACGGCCAGGTCACCGGCGGCCGCTGCAACTGGATGCCGGCCGCGCCGCCGACATAGCGCCAGTTGGTGATCGAGGTCTCGATCACGATCGTCACCGCAATCGTCGCGATCGAGAAGAAAATGCCCTGCATGCGCAGGGTCAGCAGGCCGAGCGCAAAGCCCATCAGCGCGCCGACGGCGGCGGCGGCGGCGATCTGCACGGCGAGCGGCGCGCCGACCACCTTGAACAGGAACACCGCCGTGTAGACGCCCATGCCGAAAAACGCGCTGGTGCCGAAATTCACGTAGCCGGCATGGCCGCCGAGGATGCTCCAGGCAACAGCGAGCACGATGAACTGCAGGATCACGTAGCCGGCGAAGAACGGGTATTCGTTGCTGATGAACTTTGTCATCAGGGCAATGACGATCAGAAAGACCGCCGCGCCGACCCAGAAAAAGATGCCGTTGCGCTTCATGATCGCCTGCCGAACAGGCCTTGCGGCCGCACGGCGAGAACGCCGAGCAGCATCGCGAAGGAAATGGCGGGGGCCCAGGAGGCGCCGAACAGGGTCAGCACGATCGATTCGGCGACACCGAGGATGATGGCGGCAACCAGCGTGCCGGTCATGCTGCCGAGCCCGGCCATGACGACGACGCAGAATGTCCGTCCGATATAAGTGCGGTCGAGCGTCGGATCGACCGGGGCGACGATGATGAGCAGAGCGCCGGCAATCCCGAGCACGGCGGTCGCGATACCGAACGCCCATTGCTTGATCCGGATCGGATTGGCGCCCATCAGCCGCAGCGCCTCCTGGTCCTGCGCGACCGCGCGGATCGCGCGCCCCATGAAGGTTTTCGACAGATAGAGCGCCAGCAGGATCGTCAGCACAGCGGCGACCGCAAATGCGACCACCAGCCGGAACGGAATCCGCATGTCGCCGATCCGCCAGGCCTTGCCGATATAGGTCGCCGTCACCGAGCGCTGGTCGACGCCGAATTGCAGGATGATCAGCACTTCGACGATGAAGGCGATGCCGAAAAAGAACGCGATGCCGCGCACGCCGGCGTCGCTGCCGCGCTTTTCGAACGTCTCATAATACAGGCGGTAGGCGGCGAGGCCGAAAACGAAGAGGAACGGGGTGATCAGCAGCCCCGCCAGCAGCGGATCGATCCCATAAAACTCGTTGAGCACATATACGGCGTAGGACGCGAGCACCAGAAAGGCCGGGTGCGCGACGTGGGGAACGTCGAGCAGGCCGAACGCGACGGAGAGCCCAAGGCTGACGGCCGCATAGAAACAGCCGAGCAGCACCCCGAGCACCAGCGCATCGAGCAGCAGTTCAAACGAAAACACGTAAGGTCCCCCTTGACCCGCTCCTGAGCCGCCGCTTTCCCGGTTCGCGCACGCCCTGCCTATCCCACTCAAATTGCTTGGGGCGCAGGTGCGCCGACCGGAGTCGGCGCGCCATGGTCCGCAAATCAGCTGTGATGTTTATTTCCGGGCCGCCTCGAACGGGCTGATGAGATCACCGGATTTCAACTTGGCCGGAAACAGGATCACCTGTTTCCCCGGCTTGCGGAACTGCTCGATGTTCTTGTCCACGACGCCGCGGAATTGCGCTTGCAGGGTCGCGCTTTCCTTGCGCTCGCCGTCTGCGGCGAACGCGATCGGGCCGACGATCGTCTTGTGCTCGTTCTCGCGCAGATACTTTGCCAGCGCCTTCTGGTCGAGCGACCCCACGGCCTTGATCGCCTGCTCGATCATCTGGCCGCTGGCATAGCCGAACGGCGCCAGATAATAGCCGAGCGGATCGACCTTGGCTTCGACGGCGCGCTTTGTGTAGGTTTCGAAGAACGCCTTGGTGCCTTCGTTGTACATGTTCGGTTCCGGCAGCCAGGTGTTGTAGTTGACGACGCCATTGAGCAGCGAGCCGAGATTTTCCATGACCGCGCCGAACTGCAGGCCGACCATGCCGCCGCCGAAGATCTTGACGTTGTCGCCGATCCCGAGTTCGTTCACGGCGCGCAAAATTCCGGCCGAGTCCGGCGGATAGGACGCGACATAGACGATGTCGGGCTTGGCGGCCTTGAGGGCGCGGAGGATCGAGGAGAATTCCACCGTGCTCGGCGGATAGGCCTGGTCGAACACGATCTGCATGTTCATCTTCTTGGCGACGTCGCGTGCGGTCAGCGCCAGATTTTGCGCGAATTCCTGGTCGGCCGCGAGCAGCGCGATGGTCTTGCCGCCGGCTTTCTGGCCGAGTTCGAGGAAGGATGCCGCCCAGCTGTCGGCCGGTCCCCATGGCGCATTGTTGAACCACATGTCGTGGCCAACCTTGCTGTTGACCTGGAACGAGAAGTTGCCCATCAGCAACATGCCGCGCTGCTTGACCAGCGGCATCAGCGGCGCCGTCGGCACGGTCGCGTAGGGTGCGAACAGGATATCGACCTTGTCGACATCCAGAAGCTTGGAGTAGATCGCCGGCGTTTCCGAAGCGCTCGATTTGTCGTCATAGACGACAAGTTCGACCTTGCGGCCGAGCAGACCGCCCTTGGCGTTGACGTCGTCGCGCCAGATCTCGATGCCGAGCAGCGAGGCCTTGCCGCCGCCCGCGAGGCCACCGGTCTGTGCCATCGACATGCCGATCTTGATCGGGGGCTGCTGGGCGAGCGCGGCTGAGGTCAGTCCAAGCCCAAAAGTTAGGCCAAGCACGGCGGCGGTGATCGTTCCGCCGAGAAGCATCCTGCGTTTCATTGATCCTCCCAAAGATCTTGTTTTGTTTGGTTCTTGTTGCCTGTCCGCGCTCTATGGCGCCTTTGCTGCAAGGTTAGAACTAAAGCGCGCCCGGCCACAAGCCACATTGGACCGCCGACGCATTCTTAAGCACCCTACGTTCGGGGGAATCATCGAAGTGATGCCGGCGCGACCGTTGGCCGCGCTGGCTCGCGGCCGGCGCTGGCATGGGAGATTGCCTATTCCTGGTCCCCGGGGGGTAGTTCGGGCGACTCGGCAGCACTAGGCGCGCTTGCCGCGCTCAGCCGGTCGGCTCTCGGCGCCGGTTGTTGTCCAGTTCGGGGCGAAATCCAGCGTGAAGTTGAGGAAGCTCGCCACCGCGGGCGAGAGCGACGTGCGGCGCCGCGCGAACATCGCGATCTTCCATTTCACCGCAGGCTGCGTCAGCGGCAGGAATTCTAGCCCGAAGCCGCTCACCAGCGACGCCGCCATCGAGGGGCAAATCACCGCGCCTTGCCGCACGCGCAGCATCGACAGCGCGGTGTTGACCCGGTGCACCGGCACCATTTCCCTGGGGTGATGCCGGGGCGGCACCTGGCTCAGCACGTTGCTGGCGATATTGGGCATGTAGTTGATCACGGGACGGTCGCGCAGATCCTTCCACCTCACCGACCGGCCGCGCGCCAGCGGGTCATCCGGACGCAAGGCCACCCACAGCGGGTCGGCGCAAATCAGGTGGGTTTCCACCGACGGATCCGCCATCACGCCTGCCGGCCCGAAGCCGATGTCGGTGCTGCCGTTCTGCAGGCGCGCCAGCACCTGCTGGATCGGCACATCGTCGAAGCGCACATCGACGCCGGGGTGTAGGCCATTGTAGTTCGCGATCAGCTCCGGCAGCAGCGTACAGGATAAGGTCTCGGGGGCCGCAACGCGCACCAGTCCGCGGCGCAATTCCTTGAGGTTGGTCAGGCTCTCCAGCGCTTCATCGAGGCTTGCGAGCACACGTCGCGCCATCGGCTCGAACGCCTCACCCACGACAGAGGGGGCAACGCTGCGCGTGCTGCGCTCCAGCAGGCGGACGCCGACGCGGTTCTCGAGCTCCTTGATCAGCCCGCTGAGCGCCGCCTGCGACAGGTGCATGGCCTTGGCAGCTTCCGAAAAGCTGGCGGCTTCCAGCACGGCAACGTAGGCGCGCAGCTGCCGCAGTGTCACATCCATCGCCATGCGGTTTCTCCCGAAATTCTCCGTCTCCGCATTCATAAGCATAGACGATCAATCGGCCAGAAAATACGCATTGTCCTATAGGAGGCGGGTATCCATGATCCGGCCAAAGGGCCGCACCAACGCGGCCTAATGACTGCGACGCGAACGCGCCGGGCTGCGCGGCCGAATTCCGCGGTCTATCAATTCGGAGGAGACATCATGAACGTCACGCGCCGGATTTTGCTCGGCACTGCGGCCGGCTTTCTCTGTGCAGGTGTTGGCCACGAGGCGTTCGCGCAGCCCGATTGGCCGACGCGTCTGGTGCGGCTGGTCTCGCCCTACGGCGCGGGTGGAGCCAACGACATCTCGTTGCGCATTCTGGCCGAGCAGCTGGCGCGTGGCCTTGGCCAGCAACTCATCGTCGAAAACAAGCCGGGCGCGGGCACGCGCGTCGCCAATGAACTGGTCGCGTGTGCGCAACCGGACGGATACACGTTTCTCTACGCGGCGGCACCGTTCGCGACCGCCGAGGCCCTGTTCGGGAAACTGAATTACGACCGCAAGGATCTGCAGCCGGTGGCGATGGCGGTCGTTGCGCCGATCTTCCTGATCGTCAATGCGCAGGCGCCGTTCAAGAACCTGCAGGAGCTGATTGCCTACGGAAAATCGAAACCGGACGGCCTGACCTTCGGTTCTCCGGGCGCGGGCTCGCAGCCGCATCTGGCCGCCGAGCTGCTGTTTCGGGATGCCGGCGTCAAAGGCCTCAACGTTCCCTTCCGCGGCGATAATATGGCTTACACCGAACTGCTGGCAGGCCGCATCGACGCCACACTCACCGCGATCAGCACCGCCCTGCCGCACATCCAGAGCGGCGCGTTGCGTGTACTCGGAGTGGCCTCGGCCGAGCGCAGCGCGATCTACCCTGAGGCGGCCACCTTGCGCGAGCAAGGCTTTCCCAATGTCATCGCTGCCGGCTGGTTCGGCTTCATGGCGCCCGCCGCCACGCCGCGCGCGATCGTCGATCGGCTGCAGGCCGAAATTATTCGCGCGCTGGCCGATCCCGACGTGAAGCAGAAGCTGCTGGTCCAGGGGCTGGAAGCGCGCAGCGGCACGGCCGCTGAGTTCGGCGCGTTCATCGACAATGAGACGCGCAAGTGGAGCGCGCTGATCCGCGAGGCGGGGCTGAAGGGCGAATAGGCCCCGCTCTTGGGCGCAAAACGGAAAACTGCTAAACGACGCTTGTCGCGAGCCGAAAATCACGTTGCCCATCACCGGCTCATTCCGCAGCAGCCACGTCGTCCGTCACGAGACTGGGGCCGGTGGCTATCGACCGACTATTGGAGGTAACCGCCATGGCAAAGATCAGGGTCGGTCTGGCCGGTTGCGGCTTCGTTTCCGAACTGCACATGTACGCGTACAGGCGCGTCTACGGCATGAACGTGGAGGTGAGGGCTGTCGCGGCGAGGGGCGATCACGTGCTCGAATTTGCCCGCCGGCACCAGATTTCGACGGCGTATCGAAGCTTTCGCGACCTGATCGCGGATGGCGAGCTCGATGTCATCGACATCTGCACGCCGCCCAATCTGCACGCCTCGATGATCGTCGAGGCAATGCAGGCCGGCAAGCATGTGATCTGCGAAAAGCCGTTCGCAGGCTATTTCGGGCACGACGGTGACAAGGCGCCGATCGGCAAGCATGTGTCGAAGGCGCTGATGTACCAGCGCGTGCTGGAGGAAATGGAAAAGACCCGCGCGGCGATCGAGAACACCGGCAGGCTTTTCATGTATGCGGAAGACTGGATCTACGCGCCGGCGGTCGCCAAGACCGTGGAGATCCTCCGCGCCACCAGGGACAAGATCCTGTTCATGAAGGGTGAGGAGAGCCACAGCGGCTCGCATGCGGCGCATGCCGCGCAATGGGCGATGACCGGCGGCGGGTCGCTGATCCGGATGGGATGCCATCCGCTTTCGGCGGTGCTCTATCTAAAGCAAATCGAGGCCAAGGCGCGCAACGAGAAGATCAGCGTCGCCAGCGTGACGTGCGACGTCGGCAATGTCGCGGCGTGCCTGCGGCCGGACGAACGGGGCGTCATCAAATCCAATCCTGTAGATGTCGAGGATTGGGGCACGCTCACCATCACCTTCTCCGACGGCACCAAGGCGACCATCTTCTCCGGCGACATGATCGCGGGCGGCGTGCGCAATCTGATCGAGACCTATACCAGCGGCGGGGCGCTGTTCGCCAACATTACGCCGAACAATCACATGATGAGCTACCAGACCAGCGAGGAAAAGCTCGCGAGCGTCTACATCACCGAGAAGGTCGATCGCAAGACCGGCTGGCAATATGTCTGCCTGGAAGAGGAATGGACGCGCGGCTATCTGCAGGAAATCCAGGATTTCATGGAATGCGTCGCGACGGGCCGGCAGCCGCTGGCGGACCTCGCGCTGGCCTTTGAGACGATCAAGGTCAACTACGCCGGCTATTGGGCCGCCGAAGAGGGCCGGCGCGTGACGCTGTAAGTTGATCTCCTCCCTTCTCCCCTTGTGGGAGAAGGTGGCGCGCAGCGCGCCGGATGAGGGGTTCTATCCCCTGACTCAAAATGTGAGAGGCGTACGCGCCGGGAGAGACCCTTCACCCGTCCGCGATGCTGCGCATCGCGTCCACCTCTCCCACAAGGGAGAGGGAAAGAGATTATGCCTACGCCGCGTAGACCGACGATTTCGGCAGCGGGAATACCGGGTCCTGCGTCCTGATATTGGTCGGCCAAACCACCGAGATATGCTGACCGGCATTTTGCATCACGACCGGGGTCGAGCGCTCGTTCTGGCCGGCGAGCGGGGTGCCCGGCGGAAAGAACTTGACGCCGTAGCCCTGGATCGTGCCGCCCGGCGGGATGTCGACGTCGAGCGCGGCCTTGCGAATGGCATCGGGATTGAAGCCGCCGTATTTGTCCTTGGCGACGGGCAGCACGCTGTTGAGCAGGATCCAGGTCTGGTTGAAGCCCATCGAGCAGTGCGGCGGCACGTCGGTCGCGTTGGTCTTCTCCTTGTAGCGTGCGACCATTGTCTTGGTGAGATCGCCGATCCCGGGCGCCAGTTTGCTGGCATCGAGCAGTTGCGCTGGCACCGGATCGATATTGCAGAAATGGTCGATGTCCGCGGCGAAGGTGGCGCGCAGCTTGTCGAGCTGGCTGTAGCCGGCGCCGGCGCCGAACAGCATCTTGAACTTGAGGCCGTTCTCGCGCGCCTGGCGCAGGAACAGCGTGATATCAGGATTGTATCCCGCATGCGAGATCACGTCGGGCCGGGCACGCTTGAGCTTCGTCACCAGCACCGAGAGGTCGGGCGCGGACGCCGAATAACCTTCGCGGAGCACGACCTGAAGGCCGGCCTCCTTGGAATAGGCCTCGTCGGCGGCGGCGACCCCGACGCCGTAGGGGCCATCCTCGTGGATCAGCGCGACCTTGACGTCCTTGGGCTCCATCCCGAGTTTCGCCTTGGCATGTTCGGCGATGAAGCCGGCGAAGGCCTGGCCGTACTGGTCCGAGTGAATCTGCGCGCGGAAGACATATTGCAGGTTCTTGTCCTTGAACACGGCGGTCGACACCGCGGTCGTGATCCAGAGGATCTTCTTCTGCTGCTCGACCTTGGCCGCGAGCGGCACCGCGTGCGAACTCGCATAGACGCCGTTGATGATGTCGATCTTCTCCTGGTCGATCAGGCGTACCGCCTCGTTGATCGCGACTTCAGGCTTACTCTGGGAATCGGCGGCGACGGCAGCGACCTTGTACTTGCCGCCGATGCCGCCCTTTTCGTTGACGAGATCGATGGCGATCTGCGCGCCAATCGAGGAGGCCACCGAGCCGCCCGCCGCAAAGGGGCCGGTCAAGTCGTAGATCAGGCCGATGCGTACTGTTTCGGCCTGCGCCTGCGCGCGTGTCCAATCGAGGCTGAATGCGGCGGCAGCAGCCGCGGATGTCTTCAGCAGCGTTCTGCGTGAAGTGGGCATCGTGTCCTCCCATCGATTTTTCTTTGTTATGGCGGAGTATTTTGACAATGCGCTGGAAAGTCAACATACCCGTCCGCAATGGCCGGCCCGAGCGGCCAAATGGCGTCCCACGACCATTTCGCTACTGAATCTGCTTGGTTCTATGGCGGTCGCGACCAGGCGTCGATCGGCAGACCGCCAATCGGATTGCAGCTTCCCAATCGGTTCGGAGCCTTCCATGGACGAGCAGACGAATTTTCGCGCTGACGTTGGTTTAGAGTGCAGATCGGCATCGCCGCTTGATGTCGCGAACGTCGATTGTCGTGCCGGAAGGTAAAATGGCTGCTTCGAGGATTGTGGTGCTTGGACTTGGATTGATGCTGGCATCCGCTCCGGCACTTGCCTGGGGTTCCGCAGCAGGCGCTCGTGACCCGTTCGTCGGCAAACGGATCAACAAAATCATCGCCGAATTCGGAGTGCCCAACCGCATGAACAGGATGAAACGCGGAAGATACGCACACCATTGGCGAATCGAAGCGCCGGGGCAGGTCGAGGTGAAGCCTGAAGACCGACGCGCGGAAGACCTTTTCTGCGACGTCACTGTCTTTACGACGTCTCGCGGGCTCGTGACCCGACTCAAGACCGAGGTTTCGAACGTCGGCGCCGGCGCTTACGCGACCGTGGGAGCCTTTGGCCGGCTCTGCAATCACCGCTTCGGGTTAAAACCCGAACGCGCGCCGAAAATCAGCTGGTAGGGTTTTCGGCGTGACCGCGGCGGGGCGATGCCCAACACGTCGCCCGCCTATTTCGGCTTCTGGCCCTGCTTTGGACCGGCCTGCTTCAAGAGCTGGAAAAGATCGTTGGCGGCCTCGGGCGAGGCGCGCTGCGGCCGGTCCATTTCGCGGTTGTCGACTGGCGGTTCGGGAGGCGGATTGGCGGATCGCGAATCCAGTGGAGGCGGTGCAGCCCTGCGGTTTTCCGCCAAAGTTTGCCCGGCGGGCAGGTCGTGAGACTTCGTCGTGCCGACGGGCTGCGCACCGGCATTCATCGTCATCTGCAGACTCCCGGATTTCGATTGGGCGTTGGCGTGCGTGAGCAAGACCACAACAAGCGCGATCGATGTCGCGAGAAGCGCGATGCCTTTCTGCGGCATGAATTCAGTTCCGGTCCGTTATCCGCATGCGCAAATCCCGCAGGCAATTGCCAAAGATTGTTTCAAGCGTGCCATTGGAGAAAACCAGCACGGTCCCGTACGGCGTTCGCTTCCGCTCCAGAAAGCCGGACTCGGCGCACGCCACGACGACCTTCCGGCAGGTTTCCGTCGACATGACGCTCATCAGCAAGCGCGCCAGGTTGGACTGGTCGATGGCGCCGACGCTTTCCCGCCAGTGCTGCAACAGCCGCGGCATGGTGTCGGCCGTGAACATGGACTCCAGCGCGCGTTCGCGACTGATGCCGAGCCGATCCATCTTCGCAGCGTCCTTCATGATGTCGACGACGTATTGATTGTGAAGTTCGGCGAGCCTCTCGATATCAGCTTCGGTTTCAATCCCGCGTGCCCGGAGCAGAAAATAGAACTCGGCCAACTGATAGGTGGCTTCGAGACGCAGGACTCCGAGAACCTTGGCGTCGGCAGACTGGCTGCTTGCACACACACGATCGACAAACTCCTTGCGGGACCACCTTAGATTCTCAAGCAGCGCCAGCTCTTCGTCCCACGTGGCAAGCGTTGTAGCGACTTTGTCTTTTTTCATGCTGGCACGAAATTTACAGAATTGGGAGCTGTCGGGATGGTCGATGCCCGACAATCGGATTGCAGGGGACGCCAATCCCGGCTTCAGGCCGGTATCAGCCAGGTCAACCGTAGCAGGTCCAACCCGAAAGGAAACGCTTGGACGATCAGGAGCAAGACCCGCCGGCGGGGAAGGGGATCGGAGAGTTTGCGCGGCAAGCAGCGAGGTGGCGGGCACCGCGGCCTGATCAGGCCGGCATATCGGTCGCGGTACCGAGAATCCATCGGCGGCAAGGGCTCCAAAATCTTTGGGGGCCACCAATTCGGGTGAACGGGCTGGAGGTTCTTCCAGCCAGGATAGATGTTATCTTGCAGTCGCGGCAGAGGAGCGTCGGAGGACGTTTGGTTGGAGCGCAGCCTGCGATGGGCAAGCGGCTTCAGGGGGCAGATCGGCCGGATCGCGCGCAGCTTGCCAGCAAAGCTACGGTCCCGGTGTTGTTTCTCTTGTGCAACGGGTTGAGGCGCCGCTAAGTTGGGATTCGGACGTCGTTTTTTTTACGGCGACGACCGGGCAGGTGACGATTTGAAGAGTCTATTTTTAAGGAGTTTGCAATGCACGGTGCGTCAATCTCACGGTCACCGGTGGCGCGATTTTTCCTAGCGACGTTGTTTGCGACGGCCGTCGTTGCGACTGCCCATGCGCAGGATGCCAAGACCGATGGCCCGGCTGCCGCCGCTCCGCCCGCTGTAGCGGCGCCGGCCAGCCCGGCGGAGGTCATTGTTCCGCCTTCGGACCCGGTCGCCAAAACCGCTTTCGATGTTTTGGACAAGCATTGCGCGCGTTGTCATCAGTCGGGAAAGCTCGTCAAGCGGGAACGCCCGGCCAAGGGATTCGGCAATGTCCTGAAGCTCGACGAAATGGCAGCCAATCCGCATTTCATCCGGCCGGGCAATCCGCTTGACTCCTATCTGCTCCGCCAGATTCTCGATAAGCAGATGCCGTATGACGTCTATCAGGAGTATTCGGACCAGCATCCGACTCCGACCGAGTCCGATCTCAGGGCGCTGGAAGCCTGGGTCAACGGGCTCGGCGCGAAGGCCGTCGCCTCTTGCGAAAGTCATAAGCTGATCTCGCCCGACGACATGGTCCGTTTCATGGTGACGGACCTCGACAAGCAGTTGCGCCAGCGACAGCCGACGACGCGATATCTGACGCTGACACATCTCGCCAACATCTGCACCGATCCGGCGGCGATGAAGGTGTACCGCCAGGCCGCCATCAAGTTTCTCAACTCGCTGGGCCGGTCGTCGGATGTGATCAGACTAGAGACGATCGATCCGGAAGGCACCATCCTGCGCTTCAATCTGCTCGATCTCGGGTGGAGTGCTGCCGATTGGGACGGCCTGATTGCCATGTATCCCTACAACGTCCAGCCTCAGACCGAATTCAGCCGGACGCTGGCAAGCGCTACACGCACGCCGCAGGCCTATGTGCGCGCGGACTGGTTTGCGTTCACCGCTTCAGAGCCTCCGCTTTATGATGCGCTCCTGAAGCTTCCGAATACGTTTCAGGATCTCGCCAGGGAACAGGGCGTCAATGTCGAAGCGCATATCCGCAATTTCGTCGCGCAGCGTGCCGGGTTTCAGAAATCGGGCGTGAGCCAGAACAACCGGCTGATCGAGCGGCATCCGTCGAACAAAGGGTACTTCTGGACCTCCTATGATTTCGCCGGCAATCGCGATCGCCAGAGCCTGTTCGATTTCCCGCTGGGGCCAAGCGGCGCCAAGGGTTTTCAACATGATGGCGGTGAAACCATCTTCAGTCTTCCGAATGGATTTCAGGCCTACTATCTGAACACGGCGAGCGGCGAGCGGCTCGACAAAGGTCCCACCACCATCGTACGCGATGAGTCCCGCAAGGATTTCACGGTCACCAACGGTATCTCGTGCATGGGCTGCCACGACCAGGGCATGCGCAAGGCGAAGGACGAGATCCGCGAGCTCGTGCTCGGCCGCAGGACATTTCCCGCCGACGTTCGCGATGCGGTCGATGGTCTTTATCCTCCGCGCGAGAAGATGGACGCGTTTATTGAAAGCGATCAGAAGCGCTTTACGGGCGCCATGGTCCAGGCCGGTCTGGAGCCCGCCCTGAAGCTCAACGGAGTCGAAATGATCAATGCGCTTGCCAAGCGCTATGACGATGACGTCGATCTTGCGCTGGCGGCCGCCGAACTCGGAATCGACAAGGCCGATTTCAAGCAATCGTCAGGCGATGTCGATGCCAAATTCCGCCCGATGATCCGGCGCCTGTCGCAAAGCTCGGTTCCGCGCGATCAGTTCGAGGCTGCGTTCCGTGAACTGGCTCCCAGTCTGACCGACTTGAAGATGGTCAAGATTCCTGGCTCCAAGCCGACTCAACATGCGGCGAAACCGAGCCACAGCGACGACCTGTCGCTCACATCGGATGCTGACAGCTACAAGGTCGGCGATAGCCCGGTGTTTACCGTGGTGTCGGCGCAGGACTGTTTCCTCACGTTGACCGATCTGGATCAAAAGGGCGAAGGAACCGTGCTGTTGCCGAATGCCCACCAAAAGGACAATCGCATCAAGGCCGGCGTTCCGATCCAGTTTCCGGGCCCCAATGCGCCTTTCAAATTCCGGATGAAGGACCCCGGGATCGAGACCATCGTGGCGGTGTGCGCAACGCAAGCCAATGGCGGCGACCGCATCAGGCACGATTTCCAGAAGGACCAGTTTACATCGATCAGGAATTACAACGATGTGCTTGCCAAAGCCATTGCCATCGATCCGGTCACGCCGGGAGCAAAACCGGCCGCGGGCTCGGCGCCAGCCACCGCACCTCGTCCGTCGTCCCGCGCGGCAATCCAGGTCCGCGTGCGATGAACCGTCGTTTCGACCATCATTGCCGGATTACTGTATGCAGTCCGATCAAACGTCATTCATGCACGAAGATGTGGGATTGCTCACGATGTCAGATCAGAACCGCATTTTTCTCTTCTTGAGCTGCTTGCTGCTTGTCTGCTCTATCGGTGCTTCCACGGCCAGGGCCGACTGCGCCGCTCTCGTCAAGCAATTTGACGAGGCGTTCTCCAATCGATCGCTCCCGCAAGTGACGGATCTTGAAGCCAAGATTGCCAAGGATGGCAGTTGCAGCGAGCCTGACATCCGAAGGACCCGTCTGTCGAAGGCTAAGCTTCAGTTTGACGTGGTGAAGGGACTGGTCAAGAAGGGGGCAGCGCAGTCCGAATATGAAGGACTGCTCGTTGCCGCCTCGGACCTGCTGTGGGAAGCGGCCGTACTGATCGGCAACGAGAAATCCAAGCAGCGGGACTTCGTCGAGGCGACGATTGCCTATGAACGGGCGATCGAACTGGTGAAAAATCCTTCGGTGACCACCGCGCCGCCGGACAAGAAAATGATCCGGGCCATTTTCGACAGCGCTGCGGAATCGCGGATGCTGGCGGCGAATGAAGAAGGCCGCTCCGGGCGCGCCACCTACGTGCCTGCCGCAAAGGACCATCGTGACGGCTCGATTGGCGGGACGATGTCCGTGGACATTCGCGGTGTTACGCCAACATCCGTTCCGATCCCGATCGCCTTCGAAACCGCGACGGCCAGGTTCTCCGCGAACGGAGAGAAGGCCGCGAAGGAGTTCCTGCTCGCCCTGCAGCAACAATCGCCGGCGCAGATAACCCTGGTGGGTCACACCGACGAACGCGGTGAGGCGGATTACAACATGCGCCTGTCGGACGAACGGGTGAAGGTCGTTGCAGCCTTTCTCAAGCAGAACGGCATCACGGCAAGGATCACCACGATTGCCAAGGGAAAAACCGAACCCTTCAAGCCGACTGACGCATCTCAATTTAGCCGCGAAGATATCTGGGCGATGAATCGCCGCGTCGAGTGGAAGCGGCAGTGAAAAGTTTCGAGAATTCGACAGGGGCGCAGTGGGCATGACAGTCAGTCGCTTGATCTTGGCGATCGCCACCGGGCTCGTGGTCCAGCTCTCTTCCGTCGTGGCGGAGGCGAAAACCGTGCAGCTGCTTGCTCCCGGCGGCGGCCAGGTGCGTGCCTTGGTCGTTGGCATCAACAAATACACCGCGCGATCGATTCCGACCCTGAAGGGCGCCGTCGCTGACGCGCGCGATCTGGAGAAGACGCTGCGTGCGGCCGGAGTCAGCGATCTGACCGTGCTGATCGACGCCGAAGCCGATCGACGGCGTTTCGAGGGCGCGATGAATCGTCTGGTCGAAGTCTCCAGGAGCGGAGACCTGGCGATCATTTCGTACGCCGGCCATGGATCGCAAACGCCCGAACTGGTCAAGGGTTCGGAGTTCGACAACAAGGATGAGGTTTTTCTGCTCAGCGGCTTCGAGAGCGTTGGACCGAAAACCGCAGAGCGCGTTGTCGATGACGAGATGAACCACTGGCTCCTGCAATTGCAGAAGAAGAAGGTCGACGTTCTCTATGTCGCCGACACCTGCCATGGCGGCGGGATGATGCGAGCGCCGGACTTTCGTGCCGGCGAACTGAGCTACCGGGTTGCAATGATCGACATGGAGCCTGAGGGAGACAAGCTGAAACCGGTCTCGACGGTTTCCGACGCGAAATTAACGCCCGACGATCTGCCCGACGTGACCTTTCTCGCGGCCGTCAACAAGCAGTCGAAGGCTCCGGAGGTGAGCATCCCCAAGAACGATACCCTGCGAGGCGCGCTCAGCTATGCGGTGGCTCGCATGATGAGCGGGGACGGGCCGGCCTCGATCGGTAACGGACCAGGCGGTGCGGTGACGCGCAAGGAGCTGTTCGAATATGCCCGCCAGATCACCTACGTCCATTCGCAAACCAAACAGACGATCACGACTGAGCCGGCCAGCAGCGCAGCGAAGCTCGACAAGGTGGTATTTCGCCTGAAGGTCAGTGCTGAGCCTCCCGCAGTCGGTGCTCCCACCGATGACGCGATCAAGCTGCGCATGTCGGCGGGAGCGATCAATTCATTGTCCGGAATCAGCCCGGGCCAATTCCCGTTTCGCATTGTGGCGGCTGGCGAAAACGCGGACGTGGTCTGGGATGCCGCCAAGGGCGACGTGCTGAACGGCTATGGCGACGTCATCGCAGATGCCGTCAAGGCAGCCGATATCCCGGCGATCGTGGACGGTGTCGCGGCCGTCCGCGCGATCGCCAAATTGTCGGAAACCGGTCCGCAAAGCATGCGGCTGTTTCCCAGTGACCGTCGCTTTCGCGCGGGTGAAGTCATCAGATTCGAAGTCGATGGCCTGCGGGAGAAATACCTGATCCTGGCCAATGTTTCCGGTAATGGACGCGTCCGATTCCTGTTTCCCCGCCTGGCCGGCGATGCGGCGCAGGTTGCCGACCCGACGTTCAGCCTTCCGCTCAAGGTCGATGAGCCGTTTGGCTCGGATCACGTGATCGCGATTGTTTCGGATCAACGCCTTGAACAGGTCGAGGCAGCCATCCGCGCGATCGACGACCAGAAGGCCACCGGCAAGTTCGTCGGCATTCTGCGCTCGCTTCAACAGTCCAATCGCAGCGTCAGGATCGGGATGTCTGCGGCGTTCACCGCTCGATAACTCAGGGATATGGCAGGGTCAGCATGACCAGAATTTTGTCGATTGCTTTGTCCATCGCGTTTGCGTTGTCGCAAGTCCCGGCATCGAACGCGGCCGAGAACGTCAGGGATCCAAGAGCAGCGGCGCTGCGTTCAGAAATTTCATTCCGCATCGTCGGCGGCGAGCGCGCTGACAGCACGGCTTGGCCGTGGCAGGTGGTTCTCTATGTGAGGGATCGCGGGGATTTTGTGATGTCCTGCGGCGGGTCGCTCGTTCATCCGGGTTGGGTCCTGACCGCCGCTCACTGCGTCGATTCGCTCTCCCCTGAAAACTATGTCGTCATCGAAGGAACCAGCCGGGTCGATCCCATCCTCAAGGAAAAGGGGCCCGGGCGCACCGTCCTTGTTCGCCGGGTCGTGCGACACGAAGGCTACAATCCGCAGACCAAGGAGAATGACGTCGCGCTGCTCGAACTCGCCACGCCGGCGCGCGCCAAGCCGATACGTCTGTCTTTTCCCGAAAGGAGCCCGCTGGAAGCCGCAGGCACGCTGGCGACCGTGACCGGATGGGGGACCTTGCAGGCGCTCTCCGGCGGAAAAGACGTCAAGACCGGTGAAGTCATCAAGTTCGGCGATCCCAGATATTACACCAACGACCTGATGCAGGTCGAAATTCCCGTCGTCACCGAGGAAGCCTGCCAGCAAGCCTATAAGGGCGCCAAGATCGACCGGCGCGTGATCTGCGCCGGACTGCCCGAAGGCGGCAAGGATTCCTGTCAGGGCGACAGCGGCGGTCCGCTGGTGACAAAGGCCGCCGATGGCGGCTACCGGCAAATCGGCGTCGTCAGTTTCGGGCGGCAATGTGCGGCGAAGGAGGCTTACGGCGTCTACACCAGGGTCTCCGCATTTGAACCTTGGCTGCAACAGAACACGAAAATCGCGCTGGCGCAGGATGCAGCGTCGAACGCTCAGGCAACCGACCTGACGCGCCCCTCGACAACGGCGCCGGGATTACCGCCGCAGCTGCCTGCGGCGCTGGCGCCCTCCGCGCCGAATCCGCTGACCAATGCCGCCGGTGTTGCGGTCAGCTTCGCGCAGGGCGACACCGTCAAGGCCGGGCAAGTGGTCCAGTTCAAGGTCACGAGCGCAAAGCCGGGATACCTGGTGTTGATCGACCTGACCCCGGATCGGAAAATGCTGCAGATCTATCCGAATGCAATGTCGCTGAAGTCGCCGACTGGCGGCAAGCTCAGGTCGAACTACATCGAGCCAGGACGCGTCGTTCTGGTTCCAGATCCAAAGAATCCGTTCGAAGGTTTTCAGTTCAGCATCGATCCGCCGGCCGGCGAGGGCTTGCTGGTTGCGATCCTGAGCGCCGAGCCGTTGAAATCGGTGGCGATGCCGAGTGGACCGACGGAATTGAGCCAGAGCGAGGCGCTCGAATACCTGACAAAGATCACCGATGAGCTCAGCCGGGCCATCGAGATCGTCCCGGTCGGCCCCGCCGCTGGCCCCGGCAAATCCCGCGATTGGTCGTTCGCCACCAAGACGTATCGGATCGTCCAATGAGACATTTTCTTGGGCTGTGCGGTTTCCCGGGGGCATTTGCGGGTTTTGCGGCCGCGCTGGTGATGGCAACGATGTCGGCAGCCGTCGCGGCAGAGGACGGCGTTGCGGCGAAGCCCGAGACCGTAACGGCCAAACCGGACGGTGCCGCAGCAAAGCCCGACGGGGTCACTGCCAAACCAGACGGCGTGGCCGCGAAATCCGCGCCGCCAGCCGCAACCGCGCCGCAGGGCTCATCCAAGGACGATCCGGCCTTGCTCGGCGCACAGCTGCGCCTTGGCCATAACCTGGTCGACAAGCTCGCGTCGGGCCGGAAGGCCGAGCAGCCGAATGTGATCGTCTCGCCGGCGAGCCTTGCGATGGTGTTCGCCGTGCTGGACATGGGAGCCGACGAACAGATGCGCGCGGCGATCCGCAAGACCCTGGGTTTCCGCGTCGCAAGGGGCGCCGCCAAAGGCGATCTCGAAGGCTTGCGCGCGTTGGCGACTGTGGTTCTGAAGCGGGCGCACGAGGCAGGTCCGCTCGCCCTCGCCAACATGGTCGTATTCGATCCGGCGTCGAAGCCCTATCCGCAGGCGCTGCAGGAATTGACGGCCGCTGGAGCCGAGGCCTCGGTCGAAGATCTCAGCAAGCCGGAAACCATCTCGCGCATCAACGATTGGGTAAAGGCGCAGACCCGGGGCCTGATACCGGCGGTGATCGAGGAAACCCCGCAGGAGGCCGGTCTGGTGGCCGTCAATGCGCTCTATTTCAAGGACCGCTGGAAGCAGCCGTTCGACCCGTCAGCGACCCGCGACGAGAAATTCCAGGTTTCGCAGGGCCAGTCCATCAACGTGCCGATGATGCATTCCGAGGGGCGCTTTGCTTTCCGCCAGGACGGCAAGTTCGTCGCTGCGGCGCTATCCTACGCGTCCGGCGATTACGAACTCGTCGTTCTGACCAGCAAGGACGCCCCACTCGGCGCCAACGAATTTGCCGGCGTCGCGAGCTGGCTCGGCGGCGGTCAAGACTTCGCGATGTCCAACGGCGAGATCGCATTGCCGCGCTTCTCCGCATCGGGCGCTGAGGAACTGCTACCCGTCATCGATGCGCTCGGCCTTGCAAAGGCGCGAAAGGCGCCCGGCGCCCTGAAGGGCTTCACCGCGACGGCGCAAACGATCGCACGCGTGGTGCAGAAGACCGAACTTCGCGTCAACGAGGAAGGCACCGAGGCTGCCGCCGCAACGGCGGTGACGACCCTTCGCTCGGCGGCGCCGCGGCAATACGTCAAGATGGTTGTCGACAAGCCGTTCATGTTCGCGCTGCGCGACAAGCGCGCCGGTCTGGTGCTGTTGCAGGGCTATGTGGCGAAGCCGGCGGCGCGTTAGGAATTGCGAGGGGCCCGTGTTTCTAATCGCCTGGTCCAGGCCAAATCAGCCCGGGAGGGCAGGATCAAGCGGCTGGATCACGTCCCGCTTTCCGGCGAGCCACACGCTTCGCGGCGCTACGCGCCCGGGCTGACGCCGACCGTCGCCGAAAATACCCGCGTAAAATGGCTTTGATTGGCAAACCCCGCCGATATCGCGATCTCGGACAACGGCAGGTCGCGGACGGTCATCGAGCCCGCGCGCGGCGGCCTTGCCCGTGGCAGGTGAGTAGGACGGCGGGCCTGACATAACTTCCGAATAGCAGAAGTAATTTACCCCGACTTCGCCAAGGCTGCGCCGGGCGCGGCCGTCGGTTTGTTTTGCATGAACGATTTGCGGAACCTGCGAAACCCAAGCGATTGGCGGAGGCGCAGGTGCGTTAGCAGCAATCGCTCTACAGGGACAGCAATCGTTCTGGCGCAGCCGCAGCTCCGATCCGCTACATCATCACGGTGCCCACATCCAACGGACGGAGAAAAAGGATGATCTGGAAAAGCATCGTCAGACCCCGTGCGATCGCACCGGCTTCTGCGCGCTGGTCCGCAATATCTGGTTTTGCTCGCAAGACGGCTGAGACAGTCTCCGACTTCGCCAGCATCGTTCATAACCTGGTTCTGGACGTACGCGATAGCTACCGGCCCGAGCTGCACTACATGCGTGGCCCCGGCCCGAAATGGCGCGCCAAGCATCGCGGGAGGACAAGATTGGAACAGGATCGGACAAGGCATAGCCGCTTTGGGAAAGACCGTGGACCTGTGCTGCGCGTAGAACGCGCAGCCAACGCCACACTCTAGGTTCTCCGTGTCCCGGTTCCCGATCGCCGCCGCCACGCCCGCGTCTATCGTCGATGCCTTGAAAGCCGTAGCCGGTAATCCGCCAAAGGTGCGCGCGAGCTTCGCCAAAGGCCGATGCGTTCGCGGCACCTATGTCCCATCGGATCGGGCAGCGGAGATCACGCTATCCCAGAGTTTCATAAAGCCATCGCGCGTAGTGGCGCGCTTCTCGGTGGGCGGCGGCAATCCCGAAGTGGCGGATACCGACAACCTCGTACTGCGCGGCTTCAGTTTCAGGCTCGGCGGCGATGAGCATCGCTCGGATATTCTCGTGCAGAGCGCTCCCGTACATTTTGCCAGGACGCTCGACCAGATGCTGGCTTTCCTGAAGGCGCGCATTCCGGGACCGGATGGCAGGCCGGATTTGGAAAAAGTCAGGGCATTCTCCGTCGCAAATCCCGAAACGCGGCACCAGGCCGACTACATCACCGCGCATCCGCTGCCCGGGAGTTTTGCCGGCACGACCTATTGGGGCGTGCATTGCTTTCCCGCGACGAATTCGCAAGGCGAGACGCGGCTCATCAAGTTCAAGCTGGTTCCGGTCGGCTGGGACGTTCCGCTGACCGAAGGCGAGGCGAGGACGAAGACTGCCGACTTCCTGCACGACGATCTCCTGAAGCGGATTAACACAGGCGACGTCCGGTTCAACGTAATGGCGCTGCTCGATCGCCCCGGCGACCCCGCCATGGACGTGACCATCCGATGGCCCGATGAGGACCGTCGCGAAGCGGTGCGGCTCGGAACGATCGTCATCACCGGTGTCGAGCCAAAAGAGGCGTGCGACGCTTCGATCTTCGACCCGGCCAATCTCGCCGAAGGCATCGGTCATCCGCCGGACGAGATTTTTGCGGCGCGCCGCGCCGCCTACATCATCTCGCTGGGGAAGCGGCGCTGATTGGACGATCAGGTCTAGCTTTCCCGGGCGCCTTGGGTTTCGCGGCGCCACGCTCCCGGGCTGACGCCGACCGCGGCTGAGAACACCCGCGTAAAGTGGCTTTGATTGGCGAACCCGGCCGATATCGCAATCTCGGAAAGCGGCAGGTCGCGGACGGTCATCAGCTGCTTGGCCGCCTTCAGGCGCTGGCGAAGCAGCCACTGGTGCGGCGGCAGCCCGGTGGAGATTCGAAATGCGCGCGAAAAATGGCTCACCGAAAGATCAAACTCGGCCGCGATTTGTTGCAATGAAAGTTTTCCGCCGAGGTCCGAATCGAGTCTTTCGCAGGCGCGCTTAACCTGCCAAGGCGCAAGACCGCCGCGGGTCGGCTCGCTGCCGGGGCGCAGTCCGCCATAGGCTTGGGCGACGTGTGCGGTGAGCGCAACCATCATGTGATCGATGAAAAGTTGGTTAGTCTCGTCCGGCCGACGCAGCCCTTGCTGCAGCGACGCGCCGATATGACGGATGATCGCATCGTCATGGCCGACACCGAGCTGACAGGCGAGCTGACCGACGCGCGGCGTGCGGGACTGCTCAGTAAGACCGTCGAGCGCTGAGCGCGGCAAATAGAAAAAGAGGGAGTGGAACGGCTTGTCGATCACGTAACGCGGATCGTGCTTGAGGTCGTACAGATATGTTGCGCCCGCCGGGACATCCGCCCTCATCACGCACTTGCCGTTCTCCCAGAGTTCGCAGTCCGGGTAGTTGTGAAGTTTCAGGCTGACGAGAAAGGCATCCTCAAGGCTGAACGAGCCGGAAAGACCCGGCACGGGGTTGTCATCCCGGGTTTCGGTGACTGCGAGTTCCATGCCGCGCAGAGAACGCGTGATCAGCGACGGCGGCGCATCCTTTAGATGCAGGACCTGCGCGAGCCTTTGGCCGAAGGCGCCCGTCTGTGTCATCAGGTCGATCTCTTCACTTGGGTATAGCGGACTTGGATATAGCCGACTTGGACGTGGCCGGTCATCGTCGCCCGAGGCGACGTGGACCATTATCTGACATCCGCGCGCGATCGTCTAGTTTCCCTCGTGCAGTTGCATCGTGTCAGTTCCGTGACACAAGTTCGATAATTGCTCAAGAGTATCAGGGCTTTGTCCGTTCATTGCCGCTTACAAAAGCGTCAGCGGGCGATGATTGCCTTTTTCGAAAGCAGCAAGCCGCAACCGTTCGCCGGGTTGATTGCGACTTTGGTCGCACGCGGGTGCTTGACGGAGGCTTACGGCAGGATCGGGCAAAGCATGACGGCTTTGAGAAAGACGACGGACCTGTACAGCGCCTAGAACGCGCGCCGAAATACCCCTCAACGGCGAGGACAGGTCCATGAGCAGCAAGCCGAACTTACACGATCTTTCGAACTATCCAACGTCCGCGCCCGAGGCGCGCCAGAGCAACGCGCTGACTGCCGATGGGCGTCCCGCCGATGTGGAAATGGCGCGCGTGCTTCACACCCAACCGCTCCGCATGGCTTTGGACGACTCCGGTGGCGCGATCGCCCACTGGAAGCATGACCCATTGCACGACGTCGTCGAGCCCATGACCGATCACGTCATCATGGCCTACAACGGCACGATGCAGCGCATGGAGCGGCGGACAGGAAGATCGGTTGCGATTGGAACGTTTCGGCCCGGGGTTATCATCATCATTCCGGAAGGATCAAGCTCCCGATGGGATATTCCGAAACCAGTTGACGTCGTTCAGCTCTATCTTCCTCACAACACGCTCAAGCGCGTTGCCGACGAAGTCGACGGCGCCGCACCGACCGATCTGCTGGAGCGAACGGCACATCCCGACCCCATTACATCTCGATTGCTCCTCAGCGCGACCGACGTGCTGGAGAGCAATGATACCCTGGACAGGCTGTTCAGGCACCAGCTGATAGACCTCCTGACCACGCGCCTGCTGGCGGCGCACACCGGCGCGCCAACCACCTTCCAGCCCACCATGGGCGGGCTGTCGCCGAAGGTGCTGCTCCGCAGCATCGAGCGCCTGCGCTCGGACAGCGACGCGGACGTCTCGCTCGCAGCATTGGCGTCCGATGCCGGCCTGTCGCGCTTTCACTTCTGTCGCGCCTTCAAGGAAAGCACCGGGCTGTCACCGCATGCCTGGCTACGCCAACACCGGCTCGAGCAGGCCATGAACATGCTGCGCGACACCGACGCGTCGGTGGTCTCGGTCGCAGCCGCGCTTGGCTACGCCTCCCAGACCGCCTTCGCCGCCGCATTCAGGAAGCTGACCGGCGAAACCCCGAGCGATTGGCGAAGGCGGGTGCGTTAGCAGCAATCTCTCGATAGCTACGGCAATCGCTCTGGGGCAGTCACTGGTTTGGTCCGCTAAATAAGGATCATCGAGTTGCTCACGAACGACCGAGGGAGACAAACTATGGCCTGGAAGAACATCGTCGGCCCATATGCGATCACCTCACGACGGAGGGTCGTCGCAAGCGCCATCATGTACGGACTTTCATTGACGGTTCGCTTCACGTCACCGACGGGTGAAGAAGCCGAAAATCCGGCGCAGGCCGCTCAAGGCGGCAGTCCGATGAACTCCATCATGATCAACGACGGCGCCCAGATTTTCAAGAACTGGGCACCGAAGCCCGCGCACTCGATCGTCTTTCAACGCGGCTGGCCTCTCAGTTCGAGAAGCTGCCGCGCGGCATGTGAACGGCCCATGCCAATGCTGGACTGCCCCCTTCCATAGGGGCCTGGCGCCTTCGTTACACGTCTTCGCGTCGTCGTCGATCGCTGCTGCCGTTGAGGAGCAGCGGCGGTAGCGCGCGGATTTTCGAGAGTATCAAACCACAGGAGAGACCACATGCGAATAGTCATCATAGGCGCCGGCTTCGCCGGCATGTACGCCGCACTTTCCGCTGCCCGCCTGCGCGACATCCAGGGTGCTTCACCCGAACAGCTCGAGATCGCACTGGTTGCACCGGAGCCAACGCTGGTGGTTCGCCCACGGCTCTACGAGCCGAAGCCCGAAACGCTGACGGCGCCACTGCTGGATGTGCTCAAGGCGATCGACGTTACCTACGTGCAAGGCAGCGCCGAGACCATCGACACAAAGTCCGGCATGGTGCAGATCGCAACAGCCAAAGGCACGCGAAAGACGCTCTCCTACGACCGTCTGGTCGTGGCCACCGGCAGCCGGCTGTTCCGCCCGAATATTCCGGGCCTTGCCGAACACGGATTTAGCGTCGACTCACTCGATGATGCGATCGCCCTCGACAAGCATTTGCACGGTCTGGCGAAACGGCCGGCGCTGAACGGGCGCGACACGGTCGTCGTGGCCGGCGGCGGGTTCACCGGCATCGAGGCGGCCACCGAGATGCCCTCGCGACTGCGCGAGATCCTCGGCAAGGACGCCAAGACACGCGTCATCATCGTCGACCGCAACAAGGCGATCGCACCTGATATGGGCGAGGGCCCTCGTCCTGTCATCGAGGAGGCCCTGCGCAAAGTCGGCGTGGAAATCCGGCTCGGCGCTGGTGTTGCGTCGCTCGATCAATCCGGCGTCACGCTTTCCAATGGCGAACATATCGAAGCCGAGACCGTGATCTGGGCGGCCGGCATTCGCGCCGCGCCGTTGACCCAGCAAATCCCGGCCGAGCGCGATAATTTCGGCCGCCTGCTGGTCGACCGGGATTTGCGCGTTCCGGGAGTGGACGGCGTCTTCGCCACCGGCGATGCCGCCCGCGCGGCGTGCGACGATAGCGGCAACTACGCGCTGATGTCGTGCCAGCACGCCACGCGGATGGGCGCCTTCGCCGGCAACAATGCCGCCGCCGAACTGCTTGATGTGCCGACCAAGCCGTATCACCAGAAGGCATACGTCACCTGCCTCGACCTCGGTGAAGCCGGTGCGCTGTTCACGACCGGCTGGGAGCGCAAGGTCAAGATGGTCGGCGACGTCGGCAAGAAGACCAAGCAGGAGATCAACACGGTGTGGATCTATCCGCCGCAGGCCGAGCGTGCCGCGGCGCTGGCCTCGGCCGATCCGGAACGTGTGACTGACGTGACCGGCTTCCTCTAGACGCTTCACGCGAAACGGGCCGCGCTTCTCGCTGGCTGCGCGGCCTGCTCAACCGAGACCAGCCAGCTCTACCATGAAGCAGGAGACACACATGAACGTGAACCTGAACAACAGCTCACTCCTCGCGAGACGGGGACCCGACGAGTTGGTTCCGTCGCGCTACGCGCTGCGGGTCGGCGAGATTGACGTAATGGTGATCAGCGATGGGGTGGTAACGCCACCAGCCGAGTCAATGGCCACAAACGCCGACCCGGCCGTCCGGGCGGCCTGGCTGGACGACATGTTCCTGTCGCGGGACGCGTTCGATTGGGCGCTGAAC
This sequence comes from Bradyrhizobium sp. LjRoot220, assembly GCF_964252915.1. Lineage (NCBI taxonomy): Bacteria > Pseudomonadati > Pseudomonadota > Alphaproteobacteria > Hyphomicrobiales > Nitrobacteraceae > Bradyrhizobium > Bradyrhizobium sp. LjRoot220. Next base: position 67,211 of record NZ_CAXUPS020000010.1, read on the forward strand.
GAGGTCGTGGTGCGCAGCGGCGGCCAGACCATCCTCATCGACAGCGGGCTAGGGGTGGAGGTCCCGGACTTTCCGCGGGCCGGGCATTTGGTCCATCGACTGGAGGCCGCCGGCATCGATCTTACATCGGTGACCGACGTGGTGCTGACCCACATGCACTTCGACCACGTTGGCGGGCTGCTTGTCGACGGGGTGAAGGACCGGTTGCGTCCGGACCTGCGGATCCACGTGGCCGCCGCCGAGGTCAAGTTCTGGGCGGCGCCCGATTTCTCCCGCACCGGCATGCCGCCGGCGCTCGCGGAAGTGGCTCGTTCGGCCGCCACGCGGTTCTTGAAGGAGTACCGCAGCCAGCTGCGCACCTTCGAGGAAGAATACGAGGTGGCGCCGGGGGTGGTCGTCGCGCGCACCGGGGGCCACACGCCCGGGCACAGCGTTGTGCGGCTGGCGTCCGGCGGCGACCGGCTGATGTTCGGCGGTGACGCCATCTTCCCGGTCTCGTTCGACCATCCCGAATGGCACAACGGTTTCGAACACGACCCCGAGGAGGCGACCCGTGTCCGCATCCGGCTCATGCGGGAGCTGGCGACAACCGGCTCGTGGCTGGCGTCGACGCACATGCCGTTCCCCTCCATCGGACGGGTAGCGGTCGCCGGCGACGTTTTTCGCTGGGTGCCGACCTGGTGGGACTACTGACCCCAATACGCGAACAAGGGCGCGCAGCAAGCGCGTCATCCGAAACGGGCCGCGTTCCGCGCTGGCTGCGCGGCCTGCTCAGCAAGACCAGCCAAAACCCTTCACCGTGAAACAGGAGACAACACCATGAAGCATGAGACAAACATAAGCCTCGACAACGCCTCACATCCCGGTGCACCGGGCCCCAACGATTTGGTTCCGTCGCGCTACGCGGTGCGGGTCGGCGACATCGACGTGCTGGTGGTCAGCGACGGCGTGCTGCCGCTGCCAACCGCAATGCTGGCACACAATGTCGAGCCGGCCGCCCGGGCGGCCTGGCTGGACGAGATGTTCCTGCCGCCGGACGCTTTCGATTGGGCGCTGAACGTGGTCGTGGTGCGCAGCGGCAGCCAGACCATCCTCGTCGACGCCGGACTGGGCTGCGATCCGGACTTGCACTTGCCGCGGGCCGGGCAGCTGATCAAGCGACTGGAGGCCGCCGGCATCGACCTTGCGTCCGTGACGGACGTGGTGCTGACCCACATGCACATGGACCACGTTGGCGGGCTGCTGGTCGACGGCGTGAAGGAGCGGCTGCGTCCGGACCTTCGCATCCACGTGGCGGCCGCCGAGGTCAAGTTCTGGGAGGCGCCCGATTTCTCCCAGGTCTCGATGCCGCCCGGATTCCCGGACGCGCTTCGCTCGGCCGCCAAGCAGTTCGTGAAACAGTACCGCAGCCAGCTGCGGTTGTTCGAGGAGGAGCACGAGGTGGCGCCGGGGGTGGTCGTCCATCGCACCGGCGGCCATACCCCCGGGCACAGCGTGGTCCGCGTGGCGTCCGGCGGCGACCGGCTGACGTTCGCCGGGGACCTCGTGTTCGCGGTCGGGTTCGAACACCCCGAATGGTACAACGGCTTCGAACACGACCCCGAGGAGTCGGCCCGCGTTCGTATCAATCTGTTGCGGGAGCTGGCCGAGACTGGCGGACTGCTGGTGGCCACACACCTGCCGTTTCCATCGGTCGGGCGAGTGGCGGTCGACGGCGACGCCTTTCGCTGGGTGCCGGTGTTCTGGGACTTCTGACCGCACGGTCTGAACGAAAGCGCAAGCGCTTCATTCGATACGGGCCGCGTTTCCAGCACTGGCGCGCGGCCCGCTCACCCCAAATCCTTTTGGAGTTACCGATGAAACACGACACCGTGCGCGCGACAGCGTTCGCCATGCCGCTGACGAACTCGGCCTTTCCACCCGGACCCTACCGGTTCATCAACCGCGAATACTTCATCATCCAGTACCGCACCGATCCCGAAGCGTTGCGCCGGATCGTGCCGGAGCCGCTGGCACTGACCGAGCCGGTGGTGAACTACGAGTTCATCCGGATGCCTGACTCCACCGGCTTCGGCGACTACACCGAAAGCGGCCAGGTTATCCCGGTGTCTTACCAGGGCCAGACCGGCAGCTTCGTCCACCAGATGTTCCTCAACGATCATCCGCCGATTGCCGGCGGGCGCGAGCTGTGGGGTTTTCCCAAGAAGCTGGCGCAGCCGAAACTCGCCGTCGAGACCGACACGCTGGTCGGCACCTTGAACTACGGCTCGGTCCGTATCGCCACCGGCACCATGGGCTACAAGCACCGCGCGCTCGATACCTCAGTGGAAGCCAGAAAACTCGCCGCACCCAACTTCCTGCTCAAGATCATCCCGCATGTCGACGGCACGGCCCGTATTTGCGAGCTGGTGCGCTTCCACCTCGAGGACATCACCGTGAAGGGTGCATGGACCGGGCCGGCGGCGCTCGACCTGTGCTCGCATGCGCTCGCCCCCGTCGCCGAACTGCCGGTGCTTCAGGTGTTGTCGGCCAAGCACGTTGTTGCCGACCTCACACTCGGGCTTGGCACCGTGGTCCACGACTATCTGGCACCTGGCGCGACGTTACGCCGTCGCGGCACCGGGTCCGAAATCTTGATCGAAGCAAACGCCGGCTGATCGGGTCAGCCACCATGCAGGGAGTTTTGGCAATGTTGAACGTGATGCGTGAACCAACCGGTCCGGTGCTGCAGCAAACCAGGCCGCTGCCGTACGATGTCGTCGCTCTGGTGCTGCAAGGCGGCGGCGCGCTTGGCGCCTATCAGGCCGGTGTCTATGAGGGCCTGCACGAAGCCGGCATCCGGCCGAACTGGCTGGCCGGTATTTCGATCGGCGCGCTCAACGCCGCCATCATCGCCGGCTCGCCCGAAGGCGAGCGCGTGCAGCGGCTGCGCGAGTTCTGGGAGACGATCTGTGCATTTTCGATCGAGTGGCCCGCCGGCGAAGGGCTGGCCAATGCCTTGCCCTTTGCATTCGACATCACCTCGGTGCGCAACAGGATGGCGGCGACCAGGGCCCTGGTCCAGGGTCAGCCCGGCTTCTTCAAGCCGCGCTTCCCGTCGCCGCTCTGGTCGCCCTTCACGGGCGATGCCGCGACCAGCTTCTATGACACGGCGCCGTTGCATCAGACGCTGGAGCGGCTCGTCGACTTCGACCGGCTCAACTCGGGCGAAGTGCGCGTCAGCGTCGGCGCGGTCAACGTTCGCACCGGCAATTTGACCTACTTCGACACCGCCGAACGGCGCCTCGGACCGAAGCATTTCATGGCTTCCGGTGCGCTGCCGCCAGGATTCCCCGCCGTCGAAATCGAAGGCGAGCATTATTGGGATGGCGGCGTGGTTTCGAACACACCGCTGTCCCGGGTGCTGTCCGGCGAGCCATGCGACACGCTGACATTCCAGATCGATCTCTGGTCGGCGCGGGGCCGCGTCCCCCAGGACCTGATGGAGGTGTCGAGCCGGCAGAAGGACATCCAGTATTCCAGCCGCACACGCGCCGTCACCGACCAGGTGCTGCGGATGCAGAAGATGCGTCAGGCCTTGCAGCGAACCATGGAGGAGCTGCCGGAAAGCGCAAAGGCGAAGCCGGAAATCCGCGCCATCGCCGATATGGCCCGCCATCGCTCCTACAACATCGTGCACCTGATCTACCAGTCCAAGATCTACGAAGGCCATTCGAGGGACTATGAGTTCGGGCTCAGCGCGATGCGCACGCATTGGCAGAGCGGGCTCGACGACATTCGCCGCACGCTGGCTGATCCGTCGCGCCTCGAACCGCCGGCTCCTGAGCTCGGCATCGTCACACACGACGTGCATCGCCGCGACTGAGATCGCGACGATTTCATTTCTCAAGATCTCGAAAGGAATTCCAATGTTGAAAGGCAAGGCAGCCATCGTAACCGGATCGACCAGCGGCATCGGCCTCGGCATCGCCCGAGAGCTGGCGAAGGCCGGCGCCGACATCGTCTTGAACGGCTTCGGCGACGCCGGCGAGATCGAGACGATCCGCAGGAGAATCGAACGCGACCACGGCGTGCGCGTCGTCTATGACGGCGCCGACATGTCCAAGGGCGACGCCGTGCGCGGATTGATTGCCGCGACGATCGGGAAATTCGACCGCCTCGACATCCTCGTCAACAACGCCGGCATCCAGTTCACCGCGCCGGTCGACGAGTTTCCGGCGGCGAAATGGGATGCGATCCTCGCGATCAACCTGTCGGCAGCGTTCCACGGCATTGCAGCGGCGGTGCCCCAGATGAAGAAGCAGCGCTGGGGACGGATCGTCAATATCGCCTCCGCGCACGGCCTCGTCGCCTCGACGCACAAGGCCGCCTATGTCGCGGCCAAGCACGGGATGGTCGGCCTGACCAAGGTGGTCGGCCTGGAGACCGCCGGCAGCGGTGTCACCTGCAATGCGGTCTGTCCCGGCTGGGTGCGCACGCCGCTGGTCGAAAAGCAGATCAGCGACATCGCCGCGGACCGCCGCATCAGCCAGAAGCAAGCCTCCGAAGAACTCTTGTCCGAGAAGCAACCGTCGCTGGAGTTTGCCTCTCCGGAGCAGCTCGGCGGCACCGTCGCGTTCCTGTGCTCCGCGGCGGCAGAGCAGATCACCGGCACGACCATCTCCGTCGATGGCGGCTGGACCGCACGGTAGCGAGGCGCAAATGAGCAATCATTCATCCAGCAAGAAAAAGATGGTCGGCTTGCTGCTGGTCCTTGGCGCCGTGGTGATGGTGGCTACGGGATGGAAGGCTCGTTCGAACGGCGAGACGTCGACCGACAACGCCTATGTCCGCGGTGACGTGACCTCGCTCGCCCCAAAGGTTGCGGGCTACGTCACGACCGTGGAGGTTGAGGACAATCAGAACGTCCGGGCGGGCGACGTCCTGTTCCGGATCGACGACCGTGACTATCGCGCAAAGCTTGCGCAGGCGGCGGCCAATGTCGAGGCTGCGCAGGCCCGCCTTACCAACGTCGATGCCGACACTCAGCTTCAGCATGCCCTGGTTCGGCAGGCCGAGGCGCAACGACGTTCGGCCGTGGCCGAGAGGAATCTGGCGGCCAAGGCCTCGGATCGCCGCCGCGAACTGATCCGCACCAATGCCGTCAGCCAGGCCGCGGTCGATGAAAGCGACGCGGCGCTGTCGAGGGCCGAGGCGGGCGTGTCGGCGGCGTCGGCTGTGGTGGAGGCGCAGCAGCAGCGCATTGCCGTGCTTGCCACCCAGCGCGAGGCTGCCGTTGCGGCCGTGGCGCAGGCACAGGCCGCACGCGATCTTGCCCAGATCGACCTCGATAACACGGTGGTACATGCGCCGGTCGACGGCGTGATCGGCAACCGCCAGGTCCGCATCGGCCGGCTTGTCGCGCCGGGCGCCTCCTTGCTTGACATCGTGCCGGTCAAGGACGTGTGGGTCGTGGCGAACTTCAAGGAAACCCAGATCGAACATATCCGGCCCGGTCAGCGCGTCCGCATCACGGTCGACGGCTACCCGAATGAGACGATCGAAGGCCTGGTAGACAGCTTCGCGCCCGGCAGCGGCTCTGCCTTCAGTCTGTTCCCCGCCGACAATGCGACGGGAAACTTCATTCGCGTCGTTCAACGCGTACCGGTGAAGATCCGGTTTGACAGCAACCCATTGCCCGGCCGTCTGGTGCCCGGCCTGTCCGCGCGTGTCGAGGTTGACCGGAGAAGCGGCTCATGACCATCGCCGTCGCCGATACGCCGGGCCGCGCCGGATCTGTGGCAGGAGTTCTTCTTGTCGTGGGTGTCGTGATTGCGACGTTGACGGAGGCGATCGCAGGTACCGTGCTGTCGCTCGGGCGCGGCTACATTATCGGCGACACCTACGCAACTCCCGATGAGGCCGCGTGGCTGGACATCGGATACACCGCGATGAAGCTCATCGGGTTCATGACCACCCCCTGGCTGCTGACCCGCATCAATCCGCACAAACTGATCATCGGCTCGACGCTGGTCATGGGTGCGGCGTGTGGCATTGCCGTCATCACAGCCCGGCTGGACCTGTTGGTCGCACTGCGCATGATACAGGGCTTCTCCGGAGGCACCTTGCTTGTCGGCGGCCAGGCGCTCCTTTTTTTCGCTTATCCGCGCGCCCACCAACCGATCCTTCAAGCCTTGTTTGCGATGGGATCGGTCGTCGCTCCCGGGACCATTGCCCCGGCTCTCCAGGGATGGTTGCTCGACAGCCAGTCATGGACATGGATTTTTGTCAGCGTTGTTCCGGTGGCGCTGGCGGCTGCCGGCGTTCTGTTGATCGCGGACGGCCCGAGGCCTGCGGCGGTCGTGCGCCGTCCGTTCGATTGGATCGGCTTCTCACTGATGTCAGCTGCTTTTTTCTGCCTCACCTATGTATTCAGTCAGGGCAACCGATGGCGCTGGTTCGAGGAACCTCGCATCCTGTGGCTCACCGTCCTGGGCGCCGCCACCCTGTTGCTATTTCTCGGCCAGCAGGTGCTCGCCAAAGGCCGTGGTCTGCTCGATTTCACCCTGTTCCGGTCGGAAGATTTTTCCTTCGCCTTCATTGTCAGCTTTGTCGCCGGCGCCGCGCTGTTCGGCAGTGCATTCCTGATCCCGTCGTTTGCCGTATCCGTCCTTGCCTTCAGGCCGACCGACGCCGGTCTGCTCTTGTTGCCAAGCGGCGCATTTTTTGTCGGCACGCTGCTCATCGCCGCTTTCCTCATGCAAGTCCGCCGCGTTCCTCCGGTCGCCACAGTGCCGTTTGGAATCCTGATGATCATGGTTGCGATGTGGATGCTGTCCGGCTCGACCAGCGAAAGCGGCGCGCGCGACATGATGGCAGCCATTCTGTTGCGCGGCTTGGGCCTTGGCTTCCTGTTCCTGTCGATCACGCTGATCGCGTTCAGCAATCTCAATGACCGCAACCGTGCATCTGGCATCGGTCTGTTCAATGCGGGCCGCCAGCTTGGCGGCCTGATGGGGGTCGCCGGACTGCAGACACTGATCGACCATAACGTTGCCGCCAATGTTGCGGTGCTCGGCGCCCACGTCGCCGCGGGCGTTCCCGCGGTCAGCGAGCGGCTGGCGGCGACGACGGCCATGCTGGTTGCAAGAGGAATGGACGCCATGGCCGCCAGCCGGGCGGCCACGAGCCTGCTGGGCAGAGCCGTCACGGGTCAGTCCACCGTGATCGCCTTCGACACCGCGTTCAATGCAGTCGCTTTGCTTTTCGTGATCGCCGCGCCGGTGCTGGTGACCATCAAGATCGGATTCCACCGATACGCGAAAGCGCACGCGGCGCAGTCATCCCGGAAGGAGGAGCCGTAACATGAGACGTCCCGCGTCCGCTCGAGCGGACAATGCCGAACCGAAGCAAGAAGCCCGCTCTGACATCGTCTCAGCGATCAGCGATGGCGGGCCATTGCCGGTGGCTGGCCAGCGGGCATGGGATTATCTGCGTTGAATCGTTTATCGCTTGCGTGCTGGACGCCCCGGTTTTCCAAAGATCGCCGGGGGGACCGCACGATTGATGATCTCGCGAAGCGCGAAGTTCGACTGGATGCGCGAAACGAGCGGTAGGCGGGACAGTTCAGTCCGATGAATTCTCTCGAAGTCTTCGATATCGCGCGCCAGCACGATCAGGAGATAGTCGTCGCTTCCCGACATCAGAAAGGTGCGGATCACTGACGGGCAGTTGATGACGGCGGCTTCGAACGATTTCAGCGCGTCGTCACTTTGGCTGTTGAGCGCGATTCTGACCAGCACGGTCGTGTTGAGGCCAAACCGGCTCGGATCAAGGATGGCCTGATACCCCCTGATGTAGCCTTCGTCTTCCAGCGCGCGCTGCCGGCGCGCGATCGCGGTGCTCGAAAGCCCCACCCGGTCCGCCAGCTCGGTCTGACTCACCCGCGCGTTGGCGCTGAGTTCGGCGAGAATCGTCATATCGATCTTGTCGTGGTCCATATGTTTATAATCCTGCGCAATTGGGCCAATTCTCGTTGAATTTCTGCACCATCTACTGGTCATTGCGCAAGTTTCGCCGGGAAACAAACCGGCTTCCTGCTTAGAACAGGGAGGGCATACATGGGAGGTTGCAATGAAGATCGGGGTACCCAGGGAGATCAAGACGCACGAATACCGTGTCGGTCTCACGCCGGGGGCCGTTCGCGAATACGTGGCGGCCGGGCACAGCGTCGCGGTCGAGACCAATGCCGGCGCCGGCATCGGCGCAACGGACGACCTCTATCGCAAGGCCGGCGCTAGCGTGCTGGACTCCGCCCGCGAGGTGTTCGCGTCGAGCCAGATGATCGTCAAGGTCAAGGAGCCGCAAGCCTCCGAATGGTCGCAGCTGCGGCAAGACCAGATTCTCTTCACCTATCTGCACCTGGCGCCCGATCCGGACCAGGCCAAAGGCCTGCTGGCGTCCGGATGCACCGCGATCGCCTATGAGACCGTGACCGATGCCCATGGCGGCCTGCCGCTGCTGGCGCCGATGAGCGAAGTGGCGGGCCGGCTTGCGATCGAAGCGGCCGGCGCCGCGTTGCGGCGGCATGCGGGAGGCCGGGGTCTTTTGATCGGGGGCGTGCCGGGTGTCCAGCCGGCCCGTATCGTGGTGATCGGAGGCGGCGTCGTCGGAACGCACGCGGCGCGCATGGCGGCTGGCCTCGGCGCCGAGGTCACCATTCTCGACCGTTCGCTAAGCCGTCTGCGCCAGTTGGACGACCTGTTTCTGGGGCGTGTCCGTACGAAATTCTCGACCATCGACAGCATCGAGGAAGAGGTGTTTGCCGCCGATGTCGTCATCGGTGCGGTGCTTGTTCCGGGAGCGAGTGCGCCGAAGCTGGTCACGCGAGACATGTTGAATTCGATGCGCAAGGGATCGGTGATCGTGGACGTTGCGATCGACCAGGGTGGCTGCTTTGAAACGTCGCACCCGACCACCCATGATGATCCCACCTATGAGGTGGCGGGCGTCATCCACTACTGCGTCGCCAACATGCCGGGCGCTGTTCCGCTGACCTCCAGCCAGGCGCTGAATAACGCGACGCTGCCCTTCGGCCTGGCGCTTGCCAACAAGGGATTTGCAGCCGTGCTCGAGAATCCGCATTTGCGCGCTGGTCTGAACGTCTACCGGGGCCGGCTGACCTGCGAACCGGTGGCCAGGAGTCTCGGCATGCCGTTCTCGCCGATCGAGAGGACGGCGATCTGAGGCCGGCGTGATGTAACCAATTGAAATGTATGGGCTTCGGTCGCCCCCATCATGGATGCGAGGGCTCAATTTTCTCAACGCGTCAAAGGTGGTGCGGGCACCGAGAGATCAAAGAAAATCCAGCAACAACGAACGCGCGCAAGCCGAACTGAAAGGTGCTGCGCTATCGTTGCCGGGGCGATCGTTTCAGAACGGGTATATGAAGACCGGGGTTTGCTGGTTGGCCGCGCTCCGGGTTAAATCCTTCGTCTATGGAAAAATCCCGCCCCCAGAAGCAGCGCGTGTCGATCGCCGGAATGCATATCGATCGTGCCTCAGCGGTTCCGATTCACCTGCAGATCGCCGCGCATCTCCGGAACGGTATCCTGCAGGGGGTGCTTCCGGCCGGCACGCAGTTTCTCGGTTCGCGGCTGATCGCGCGCGAATTGGGCTGTTCGCGAACGGTGATTCTGACGGCGTGGGATTTGCTCTACGCCGAAGGTTACTTGGAATCGACCCCGCGCGGAGGCGTCACCGTGGCGTCGGTCAAGCAGGCGCAAGTGAGCCCGGCGGTGGCGGCGTCGTCCTCAGGGCGGGATTCAACTGCTAGCGAGATTGGCCCGGTCTCCGATCGCTGGCGGTCCCTGCTGGCATTCGAATACGACACCAACTGGAAGTCCGAATTCAGTCCCGGTGCGCCGGATGTTTCCAGCTTTCCGTTCAAGGAATGGGCGAGGCTGTTGCGGCAGGCCTGGCAGAATCCCAAAAACTCCGACTGTCTGGACCTTCCGCCCGAGGGGCATCCGGCGCTGCGGAGCGAAATCGCCAATTTCCTCGGATCGGTGCGCGGTCTGGTCTGCGCGCCGGGCAATGTGGCCGTGACATCAGGCACTTCGGGTGCGCTGGATTTTTGCAGCCGCATGATGCTCGATCACCGCGATGAAGTGTGGGTCGAGGAGCCCGGGTTCGTCGAAGCCCGGTGGACGCTGACCGCGGCCGGCGCGAAACTCATTCCGGTGCCTGTCGACGACAAGGGCCTCTGCATATCCGAGGGAATTCGGCTGGCGCCGACTGCCAAGCTCGTGGTCGTGACGCCCTCGCATCAATATCCGATCGGCGTCAGCATGGGGCTGGAGCGGCGGCTCGAGCTTTTGGACTGGGCGAACAAGAATGATGCCTGGATCATCGAGGATGATTACAATTCGGAGTTCAGGCATCAGGACAGCATGATCGCCTCGCTGCGGTCGCTCGATCGTGACGGACGCGTGGTCTATCTTGGGACATTCTCGAAGCTGATGATGCCTAGCTTGCGTATCGGCTACATGATCGCCGACGAACGCCTCATCCGGGCGTTCTCGAAAGGTCGCGCCCGGATCGATGTCCACACGTCGGGAATCGGGCAGCTCGCACTGGCGGAATTCATGCGCGAAGGACACCTGCTGAGGCACCTGCGACGAATGCGGAAGGTTTACGCCGCGCGGCGGGCTGCCTTGATCGACGCGATCGCCACGTTGATGCCGAACGATCTCACCGTGTCATCGGCGGCGACCGGGCTGCATCTGGTCGCCTTCTTTACCGAACGAATGCGGGCGCGAATGAGCGACACGGAGGCGGTAAAGCTGCTGCTGCAAACCGGCATTCACGTGCAGCCGCTGTCGCAGAACTATCTCGGCGTACCTACGCGGCAGGGATTGGTGTTTGGATATGGGCGGCTGCAGACAGAGGATGCACGCCGGCTGATATCCAAAATGGCCGCGTGCCTCCGCGGCCAGGCCTCCTAGCTGCAACAACCGGTTGGAGACATCGCAATCGCGCCTCCGGCGCGGCAGCTCTGCATGTTTCGTGGGCAGCGATGCACGGATAAGTGCAAGGATTCCCTGCAGCAACAGCAGCGCCAGGTTCGGCTGGCTGGCCCACCTGTTTGCGGCAACTCTGGCTCTATGCGACGGCTCGCCCAGTCTGTCACACATTTATCCGGGTGGCCTTCACAGGGGAAGCAGGGCGATGATGACGGATCGTGGAGTCTCGTTGAAGCTATTGATCGGCGTGGCGTATCTTTTGTCGGCGCCGGCCGTGGTACAGGCACAAACGCGCGCAGAGACGCTTCGTCAGGTAACCGGCAACAGCATCAATACGCTGGATCCTTCAATGCCCGGGGCCACGCGGGAGGCATTCGGCGTCTCGACCAGCACCTATGATCGCCTCGTGGCGTTCGACCGCAAGCGCGAAGCCGGCGTCTGGGTGTTCGATCGTACGAAAATCCGCGGCGAGCTTGCCGAGAGCTACGAGATCAGCCCGGACGGCCTCAAGATCACGTTCAAGCTGAGAGACGCCAAGTGGCACGACGGTACGCCCGTCACGGCCGACGATGTCAAATGGTCGCTCGACCGGGCTGTCAGTGCAAAGTCGCTCTCAAAGGGCCAATTGGGGACCGGTTCGCTAACGGCGCCCGATCAGTTTGCCGTCGTCGACGCGCGCACCGTCACGGTGACGTTGCCCAAGCCGGATCGGCTTGCGCTTTCCAATCTTGCCACGCCCCTTGCGCCGATCTTCAACAGCAAACTGGCCAGGCAGCATGCGACGCCGGAAGATCCCTGGGCGCAGGACTGGCTGAAGACCAATACGGCCGGCAGCGGTGCCTACACGATCGAGACCTTCAGGCCGGGCGAGCAGGTGGTGCTGCGGCGGAATGATAATTGGAAGAGCGGTCGCGACGGCCAGCTGCCGTTCTTCAAGCGCATCATCGAACAGACCGTTCCGGAACCTGCGACCCGCGCCAACCTGATCGAAAAAGGCGATGCCGACATTGCCACCGATCTTCAGGCGAGCGACGTGCTGGCGCTGCAGTCCCGCGGCAAGCTCAGGGTGGATTCGACACCGCAGAGCAACGGCTTCACGATGATCGCGTTCAATACAAGGATGGCGCCGTTCGACAACGTCAAGGTGAGGCAGGCCATCGCCGCGGCGCTGCCTTATGACTCCATGCTGGAAGCGGCGATTTTCAAGCGCGGCTTTGCCCTGTTCGGAGCATCCTGGAGCGCGCCTCCGACCGGAGATTTCCCGCAGCCGATGCCGACCAGGACCGATCTGGCCAAGGCCAGGCAACTGCTTGCCGAGGCGGGCATGGCCGCCGGTTTCAAGACCACGTTCAGCATCAATGTCGGCTCGGCAGCAATCACCGAACCGATGGCGGCGCTCATCAAGGAGGCGCTGGCGAAGATCGCTATCGAAGTGGACATTCAGAAGCTGCCCGACGCCCAGATGAGCACCGCTATCAGCGACAAGCGGTTGCCGTTCTTTACCGAAGGGTCGACGGCATGGCTTCCGACCACCGACTATTTCTTCCGTAACTTCTTTACCGGCGAACAGCGCTGGAACTACAGTTCGTGGAACGACGCTGTGGTCACCGAATTGGGCGCCAGGGCGCGCTTCGAGCTCGATCCGGCCAAGTACGAGGAGATGAGCAAGCAGATGATCGCCCAATACGTCAAGGAGATGCCGCTGGTTATGCTTTGGCAGGCGAACCAGGATGCCGTGATGGCGCCGAACCTCGACGGCTATACCTACTGGTTTCATCGCCAGCTCGACTTTCGCGATTTGAGCCGCAAGTAGTGCCGTGGCTTCGCTCGTCGCTACCGACCTTGTTCGGTGCGAAAGAAGGCAATGGTTGACAAGGAATGAAATGAGCGGCCTGAGCAGGGAATGGGAAGTCGGCACCGATATCGGGGGCACCTTCACGGACATCATTGCCATCCGGCGTGACCCCGCCGAAACCCGCATCGCCAAGGTTCCGTCGCGTCCGCATGCGCCGGTCGATGCGATGCTCGAAGCCATCGAGGCCGTCGGGCTGCAAAAGGATCAGGTCAAGCGCTTCGTCCATGGCACCACACGGGTAACCAATGCGATCGTCGAGGACCGCCTCCCAAAGGTTGCGCTGATCGCCACCGCGGGATTCGAGGATGTGCTGGATATCGGCCGCTACCGGCGCCGTGATCTGTACCGCCTCGATATCCCGCCGAAATCTCCCTCTTTGGTGCCGCGCGAGCTCTGCTTCGGTCTGGTTGAGCGGCTCGATCACGAAGGCAATGTACTGCAGCCGTTGCAGGATCGTGAGATCGACCGGCTGGTGACCTGGCTGAAGCAGACGGGCGTGCAAAGCGTAGCGGTGGCCTTGCTGCATGCCTACGCCAATCCGGCGCATGAGAGGATGCTGGCCGAGCGGCTCAGGGCGATCGTGCCGCATGTCTCGCTGTCACACGAGGTCAATCCGGAAGCGCGAGAATACGAGCGCACGTCGTCGACGGTGTTCAACGCGGCGGCGATGCCTATTGCCGTCGAATATTTGACTGAGCTGGAACGGCGCTTGCCGATTGGACCCGGCCTGCAGGTGTTTCATTCCGCCGGCGCCATGGTGCCGATCGCGGCGGTCAAGCGGCGTCCCCTGGTCATGGCGATGTCCGGCCCGGCGGCCGGTGTGTCGGCGTCGGTCAGCATTGCGCGCCAGCTCGGCACGCCGAGAATGCTCACCTTCGACATGGGCGGCACCACGACCGACGTCTGTCTGATCGTCGACGGGCAGGCCGAGATGGCGGACGGCCGAATGCTCGGGGATCGACCGCTGCGCCAGCCGATGCTGGCGGTTGACTCGATCGGGGCGGGAGGCGGCTCGATCGTGCGCAACGGGCCGGGTGGCTTGACCGTGGGACCGCAGAGCGCGGGATCGGAGCCGGGCCCGGCCTGCTATGGCCGCGGCGGCATGGCGCCGACGATCACCGATGCCAATGCGGTGCTCGGCTATCTCAATCCGGAGACACGGCTCGGGGACCGCATCAGCCTCGACATCGAGGCTGCCCGGCGCGCCATCTCGCCCATTGCGCAAGCGCTGAAGCTGGGCCTCGAGGAGACCGCGCGCGGCATCGTCAAGGTCGCGAATGCGACCATGGCGCGGGCGCTGCGCCGGGTCACGGTGGAACGCGGCATCGACGGCCGCGACTGCACGCTGCTGGCCTTCGGCGGTGGCGGGCCGATGCATGCGGCGGGAATGGCTGACCTCTACGGCATCGGCTCGATCGTGGTGCCCAACGCGTCGAGCGCGTTTTCCGCGCTTGGCTGTCTCACGGCCGATTTCAGTTTTCTGCAGCAGCAGACCTTCCGTGTCGCGCTGGATGGTATCGATCTCGCGCGGTTGCTGGAGCGGATCGAGACCCTGATCGGGCAGGCGTCGGAACCGTTGATCGCGAGCGGCGTTGCGCGCGCAGAGATCGACGTCGAGCTGGTCGCCTTGATGCGCTATGCCGCGCAGAACGACGCCATTGCCGTTCCATTCTCCCTGCCACTGATTACCACGCGGTTGCGCGAAGATTTTCTCGCGCGTCACCACGCGCTGTTCGGCTACGCGACGGCGGAGAGTTGCGTCATCGAATCGGTGCGCGTGCAGGCGCGGCGGCCATCCACCACCATCGTCGATCGTGCCACGACCGCCGTCCGCAAGTTGCACGCAGCTTCGCGTCGATGCACGTTCGATGGGCGCCATGACGTGGCTACAATGATCGTGGACCGCGCCTCGATGAAGGAAACGGTGTTCGGGCCCGCGGTCATTGAAGATGCGTGGTCCACCATTGTAGTTCCCCCGGGCTGGCAGGCCAAACCGGACACGATCGGTCATCTCTTTTTGACGAAGGTGACGCCATGACGCTCGATCCGTTTACCGTCGAAGTGATACGGCATGGCCTGTCGGCGGCGGCCGAGGAGATGAGCTTGGTGATGACGCGTTCGGCGCGTTCGCCGTTGTTGCGCGAAGCCGGCGATCTGTCATCTGCGATCACCGATGCCAAGGGCGATCTGGTCGGTCAGGGCCGCGACATCCCGATCCATCTGGGTGCCATGGCTTACACCGTTCCGGAATTGTTGAAAGTCCTGCCTGTAGGCAGCCTGAACGACGGCGACGTTCTGATCTATAATCTTGGCGCGCTCGGCGGCAATCATCTGAACGACGTCAAAGTGGTTCGGCCGGTCTTTGTCGACGGCGACCTCGTCGCATTCGCGATCAGCCTCGCGCATTGGCCCGACATCGGCGGGACATGGCCGGGCAGCTACTTCGCCAAGGCCATCGATACCTTTCAGGAGGCGATGCGCATTCCCCCGGTTCTGATTGCGACAGCGGCGGGAGTGAGTACGCCGATCATGCAGCTGCTGAAGGCCAACGTACGCGATCCCGAGGCCTGCGAGGGCGATCTGCTCGGACAGATCGCAGCGACCAAGGCCGGCGAAAAGCGCATCGTCGAGCTTTGCCGGCACCACGGCAGGGAGGTGTTCACCGCCGCGCTGGCGCGTCTGCACGATCTGTCGGAGATCGAGATGCGGGAGGCCATCCGCGAATTGCCGGATGGGGTCTATGAAGGGGAAGATTACCTCGACGATGGTGGCGCGGGCGGTGAGCCCGCCCGCATTCACGTCAAGATCATCATCGCGGGCGATGAAGCGACCTTCGATCTGTCCGGCAGCGCCGACCGGGCCTCCAATTTCTGCAACACGACGCCGTTCATTGCGCGTTCCGCCGTAGCCTATTCGGCACGCATCATGAGCGGGCGCGAGATGCAGCAAAATGCCGGCGCCTTGCGGCCGCTCACGATCATCACGCGCCAGGGTTCGATCCTGGAGCCGGGATGGACGGCGGCCGTCGCGGCAGGAAATCACGAAACCTCGATGCGCATCGTCGATGCCATCTTCCGCGCGATGCAGGACGCCATTCCGGAGCGCCTGTCCGCAGGCGGCACCACGACCGCCAGTGTGCTGTTCTTCGCCGAGCCGCGCCCGGACGGCTCCTGGAAGATGCTGTACGAGGTCCATGGCGGCGGCGAGGGCGCGCGCCATGATCGCGACGGCGTTTCGGCGACGCGCGTGCACCTGGCCAACACGTCGAACACGCCGGCCGAAGTGATCGAGGCCAACTACAAAATCCGGGTCGAGCAGCAGTCGATTCGCCGCCAGTCCGGTGGCGCCGGCCAATATCGCGGCGGCGACGGCGTGGTGCGTTCCTATCGGATCCTGGCGCCGTCGATGCATCTGACCACCTGTGTCGAGCGCATGGTGATCCCGCCGTTCGGCATGCAGGGCGGCCAGCCCGGCGAGACCTGCCGGATATCTCTGGTCAGAAACGGCGCGAATGTCGAAATCGACGGCAAATCGAATCTGGTGCTGCAGCGAGACGATCTCGTCACCATCGAAAGCTGCGGCGGCGGTGGTTATGGGGCGGCGAATGAGGTTTCTCGATGAGTAGGCTTTTGCGAACCGGCCTGAACGCGGGCGACAGCGCGCCGCTTACCGTCGTCGGCGGTGAGGGGGTCTATTTCGATCTCGAAGATGGCCGTCGCCTGATCGACGGCAGCAATACCGGCGGTGGCCTTGGCCATCGTCATCCGGCGATGGTGGAAGCGATCCGTCGCGCCGCGGATACGCCGGTCGTGAACGAGGGCTGGACCTGGATCGGGCGCGAGCAAGCCGCGGACGATCTGATCCGGATTGCCTTCGAGGGTGAGGAGGATTGGGTTGGCGCCGTTCGCTTTTGCATCAGCGGCAGCGAAGCGAATGACATGGCGCTCTCGCTTTGCCAGGCGCTCACGCAGCGCACCGCGCTCGCGACCCGCGAACGCGCCTATCACGGCCTTGTCGGTCTGTCCCGCAGCATGACCGTGCAGCCGCAATGGCATGGCGGCCTTGCGGTCCATGCCGGTGGCTCGCAACTCCCTGCCGCGATGGCGCCGGTCTGCATTCTGCCCGCGCCCGATGGCGCGATCTACGGCGCACCGCCGAACAATCCATCGGCGAAGCAGTATCTCGCCGACGCCGCAAGCACCCTGTCGGACGCCGCCGCAACCATCATCGACTATACCCAGGGCGGCATCTACCACGACGCCGAATATCAGGACCAACTGGCGCTGCGCGCCCGCGAGGCTGGATCGATCTGGATCGCTGACGAAGTGGTGACCGGCGTGGGACGGGCGGGGCGATGGTTCGCGTTTCAAGGTGGCGAGAGCCGTCCGGACATCGTGACGCTCGGCAAATCGCTGGGCGGCGGCGCCGCGGCGGTCGCGGCGGTCGTGGTATCGAAGGCCATCGTCGAGCAACTCAAGGGCAAGAGCTGGCAGAATTATGGAACGTTGCGTGGTCATCCGATCAGCATGGCCGCCATCAGCGCCTACCTCGGCGTGGTCACCAGCGAGGATATCCTGTCCCGGGTGCGCCAGCTCGAAGGATTATTCGCAAAGCGTCTGCTCGAGATCGCCCGGCGACACCCGAGCGTAAGCCGTGTGGCGGGGCAGGGTCTGCACTGGACCATCGAGCTGCACGGACCGGACTGGCGGACCTGGCGCGCCGATACGCTTGAGGATCCCGTCGCTTCGCGCGTGGCGCTGCGCGCGCTGGAGGCGGGCGCAGTCATCGGCACCAGCGGCGAACAGACCTCGCTGTTCCTTGCGCCGCCTTTGGTGATCTCCGCGGATGAATCCCACCAGCTTCTCGATGCTCTTGATCACGGCCTGCAGGTTGCGGATGAAGAGTATGAACGCCATGCCGCGGCGAGCCACGGCCGATAGAAGGGCTAGGCCTCAGTCATCCAGGGCCGCCAATGCACAGCGTTTCTCCGCTCTGGCCGGTTGGCGAACCCTGGCACCTGCCGATGCCTGACGGCACGCTCTACCATGCGCTGGCGCGCGCCGCGCATCGCAACCCCGATCATCCGGCGACCGCCTTCTATGGCGCGAAACTGGGCTACTGCGAGTTGCAGCGCCGCGTCGATGCGATGGCGGGATTTCTGCAACATAGCTGCGGCGTCAAACGTGGTGATCGCGTTTTGATCGCGCTGCAGAACTCGCCGCAATATGTGATCGCCTATTACGCGGTGATGCGCGCGGACGCGGTGATCGTGCCGGTCAATCCGATGAACAAGACTGAGGAAATCGCCTATCTCGCCGCCGACAGCGGGGCGATGGTGGCGATCGTCGGCAGCGAGCTGTGCGAAATGTTCGCGCCGCTGCTGGGAGCTACGCTCTCCCATGCCGTGGTCGCAAATTACCGCGATGAGGTGCCAGCCGACACGCCCTATGCCTTGCCGGCATGTGTTACACAGCCGAACGAAGCGCCGGAGTCACCGGGATGGTTCCGCTGGCAGCAGGCAATCGCGCAGGCGCGATTGCCGACGCCAATGACCGCGGCGCCGGACGATCTCGCGATCATGCCTTACACCTCCGGCACCACCGGCAGGCCGAAGGCCTGCATGCACAGCCATCGCAGTGCGTTGTTCACGGCAGTCCTGCAGGCGCGCTGGTATGGGCTCAGCCACGACGATGTCATGTCCGGCTTCATGCCGCTGTTCCATGTCGCCGGAATGCAGGGGTCCATGAATGCCGCCATCGTCGCGGGCGCGAGCCTCGTGCTGATGGCGCGATGGGACAAGGACCTGATCCCGGATCTGTTCGAGGCGCATGGCGTGACGTTCTGGAACGCGGCGCCGACCATGATCGTCGATGTTCTGGCCGGTCCAGGATTCCGTGACAGCAGCTTTGCGCGGTTGAAGATTCTCACCGGCGGCGGCGCGGCGATGCCTGCCGCGGTTGCCGAACGGCTGAAGGTCCGTTTCAACCTGGATTACATCGAGGGATACGGCATGACGGAGACGATGTCGCCGACCCATCTCAATCCGCTCGCCGCGCCGAAGCGCCAGTGTCTCGGCATTGCCGTGCACGAGACCGATGCGCGGGTGATCGATCCCGATACGCTGGAGGAACTGGGTGACGGCGCGGTGGGCGAAATCATCGTGCACGGGCCGCAGCTGCTAAAGGGTTATTGGAACAAGCCCGACGCCGACGTCAGCGCCTTTATCCAGCGCGACGGGAAACGCTTTCTGCGGACCGGCGATCTCGGTTACCGCGACGCTGAGGGTTATTTCTTCGCGGTCGACCGGTTGAAGCGGATGATCAATGTGAGCGGCTTCAAGGTCTGGCCGGCCGAGGTGGAGGCGATGATGTACGAGCATCCCGCGATCCGGGAATGCTGTATCATTTCCGCGCCGGACGGCTATCGCGGAGAAACCGTGAAGGCGTTGGTGGCGATCCACGAAGCCGCAAAGTCGACCATTCGCCCCGAGGATATCCTGTCCTGGTCACGCGACAGGATGGCGAGCTACAAGGCGCCCCGTTCAGTGGTGCTGGTCGACAGCCTGCCGCGCACCGAGAGCAACAAGATCAACTGGCGGCTGCTGCAGGACGCGGAGTGGAGTCGGTGACGGAGGCTGGCTCTGTCGCCATCAACCCGGATCGTTTCCTGGACGCGTCAGTTCCCCGATGCCAATTGGGTGTAATCACCGCGCATGTGCAGCTCCCTCCGTCGCTCCGACCATGGATTTGACGCGAGTGTTTAGGATTACTTCGAGAAAAATCACTTCATCGCTTGCAGCGACTTCCGCGCGTCAGCCAACAAGGCCTGAATTCGCTTGCGCCCGGCGACCCGAAGCGGACAGATCCCGGTTGCGGCTTGATGATGTACAGCTTGCCATTTGTCGGGTAGGTTCCGAACCTTATCATGTGCCACACGTAGCAGCGCAGCACGCCCGGAGCTGATGATGCAGCCGATGAGCGAGGCCCCTTTCGAAACGGCTCTAGCCGAACGTGTCGAGAAAATGCTCGACGCCTGCACGCAATGTGGCAAGTGCGTCGAGGTTTGTCCGAGCGTTGAACCGGCCGGCATCTCGGATACGAAGTCTGAAGACGTCATTGGCGGCATCCTCGAACTGGTACGCACCGGTAATGGTCCGGAAGCATCGCGCAAATGGGCGCAGTCCTGCATGCAGAGCGGGGAATGCATCAAGGCGTGCGACTACGGCGTCAATCCGCGTTTCCTGCTTAGCATGGCGCGGCTTGGCATTGCGAAGTCCGAAGTCCGACAATGAACTTGCCGAACGTCGCCGACAAGGCGTGGAGAGATACCGCGACGGCAGTCGCGGAGTGACGGTGCTTTCGCGCCTGCAACTCGATACGGAGGTGCTGGAACGACTGGGTCAAAAATCGGCGTCGGTTTTCGCGCCCGTCGAGGCGCCGGACTTCGTGTTTTACACCGGCTGCAATGTGCTCAAGACCCCGCACATTGCCTTGCTTGCGCTCGATATCATGGATGCGCTCGGCGTCAGTTACCAGGTGATGGGCGGACCCAGCCATTGTTGCGGCATCGCGCAACTCAAATCCGGCGACGCGGAGATGGCCGGCCGCATGGGCTCGAACACCATGGAAAAGCTGTCGCACTCCAACTCGGGTCAGGTGATTTCCTGGTGCCCGACATGCTACGTCCAGTATACCGAAACCATCCTGCCGACCGTGCAGCGACAGCGTGGCTCCCGCCCGTTCGAGATGAACCCGTTCATGCGCTTTCTTGGCGAGCGGCTGGCGCAGCTAAAGCCGCACCTTCAGCGCAGGGTCGAAATGCGTGTCGCGCTGCACAAGCATCCCGGCGTGGCCGGCGTCGTGGAAGCCGCCACTGAAATCCTGACGATGGTCCCCGGTATCGAACTCGTCGATCTGAACCAGCCGGCGGTTGGTTTGCAGAGCGTGAATGTTGGCGCCCTTCCAAAGTTCAAGCGCGAATTGCAGCTTAGGGAACTTGAGGCGGCGCACGATGCAGGTGTCGATGCGCTGGTGGCGGTATATCATTCCGATCATCGCGAACTGTGCGCGCACGAGCGCGACTGGCCGTTCCGCATCCTGAACATCCTCGAGATCGTCGGCGAAAGCATGGGCCTGCATCGGCGCGATCGCTACAAGGAGCTCAAGATCATGCAGGACGCCGACCAGATCGTCGCTGACTGTGGCGACCTGATCGCAAAGCACGCGCTTGATCCCGGCCATGCGCGTGACGTGGTGGTAAAAGTGCTGCTTGGCGATCAGCCGCTTCCCCTGAAGGGCGGCATACTCCCGGAGCAGCGCGGGCGGCTTGTGGCGCCATCGTAGGAGCCTGGCGTCTCCCGTCGGCACCGTTGCGGCATGCGCGAACAATAATAGCATGGTTCTGTTGAGCCATTCCCTGCCGACCCAACTGGAGAGCCTGGTGAATTTCGTTCCCAACAATGCCACGCCCCGCCATGACGGCGCCGTCCAGGCGACGTCGGGCGAGTTCGCCGGCTGGTGGACGTGGACCCGCGACAACTTTGAGGTCCACAACGGCCCGTTCTGGCACCGCGAGGAAGACAACGGGACGATTCGCTGTGCGTTCCGGCTGGAAAAGAAGCATATCAACGGCTCCGGCGCTGCGCACGGCGGCTGCCTGCTGGCGTTCGCCGACTACTGCCTGTTTGCGATCAGCAACAAGGTGCTGCTGGACGGTCGCGGCGTCACGTTGTCGTTCACCTCGGAATTCATCGACGCGGCTTATGAGGGCGAACTGATCGACGGCCATGGCGAGGTGGTGCGCGCCGGCCGCTCGATCCTGTTCCTGCGCGGCACACTGACCACAGCCGGGCGGCCGGTGCTGACCTTCTCCGGCACCATCAAGCGCGTCAACGCGCCGCGAAAACCTGACTGATTTATTTTGCCAGCAGCTTGCGGAATTTCTCGACCTCCTCGGGCGCGCTTTTTGTACCGTCTCCGACCTCTCAATAGATACCGGTTGTGGGAGGCGGGCAGCGTCCCAGCCGGTCAAAACGTCTCGGTAATCTTGCTCAGGCGAGGGGGACGATCCGGGTCAAATCCGCAGGCGCGCGCCGTCTGCTCGATCATCCGATAGGCCGGAACGAGCATGGTGATCGGGTCAGTGGCAGGATCATCCCCGGCCAGCCAGGGCAGCGAGCCATGCGGTCCGCCGCACAGATGCAGCGCGATCTTTTGCTCGCGCAGCTCTACTGCCAGGGCGTCCACCGTGGCCGCCGTTTCATCCATGAGGCGCATCATGACAACCGGCGTGCGCGATGATAACGCGGCGCGTGGTCCATGCTGCAACTCGGCGGCGCTCAGGCCGATGGAAGGCAGGCGCAGGATTTCCGAAAGTTTCAGGGCGATCTCCCGCGCCGAGCCCAGGCCCAGGCCTCGCGCCGCCACAAACACGGCTGACGCCTTGACGAGATCATCGGCCATCCCGGACCAGTCGAGCGGCAGTGCGCGGTGCAGGCGCCCGGGCAGCCGGTCGAGGGCCGACCGCAGCGCTTGATCTTCCGCCAGTTCGGCAACAAGTCCGGCGCCCGCAGCCATCGAGCCGATCACGGTTTTGGTCGCCGCCACGGAGTGTTCCTGGCCGGCCTCGATCGGGATGACGAACTCCGCTTCGTCGGCCACCGGCGAGGACGTCGCATTGACGATGGCGATGGTGCGGGCGCCCGCGGCGCGCGCCGACCTGGTCGCCGCGACAAGATCCGGGCTGCGCCCGGATTGCGAGATCACGATGAACAGCGCATGCCGCAGCATCAACGGCGTGCGAAATGCCGTAATCACCGAAGGAGCGCTGGCTGAAACGGGCAGGCGAAGCCGCGTCTCGACGAGATATCTTAGGAAAACCCCGGCATGCCCGGAGCTGCCCCGGCCGCACACGACGCACAGCGGGGCTGAGCCAATCCCAATTCGCCGTGCGATGTCACGCGTCGCGGAGCGGTTACCAACAATTTTGGCGACAACATCCGCGCTTTCCCCGATTTCGGTCGCCATCGCGGAATTCGTCACGGCTCAACCGCTCCGCCTTGCTTGCGCTTCGCCGCTCCCTTGGGATGCCGGTCACGATCCCCGGCGAGCTCGGCAAACACGCGCCGAAGGTTGCCGTCACATTTTTCTAAAATGGCCTCGGCATCAGTCCTGTCGACACCCAGCGCCAGAAGGCCCGCCGTCTTGATGTCTCCCTCGGCCTCCTCGAGCCAGCGTGCCGCCTGCGACGGGTCACAGTGCGCGATTTGCGCCACCATGGCCTCGGCGCGCCGCTTCAGCTTGGCATTGGTCGGCTGCATGTTCACCATCATGCCGCGGTACACCCGGCCAAGGCGCAGCATGATCCCTGAGGAGATCAGGTTGAGCACAACCTTCTGCGCGGTGCCCGCCTTCATCCGCGTGGAGCCGGCGATCAGCTCGCGGCCGGTTTCGATCAGAATCGGAAACTTGGCCGACGCCAGCAGTGCGGTGCCGGGATTGTTGGCGACGCCGATCGTCACGGCACCGAAAGCGCCGGCCTGCTGCAGGGCGGCGACCGTGAATGGCGTTGTCCCGCTGGCGGCTACCGCGATCACCACGTCGTGCGGTGTGAGCTGCGTGGCGTCGATCTGTCTGACCGCATCGTCGACATCGTCCTCCGCACCCTCGATGCTGGTGACGAACGCGTTGGGTCCGCCGGCGACGATGAAGCGGACGCGCTCGCCGGGCCAGGCGAAGGTCGGCATCAGCTCGGCGCCGTCCTGGACGGCCACGCGGCCCGAGGTGCCGGCGCCGATATACACAATACGTCCATGATCACCCAGCGCCGCGGTGGCCGCTTCGGTCGCCGCAGCGATTGCGGGAAGGGCATGGGCGATCGCCGCGACTGCCGCAAGCTGGCCCTCCCACATGGCTTCCATCGCTGCCGTCACCGACCATGCATCAAGATCGGCAAAACGGGGGTCGACTTCTTCGGTGGCCATCTCGTTGATCCATGCGTCTTCAAACGCGGAACTCTGAAGGCTGCTCATGGCCGGTTTCCCTCTTGGGCAGGTCAAGCCGCCCTCGCGCCAGCAGCAACGCGCCGGCTGCCGCATCGGCATCGGGACGCCTCAGGCGGGTGCGCAGGTCAGGCGTCAGCCAGGGCGTAAGGGCATCCGCGAGCCCGCCTACCAGCGAGAGCCGGTCAATTCCTTTCGCCAGAAACAGATCGAGCAGATCGCCGATGGCGTCGGCCGCGCGTTCGACAATGCGACGGCCGACCGGATCGCCCTGATTGGCGTGCCGCATCACGACCGGCGCGAACGCAGCGTAGTCGGTGGCCCTGGCTTCCTCGGACCAGGCCACCGCCTGATACGGATCATGATCGAACGCGCCCAGCACCTCTGAAAGCAATGGGGACAGCTCGCCGCGGCGATCCGCGGCCCGCAGCGCCAATCGAACAACCTGCAGGCCGATGTCGGCACCGCTGCCTTCGTCCGACAGCGGAAAGCCGTAACCGGCGAAACGGATTTCGCGGCCGTCGAGCAGGCCGACACCGACCGAGCCTGTGCCGGCTACCACGATGGCCCCGTTTGCGCCGCTATGGGCGCCGAGACAGGCCGCCAGACCGTCGCTGATGAAGATGACGGACGCAAAGGGGTGCGCGATCTTGTTGAGCGCCGCTTCGGCGCCCCGGCGGCCAAAACCGGCAAGGCCAATTCCGGCGTGCATCCGCGCGAAATCCTCGCCCGTCAGTCCGGCCTGTGCAGCTGCCGCTTCAGTGGCCTCCATGATGGACCGCCAGGCCTTCTCGAAGCCAATTCGCGTTGTCGCAGGCCCTGCGCGTCCGGCACCGAGAATCCCGCCGTTTTCGTCCTCGATCCGGGCGCGGCAGCGGGTTCCGCCGCCATCAATGCCGAGATACATGGTACCTTTTGTTCCCATGGAAGTTAACGTGAAGGTTTCGCTCCGGGTCCCTCCCAAAGACCCCCGGTGTAGATATGAAGCCTTGTTCGGCAATCGCCTCACGAGTTCGTGACTGCCACTCTCGGATCGGTACTGATGGGCCACGCCAGTTCCTCCTCTCTCACGATTGCCGCCCAGCACATCTTTGACGGTGCCCAGATGCGCGGGCCGGGATCGGTCAGGATCTCGCAGGGGCGGATTGAAAGCATCGCCTTCGGCCAGGCGGAGGCGCGCGCCTCAATCCACGTGCCGGCCGGCGCGATCCTCGCACCCGGGTTCATCGACATTCAGGTCAACGGCGGCGGGGGCGTTCTTCTCAACGACCAACCAAGCGAGGCTGGCGTAAGATGCATCGTCGAGGCGCACCGCAAGGCGGGCACCACGGGCTGCTTGCCGACCATCATCACCGATCGTAGCGACGTCATCGAGCGATTGGCGGCAGTCGCCCAGGCGTGTCTGCAGATTCCCGGCGTTCTCGGCTTTCATCTGGAAGGGCCGGCCCTCAACCGGTCGCGCAAGGGCATTCATCCGGAAGCCGAGATACGCGTGCCCGATCGGCGCGATCTCGCCGCGATCAAAAGTTTTGGCGACCGCGGCCGCTCCATTGTGACCTTGGCCCCGGAATGCGTGCCTGCAGCCATGATCGATGAATTGATCGGTGCCGGATTGCGGATCGCGGCCGGCCACAGCGATGCCACCGCGGTCGAAATCGGGCAGGCGGCCGATCGCGGTGTCTCGGGGGTGACCCATCTGTTCAACGCCATGTCGCAATTGAACGCCCGGGAGCCGGGCCTGGTGGGCGCCGCCCTTGACGATGACCGGCTGTTTGCGGGAATTATTTGCGACGGCATTCACGTCGATCGCGCCGGTTTGCGTGTTGCCTTCCGCTGCAAGGGACGCGATCGATTGATGCTGGTCACCGATGCCATGCCACTGGTTGGAACCAACGACCGGCAGTTCGTGCTGCAAGGAAGGCAGATCACGTTGCGCGAAAATCGCCTGACCGGCCCCGATGGCACGCTCGCGGGCGCTCACCTCACCATGATCGAGGCAGTGCGCAACGCTGTTGCGCTGCTCGGAAGCTCGCTGGTCGATGCCCTCATCATGGCCTCGCGGACACCGGCGGCATTTCTGGGCCTTGAGTCCGAGCTTGGACGGATCGCGCCCGGATACCGTGCGGACCTTGTCGCCTTTAATCCGAACTTTGAAGTCGTCGGCACCTGGATAGGCGGTGTCGGCTCGATGGACGAGATGAGCGAGGCTTCTCACCGGGGTTAGATGCGCAACCATCCCATCATCGTGCAAAAATATGGCGGTGTCTGCCTTGAAACGCCGGCGAAAATTCGCGCGGTTGCGCGCAGTCTCGCCGATCTGCATGGCCGTGGTCATCGCGTGGTGGCGATCGTCTCCGCCATGGGCAAGACCACCGACCAATTGATCCAGATGGCTTATGAGGTAAGCCCGGCTCCCAATCGCCGTGAACTCGACATGCTGCTGACGACCGGTGAGCGCATCAGCATGTCGCTGTTGAGCATGGCGCTTGCCGATCTCGGCGTGCCCGCGATCAGCTTCACCGGCAGCCAAGCCGGCGTGATGACCGACGACTCGCATTCCTCCGCGCGCATTCTGGATGTAAGGCCGATTCGCGTGCGTGAGGAACTCGATCGCGGGCGCGTCGTGGTGCTGGCAGGATTTCAGGGCGTCAACCCGGCGACCAGGGAAATCACCACGCTCGGCCGCGGCGGCAGCGACACCACGGCGGTTGCGATGGCCGCGGCGCTGAAGGCCGAACGCTGTGAAATTATCAAGGATGTCGACGGAATTTGTTCGGCCGATCCGCGTATCGTGCCGGAGGCAAAGCCGCTGCGGCAGGTGGACTTCGCATCGCTGTCCGAAATGTGCTTCTGGGGTGCAAAGGTCCTGCATTTTCGCAGCCTGGAGCTGGCGCAAAGTCAGGATGTGCCTCTGGTTCTCAAGCAGTGGGGCAGCACTGAAAACAGCACGCAAGTGATGAAAGAGGTTGCAGGTATGGAAAACGGAAAAGTTCTGGCCGTCAACTCGCTGGCGCGCATTGAGCATGTGGAAATCGACTCCAAAGATCTCAATCAGGGCTTCGAGAAGTTCGCGCAGCATCTCAAGCAAAACAGCCTGTCGTGGCCGCAACTGCTCGCCTCCAGCTTCGCCGTTGGAAAAACCAGCATGACCGTGGCCTGTGATTCAGAGTGGCTCGACGCCCTGTTGCGCACGCTGGAACAAAGCGAGGATCTGCGCCGGCAGCGCGCGGCCTCGAGCTCGGTCAGTCTGACCTGCTTCGGCGGCGTTTCGTCGGAATTGCCGTTCAGGGCGCTGCAGATTCTCGGACGTCACGGAATTGCCCCCGACACTTACGTGTTGTCGTCGCATTCGGTCAGTCTGTTTGTACCTGTGGAGGATCGCGAGGCCGCGGTTAAGGCGTTGCATTCGCTCGTCCAGCCAGCATAGCTTCGAGACGCGGTCAGGTATCGCTTCCGCCTGCGTTAGAGCGTTTTCGAGCGAAGTCGAAACCGGTTCGCGCGCAATTGCCAAGGATGGTTACGGCGCGAATCTGGTTTGATGCGCAGCTGACGGCAGCGGCGACCATGGAAGCGCGGCGGCCTGCGTCGAACAGGGCCATGGGCGGCCTTGCAGATTGCGTGATCATGGTTTCGTGCCACTGATTTGCCCGACGTGTCAAATTCTTCTCGCGGACTCGTCAAAACATCAACGCCGGCAACCACTTGCTTTCTGTGCATGGGGTTGTTTTCGATATTTTTTGTTGGGGAGCCGCATCGTACAACCCAAACCGTCAGAGGCTTCGGGTGTGTTTTGGCGGCTGCCAACGTCGTGTATTCGACAAACGGCCAATGACCGCAATTTGCCGATGGCGCGCAAAACTGATCCAGAGGCAGGTTGTGCTGAGTTGACGATCGGCTTCATCGGCAATTCGCAAGCATGGAAGTCCCGGTCAAAGCGGCGGCGGGCGGTTCTCGCTCCGGCGCAGAGTGAGTTCGGACAGGAACAGCAAGGCAGAGCGGCTGGGAAGGAAGAAATAGCCTCCTCCGTGAACCGTAACGAAATTGTCGCCGCCCGGCAGCGCAAGCGCTCCGGCGGAAGTCGGGATCGTGAACCGCGTGGATGAATCGGTGGGCTTCACCGACACGATTGGATCGGGCTCGCTGGTAAGTCCGGCGAAACCGGGAGCGCCCAGCCACGACTGCTGGATGAATTCGAACTGGCGCTCGAGGTCCGCGCACAGGCCGATAAACAGAAGCCCCTTTTCGTTGCCGCGCTGATAGGATCTGCCACGCCGCAGAATCCGATGCCGGTTGGTGATGGTCAGCTCCGAGTCATCACCTGGCGCCAGACTGCCGCGGGGATTGACCCGCCGGATATGTGCGCCGAAGGGACAAAAAAGACCCTGGGGATCGTCAACCCCGTAATCGATGTCGTTGTTCGGCTCGTCATGGTCGGCTTTGCAGACCCTCGAGCCTTCCGCTTCTTCTGTTTTGGCGACAGGGCGGTCGATCAGCGGCGTACCGTCATGCCAGCGTCCCATCATTTTGGCTTGCACCCATTTTCTCGTGATGGCGCCGCCGACCAAACCCTGCAATCCCGTCACCTCGACTCGCAGATGTTCGGCACAGCGCTCACTGTATTCATCGAAGGCATCGACATGCTGTTCGAATTGTCGGATGGCGAGGAAGCTGCCGTTTCTTCCGAAATCGCGCACCTGGGGGCGAAGGTCCTGAAACGCCGAGAAGCGGGATTTCGCCGAAACCGGAACCGAGCCGAGCCGATTCTTGGTATCGGATTCCCGGGGCACCACCGGAGTTGGTGGATAGTACCCCTGGTTGCTCTTGTAACCCAGCAGGATTTCGCCTGGCTCCACGATGTCGCGAAGCTGGACACCCCGGGCAAAGCGCTGCGTGCCGCGCATCACCGGCTGCGAAATGCCATCGCGGAAACCGAAGTGCTCGTAGTCGATGCCGTCGGGGGCGGGCTGCGTGTCGAGTTCGCAAACCGAACAATCCGCCTTCTGCAACGTTGCGTAATGCTTCTCGAGCAGTGCGTCGCATTGATCCTTGGTTTCTCCGTAGAGCAGCAGCACGGCGTGGATCGCCTTCCTCTCGTCTGCGTCCGACCATCTCCACTCCGATGGGGCGGATTTGCCGCAATCGCCGAGAGCTTGCTGTCGGGACGACATTCCGAGATTGAAGACGGTGGGAAACGTTGCAACCGAGTTTCCCTGGTCTGCTTTGGGAAGACCAAGATGGGACAAGCCCGCCGCAGTGAAGGCGACACAGCTGGCTGACTGCTCCTCATCGCCGGATAGCGGCCGGTCGCCGAAAGTGATTGCAAGAGGATTGGGCACAAAACTGTCTGTGGGAGGATCATACACAGATCTGGACACCAACGAATCCAACCAATCTGCACACGCTTCAAGGTCGTCGGGAAGGTGGATACCCACGAACTTCATGAATGGAAGACGCTTGAAGCCGCGGAACACGATCGCTTGCGCCTCCTCGGTTTCGAGTTGCGCATCGGTCTTTGGCATCGAGCCGAAATAGCTCAGCCATGCGCGCGCCTGCGAGTCGGTCGATGCCCGTGCCAGCTCCCAGCAGGTGACCGCGTTGTTGCGCATCTGCTCTGCGGTAAGGCGCGGAAACCGGTTGAACCAGAACTGGGTCGGCTGCTGCTGGCGGCGCACCCAACGCTTGAAGCGATCGCCGTCTTCCGCGCCGCCCTGGACCAGCCATTGAGTTCGGGGAAAGCCGATGGCGTTGCTCCAGGCGGCGCTCTGCCCGTAATGGGCCTTGGTGACGAAATCTTCGAGGTAGCTTTCCCAACTTCCATCATAGTTGGAAAGAAAGACGAGGCGGTCCGAACCAGGTGGACGGAACCAGCGCGCGAAATGAATCGTCCCCATGTTGAGGATGAAGCCCGGACGGAAGCCCCGGGTGACGAGGAGTTCGATTCCCCATAGCGCGATACCGAGTGTGAATTTCCGGAAAGCGCCTGGCTTGAGCTGCGAAACCGAAAGGAAATGGTTCTGGGCGAAGCCGGAGCTGTTTTCGCGCTTCGTAATCTCGCGAACCTTGGCCAGGTCAGGTTCGAAATCCTCCGGTCGGTCGCGTTTGTCAGCCAGATAGAGGCGTCCGGCGAACCCGGCGACGACGACACCAACCAGCGAAACAGTGCCGATGCATCCGGCCACCAGTGCGATGAGGCACCGTCCGACGGTCGTTACGAGATGGCCCCATGCGAAGGAAAGAGAAAAACCGAACCAATAGAAGCACAGGACGCTTACGATCAACGCAGTCAGGGCCAGCCATCCGTAGATCGGATAAAGCGTCGGCGATGAGAGGATGGCGGAGATGCGACTGGCCGGTTCCTGCCAGGCGATTGTCTCTGGTTCCTGGCGGCTCGGGATCATCAGATCCTTGCGGAACTTGGCACCGCGATCCATGAGGTCCTGCATTGCAGGGCCGCCAGCCTTGTACTCGCCACGGATGAGGCGGCGAACGAATTGCAGGACGACGGCGGCACGGCTGCCGGAGTCGGCGTGACTTGAGACGAAGACGTCGATGGCTTCGCGGCAGAAGTTTACCAGGTCGGCCTGCCGTTCGATACTGGCGGCGGATTGTCCCGGCAGCCCGTAGAAGCACAGTCCGGTCGTTCCCCATGGCCGTGCCTGAAGCTCACGCGCACTGTCTCGCAAGAGCGCGCCAAGCGATTGCCCTTGGCGTCCCAGGTCCAGAGTTTTGTTGCCCGCCGCCGCTGCCGTAAACAACGGCAGCAACGCCGCGCTTGCGTGTTGATGGACCGCCTCGATGAGGGAATCGGCGTCTCCGTCGCCATTCAATTCCAGCAGCAGGTGCGGGTCGGGTGCGTCCGCCTCTCCGAGATCAACGGCGTTGAGTGAAGCGAAATGGATTACGCCCGTCTTCATCAGCAGGGCTTTGAGGTCAGGATCGGTCGCCGTGCCGGGATTGCCGAGCGCGGTGATCTTCTCGCGCCAATCTTTCAGGTCGGCATCCACCCCGAGCGGTGCCAGAACCGTGACCATGCCCTGGGTCCGACGTCCGGAGACTGGATTGAACTCCATGTCGAGCCGGCGGGGAAACACGCCGACCCTGAAGATGCTTGCTCTGAAGATGCTTCCCTCTTTGCGGCGACTGACGCGAACCTGCTCCCTCGCGAACAGGGCCGCGAAGATCTCGGTGATCTGCGCCATCGCCAGCGCCTGTCCGAGACAGGCGTGCACGCCCGATCCGAACACGAGTTCATAGTTGGGAGGACCGCGGTCGCGCATAGCCGAGGCTGTCGCAACCATCAGGACCGAGCCTTTGGGGACGACGCGCGCGCCCCATCCCACCCCGGCGGTATCTTGCCGGCAAGCGTGGCGCCATTGCCCCGGATTGAGCGCCGGATTCAGCCGCGCCGCCTCGAACAGCAGAGACTCGAGTCGTTTGCGCGCCGCCTCATCCTCCCGTGCTCCCTTCGCAGCCTCGATCGCCTTGCCAAGTCCGTCGCCTGTACGCAGCAGCTCCTCGACGATGTTGCCGGCTGCCAGGGTCGTCGTCGGGATGAATCCCGTGATCATGCCCACCATGATCGCGCGAATTTCTTCGTCTGAAGTTCCGGTGGCGACCAGCCTTTCAAGTATCGTGGTGTCGAGGCCTTCTGGCTTCGCAACTGGTTGCTTCGCCCTGAGGCGGGCCCGGGCAGCATCGATCACGGAGCGCACGCGCGCCGCTCCGGCCACACCAAGCCTGCGGGTCTCGGGTTTGCCGAACGGATCGGCGAACAGCAACGCCGAGATCGCCATCGCCCATTCGGCGAAAGCGTCGGGATCGTCGACACTGAGCCCGAAATATTCGACGCAGGTCTCGGACGCGACCCGCGTAATGAGATCCTTCATGACGTCGATGCGCCCTTCCGACGCATCGAGCAGCGTATCGGCGATTTCCCGCGATCGCTGGATCAGCCATTCCGCGTCGCCGGGGCGGATGAGGCCGCGAATGAGTTCGTGCTGCTTCTTCTGCTCGTCGCCTTCGAGGCCGAGGACGAATATTGATTTGCCTCCGCCAAGCTCCTCCATCTCCGGACCGTACGGCACGATGAAGCTAAGCGGCTTGCAAAGAACGTCGCGTACATCCTTGTCGCGGGTAACAATGACCAGCCGCCCGAATTTCGGAGTCGGCCAGCATACGCGAAAGAACGCGAAGGCGACCCGTGCGACCCGCAACCAAACGCGTCTTGCAAGCGGCGACCAAAATCGATCAGGTCCGAGATCGTTGAAATCGAACGCCCCTTCCGCGGACGTATCGTCGTCCTTGTGCCTGGCCTTGGCTGCGGTGATCTTGTCGAAATATTTGAGCGTCCAGGCCGCTTTGATCTTTTTGAAGTATCTGAGCGGCCACCCGGCCAAGTTCCCCCCTCGCGCCTTCGCGTCTCGCATAATTTCCCCTCGTTCTAAAATCGTTCCCCAGCGCAATCAGTGATGTGAAAAACCGTCTGCAGTTGCCGTACCGGAATGGTCCGCCGCAGCCGCAGAAATCGACTCGGCGAACCGGCGGTTCAGCGAGCCGTCTTCAAATGGTATCCAGTCAATATAGCTGGTGACGAAGCCCGGCTTGATGGCTCTGAGCTCTTCAAAGGCCACGGCCGCCTGCCGCCTGTCGCCAAGCTGCAAAAGGGCATCGATCTTGATCATGTGCGCGTACCAGTATTGCTCCCGGCGCACGATGGCCAGATCCGCGTAGGCGATGGCCTCCCGGTACTCGCCAAGCAGGCTGCACATCATCGCCAGTTCGCCAAGGACGAAGAAGAGATGCACGTCGAACGGGCTGAGCCGTCTGGCCAGCTGAAGCGGCTTGGCTGCCTGCTCGGGCCTGCCTGACAGATTCAGGGTGCACCCGATCTGCGCATGCGCAATGGCCAGGCTTGGCGTCAAGTCTACCGCCTGGAACAGAAGGTCGAGCGCGGGCTGCGTGTGCCGCAACCAGGTCTCCGCCGTGCCCGCAAGCCAGTAGGCCCGGCCATCGGATGGATCGGCGCGCATCGATTGCTGCGCCAGGCGTCGCATTTCGTGCACCCGCTGTGCCGGCTGCCGTCCGGTCCAGATCGCCCAGGCCAGTCCGTGGGTGACGTTGATCAAGGCTTCAGGGGAGTGCGGATCGAGCGCGAGGGCCCTGGCGAACAGCTCTTGGGCCCGATCCGAATCGGCATGCTGCAGGCGGTTCAGGTGCCAGCGACCCCGCCAAAGAAGATCGGTGACATTCGCGTCCGATGCGCGCTTTTCCCGCGCGCTCGACTGTTCTCCATGGTCGATCTTGGCGCCCAGATGGGCGACCAGCTCTCGCAGGCATTCGTCGAGAGCGGTCCCGATCACCGATCGCGGGATCTCCAGTCGCTTGGACCATGCCGCCTGGAGGCGTACCGCTTCGTAAAGGGTTACATCGATCAGCGTCAGCTCTCCGGCCGTCCGGACGGTTCCGTCGACGAGATACTTGGCACCCAGCCCGCGGGCCTCCTGACTGGAGATCGTCGAGCCTCGCGGACCGCCGGAGTTGCCGGCGACAACCGCCAGCCATCGCAGGCGCGACAGCCGGTTGATCAATTCCTGCTTGAAGCCTTCGGCAAAATAGGCCTCGTCGGGGTTGCCTGTCAGATTTGCAAAATGCAGGACCGCCAGCGAGGGGCCATCGCTCGAGCCCACCGGCCACATGAACCCGGGTTCGGCGGCCGGGACGGCACCGGAAGCCGGAACGGCACCGGAGATCGGGGGCGGCGCTGTTTCGGTCAGGGCGTGATTCACCGCGGATCTGGCCAGGCGACTGCGCTGGTCACGCAGCCACTCTTCAAAGGCTTCCTCGCCGGGAATGTCGAAGCCCTCGAGAAATTCGCCGGGCTGGCCGGAGTCGCTCGTGCGCATGTCTTGGTCCGGCTCGAGGATATCGACGCTGACGATGTCGAGGTCGAGCCGCACCCGGTCCCGCTCGCAGATGAGCGGCGTCCAGGACGGGCGGTTGAGCCGCTTGCGCAGATCCGACAATTCGCGCCGCAGGCTGCCATTGGCCTCTTTCGCCTCGCGGCTGCCCCACAATTGGGTCTGCAGCCAGCCCCGGGCCCGCTCGCCATCCTTGGAAAGCGCAAGCAGCGCAAGCAGCGCCGCGCCTTTACGGCTCGGAATCGCGATCCTTCGTCCTTCCGGGTCCACGAGACTGAACGGACCAAGAAGGCGAAGTTTGAATTTCGACGTCCAAGTCAACATTCGCAGCCATCCCCCTCCCGATGATAGCTGACAAAACGCAACTTTCACGCTTTTTTTTCGATTTCTGAACGCTGGGGTCGCGGTTGGGGAACGGGCGCCGTGCCAGGTTTGGTGGTGCGAATGTTGCTGTCAAGTTGATCAATCTGGAGGGATCATGAAACACGATACTACTTTTGCGCAAATGATTTCGTATGTCGCTACTGCGGCGAAGGAAACAAAGCTAAAGGCACTCGGCGGTGTGACGGCGCAGTACATTTACAAAATCGACGACGGTGACTTTCATTTGAAAATTGCTGCAGATCTGACGCCAAAGAAGGCGATCGTTACTCAGACGGTAGTTTACGGCACGGACCCGCCGGAAGTCGTCACGATTGAACTTGACTACGAGAAGGATGCCAAAGTCTTTCCGATGAACATCGGATGCCCCGTTGATTGTTACATCTATACGTTCAAGGAATTTAACTGTCCCGGCGAACGTGAGCTGAAATTCTTCTTCTCGAAGACGCAGGTAGATTATGGGGAGGGCCCAGGTTACGTAATCGGGGTCACAGAACCCAACCTGGAAGCGCTGCAGTTCATCTACCCTTGCACCAAAACCTGAAGCTCGTACCGCACACGCTATGATGACATTTGGCAGGCGGATTTTCCGCCTGCCTTTTGTTTGAGTAGCTACGGCATTCCGCTGTAGACCGGCAGAAAGTGGCGGCCGGGCGTCGAAGCCTTCAAACAATTTGATCGTTCACCCGCGGGCGTCCACTTACGCTAGACAATGCGGCGTATTGTTTTGGATCAGACCAGACTACTTGGTCGCAGCGGCCGCGGTTTCGCCCGGTGGCACAATCCGGAGCATGACGGTCGAAACCTTTTCTCTCTGGGTTTGAAGGACCTGGAAGCTATCTCGGTCTGTCTTGCTTTTGCTCTATCTAATTGGAGGGCACCCTGACTACGAAGAGGCTGCCAGGTGGCAATCCTCATTGGTCGTCCTCCCCACTTTCCACTTGTTCTCCAGCCTGTTGGCTTCGCGAAGCTTCGCCTCCGCTCCACTCCAGACCATCACCGAATGACGTACCAGCTGGCGTGCGGGCCGTGCACTTGACGCGCGCCTTTGGCTTGATCCTTACGGTCGGACAGCGAGTTTTGGATAAAGCGCGTCGGCGTCGCGCGCGATTCCGTTTCGGCTCGGTTTGCACAGCGCGGGCTGGCGGGGCGCAGACCCAAACGAAGTTTTTACCAATCGTGCAAGCGCAGCTTCGCATCATCGACCAGAAAGAAGCGAGCATTGATCACGCGCCAGGCGGGGTGTCGCATTTCACCGCCCCCCTGATAGGCTAATTTGCTTTCCATCGGCATGAGTCCCTGTCTTACCCCGGCGTCCGGCACGCTTCCCGGGAGGGGGTCGAGATCATACTCTACGCCGAAAACATGATTCAAATTAATAAGGATGGTGACATATCCGTTGCTGTAAGCGATTTCGTAAGCGAAGACGTTATCAAAAAGCGCTCCTGGCGCGGGCACCGGATAAGGCTCAGTAGCTACGTATCTAGCCCCATCGAGGTTGTAGGTGACCTTGATTTGTTCGATGCCGAGCTGCGGCAGTGCGTGCTTTATACGATCGGTGCCGATGTACTGTTTTTGACCTGGCGGAACCCTGACTTCGAACTGTTGAGGAAAGACATTGCGCGATGTTGCACGCTGAAGCGTTTCGACGCGAAAATTCTTATCGCCAGTCGCGCTAAGCGCGCCTATGACGCTGGACCCGGTGTTCTTATTCTTCAAATAGACCGCGTTGATCGAAGGGTCGCGCTGAGTCGGCACCATTTCTATTTCCAGATCTGTCAACGCTGATGTTGTCGATTGCGAATGAGCCGAATACGAAACCGTTGTAGCGGCGATCAAAGTGAGAACCAAGACTGCAAACTTCATTGCAAACTCTCTCAAACAAGAATGGATGACCGAAATGAACTCGTGAATCTAGACTGGCCGGCCATTAGGTGCAACCTCTAGGAGTGCGACTACTTGTCTAGTCTCAACTTTGGAAATTCGGCGCGCGCAATTTTTGCGATCAGTTCTGCACGTTCCGTTCGAAGGCTCTCAACCTGTCGAAGGGCCGTTCAGATCAGGGAATGTAGCCGATTGCTCTTTAGTCCTAATGCGAAATTGCCGCCGAATCTACGATCATGCGGAGCAACCGTAGCCAGATCGAAGCTGGCGAAATAGCTTGCGAGCCGCTGAAGCGTCGGTTGGAGCAGCGAAGCGAGGCATTTCTGGTGCGGTGATCAACAGGCTATGAAATGAAAGCAGCTAAGCCATTGATCCGTGTGGTGGGCCCGGCAGGACTCGAACCTGCAACCAGACCGTTATGAGCGGCCGGCTCTAACCATTGAGCTACAGGCCCCGCCGCGAGCGACCGTTTTGAGGCGGCCGGCAACGGTGCGGGCATCGTTTACAGTGGTGATCGCAATCCCGCAATGCCGAGCTTAATCCTCCGAAACGCCAGCAGATCTCGCCAGTTTACACCGTTTCCCGGGTCCCATCAGCGACGAGCTTGCCAGATTTCATGAAAGTCAACGCTTGCCTACAACCTCCGCTACGCGTTGATTAGCCATCCTTCGCGGAGCACACCGGCTCCCCGGAGCAGCGCTTGAGGCCCAACATGAAACTCGCTCATATTGTCTGCGCCGGCGTTCTGCTGTTTGCTGGCGGCGCTGCGGCGCAAGATGGAGGCAAGGCCATACCCAAAACAACCGTCAGCCTTGGAACCGCGACGCCGGGCGGCGGCTTCCCGGTCTATGGCAATGCGTTCGCGGAAATCATGAATGCCGCCGATCCGGCCCTGTCGATCGAGCCGCGCAACACCAAGGGCAGCAACGAGAACATCCCGCTGCTCGAAACAGGCGGGCTCGATATCGCGCTGGTGGCGGGGGAGCCTTCCTACGAGGCCTTCATGGGCATCGGGCGGGCGCCGACCAAGCTGAAGATATTGACCGCGATGTATTCCAGCCCGGGCATGTTCGTGGTGCGCGCGGACAGCCCTTACAAGACGATTCGCGATCTCGTCGGCCAGCCGGTGGCGTTCGGCGCCAGGGGATCGGGCCTGCCGATCCTGTCGCGCTACATGCTCGACGGCATCGGGCTGAAGCAGGACGAGGATTTCAAGTCGATCTATCTCGACCGCGCTGGTGACGGCCCGGCCATGGTGCAGGACGGCCGCGCCGCGGCGCTGTGGGGCGCGGGCGTCGGCTGGCCCGGATTCAAGAGCATGGTTGAAAGCCCTGGCGGCGCGCGCTTTATTGCACCCGACGCCGGCGAGATCGCCAAAGTTCGCGCCAAGCACAGCTTTCTCAAGCCGCTGACGGTGCCCGCCAACAGCTATCCGAACCAGCCCGCGGCAATCGATTCGATCGGCTCGTGGAGTTTTGTCCTCGCGCGCGAAAGCCTGCCCGACGATGTCGCGTACCGGCTGGCGAAGACGTTGCACGGCGCGGAGGGTGCGTTGTGCAAGAAGTTGCCGCAGGCGTGCGAGACGACGGCAGCGAACACGGTCGCGGCCGCGCCCAACCCGCAGTTGATCCATCCGGGCGTGCTGAAATATTTCCGCGAGGTTGGGGTGGTGAAGTGACCCACACCTGAGCAGCGCGCCGCTCGGCGCGCGTCTCCAAGGTGACGAGTCATTCCGGGGCGCGAAGCGAACCCGGAATCTCGAGATTGCGGGTTCGCTTCGCGCCCCGGAATGACTGCTACGCAGTCACTTCTTCACCAGCGAGCATGCCTTATCCGGCGGGCCGAACGCTTCATCGCCGGGGATCTTGGCCAGAATCTTGTAGTAGTCCCACGGATACTTCGATTCTTCCGGCTTCTTGACCTCGACCAGCCAGAGGTCATGCACCATCAGATTGTCCTCGCGGAGCTTGCCGTTGCGGGAGAAGAAATCCTCGATCGGTTTTTCGCGCATCTTGGCCGCCACTTTCAGCGGCTCGTCGGTGCCGGTCTCCTTGATGGCGTTGAGATAGTACATCACCGATGAATAGACGCCGGCCTGCCACATCGTCGGCATCCGGTTCATCTTGGCGAAATAGCGCTTCGACCATTCGCGGGTCTTGTCGTCCATGTCCCAGTAGAACGACGTCGTCAAAAGCAGGCCCTGCGCCGCCGGCAACCCAAGCGAATGAATGTCGGTGATCAGCGCCAGCAAGGCCGCCATCTGCTGGCCGCCCTTGAGGACGCCGAACTCCGAGGCGGTCTTGATCTCGTTCATGTTGTTCGGCGGACCGGCGGCGATGCCGATGATCTTTGCCTTGGACGCCTGTGCCTGCAGCACAAAGGACGACAGATCGGAGGTCGCAAGCGGCGGCCGCACCGAGCCCAGCACCTTGCCGCCATTGGCCGTGACCACGGCGGAGGCGTCGCGTTCGAGCGCGTGGCCGAACGCGTAATCGTCGGTGATGAAGAACCAGCTGTCGCCGCCGCGCTTCACCACCGCCTGCGCGGTGCCGGCCGCGAGCGAGCGGGTGTCGATCACCCACTGCATCGCGTAAGGCGAGCAGAATTTGCCGTGAAAATCCGCGGCGAGGGTTGAATGCGTGATGAACAGCTTCTTCTTCTCGTTGGCCATGTTCTGCACCGCCAGCCCGACCGCCGATACCGGCACGTCGACGATCAGATCGACCTGGTCAACATCGTACCAGCGCCGCGCGATGCTGCCGCCGATATCCGGCTTCAGCTGATGGTCGCCGACGATCAGGCTGATCGGCTTGCCCAGCACCTTGCCGCCGAAATCGTCGATCGCCATTTGCGCGGCCGTGACCGAGCCCTGGCCGGTCGGCGTCGCCGCCGGGCCGTTCATGTCGGTGAGAACGCCGATCTTGACGAGATCATCGGAAACTTGTGCGAGCGCCGCCGACGACGCCAGCATCGCGGCCGCAAGCGCACCGAGGAATGATAGATGCATGGATAACTGCGTATTCCCTGGGAACATCCCGTTTCTCCCTTGTGGATCGGCACATTGGCCGTTGTGTCGGCAGGCGGTTGCTTCCGCCAATTGGTCCCATTTGCAACTAATTTGGGCCGGCGTCAACTTGGTCGAAAGAGGGGGCGGCCGCTGCCGGTATCGGGTTCTGTTTATTTCCGGCTCGATTCAGGGCATACGCGACCGATGATCTTGAACCAGCGCTTGCCGGCCTCGCTGACGCCGTTGGATGTGGCGCTCGCCGCCCTGTTGAAGGGTGTCGAGCCGGTAACGCCGTCGGAACTGCCGCTCGCCGATGCGCTGCGTTGCATCGCCGCGGACATGCCGCCATCAGGTGCGCTGCCGCCGCACGACATCGCCGCCAGTGATGGCTTTGCGTTATGTGCCCGCGATCTCGTCGGCGCGTCGTCCTATTCGCCATTGCCGCTGGCGAGGTTGCCGGTCTGGGTCGAAGCCGGTGACGCCATGCCGGATGGCTTCGATTGCGTGCTCGATGCCGATTCCGTCGAGCTATCGGACCCGATGCCGCAGGTGCTGGCGGAAGCGATTCCGGGGCAGGGCGTTCGCCGGGCCGGTGGTGACATCGCCGCGGGCAGCCGCGTGGTCGAGGCAGGGCGGCGCGTGCTGGCGCGTGACCTCATGATCGCGCGGGCGGCGGGAATCACACGATTGCGCGTGCGGCGGCCGCGCCTGCGCATCGTCAACATTCCCGGCGGTTCGGTGACGTCGGACCTGATCGCGGAAAGCGCGCGCACCGCCGGCGCCGATGTGGTGTCCGTTACTGCCTCGGGGCGCGACGCCGCGTCGATTGTCGCGGCGATCGATGCTGGCGCGTGCGACCTGTTGTTGCTGGTCGGCGGCAGTGGCGTCGGCCGCACTGATGCTGCGGTGACGGCGCTGGCCGGGTGCGGTGAGGTGCTCGTCCATGGCATTGCCGTGCAGCCCGGCCGCACCTCGGCAGTGGGCCGCATCGTCAACACCCCCGTGGTCGTGCTGCCGGGCGCCCCGGATCAGGCGTTCGCGGCGTGGTGGACGCTGGCACTGCCCGTGCTGGATCGGCTGTCGGGCCGCCGGCCGCGCAAGACGCTCACCCTGGCGCTGGCGCGGAAGATCGCCTCCGCCGTTGGCATTGCGGAAGTCGTGCTGCTGGAGCGACAAGAAGGCGCCTGGGTGACGCTGGCGGTCGGGGAACTGTCGCTCGATGCGATCGCCCGCGCGGAGGCCTGGTTAACCGTGCCCGGCGGCGCGGAAGGATTTGCTGCAGGCGCGGCGGTCGATGGCTATATGTTGCGGGAATGACAGGGATCTCCGCATGAATTCGACGCCCTCGCCAAACAACCGCGACGCCCTCGATCAGGACCAGTTCCTGACGATACTGTCGCGCGAGGACGCGCTGGTGCGGTTTGAAGCCGCGCTGTTCCCGCGCGCGGTACCAAGCGAGCCGCGCGCGCTCGCCAATGCACTCGGCTGCGCACTTGCCGAGGACGTGATCGCGCCGATCGACGTGCCGCCGTTCGACCGTTCCAATGTCGATGGTTTTGCGGTGCGCTCCGCCGATCTCGCGTCCGCCGGTGAAGCGTCGCCGGTGCGCGTGATCCTGAATGATGAAGTAATCGCCTGCGGCACCGCGCCGATGCGGCCGGTGCTGTCGGGAACCGCGACTTCGATTGCGACCGGAGGCCCGGTGCCGCGCGGCGCCGATGCCATCGTGATGGTCGAGCACACCCAGCCGGCGGGACCGCGCGCGATCGAAATCCGCCGCGCCGCCTCTCCCGGGCAATTCGTCTCCTACGCCGGCTCCGACATCGCGCGCGGCGAGGCGCTGCTGCGCGCCGGCACCCTTATCGGCTCGCGCGAGATCGGCATGCTGGCGGCCTGCGGCATCGCGCAGATCACGGTCGCGCGCCGGCCGCGCGTTGCCATCCTCTCGACCGGCGACGAACTTGTGCAGCCGGGTTCGCCGCTGCGCCCCGCCGCGATCTACGACACCAATGGCGCCATCGTCACCGCGGCCATCACGGAGAATGGCGGCGAGGCCGCGTTTCTCGGCGCCATTCCCGATGATGAAGCCCAACTCGAAGCCGCGATGCGCGACGCGCTTGAAACGAGCGACATGCTGGTGCTGTCGGGCGGCACTTCCAAAGGCGCCGGCGATGTGTCGCATCGCATCATCGCGCGACTGGGCAAGCCTGGCATCATCGCGCACGGCGTCGCGCTCAAACCGGGCAAGCCGCTGTGCCTCGCGGTCTGCTACGGCAAGCCGGTGGTGATCCTGCCGGGATTCCCGACCTCGGCGATGTTCACCTTCCACGACATGATCGTGCCGGTGCTGCGGCGCATGGCCGGCCTGCCGCCGCGTTCGGACGCCAAGGTCAGCGCCAAAATCCCGGTGCGGATTGCCTCCGAGCTTGGCCGCACCGAATTCGTGATGGTGTCGCTGATTGAGGGGGTTGACGGCCTGGTCGCCTATCCCACCGGCAAAGGTTCGGGCGCGATCACCTCGTTCGCGCAGGCCGACGGTTTCCTGCGCATCGACGCGCTGGCCGACCAGATGCCGGCAGGCACGGATACCGAAGTGACGCTGTTCACGCCACATGTGCGGGTGCCAGATTTGGTCATCGTCGGCAGCCACTGCACCGGGCTCGATCTGGTCACCGCGCCGCTGGTGCGCGCGGGGCTTTCGGTGCGGTCGATCGCGATCGGCAGCCTCGGCGGCTTGGCCGCGGCGAAGCGCGGCGAATGCGATTTCGCGCCGATCCATCTGTTCGACGACAAGACCGAGACTTACAACACGCCCTATCTCACCGCCGGACTGGAACTGGTGCCGGGCTGGCGGCGGATGCAGGGCATCGTGTTCCGCAAGGGCGATACGCGCTTCGAAGGCCTGAGCGCCGAGGCCGCGGTGCGCGCGGCACTCGCCGATCCCGCCTGCATCATGGTCAACCGCAACCAGGGCGCCGGCACGCGGATCCTGATCGACCGGCTGCTCGCAGGCGCGAGGCCCGACGGTTACTGGAATCAACCGCGCTCGCACAACGCGGTCGCGGCCGCCGTGGCGCAGCACCGCGCCGATTGGGGCATGACCATCGCGCCGGTGGCCCATGCCTCCGACCTCGGTTTCATTCCCTTTGCCGAAGAGCATTATGATTTCGCGCTGGTGACTGCGCGCAAACAGCGGGCGGCGGTGCAGGCCTTTCTCGAGGCGCTGGCGTCGCAAGAGGGCCGCGCGGCGTTGGAACGAGCCGGATTTCGCCCGGCCTGACATGCTCAGCGGAAAGACCGATGCCGACTGGGTCTGTGGCTACGACGCCTGGACCGTGCCGCTGGCGGCGTGATTTCGGCGCTGCTTGGCTTCGTCGAGCGCCCGCTGCGCCGCAGGGGAGATGATCTTCGGTTCCGGCGGTACTTCGACCGTGCTCGAGTTGCCGGTCATCCATCGCCAAAGCTGGCGAATATCCGAGACAAACACCACGATTTCCAGGACGACATATATCGCCCGGAGGATGAAGACAAAAGTACCCCAAAGAAGCTCAATCATGACCGCGTCTCAACGCCATGCGGGCAGGCCCCTGGCGTTCAGTGGTCGTTGTGGGTGGCGACCCGGTTCAAGGCTCCCTCCGTCATTCCGGGGCGCGCGGAGCGCGAGCCCGGAATCCATACTCCCGATCGTGGTTATGGATTCCGGGCCTGCGCCAAGGGGCGCATCCCGGAAATGACGAACTGAGAGAGTTTACCCGCCATCCAGCGCGGCCAGACGGTCCGCCTCGGCAATATCATCCATGGTGTTGGCATTGAAGAACGGGTCGATCGGCCCGACCGGCCAGGTCACGGTGGCGAGGCGGTAGCGCGCGGTCAAGCGGTCGATCTTCCTGACGTCCTCGACGACCAGCGCGTGGCGGAGTTGTTCGCGCAACGCCACGCTCCACAGCCCGATCACCGGATGCGACTGGCCGCCGGAGGCCGCGACCGCAAGCTCCGCATTCTCGTCGCGCAATGCCGCAACGAGACGCGCCACGAGATCGCGCGGCAGGAACGGGCAGTCCGCCGCGGCGCTCAGCACCCATCTGACCTCCGGACGGTTGGCCGCGGCCCACTCCAGCGCCGCCAGGATGCCGGCCAGCGGTCCGGGAAAATCGGCGACCCCGTCGGCGATGACAG
This sequence comes from Bradyrhizobium sp. LjRoot220, assembly GCF_964252915.1. Classification (NCBI taxonomy): domain Bacteria; kingdom Pseudomonadati; phylum Pseudomonadota; class Alphaproteobacteria; order Hyphomicrobiales; family Nitrobacteraceae; genus Bradyrhizobium; species Bradyrhizobium sp. LjRoot220. The sequence continues at coordinate 110,433 of NZ_CAXUPS020000010.1, forward strand.
GCAGCCCGAATGCCGCGAACCGCGCGGGATCGCCGTTGGCATTGAGAATGAGCCCGTCGCATTGCGGCTGCAACCGGGCGATCACACGGTCAAGGATGGTGCGGCCAGCGATGGTGCGCATCGGCTTGTCGCCGCCGCCCATCCGCCGCGCCAGACCGCCGGCGAGCAGCACGCCGGGTATAGCCAGCGCGGCTCTTGCCGTCGCCTCACTCGTCACGGTCTTCGCCCTTGCGCTTGTGCCGCGCCGATTCCTCTTCGACAAAGGCGAGATTCTGGTCGAACACGATGCGCTCCTGGCCTGACAGCGCGATGAACCGCTTGCCCCGCGTGCGCCCGACCAGCGTCAGCCCGACCTGCCGCGCCAGCTCGACGCCCCACGCCGTAAAACCCGAGCGCGACACCAGAATGGGAATCCCCATCCGCACCGTCTTGATCACCATCTCGGACGTCAGCCGCCCCGTGGTGTAGAGAATCTTGTCGGCGGGATCGACGCCGTGGCGATAGATCCAGCCGGCGATCTTGTCCACCGCGTTGTGGCGGCCGACGTCCTCGGTGTAGCAGACCGGCGTGCCTTGCTGGCACAGCACGCAGCCATGGATGGCGCCGGCCTCGAGATAGAGCGATGGCATGGTGTTGATCGCGTGCGTCATCTCGTAGAGCCACGAGGTGCGCAACTCCGCCTTCGGCAGTGCGACGCTTTCGACCGCCTCCAAGAGGTCGCCGAACGCGGTGCCCTGCGCGCAGCCCGAGGTCTGCGTGCGCTTCTTTAGTTTCGCCTCGAAATTGGTGTGGTGCTCGGTGCGCACCACCACCACCTGCAGGTCGTCGTCATATTCGACCTCGGTGACGACGTCGTCGTATTTCAGCATGTTCTGGTTCAGGAGATAGCCGAGCGCGAGATATTCCGGATAGTCGCCGATCGTCATCATGGTGACGATCTCCTGCGCGTTCAGATACAGCGTCAGCGGCCGTTCCACCGGCACCCTGATTTCCACCGTGGCGCCGGTCTGGTCGGTCCCGCTGACGCGCTCGGTCAGCCTGGGATCGTCAGGGTTGGGCACGATCAGGGGGACGGGGGCTTTGTCGATCTTCATCATTTCCGCAGGTTAGCATGACTTTATCCGCTACCCGATATAAAGCACCTCAGGAGAATGCCTAGCCCGGTTCGGGCTCAGGCTGCGGAGAGCATGATGAAAGTGATTGGCCTCGCGGGATGGAGCGGCGCCGGCAAGACCACCTTGCTGACGCGGGTCATCCCGCATTTGCTGAAAGAGGGCTTGCGGGTTTCCGTGATCAAGCACGCCCATCACGCCTTCGACGTCGATATTCCCGGCAAGGATTCCTGGCGGCATCGCGAGGCCGGCGCCACCGAGGTGCTGGTATCTTCCGCGCGGCGATGGGCCCTGATGCATGAATTGCGCGGCGCCGAAGAGCCGCATCTGCCGGAACTGCTGGCCAGGATGTCGCAGGTCGATCTCGTCGTCATCGAGGGTTTTAAGCGCGAGCCGCACCGCAAGATCGAGGTTTATCGCGCCGCCAATGGCAAGCCTTTTTTGTTCCCCGATGATCCCGGCGTGGCCGGTATCGCCACCGACACCGCGGTTGAAACCAGACTGCCCACGGCCCATCTCGATGACATCGAGGCGATTGCCGCCATGATGCTTCGCTCGGCGACATCGGTCGAAGAGGTGCTGGCAAACAGCGAAGCGGAGAGCTGAGCAGCGATGGCGCAATTGTCCGACGATTGCTTTGCCTTCGGCGGTCCGATGATGTCGGTCGATGAGGCCGTCGGCATCATCGCCGCGCGCGTCACCGCCGTGCGCGAGGTCGAGACCGTCGCCCTCGCCAATGCCGATGGCCGCGTTCTTGCCGCAGATGTTTCGGCGCCGCTGCCGCTGCCGCCGTTCACCAACTCCGCGGTCGACGGCTATGCGGTGTCGAGCCGCGATCTGCCCAAAGACAAGGAGCGGGCATTTGCCGTCGCAGGCCGCGTTCAGGCTGGCGCTTCCGCGAACGCGCCGATCGGGCCGGGCGAGGCGGTTCGCATCTTCACGGGTGCGCCGATGCCCGACGGCGCCGATACCGTGTTCATGCAGGAAGATGTCCGCCTCGACGGCGGCAAGGTGGTGCTTCCGGCGGGGCTAAAGCCCGGCGCCAATGTGCGCCCCGCGGGGGAGGATATCCCTTTGGGTTATGCGGCGCTAAAGGCCGGCCAGCGACTGCGGCCGCAGGATGTCGCGCTGGCGGCCGCGTTCGGCCTGACGAAAATCAGCGTCGTCAGGCGCATCCGCGTTGCCGTGTTCTCAACCGGTAATGAACTGGTCTCGCCGGGAGAGCCGCGCGGAGCGGCGCAATTGTTCGATAGCAACCGTTTCATGCTGATGGCGATGCTGGTCAGGCTCGGCTGCGAGGTCAGCGATCTCGGTATTCTCAGGGACGAACGCGCCTCGCTCGCGATCGCAATACAGAAAGCGGCCGGCGCCCATGATCTGATCCTCACCACCGGCGGCGTGTCGACCGGCGAAGAAGACCACGTCAAGGCCAGCGTCGAAAGCGTCGGCTCGCTCGTGCTGTGGCGGATGGCGATCAAGCCGGGGCGCCCCGTCGCGATAGGAATCATCGGCGGCACGGCGTTCATCGGCCTGCCGGGCAATCCAGTGGCGAGTTTTGTCACCTTCGTCCACGTGGTCCGGCCGACGATTCTCGCGTTGTCGGGCGCCACGCAACAACCGCTTGTACCGATGCCGGTTCGCGCCGCCTTCGCCTACAAGAAGAAAATCGCCCGCCGCGAATATGTCCGCGTCACCCTGCGCAAGGCCGCGGATGGCGCGCTCGAGGCGTTCAAGTTTCCGCGCGAGGGTGCGGGGCTGTTGTCATCACTGGTCGATACCGACGGGCTGGTTGAACTCGGCGAAGAGATCACGCGTGTCGAGCCCGGCCAGACGGTCGGCTTCCTGTCCTATGCAAGCTTGATCTGATGGCTCATTGACGATGCGCATCCGCTTCGCCATGTTCCCGGGATGACCACGACAAAGCTCGATCTCACCGGCCTGAAATGCCCATTGCCGGCGTTGAAGACGCGCAAGGCCTTGAAGTCGGTCAAGCCCGGCGGACGGCTTGAGGTTCACTGTACCGATCCGCTGTCGGTGATCGATATCCCGAATCTGATCCGCGAAACCGGTGACAAGGTCGAGATCACGGAGCGCGCGGAGACCCGCATTGTGTTCCTGATCGAAAAAGCGAACGGCGGAAACTGAGACGGGGTTCATTTTGAATCCGCATCGACCGATCGCAAAGACAGATCGATATGCATTCGCAATCGCAACATGAGACGGCTTTATTGATCTTTGGATCAATTCCAGTTCTCATTCGCGGATCGAAAAGATTGCTCCGACGCGAAGGCTCGCCCGGGCGGCGAGCGGCATGACCGCGCCGGGTGTGTCAGCTTAAATGCTTATCAAAACGCGACAATTCTCTTGGCATCTGGCATGCCACGAATTATGATCGCGAAAACCTACAGGCAGGAACGAGACGATTTCCATGGTGCATGACGTGCAGAAAGTCCGCTCCTTCGAGCATCCCGGCGCCGGGCGGAAGCGGGCCAAGGCGACGCCGAAGGGCCGCCAGGTCGATCCGACCGCCGCGCACGAGATCGAACTCCTGCTCGGCGATCGCTCGCGGCAGCGCGATCTCCTGATCGAGCACCTGCATCTGATCCAGGACACATACCATCAGATATCTGCGGCGCATCTCGCGGCCCTCGCCGACGAGATGAAGCTGTCGTTTGCCGAAGTGTTCGAGACCGCAACCTTCTATGCGCATTTCGATATCGTAAAGGAAGGCGAGCCGGATATCGCGCCGCTGACCATCCGCGTCTGCGATTCGCTGACCTGCGCGATGCTGGGCGCGGAAAAACTGCTGCGTGAGTTGCAGGACAAGGCCGGCCCCGGCATTCGCGTGGTGCGCGCGCCATGTGTCGGCCGCTGCGACACGGCACCGGCCGCCGAAGTCGGTCATCACTTTGTCGATCACGCCACCGTCTCGAACGTGCTCGCGGCGGCAAAGGCCGGCGAGACCCATGCGCATCTGCCTGACTATGTCGGCTACGATGCCTATGTCGCCGGCGGCGGTTACGCGCTGCTCAATCGGCTACGTTCGGGCGCGTTGGCCAAAGAAGACCTGCTGAAGTCGCTCGACGACGCGTCCCTGCGCGGCCTCGGCGGCGCAGGTTTTCCGACCGGGCGAAAATGGCGCGCGGTGCTCGGCGAGCCCGGTCCGCGGCTGATGGCGATCAATGGCGACGAGGGCGAGCCTGGCACCTTTAAGGATCGCTTTTACCTCGAGACCGATCCGCATCGCTTCCTTGAGGGCATGCTGATCGGCGCCCATGTGGTCGAGGCGACCGACGTCTACATTTATCTGCGCGACGAATATCCGGCCTCGCGCGAAATTCTCGAGCGCGAGATCGCAAAACTGCCGCCGGGTGGTCCGGTGCTGCACATGCGCCGCGGCGCCGGCGCCTATATCTGCGGCGAGGAATCCTCGCTGCTCGAAAGCATCGAGGGCAAGCGCGGCCTGCCGCGGCACAAGCCGCCTTATCCATTCCAGGTTGGCCTGTTCGGCCTGCCGACCCTGATCAACAACATCGAGACGCTGTGGTGGGTGCGCGACATCGTCGAGAAGGGCGCCGACTGGTGGAAGGGTCACGGCCGCAACGATCGCCACGGTCTGCGCAGCTATTCGGTGTCGGGCCGCGTCAAAAATCCTGGCATGAAGCTGGCGCCCGCGGGTGTCACGGTGCGCGAACTGATCGACGAGTTCTGCGGCGGCATGGCCGATGGCCATACCTTGCATGCCTATCTGCCGGGCGGCGCGTCCGGCGGGATCCTGCCGGCGTCGATGGACAACATCCCGCTCGATTTCGGCACGCTGGAAAAATACGGCTGCTTTATCGGCTCGGCCGCGGTCGTCATCCTGTCCGAGCACGACAGCGTGCGCGGCGCGGCGCTGAACCTGATGCGCTTCTTCGAGGATGAGAGCTGCGGCCAGTGCACGCCGTGCCGGGTCGGCACCCAGAAGGCGGCGATCCTGATGGAACGTCCGGTGTGGAACCGCGAATTGCTCGATCAGTTGAGCCAGGCGATGCGCGATGCGTCGATCTGCGGGCTCGGGCAGGCGGCCTCGAATCCGCTGACGTCAGTCATTAAATATTTTCCAGAAGAATTCGTGCCGAAAGAGGCCGCGGAATGACCAAGATCAAGTTCGAACTCGACGGCAAGCAGGTCGAGGCCAACGCGGGCGAGACCATCTGGCAGGTGGCGAAACGCCAGGGCCAGGAAATTCCGCATCTGTGCTATTCGCCCGAGCCGGACTACCGGCCCGACGGCAATTGCCGCGCCTGCATGGTGGAGATCGAGGGTGAGCGCGTGCTGGCGGCGTCCTGCAAGCGTACGCCCACCGTCGGCATGAAGGTGAAATCCGAAAGCGCGCGCGCGGTCGCAGCGCAGAAGATGGTGATGGAGCTGCTGGTCGCCGACCAGCCGGCGCGCGAGACGTCGCACGATCCCGATTCCAAGTTCTGGCACTGGGCCGAGAAGGTCGAGGTCACCGAAAGCCGTTTCCCGGCCGCCGAGCGCTGGGCCGGCGATGCCAGCCATCCCGCGATGAGCGTCAATCTCGACGCCTGCATCCAGTGCGGCCTGTGCGTGCGCGCCTGCCGCGAAGTGCAGGTCAACGACGTCATCGGCATGGCTTATCGCAGCCACGGGTCGAAAATCGTGTTCGACTTCGACGACCCGATGGGTGAATCGAGCTGTGTGGCCTGCGGCGAATGCGTGCAGGCTTGCCCGACCGGCGCGCTGATGCCGTCGGTGATGCTGGACGAGAACCAGACCCGCGTGACCTACGCCGACAAGAAGGTGGATTCGCTGTGCCCGTTCTGCGGCGTCGGCTGCCAGGTCACCTACCAGGTCAAGGACGACAAGGTCATCTACGCCGAGGGCCGCGACGGCCCGGCCAACCACAACCGGCTCTGCGTCAAGGGACGTTTTGGATTTGACTACATCCATCACCCGCATCGTCTGACCAAGCCGCTGGTGCGGCTGCCGAACGCGAAGAAGGATGCCAACGACCAGGTCGATCCGGCCAATCCGTTCACGCATTTCCGTGAAGCATCATGGGAAGAGGCGCTCGATATCGCCGCCAAGGGTCTCGTGAAGATCCGCGACGAGAACGGCGTCAAGGCGCTAGCCGGTTTCGGCTCTGCCAAGGGCTCGAACGAAGAGGCCTATCTGTTCCAGAAGCTGGTGCGCACCGGCTTCGGCTCCAACAATGTCGATCACTGCACACGGCTGTGCCACGCCTCGTCGGTGGCCGCGCTATTCGAAGGCCTGAGTTCTGGCGCGGTGTCGGCCCCGTTCGCGGCGGCGATGGACGCCGAGGTCATCATCGTGATCGGAGCAAATCCGACCGTGAACCACCCGGTCGCTGCAACCTACATCAAGAACGCGGCGAAGAAGGGCGCAAAGCTCTTCGTCCTGGATCCGCGTCAGCAGGCGCTGTCACGCCACGCTACCAAGCACCTGCAGTTCAAGCCCGGCTCCGACGTCGCCATGCTAAATGCGATGATCAACACGATCATCACCGAAGGCCTGACCGACGATCAGTACATCGCGGGCTACACCGAGGGCTTTCAGGATCTGGAGGAGAAAATCAAGGAGTTCACGCCGGAGAAGATGGAGCCGATCTGCGGCATCCCGGCACAAACCTTGCGCGAGGTGGCGCGGACCTATGCGCGCGCCAAATCGTCGATCATCTTCTGGGGCATGGGCATCAGCCAGCATGTTCACGGCACCGACAATGCGCGCTGCCTGATCGCGCTCGCGCTGATCACCGGACAGGTCGGCCGTCCCGGCACCGGCCTGCATCCGCTGCGCGGCCAGAACAACGTGCAGGGCGCGTCCGACGCGGGCCTGATCCCGATGTTCCTGCCGGACTACCAGCCCGTTAGCCGCGACGACCTGCGCGGCAATTTCGAGAAGCTGTGGAGCCAGGAGCTCGATCCTGTACGCGGTCTGACCGTGGTCGAGATCATAAACGCGGTCCACGCCGGCGAGATCAAGGGCATGTACATCGAGGGAGAGAACCCCGCGATGTCCGATCCCGATCTTCAGCATGCGCGCGGAGCGCTCGCCATGCTCGATCATCTCGTGGTGCAGGACCTCTTCGTCACGGAGACGGCGTTCCATGCCGACGTCATCCTGCCGGCCTCGGCCTTTGCCGAAAAGGACGGCTCCTTCACCAACACCGACCGCCGCGTGCAGCTTGCGCGCCAGGTGATCAAGCCACCGGGCGACGCGCGCCAGGATCTCTGGATCATCCAGGAGATCGGCAAGCGCATGGGGCTGCCGTGGAATTATTCGGGGCCCGGCGACGTCTACACCGAGATGGCGCAGCTGATGCCGTCGCTCAAGAACATCAGTTGGGAGCGTCTGGTCCGTGAAGGCGCCGTCACCTATCCGGCGGATGATCCGAACAAGCCCGGCAACGAGATCATCTTCACCACGGGCTTCCCGACCGAAAGCGGTCGCGGCAAGATCGTGCCGGCCAAGGTCATTCCGCCGGACGAACTGCCGGACCATGAATATCCAATGGTGTTGTCGACCGGCCGCGTGCTCGAACATTGGCACACCGGTTCGATGACCCGGCGTTCCCAGGTGCTCGACCAGATCGAGCCGGAAGCTGTCGCGTTCATGTCGCCGAAGGACATGCGGCGCCTGAGTGTGTGGCCCGGCGATTTCATCAAGCTGGAAACCCGCCGCGGCGCGGTCGAGGTCAAGGTGCGCTCCGATCGCGACGTGCCTGAAAATATGGTGTTCATGCCGTTCTGCTACGCCGAGGCGGCGGCGAACCTGTTGACCAACCCGGCGCTGGATCCGTTCGGCAAGATTCCGGAATTCAAGTTCTGCGCGGTGCGCGCGGAAAAGGTCGAGCTTCGGACAGCAGCGGAATAGGTTCGAACGGCGTTTGCGGCTGCTCAGTTGGGGCCGTTCGCAGCCGCGGCCTGCTGCAAGGACTTGTGTTGCGCGACGATCCCTTCCAGTCGCGCAATATTCTCCAGCAGGCGCTGGCTGGTCAGGACCAGGAAGTAATAGCCGAACTGCGGGTTCTGAAAGTAGATCTCGAGCAGCTTGTCATAACTGATGGTCAGTACATGACCATCCTCGATGCATTCGATCGTCGCCGTGCGCCGGTTATCGGGCGTGAGGAAGCCAAACTCGCCCATCAGGCGTCCCGGCGGAAGTTCGACGCTGATTTCCTTGACCAGGAATTTTCCGGTGACGGTCAGCAGCATCTCATGGGCGGCATCGTCTTTTTTGAACAGAATATCGCCCTTGCGATATTTGCGTTCGGTCATGAACGGTTTGAGCCATTCCAGCGAGGTATCGCCTTTCGTTGCGCTGCGGGCCTTCTTCACCAGAACGAGCATTTGACGGAGGCGATACGCATTGATGGGGACCATCAGGAGATACAGCAGGAAGGTCGTGACGGATGCCGTGAGCGCGCCGAACAGGGCGAAGAAGGCGCAACCGATCATGTTCGCGACGCGCAGCGGCACCATGGTCTGCGTCAGCAAGGTGGCGACAAAGAAGATGGCGCCGACCAGGGCAAACATGTTGGCCAGCGTGATATTGTGGAGAAAAATTTCCAGGAGGCGATTGAACAGCGCGTCGTAGGTGATGTTGTTGGGGTCGAGGCCCAGCTGGACCAGGATTTTCGCTATCCTGAGATTATCCGCGGCCGCGTCGAGAATTCGATCAAATATTGTCACTGGTCTGCACCGCTACACTTCATTCTAGCCGCTACACACAAGAATACAGGCGGGTTGTACCGCCTCAAAGCCCCGCAGGGAAGCGTGCCAGGCGCAGGCGCTTTGTCGCAAATGATTAAAAAGCACGAAAGTCTCCGACGCGCGGTGCGGGCCGAAAAGGTCGAACTGCGTACCGCGACGGAGTGAAGAGAGACAATCGTTCAACCGCGACATGACGGTTCTCGTGCGCGTCCAGGAGGGCCGCACACAATCGAGCGCGAGCTAAAATGCCGCGCAGGCGCTATGGCTTCGCTTCAGGCACCGGAACGACAAAAACCTGGCCGGGATAGATCAGGTTGGGATTGCGGATCTGTTCCCGGTTCGCCTTGTAAATAACGGCGTAGCGCGTGCCCGCTCCGTAGGAGAGGCGGCTGATGCGCCAGAGGCTGTCGCCGCGCGAGACGGTGGTGGTGGCGATCTTGGGCACGACCACGGTGGAGCGCGAGCCGCTCTCCGGCAGCGAGCCCTTGTCCGGAAGGACAACGGCTCCGGCAGCCGCCAGCTGCGGCTGCTGTGGTGCGGCCACGTCCGGCCGCTTGGTCGCGGTGGCCGGCACGGAGGCGGTGACAACAGTGTCGGGAACGTTGAACGGCACCTCGGCGCGGGCGCGCACCGCGCCGGAATTCGGCTCCACCTCGTCCAGCCTGACGCGGTAGTTGCCGGATGCGACCCCTTCATTGATCGTGATCGCAAAACGTCCTTCCGCGCCGGCCGTTACCGACGCAACGAAGCTGTCGTTGAGATAAAGCTTCACCGCAGCGCCGGGGCGGGCGCGCCCGCTGACATGGAGCTTGCCGCCCGGCTCGATCTCGACCGTCTCCGCAACCACGGCGCCGGCCATCGGCTTTGGCGGGGCTGGCTGCGACAGTACGACAGTGGGTTTGTCCGGCGCCATCAGCGCCACGACCGGCCGGTCGGTCGATCTCGGTTCGAGCGCCACCGTCACGCTCTGTTTGGAGGAGGTCTGCTTGCCGTCCGGCCCCCCGGCGCGCAGCGTCAGGTCATACGTTCCTGAGGGGAGGCGGGGCGGAACCATGACGAATTGTCCGGACTGATCCGCTACCACGCGGTCGTGCATCTCGCCGTTGCGCAGCAGTTCCACCGCGGCGCCCGGCGCAGCCCGGCCCGCGATCACTGCTTCGCCCGTCGGCTCGATGCGGGCAACGTCGAACGCCGGCACGCTGTCCGGCGGTGGGGCCGATTCGCCCAGCGTCGCCGTCACGGCGGTTGCTTCCGCCTGGGCCGCTGCGAGCGCCGCCACGCCCTGAGCTGGTGCGCCCGATGCCGGCTTTGAGACCGCCGCCGCGGCGATTGCGGTCCTGGTGTCGATCGGCGGCGCGCGGTGGACGTAATAGTTGGCGTAGACAAGCGCCACGCTACCGGCCGCAACCATGAACGGCACGACCATTCGACTCATCGATGTGGCAATCATGATGCGCGTCCATCCCGCCGGATCGCCGGCTCGTCGGCACTCTATCGCGTCTTGAGCAAGCTGGGTACTGCTTTACGGCTGGAAAATCGCGGTCATCGGCTGGTCAGCCTACAGCCATCCGGCACGCCGGAAGCGCCAGAACAGGCCCGCGCACACGATCAGGATGGTGCCGACGACGGCGAAATAGCCATACTCCCACTCCAGTTCCGGCATGTGCTTGAAGTTCATGCCGTAGATGCCGGCGATCGCGGTCGGGACCGCGATGATGGCAAGCCATGACGCCAGTTTCTTGGAGACCGCGGTCTCCTGGGCCTGGCCGACCAGAAGGCTGGCCTCGAAGGCAAAAGCGAGCACCTCGCGGAGCGAGTCGATCTGTTCCTGAACCGTGCGGACGTGGTCGGTGACGTCGCGGAACAGCGGCTGCATGGTGGGCCGGATCATCGGCAGATTGTCATGTTCCAGCCGGCGGCAGACCTCCACCAGGGGTCCCACCGCGTTCCGCAACCGCAACAGATCGCGCCGCAACAAATAGAGCCGCTCGATCTGCGCCCGCGTCATCGCGCTCGCCAGCACCTGCTCCTCCATCGCTTCGACCTCTTCCTGGATGGTCTCGAGCACCGGCGAGTAATTATCGACGATGAAGTCGAGGATGGCATAGAGGATATAATCTTCGCCGCGGGCCAGCGCCCGCGGGCAGCTCTCGCAGCGCGCACGCACCGGTGCATAGGACGTCGAGGCGCCGTGGCGAACGGAGACAAGATAGCCTTCGCCCACGAACAGGTGGGTTTCGCCGAATGCGATGCTGTCGCCGACCAGTTGCGCGGTGCGCGCTACGATGAACAGGCCCTCGCCATATTGTTCGATCTTCGGCCGCTGGTGGGCGTGGTCGGCATCCTCGATGGCGAGGTCGTGCAGCTGGAACTGCTGCTGCACGCTGGTCAGGATCGTCATGTCCGGTTCGTGCAATCCGATCCAGACCACATGGCCGGGCTTGCTGCGCCAGCTCGAGGCCTCCTCGATGGCGATGTTGGCGACACGCCGGCCGTCGACATAGGCCCCGGCCGCGACGACACCTTCCGAAGTGACGGGATCGTTCGTCATGTCCGCTGGCGGAGCTATGTTCATGGTTTCCATCCCTCGATGATCGCAGCCGAAGCGTGCGCCGATGCCGTGTTCCCGGCAAGGCCGGCACCGGGGAATTTTGTGGTCAAATGTGTGATCGGCCACCTGCATCGCGATCGTCAAAGTCGGGTGACAGCTCGGGTGTTAGCCGAAATTGTCGCTGAGGAGCGGCTCATAGATCGCACCGGAATCGCTGCGCACGGCCGGGACGCTGGGCCGGCGCAACGGCGCGCTGCTGCGCTGGGCCTCGACGAATGCGCTGAGGATCGCCAGCGCCAGATCGGCGTGCCGGCCCTCGGCCGATCGATCGAGCCAGTCCGGCAATTCGCGTTCGCGCGACAATGCGCAATGCCACTCGCCTTCGTCGTAGGCGATGCGACGGAGCTGCCATTGCGGCAGTTCGAGATCGACCAGGGCGAGGGCCGCATCGGTCCATGCGCCCGACTGGATCAGCCGCTCGATGCGGGCGGTCTTGCTGCTCTGGTTCGCGGACGGAAAGCGACGGCAGGTCTGATCGATGATGTCGGACAGGAATTCGGCGGTCACGGCATAGGCATTGCGAAGCCGATCGCCGGGTTCAGCGGGGGGCTGGGATTCTGAAAGTAACGACATGGCGTGATCTCACTCGTGGCGCGGCTGGCATCGCCGCCGTGAGCCCAAGGTGGTCAAAACGCCATTTGAAAACGAGATGAGGCGGGGGGCGGAGAAATAGGGATTTCATAAGCGTGAGTGGAATGACGCTGACACGCTCTCTCCCCACGTCGTCCCGGCGAACGCCGGGACCCATATGCCGTGGCCCGAATTTGGCGGAAGGTGGTGGTGATCTCCCTTCACCGATAGCACAACGCGGTGTGGGTCCCCGCGTTCGCGGGGACGACCCGGGGATGGTGTAGCCCCGACCACGGGCACTTATGAGATTCCTATAACGTCGCCATTGCCCCCATCTCGAAAACCTATGCGCAAGGTGGCACTTCACCGCCAATCAACGCGAGGCCGCTTGTTTGGCCGCGGTTCACGTCGCACAGGAACATCCCATGCTGGACATCGTCATGCTGGCGCTAGGCGCAGGCTTCTTCCTGGCGGGCATCGGCTACGCCTATGCCTGCGAACGGTTGTGAGGGTAAGGCCATGATATCAGATTATTCGCTCGCCGGCGCCGTCGCGCTGGGCCTCTTGTTCTACCTGACCTACGCGCTGCTGCGGCCCGAACGCTTCTGAGCCGCCATGATCACGCTGGTCCAGGTCGTGCTGGCGTTTGTCGTCACCTCGGCACTGCTGATCGTGCTCATTCGTCTGCTGCTGCCCGCAAAGAAATCCTGAAGGGTTTTCGACCATGACCGTCATTGGCTGGATTCAAATTCTGCTGTACTGCGCCATCGTGGCCGCACTGGTCAAACCACTCGGCTGGTACATGACCCGCGTCTTCAACGGCGAGTCCACGTTTCTATCGCCCGTGCTGCGTCCGGTCGAGCGCGGGCTTTACTGGATCGGCGGCGTCGATGAAAAGCGCGAGCAGCACTGGCTGACCTATACGGTCGCGATGCTGCTGTTCCATGTCGGCGGCTTCCTCGTCATTTATGGGTTGATGCGGTTGCAGCCGCTGTTGCCGTTCAACCCGCAGCAGCAATCCGCGGTCGCGGCGGATCTGTCCTTCAATACCGCGATCTCCTTCATCACCAACACCAACTGGCAAAACTACGGCGGCGAAAGCACGCTGTCCTATCTGGTGCAGATGCTGGGACTGACGCACCAGAACTTCCTGTCGTCGGCGACCGGTATCGCGCTCGCGGTGGCAATGATCCGCGGCTTCTCGCGCTCGTCGATGCGCACCATCGGTAATTTCTGGGTCGATGTGGTCAGGTGCACCCTTTACGTGCTGCTGCCGATCTGCGTGGTCTACACGCTGTTCCTGGTCTGGCAGGGCATGCCGCAGACGCTCGGCGCCTATGTCGACGCCACGACGCTGGAGGGCGCCAGGCAGACGATTGCGGTCGGGCCGGTCGCCTCGCAGGTCGCGATCAAGATGCTGGGCACCAATGGCGGCGGTTTCTTCAACGCCAATGCCGCGCATCCCTTCGAGAACCCGACGGCGCTGTCGAACTTCGTGCAGATGATCTCGATCTTCGCGCTCGGCGCCGCGCTCACCAATGTGTTCGGCCGCATGGTCGGCGACCAGCGCCAGGGCTTTGCGATCCTGGGTGTCATGGGCGTGCTGTTCCTGTCGGGCGTCGCTGTCACCTACTGGGCCGAAGCCCACGGTACGTCGTCGCTGAGTGCGCTCGGCCTGTCCGGCGGCAACATGGAAGGCAAGGAAGTCCGTTTCGGCATTGTGGCCTCCAGCCTGTTCGCGGTCATCACCACGGCGGCGTCCTGCGGCGCGGTCAACGCCATGCATGACAGTTTTACCGCGCTTGGTGGCATGATTCCGCTGATCAACATGCAGCTTGGCGAGATCATCATCGGCGGCGTCGGCGCCGGCCTCTACGGCATGCTGCTGTTCGTGGTGCTGGCGATCTTCGTCGCCGGCCTGATGGTCGGCCGTACGCCGGAATATGTCGGCAAGAAGATCGAGGCGCGCGAGGTCAAGATGGCGATGCTCGCCATTCTGGTGCTGCCCTTGTTGTATCTCGGCTGGACCGCGGTCGCCGTCGTATTCCCGCCGGCGGTAGCGTCGATGGCCAATGCCGGGCCGCACGGCTTTACCGAAGTGCTCTACGCCTTCACCTCGGCAACCGGCAACAACGGCTCGGCTTTCGCCGGCCTGACCGGCAACACCCTGTTCTACAACCTGACGCTGGCCAGCTCGATGTTCGTCGGCCGCTTCTTCATGATCGTGCCGGCGATGGCGCTGGCCGGCTCGCTCGCCGCCAAGAAGTCGATCCCGCCGTCGGCCGGCACGTTGCCGACCCATGGCGGCCTGTTCGTCGGCCTCGTCGTCGGCGTGATCCTGATCATCGGCGGCCTGACGTTCTTCCCGGCGCTGGCGCTCGGGCCGATCGTCGAGCACCTCGCCATGAACGCCAACAACCTGTTCTGATCGATCCCTCTTCGGAGAACGTCAATGGAAGCCATGAAATTGCAGAAAAAGGTAACGGCCTCGGCGATGCTCGACCCGAAGATTTTGGTCCCGGCGATCAAATCGGCATTCGTCAAGCTCGACCCGCGGCTGATGATGAAGAACCCCGTGATGTTCGTGGTCGAGGTGGTGGCGGCGCTGACATCGGTGATCTTCGTCCGCGATCTCGCTACCGGCGGCGCAGGCCTCGGATTCACCTTCCAGATCATCCTGTGGCTGTGGTTCACAGTACTGTTCGCCAATTTCGCCGAAGCGGTGGCGGAAGGCCGCGGCAAGGCGCAGGCCGAATCGTTGAAGAAGACCCGCACCGAAAGCCAAGCCAAGCTGCTGACCGGCTCGGACAAGACGTTTCGTCTCGTGCCCGGCACCGCGCTAAAGATCGGCGATATCGTTCTGGTCGAGGCCGGTGACAACATCCCGTCCGACGGTGAAGTGGTGGAGGGCGTCGCCTCGGTCAATGAAGCCGCCATTACGGGTGAGTCCGCGCCCGTGATCCGCGAATCCGGCGGCGACCGTTCGGCGGTGACCGGCGGCACCCAGGTGCTGTCGGACTGGATCCGCGTCCGCATCACCGCGGCGCAGGGATCGACCTTCATCGACCGCATGATCAAGCTGGTGGAGGGCGCCGAGCGGCAGAAGACGCCGAACGAGATCGCGCTCAACATCCTGCTTGCCGGCCTCACCATCATCTTCGTGTTCGCGACCGTGACGATCCCGAGCTACGCCGCCTACGCCGGCGGCTCGATTTCCGTGGTGGTGCTGGTGGCGCTGTTCGTGACGCTGATCCCGACCACCATCGGCGCGCTGTTGTCCGCGATCGGGATCGCCGGCATGGACCGGCTGGTGCGCTTCAACGTGCTGGCGATGTCCGGCCGCGCGGTGGAGGCCGCCGGCGACGTCGATACGCTGCTGCTCGACAAGACCGGCACCATCACGCTCGGCAACCGCCAGGCGACGGTGTTTCGCCCGGTCCGCGGCGTGACCGAGCAGGAACTGGCGGACGCCGCGCAGCTGGCTTCGCTCGCCGACGAGACCCCGGAGGGCCGTTCGATCGTGGTATTGGCCAAGGAGAAGTATGGTATCCGCGGCCGCGACATGAAGGAGCTGGCGGCGACATTCGTGCCGTTCACCGCGCAAACCCGCATGAGCGGCATCGATGCGGGCAGCTCATCCGTTCGCAAGGGCGCGGTAGACGCGATCCTCAATTACATCGGCGGCGGCACCGCGCAGACCATGGCGAGCGGCAACGCCGTCCGCGCCATCCAGCCTTCGGTCGGAACGGATGCGGCCCGCGAACTCCAGGCCATCGCCGACGAGGTCGCCAAGGAAGGCGGCACGCCGCTCGCGGTGGCCAGGGATGGCCGCCTGCTCGGCGTCATTCACCTCAAGGACATCGTCAAGGGCGGCATCCGCGAACGCTTTGCCGAACTGCGCCGCATGGGCATCCGCACCGTGATGATCACCGGCGACAATCCGATGACCGCGGCCGCGATTGCGGCCGAAGCCGGCGTCGATGATTTTCTCGCCCAAGCCACGCCCGAGGACAAGCTGAAGCTGATCCGCGACGAACAGGCCAAGGGCAAGCTGGTCGCGATGTGCGGCGACGGCACCAACGACGCGCCCGCGCTCGCGCAGGCCGACGTCGGCGTCGCCATGAACACCGGCACCCAGGCCGCCCGCGAGGCCGGCAACATGGTCGACCTCGATTCCAACCCGACCAAGCTGATCGAGGTGGTCGAGATCGGCAAGCAGCTGTTGATGACCCGCGGTGCGCTGACCACGTTCTCGATCGCGAACGACGTCGCGAAGTATTTCGCCATCATCCCTGCGATGTTCCTCGCGTTCTATCCGCAACTTCAGGTGCTTAACATCATGCATCTGGCGAGCCCGCAAAGCGCGATCCTGTCGGCGATCATCTTCAACGCACTGATCATCATCGCGCTGATTCCCCTGGCGCTGAGGGGCGTACCCTATCGCGCCGTCGGGGCAGGCGCGCTGCTGCGCCGTAACCTGCTGATCTACGGCCTCGGCGGCATCATCATTCCCTTCATCGGCATCAAGTTCATCGATCTCGTCGTCGTTGCCTTGAACCTGGCTTAACCCTCAACCGTCATTCCGGGGCGCCCGCAGCGTGAACCCGGAATCTCGAGATTCTCAGATGTGCAATTGCACATCATAGTTCGATGCTTCGCTTCGCTCGCAATGACGGAAGAAACTAGGAGACACATCATGCTTCGCGAAATTCGCCCCGCCATCATCCTGCTGCTGTTGCTGGCGGCGATTACCGGTCTGGCCTATCCGCTCGCGATGACCGCGATTGCCGGCGTGATCTTTCCGAAGCAGGCGCAAGGCAGCCTGATCGAGAGAGACGGCAAGGTGATCGGCTCCGCCCTGATCGGGCAGCAGTTCAAGGACGACAAATATTTCCACGGCCGGCCCTCGGCGACCTCGGCGCCGGATCCGGCCGATTCCACCAAGACGGTATCGGCGCCCTATAACGCTGCGAACTCCGGCGGCTCCAATCTCGGGCCGACCAGCAAGGCGCTGAACGACCGGGTCAAGGAAGACGTCGAGAAGCTGAAAGCTGAAAATCCCGACGCCGCCGTCCCGGTCGATCTCGTCACCACCTCTGCCAGCGGCCTCGATCCCGATATTTCGCCCGAGGCGGCGCTATTCCAGGTGCCGCGCGTGGCTAGGGCCCGCAAGATGCCCGAGGATCGTGTTCGCGAGCTCGTCAGCGAGAACACCAGGGGCCGTTTTGCCGGGTTCCTTGGCGAACCGCGGGTCAACGTCCTGGCGCTCAATCTGGCGCTGGACGCGGCTTCCAAATAACCCCTTGGCTAGGCTCATTCGAAAGCGGCAACTATAATGGCTTATGGCAAATCGCGACCCTGAACAGCGGCCCTCGCCGGATGCGCTACTGGAGGCCGCCCGGCGGGAAAATGACAAGGCCGGCCGGCTCAAGATCTTCGTCGGCGCCGCCCCCGGCGTCGGCAAGACCTATGAGATGCTGCAGAGCGCGCAGGCCAGGAGAAAGGCCGGCGTCGATGTCGTCGTCGGCGTGGTCGAGACTCATGGCCGGGTGGAGACCGAGGCGCTGCTGCACGGCCTGGAAGTCATTCCGCGCAAGAAGCTGGAATACAGGGAGCAGATCCTCGAAGAGATGGATCTCGACGCGCTGATCGCGCGGCGTCCAGCGATCGCGCTGGTCGATGAGCTCGCCCACACCAATGCGCCCGGCAGCCGCCACCCCAAGCGCTATCTCGACGTCGAGGAGTTGCTGTCCCACGGCATCGACGTCTATACGGCGGTCAACATCCAGCACATCGAAAGCCTCAACGACGTGGTCGCCCAGATCACGCATGTTCGGGTGCGCGAGACCGTGCCGGACAAGGTGTTCGACCTCGCCGACGCCATCGAGCTGATCGATCTGACGCCCGATGACCTGATCCAGCGGCTGAAGGAAGGCAAGGTCTACGTCCCGAAGCAGGCCGAGCGTGCGCTCGAGCATTATTTCTCGCCGGGCAATCTGACCGCGCTGCGCGAACTGGCGCTGCGGCGCACCGCCGAACGGGTCGACGAGCAGTTGCTGACGCACATGCAGGCCAATGCGATCGCCGGGCCGTGGGCCGCAGGCGAGCGCATTCTGGTTTGCATCAGTGAGGATCCGCGGTCGGCGGGGCTGGTTCGTTACACCAAGCGGCTGGCGGACCGGCTGCATGCCCCCTGGACCGCCATCAGCATCGAGACCCGGCGCAGCCTGCAACTGACCGACGAGCAGCGCGATCGGTTGGCCGACACGCTACGGTTGGCCGAGTCGCTGGGAGGCGAGGCCATCACTATTCCCGGCGTCGGGCGCCGCATTGCCGATGACGTGATCCAGTTTGCGCAAGCCAACAACGTGACCCAGATCATCATCGGCAAGTCGACGCGTTCGCTGTGGTTCGAACTGACGCGAGGCTCGGTGGTGCATGATCTGGTGCGGCGCGCCGGCAATATCACCGTCAACGTCATCGCCGGCGAGGAACTGGCAGCCGAGCCCGTTCCGAAAAAGACGGTGCGCGCCGCAGAGCGATCCGAACCATTCGATCCCAAGCCGTATCTGATGGCGCTGCTGGTGGTGGCCGCCGGCCTCGGCATCGCCGTCATGATCCATCCATGGTTCGGGATCGAGAACGTCGATCTGGTGTTCCTCACCGCCGTGGTCGGCGTGGCCGTCCGTTATGGCCTGTTGCCGTCGTTGCTGGCCAGCGTCGCCGCGTCGCTGTGCTACAATTTCTTCTTCCTGCCGCCGGTTTACACGTTCACGATCACCGAGCCGACCAACGTCGCGGCGTTCTTCTTCTTCATGCTGATCGCGTTCCTGGTTTCCAACGTTGCCGCGCGTGTCCGTACACAGGCGGACACCGCGATCGGCCGGGTCCGGACCACCGAGTCGCTCTACGCGTTCAGCCGCAAGCTGGCGGGCACCGCGACCCTCGACGACGTGTTGTGGGCGACCGCCTATCAGACGGCGTTGATGCTGAGGGTGCGTGTCGTGCTGCTGTTGCCGGAAGACGGCGTCCTGACCGTGAAGGCCGGCTATCCGCCGGAGGACCAGCTCGACAAGGCCGATCTGGCGGCCGCGAACTGGGCGTGGAGCAACGACCGTGCGGCCGGGCGCGGCTCCGACACGTTGCCGGGCGCCAAGCGGCTGTTCCTGCCGATGCGAACCGGACGCGGCCCGATCGGCGTCACCGGTATCGACGACGACCGGTCCGGTCCGCTGCTCACCCCGGATCAGCGCCGGTTGCTTGACGCCTTGATGGACCAGGGTGCGCTCGCGATCGAACGGGTGCTGCTGGTCGAGGACATGGACCGCGTCAAGCGCACGGTCGAGCAGGACCGGCTGCGTGGGGCGTTGCTGACCTCGATCTCGCATGACCTGAAGACGCCGCTGGCCTCGGTGCTGGGCGCCGCCAGCACCATGCGCGATCTCGACAGCGGCCTGACGGACGCGCAAAAGCGCGACCTGCTCGCGACCGTGATCGACGAATCCGAGCGGCTCAATCGCTTCATCGCCAATCTGCTCGACATGACCAAGCTGGAATCCGGCGCCATCGTGCCCAACACCGCGCCGCACGATGTCAGCGAGATTGTCGGCAGCGCGCTGCGGCGCGCCGGCAAGATCCTCGTGCACCACAAGGTTTCGCTTGAGCTGGCCGCCGACCTGCCGATGCTGGAACTCGACGCCGTATTGTTCGAGCAGGTGCTGTTCAATCTGCTGGACAACGCCGCGAAGTATGCGCCGGCCGGCACTACGATCGCGATACGGGGCACGCGGGATCGGGGCCAGGTGACGCTGCAGGTCATGGACGAAGGCAACGGCATTCCGCCGGCGGAGCTGGACAGCGTGTTCGACAAGTTCTACCGCGTCAGCAAGGGCGATCACGTTCGCCCCGGCACTGGCCTGGGCCTCGCGATTTCCCGCGGCTTCGTCGAGGCCATGCATGGCACGATTTCGGCAGCCAACCGCACCGACCGCAGCGGCGCGGTATTGACCATCCGGCTGCCGATCCCGGAAGCATCCAATGCACTGGATACCGCCGCATGAACGCTGCGCCGATCAAAGTCCTGGTCATCGATGACGAGCCGCCGATCCGCAAATTGCTGCGGCTGGGCCTGAGCACGCAGGGCTACGATATCCTCGAAGCTTCCAACGGCAAGATCGCGCTGGAAATGCTGGCCGAGGGACCAGCGCTGATCATCCTCGATCTCGGCCTGCCAGATATCCAGGGCCATGAATTGCTGCGCATGATCCGTGGCCGAAACGAGAGTGTCCCGATCGTCGTGCTGTCGAGCCGCGGCGACGAGGCCGGCAAGGTGCAAGCGCTCGATCTTGGCGCTGATGACTATCTGACCAAGCCGTTCGGGATGGATGAATTGCTGGCGCGTCTGCGCGCCGCGCTTCGCCATCAGTTGCAGGTGCAGGGCGAGCGTCCGGTGTTTCGCGCCGGCGATCTTTCGGTCGATCTGGTGCGCCGCATCGTCAAGGTCGGCGAGCGCGAGGTGAAGCTGTCGCCGAAGGAATACGAGTTGCTGCGCGTTCTGGTGCAGCATGCCGGAAAGGTGCTGACCCATCGTTTTCTGTTGAAGGAACTGTGGGACGAACTGACCGACGCGCAATATTTGCGCGTCTATGTGCGTCAGCTCCGGCAGAAGATCGAAGCCGATCCGGAGCGCCCGCAATTCGTGCTGACCGAGACCGGGATCGGCTATCGGCTGCGCGCGCCGGATTAGAGCGCACATCGCGGAACTTTCCCAAATCGCATGGATTAATTTCCCGGCAACCGGGAGGTCATACATGGCACGAAGATACTCGAAGAAAGCGTCCGCCGACGTCGCGGGCGCCATGAAGAAGCGCAAGGCCGGCACTTTGAAGAGCGGCCGTTCCGGCCGAAAGGTGAAGAGCAGGAAGCAGGCGATCGCGATCGGACTTTCCGAGGCGCGCGCCAAGGGCAAGAAGGTGCCGAAGAAGGCGAAGAAATCAGCCAAGAAATCCGCCAAGAAGCGCAAGACGGCGAAGAAGCGGAAGGCGAAGAAGTAAGGGCCCTTAACGCCGTCATTGCCTGCGACAAACGCGTAGCGTTTGCGCAAGGGAGCAAGCGACGAAGCAATCCATTCTTTCTTGCTGTAGCGCGATGGATTGCTTCGCTTCGCTCGCAATGACGGATAGATAGGGACTCACCCCGCTTTGCGCGTCCGCGCGGCCGACCGGTGCGCCTTCCTGGCGGCGCGCCGTTGTGGTGCCCGGCGCGACGCCGGCGCGCCGGCCCGGCGCCTGGTGGCTGCCTTGCCTTTCAGGCTCTGCTTCAGCGCATCCATCAGGTTGATGACGTTATCCGCCTTCTCCTCGCGCTCCACGGTCTTCAATGGTTTGCCCGAGGCCTTGCGCCGGACCAGCGCCTTCAATGCGTTTTCGTATTCGTCCTTGAACTTGGAGGGGTCGAAATGTGCCGCCTTGGTTTCGAGAATATGGCTGGCCAGTTCGATCATGTCTTTCGATATCCTGGGGCTCTTGATGTCATCGAAATAGGCGTCCTCGTCGCGCAGCTCGTAGGGGTAGCGCAATGTGGTGCCGAGCAGGCCCTTGCCGAGCGGCTCGATCGCGATGACGTGCTCGCGGTTGGTCAATACGATCCGCGCCAGTGCGGCGCGGTCCTGGTCCTTCATGGCGTCGCGGATCACGGCAAAGGCGTCGATCGCGGCCTTGCCGTCCGGCACGATGTAATAGGGGTTGTTGAGATAGCGCTTGTCGATCTCGTCGCGGGGCACGAAGCTGTCGATGTCGATGGTGTGGTTGCTCTCGATCTGAACCGCCTCCAGCTCTTCTTTCTCGACCTCGACATACTCGCCCTTTCTCAGCTCGTAGCCGCGGCCCTTCTGGTCGCTTTCGACAACGTCGCCGGTCTCGGCATCCACCATCTGCTGTTTCAGCCGGTTGCCGGTCTCCCTGTTGATCATGTGGAAGCGGGTTTTCTCGGCCGAGGTCGAGGCCGGGTACAGCGCGACCGGGCACGACACGAGCGACAGCTTGAGCGAGCCTTTCCAATAGGCGCGAGGGGCCATGACAAATCTCCGGCAGGCATTTTTGGTTTCGGAACTTCAACGGCTACCATGGGTTTTGGTTCCTGTTGCGGCCGCTACGCCGTCATTCCCCGATGCGCAATTGCACATCATAGCTCTCGCTTCGCGAGCCCTCAGCTGCGCAATTGCGCATCGGAGAATGACAGCTTGATTTAAGCGCCGTTCTCTCCCCGTCATTGCGAGCCAACGGGTCGCGCGAATGCGCGCCCGATGACAGGCTCCGCGAAGCAATCCATATCGGTCCTTGCCGAGGCATGGATTGCTTCGCTTGGCTCGCAATGACGATGTGGAGAGGCAGGTGCAACAAAACAACCCGACGGGCAGATCACTTCGGTTTTATGGAAATCGTGTCAAGCCCTGAAATAAAAAATATTTCGCTTTTCCGAAATCCAAATCAGTGGCACATACTCGCCATCCCGTCCTACTCAGAAGGGCGTCGGCCGTGGTCACGGACGTTGGACGGGGGTGCGGTGGACGCGACGGTGCCCTTGACCAAAGGCGCCGAAGCGTACGGCGAAGACGAGTGGTCCTGACGTCGCGGTGCTGGCGTCAATGCATCTGGAGGCAATAGTTTTCGGGGCGCAACGGAGGCAAAAGAGCCGTTCTCCGGGGAGAGCTCGTTATAAGCCGTAAAGCCATTGCGCAGGGAAGGCCGGGTGTTCTCCGCTGCCCTGTATGCTCGTGTGCAGCTTTCTATCTACAAACCGCACACGGGACCGCGGGTGCAGCGCGCACCCGGTCTTCCCTGCGCCCTCTTATGAGAGGGCGGGAAGTTTCCAGCAAACCTCGGGCGCGATGCGTCGCGAGATCGTGAAGCTGTATTCAGTCATTGCGAGCGAAGCGAAGCAATCCATTCTTCCTACGGGGAGGTATGGATTGCTTCGCTGCGCTCGCAATGACGTGGATGGGCCGCGGCGTACTGGGTCCCCGCCTGCGCGTATAGGCGCTAAGATAGTCGGAGCATAGTTTGATACCGGCGTTTTCTCCTTGGCGGCTCGCGAAGATGGCGTTGGAGAGCGGCGATTGATCGGCGCAGACAGCCTATATCGGGCTGTGGGATCACGGCTTGGAGCAGCGAGGCGACGAGATGCTGGAGCAATCATCAGGCTCCAGGCGTTGTCAGGCGGCTTCTGCCAAGCGGGAGAGGCCTCAAGTTCGTCGATGAGCGGCTCAAGCAGTAGAATAGTCAGCAAATGGGCCAGAACATGAGGTCTGGCGGAGCGTTCGTCGGTTCCGGGTGGTCCCTTCAGTCCGATCAAGCTCTTCAACCGCTTGAACCCGGTTCGATCCGCCATCGCAGACGATAGAGGGCAAGAACATCCGCAGTTGCGAAGTCCTTCTGCTTGAGTGAGGTTACCAAGATCACCCAATCTGCAGCGTCAAGCGTTTGCTTCGAGATCTGGTGGCCTCCTCGCTGTGCATCTCGGCGCGCTTTGCGTCGCGCTTCCGCTGCAGCTTGCGCCGGCTTCTTGGCCGCGACCAAACGCAGGGCAAGAGGTGCGCCGCCCTTGCGCTTTATCCAGATCAGCCGATCGATCAGGCCGCGGGCCGATGCCTTGCGCAACTCGGCGACAAGATCGAACTCATTGCCTTCGCGATCGAGCCAACGTGCGCTCTTCAACCGGCCCGGATCACGAAGTCTGCGCCGGCTGCGAGCAGCGTCGCCATGCGGTCCAGTTGCAAATAGGCGCGATCGGCAAGGCGGATCTCGCCCGCCACCGCCGGTATCGATCCAGCGTCTCGCCAGCCTGCTGATCGGTCAATTCGATGGCCAAACCGCTCCTGCGGAAGGTCGAACGCGCTGTGAATCCGCCACACCTCGTTCTTCTTCCTGGCGCCCGGTCCCTTCTTCGGCACCGAAGTGGCGTCGATAATACGGATCAAGCGGCCGCGGCTGGCTTGCGGGGCGGCGTTAGCAAGCGCATGACCCACCAGCATCGCGAGCCAATCTCCGCACTGACGCAAGCGATACGGCAGAGCTACATTGAAATATCGACTGCCCCACTGACGCCGCCCATGCGGCGGTCGATCGCAACCCCATTCGCCCAGACAATAGGCCAGGATCAGCCGCAGCAAATCCACCGCATTGGTGATCTCGCACGCGGTCGCTGGAACGCCTTCGTCTCCTGCGCCGTAACTCTAAGGAAATTTCTGGCAAGCTCGGGCGATCAGCGTCGCGAGAATGCAAACACATATTCAGTTGTCATCACCCGCGAAGGCGGGTGATCCAGTATCCCAGAGACAGCAGTGATTGAACCGATACGCCGCGGCGTACTGGATCCCCGCCTGCGCGGGGATGACAGCATTGTACGCAGTCGCTCTGTTGCTCGTGATAACGGGGGTTTGGTTTCGGAACTTCAACGGTTACCATGGGTTTTGGATACTGGTTGTTGCCGCCGGGCGGGCGGCCGACGGATGTGAGGCTTGGCCGTGTCGCTGCGAAACCTGAGCACCTACCGGAAAAAGCGTGATTTCGAAAAGACCGACGAGCCGTCCGGCGACGTCAAGGTGGCGCCGTCGAAGCAGCGCCGGTTCGTGATCCAGAAGCATGACGCGACCCGGCTGCATTACGATCTTCGGCTGGAGTTCGACGGCGTATTCAAATCGTGGGCGGTGACGCGCGGTCCGTCGCTCGATCCGCACGACAAGCGGCTCGCGGTCGAGGTCGAGGACCATCCGCTGGATTACGGCGATTTCGAAGGCGCCATTCCCGACGACCAGTATGGCGGCGGCACCGTGCTGCTCTGGGACCGCGGCTATTGGGAATCCGACGACCCCGAACGCGGCTTCAAGAAGGGCGATCTGAAGTTCACCCTGCACGGCGAAAAACTGCATGGCAGCTGGGTGCTGGTGCGGATGAAGGGCGACCGCTACGGCGGCAAGCGCACCAACTGGCTGCTGATCAAGCACCGCGACGAATTCGTCAAGCAGGGGGACGCCAACGACATCCTCGACGAGGACAGATCGGTCGCGTCGGGCCGGTCGATGGACCAGATTGCGAAAGGCAAGGGCAGGGCACCAAAGCCGTTCATGCTGGCGAAGGGCGACAAGACAAAAGCCGATGCGGTGTGGCAATCGAACCGCGGCGAGGCGGCGGAGGCGCGAGCAAAGGGCAAGTCGTCGATCGCACAGGGTGCGCCTGTTGCGAAGTCGCGTGTCTCCGCCAAGGCGAAGAAGGTCGAAGCGATGCCGGATTTCGTCGCGCCGCAGCTTTGCGCCTCGGTCGAAAGCCCGCCCAATTCGGACGGCTGGTGCCACGAGATCAAGTTCGACGGCTACCGCATGCAATTGCGGGTCGAGGATGGCGAGGCCGTTCTGAAAACCCGCAAGGCGCTGGACTGGACCGAAAAGTTCGGCGCTATCGCCAAAGAGGCGAAATCGCTGCCGGATGTGCTGATCGACGGCGAGATCGTCGCCATGAACCAGCATGGCGCGCCGGATTTCTCCGCGTTGCAGGCGGCGTTGTCCGACGGCAAAACCGACAATCTCATCTTCTTTGCATTCGATCTGTTGTTCAGCGGTGACGAAGATCTGCGTTCGCTGCCGCTCCGCGAACGTAAGGCGCGTTTGAAAAAACTGCTGGGAGCCCGCAAGCGGGGCCGCCGCCTGATCCAGTATGTCGAGCATTTCGAGGAACGCGGCGATACCATCCTGCAAGCCGCCAACAAATTGGCGCTCGAGGGCATCATCTCCAAGAAGCTCGAAGCGCCCTACCGCTCCGGCCGTACCGAGATCTGGACCAAGGCGAAAACCCGCGCCGGCCATGAGGTCGTGCTGGGCGGCTGGAAGACCACCAACGGCAAGTTCCGCTCGCTGATGGCCGGCGTTTATCGCGATGGTCACCTTGCCTTTGTCGGCATGGTCGGCACCGGCTTTGGGCAGGACACGGTGCGGCGCATCATGCCGGCGCTGAAGGCGGCGAGTTCAAACAACAGCCCGTTCGGCGGCAAGGACGCCCCGAAGAAAACCCGCGACGTGCATTGGCTGAAGCCGGAGCTGGTCGCCGAGATCGAATTTGCCGGCTGGACCGACGGCGGCAACATCAGGCAGGCGGCATTCAAGGGGCTGCGGCAGGACAAGCCCGCAGAAGAGGTTCAGGCAGAGAGGCCTGTCATGACCAAGGTGACGAAGCCGTTGATAACGTCCGGCAAATCGTCGGCCAACAAATCCGCTGAGGTGATGGGCGTCGTCATCTCCAAACCCGACAAGGCGCTGTGGCCGGACGGCGGCGACGGCAAAGGCGTGACCAAGCTCGATCTTGCGCGTTATTTCGAGGCGGTGGGTGAATGGCTGATCGGCCATCTCAAGGGACGGCCGTGCTCGGTGGTTCGCGCGCCTGATGGCATCAAGGGCGAGACGTTCTTTCAGCGTCACGGCATGCCGGGCAAGTCGGAGCTGCTCGACCTCGTGAAGGTCTCCGGCGACCGCAAGCCTTATCTGCAGATCGATCGCGTCGAGGGCCTGGCTGCCGTCGCGCAGAGCGGCGGGGTGGAGCTGCATCCCTGGAATTGCGCGCCTGACGCGCCCGACGTGCCCGGTCGGCTGGTGTTCGACCTCGATCCCGCGCCGGAGGTCGAATTTTCCGATGTGGTCGAGGCCGCCAAGGAGATGCGACAGCGGCTGACCGCCGTGGGGCTGGAGAGCTTCTGCAAGACCACCGGCGGCAAGGGATTGCATGTGGTGACGCCGCTGTTGCACGGCGCCAGGGACAAGGTGAGCTGGAAGGAGGCGAAGGCGTTCGCGCAAGGCGTTTGCCAGTGGATGGCGAACGACGATCCCGAGCGCTATCTGCTCAACATGTCGAAGAAGCAGCGCCACGGCAAAATCTTCCTCGACTATCTGCGCAACGACCGGATGTCGACCGCGGTCGCCGTGCTGTCGCCGCGCGCGCGCGACGGCGCCACCGTATCGATGCCGCTGACCTGGGCGCAGGTGCGCGGCGATCTCGACCCGACGAAATACACCGTGCGCACGGTGCCGGCGTTGCTGGCCAGGACCAAGGCGTGGCAGGGCTATGAGGAGGCGGCAGGGTCGATCAAGGCGGCGATGAAGAAGCTGGCTGGGGTGTGATGCCGATCTCGACCACAGTCGTCATACTCCGCGAAGGCGGAGTATCCAGTACGCTGCGGCTTCCCGGTTCAATCACCAGCGCTTCGGAATACTGGATCACCCGCTGGAGCCTGTCATCGGGCGGCCATTCGGCCGACCCGTTGGCGGGTGAAGACGAAGTCTAAAGCTTCCCGAGCAACACCAATATCAGCAAAATCACGATCACCAGGCCAAGGCCGCCGCCGCCGTAATAGCCGGTGCCGTAGAACGGTCCGCCGCCGATGCCGGAAAAGCCACCGAGCAGCGCGATGATGAGAATGATCAGGATAATTGTTCCGAGTGACATCTAGCTCTCCTCAGCCCGGCAATGGGCGTCTGGTTGCCTTGCCCTCAACCGGAAAAACAAATGGTACCTGTGAAAGTTCCACCGTTTGCAGTGCACATATGGGACTTGCCTCTTCCTTTCGAGCGAAACGGGATTACATCCGCACAATTCGACCCAAGGAATTTTTCGATGTCCGCACCGCTCGTCGTTTCGATCCCGCATAGCCTCGGCCGCGAAGAAGCGATGCGCCGCCTCAAGACCGGTTTGTCGCGCGCGACCTCCAGCGTGCCGGTGCTGAGCGTCGACGAGGAGCGATGGGAGGACAACCGCATGATCTTTCGCGTCCGCGCGCTCGGGCAGACGGCTGCAGGCCACGTCGATGTCGCCGACGATCACGTGAAGGTAGAGGTCGTGCTGCCATGGCTGCTGCAGCGCTTTGCCGAAGTGGCCCAGGCCGCGATCCGAAGTCGCGGCAAGCTGTTGCTGACCAAGAAGAGCTAACTTGCTGGCATCAAGCGCTTCCGTTTTGGCGCAGGCTTCGCCGCGCCGTGATATCTGGCCTTCAGCGCGGCCACGGGCAAATGTCCCAGCAGGTCGGAAAGCCGCAATTGCGAGGCATCGGCGTCGGCAAAGCCTTCCACGGAATAGCCGCTCACGTTCAGGGCGGCATCATAGGTTTCCGGGTGGGGCCATGCCCGGCCTGCGTCGGAAAACGGTGCGAACGATCGCATGACGACGACGATTGCCGCCTGGCGTCCGCGACGGCGGGCAAAGGCGATCACATGATTGCGGTGAGGTCCGTTCACCTCCAGGGGCTGATAGTCGCCGTTTGCAAACACATCGGCGAGCCCGGTGCGCAGCTTGAGCAGATGCCGGGTCCAGGCCAGTTTGATATGGCCGCTCGGCCAATCCTGCACCAGCCGATCCCAATCCGGCGTCTCCGGCGTCGTCAGCACGCGCGCCCGTTCGCTAAAATCGACCGGTCGCCGATTATCGGGATCGACCAGCGAAAAATCCCAGAACTCGGTGCCCTGGTAGAAATCCGGCACGCCGGGCATGGTTGCCTTCAACGTGATCTGGCTCAACGAATTCAAGGCGCCGAGCAACGACACGCGCCGCGCCAGCGCTTCGAGTGCGTCCAGAAACTCGGATGAAACGGAGCGGTCCAGAATCCGGGCGATGAAGGTGTTTATTCCCGCCTCATACGCCTCGTGCGGATTGAGCCAACTGGTTTCCTCCTTACCCTCGCGTGCCGCCTTCAGGGCATAGGCCTGCATCCGCTCCAGAAAGGAATTGTCGTCCGGCTGCCAGGCACCGAGCAGGGCCTGATAGAGCATGTATTCGAATGTCGCCGACGGCGCCCGCATCTCGCCGTCGATGACCAGGTGAGGCGCGTTGAGAACCTTCCAGCGCGCCACGGCGCTGGTCCACTCCCCAGGAATCTCGGACAGCGCCATGATCCGCGCGCGGGCGTCTTCGCCCCGCTTGGTGTCGTGCGTCGCGGTCGCGGTCATGCCGTGCGGCCATTCCCGGGCGCGCGTCTGCATGCTTTGATGAAAGCCATCGGCAGAGAGCGCCCTGGCGGATGGGTCGCCACCGACCTCGTTGAGCGCGAGCAGGCGGTGGTAGCGATAGAACGTCGTGTCCTCGAGCGACTTGGCCATCATCGGCCCGGTGAATTGCTGCACCTTCAGCGCGAATCGCCGGACGCGCGGCGCGCTGTGTGGCGGGCGGCCGGGCTTGAGCAGGTCCATGGTCAGGGTGTCGCGCAGAAATTCGAAAATGCCGTCATCGGCCGCGAACCAGTCGGCGCGGGCTTTTTCGATCGTCCGCGAGATCAGCGTGCGGTCATGGGCATTCGGACCCGACGACGTCAGATAAGTTCGGTAGACCGGGAAATGCAGCACATAGAGTTCCAGCGCCTGCCGCAGGCTGTCGGCGGAATAGTCCCGTGTCGAGTAGTGTCCGCTGGCGATGCGCGCCAAGAGGCGCGTCAGCACGGTGAATTCGCTGGTGAGCAGGGTTTCGAGCACCCGGCGCTTGGCCTCCTTCAGGATCGGATCGAGCTTTGGTGACTGACTGCTGATCTGGCGGAAAATTTCGCTGAGGGGTTCGAGGCCATTGCCGTCGACCAGCACGTGCGTGATGGTGTTCATCCACTCATAGCCGGTGGTGCCGTGGACACCGGTAAAGGCTGGAAGCTTTTCGCCCTCGCCGAGAATCTTCTCGACTACCAGGTAAAATGGCTTGCGGCCCTGCGCGCCACGGATCAGCCGGCGCAGGCGGTGAAAGTATTGTACGGGATCGCGCAGACCGTCGATGTGGTCGAGCCGCAGGCCCTGCAGTTTTCCGTCCGCAATCAGGTCCTTGACCCGTCGATGGATCGCCTCGAACGTGCCGGCATCCTCGACGCGCAAACCCGCGAGGGAATTGACGTCGAAGAAGCGGCGGTAGTTGATGTCGCTGGAGGCAAGCCGCCAATGCCCGAGCTTGTAGTGCTGGCGCTCAAGAAGGTGATGCAGCGCCAGCGTCTGCGCGGGACGATCCGCTCCGGCGCGATAGGCGTCGATCCCGTGCGCGATGGCCTCGGTGCTTCCTGCGATTCCGCGCAACTCAGCTTTGAACGCCGGGGCTTCCTTCCGGGTGGGGCGGTGGAGCCCGTGATAGCGTCCGGCGAGTGCGAGGATATCCTTGCCGACCGGGCTCGCTTCAGCGCCTGCTTCCCTGACGACGGTTCGCAGGATTTCGCTGTAGCGTTCGGGCGCGATCGGCAGCCGATGCTCGAAATACCACGCGGAAAAGCTGCCTTCGTCGGCATCGTAGCGCAGTTCGATCTCGCCGCTTTCCAGCGCCTGCCCGTAGGAAGAGCCGATGATCGGCAGCAGCACGCCGCCACGGGCGCGATACGGCAACAGCTCCCAGTCGATATCGAAAGACGCCGCATGCGGAGACGTTTGTCCCCATTCCAGCACGTCGAGCCACCACGGATTATCGGCAAAATGCACGCCGACATGATTGGGCACGAAGTCGAGGATCAGCCCGAGATCGTATTTGCGCAGCGCCGCGCTCAAGCGCTCGAAGCCGGCTTCGCCACCAAGCTCGGGATTGAGTTGGGTATGGTCGGTAACGTCGTAGCCGTGCGTGCTGCCCTTGCGCGCCTTCATGAAGGGCGAGGCGTACAGATGCGTGATCCCGAGCGCCCTCAGATAGGGGACCACGGAAGCGGCCGCATCGAAATCGAAATCCGCTGAAAGCTGCAGGCGGTAGGTCGCGATCGGGATCGCCGGGGGCATTTTCCTATCCGATGCGCCAGTGCACCGACCATGGCGGGACGCGCTCTCCCAACTCGCTGCCCCAGATCAGGGTTCCCTTGAATTCACCTGACGTATTGGCGATGTCCTGGTCCGACAGATTGGCGAGCAGCCGAAGCGTGGCGCCATCGCCCATGCGCCAGCTGGCGGTCAGCAGGCCATTACTGGCGGCCGTTGCTTCGCCGAATGCCGAGCCTGCGAGCCGAGGGACGATCTCGCGCCTGCGGATCGCCAGCATCTGCTGCACGGTTGACTGCCGTCGTTGCGCCGCCGGCGCGGCCCGTTCGTTCCAGTCGAGGACGGCGGATTGGAAGGTGGCTGGTGCCAGCGCGTCGGGGACCTCGTCGCCATACTCCGCGTAGGCCCAGGCGTATTCGCTGCGGCGGCCCTTGCGGACCGCGTCCGCGAGATCGCCCTTGAAATCGCAGAAAAACGGAAACGGTGTTTTCGCGCCCCATTCCTCACCCATGAACAGCATCGGGATCGCCGGCGCCAACAGCAACACGGCGAGCGCGGCTTCGATCGCCGTGGAATCCGCCACGGTCTCGAGCCGGTCGCCAAAGGGGCGGTTACCGACCTGGTCGTGGTTTTGCAGGAAATTGATGAACGCCGCCGGCGCGAGCTTGCCGCTCGGTTCGCCGCGCTTGACGCCGCGAAACTCCGACATTTCGCCCTGATAGACAAACCCCTGGCATAGCGACCGGGCGATATCGTCCAGCGGCGAGCGCTGATAGTCGCCATAGTAGCCCTGCTTCTCGCCGGTCATCAGCACCCGCCAGGCGTGATGATAGTCATCGTTCCATTGCGCACGGTATTTGCCGCGCGGCGGATCCTGTACGGCGTCAAGAATGCTGGCGCGGTTGTCGCCGTTCTCCAGCACCAGGTGGATGTGACGCCCGGTTGCCGCCGCGAGTTGGCCCACCGCCATGCTGAGATCGTGCAGCAGCGACAGCCCTCCCGGCTCGACGATGCTGTTTACCGCATCCAGCCTTAATCCGTCGAAACGGTAGTCCCGCAGCCAATGCAGCGCGTTCTCGATGGCGAAGGCGCGTACTTGCGGCACCCGGTAGTCGATCGCGCTGCCCCACGGCGTATGGGCCTCCGTGAAGAATCCCGGCGCGTAACGGCCGAGATAGTTTCCCTCGGGGCCGAAGTGGTTATAGACCACGTCGAGAAACACCATCAGGCCGCGCAGATGCGCCTCGTCGATCAGCGTCTTGAGATCCTCAGGCCGGCCATAGGCGCTGTCGGGCGCGTACCACAGCACGCCGTCATAGCCCCAGTTGCGGCTGCCGGCGAAGTCGGCTAGCGGCAGCAATTCCAGCGCGGTGATACCAGTTTGCACGAGATGATCGAGCCTCCCGATCATGGCGCGGTAGCTGCTGTCCGGCGTGAACGTTCCGACATGGGTCTCGATGATGACGGCTTCCTGCCAGGGCCGCCCGTGCCATTCCCTGGCGCGCCACGGATAGGCTGTGTGGTCGATCACCTCGCTCGGACCGAACACGTCTTCGGGCTGGAACGCGGAAGCGGGGTCGGGGACATCGATCTCGTCGTCGATGCGGAACTGATAGCGGGCTCCGGCTTTCGCGCCCGCGATCTCGGTGGCAAACCATCCATCGTCGCCGCGCTGCATCGCGCGGGGTTGTTGCAGCAGCAGATCGACGCGCTTGGCCGCCGGCGCCCACAGGCGAAAGCGCGCGCCATCCTTCGTCAGTTTTGGGCCAAATTGTCGTTCATTCATGCTGACCCCGCAAAGGCGAGCACCGAGCGCGGCGGCGCCTTCATGTCGGCGCCTGCAGCGAAGTCAGGCGTCGCTGCTGGGTTTTCAGTGGTATTCAGCACCTCGTGCCAGCTCTTGTAGTTGGTCATTTTGGGTAACTTGAATGCAATCTCTTCGGGGGCGGCGTTCAGCACGATAAAGATCGGCTCTTGCCCTTGTTCCATCGGTCCGAGCACGTAGGATAGGAATCGTCCTTCCGGAAACTTCCAGTCGGATTCCTTCATCTCCTCGGCTGCCGGCGTCAACCACAACACGCCGTAGGAGCCGTCGGCGCGACGGCCGTCAAGCCAGCGCTGGCAGCGGATCTGGCCGAACCGCCGCCGAAGGCCGGTCAAATGGCCGATAAAATCGGTGAGGTCCTCGCCCTCCTTGCCGAGGTTGTCCCAACCGACCCAGCCGATCTCGTTGTCCTGGCAATAGGCGTTGTTGTTGCCGTTCTGCGAGTTGCCGACTTCATCGCCGGCCAGCACCAGCGGCGTGCCCTGCGCGAGCATCAGGCACGCCAGCTGGTTCTTGCGGAGCTGGCGGCGTAACGCAACGATGGCGGCGTCGTCGGTCGGGCCTTCATGCCCGCAATTGGTGCTGTGGTTGTGGCTGGAGCCGTCGCGGTTGTCTTCGCCGTTGGCTTCGTTGTGCTTCTCGTTATAGCTGAACAAATCCGCCAGCGTGAAGCCGTCATGAACGGTGATGTGATTGATGCCGGCGCGTGTCGCGCGATTGTCATGGTGAAACAGATCGGACGAGGCGGTCATGCGGCTCGATATTTCGCCGATCAGGCTGCCTTCGCCGCTCCAGTAGCGCCGTATCGCGCTGCGGTAGCGGTCGTTCCATTCCGACCATTGCGACGGGAACGCGCCGACCTGATAGCCGCCCATACCGAGATCCCAGGGCTCGGCGACCAGTTTTACGGTCGCCAGCACCGGATCTTGCCGCACGGCGGTGAGGAAGGCGGCGTTACGGTCGTAGCCGTTCGGTCCGCGCGCCAGCGTGGTGGCGAGATCGAAGCGGAAGCCGTCGACGTGGCAGACCTCGACCCAATAGCGCAGTGAATCCATCACCATTTGCAGCACCCGCGGATGGGCCAAATTGACCGAACTGCCGCAGCCGGTGAAGTCGTCATAGAAGCGCCGATTGTCCGGCTTCAGCCAGTAATAGGACGCATTGTCGATGCCGCGGAACGACAGCGTCGGGCCGAGATGATTGCCTTCGGCGGTGTGATTGTAGACGACGTCGAGCATCACCTCGATGCCGGCATCGTGCAGCCGCGCCACCGTGGTGCGGAACGCATCGAGCGGGTTGTCCAGCGCGTAGCGCGCTTCCGGCGCGAAGAACGCCAGCGTATTGTAGCCCCAGTAGTTCACCAGCTTCCTTTCGACCAGCGCGCGGTCGTCGATCAGCCCGTGGATCGGCAGCAACTCGATGGTGGTGACGCCAAGGCGCTTGAGATGATCGATCATCGCGGGCGAGGCGAGCCCGCCATAGGTGCCGCGCAGACCCGGCGGCACGTCGTCGCGCTTCTGCGTCAGGCCCCTGACGTGGGCTTCGTAGATGATGGTGTCTTCCCAGGCAATGTTGGGACGCATCTCGCGGCGGCCCCAGTTGAAGGTTTCATCGACGACGACGGCCTTCGGCATGCCGCGGGCATTGTCGCGCCGGTCGAACGAGAGGTCCTCGCGCGAACTGCCGGCCCGATAGCCGAAATGCGCGTCGCTCCAGACCAGCCGGCCGGCGAGCCGCCTTGCATAGGGATCGAGCAGCAGCTTGTTGGCGTTGAAGCGGTGCCCGTGCTCGGGATGGTAGGGTCCGTGGACCCGATAGCCGTAGAGTTGTCCGGGCGAGACATCGTTGAGATAGCCGTGCCAGACGTCTTCGGTACGTTCGGGCAATTCGACGCGTTCGAGTTCGCGGCGGCCCTGGCCGTCGAACAGGCAAAGCTCGACCTTCTCTGCGTTGGCCGAGAACAGCGCAAAATTGGTGCCCCTTCCGTCCCAGCTGGCACCGAGGCGCGACGGGGTTCCCGCGGTCAGTCGCATGCGTCAGTTTTCCGGTACGAGAAAGATCGCAGCCAGCGGCGGAATGGTCAGGTTGAGTTCGGGGATGTTGCCCTCCAGCGTCCGAACCTCTCCGATATTGCCGACATTGCTGCCGCCATAATGCGCGGAGTCCGAATTCAGCACCTCTTTCCACTTGCCGGCAAACGGCACGCGTACCCGGTAATCGTAATAGACGTTGGGCGAGAAGTTCACGACCACGAGGCAGCGGGCGCGCGCATCGGTGCCCTTGCGGATCCAGGCGAAGACATTGCCGCCGGAATCATGGGTGATGACCCATTCGAAGCCCGGCTGGCTACAGTCGAACTCATGCAGCGCCGGCACCGTGCGGTAGAGGTGGTTGAGGTCGCGAATCAGGCTGTGAATGCCGGCATGCCTTGGTTGTTGCAGCAGATGCCAATCCAGTGAATGATCGTGATTCCACTCGCGCTCCTGGCCGAATTCGCAGCCCATGAACATCAGCTTCTTGCCGGGATGGCCGAACATGAAGCTGTAGTAGGCACGCAAATTCGCAAAGCGCTGCCAGTCGTCGCCGGGCATCCGTCCCAGGATCGAGCGTTTGCCGTGTACGACTTCGTCATGCGACAGCGGCAAGATGAAATTTTCCGAGAACGCATATTGCAGGCCGAACAGGATATCGCCGTGATGATATTTGCGGTGGATCGGATCCTTGCCGATGTATTGCAGCGTGTCGTGCATCCAGCCCATATTCCACTTGTAGCCGAAGCCAAGCCCGCCATATTCGACCGGGCGGGAGACTTCCGGCCACGCGGTGGATTCTTCTGCCGCGGTGGTGGCGTCCGGAAAGCGTCCGAACACTTCGGTGTTAAAGCGGCGCAGGAAGGCGATGGCTTCGAGATTTTCCCGCCCGCCATACTGGTTCGGAATCCATTCTCCCGCGGGCCTGGAGTAGTCGAGATAGAGCATCGAGGCCACGGCATCGACGCGCAGCCCGTCGACGGCGTAGCGCTCCAGCCAGAACAGCGCGTTCGACACCAGGAAATTCACGACTTCGGTGCGGCCGTAATTGTAGATCAGTGTGCCCCAGTCGAGGTGGCGGCCCTGCAAGGGGTTGGCATGTTCGTACAATGCGGTGCCATCGAAATGGCTGAGACCATGGGGATCGTCGGGGAAGTGCCCGGGCACCCAGTCAAGCAAGACGGCGATGCCGTCGCGGTGGAAGGCGTCGACCAGCGCGGCAAAATCCTCCGGTGTGCCGAACCGGCTGGTGGGTGCGAACAGGCCGGTCGGCTGATAGCCCCATGAGCCGTCGAACGGATGTTCGTTGACGGGAAGAAATTCGACATGGGTAAATCCGAGATCCCTGACATAGGCTGGAAGCTGCTCGGCGAGTTCGCGATAGGTCAGCCACTCATTGCCGCCCTTGCGCCGCCATGAGCCGAGATGGACCTCGTAAATCGACATCGGCGCGTTCAGCGCATTCATGCCAACCGGCGCCGGGCGCGGTCGCGGCAGGTTGGCCTGATCGAAGACGATCGAGGCGGTCTTGGGGCGGACTTCCGCGGCAAACGCGACCGGGTCGGACTTTAACGGCAAATGTTGCCCGTTTGGTTCGATGATGTCGAACTTGTAATGGTCGCCGACGCGGGCGTGGGGAATGAACAGCTCCCAATAGCCGACGCCACGCACCCGCATCGGATGCCGTCGCGGCTTCCAGTAATTGAAATCGCCGACCACGCTGACGCCGCGGGCATTTGGCGCCAGCACGACGAAGGCGACGCCCTCGACGCCTTCCAGCGTCATCGGATGGGCGCCGAGCTTGTCGTAGATGCGCTGATGGGTGCCCTCGCCGAGCAGATAGAGGTCGAAGTCGCTCAGGACGGGCGGAAAGCGGTAGGGGTCGTCGAGTTCGACCAGTTTGTCGCCAAAGCGGGCGCGCAATTGATAGCGTGTCGAGCCGTTCGGCAGCGCGCCGGCAAATAATCCGGCATCATGGATCCGCGCCAATGGTGCCCGTTCACCATGTTCACCGATTGCCTCCACGTTGGAGGCTTCGGGCAGGAACGCACGCACGACCTTCAGCTCACCCTCGGTGTGGAGGCCGAGATAGTGAAAGGGGTCGGCATGATTGCCCTGGATGATCGCATAGGCCTCGGCGGGTAGCTTGGTCATGAGGCCTCAAGGGACTGTTGCGACAAAATACGAAGCATTCCGGTCAGGGCCATACGCAGCCAATCCGGCCGGTTTGATAGTTCATATTCGATCTCGTAGCACGCCTTCTCAAGCAGAAAGAAGTTCAGCATCGCCTCGGCGGCCTCAGGTTCGGCCGGCCAAAGCCGTTGATTAACCATGGCTTCGCGATAGGCAGCCAGGAATGTGGTCGTCGCCCGGTCGCGCCACTCTGCGAGCGCAGCAGCAAGCTTGCCGTGCTCATCGTGGGCCACTTTCATCGCGCGCTCAAGGGCCGCGGTGGTCGAATAATCGATCGAACGGATCAGGCTGGCGACGTCTCGCGCTGCCGGCGCCTTGCGTCGGCGCTCCGCGATGGAGCGCCGGGGCTCGCCGTCGAAATCGACGATGAAGATATCCTCCTTGACCATCAGCAATTGGCCGAGATGGAAGTCGCCGTGATGGCGGATATTGAGTCCGCCGTTTTCGTGCGGCAGCAGGGCCTTCAGGCGATCGGGCAGGCCGGATTGGTGGCCCAGCAACTGATCGACCAGCGGACGATCCGCCTCCTTCAGCGTATCGCGCCGCTGCTTCAGCGTGTCGAAAACGCGCTCGGAGCGGGCCAGGGTGTCGCCGAACCAGCGCTGGATGTCCTCGTGCTTGATCGGCTCCGGAACGAACTCGGGAAGCTCGTTGTTGCTCGCCAGTGCGACGTGCAGTTCGGCGACACGCCTGCCGGCCTGTGACATGTAGCGCAGGTAAGAGACCTGGTCCTCACTTTCCCTGACACGCTCGCTTGCCGCCAGCAGGCGCTGCTCGTCGACGAAGCGGTCGAGATAGGCCGCGGTCACGGCCCAAAGGTCGCCCTGGTTGGCGACGAAAGCGTGCAGGACGCCGATTGCGTTGCGTTCGTCACCATCAATCAGTTCGACGCTGCCGAGCAGCGCCGGCGTGTTGGCAAAGCCGGCGACGTCGGTCAGGAAGCGTCCCATCTCGATCTCGGGACTGATGCCGGCCTGCAGTGTGCGGTAGATCTTGACGATATAATCCTCATCCACCTGCGCGGTGCTCTCCGGCCGCTCGGTCTCGATCGTGCGGATGTGTTCGGGCTGCTTGATCACCTTGTCGGCGAAGCGGCTGGTCGGCCGGAATTCCAGCTTCAAACCCTGCTCGCTTTCGTCGACGATCAGCGACTCCTTGAGGTTTCTCAGCAACAGCGCGATGAAAATCTGGTCGTTGGCGACGTCGAGCAGTGTTCCTTCGCGCGCGCCCTGGCGGACGGCTGCCAAAGCGCGCGGGTTATAGCGCTCGCGGTCGAAGCGTACCCATTCGATCTGCAGCGGCAGCACATAGCGGGTGGTGACGTCACGCTGCGTCGACTTGAAGAAGGCGAGCCACGGCCGGTTGTCGCCGATGTCGCAGAACGGGATCGCCGAAATCAGCGTCGGCTGGATCGCCTTGACCGATCGCTCCGGATACCAGCGCGTCCGTGCCAGGTGTCCCGGCAGCACATCGCGTTCGAACACGCCGCGGGTGCGCGCCAGCGACACCCAGGTCGCGTTCAGCGGCACCACCAGCGTTTCGAATTCGGGCACCGCCCGCTGCGGCACCGGCTCGGATTTGTCGCGCTCCTGCAGCTCGAACCAGTAGAAGCCGTAAGGCGCCAGCGTGACCATATAGGGCAGTTCGCCGATCGCCGGGAAACGCGTGCGGCCGAGCATTTCCAGGGGAATGCGGTCCTTCCACGGCGAAAGATCGAGTTCGGTGGCCTGTGCGGATCGCGACAGGTTGGCGACGCAGAGAATGGCCTCGTCCTCGTACTGGCGCACATAGCACAGCACCGAGCGGTTTTCCGGGCGGATGAATGTCATGGTGCCGCGGCCAAAGGCCAGCGTCGACTTGCGGACCGCGATCAGCCGTTTGGTGGCGCTGAGCAGCGACGACAAGCTGCGTGACTGCGCCTCGACGTTGACGGACTCATAGCCGTAGACCGGATCCATGATGGTGGGCGCATAAAGCCGCGCCGGATCGGCGCGGGAAAAGCCGCCATTGCGGTCCGGCGTCCATTGCATCGGCGTTCGCACGCCATTGCGGTCGCCGAGATAGATATTGTCGCCCATTCCGATTTCGTCACCGTAATAGATGATCGGTGTGCCCGGGAACGACAGCAGCAGCGAGTTCATCAATTCGATCTTGCGACGATCATTGTCCATCAGCGGCGCCAGGCGCCGGCGGATGCCGACATTGATGCGGGCGCGGGGATCGTTGGCGTAGGTCGACCACAGATAATCGCGTTCGACGTCGGTGACCATTTCCAGCGTCAGCTCGTCATGATTGCGCAGGAACAGCGCCCATTGGCAATTGCCCGGAATATCAGGCGTCTGCCGCAGGATGTCGGTAATCGGAAAGCGGTCTTCCTGCGCGATCGCCATGTAGATCCGCGGCATCAGCGGAAAATGATAGGCCATGTGGCATTCGTCGCCGCGGCCGAAATATTCCTGCACGTCCTCGGGCCATTGGTTGGCTTCGGCCAGCAACACCTTGCCCTTGGCATAGGCGTCAAGTTCGCTGCGCAGGTGTTTGATGATGGCGTGGGTCTCGGCCAGGTTCTCGTTGTTGGTGCCGTCGCGCTCGCACAGATAGGGAATGGCGTCGAGACGGAAACCGTCGACGCCGGTATCGAGCCAGCGCTTCATCACCTTGACCAGCGCGCTGACCACGCGCGGATTGTCGAAATTGAGGTCCGGCTGGTGCGAGAAGAAGCGGTGCCAGTAGAACTGGCCGGCCTCGGGGTCCCAGGTCCAGTTCGACTTCTCGGTATCGGTGAAGATGATCCGCGTGCCCGGGTATTT
This sequence comes from Bradyrhizobium sp. LjRoot220, assembly GCF_964252915.1. Classification (NCBI taxonomy): domain Bacteria; kingdom Pseudomonadati; phylum Pseudomonadota; class Alphaproteobacteria; order Hyphomicrobiales; family Nitrobacteraceae; genus Bradyrhizobium; species Bradyrhizobium sp. LjRoot220. The sequence continues at coordinate 150,059 of NZ_CAXUPS020000010.1, forward strand.
CTGGTCGGTATCGCTCCAGACATACCAGTTGCGCGCGCTCGAATCCGGGCCGCTGCGCCGGGCGCGCTTGAACCAGTCGTGCTGGTCGGAGGTGTGATTGACGACGAGCTCGGTGATGACGCGCAGACCGCGCCTCTTGGCTTCCTGGATGAACCGCCTGAAATCCTTCATCGTCCCGAAATCGGGATTGATGTCGCCATAGTCGGCGATGTCATAGCCGTCATCGCGGCCGGGCGAGGGATAGAACGGCAACAGCCACAGCGTGGTAACGCCGAGGTCCTGCAGATAGCCCAGCTTCTCGGTCAGCCCTGCAAAATCGCCGATGCCGTCATTGTTGCTGTCGGCAAAAGCCTTGACGTGGAGCTGATAGATGATGGCATCCTTGTACCAAAGCGCATCGTCGGCTGCCTCGACCGCTGGCACCTCGCTTGCATCGATCGTAAAGCTGCCGCCGTTGTTCAACGGATAGGCAGTATCGAATCGAAAGGAGGCGCCGGCCTTGGTGCTTTCGCCGGTTTGGACTTTTTTGTTCACGGTGATGCCATAGCCATGGAAACGACGCCCCCGTTTCACTTGCGAGAAAGGAGACGTTCCGGACATAGTAAAAAGCCGCTCAGCGGACTTTGGTTCCCCTGGAACCGTTGACGGCAGCGAGCGTTAGCGCTCGTCTATCTCCTTCCTGTATTTGGACAATTTCGCGACGCCTCCAAGGTGTTGTGTGCAAACCGCGTGCCGAATGGACCTTTTCGCTCAAGCTAAACGCCAGGGAATCCAGACCGAATTCGTGGATGGTCAGGGTCACCGCCGTGTGACGGACGCGGCCGCCCTGAAAATTATCCTCGATGCCCTGCCGCCGCAGACTGCCGGACAGTTCGTCGGTGGACCGGTCGTGGTCCGGTCCGGGCAGCCTGCGCGGACCGAGCTCTCGGCTGCTGCGAAGCTCCCGGTTCGATGGAAAATCTTAGCAGATCATAAGGTTATCGCGAAAGGCAGCAGCTCCGATCGGAGCATCGCCTGGCCGCAGGATCTGCCGCTGGGTGTCCACCGGCTGCAGCTGTCGGATGCCGCATCCACCACCGAAGACGTGCCGCTGCTGTCGGCACCGGCAAGGGCCTTTGGCGGCGATTTCGACCGCTGCTGGCTGCTCGCGGTTCAGCTTTACGGCGTTCGCTCGGCGCGCAACTGGGGGATCGGCGATTTCACCGACCTCAAGGCCCTGATCGAACTCGCCCACCATCTGGGAGCGGATGGCGTCGGCCTCAATCCGCTGCATGCCTTGTTCGATGACCGCCCTGGCGATTGCAGTCCTTATTCGCCGAACAGCCGGCTGTTTCTCAATGCGCTCTATGTTGATGTTGAAGCGATTCCGGAATTTCGGCTGGACGCCACCACCAGGGGCGCGCTGGCGCGGGCAAGGCAAGGCGAGGTTGTGGACTATGTTGCCGCCGCAGGCCTGAAATGGCCCGCGATGCGATCGGCATTCGAAGCTTTCAAGGTAAACGCGACACCAGGCCGCCGGCGGGACTTCGAGAAATTCCGCATTGAACGCGCGCCGTTGCTGTCACGCTTCGCCTGTTTCGAGGTGCTCCGGCACAAATTCAACAAGCCGTGGTGGGAATGGCCGGAGGAGTGGCGACAGCCGGATGACACCAAATGCGCTGAATTGCACAAGGGAGCGGACGCCGACGAAATCGCGTTCGTCGAATTCGTGCAATGGACGGCCGATCAGCAACTGGCGGCAGCGAAAGATCGGGCGAGCCAGCTCGGCATGAGGGTCGGGCTGTATCTCGATGTTGCCGTCGGTGTGCAGGCGGACGGATTCGACGCATGGAACGAACAGGTGGCGATCTCGCGCCATCTTGGCGTCGGCGCGCCGCCCGATCCGCTCAACACCGCCGGCCAGAGCTGGGGCCTCGCCGGCTTCAACGCGACCGGCCTGGAGTTGAAATCCTTCGAGCCCTATCGCGAAATGCTGCGCGCCTCGATGCGGCACGCCGGTGCGATCCGGCTCGACCACGTGCTGGGTTTGAAGCGGCTTTATCTGGTGCCGCAAGGCTTCAGCGCCGCCGACGGTGTCTATGTGCCGATGCCGTTCGAGGCGTTATTGGCTGCAACCGCGCAGGAGAGCGTTGCGCACCGCTGCGTCGTGATCGGCGAAGACCTCGGCACCGTGCCGGAAGGTTTTCGCGACGAGATCGCCGGGTGGGGCATCTGGTCCTATCTGGTGATGATGTTCGAGCGTGACGATCGCGGCGCGTTCCGCGCGTTCGATCATTATCTCGCCAACGCGCTCGTCACCTTCAATACCCATGATCTCTCGACCTATGCCGGCTGGCGCTCGTTCGGCGATCTCAGGACCAAGCGTGCGCTCGGCATCGATCCCGGCGAGAGCGATGACGCGCGATGGCATGCGCTGGCGATGCTCGACGAGGCGCTGCGCCACAGCGGCATCGACAGGAACGATCTTTATTCCGTGGTAAAGTTTCTCGCGCGCACCCCATCACGGCTGCTCGCGATCGGGCTGGAGGACTTTTTGGGTCTGGTCGACCAGCCCAATATTCCCGGCACCATCGACGAGCATCCGAACTGGCGCCGCCGGCTGCCGGTGCCGCTCGAGAAGATCGCGTCCACGATCGACGTCGCCGCGCTGAAGGCCGCGACACGCGAGCGGTCGCGCGCATAGGTCCGGAGCCAGGGTGGTCATAAGCCGTGTCGTGCAGGATAGAAGACTACGGACTGATCGGCGATTGCGAGACGGCGGCGCTGGTCGGCCGTGACGGATCGATCGACTGGCTGTGCTGGCCGGCGTTCGATTCCGACGCCTGCTTTGCCGCGCTGCTCGGCACCCCCGGGCATGGCCGCTGGCTGATCGCTCCCGCAGATGAGATCACCGCGACTTCGCGCCGCTACCGCGACAACACGCTGATCCTGGAGACGCGGTTTACCACCGCCAATGGCGTGGTCGACCTGATCGATTTCATGCCGCCGCGCGGCAATGCATCCGATGTGGTACGGCTGGTGCGCGGGGTCAGCGGACGGGTCAAGCTGCGCATGCAGCTGGTGATCCGCTTTGGCCTCGGTGCGGATATTCCCTGGGTCAGGAAAAGCGAAGACGGATCGGGACTGCTTGCGATCTGCGGGCCTGACATGACCGTGTTGCGAGCGCCGGTCGAGACCCGCGGCGAGGATTTCACCACGGTGGCGGATTTTGAGGTCGGCGAGGGCGACACCGTGCCTTTTGTGCTCACCTACGGGCCGTCGCACCTGCCAGTGCCCGGGCCGATCGATCCTGCACTCGCGTTGCAGGAAACCGAGGCGTTCTGGAGCGAATGGAGCAGTCGCTGCACCTATGAAGGCGAACACCGCGACCTCATGATACGCTCGCTGATCACGCTGAAGGCGCTGACCTATGCGCCGACCGGCGGCATCGTCGCGGCGCCAACCACCTCGCTGCCGGAGAAGCTCGGGGGGGTGCGCAACTGGGATTATCGCTTCTGCTGGCTGCGCGATGCTACCTTCACACTGCTGGCGTTGATGAACTCGGGCTATACCGAGGAAGCCCTGGCCTGGCACAACTGGCTGTTGCGAGCGGTGGCGGGATCGCCGGCCAACATGCAGATCATGTACGGCATCATGGGGGAGCGGCGGCTGTTGGAATGGGAAGCCGACTGGCTCCCGGGATATGAGGGCGCGCTGCCGGTCCGGGTCGGCAACGCCGCGCATGACCAATTGCAGCTCGACGTCTATGGCGAGTTGATCGACGCCTTCCATCAGTGGCGAGTAGCCAAACTGGACCTCCATGAAGGGAGCTGGGCGCTGGAATGCGCGGTGCTGGAGCATCTCGCCAAACAGTGGGATCGGCCGGATCACGGCATCTGGGAGCGCCGCGGCGACGGCAAGCACTATGTTTCCTCCAAGGTAATGACCTGGGTCGCCTTCGACCGTGGCATCAAGAGCGTCGAAAAATTCGGCTTCAAGGCGCCGCTGGACAAGTGGCGGACGCTGCGCGACACCATCCATCGCGACGTCTGCGAAAAAGGTTTTGATCGCGAGCTGAACTCGTTTGTCGAATCCTACGGTTCGAAAATGCTGGATGCCAGCATCCTGTTGTTGCCCTCGGTGGGATTTCTTGAGCCATCGGACCCGCGCGTGGGCGGAACGCTGCAGGCGGTCGAAAAGCACCTGATGCGGGACGGTTTTGTGCTGCGGCACGATCCCCGTGAAGTCGAGCAGCAGCCGGCCGAGGGCGCGTTCCTGGCCTGCAGCCTCTGGCTCGCGGATGCCTATGTGCTGACGGGAGAGTTCGACAGGGCGTGGGAGTTGTTCGAGCGCGTGGTTGCGATTGCCAATGATCTTGGCCTGTTGGCCGAAGAATTCGATACCGGCGCAGGCCGCCAGACCGGCAATTTTCCGCAGGCGCTGACCCATATCGCGCTGATCAATACCGCCCATAACCTCAGCGCGGCGAAGCGGGCGACCGAGAAGCCGGCGATGCAGCGGTCGAAATAGCCTTCTAGACGAGCTTCAGAATCATCTCCATGGCGCGGGCAAAGCCGTCGCGCTCGTTGGTATCGGTCACATGCGTCGCGCGGTGCTTGACGTCGTCGGCCGCGTTGCCCATCGCGAACGAAATGCCGCTTCTGGCAAACATCGGCAGGTCGTTCTGCATGTCGCCGATGGTGGCGACGGTGTCGGTCGAGACGCCGAGCCGTTTGGCAATGTTCTCGACGAACGTGCCTTTGTCGTGGCCCGCGGGCGTGACGTCGAGATAGTAGGTTTGCGATCGAACCGCGGTGGCCTCGGCGCCCACCGCCTGCTGCATCGCCGCTTCGCAGCGCGCCAATAGCGCTGCATCCGAACTGGCGCCGACGATCTTGCAGGCGCCGGACAGATGCGGCGCGAAGTCGGCAACGATGGTCGGGTCGGCTTTGATCGCCCGGATCTCGTGCGGAACATACTCGCCGTCCGGATTGCGGGTATACCAGCGGTCGTTGGTGAACAGCCAGATGTCGACGCCGAACTCATTGAGCACGTCGAGGCTACGCTGCGCCACGTGAGGCGCGATCAAATGCTGCTCGATCGGTCTCAGTTGCGCATCGATGATCGAACTTCCGTTGAATGAACCGACCGGCAGCGTGATCGCCAGCGGCTCGATCAGAAAGCCCATGCCGATGGTCGGCCGGCTGGAAACGATGGTGAAGCCGACGCCGGCCTCGTGCAGCGCGCGGACGGCGTCCTTCGCGCCATCGGTGAGGGTCTTGTCTTTGGTCAACAGCGTGCCATCGACATCGGAAACGACAAACGCAATGCGGCTCATGAGGGCACTTTCAATTGGCTGACGATGTCGTCCACGATGGCTTCGACCGGCGCGTCGATCGATACCGTAATCGGGCGCTCGTCCGGCCGCGGCGGTTCCAGCGTCTTGAACTGGCTGGCGAGCAGCCCCGGTGGCATGAAATGCCCCTTGCGGGCGGCGAGCCGGCTCGCGATCAGGTCCTGCGTTCCGTTCAGGAAGATGATGCGGACGTCGTCGCGCCCATGCACGAGAATATCGCGATAGGCGCGCTTCAATGCCGAACAGGCAACGACGGCGCGTTGCCCGGTCCCCGAGAGCCGATCGATCTCGTCGGCAATCGCCTGCAGCCAGGGCCAGCGGTCTTCATCGGTCAGCGGCTGGCCCGCGCTCATTTTCGCGACATTGCCGGACGGGTGAAATTTGTCCCCGTCCTCGTAGCGCCAACCCATCCGCACGGCCAGCCAGTCGGCGATGGTGCTCTTGCCCGAGCCGGAGACGCCCATCACCACCAGCGCGCAAGGCGGTGTCGCATCACCCACGAAAATTCTCCGGCAACGCCGCCTGATCCACCAGCCAGACCGTCTCGCCGGTGGATCGCGCGCGGTTCGCCGGCAGGTTCTCGCCTGCGAACACGCGCGTTAGGATCGCGCGCTTGTCGGCGCCTGCGACCTCGAACAGCATTTCGCGGCAAGAAGCGAGGGTTGGCAGCGTGAGCGTGACGCGGGGGACGAACGGTTCGACATTGGCTTTGGGCACGCCGACCACCCAACGCTGGGTCTCGTCGAGGGCGGGGTCGCCGGGAAACAGCGAGGCGGTATGGCCGTCGGGGCCGACACCCATCAGCACGAGATCGAACAGCGGCCGGTCAGGATCGAGTGCATCTGCGCCATAGAACGCTTTCAGTTCGCCGTCGTAAAGCGCGGCGCCGCGATCGGGATCGGCCGGATCGGCGGTACTTGTCGGAATCGGATGGATGTTGGTGGCTGGCGCGCATTGGTCCAGAAAAAGCTTCCGCGCGACGCCCATGTTGTTGAGGGGATCATCCGCCGGCACGAAGCGCTCGTCGCCGATGAACCAGTGCACGCGCTCCCACGGAATTTTGCGTCGGCAGGCCTCGGTGGTGAGCAACTGATAGAGCTGTTTCGGACTCGATCCGCCGGTCAGGCAGATCGCGACGCGGCCGGGGTTTTCCGAGATCCGCGCGATGAGGCGCTCGGCGGCGGCCGCGGCCATCGCGGCCGGATCGGCCACTGACATCACATGGCGGTTATCGTTCGACATCATCGCTAACTGAGCTTCCGCCAGCTTCGGCCGTCTCGCTCCAGCAGGTCGTTGGCCTCTTCAGGACCTTCACTGCCGGGCTCATAGACCTTCAACCCCTTGCCGCCCGCATTCTTCCAGGCGTCGAGAAACGGCTGCACCGCCCGCCAGCCGGCCTCAACGCTGTCCGCGCGCTGAAACAGGATGTTGTCGCCGATCATGCAGTCATAGATCAGGGTCTCATAACCGGTCGATGGTTCGGCCTGAAAGTAATCCTTGTAGCGGAACTTCATCTCGACGCCATCGATATTAATGGTCGGGCCCGGCACCTTGGTGTTGAACTGCAGCGCGATGCCTTCGGTCGGTTCGGTCGAGATGATGAGGTAGTTCTGCGAGAGCCGGTCGACGGGCGTGTCGCGGAACATCGCGAACGGCGCCTGCTTGAATTTGATTGCGATCTCGGTGCGCTTGATACCGAGCGCCTTGCCGGTGCGCAGATAAAACGGCACCCCGGCCCAGCGCCAATTGTCGATGGTCAGCTTCAGTGCGGCATAGGTTTCCGTGGTGCTGGCGGGCTTGACGTCGGCGGTCCTGCGATAGTCCTCGATCTCGGTGTCGTCGACCGTGCCGGCGCGGTATTGCCCGCGCACCGAATTGTGCAGCGCCTCCTGCTCGCCCTGGGTCTGAATCGCGGCCAGCACGTCGGCCTTCTCCGAACGCACCGAATGCGCGTCGAACTTCGATGGCGGCTCCATCGCCACCAGCGACATCAGTTGAAACAGATGGTTCGGCACCATGTCGCGCAAGGCGCCGGTCGCGTCATAAAAGCTGCCGCGATGGCCGACGCCGAGCTTTTCATCGACCGTGATCTGGATGTGGTCGATGTGGTTGCGGTTCCAGATCGGTTCGAACATGCCGTTGGCAAAGCGCAGCACCAGGATGTTCTGGACGGTTTCCTTGCCGAGATAATGATCGATCCGGTAGATTTGATGCTCTTCGACCAGTTTGAGCAGCTCGCTGTTCAGCTCCCTTGCCGATTCGAGGTCGGTACCGAACGGCTTTTCGACCACCAGCCGCCGCCAGGTGCCGTTCTCGGCCAGCATGCCGGTGCGGCCGAGTTCGCGGCTGATCGGCAGGAAGGCGCTCGGCGGCGTCGCCAGATAGAACAGACGATTGCCGTGGGTATTGCGCGCGACTTCGAGTTGATCAAGTTGCCTGCTCATGGCGTCGAACGAGGCCGGATCCTTCGGATCGGCCTCAATGCAGGTGACGCATGCAAGCAGCCGCGTCGCGATCGCCTCGTCCACCTGGCGCGTGGCGAATTGATGCAGGCCCTTCATCAGGCTGTCGCGCAACTGGTCGCTGGTCATGCCCTTGCGGGCGATGCCGACGACGCAGAATTTTTCCGGCAGCAGGTCCGCCGCCGCGAGGTTATAGAGGGCAGGAATCACCAGCCGATGCGCGAGATCACCGGTGACGCCGAAGATGACGAACGAGCAGGGATCGGGTTTCGTCTGTGCCAGTTTGCCGACCGCCATGAGCGTTAAGCCTTTGAGCCCGGCTGCTTCGGCGGTTCCTTGTGGCCGCCGAAGCCGGCGCGCATCGCGGACAAGATCTTCTCCGCGAACGTATGATCCTTGCGCGAACGGAAACGCGCATAGAGCGCCGCAGTCAGCACTTCGGCCGGCACGGCCTCGTCGATCGCGGCATTGACGGTCCAGCGGCCTTCGCCGGAATCCTCGACATGGCCGGAATAATTATCCAGCGTCTGGTTCTCAGCGAGCGCCGAAGAAGTGAGATCGAGCAGCCATGAAGGGATCACGCTGCCGCGCCGCCACACCTCGGCGATGTCGGCGATATCGAGATCGAAACGATGCTCGGCCGGCAACGCCTCGATGTTGGCGTTCTTGAGGATATCAAAGCCCTCGGCGTAGGCCTGCATCAGGCCATACTCGATGCCGTTATGGATCATCTTGACGAAATGTCCGGCGCCGCTGGGGCCGGCATGGATATAGCCCTGCTCGATGCGAGGATCGCGTCCGTCGCGGCCGCCGGTGCGCGGGATGTCGCCGATCCCAGGCGCCAGGGTCCTGAAGATCGGATCGAGCCGGGCGACCACGGCCTTGTCGCCGCCGATCATCATGCAATAGCCGCGCTCGATGCCCCAGACGCCGCCGCTGGTGCCGACGTCGACATAATTCAGGCCGCGCTCCCTGAGCGTTTTGCCGCGGCGGACGTCGTCCTGCCAGAACGTATTGCCGCCGTCGATGATGACGTCACCGGGCTCCATCAGCTTTGTCAGCGCTTCGATGGTGGCTTCGGTGATCTTGCCGGCCGGCAGCATCACCCAGGCGGTGCGCGGCTTTTCCAGTTTCGCCACGAAAGCTTCCAGCGTGTCGGTGCCGGCAGCGCCTTCGGCCGCCAGCGCGGCGACGGCTTTGGCATCCTTGTCGTACACTACCGATGTGTGGCCGCCGCTCATCAGCCGCCGCACGATATTGCCGCCCATTCGGCCGAGGCCGATCATGCCAAGCTGCATTCCAATACTTCCCTAATTGGGCGCTTCCCCTAGTTGAGCGCTTCCGATATCGCGGCGTCGAGCGCGGCCAGCGCCGGCTTGAGATCGCCCTTGAGATGAACCCGCAGCGCGCGCCGGCCGCGTTCGGTCAGCACGTCGAAATCGCCGCGCGCTTGCGCCGCCTTGACGATGCCGAAACTCGCTTTGTGGCCGGGCACGGCCAGGTCCTTGGCGTCGTCGGCGGTGATCTGCAGGAACACGCCGCTGTCGGGACCGCCCTTGTAGGCCTGGCCGGTCGAGTGCAGGAAGCGTGGTCCGAATTCGGCGCAGGTCGCGACATGACGGCTGTCACGCACCGCCAGCCGCATCTTCTGCAGGGTATCGATCGAAGCGCCGTCGCGCGCAATATAGGCCAGCAGCGCAAAATAATCGCCGCTGCCGGGACGCGACAGATGCGCCTTGATCCAGGAGCCAAGGCTGCCATTGGCGCCGGCCTTGCGCAGCGCGGCGGCATTGGCTTCATCGGTGTAGATCTCGGCCTCGGCGGTGGCGACGACCGGCTGCTCCGCCGGCAATGCGCCGGTTTTCTCGAATGAAGCGGTCAGTTCGCCCGTCTTGATCTTCGCCGCTTCCACATCAGGCTGGTTGAACGGGTTGATCCCGAGGATGGCGCCAGCGACCGCGGTCGCCATCTCGAAGCGGAAGAACTCCTGGCCGATATGGTCGATCGATTTCATCACGATGCGGACCACGGGATGCCCGGCTGCCTCAAGGGTCGCCAGTTTGTCGTCATGCGCGGCGTCGTCCTCGCCTTCGGTCCGGATGTCGATGAAGAAGCGGTCGTTGCCGTAGAGCGAAGGCTCGCCGAGCAGTTCGCCGTCGATCGGAATCAAACCCTTGCCGTCCTTGCCGGTGGACTCCGCGATCAATTGCGCGGCCCAGGCGCCGAAATCGGCGATTTTCTTCGACGCTGATATCGTCACCTTGTCGCGGCCTTCGAGCCCGGCGAGGCCGAGCGCGAGCCCGAGCTGCACACCGGGGTTTTCATGCGGTGGCACGTCGGCGCCGCAGGAGCGCACCATGGCGAGCGTGTGCTTGATCAGGCTGCGGACATCGATGCCGGCGGCAGCCGCCGGCACCAGCCCGAACGGCGACAATACCGAATAGCGTCCGCCGATCGTGGGATCGCCGTAGAAGATGCGGGCAAAGCCCTGCTTGGTCGCGACCTTCTCCAGCGACGAGCCGGGATCGGTCACCGCGATGAAACGATGGCCCGCCTTGTCAGCGCCGATGGTCTTGGATACGCGATCGAAGAAATAGTCCTTCATCGCGTTCGGTTCGGTGGTGCCGCCGGACTTGCTGGAAACAATAAAGAGGGTCTTTGCCAGATCGACCTTCTTCTCCATCGCGCGCACCTGGGCGGGGTCGGTGGAGTCGAGCACATGCAGTCTTGGAAAGCCGGATTTCTTCGCGAATGTTTCTCCCAGGACTTCCGGACCGAGGCTCGAACCGCCCATGCCGAGCACCACGGCATCGCTGAAATTCTGCCCCTTCACGCGCCTGGCAAAATCCTCATAGTCGGCAACATCTGCGGCAGCCGGGCTGTTCAGCCAGCCCAGCCATTTATTCTCGTCGTCATTGCTCCAGACCGATTTGTCCTTGTGCCAGAGGCGGCGGATTTTTGCCGAGGCGCGCCAATCCTCGGTGCTCTTTTCAACGGCCTTCTTGATGCCGTCGCCGAGCGCCAGTTGCTGGCGGTCGATGCCGCCGCCGAGCGAGGCCGCGCGCTTGTGCGCGACCGCGCCGTAGAGCTTGTCGGCGGCGTCGGCGAACTGCTTGACGCCGTCCTTGACCAGTTCGGCGGTGATCGCGTCGAGCGAGATGCCGGATTTTTCGAGTTCCTCAAGCACCCGGCGCGCGCCGTCGATATTTTCCTCGAGGCTGTCGCGCGCCGTGCCGTGATCGCGGAACGCGTCCAGCGTCGCCGGCGGCACCGTGTTGACGGTGTTGGGGCCGATCAGCTCCTCGACATAGAGCACGTCGCTATAGTCTTTGTTCTTGGTGCCGGTCGAGGCCCACAATAGCCGCTGCGGCTTGGCGCCCTTGGCCTTGAGCTTGTCCCAGCGTGCGCCTGAAAACAGGCGCTTGTAATCCTGATAGGCGATCTTGGCGTTCGCGATCGCGATCTTGCCCTTTAGCGCGCTCAGGCGTTCCTTTTCGCTGGGGTCATTGGCCTTTGCGATCTTCTCGTCGAGTTGCTTGTCGACGGCGCTGTCGATCCGGCTGACGAAGAAGCTGGCGACGCTTGCGACATGCGAGGGATCGCCGCCCTTGGCGACGTATTTCTCCAAACCGTCGAGATAGGCTTCGGCCACCTGGCGATAGACCTTTTGCGAGAACAACAGCGTGATGTTGATGCTGATGCCTGCGCCGATCAGATTTTCGATCGCGGGCAGCCCCTCCGGGGTTGCCGGCACCTTCACCATCAGATTCGTGCGCTTAACGTCCTTCCAGAGCCGCTTGGCCTCGACGATGGTCGCCCTGGTATCCATCGCCAGATAGGGCGAAACCTCGAGGCTGACAAAGCCGTCATCGCCGTTCAACCGGTCGTAGACCGGCCGCAACACGTCGGCGGCGTGCTGGATGTCCTCGACGGCGAGATGCTCGAACAGGTCGGCAACCGGGCGATCGCCTTTTTTCAGCGCCTGGCCGATCGCGCCGTCATATTCGTCCGAACTGCCGATCGCCTTTTCGAAGATCGAGGGGTTCGACGTCACGCCTTTGACGCCGTCGGTGTCGATCAAATTCTTGAGGTCGCCCTTGGCGACGAAGCCGCGGGCGAGGAAATCCAGCCAGACGGCCTGACCATGGTTTTCGAGTGCTTTGACGGGATTCATGATGCCTGTTCTGTCTGGTCGTCGGTTTTCGGGTTCCCCGGCAGCTTTCGGGTGCGAGGCGGGAATGTCAACATTTGGATGGGCAAGTGGAAGGCAATTGGAAGGAATGGCTGCCGGTCGGTGCACCCGGCAGGATAACGCCGCTTACGTTGGTTCGATCCCGGGGCGAACGCCCAAGGAATTGTTGAAATCCAGCACAATTTTGTGACGGGAAAGCGGACGCCACGGTCTCGATCGCGGATTGCGATCACGATCGCGGATTGCGATCAGGGTCGCAAATAGAGATATCCCTGCGATTGCAGCTCGGCGATGCGGACCACGCCGCCCTGGTCGGCGGCAATGAAGCCCGGCAGCAGATCGCCGAGGCCGACTTTCTGGGATTTCATGGTGTTGCCGCAGACGGCGAGTTCAAGGCCGGCCTTGGCGAATTGGCCGATATGCCGTGTCAGATCGGGGTTGGCCGCGGACGCGTGGAACGCGCGCAACGCCTGGCCGTGAACGACCAGTGCGATGGTGACGTTGTCGGGCCCGCCGACCCCGTCGAGGTGATTCTGGATGTTGCCGACGACAAAGCTGACCTTGTCGAGGTCGTTGAGGTGATAGACCACCTTCAGCTTTTTCGTCGCTGGCGCCTCGGTGGCCGCGCCGGCGCGGGAGGCGGCGAAGGTTGCGCTGAGTACTGAAGCCGCGGCCCACAAGATGCTGCGTCGATGCATGGCGTCCTCTTTAATTGCCTTGAAGCGGCCCCTTGCGCCGGAGCGCCGCGAGTTCCTTGCGATCGGTCACGAGTTCGGCACATTCGCGCAATTCGGCGCGATCGACACGGAAAACCCTATCGTCGGCGCCTGCCACCAAATCCTTGCTGGCATCGTCGTCGGCTTTGTTGCGCTCCCAGATCCTGATCCGCGCCAGCCGGATGACGGCCGATTTGTCGTCCTTCATGGCGACACCGATGCCGCCGCCCTCGCAATCGACGCCGCAGCCGAAGCGGATCGCGTTGCCTTTGTCTTCGGCGACATGGCTGCAATAGCCGCTGGAGTCGAAATTGCCGGGCCGATGCCGATATTTGACGCCGATGCGGAAGGAATAATTGGTGATCTTCTCTTCCGGCGGATTTTCGGCCGTGACCAGCAGCTTCATCGCGCTGACTTTTTGCTTGGGATGCTGCGCCAGATGGTTGGCATCGTAGCGGCGCACGAAGCAGGCATAGGCCTTTTGACCGAGCGGGCCGGCGAACAGCTGGTTGTCGAAGGCGGCAGCCTTGGTCTTGTCGATGCCTTCCTGGGCGAGGCCGGGGCCGTTGCCGGCGAGGAAGGCTATGGCGGCTGAAGCCGCGATCGCCAGGACAACCGGCGGAGGTGTACGCTTCATGATCGCCCGGGAAATACCTGACCCATCTATCGACCATCCGCCGCACTGCCAGGACAGCGTGCGAGGTAAGCCTATCGAATTGGTCGCCCGTGGCCGCAGTCGCGTTCAATCCCGCTGACCTCTCTCCGCTGGAGTTGGGGCCAACGGGATGGCCGGCCAATCCCGCTCGAAAGCCGTCTGAGTTTGTCAAAGTTGCCTAAAAATTAGGCGAGTCGCCCATTCGTGTCCCTCAAACTGCCTCCATTGTGCCTTGCACAAAAACGCAGATGGGGTGTCCAATTCAGGAATGAACGGAGCTGAGCCAAGTTGGTTGGTACGGCGAGCGACAGCAGCAACGCAAGCTTTGGCGTTCGCGCGGTCATTAAGGGGGTCGTACCGATCGATTGGTCACGCCGGATTGAACCAAAGAACCACGGCGAAGTCTCCGCGCCGGGGCACGTTATGGTCCGCCGAGTACAAAGCCTGGTCGATGCCTTGATCGAAGTCGTTGACATGATACCGAGCACGCGAACGTCAGGTGTGGTAATGAGAGGTGGTGAACTGGAGAGATCGAATTCGTGCACTGGGTCTCGCCGAACGGCGCCGGGCAGTGAAATGAATCTTCCGACTGACGCAGGTTGGGGTGATCTGAATTCCCGATCAATCGTCTGCGTGGATAGACGATTAAGGGAGCTGAACAATCGCCAAGCGCGACTTTCGTCACATCGATCAACAGGCGTCGATGTTGCGCGCCGGCGCACGCGCGGTTTCTGCAAGTTCGTTCATCTACCTGAGAAACCAGTACTTCTCCGGATGTCGCATGTTGCCGTCCGGTTACAGATTCAGTGGATTTCATGATATTTTTGAGGCGCCGAGTCGTTTAGCATGACTATTGCATTGCGTGATGGAGTCACTCGCGTGTCAGATAAGCACATCTGCTGTTGGTGATTCGCGATCGGATACGAAGGATGCTGCCGGGGCTTGGAACTTGTGCAGCGCATCCTACGTTATAGCTGAACCATGAGGAGATGAATCTATGTACAACGATTCTCTGTTCAACGCGTTTGCTCGCTCCTTCGAAGCTCGAAGTCAGAGCGACATCTCGATGGCGGATTATCTGGAGTCGTGTCGAAGCGATCCGCTGAAATATGCAAATGCGGCCGAGCGATTGCTGGCGGCGATCGGCGAACCTCAGATGATCGACACGGCCAAGGACCCTCGCCTTGGCCGAATTTTTTTGAACCGCACCATGCGCACCTATCCGGCCTTTGCCGGCTTCTATGGCATGGAGGAAACGATCGAGCGCATTGTCGGGTTCTTCCGGCACGCCGCGCAAGGCCTCGAAGAGCGCAAGCAGATTCTCTATCTGCTCGGGCCCGTCGGCGGCGGCAAGTCGTCGCTCGCCGAGCGCCTCAAGGCGTTGATGGAAGTCCACCCCATTTATGTTTTGAAAGCCGGTGACGAACTCAGCCCCGTCTTCGAAAGTCCGCTCAGCCTGTTCGATCCGGAAACGCTGGGGCCGATGATCGAGGAAAAATACGGCATTCCGCGCCGCCGCCTCAGCGGGTTGATGAGTCCGTGGTGCTACAAGCGGCTCGAAGCGTTCGGCGGCGACATCTCGCAATTCCGCGTCGCCAAAATCCAGCCGTCGCGGCTGCGGCAGATTGCGGTCGCCAAGACCGAGCCGGGCGATGAAAACAACCAGGACATTTCCTCGCTCGTCGGTAAGGTCGATATCCGCAAGCTGGAAATCTTCGCCCAGAACGACCCCGACGCCTACAGCTATTCCGGCGGACTGAACCGCGCCAACCAGGGCATCCTCGAATTCGTCGAGATGTTCAAGGCGCCGATCAAGATGCTGCATCCGCTGCTGACGGCGACGCAGGAAGGCAACTATATCGGAACCGAAAACATCGGTGCGATCCCCTTTACCGGCGTTATTCTCGCGCACTCCAACGAGTCTGAATGGCAGAGCTTCAAGACCAACAAGAACAACGAAGCTTTCATCGACCGCATCTGCGTCATCAAGGTGCCGTATTGCCTGCGGGTCACCGAGGAACAGAAGATCTACGAGAAGCTGATCCAGGGTTCTGAACTCGCCGCCTCGCCCTGCGCACCATCAACGCTGGAGACGCTGGCGCGCTTCTCGGTGATGTCGCGGCTGCGCCGTCACGAAAATTCGACGGTGTTCGCGAAGATGCGGGTTTATGACGGCGAGAGCCTCAAGGAATCCGACCCGAAGGCCCGCAGCGTCCAGGAATACAAGGATGCCGCCGGCGTCGACGAAGGCATGGACGGGGTCTCGACCCGCTTCGCGTTCAAGGTTCTCGCCGCGACCTACAATCACGACACGTCGGAGGTCGGCGCGGATGCTGTTCACCTGATGTACGCACTGGAGCAGGCGATCCGTCGCGAACAGCTTCCTGATGAGACCGAAAAGCGTTACCTCGAATTCATCAAGGCCGAACTGGTGCCGCGCTACGCCGAGTTCATCGGAAACGAGATTCAGAAAGCCTATCTCGAATCCTACTCGGATTATGGTCAGAACCTGTTCGACCGTTACGTGGATTATGCCGACGCCTGGATCGAGGATCAGGACTTCAAGGATCCCGACACCGGACAGCTGCTCGACCGGGAACTGCTCAATCAGGAACTGACCAAGATCGAGAAGCCGGCAGGGATCGCCAACCCGAAGGATTTCCGCAACGAGGTGGTCAAGTTCTCGCTGCGGTCGCGGGCGCAGAACGGTGGCAAAAATCCGGCATGGACCAGCTATGAAAAGGTTCGCGAGGTGATCGAAAAGCGGATATTCTCGCAAGTGGAAGATCTGCTGCCCGTCATTTCGTTCGGCTCGAAAAAGGACGGGGATACCGAGAAGAAGCACGACGATTTCGTCGCGCGGATGGTGGACCGCGGTTACACCGAACGCCAGGTCCGCCGGCTCGTCGAATGGTATATGCGCGTGAAGCAAGCCGGCTGAGGCGGATGCGAAAGTGGTTGCTATTCACATCGTCGACCGGCGGCTGAATCCGGGCAGTAAGAGTCTTGAGAATCGCCAGCGGTTCCTGCGCCGGGCGAAGGCGCTGGTTCAGCAGGCGGTCAAGAAGTCCTCGCACGACCGGGACATCAAGGATGTCCTGGAAGGCGGCGAGGTCAGCATACCCCTCGACGGCATGGACGAGCCGCGGTTCCGCCGTGAAGGCGGCACCCGCGACATGGTGCTTCCCGGAAACAAGAAGTTCATCGAAGGCGACATGCTGCCGCGCTCGGGCGGGTCTGGCGGCAAAGCCGGCGGTGCGGGTGAGGGCGACAGCGAGGATGCCTTCCGGTTCGTTCTGAGCCGCGAGGAATTCGTCGATCTGTTCCTCGACGATCTCGAATTGCCTGACCTCGCCAAGCGCAAGCTTGCCGAGGTGGAGAGCGAAGGCATCCGCCGGGCCGGGTACGCGACCTCCGGCTCGCCCGCGAACATCTCCATTCCCCGCACCGTGAGCCGCGCGATGGCGCGGCGGGTGGCGTTGCGGCGGCCGAAGCCGGAAGAGATTGCCGCCCTCGAGGCCGAGCTGCTGATTTGCGAGGACGAGGCGCGCCGCGTCGAGCTGAGGGCCGAGATCGAGACCCTCAAGGCCAAGGCCAAGCGGATCCCGTTCATCGATCCGATCGACATCCGGTACCGGCGCTTCGAGACCACACCGAAACCGATTGCCCAGGCCGTCATGTTCTGCCTGATGGACGTATCGGGTTCGATGACCGAGCATATGAAGGATCTCGCCAAGCGCTTCTACACGCTGCTCTACGTGTTCCTGAAGCGGCGTTATCGCCATGTCGAGATCGTCTTCATCCGCCATACCGACCGCGCCGAAGAGGTGGACGAGGATACATTCTTCCACGGCCCGGCATCCGGCGGCACGCTGGTGTCGAGTGCGCTGCAGGAAATGCACGAAATCGTGCGTTCGCGGTTCCGCCCGGCGGACTGGAATATCTATGCCGCGCAGGCCTCCGATGGCGACAACTCCACGTCCGACGGCGAAGTGGTGGGCCGGCTGCTGACCGAGAAAATTCTCCCCGTCAGTCAGTTTTTTGCCTATCTTGAGGTCGGCCAGGATGCCGGCTTGACGTTCGAGATGCCCGACTCGTCGCTGTGGACGCTGTATGAGCGCCTGCGCCTCGCCGGTGCGCCACTGTCGATGCGCAAGGTGTGCGAGCGCAGCGAAATCTTCCCGGTGTTTCACGATCTCTTCCAGCGCCGTGTTAGGCAGGAAAGGGCACCATGACGGGCGAACGGCTGTTTCAGGGCGCCGATTGGGATTTCCCGACATTGCAGCGGGTCCATGACGCATGCGAGGAGATCGCGGAGACCGAACTCGGGCTCAATGTCTATCCGAACCAGATCGAGGTGATCACGGCAGAGCAGATGCTGGACGCCTATTGCTCGGTCGGCATGCCCTTGTTCTACAAGCATTGGTCGTTCGGCAAGCACTTCGCCTATCAGCAGGCTTCCTACCGCAAGGGCCTGATGGGCCTGGCCTATGAGATCGTCATCAACTCTTCGCCGTGCATCTCCTATCTGATGGAGGAGAACACCGCGACCATGCAGACGCTGGTGATCGCGCACGCCGCCTTCGGCCACAATCATTTCTTCAAGAACAATTATCTGTTCAAGCAGTGGACCGACGCCGACGGCATTCTCGATTATCTCGAATTCGCCAAGACCTACGTCGCGCAATGCGAGGAGCGTCACGGCCGGTTGGCGGTCGAGCAGACGCTCGATGCGGCGCACGCGCTGATGTCGCATGGCATCAACCGCTATCCCGGCAAAAAGGTGCCCGATCTCCGCGTCGAGGAGAAGCGGGCCCAGCAGCGCCGCCTGCACGAAGAAAGCGTGTTCAATGATTTATGGCGGACCGTTCCAACCGGACCGGTCAAGAGCGTCGCAACGCTGAGCGCCGAGCGCCGCCGCGCGCTGCTCGGCCTGCCGCAGGAGAACATCCTGTACTTCCTGGAAAAGACCGCGCCGCGCCTGGCGCCCTGGCAGCGCGAGCTGCTGCGCATCGTGCGGCACATCGCGCAGTATTTTTACCCGCAAAGCCAGACCAAGGTCATGAACGAGGGCACCGCGACCTATGTTCATTACCGCATCATGAACCGGCTCCACCGGCAGGGGCGGCTATCCGACGGCAATTTCCTCGAATTCCTGTCGTCGCATACCAACGTCGTGTTCCAGCCCGATTTCGACAATCGTCATTTTTCGGGCTTCAACCCCTACGCGCTTGGCTTTGCCATGATGCAGGATATCGAGCGCATCGTGACCAAACCCGACGACGAGGATCGCGAGTGGTTCCCGGATATCGCCGGGAAGGGCGACACGATGGGCGTGCTGCGCGACGTCTGGGCCAATTACCGCGACGAGAGCTTCATCAGCCAGTTCCTCAGCCCGCGGCTGATGCGGCACTTCCGCATGTTCCATTTGCATGACGATCCGGCCGAAACCGCCGGCATCAGGGTCGATGCGATCCACGACGAGCGCGGCTATCGCCGCGTGCGCCGCGCACTGTCGCGGACATACGACGTCGGCTTCATCGATGCCAACATCGAAGTCGTCGATGTCGATCTCGCCGGCGACCGTCATTTGATGCTGCGCCATACCGTGCTGAACGGCGCGCAGCTCAATGACGCCGATGCCAAGCGCGTGCTGCAGCATCTCGCCGACCTCTGGACCTACAACGTCTCGCTGGTCGAGGCCGACGCGAATGGCAAGACGTTGAAGGAATACGTCGCCAACCCGCGCGGGCTGGCTGCCGTGGCGTAGGTAATCCGGCGTTCCCAAATTATTGGCGCGCCAAATGGGCGCGACGGGTGCTGACGGTGCGTGCCCAGACTTCGTGAAATTTCCCGGCGAGACGCTTGTCAATATGCGGGCTGATCAGCTTTGTCATGGCAAAGTCGAGGTCATCGTATTCCCGCGCACAGACCTCCGCGCGGTCCTTGGGCAAGAAGTCCTTTTCAACGAGGTCGGCAAACAGCGTCTTGTCTGCGCCATAGGCGATGCACAAAATGTTGAACGTCCGCTGCGCTGGCGTCGAGTGCTCCCCCGCAAGCGATCGGATCGGAACGGTGACCTGCGGTCCCGGCATCTGGATCGCATGGTGATAGGCAGAGCCCAGGATCATCCTGCGGGCCTCGTCCTTGCTCAATCGAAGCATCACGTAAGCGGCGAACTGATCGGCGGCATCCTCCTCGCGGCCGAGCACGGGTATTTGCAGCATGTTGAAAACCGCATGCGCGGTTTCGTGCAAAAACACCGCGAGAACCGGGCCCAGGACCGTGTCGGCCCTGGATAACCCGCCGGGAAGGTCATGGGCCGGCGCGCTCTTCAGGATCTCCGCCAGCATTTCGTAACACACGGTGACGACTTCATCGTCGTACCAGGCGTTCACGGCGCCGTCGCAACCCGCGACCTTGAGCGTCAGCGGATAGGACAGGCGGAGCGGACTAAGCAATTCCTGCAGGTGCTCTAGTGCGCGACCCTGCTTCATTTGGTCCAGGATCGGCTGGTGCGCCGGATCCTTTGGCGCCACATACTCGTATCGGATCTGGTTGGGCTTGCTTTTGGGGGCTGCGATTACGGTGCCGGTGGTCGAACAGATCGTTGCCGCCAGAACGGCGGCGATCGCACTAGGTTTGTGCCACATCAAATGTCTCAATTATGAATGGTGAATTCGGGATGGTTGGCTACTGGTGGGGCGAGCGACCATACCATGCTCGGCCGCCAGTTCGTTGGTCGCACTCTTGTCAGTCGCACCAAAAGTTCGACAGACTGGTCTTCGGGGATCAGCGAAACATAACGAAACAAACGCGCCATTTGATGGCAACGGTTGGAAGGCACTGTTCTCAAGAACCGGAGAACAGCCTGTGAGAACCGTTCTGAAGATAACCTTCATCGTATTGAAAATGTTCACGATTCCTGCCGCTGCTGCCGTCGTCGATCAAGAACCGCAACGCGTCTCGTTACGATGGACGCCAAACCACTTGCAGAGCGAAAACACGACCGCATCAACCGACAGTTCGCAGTTCAGGCTTCGCATCCCTCATTCTGGTCTAAATTCCCTGACATTAGTTGCTATCCCGTTCGTTCAGACATGACAGTGGTCCTCGTGAGCGCGAACGCAATAAACGCCGTAATCGTCTTGTTTCGGCTTCGAAGCTTGCTGGCCATCATTCCATTACTCGCGACTCCCTTACCCGCGATGGCCGAAGCATTTGATGCCGTCTATCGCGCCACACTTGCAGGTATTCCAATAGGAAAGGCGCGCTTGACTGGCGACATGGCGCCGGGCGCGTATGCCATTCGCGTCAACGGTGACGCCTCGCTCCTGGGCTATTCGAGCCGCTTCGACGCCTCGTCCAACGGAGCGTCGCGCGGCAATCGCATTATTCCAGCCAGCTTTGTTCTCAAAACCGAAGGGAGTACCGCGCGAACGGTTGAGGTCAACTTCGCAGGCGACAGGGCCACCAGCGTGTCGATTGAACCGCCACTTAGCGCCGCTGACCAGGCGGGCCGGCTCCCGATCGAACTGCCGCATCTGAAGGAAGTTCTCGACCCGATGAGCGCGATGGTGACCGAAATCATGCGGGCGTCGCAATCGGATAGCCGATGCGACGGCATCGCTCACGTCTTCACGGGAAGCATGCGATTTGATTTGACGCTGATGTCCGGCGATCCCGTGGCCGGCGAAATCGTATGCCGCGCCGTCTATCGCCCGATCGCGGGTCACAAGCCCTCGAGCAGCAGCAAGCCCATCGCGATAATCATCGCCTATCCCAGGGTCAGCAAGGCCGGCGAGCCAAAGCTTCCCGTCCGAGTCGAGATTCCGCTGCCGGTCGGAACAGTCATGATCCGTCGGATCAGCTAATCCGAGGGAGGGTCTTTAACCGGTAATATTCAGCAACAAACCGGGTGGATCAGGCAAGGTTCGGACATTTTGCCAACTGCCGGGAATGCTAGGCAACAATCCGGCGTGTCGCAGGTCACGGGGCATAAGATGGATCTGACAATATCGCGGGTCTCGTATGGGCTCGCATTCATCGGTCTTGGTGCCATCCTGTCCGGCTGTGCCACCGCACCGCTGGCGACCTCAGGGTCCCTCTCGGCATATGACAGTCTAGCGCCGTCCAATGGCACCCTCACGCAGTCCAGGCTTCATGTGGATCGAGCTGAGGTCCTTGCGGCAAAAACGGTATCGATTTCACGAACTTCGTTCTCAAGCGCCGCGGCGCAGGTCGAGCTTTCCGACAAGCAGCGGAAGATCATAGCCAATGCCGTCGACAGATCCATCTGCATCGGGCTTAGCGATCGCTTTGAAGTCGTGCCGCCGGGACAATCCGCCGATCTGGTCGTTCACGCGACGGTCACACATGTCACTCTGACCGATCCGGGAATGGCCGGCGCATCGAAAGTGGTTGGAATTGTTCCGATGTTTCTTAATCTCAGCGTGCCGGTGCCGGTACCACGTATTCCGATCGGCTTGGGCAGCCTTTCAATCGAGTCGGAGGCGCGCAACAGCAGGGGTGAGCAGAAGGCCGCGATGGTTTGGGCGCGAGCTGCCGACTCCATCACGAGCACCGCGCGCGTATCGACAGCCGGGGACGCTTACGACCTCGCCAGCGCCTTCGGCGACGATTTCAGCAAGTTGCTGGTCACGGCGGAAACGCCGTTCAACAAAAAATTGTCGATCCCGACAGTGCAGCGTGTAACCTCGACGCTGGGCGGCGCGCCGAAAAATGCAGCCTGCGATGCTTTCGGACGGGTGGGAATTCCGGGGCTCGTAGGTGGCCGGCTCGGAGCACCGCCGGAATGGTCTGACGAGGGAGCCGCTGCGGGTAACTAATGCGGCAGGTTCCAGAGGTTTCAGGAGCACGATGTCTCGTAACCCACATGTCCTGATAGTCGATGACGATCTGGAGATACGCAAGCTCCTCGGGCGCTATTTGACCGAACAAGAGTTTCAGGTGACCCTCGCGTCGGACCGACGGACGATGGACAATGCGCTCAGCCTTCACGAAATCAATCTGGTTGTCCTCGACGTGATGCTGCCGGACGGGTCCGGTCTGGACATTTGCCGGGATTTGCGCCGGCAAGGATCGCACATACCGGTCATACTTCTCACGGCGCTCAAGGAAGATATCGATCGCATCATTGGATTGGAGATCGGTGCGGACGATTATGTCGGCAAACCGTTCAACCCACGGGAGTTGCTTGCGCGGATACGCGCCGTCCTCCGTCGACAGGTCAACCAGGACATCCAGTTGTCCTATGCGCTCGAGCATCGCTTTGGAAGATTTAGACTGCATCCTGGTATTCGACACGTCGTTGACAACGAGACCGGCGCGCCACTCGACTTGACCGCAGCCGAGTTCGACCTGTTGCTGGCTTTGGTCGCCCGCCCGGGTCGCTTGATGTCGCGAGATCAATTGCTGGAAATCACCAAGCGAGGAGCGGAGGATGCCTTTGACCGCTCGATCGACGTCCTGATGAGCAGACTAAGAAAAAAGCTGGGCGACAACGACGAGTTTCAGATGATCAAGACGGTTCGAAACGGCGGCTATATCTTCGCCGCGCGCGTGGAGAATGTAGGAGCGGAGCGGTGAATTCCCTGCGTGCCCGCATTGCTGTGACGTTAGTCGTTTCGATCATTTGCGTCGTCGCGCTGTCGACCTTCGTGATCTACTCGGTGAAGCAGCGCAATTTTGGCGAGGGACTTGTCGAACGCATTCTGATGATCAAGCCTGCACTGACCTTGGACGGGAAGGCTGCGATATTGCGCCTGGCGCCTGAGCCTGGGCCCGGAGAGATTCTCGAAGAACCGACCGCCAGGCTAAAGGAATCGTTTCGTCATGCCGGCATTCATTTCGACGTCGTCGTAAAGCAACCGCCGGGCGGCGGTCATCCCACCGCGTCGGTCAATCTGGATCACGGTTGGTTGACGGCGCCCATTCCTGATCAACGACCTCCGCGCCGTGTCTGGTATGCAGTTTTGGGATGGATGGCGCTTATTACGATCGGGGTGATCGGAGTTGCCTTGATTGTTGCCCATCGCATCACCAGGCAGCTCAGTTTTCTGCAATCGATGGCTACAAAGATCGGCGCCGATGGTTCGCTACAGAAAATCCCGGAAGAAGGCCCGGCCGAGGTCAAAGTAACCGCACGCGCCCTTAACATGATGGGCGAAAGTCTAAGGATGGCCGTTGAAAGCAGAATGCGGCTTGTTGCGGCTGCCGGGCACGATCTGAGAACGCCGATGACCCGGATGCGGTTGCGCGCTGAGTTCCTCCCCGAAGACGAAAGGCCGCATTGGCTCCGCGATCTGGAGGAGTTGGACCGGATTGCGGATAGCGCGATCCAGCTCGTTCGCGAGGAAACCTCAGCAAACAGCAGCGAGCCGATCAAGCTGGATGAGTTCGTCAAGCGAGTGTGCGAGGAGCTCGCAAGACTGAACTTTTCAGTGACTTTGCTTCAGTTGAGCGCAGGCGACGTCGTCGTCGCACCGCTCGCATTTACCCGGGCCTTGCGCAACTTGATCATTAATGCTGCCAGCCACGGCGGCGGCGCCCGGGTGAGCGTCGAGAGGCACGGCAGCAATTGCCTCGTTGTGATCGAAGACGACGGTCCCGGTATTCCGGAAAACGTAATGGCCAGCGTGTTTGAGCCGTTTTTCAGGGTCGATCCAGCGCGCAGACAGCATGTTCCGGGCGCGGGACTGGGGTTGGCGATCGCGAAGGAAATTATTGAACGTATGGGCGGCACGCTCAGCATGGAGAACAGGACGCCGAGGGGACTCAAACAGACCATCGTACTTGCCGCTCGGAACAAGATGGAGTGCCGCTTTACAAGGGAGACGACCGGCTTTCTCAGCGAGAGCCGAAATTGAGCGGTTGAGCACGGAAGCTCAATCGAGCGCTGAAAGGATTTCTGACTATCTACCGCAGGCTGGCGTTGATCTTTTCCAATGCGCTGGAGCCGGGGCACAATTCCTTGGCTTCCAGCGTATTGAGCGGGGTCTCGACGGTGTCGAGATGGGCGTGCATGTCCTCGGCGTCGGGATCGACGTAGAGCAGCCCGGTCACCACCTGACCCTTGGCGGCGTGCTTCTGCAGGAAGGTCATGGCCGCGAGCCGATCGTGCGCGTCGTAGTCGGCGTCGATCTTGCGCAGCGCGAGCCTGGTGCCGTCATGCTGCTCCACCACCTGCACCGAGCCCGGGGCGTAATCGACCGTGATCGGGTCGCGGCCGGTGATGACGTCGAGATAGTTGACCGCATCATTATGTTCGCGGACGTAGTCAAAGCTCTTGGTCGAGCCGGCGTGGTTGTTGAAGGCGATGCAGGGGCTGATCACGTCGATGAACGACGCGCCCTTGTGGCGGATCGCGGCCGCGATCAGCGGCACCAGCTGGGTTTTGTCGCCGGAGAAGCTACGCGCCACGAAGCTGGCGCCGAGCTGCAGTGCGATCGCCACCAGGTCGATGGCGTTGTCGGTGTTCATCACACCCTTCTTGGATTTCGAGCCGCGGTCGGCGGTGGCCGAGAACTGGCCCTTGGTCAGGCCGTAGACGCCGTTGTTCTCGACGATGTAGGTCATGTTGACGCCGCGCCGGATCGAATGGGCGAACTGGCCGAAGCCGATCGAGGCCGAATCGCCGTCGCCGGAAACGCCGAGATAGATCAGGTCGCGGTTGGCGAGGTTGGCGCCGGTCAGGACCGACGGCATGCGGCCGTGCACCGAGTTGAAGCCGTGCGAATTGCCGAGGAAATAGTCCGGCGTTTTCGAGGAGCAGCCGATGCCGGAGATCTTGGCGACGCGATGCGGCTCGATCGACAGCTCGTAGCAGGCCTCGATGATCGAGGCGGTGATCGAGTCATGGCCGCAGCCGGCGCACAGCGTCGAAATCTTGCCCTCGTAATCCCGGTGGGTGTAGCCGAGATCGTTCTTCGGCAGGCCGGGATGATGGAATTTCGGTTTTGCAATGTAGGTCATGACACGGCCTTGCGGAGAGGAGTCACTTTCAGATGGTCCTGATGGTCGCCGATGGTGCTGGCGATGAAGCGCGCAGTGATCGGGGTGCCGTCATAGTGCAGAATCGGCACCAGCCGGACCGGATCGATGCCGTTCTCGTTGACGATCAACTGGCGCAGCTGGGCATCGCGATTCTGTTCGACCACATAGACGAAGTCGTGATCGGCGATGAAGCTCGCGACGCTGGAGTGGAACGGGAAGGCGCGGATCCGCAAGCGGTCGAGCTGATGTCCCTTTGCTTCCAGCAAACCGATCGCCTCGTCCATCGCCGGCGCCGTCGAGCCGAAATAGATCACGCCGTATTTGGTCGGCTTGGCGGCGTTGGCCTGTAACGGCCGCGGCACCATGTCCTGCGCGGTTTCGAACTTGCGCACCAGCCGCTGCATGTTGTCGGCATAAACCGCGCCGTCCTCGGAATAGCGCGCGTAGCGGTCGCGCGAGGTGCCGCGGGTGAAGAACGAGCCTTTGGTCGGATGCGTGCCGGGATAGGTGCGGTAGGGAATGCCGTCGCCGTCGACGTCGAGATAGCGGCCGAAATCGCGGCCGGGTTCATCGAGCATCTCCGCGGTCATCACCTTGCCGCGGTCATATTGCCTGGCGTCGTCCCACTTCAAGGGACGGCACAGCCGGTGGTTCATGCCGATGTCGAGGTCGAGCATCAGAAAGATCATGGTCTGCAGCCGTTCGGCCAGATCGAACGATTGCGCCGCGAATTCGAACGCTTCGGCCGGGTCTTCCGGAAACAGCAGGATGTGCTTGGTGTCGCCGTGCGAAGCATAGGCGCAGGCGATGATGTCGCATTGCTGGGTGCGCGTCGGCATGCCGGTCGAGGGGCCGGCGCGCTGCACGTTCATGATGACGCCGGGAATTTCGGCAAAATACGACAGGCCGATGAATTCCGTCATCAGCGAGATGCCGGGGCCGGAGGTCGCGGTGAAGGCGCGCGCGCCGTTCCATGAGGCCCCGATCACGATGCCGATCGAGGCGAGTTCATCCTCGCCCTGCACGATGGCGTATTTGGCCTTGCCGGTCTCGGGATCGTGCCGCAGCTTCTTGCAATGGGCGCCGAACGCGTCCGCCAGCGAAGATGACGGCGTGATCGGATACCACGCGCAGACGGTGGCGCCGCCATAGACCGCGCCGAGCGCGGCCGCGCTGTTGCCCTCGATGAAGATGCGGTCGCCGACCTTGTCGGATTTCTTGACCCGCAGCCCGATCGGGCATTTCAGGTTTTGCAGCGCCCAGTCGCGGCCGAGATGCAGCGCGTGGACGTTCGAAGACAGCAGCTTTTCCTTGCCCTTGTATTGTTCCGATATCAATTGCTCGACGATTTTCGGGTCCATGTCGAGCAGGGCGCACATCGCGCCGAGGTAGATGATGTTCTTGAACAGCTGGCGCTGGCGCGGATCGGTATAGGTCGAGTTGGTGATCGCGGTCAGCGGCACGCCGATCACGGTGATGTCGGCGCGGAATTTCGAGGTCGGCATCGGCTTGGTCGAATCGTAGAACAGATAGCCGCCGGGCTCGATCGAGGCGACGTCCTTGTCCCAGGTCTGCGGGTTCATCGCCACCATCATGTCGACGCCGCCGCGGGCGCCGAGGTGACCGGCTTCGGTGACCCGCACCTCGTACCAGGTCGGCAGCCCCTGGATGTTGGAGGGGAAGACGTTACGTGGGCTTACCGGCACGCCGTGGCGCAGGATCGAGCGCGCGAACATTTCGTTGGCGCTGGCCGAGCCCGAGCCGTTGACGTTGGCAAAGCGGACGACGAAGTCGTTTACGCTGCTGATCGGGCTTTGGACGGACATGTTGATCCCGCGTGAGTCATATCGATGAGGTATTTTTGCATGTCCCAGGCCCCGGTGGGGCAGCGCTCGGCGCAAAGCCCGCAATGCAGGCAGACGTCTTCGTCCTTCACCATGACGCGCCCGGTCTTGAGCCCGTCGGCGACATAGAGCGCCTGGTCGTGATGCGGCGAGGGCGCTTTCAGCCGTGTCCGCAGATCCGCTTCGTCGCCGTTCTCTGTAAAAGTGATGCAATCCATCGGGCAGATGTCGACGCAGGCGTCGCATTCGATGCATGCTGGCGCCGAGAATACGGTCTGGATGTCGCAGTTCAGGCAGCGCTGCGCCTCACCGAGCGCGAGCTTGACGTCGTAGCCCAGTTCGACCTCGGCGCGGATGTCCTTGAGCGCGATTACCTTGTCGCGATGCGGCACCTTGTAACGCTTGTCGGCGGAGATGTCGTTGTCGTAGCTCCACTCGTGGATGCCCATCTTCTGCGACGAGACGTTCACTTCGGGCAGCGGGCGCTCGGTGATGTCCTCGCCGGAGAGCATCTTGTGGATCGACAGCGCGGCGTCATGGCCGTGTGCCACCGCCCAGATGATGTTCTTGGGACCGAACGCCGCGTCGCCGCCGAAGAACACTTTCGGGTTGGTCGACGCGAACGTCGTGGTGTCGACCTGCGGCATGTTCCACTTGTCGAACTCGATGCCGCAGTCACGCTCGATCCAGGGGAAGGCGTTTTCCTGGCCGACCGCTACCAGCACGTCGTCGCAGGGAATGGTCTGGTCCGGCTCGCCCGCGGACACCAGGTTGCGGCGGCCTTTGGCGTCGTATTCCGCCTTCACCTTCTGGAAGGTGACGCCGGTGAGCTTGCCGTTGTCGTGGGTAAAGGCGACCGGCACCATGAAATTGAGGATCGGAATGTCCTCGTGGAGGGCGTCTTCCTTTTCCCACGGCGAGGCCTTCATTTCCTCGAAGCCGGACCGAACCACCACCTTGACCTCTTCGCCGCCGAGGCGGCGCGCGGTGCGGCAGCAATCCATCGCGGTGTTGCCGCCGCCGAGCACGATCACGCGTCGGCCGATCTTCTCGACATGGCCGAATGAGACCGAGGCCAGCCATTCGATGCCGATATGGATATTGCCGGCGGCTTCCTTGCGGCCGGGGATGTCGAGCTCGCGGCCGCGCGGCGCGCCGGAGCCGACGAAGATCGCATCATAGTTTTCAGCCATCAGCTGCTTCAGGCTGTCGATGCGATGACCGCCCTTGAACTCGATGCCGAGGTTGAGGATGTAATCGGTTTCCTCGTCGATCACCGAATCCGGCAGCCGGAATTTTGGAATCTGGCTGCGCATCATGCCGCCGGCCTTGGGGTCGGCATCGAACACCGTGCAGTGATAGCCGAGCGGCGCAAGATCCCGCGCCACCGCAAGCGAGGCCGGACCGCCGCCGACCAGCGCGATGCGCTTGCCGTTCTTGGCCAGTGGAACCGGCATGCGGTGCTTGACGTCATCCTTGAAATCGGCGGCGACGCGCTTCAGGCGGCAGATCGCCACCGGCGTTTCCTCGACACGGCCGCGGCGGCACGCCGGCTCGCACGGGCGATCGCAGGTGCGTCCCAGAATTCCGGGAAACACGTTCGATTTCCAATTGATCATGTAGGCGTCGCTATAACGCCCCTCGGCAATCAAACGGATGTATTCGGGAACTGGCGTGTGAGCGGGGCAGGCCCATTGGCAATCAACCACTTTATGAAAGTAGTCCGGCGCCGAGATATCAGTCGGTTTCATTCCTACCTTTCCGCGCCAGCCATCCGGGCGCGGCCTTGTTAGCCTGGAACGCTTAGTCGGCGTTCTTGTGGTTCTTAAATCGGATCATAGGCTTATCTTATCGGAGCTTAGAGCCATTCCAGACGAGGCACAAAGGCAATTTTGCGCGATCTCCCGCTTTCAATGCATGGCACGCGTGAGCGTCAGGGTTAGCCCGGAACTATGCGGCGGTGCAGCATAGCGGCACTTTTTTCACCGGCGGCTACGCGCGCGGCAGATCGCTTTTCGCCAGATCCCACATCAGCCGGTAGACGCCGCTCGTCACCACCAGCGGCTTGATCGCGGCGTTGTCGGTGAACTGCGCGACCGTCGCGGGCACTGCACTGACATCGGTGGCGTCGATCAGCACGAACCAGTCGCCGGCGCCGGGATTGGGAGCGGAAGCGTCGTCGGTGATGGGTTTCGACAGCGCCGGATCGTTTTCCAGCAGATGCATGGAGATGATGCCGTCGCGTTGTGCCGGATCGAGTTGATCCCGCAATACTGTACGCAACTTATCCTCGCCGCCATCCGGAGGGCGCAGCCGGACGATGCCGAGCGCGGCGCCGCGGCCGGTGCCGCGGCTAACGGTGATGCGCGAAACGCCCCGGATCATGTTCCTGAAGCGGGCAATGTTCGCTTTCGACCAGGCGGTCTGGTTGGCGAGCGCATTGCGGTAGAACGGGCTGTCCAGCACCTCGATGGTTTCGGTGGAATAGAGGCTGAGATATTTCGGGTTGCCGTCCTGCGCGACATAGCGCCGCGCTTCGAGGAAACCGGGCATCGCGACGCGTTCTTCGAGATGCTCGCGGTCGTACCAGCGGTTGAATTCAGCCTCATGGGCGGCATCGATGTTCATCGACGTCAGCAGCATGCCCTGTCCGGCTATCGGCATTTCAAAAATCCTTATTTGGTAATTTTGGAAGCCATGTCCGCGACCGCTTTCATCACGGTGTTGCGCACACCTGGATCGTACAGCGTGTGACCGGCGCCTTCGACGAAGCGTATCTCGGCTTCCCGCCACACCGCGGCCAGCGCGTGCGAGGTCGCCGGCGGACACAGCAAATCATAGCGGCCCTGCACGATGATGCCGGGAATGCCGGCGAGCCTGCCGGCGTCCTCCATCAGCTGGTTCGGCCGCATGAAGCAGTCATGGGCGAAATAATGCGCTTCCATGAACGGCGTGGCGGGCAGGCTGCGCGAAGAGTTGACCGGATCGAGCCGGGCGCGGCTCGGAATGTGCTCGGAGAGGATACGCTCGGTCTCGCCCCACGCCCTCGCCGCCGGGCCATGCACAGCGGTGTCAGCATCGAGGATACGGCGGAAGTAAGCGTCGATCGGTTGCGCGCGTTCGCCCGGTGGCAACACATTGAGGAAGTCCGCATGCAGCGCCGGATAGAAGCGCGGCAGCACGTCGAGGAAAGCAGCTTCCAACTCCTGTCGGGTGCCGAGGAACGTGGCGCGCAGCACGATGCCGGTGATGCGATCGGGATTGGCTTGTGCATAGGCCAGCGCCAGCGTGGCACCCCAGGAGCCGCCGACCACCATCCAGCGCTCGAAGCCGAATTTTTCGCGGATCATCTCCAGGTCCGCGATCAGATGCGGCAGGGTGTTGTCTTCACGCCGGCCCTTGGGGCGGCTGCGGCCGGCGCCGCGCTGGTCGAACAGCACCGCGTGGAACCGCTCGGGGTCGAACAGGCGCCGGTGATCGGGCTGGCAACCGCTGCCGGGTCCGCCGTGCAGGTAGACCGCAGGGATGCCGTCGATGCGGCCGACGCTCTCGACATAGATCTCGTGGCCATTGCCGACATCGAGCTGCTCCGAGGTCAGCGGTGCAAACGGATCGGCGCGTTTGGCGAACTTTCCGGCGTCGGCGTCAGGCGCCATGCTCGTCTTCCGTCTCCAGCGTGCCGCCGGCGAAATTGCGATAGAGGAAACGGTTGTTGCCGGAGGCCGCTTCCTGCTCGGCCTGCTTGAAGATCTGCTCATGCATCGGCGACAGCGTGCAGGCCGGATCGGTGTTGCCGGCATCGCCGGTCAGCGCAAAAGCCTGGCAGCGGCAGCCGCCGAAATCGACCTCGCGGAATTCACAGCTCTTGCAGGGCTCCGGCATCCAGCCGGTGCCGCGATAGCGGTTGAAGGCCTCGGAGTTCTGCCAGATCCAGGCGATCGAGTGATTGGATCGCACCGACAGGAATTCTAGTCCGGTGATGCTTTCCGCCGCATGGCACGGCAGGATCTTGCCGGCGGGTGAGATATTGAAGAACTGCCGGCCCCAGCCGCCCATGCATTTCTTCGGCCGCAGCGCGTAATAATCCGGCACCACGTAATCGATCGCGAGGATGCCCTTCAGCCGTACCTCGGCTTCCTCGACGATGCGGCTGGTTTCCTCGATCTGCGCCATCGTCGGCATCAAGGCGGCACGGTTCTTCAGCGCCCAGCCGTAATACTGCACGTTGGCGACTTCGAGCCGGTCGGCGTCGAGATCGACTGCCATTTGGATGATGTCGGACAGCTGATGCAGGTTCTGGCGGTGCATGACGGCGTTGACCGTCAGCGGCAGTTCGAGTTCGCGCGTCCACTTCGCGGCTTCGATTTTCTTCGCATGCGCGTTTTTCAGCCCGGCGACGCGGTCGGCCACCCCGGACTCGTTGCCCTGAAAACTGATCTGCACATGGCACAGCCCGGCATCGGCCAGTGCAGACAGTTTTTCGCGTGTCAACAGCACCGCCGAGGTAATCAAATTGCTGTAGAGCCCGACATCGCTGGCGTGCTGGACCAGTTCGACGAGATCCTTGCGCGCGGTCGGCTCGCCGCCGGAAAAATGGATCTGCAGCACGCCGATTTCGGCGAGCTCGGTCAAAACCTTTTTCCATTCCGCGGTGGTCAGCTCCGTGCCGCCGCGGTCGAGCTCGAGCGGATTGGAGCAATAGGGGCATTGCAGCGGGCAGCGGTGTGTCAGCTCGGCCAGCACCGCGAGCGGAATGCCAAACGTTTCCGCCGTCGAGCGCCGTTGCTCCAGCACCGAGAGCCCGTCATGGGGTGTGGTTGCCGCTTTGCCGTCGGTGAGAATCTCGCTCATGACGTCTTCTCGCGCGCTTCGGTGAGAAAGCCCTTGTCGGCGAGGTCCTGCAGCATCGCGACCACGTCGGTCGCGATCGCCTCGCGGGGGGCGGCGTATTTGGCGGCCAGCTGCTCGATCATCGCAGAGACGCTGCGAACACCGTCGCACAGCTGCAGCACTTCGACCGCGATTTCATCCGGCGCCAGCACGCGTTCGGGGGCCAGGATTACCCAGACCTGCCGCGTCTCATCGAATTTCAGCTTGGCGTGCCGCGGCAATTTCGGCCGGCTCGCCTCGCTGACACTGATGTTGCGGCCCAAAGCCATCGATCGCGGATTCCGGTTCTCGGTTCAGGTTTCAGTTCTGGCTCGCAGGTCCGGCTTTCAGCCCTCCTGGGGCACGAACGCGCCGGGCGGGATGTGGCCGTCGACATAGGCATGATACAGCGCATCGAGCTGAACCCATAGCACATTGGTCTTGAAAATCAGCGCGTTGCAGACCGCCTCGCGTTCCGCCGGCGTATTGGCATGCTGCTTGACATATTCGAGCGCAAAACCGGCATCGCGCGGCGCCTGCTGCAGGCGGCGGCTGAAATAGCTCATGATATCGGGATTGACGAAATCATAGTGCTGCAGCATGCCCGAGATGCGCTCTTCGTGCAGGTTCGGCGCGAACAGTTCCGTCAGCGAGGAGGCGATCGCCTCGAGCGGCGTCTTGTCGCGGCAGAAATGCACATAGGCCTCCACCGCAAAGCGCGTGGCGGGCAGGATGCCTTCAGTCGATTCGACATAGGCACTGTCGAGCCCGAGCCCCTCGGTCAGCTTGAGCCAGCGTTCGATGCCGCCTTCGGAGCCGAGATCGCCGTCATGGTCCTCGATCCGGTGCCGCCATTCGACGCGGGTCGCGCGGTCGCGGAACCGCGAGATCACCATCGCGTCCTTGAGCGGGATCGTGCTCTGGTAAAAATAGCGGTTCAGCGCCCAGGCCTGCACCTGGCCCTTGCTAAGCTTGCCGCCGTGCAGCAGCCGGTGGAACGGATGCAGATTGTGATAGCGCGTCGCGCCGATGTGGCGCAGCGTCGCCTCCAGTTCCACGGCGTTGTTGAGCGAAATGCCTTTGCCGATCGATAGCGCTGTCATTCTGGTTACGGGCACGATGCTCACAGCGTGATCTCCATTCCATCGGCGGGGATGTGCCAGCCGGCTTGCTCGGCGGTCTTGCGTTCGTCCGAGCCGTGCAGCAAGGCGGGGTTGGAGTTGTTGATATGCAAAAACATCTTGCGCCCGATGTCGAGGCCTTTGAGGCTTGCGATCGCGCCGTGCTCGCCTGACATCGAGATGTGTCCCATGCCCTGTCCGGTCTTGTTGCCGAGGCCGGCCGCGATCAATTCGTCGTCGCGCCACACCGTGCCGTCAAAGAACACTAGCGCGGCGCCTTCGAGCCGCACCTTCAGATCGTCGGTTACCTTCGCACAGGCGGCAACAAAGTAGAGATACTTGCCGCTGGCCTTGTCCAGGATCCGAAGCCCGAGCGTATCGCCCGCGCCGCCGGCACCGGCCGGATGGGCCTTGCCTTGGAGATACCAGGCGCCCTTGCCGGGAACCTCGAAGGGAAGGATTTCGATGCCGGATGGCGAACCATCGGGCAACGCGGGTTCGAACGCTTTTTCCACCGCGATCGGCTGGCGCTTCACGTTCTTCTCGTTCAGCACATTAAAGATGCTGTTGGATTTGAGGATCGCAAGCACCCGTTCGTGCGCATAGAGGGTGAAGGGCGACCCTTCGCGCATCGACAACAGGCCTGCGACCGCGTCGATCTCGCCATTGGTCAAGATCACGCCCGCGATCGGGCTGTGGCGGAGTTGGCCCTGCTTGGGGTGAAGCTGCGACGTCGCGGTCAATTGCTGCCGCAGATCGGGCGAGGCGTTGATCAGGAACCAGTGCTCGCCATCGGCGCTGACCGCGATTGAGGCTTGTGTGCTCTGGAGTTCGGGATGCTCGTTGCGCGCCGTCCGGCACACCGGACATCCGCAGTTCCACTGCGGAACGCCGCCACCCGCCGCGGCGCCCAGGACGACGACGCGAAGCATGATCCGTCTCCTGGCAAATTCAAGACTTGAGGCACAAACGCGAGGCAAAAGCGCCGCAAGGTGGACACGAGCCGAGACACAGTTCCGCGATCGGGAACGTGTCAGGCCCGGAGGTCCACCTCACTAAACCCGTGATGATCGCTGCCGATTACTTGCGGGCGGCGCACGCATACATGTTGATTTCCATGCCGACCGGCACTTCGACGATTTTTGGTGCTTTCCAAGCCATTTGGCGCTCCTTTTGATACCGGACGAACTTCCGCCCTGGCAGATAAGGTACTGCGGATCAGAAAGTTCGCCAATTGAATCTTTTTTGCCGCGGCTCTGCGGCTTTCATGTTGCGTCGCGAAACAAACTCACTTTTTTGTGCGGAGGCCGCGTTCAAAACGGCGTGGGATCAAGCCTTTCCGGGTTGATCGCAACGCCGCGAATGCTGATTTTCGGTTTAGGAGCGTTGCCGGCTTCAGATAAAGAACTTGTGAGAATAGGTTGGCCTCCGGCAGCGGGGCTGCAACGGAGTAGGGTTACCGCCGATGCCACGCTATTTTTTCAACACCCGTATCGGCGATGAGCTGATTTCCGATCCCGATGGCGAAGTGCTGCGGGATCCCGACCGTGCCTGGGAAATGGCACGCGCCATGATCCGGGAACTGCTCAAGACCGAAGGCGCCGACGGCGCGCTGCTGAGTGCGACCATCGAAGTCACCGACGACGAGGGCGAGATCGTGCTGGAGTTTCCGTTCACGGAGGCCGTTCTCGACACGCCGGATCGCTCCATTACCAAGCATTGACGGTGGTCAGAGGCCAATCCTGTTTTCCGATTGCGCATCTTCGGAAATATTGAGACTGCCGCCCGGGAAAGCCACCGGCGCCGACATGCTTGCTCGCGCGAGGATAAGGCTTCCGCCAGGGAGAACGCCATGAAGAGCTATCCGTCGGCGCCGCGCAGCCTGTTGCTGGCCGGTGTTTTTTTCGGTGCATTGACGTTGAACGCGGCGGCCCAGCAGCCCGCCACGCCGCCGGCCGCCGGTGCGCCGCCAGCCGCAGCCACGCCGCTTCCCCCAGGATCGCCGTTGATGGGCCGGCCCGCCGACAACGAGGCCGCCGCCAAGCTCGCACCGATCGCGCCGCCGCCGATCCCCGCTGCACCTGACAAATTACCGACCGCCAAACTGAAGGTGCCGGCCGGCTTCAACATCGAGGTCTACGCTGCCGGCATGGCCAACGCGCGCTCGCTGATCGAAGGCGAGAAGGGCACGGTGTTTGCCGGCACCCGCCTGATCGACAAGGTCTATGCCGTCGTCAACAAGGACGGCAAACGCTCGGTGAAGGTGATCGCCTCCGGCCTCTACCGTCCGAATGGCGTCGCGTTCAAGAACGGCACGCTCTACATCGCCGAACTGTCGAAGATTTCGAGGATCGACAAGATCGAGGACAATCTCGACAGTCCGCCGAAGCCGACCGTGATCTACGACGATCTGCCAAAGGACGAATCCCACGGCTGGAAGTTCATCGGCATCGGCCCGGACAACAAGCTGTACGTTCCGGTCGGGCAGCCCGGCAACAACGTGCTGCATTCCAATGCCCACGGCCAGATCAGGCGCATGAATCTCGACGGCTCCGGCGCCGAAGTGCTCGCGCGCGGCGTGCGCCAGACGGTGGGATTCGACTGGCACCCGGAAACCAAGCAGCTCTATTTCACCGACAACGGCCGCGACTGGATGTCAGAGGACGTGCCCGAGGATGAACTCAATCGCGTCACCAAGGTCGGCGAGCATTTCGGCGCGCCCTATTGCCTGCAGGGCAATATCGTCGATCCGGAATTCGGCTGGGGAAAATCCTGCAGCGAGTACACCGCGCCGGTCGCCCTGCTGGGCCCGCATTCCGCCGCCCTCGGCATGCGGTTCTACACCGGCAACATGTTCCCCAAGGCCTACAAGAACGCGATCTTCGTCGCCCGCCACGGTTCGTGGAACCGGACCAGGAAGGTCGGCGGTGACGTCATGGTGGTCAAGCTGAACAAGGATGGCAGCGTCAAATCGATGGAGCCGTTCATCACCGGGTTCGTCGAGGAGAACAAATACATCGGTCGCCCGGTCGATGTGCTGCCGCTGAAGGATGGCTCGCTGCTGGTCTCCGACGACTACAACGGCGCTGTCTACCGCATCACCTACGGCAAGCAGAAGGTAGCTGCGCAGTAGGTGATTGGCGCGCGAAGCAAGCGACGAACCTAGTTTAGTCATTCCGGGATGGTGCGTGAGCACCAGACCCGGAATCTCGAGATTCCGGGTTCGATGCTTTGCATCGCCCCGGAACGACAGCCATTCCTGGGAATGCCGATGCGTAAAACAATAGCCGTGCTGGCGCTCGCCCTGATCGTGCCGGCGGCATCGGCCGAGACCTTCCAGAATCGCATCGCGCCGTGCCTCGCCTGTCACGGCGAGCGCGGGCAGTCCGAAACCGAAAACACGCCCTCGCTCGGCGCGCAGCTGGCGCCTTACACGCTGATCCAGCTCTTCATGTTTCGCGAGAAGCTGCGCGTCTTCGAGCCGATGAACGAGATGACGAAGGCGTTGACCGATGACGATCTTCGAACCTTCTCCGATTTCATCGCCAGGATGCCGAAGCCGGCGCCGCCCGCGGATGCCGGTGATCCCGCGCGGATGCAGCGCGGCCAGGCGCTGGGGCAGCAGCATCGCTGCAACAACTGTCATAACCCCGATTATTCCGGCAAGGAAAACGTGCCGCGGATCGCCAGCCAGCGCGAGGATTACCTCGCCAAGACGCTCGGTGAATACAAGAGCAATACCCGCCACGGCTATGACGGCAGCATGGCCGACGTGATGGGCCCGGTCACGTCCGAGCAGATCGCCGATCTCGCTTATTTTATAGCCCGCGTGCGCTAAAACCGCCCCTCACGGCCCCGCTGGCGTTGCCGTTCGTGCGGCGCTACAAGGCGGTCAAACGGAGTTCCCCATGCAAGAAATCTGGCGCCTGTCGGCCCAAGAGTTGGCCTCGCTCATCAAGACAAAGAAGGTCTCGGCGACGGAGGCGGCCACGTCGGCGTTGGCGCGGCTGGATGCGGTCAACCCAAAAATCAATGCCGTGGTCGACCACAAGCCGGAGGAAGTGCTGGCGCAGGCCTCGGCCATCGATGCGGCGATCGGGCGGGGCGAGGATGTCGGCCCGCTGGGCGGCGTTCCGGTCACGGTGAAGGTCAATATCGACCAGCAGGGCTTTGCCACCACCAATGGCCTGAAGCTGCAGCGCGAGGCGATCGCTGCGACCAACAGCCCTGTGGTCGACAATCTCTATAAGGCCGGCGCCGTGATTTTGGGGCGCACCAACTGCCCGGCCTTCTCCTATCGCTGGTTCACCACCAATCTGGTGCATGGCGACACCAAGAATCCCCGCGATCCCGGCATCACGCCGGGCGGCTCCTCGGGCGGCGCGGGCGCCGCGGTCGCCGCCGGCATCGGGCATATCGCGCACGGCACCGATATCGCCGGCTCGATCCGCTACCCGGCCTATGCCTGCGGCGTCCATGGCCTGCGGCCGACGATTGGCCGGATTCCGGCGTTCAACGCCGCACTCCCCGAGCGCACTATCGGTCCCCAGATCAGCGCGGTATCCGGACCCCTGGCGCGGACCATCGGCGATATCCGGATCGCGTTGGCGGCGATGTCGGGCCGAGATTATCGCGACCCCTGGTGGGTGCCGGCGCCGCTGGAAGGTCCAAAGATGCCCAAGCGCGCCGCGATGTGCCTCAATCCGGACGGACTCGATCCCGTGCCTGAAGTGAAGGCTGCCGTCGCCGATGCCGGCAAGCGGCTGGAGCGCGCGGGCTGGATCGTCGAGGAAATCACCAACACGCCGCCGCTGCGCGAGCCCGCCGATCTGCAGACCAAGCTTTGGCTCGGCGATGGCTATGAGGCCCAACTGGAGGCCGCCGAGCGCGAGGGCGATCCCGGCGCGCTGGCCTGTCTGCGCGGCAACCGGACAAAAGTCTTTCCGTTCGACGCCGCGGCCTTCTCAAAGGCGCTGACGCGGCGCGCGACGCTGACCCGTGAATGGCTGGCGTTCTTCGAAAAATACCCGGTGCTGCTGATGCCGGTGTCCGGCGAATTGCCGTTCCCCGATCACCTCGACCGCAAGGACGAGGCGTCTTTTGCGAGGGTCTGGCACGCCCAATTACCGCAGATTGCCATTCCCTTCATGGGGCTGCCCGGGTTAACGGTCTCGACGGGGCTGGTCGGGCGAATCCCGGTCGGCGTGCAGCTGGTCTCCGGCCGTTACCGTGAGGATCTCTGCCTCGCCGCGGGCGAGGCGATCGAGGCCGGCGGAACGCCGTCGGCGGCGATCGATCCGGCTTCTTAGTACGGCGTTTTCGAGCGAAGTGGAGACCGGTTCGCGTGAAGAAAACGCGTCAAACAAAGAGACCGAAAGAACTTGATGTCAGCCATCTATGATTTCACGGCGCAGTCGCTGGCGGGTGATGAAGTCCCGCTGAGGCGGTTCGAGGGCCAGGTGCTGCTGATCGTCAACACCGCCAGCGCCTGCGGATTCACGCCGCAATACAAGGGGCTGGAAGCCTTGCATCGCGATCTGTCGCCGCGCGGCTTTGCGGTGCTCGGTTTTCCCTGCAACCAGTTCGGCGCGCAGGAGCCGGGTGATTCAAAACAAATCGAGGCGTTCTGTGAAACCAAATTCCACGTGACGTTTCCGATGTTCGCCAAGATCGACGTCAACGGCAGCAAGGCCCACCCGCTGTGGGACTATCTGAGGCGCGAGAAGATGGGTCTGCTGGGTTCGTCGATCAAATGGAATTTCACCAAATTCGTGGTCGACCGTGCGGGCAAGGTGGTGGGGCGCCATGCACCGACCGTGACACCCGAAGCACTGAGAAGAGAAATCGAGGCACTGCTATGAACGAGAAAATCGAAACTGACGTGTTCCCGGACCGCCTGTCGACCAATCCGAGCAGCCCCTATTACAACGAAGAGCTGCTGGCGCGCGACGTCGGCATCCGCTTCAAGGGCGCCGAGAAAACCAATGTCGAGGAATACTGCATCAGCGAAGGCTGGATCCGCGTCACCGCAGGGAATGCCAAGGATCGCTTCGGCAATCCGCTGACGATCAAGGTGCATGGGCCGGTCGAGCCGTATTTTAGGGATAAGGCGTCGTCCTGAGGCGATCGTGCGCAGTTCGTCATTGCGAGGAGCCCTTGCGACGAAGCAATCCATTCATTCTTTGTGCGGCGAAATGGATTGCTTCGCTGCGCTCGCAATGACGGTGACTTAAGAAAGCCATCCACATGTTCGTCCGCATCGTCGATGTCTGAATTTTCGCACCGCCAGCTTAGTGATCATCTAGCTCCAGAGGACGCAGCGATCGTGACCAGCAAACTAGCTCTTCCCCAGCTCTCGCTCGCCAAGGACAAGATCCGGGTCTTGCTCCTCGAAGGCGTCAACGACAGCGCCGTGCAGCTGATCGAGGCTGCCGGCTATTCCAACATGACGCGCCTGTCCAAGGCGCTTGAGGGCGATGCGCTCAAGGAAGCCATCAAGGGCGTGCATCTGCTCGGCATCCGTTCCCGCACGCAGATCACGCCGGAGGTTCTGGAAGCCGCGGACCGGCTGATCGCGATCGGATGCTTCAGCGTCGGCACCAACCAGGTGGATATCGAGGCCGCGCGCCGCAGCGGAATTCCGGTGTTCAACGCGCCGTTTTCCAACACCCGAAGCGTGGCGGAACTGGTGATCGGCGAGATCGTCATCCTGCTGCGCCGGATCGTCTCGCGTTCCAACGCGGCCCATCAGGGCCGCTGGGAGAAAACCGCCGACGACAGCTATGAGGTGAGGGGCAAGACGCTCGGCATCATCGGCTACGGCAATATCGGCTCGCAGCTCTCCAATCTCGCCGAAGCGCTGGGCATGAAGGTCATCTACTACGATCACACGGACCGGCTTCGCCACGGCAACACCGAGCCGGTCGGGAGCTTGCATGAGCTGCTCGCGCAAAGCGACGTGGTGTCGTTGCATGTGCCGGAAACGCCGGCCACGAACGGGATGATCGGACGCGAGGAAATCAGGGCGATCAAGCGTGGCGCCTATTTCATCAACAACAGCCGCGGCACGGTCGTCGACCTCGAGGAACTGGCCGACGCGCTGCGCGAAGGCAGGCTGCGCGGCGCCGCGGTCGACGTCTTTCCGGTCGAGCCGCGCTCGAACGCGGACCGCTTTGTCTCCCCGCTGCAGGGGCTGGAAAATGTTATCCTGACGCCGCATATCGGCGGTTCGACCGAAGAGGCGCAGGAGCGCATCGGCGCCGAAGTGGCGCGCAAGCTGGTCGACTACAGCGATTCCGGCTCGACCATGGGCGCGGTCAATTTCCCGCAGGTCCAGCTGCCGCCGCGACCGTCCGGCACGCGGTTCATCCAGGTGCAGCGCAATCTGCCGGGCATGCTCGGCCGCCTGAACGAAGTGCTGGCGCGCCACGCCGTCAACATCGCCGCGCAATATTACGAGACCGACCACGACGTCGGCTATGTCGTACTCGACGCCGACGCCTCCGCCGCCGATGGCCAGCGTGTGCTCGCGGATATTCGCGCGCTGGAGGGCACCATTCGCGCCCGGTTGCTGTACGAGTACAAGATCTGACGCTACGCCGTCTGCCGCATCGGCTGCGCCGCGCCATACATCAGCGTGCGCCACAGCCATTCAACCGGTCCGTAGTGGTAACGGCGAAGCCACCATGCACTAAACAGGACCTGCGCGGCGTAAACCGCGATGCCGATGGCGAACGCGCTGGTTACGCCGAGTTTGCCGAACAACCCAAGGCCATAGCCGTAGAAGATCCAGCCGAAGATCAGGGATTGTGCGAGGTAGTTGGTAAAAGCCATCCGCCCCAGCGGCGCGGCCCAGCCCAGCAGCTTCTTTCCGCTCTTGAGACTGGCGATGCCGATGATGCCCGCCCCGTAACCCAATGCCAGCAGGATAGTGCCGAGAGGTTCTGCCAGCGCGCCGATCCGGCCACGCGGGGCTAAGCCTGCGGCATGAGCAAAGATCAATGCTGCGCCGAGGCTGATACAGGCGATGGCGATCGAGAAGAGCAGATGGAGAGGCGGGTTTCGCAGAATGCCGGTGCGCCAGGCCAGCGCGCCGAGAAGAAACAACCCGATCGTGCGGGCAAAGATGAAGGCGTGCAGGGGGACAAAAAGAGCGAGCTCGCGGAGCCGGAACGCCAGTACGTCGAGGAAACCGCCAGTGGCATAGATGCGATCCGCCTGCGCGACATTCTCTCTCATCGCGGCCGTGCTGGGCCATAATCCCGGCGGAGGAAAGGCCTGCATCGCAAGGTACAATCCGACAGACGCCAGCGCGGCGACAGCCAGCAGCCAGCGCGGGCCGAACAGGAACGGCAGGATGATCAGGCCACCGAGGGCATACTCGGTGAGGATATCGCCGTTCCAGATCAGGCAAAGGTGAATGAGTCCGAACGCCAGCAACACGGCGAGTCGGCGCACAAGCAGCGAGGTGCGGCGTGGGCTCTTTGACAGCCGCTCGAACTGGATGGCAAGGCCTGCACCGAACAGCAGCGAAAATAGCGCGAGCGCCTTCAGATCGACGGCCAGCATCAAGATCGTTTCGACAGCGCTGTCGATCGGCGATGCCGTGGGCCTGTGGGGGACAAACCGCTCAAAGATCGAGACGCGAAATATAGTCACGACGTTGATCGCCATCACGCCGAACAGCGCGATGCCCCGCAACACGTCGATGGTGTCGATCCGCTGCAGTGGGTCGATCGGGGTAAGGTGACGGGTTGACGCCCCAACGTCATTGCGAGGAGCGAAGCGAAGAAGCAATCCATCCTTGCTTTGCGGCCCCATGGATTCCTTCGTGGAGCCTGTCATCGGGCGCGCATTCGCGCGACCCGGTGGCTCGCAATGACGGAGAACGATAGCGGCCTCTACGACAGCCGCATATCGAGTAGCCGCCGCCCTTCGGTCTTTAGCAGTTTCTTCACCGCGCTGGAGGCGGCGATTTCGCCCTGGTTGGCGTAGGCCTCGTGGTTTTTTTCGATGTCGTCGAGCCGGTACAAATAATTGACCATGATGCCGGCGGACTCGCGCAGGCCCTTGGGCGAGAGATCGCCGAGCCAGTCGATCCGCTCCAGCCGCGCGCCGTTGCCGATATGGAAGCGGGCGACCGAGTCGATCAGCCGGCCTTTTGAGGTGCGGGCTTTCAGGAAATAATACGCCGCCAGCGGTTCGAGTATCGTGCGCAGTTGCGTAGTGGCCTCTGCATTTTCGAACCAGTCGGGCTTGTTGAGCTGCTCGAGCAGCGTTCGCTCGTCGTCGGACAGCGGGACATCATCGGCTTCCTTCAGCCATTGCATGAAGCCCGGCACCGGCGACAGTGTCACGAAGGTATCGAGCTTTGGCAATTCGCGCCGCAATTCCTCGACCACCTGCTTGATCAGGAAGCTGCCGAACGAGATGCCGCCTAGCCCTTTTTGCGTGTTCGAAATCGAATAGAACACGGCGGTGCGGGCGCGGTCGATCGCGACCGGCTGGCGTTCGGCGGCGAGCAGCGGCGCAATCGCGGTCGGGATCGTCTCGGTCAGCGCGACCTCGACGAAGATCAGCGGCTCGTCGGTCAGCTGCGGATGGAAGAAGGCGTAGCAGCGGCGGTCGACCGGATCGATGCGGCGGCGCAGATCGTTCCAGTCGTGGATTTCATGCACTGCCTCATAACGGATGATCTGTTCCAGAATGTTTGCTGGCGTCGACCAGTCAATCCTGCGCAGCACGAGAAATCCCCTGTTGAACCAAGAAGACAGCAAATGCACCACGTCGCGGTCGAGCGCTGCCAGATCCTTGTTGCCCTTCATCAGGGAAAGCAGGTCGGCGCGCATCGCTACCAGGTCGCTGGTGCCGCCCGGCGCGCGGTTGAGCCGGCGCACCAGTTCCTGGCGCCGCGGCTCGGATGCGAAATGAAGGTCGCTGGCGTCGGCGTCGCTCGGCTGCGTGCGCCAGCGCTCGATCGCGCGCGAAAGCCGTTCGCGGTCCGGCCCGTAGTCGCGGGCAAGCGCCACGAAGAACGCCGTCCGGCCGGCCATGTCGAGATCGTGGTAACGGTCGAGCACCTCGCGGGCCATCGCGGTGCCCGAAGCCTCGCCGCGGCCCGACAGCAGCGCCTCGCACAGTTCAAGCAGTTCGGAGGCATCTTCTTTGGTGTCCGAGGACCCGCCGCGCCGAAGCAGGGTGCGGCCGCGTTCGGAAATCGTCGAAAGCAGGTCGGAGAAGAAGGCGTTGGCCATGGGTGGGTCGATTCCGAGGTGATGCCGAACCTTATATGGGATTTAAGGCACGGCCGATCATATTCAAGCGCATTCCTCTCATGCCCCGCGCATGCGGGGCCTCCCGTACGCCGCGGCTTCCCGGTGAATCACAGGGCCTCGCGGAATACTAGATTACCCGCTTTCGCGGGTAATGACGGCAATGTCGTGGCCTCACGTCCTGTCGGCAAACTCGGTCGGCGTCTTGCCCGTAACCTGCCGGAAGGCATGGGAAAACGCCGGGACGCTGGCATAGCCGAGGTCCGAGGCCAGCTGCTTGACCGAGACATTAGTATCGGTCGACAGTTTTTCGATCGCAGCCGCAACGCGGGCGCGCTGGCACCAGCTCTTGAAGCTCAGCTGCGTCTCCGCCGAGAACAGCCGCGACAGCGTCCGCGCCGAGGTGCCGACCTCGCGCGCCAGCGTCTCGATCTCGTGGGCGCCGGTCGGATCCGACAGCACGATGTCAGCGGCGCGCCGGCAGCGCGGTTCATGCGGCAGCGGGATGAAGGTGGCGGAATCCTCGGCCTGGTGCAGCTCCAGCATCGCGAGTTTCACCAATAGCGTGGTGCGCTCGGGCGTGGTGTGGTCGTCGAACAGCGCCAGGATCGCCTGGTGCAACAGCGGCGATACCCGCACTACGAATTCCACCTGCAGGCTCTGGCTGCGCTGCTCGCGCGCCAGCCAGTCGAGGTCGAAATACAGGGTGCGCATTTCGATGTCCGCGAGCACGTCGATGGCATGCGCCAGCCGCGCCGGCACCCAGACCGCGCGGTCCGGCGGCACCAGCCAGCGGCCTTTTGGGGTGGTGACCTGCATGGTGCCCCGGGCGGCGTAAACCAGCTGCGCCTCGCGGTGCATATGGGTGTCGAGCCGTACGCCCTTTC
Organism: Bradyrhizobium sp. LjRoot220; assembly: GCF_964252915.1. Lineage (NCBI taxonomy): Bacteria > Pseudomonadati > Pseudomonadota > Alphaproteobacteria > Hyphomicrobiales > Nitrobacteraceae > Bradyrhizobium > Bradyrhizobium sp. LjRoot220. The sequence continues at coordinate 194,426 of NZ_CAXUPS020000010.1, forward strand.
TGTAGCCGTTGGCGATCATGTGGATGCCGTCGCCGGTCGAGATGCGGCGCCCGATAATGGCGGCGATTGGCTTTTCGGCGATATTCATTGGCGACATCCCGTCAGGACAACTCCGTATAACCTATTTTGGAATGTTGCGGGGATTCGACCCCGTCAAGAAACGCCAGCGACTGGACCAGACCATGAACAGCCCCAGCCGGGTGATCGGCTTCGTCAACGCCGCCCATTTCATCGACCATTACGCGATGCTGATCTTCGCCGCCGCCGTCATCATCATGGGCCCGGCGTTCGGCATGGCCTATTCGGAACTGTTGCCTTACGCCACCCCGGGCTTCGTCGCCTTCGGCGCCGGATCGCTGATCACAGGCTGGCTCGGCGACCGCTGGAGCCGCCGCCACATGATGGTGATCTTCTTTGCCGGCATCGGCGCCTCGATGATCGCGGTCGGCTTGGTGCGGACCCCGCTCCAGCTCGGCGCGGTGCTGCTCTCGATCGGCCTGTTCGCCTCGATCTATCATCCGGTCGGCACGGCCATGATCGTGTCCTATGCCGACAAGCTCGGCCGCGAGATGGGGCTGAACGGCGTCTGGGGAAATCTCGGCGTGGCGTCGTCGGCGCTGGTCACCGGCGTGATCGGGCAATATCTCGGCTGGCGCTGGTCCTTCATCGTGCCCGGCGTCGTCACCATGCTGATCGGCGTGGCCTTCGCCATGCTGGTCGTGCACGAGGACCGAACCGGAAGCAGGCAGGCGGCAGCGCAAGCGCGTATCGCGAAACAGGACATGTGGCGGGTGATTCTGGCGCTGTTGATCGTCGTTATCGCGATCTCGACCACCTTCAACGCCGTCACCGTGGCGCTGCCAAAGCTGTTCGCGGAGCGGCTCGCCGACTTGACTGCGAGCCCGGCGCTGCTCGGCGTGATCGCGGCCGGCGTCTATGTGTTCGGCGCGATGACGCAGTACACCGTCGGCAAGCTGATCGACCATTATTCACTGAAAACCGTGATGCTGCCGCTGTCGTTCCTGCTGGCGCCGTTTTTGTACTTCGCGGCGACGCTGTCGAACCTGCCGCTGATCATCGCCTCGATCGGCATCGTGATGGGCGCGTTCGGCCAGGTCACGGTCAACGACGCCATGGTCGGCAAATACACCACCGATGAATGGCGTTCGCGCGCTTACTCGGTGCGGTACTTCATCGGCTTCACCGCCGCGGGTGCCTCCGTCGGACTGGTGGCGTGGCTGTACGAGCAGGGCGGCTTTGTCACCATGCTGCAGACCTTCGGTGCGCTGTGCCTGCTGGTGATCGTCGCCGCCATCATCCTGCCGCAGGAAATCAAGGTGCCGGCAGCACAAGCGAATTGATCGCCGGGTTTCGCCAGCGTCAGTTCGTCAGGGACTTGGCGATGATATCGGAGCTCTTCTCTGCGACCATGATCGTCGCCGGGTGAATGTTCGGCGAGGGCATCGCCGGCATGACGGACGCGTCGACGACCCGCAGACCGTCGATGCCGCGGACGCGGAGCTGGCTATCGACGACGGCCCCGTCATCTTCACCCATCCGGCAGGTGCCGCAGGGATGATAGACGGTCGAGCCGATGTTCCTGATATAATCGGCGGCCTGTTCGTCGCTGGTGACCTCCGGACCGGGCCTGATCTGTTCGATCACCAGCGACCGGAAAGGTTCGGTGGCGACGATTTGCCGGGCAATGCGAAAGCCCGCCAGCATGATGCGCATATCGTCGGGATCGGTCAGGTAGTTGGCGCGGATGCGCGGTGGCGTTCGCCCCTCCGGGTCGCGCAACGTTATTTCACCGCGGCTTTTGGGCCGGCAGACGCTGAAGATGAAGGTAAATCCCGGCCAGCGATGCAGGCCGCTCTTGAACCCGTCGGTCGAAAAATTGAGGCACTGGTACTGGATGTCAGGCACCGGCTCGGAGGGGTCCGATTTCGCAAACAGCGTCGCTTCGGTGGCGCCGACGGAGAGCTGTCCCGATCCCCTGAGCAGCCATTCGAGCGCGAGTTTCACCGACTTGGCCGGGCTCATCACGGCCTCGTTCAAGGTGTCGGTCGCGTTGGTCTTGAATGTGAAACTCGACTGATAATGGTCCTGCAGATTCTTGCCGACGCCGGGAAGATCGCATTTCACGTCGATACCAAGATTTGCCAGTTCTGTGGCCGGGCCAATGCCCGAGGCGAGCAACAGTACCGGCGAATTGATCGCGCCGCCGGAAACGATGAGCTCGCGGCGCGCGCCGATGCGCTGGATCTGTCCATCGCGCTCGATCTCGACGCCGCTGGCGCGGTTTCCGTCGAACAGGATACGGCGGACGCGAGTCCTGGTCATCAGCTCGAGATTTTTGCGGCTGAGGTTCGGCTTGAGATATCCGACCGCCGTAGAGCGGCGTCGGCCATTGTGGACGTTGAGCGGTGCGAACCCGACGCCGTCAATGCGCTCGCCGTTGAAATCAGGGTTGCGGGGATATTGCAGGCGTTCGCAGGCCTCTACGAATGCCCTCGCTGCCGTGGAAGGGCGTTTTATGTTCGACACCGTCATCGGGCCGCCGGTGCCGCGCCACGCATCGGCGCCCTCGACGCAGTGCTCCATCCGCTTGAAATAGGGCAGTACGTCGCTGTAGCCTCAGCCGCGCGCGCCGAGGCGCTGCCATTCGTCATAGTCGCTGGGTGCGCCGCGCAGGAAGACGAGGCCGTTGATGGAGCCGGAGCCGCCCAAAACCTTGCCGCGCGGCCAGATTATGGTGCGGCCGCCAAGACCCGGTTCGGGTTCGGTTTCGTAACCCCAATTCATCTTCGGGTTCGGAACCAGTTTGCCGAAACCCATCGGAATGTGAATCCAGGGATTGCGATCGCGTCCGCCGGCCTCGATGACGCAAAGCGACACTTTTGGATTCTCCGTCAGCCGTGCCGACAGCACGCAACCGGCGGAACCGCCGCCTACCACGACGACATCGAACTCCGCATCAAAGCCGGATTTGCTCATCAAGACGTTTTCGCTCCCGATCTGCTTTTGCCGCAGAGCATAGTGGGCGACGCACGGTCTGGATAGGCGGATCGCTGTACGCCCGATCATCCCTGCGCTAATAACAAACTTCCAGAACTGACCGGACGAAGATCCGGCGTGGAGGAAGCCGATGTCGCATCAATTGCCGATTTTCGCCGGCCTCATCCTTGGAGCCGTGGTGATAGCCATGCCGGCCAATGCCGATGCCCTGAAAGATGAAATCGCGCCGACCGGCAAGCTGCGGGTGGCGATTGCGATCAGCCCGGCGGGCGGTGCGTTCTGGTCGACCAAGACCGAATCCGGCTATGCCGGCGTGCCGGTCGATCTCGGCAAGGCGATGGCAGCGCAGCTCGGCGTTCTCGTCGAATATGTCGCGCACAACAATTCCGGCCAGGTCGTCGACGCCGCCTCTAAAGGCACCTGGGACGTCACCTTCCTGCCGAAGGATCCCGAGCGCGAGGGCAAGATGTCGTTCGGGCCGATCTACGAGGTCGCCGACGCCACTTACATCGTCAGGCCGGGCTCGACCGTCACGAACTTTGCGACCCTCGATCAGCCCGGCATCAAGATCGCCGCCGTCAACAACACGACCACCATGCGCGGCGCGATTGCGCATCTGAAGAACGCCAAGGTCACCGGCTATCAGACTTATGATGAAATCGCCGGCCTGCTCAGGAATGGCGAGATCGATGCATTCGCGTTGTCGCGCGAACAACTCAACGCGATGGCCAGGAAGATTCCAGGCACGCGCGTGCTCGACGAAACCTTCAAGCAGACGGTGACCGCGGTCGCAGTGCCGCCCAATCATCCCTTGGCGCACGCGTTTGCGGCGAAGTTCCTGACCGAGGCGATCGCGAACGGCACGCGGCGCAAGGCCTATGACCATAACGGCCTGAAAGACTGGCAGATCAGAACGCAGACCAGGTGAGCGATTGGAGGTTGGATCGATAGCATCCACGATGACGCTGCGCTCCCTCTCCCGCGCTTGCGGGGGAGGGCGGGGTGGGGGTGCCTCCGCGAGTCAGCCTGTTCGTGGCGTGGTGAGCCGTTTCGCGGCATGCGCTACATCTGTGCAACTGCACAAATACAAGGCATGACATCCATGTCCCTGGATGTAATCCGGCGCGATTAAGCCTGTAAAATCACCGGGTTTTCGTCCTTTTCACCCCCGTGCCCAGTTGGCACATCGATTGCTTAAATACTTCTCAGTCAATGACGACTGCCGTCCTACGGATTGCCAAAGCCAGTGTTGGCCAAGGCGCAGGGATCAGGCGACCTCCGTGAGGCGCCTGGAGCAGTCATCGGGACCACTCCACAAACATCTCTGTCTCGGATCAAGCGTGAGCGTGTGACCCGCGGCGCCCAACAGAAGCATTTTTGCTTCTGCTGTTGGTTGCGGCATGCGTGCGCGAGGACGGCCCTCTCTTTACATCGGCGCAGGCCACTGCCGGGCGTCATTTGATTTTTGCGAATAAGGGGAACTGCAATGGCCTATCTCGTGCCTTCGGAATTCGTGACCAAGATGGTCGATGCCGGAGAAGCCAAAATCTTCATGTCGACGCGCGACACCATCATCCGCGCCTATATGGCCGGCGCCATTCTCGCGCTCGCGGCCGCCTTTGCGGTCAGCATCAACGTGCAGACCGGCGTGCCGATCGTCGGCGCGGCGCTGTTTCCGGTCGGCTTCTGCATGCTCTATCTGTTCGGCTTCGACCTTCTGACCGGCGTGTTCGTGCTGTGTCCGCTGGCGCTGATCGACAAGCGTCCGGGCGTGACCATCGGCGGCGTCCTGCGCAACTGGAGCCTGGTGTTCGTCGGCAATTTTGCCGGCGCCTTCACGGTCGCCGTGATGATGGCGATCGTCTTCACCTTCGGCTTCACGTCACCCCCCGACAAGGTCGGCCAGGTCATCGGCACCATCGGCGAAAGCCGCACCGTCGGTTACGCGGACCATGGTGCGGGCGGCATGCTGACGCTCTTCGTTCGCGGCATGCTCTGCAACTGGATGGTCTCGGCCGGCGTCGTCGGTGCGATGATCTCCACCCACGTCAGCGGCAAGGTGATCGCGATGTGGATGCCGATCATGCTGTTCTTCTACATGACCTTCGAGCACTCGATCGTGAACATGTTCCTGTTCCCATCGGGCCTCCTGCTCGGCGGCAAGTTCACCTGGTGGGACTATATTTTCTGGAACGAGATCCCGACCGTGGTCGGCAACCTCGTCGGCGGTCTCGCCTTCACCGGCCTGACGCTGTACGCCACCCACGTCAAGACAGCGCCGAAGCGCGCCGTGGGTTGACCGCATCGGTCTCATCAGCGCGTTCACGCGCGTCTTCGACGTGCCGTCAGCGCGTTCACGCGCGTCTTCGACGTGCTATGGGTCTCAACTCCAAGAGTTGAGACCCCATTTCCTTGACGGGTGAGATGCCGCGAGAACTGAAAATATCGGTCGGGCAATATTCTGACAAAGGTCGCAAGGAGACCAATCAGGATTTTCACGGCGTTCTGATTCCGGCCGAGCCGCTATTGAGCCTCAAGGGCATCGCCGTCGTGCTCGCGGACGGCATCTCGAGCAGCAATGTCAGCAGGATCGCAGCCGAGTCCGCGGTCAAGGGATTCCTGACGGACTATTACTGCACTTCGGAATCCTGGTCGGTGCGAACATCAGCCCAGCGCGTGCTGGAGGCGACCAACTCCTGGCTGCACTCGCAAACCAAAAGAAGCCAGTATTCCTACGACCGGGATCGCGGCTACGTCTGCACGCTGAGCGCCATCGTCTTCAAGTCGACCACGGCGCATCTGTTTCATGTCGGCGACAGCCGGATCTATCGCCTTTCCGGCAACTCGCTGGAGCAATTGACCAACGACCATCGCGTCGTCATCTCGTCGGAGCAGTCCTACCTCGGCCGCGCGCTCGGGGTAAATCCGCAGATCGAAATCGACTACATGATGTCCCGGATCGAGAAGGGCGACACCTTCGTGCTGGTGACCGACGGCATCTACGAGCATGTCGGCGACCGCCATATCGCCAGGACGATCCGGGACAACGCCGCCGATCTCGACCAGGCGGCGAAGGCCGTGGCTGAACTGGCCTTTGAACTCGGCAGCAAGGACAATCTCACGGTCCAGATCGTTCGCGTCGACGAACTACCCGAAAGTGGTGCCAGCGAAGTGTTCGGGCAGCCGCGTGAACTGCCGCTGCCGCCGCTGCTGGAAGCGCGGCAGGTTTTCGATGGATACCGGATCGTCCGCGAATTGCACGGCAGCAGCCGCAGCCACATCTACCTCGCGGTCGATATCGAGACCGAGGACGTCGTCACCCTCAAGATACCGTCGATCGACCTGCGCGACGATCCGGAATATCTGAAACGGTTCATGATGGAGGAGTGGGTGGCGCGGCGGATCGACAGTCCGCATGTGCTGAAACCGTGCCTGCCGTCACGCAAGCGCAACTTCCTCTATGTCGTGACCGAGTACATCGACGGCCAGACGCTGACGCAATGGATGATCGACAACCCGAGGCCGACGCTGGAGACGGTGCGCGGCATTGTCGAACAGATCGCCAGGGGCCTGCGCGCGTTCCACCGCAAGGAGATGCTGCATCAGGACCTTCGGCCCGACAACATCATGATCGACCGCACCGGCACCGTGAAGATCATCGATTTCGGATCGACCAAGATCACCGGCGTCATGGAAGCCGCGCCGTCAGGCAACCGCAACGACATCCTCGGCACCGCGCAGTACACCGCGCCGGAATATTTTTTGGGCGAGCCGGTCTCGTCGCGCTCCGATCTGTTCTCGCTCGGCGTCATCACCTATCACATGCTGACGGGAAAGCTGCCCTATGGCGCCGCGGCGGCGAAAGCCCGAACCCGTTCGCAGTTCAACAAGCTGGTCTACAGCCCGGCCTCGCACCGCGACCGCGAGGTTCCGGTTTGGGTCGACGGCACGCTGGAGCGGGCGGTGCATCCGAACCCCTACAAGCGATACGACAGCCTGTCGGAATTCCTGCATGATCTGCGGCATCCGAATTCGAATTATCTCAGCACCTCCTCGACGCCGCTGATCGAGCGCAATCCGCTATTGTTCTGGAAGAGCACCACGGTCGTGCTCGCGCTTGCGGTGATCGTGCTGCTGGCGATGCAGCACGGGATGCATCGGTGAGGGGCGTAGAGAGATTAGGTCGAATTGCTTCCACGAGGGAGCTGAACTCCCTCTCCCGCTTGCGGGGGACGGCTGGGGTGGGGGTTTCTCCGCGAGCGACACTCTTCGTGTGGATAGAGCCCCCACCCGGATCGCATCTGTCGATGCGATCCGACCTCCCCCGCAAGCGGGAGAGGTGAAGTAAGTCCGCGGACGAGCCTACAAGGCCATTCCGCCTAATTCGTCGCCCCCACGATCGGATCCATCCCGCTCTTGACGATCTCCGGCCGCGCCGCGGGCGAGGCGAGGAATTGGATCAGCGCCCTGCCGGCGTCGGGCTCTTTCGAGCCGGTGGCGATCCCGGCCGAGAACACCGTGATCTTCTGCAATTCATCCGGCAGGGGACCGACGATGTCGATGCCTTCGACCGGCCGCAGCTCGCTGATCTGCTGAAAGCCGATCTCGGCATCGCCGCGCGCCACGATTTCGCCGACCGGGGTTGCCGGGATTTTCCTGGCCTTGTCCTTCATGGCGTCCTTGATGCCGAGTTTGTCGAACATCTCGGTCGAGACATAAACGCCGCTGGCGCTGTCGGAATAGGCGACGGTTTTCACCGCCAGCAGCGCGCGCTTCAGCGCATCCGCGTTGGAGATGTCCGGCTTCGGTGCACCCGATTTCACGGCAACGCCGATCGGCGATTTGACCAGATCGACGCGGCTGTCAGCGATCACCTTGCCCTTGCTGGCGAGATCGTCGAGCGCATAGCCGACCATGATCAGCACGTCGGCGGCCTCGCCGCGTTCCAGCCGTACCGGGATTGCGTTGGCCGTCGTGCCCATCGACGGACCGTAGGCGGTCAGCACCTTGTGGCCGGTTAAGCGCTCGAATTCAGGCACCAGCGCTTTATGCGCGGCGGCCAATCCGCCCGAGATCATCACCCGCACTTCGGCGGCAGAGGCTGCACCTGAAAGCGCGAGGGCGGTAACGAAGCCGAGTGCGAGTGCGCGCAAAGTCGTTGGTACGGGTCTCATGATCGATCCTCCCGGGGCGTGCCTGGCAGATCACCGTATTTGCCCGGAATCCACAATAGGCCGGTTTTGCGCTATCGAACTGTCGGAGCAGGATTTCATACTTACAAATTCAAGCGAGGCCGCTGACATCACTCAGCGGCCTTTTATTTTGGGAACCCGTGCGCGAGGGGACGGTTCCCGTCATGCAACCATCGCAGCACCTTATTTCACCTTGTCCTGCGACACATCCATGATCATGCGCGCCGACAAATAAAGCCGCGGCACGATGGTCTCCAGCTTGACGTACTCGGCGTCGTTGGAGTGGGCCCCAAAGCCGCTAAGACCAAACCCCTCGATCACGGCGGCCTTGGTCTTCAGCGCCGCGAAGGCGGCGTCGGTACCGCCGCCGGTGGCGACGTCGAGCACCTTCAACGGCAATCCCAATTCCCCGTAGATGGCGGCGCCGTGGGCGGCCAGCTGACGCGAGGCGACTGTGGCTTCCAGCGGCGGGCGGCGCGCCTCGAACCGGAGCTGCACCTTGGCGTCGGCAATCCGCTGCGTCTTGACGCGCTGCTGCAGCGTGGCTTCCAGTTCGGCGAAGTCGGATACTTTCAGCGCCCGTGCGTCGCCTTGCGCGGTGGCTTGCGCCGGGATCACGTTGCGGTTGGTGCCGGCCTGCGCGACTGTCCAGTTCAGGGAGAGGCCGTGTTCGCGGCGCGACAGGTCGCTCAGTTGCAGCAGCTGGTGCGACAGCTCGTACAGTGCGTTGACGCCCTTGTCCGGCGCGCTGCCGGCGTGCGAGGCCTTGCCGTCCACCGTCAGGTACGCCGCGCCGATCCCGCTGGTGGCAAGGCGCAAATTGCCATCCATTCCGCCGCCTTCGTAGGAGAACACGGCGTCGTGCTCGCCCGCCATGCGGCTGATGGTGCTGCGCGAACCTGGCGAGCTGATCTCCTCGTCGCCGTTGATCAGCACGGTCAGTGTGCCGTAATCCTTGAAATTCAGTTTCAGCAGCATCGCCACCGCGTGCAGGATCAGCGCAATGCCCTGCTTGTCGTCGAGGATTGCCAGCCCGTAGGCGCGCTCGCCGTCGATGCGGAACGGCTGGTCTTTCAGCATTCCGCGCAAATAGACGGTGTCCATGTGGGCGATCAGCATGATCTTTTTGGTCCCGGTGCCCTTGAACTCGGCATGCACCATGGCGCCCGGCTTTTCCGGCGTGTCGTCCATCCGGTAGATGTCGGCCGGCTCGACGATCGCGACCTTGCCGCCGAGCTTGGTCAGGCGTTCGCCGATCAACGCCGCCAGCCGGGCCAGGCCCTCGGAATCCTTGCTGCCGGATTCGATGTTGACGAGATCGCGCAGCGTGTCGAGCAGCGGCGCCTTTTCCTGCTGCGCTTGCTCTTGGACATTGGCGACGGGCGCAGCTCGCGAGGGTGCGGACGTGAAGGCCAGGGCGCAGGCGGTGAGGAAGGCGAGGGGGAAACGCAGCGGGAAGGGGGCAGGGCCAGGCATGGGGGACTTTCGAAGGGGGCTGATGATCGATGTACTCAAACGGGAACTACACCCGACCGATCAATGGTAAGCCGAACCATGCGCTAGCTTCAAATGCTCCGGCGAGATGTAGCGAAGTTTGTTGAACAACCAAACACTTGCATCATGCCAACTCGCGTAGGGCGGGTTCCCTTTAACCCGCCGTCTCTGCGGCGGGCGACTACTTGAAGGCGCAGTCCTTGGCGCTGTTCCGCAGGTAGCATCGCGCGCGGTAGCAGTTGCTCAGGCGTGACGGCGGCTGAACAACAACAGGCCGCCCATCGTCGCGAACAGGCCTCCGGTCATCTTGTTGATCCAGCGCATGTGCCATCTGGAGCGCAGAACGGGAGCGATCGCCGAGACGCCGAAGGCGCACATCGCCAGCACGCTGAACTCGCAGGCGATGAACGTGAGGGCGAGGATGGCGTATTGGTGGACCAGCGGCTCGACCGGGTTCAGGAACTGCGGGAAGAACGCGGTAAAGAACAGGATGGCCTTGGGATTGCTGGATCCGACCAGGAGGCCTCTGACGTAGTGCGCGCGCAAACGCCTGCCGGTGTCCGTTGCGGCCCGCTCGATATCGACAGCTTCAGCGTTGTCGCAGAACGTCTTGACGCCAAGCCAGATCAGATAGAAAGCCCCGATCACCTTGACCACGGTGAAGGCCAGCTCCGACGCCGCCAGCAACGCACCGAGGCCCAGCGCTGAAAGCGTCATGACGCCGAGGACCGCGGTGATGCTGCCGCCCGCAGCCGCCAGCGCGCCTGACTTGCTGTCGTTCAGCGCCGTCGTCATGCACATCAGCATGGTCGGGCCGGGTGACAGCACCAGCACGGCAACGGCGGCCAGGTACAGCAAGTAGGTCGTCAAGGTCATGGTGCGAAATCCAGTTGCGTAGTGCGTACAAGCGACACGTGTCGGATGTTGCTGGCGGACGATGGCTACGACGGTGGCGGGGTCCGGTCTATTGGCAGTGAGGTCGTGGCCTATGCACAGCCCATACGCGTATCCTGTGCATTTCGCCAGCCCTCTGGCCCGCTTCCTTCACAGTAGGACGCCAGCCCGCGCCAACGACTTGAGCCGTGAACAGGCGCGATCAACGCAAGAGTTTCCGCGTCGGGAAACGGGTGGTTGGAACATCGCTCGTGCCTTAGGTGAGAGGGACGATGCCGCGCGGCGAATTGTGGGGCACACAATGGAAGGAGTTGCAAATGTCGAAGCAAGCGAAAAACAAGGCGGTTGTCGGCCGCTGGTTCAAGGAGTTCTGGGGCAATCCCTGGAACCCCGACATCGTCGACGAGCTGGCTGCGCCTGACATGCTGTTGCAGTATTCGCTGCATGCGCCGCGCCGCGGTCGCAGTGACGTGAAGCAATTCATGATCGGATTCCGCAATGCGTTTCCGGATTTGAACTTCTGGGGCGCGGCGGACTTGATCGCGGAAGGCGATTACGTCGTCGGCCGCTGGGAAGGTGGCGGCACGCATAGCGGGCCTGCTTTCGATGATTTCATCATCGGATCATTGCCGGCGGCCTCGGGCCGGAGAATGCGCTTCACCGGAACGACCGTGCTCCGCGTCGACAACGGCAAGATCGCCGAAGAGATCGGCCTGGACGACGGCGTGACTGCGTTGCAGCAGCTCAACATTTTGCGCGCGGCCTGATCGGGTTGATGGCCTCTCTCGAAACGGATCGAACCGGGATCATTCCCCGGTTCGGTTCGCTGCCTGGTAGCCGCGGGCCGTATCATCAACAAGGAGGAGAATTTCAATGAGTATGATCCGAATGGAATTAACCTTCGCCTCCGGCCAGGACACCTGCGCTGCGTGGTTTTATCCCGCGGCGGCGGACAAGGGAGCGAGGCCTGTTATCGTCATGGCGCACGGCTTGACCGGCACGCGCCGGGACCGTCTTGGCGCGTTCGCCGAACGGTTTGCCGCCGCCGGCATCGCGGCGCTGGTTTTCGACTATCGGGGGTTTGGCGACAGCACGGGCGAGCCGGATTTTTTCGAGCCTTCGCTTCAGTTGGAAGACTGGCGCGCGGCCATCGCGCTGGCGCGTTCGCTACCCGATATCGATGCCGGGCGCGTGGCGACGTTTGGTTCTTCGCTGGGCGGAGGCAACGCGCTCGCCGCGGCGGCGGAAGACCCCAAGGTGGCCGCGGTGATCAGCCAGGTGCCATTTCTCGACAGGGATTCCCAGACCTACGCCAAGCCTCGGCACGTTCTGGAGCAAATGAAGGCTGCGGCCATGGAGGGCGGTTATCTGGCTGCCGTTGGTCAGCCCGATGAGGCGGCGTTGATCAGCGCGCCCGGCGCCGAGGTCGGTTGGCGTCGCGTGGTCGCAATCGGTGAGGAATCCCGGTGGCGCAATCGAGTCTCGGCGTCCTGGCTGCTGGGTCCTCCCTACAATCCGATCCGGCATGCCGCCTCGCTGCACTGCCCCTGGCTGGTTTGCGTCGCTGCGGACGATCAGGTGGCCAGGCCCGGACCTGCCATCGAGGCCGCGCGGCAAGCCCCGAAAGGCGAGCTCCGAATCTATCCAGGCGTCGATCATTTCGACATTTACGACGGGCCGGCCCATGAGGCCGTGGTTGCCGACGAGATCGAATTTCTTCACCGCCATCTGCTCGGCCGAAGCCTCTGCGGAGCTACCAAGGCAGCTTCGGAGCTGATGCGGGTTCACCTGCCCGCGTAGGCCAACCCGCGTCGCGAGAATGCGAACACACATTCATCCACGTCGTCCCGGCGAACGCCGGGACCCCAGCGTGAGCGCATTGCGCTCATCGCGACGCCGCGGCCCCTGTTGTTGAAAAAAGAAGATAACGACCTGCGCGCAAAAGCAATTATCGCTGGTGGTTATGGGTCCCTGCGTTCGCAGGGACGACGCGGAAATTTACGCGAGGCTCGCTACGACGCACAGCGAACGATCTCCCCCCTCACGAATTCACATGCACGAAATCCCGCAGCAGCGGATAGATCTCGTTGTTCCAGCGTTTGCCCGAGAACACGCCGTAATGGCCGACGCCGGCCTGCATGTGGTGGACGCGGCGATAGGCGCGCACGCCGGTGCAGAGGTCTTGCGCGGCCAGCGTCTGGCCGATCGAGCAGATGTCGTCCTTTTCGCCTTCGACCGTCATCAGGCCCATGCGCTTGATCGCGGCCGGGTTCACCGGCTTGCCGCGGTGCGTCAGTCTGCCAAGCGGCAGCAGATGCTCCTGAAACACGTCGCGCACGGTCTCGATGTAAAATTCCGCCGGCAGGTCCATCACCGCGAAATATTCGTCGTAGAACGTCTTGATGATGTCGGCCTTGTCCTTCTCGCCCTTGGCCAGATGCTGCGCGAGGTCGATGTGCTGCTTGATGTGGCGCTCGAGATTCATCGAGACGAACGCGGTGAGCTGCACGAAGCCGGGATACACCTGCCGGAACGCGCCCTTGCATTGCAGCGGCACGTAGTTGATCAAATTCTCCTCGAACCATTTGATCGGCTTGCTCTTGGCGAAATCGTTGACCTTGGTCGGCTGGATGCGGGTGTCGATCGGCCCCGCCATCAGCGTCAGCGTCGCCGGCCGCGCCGGGTGATTTTGCTCGCACATGACGGCCGCCGCCGCCAGTGCTGACACCGATGGCTGGCAGATCGCCACCATGTGCGAGCGCGGGCCCATCTTGTCGAGGAAGCTGATCAAATGGTCGGTGTAGTCCTCTAGGCCGAAGCGGCCGGCATTGAGCGGAATGTCGCGCGGGTTGTGCCAGTCGGTGATGTAGACGTCGTGGTCCTGCAGCAGCGTCTTGACGGTGCCGCGCAGCAGCGTCGCAAAATGGCCGGACATCGGCGCCACCAGCAGCAGTTTCGGCTGCTCCGGCGCATGCTCCTTCTTGAAGCGCAGCAGCGAGCCGAACGGCGTGGCAAAGGCGACCTCCTCGGTCACCTCCAATTCCTGGTTGCCGACCATCACCTTGTCGATGCCGTAGGCCGGCCGGGTGTAGGTCAGCGAGGTGCGCGAGATCAGTTCGAGCGCCGCCGCCAGCCGCCCGAACATCTTGTCGGACCCACCTTGCGGCACGAGGTTGAGATATCCGAGCGCGGCCGAGGCCCCCGTCCGCCATGGCGCCGTCAGGTCCATGTGGTTCTGGTAGGCTTGGTACATCATTGATTTCATTTACATCCGCCCCTGTCCCATGCTGCCATGCAATATCGAAGCCAGAAAGGAGTCAAATAGCCTCGTAAACAGGCATGTGATAAACTGGCACGTCGCTTGCTGCGTAAAATGCCCGACGTAGAGGCAATGGGCGGTGACGCTGCAACGCGACCGTCCGTTTCGTCGCGCGGAGGATGTTCAGGCGGCGGCAGGGGAAGAGGCCATATGGCGAAAACGACACTGACCATCAGCAGCAAGAATTATTCGTCGTGGTCGCTGCGCGGCTGGCTGCTGACGAAATTCTCGGGTCTTCCGTTCGAGGAGGTCGTGACCGCACCCGACGATGCGTCGGCGCGGGCTGAAATCCTGCTGCTGTCGTCGTCGATCCTGGTGCCGTGCCTGCGGCACGACGGCGCCACCGTCTGGGATACGCTGGCGATCGGTGAATACCTCAACGAGGTGATGCCGGATGCCGGCCTGTTGCCGGCCGACCGGGTGCAGCGGGCGCATTGCCGTTCGATCTGCGGCGAAATCCACTCCGGCTTCACGACGCTGCGGGCCTCGCTGCCGGTCAATCTGAAGGGACACTTCCCGGGCTTCAAGATCTGGTCGCGCGCGCAGGCCGATATCGACCGCGTCTGCACCATCTGGCGCGAGTGCCTGGCTCAGTCCGGCGGGCCGTACCTGTTCGGCGAGCGCACTATGGCCGATGCCATGTATGCCCCGGTCGTGACCCGCTTCATGACCTATGACGTGAAGCTCGAGCCGACGCTTGCCGCCTATGCCAAGACCATCATGGCGATGCCGGAGATGCAGGAGTGGATCGAAGCCGCCAAGGCCGAGCCCGCCGACATCGAAGAGCTCGAGGTCGAATATTAGGCAGCGCGAGCGCGCTGTGCCCGTTAGACGGGCTCAAGCATCGGGTCGGATTTGCTTAAAGCGATGCCATCAAGGCTGTGCGTCGTTGATGCTGGCTATCAGCGGCGGTGACGCCATGTCATCTCCGGAGGAATTAACCTTTGTCGTCGGGCGCTGGATGTGGCCGATCATGGCCGTGCTGCATGTGGTGCGCCGCCTGACCTTTCAGCCGACATCTAGCCGTGAACAAGGGAGTACGGCGCCAAACCCGTGATTCGGGCGCGGTTCGTTCCGTCCGCGTTCCAAAACTTAAGGGATCGCTCAGGCGACGTCCGATCCCGTCGCAATCCGGCACAAGGCGCCGTGCTCCCGGCTGCGCCTGCGAGGCGCTAGGAACCTAGAAAGTCGCGAGCAATAAGTCGCTTCGCCCGGAAAATGCCTGTCAAACCTGACTGCTAACCCGCGGCAGCCGCCAGCCGACCACGGTCGCCTCGACCGCGCCGCCGGTCCGCTCATTGCGCCATTGCCCCTCGATCCATCGGCAGGCGAACGGCAACTGATACGTGCCGCTATGATCTTCGCAAAGCACCTCTATCGGCCGGTCCGGCGGCGGTTCCCCGTTGCCATCGAATTGTGCCAGCCGTCTCTCGCGCGTTGCCATAGGCTCAATCTCCACTTCCGGGGCGTGCAAACCTTTACGTTTGGGTTCCCCGGCCAAAGTCCATCCACCAATAAGCGGGAATCTCAGCGCCTGAATGCGGTATCAGTGTGGTATCGCTGCAGCCTGCGGCCTGATACGCGCAATTTGATGTGATCGACTTGTCTGTTGCGCGATGGAACGATGATTGAGTGAGGATCGTATGATTTCCCGGATTGCAAAAACCACTGCCGCCGCAGTCGTACTGCTGATGCCGTACCCGAGCTACGCGCAGGATGTTCCCGGCATTGAAATCTGCACCGTCGAAAAGACCATGGAGCGGCGCACCTCCTGTCTGCAGAGCAATGTCGACTTCCTGCAAAAGACCATCAACAAGATGACACAGGACCACCAGCAGAAGCTCGATGCCGCCAACCGGCAGATCGAGGCCCTGAAGGGAAGCTTCATTGCGCTGCAGAAGTTCGTGGACGATCTGCAGAAGAAGACGGCGGAGGAATTGAAGAAGAAAGCCGACGCGCCGGCGGCAAAGGATGCGGCGCCGGCTGCGAAGTAACGCCGTCATTCCGGGCGAAGCGCAGCAAACCACGGTTCCCGCTCCGCTATGGCGACCGCGAGAGCAATGCCGGTCAAATGCAGCGCGCGGCAAGCGTTCATGATGCGGCCGCTTCGATTGAAGGCTGTCACCGATGAATCCAGCCCAGAAGGCGCTCTGGTATATCGAAAGCCATCTTGCCGAGGCGTTGACCCTCGACGAGATATCAGCGATCGCCGGCGTCTCGCGCTTCCATCTGGTGCGGGCGTTCGCGGCCGCGACCGGGTGCTCGGTCATGCGCTATGTGCGCGCGCGTCGCCTGTCTAACGCGGCGCGTGCGCTGGCGGCCGGCGCGCCCGACATTCTCAGCCTGGCGCTGGAGGCGGATTATAGTTCTCACGAAGCCTTCACCCGCGCGTTCCGCGACCATTTCGGCGTTACGCCCGAGACGGTCCGCGCCGGAACGTGCCTTGATCGCCTCAAGCTTCAGGAGCCCATCGTCATGATTTCAACCGCACTCGATCACCTCAAGGCCCCGCGTTTCGAAACCGGCAAGGCCTTGCTCGTCGCCGGCGTCGGCGAACGCTGCACCCACGAAAACCAGGGCGCCTTCATTCCCAGCCTGTGGCAGCGTTTCCATCAGACCATCGACCGCGTCCCCGGACGGATCGGCAAGGTCGCCTATGGCGTCTGTTGCAACGCCGACGATGCCGGCAATTTCGACTACGTCGCCGCCGTCGAAGTGACCGACTTCTCCGACCTGCCGCGTGAATTTCAGTGCGTGCGGATTCCCGAACAGAAATACGCCGTGTTTACCCACTCAGAGCACATCTCGACGATCAGGCGCACCGTCAACACGATCTGGAATCACTGGCTGCCGGCGTCCGGCATGAAGGCCGCCGACGCGCCGAGCTTCGAACGCTACGACGAGAAATTCGATCCGCTCACCGGCAATGGCGGGCTTGAGATATGGATACCGGTGAGGGACTAGGGCGGCTCGTGGAATGGGTTGGCGCCAGCGAAATCCATCACCTTCGGGGCGAGCGCCGGAGCGCGAGGCCGACGCGCCGTGCATGAATTCTCTCCGGGATGATCCGACTGCATGACCAACCAGAGCAGGGGGGACGGCAGATCAGTCTCGCGGCATAGAACTGCGCGTTTCCTGGCAAGGCTTGCTGACAATTTACGCAAGGCAGCTCTCGCTATTTCGCTTGAGTTGCGAAGTTGGCGATAAGGGGTAAGGCAGCGTCACGCGGCGGGCTGTCTAACATCCTGTACGCCTTGAATTATTTCAATCACCCCGCCCCAAAGCGTGGTTTGGGAGTCGATGCGATGCTGCGCGCTCGAACTGGCCCGGAATTCGCATTGCAGCATAAGTCCGTCAGGATCGACCGGCGACTCCGAGCGCTCTGCCAAAGCTGAGCAGCCAATTTGAACAGGCAAACTTGAACAGGCAAAATTTGAGCAGACTTGGGTCTCGCTAAAATTCAGGGATTGAAGGGTGCCATGAATATACATGCCGCGGTTGATCTCAAATGGCCTGGCCTTACTCGCCCGGACGGCGATGCCCTCCGTCTCAATAAAACGAACTTCGTGGCGATCGACCGCGATCGGGATGCCAAGCACGAGCCGACCTATCGCCCGCAAGCCCTCTACAATCGCGCGAACGAAGGCTTTCATGCCAATAACGAAACCTTCCTGCTCCACGAGGTTGCGACAAATCTGCCGATTTACCGCTCCGACACCGGCCCGACCGATTTCCATCTTCACCTTCCGCCCGGCGGTTACCAGCTCGTGCTGGTCACATCCGGCGTATTCACCTTCGATTACGATGGCCGGTTTTACTACGTCGGTCCCGGTGCGGTGATGCTGCAAAGCGCGATCGTGCATCGCCAGCTGTTTTACACCTGGTCGGGATTGTCCACCGAAGAAAACCTGAAAACGCCCCAGACGGTAGTGCCGGATCCGATGTCGATGGGCTATTCGGGCAAATTTCTTGAAGCCTTCATCACCGATCCCACGACCTTCCCCAACCCGACGGTGGTGGATCATGATCACATCAACGAAGAGGAAACGCCACGTGTAGCCTGGAGCCATCCGCTGCACGACCGTCCTGCCGATGCCTGTTTCTGGCTGCAGGATCCGCTGGAGCTGGAAGCACTCTACAAACCACTGCCGGCAGGCTCGCCGATCAAATCCGCCGGGCCTGTTTACGTGCGCGATATCGGAATCGAGATTCCGAGCGGTCGCCTTACAACTGGACATATCATCGCGACCGACCCGCGCGGCCAGTCGCTGTTGCCCAAGAGTAGCTCCGCAGCAGCGGAAACCGCCTTTCTCGGGAAAGGTGAGGTTGTCATCTATCGCGTCATTCGCGGCACGGCCCAATTCACGAACAGCGCGGCCGAGAATTTTGAACTTGCGACCGGCGATACGGTCACGGCGGGCAAGAACACGATCGATCTGGTCGGGCTGGGTGAAAATACCCAAATCCTCCGACTGGGCTTGCTGAAAGGCATGGAGAATCTTCGCAGCTGGACGCCGACGCAGCGCGACGAAATTGACGGCCTGGCTGGTCAAATCATTACGCGGAAGGACGTTCGTCCGCTGCGCAACGAAGGCAAACCGGTCGGGTATTTGTACGAGTAAGCTGAAACGGCCCATACGCCTTTTGCGGTACAGCTATCGGATATCCGTTCGCTGGTGGCGCGGCCGTACGGGAGCCGGCGGGGCTGACTGAAGTTCGACCGGATTTCGATCCCCTTAATCCGCAGGCGACCGAGGCCGGAGGAATTCGTCTCCGGGGAGCGCGGCATACCTGTTGCGCAGGTCGCCGGGTTGGCAATTCTGATATGCTTTGCCATAAGGTCACGCAACGAAATGTTGCGTGTGCGGGATTGAGCCAAAATCCGCCTGCAGCCATAAAAAGCCGGGAGGATTTCATGGGAAATATCCGCGTTCTCGCCACCGATCTGGAGTTTCCGGAAGGTCCGGTGGTCATGCCGGATGGTTCGGTCGTGCTGGTCGAAATCCGCGGCCGGCGGCTGACGCGGATCTGGCCCGACGGCCGCAAGGAGGTGGTGGCGGAGATTCCCGGCGGCCCCAATGGTGCGGCGCTTGGTCCCGACGGCAAAATGTATGTCTGCAACAATGGCGGCTTCAGCTGGATTCCCACGCGCAACATGATCATGCCGGGGCCGCAGGCCGATGACTATCTCGGCGGCTCGATCCAGCGCGTGGATCTGCAAAGCGGCAAGGTCGAGACGGTGGTCGACAAATGCGGCGAGCATGCGTTGCGGGGCCCGAACGACCTGGTGTTCGACAGGCATGGCGGACTCTGGTTCTCCGATCTCGGCAAGCGCCGCGCCCGCGAGATGGATGTCGGCGCGTTCTATTATCTCAAGCCGGGCATGAAGGAGATCGTCGAAGGCGTTCACGGCGTGCTGCCCGCCAACGGTATCGGGCTGTCGCCGGACGAGAAGACGGTCTATATCGCGGAGACTCCGACGGCGCGGTTGTGGGCCTATGAGGTTTCCGAGCCGGGGACCATCAAGCCGCGCGAGGTGATCTATCGCGGCGAGCGCGGCAAGCCGATCGCCGGTCTCGGCGGCTATCAGATGTTCGATTCGCTGGCGGTCGAAGCATCCGGCAATATCTGCGTGGCGACGCTGATCTCGGGCTGCATTTCCGTGATCGCCCCCGACGGTACCCTCGTCGAGCAGGTGCCGACCGGCGACCGCGTCACCACCAATATCGCCTTCGGCGGGTCTGACCTGAAGACCGCGTACATCACGCTGTCGGGCAAAGGCGAACTGATCGCGATGGACTGGCCGCGGCCGGGGCTGCCGCTTAACTTTTTGAATAAGTGACGATCGCGTAAAACGCGATCGTCATCCCGGGGCGATGCGAAGCATCGAACCCGGGATCTCGAGATTCCGGGTCTGGTCCTTCGGACCATCCCGGAATGACGGCGGAGAGAGGATAACTAAGATGCCCTGGCTTGAACCGGTTACCCTTCGCGGCGCCCACGCGCGGCTCGAACCACTGTCGCACGATCAGCGCGATGGCTTGATCGAAGCGGTGCGCGACGGCGAGCTGTGGAATCTCTGGTACACCTTCGTGCCGGCGCCTGATGACATGACCAAGGAGATCGATCGCCGGCTCGGCTTGCAGGCGGCGGGCTCGATGCTGCCGTTCACGGTATTCGATGCCGACGGCAAGGTCGCGGGCATGACGACCTACATGAATGTCGATGCCGCCAACCGGCGCGTCGAGATCGGCTCCACCTGGTACGCCAAGCGCGTGCAGCGCAGCGCCGTCAACACGCAGTGCAAATTGCTGTTGCTGACGCACGCGTTCGAGACGCTCGATTGCATTGCGGTAGAGTTCCGCACGCACTTCTTCAATCAGCAGAGCCGCCGCGGCATCGAACGTCTGGGCGCCAAGCAGGATGGCATCTTGCGCAACCATGTGATCGCGCCGAATGGCACGTTGCGCGATACCGTGGTCTTCAGCATTATCGCCAGCGAATGGCCGACGGTGAAGGCGCATCTCAATTATCAACTCAACGACAGACTGCGGTAGTTATTCGGCCCGCGGCAGAAGAAAGTGCGATGGAAACGTTCGATTATGTGATTATCGGTGCGGGCTCCGCGGGCAGCGTGCTCGCCAATCGCCTGAGCGAAGATGCAGGCACCAGCGTCTGCGTGCTCGAAGCAGGCGGCAAGGATTGGCATCCCTACATCCATCTGCCGGCCGGCTTCATCAAGACGTTCCACATGAAGAGCGTCAATTGGGCCTATCAGCAGGAGCCCGGCCCCTGGACCGGCGGCCGCAGCATCTATGCGCCGCGCGGCAAGACGCTCGGCGGTTCGTCGTCGATCAACGGCCACATTTATAACCGCGGCCAGCGCCAGGATTTCGACACCTGGGCGCAGCTCGGCAATCGCAGCTGGGGCTATCCGGACGTGCTGCCCTATTTCAGGCGGCTTGAGCGGCGCGTCGGCGAGGGGGAAGACACCTATCGCGGGCGTGACGGCAATCTGACCGTCACCACCATGGACTGGCGGGATCCGCTGTGCGAGGCGTTCATGGCTGGCGCCATGAGCTTGGGCATTCCGCGCAACCCCGATTACAATGGCGTGATCCAGGAAGGCGTCTCCTACGCCCAGCGCACCATTAAGAACGGCCTGCGCGTCAGTGCCGCGACCGCGTTCCTGCATCCGGCACGGAAGCGGCCGAACGTCCATGTCCGCACCCATGCGCATGTCACCAACATCATCTTCGAAGGCAAGCGCGCGGTCGGCGTGCGCTACCTCAGGGGCGGCAAGGGCGGCGTTCCCGTCGAAGTGCGCGCCAACAAGGAAGTCATCCTGTCCGGCGGCACGTACAATTCGCCGCAGCTGCTGCAATTGTCCGGCGTCGGCTCGCCGGAGCTGCTGCAGTCGCACGGCATCGAGGTGCGTCACGCGTTGCCCGGCGTCGGCGAGGGCCTGCAGGATCATTACGCGCCGCGTTCGGTGGCGCGCGTCAAGAACATCCGGACCATCAACGAACTGCGGCGGGGGCTCAGTCTGTGGGTCGAAGCGCTGAAATGGGCGACGACGCGGCGCGGGCTGCTCTCGCTGTCGCCGACCATGGTCTATTGCTTCTGGCATTCCGGCGAGACCACCGAAAGCTCCGACCTGCAGCTGACGTTCACACCGGCGAGCTACAAGGAGGGCGTGCAGGGCCAGCTCGAGGACGAGCCCGGCATGACCATCGCCTCGTGGCAGCAGCGCCCCGAGAGCCGCGGCTATGTCCGTATCCGTTCCGCCGATCCGTTCGCGCCGCCGATCATCCAGACCAATTATCTGGTCGAGGAGCTCGATCGCCGCGTCGTCGTCGCCGGCATGAAGCTGGCGCGCCGGCTGCTGGCCTCCACCCCGCTGTCGCAATATTACGCCTATGAGGATTTCCCCGGCCCCAAGGTGCAGAGCGACGACGAGTTTCTCGCCGCCGCAACCGAGCGCGGCACCACCACGTTCCATCCGGGCTGTACCTGCCGGATGGGACCGGCGGATGCCAAATGGGCCGTGGTCGACGACCAGCTGCGCGTCCACGGGCTGCAGGGCCTTCGCGTGGTCGATGCCTCGATCATGCCGAGGATGATCTCGGCCAATCTCAACGCCTCTACCATGATGATCGCCGACAAGGCCTCCGACATGATCCGCGGCAAGGCCGCGCCGGAGGCGGCACGGGTCTAGGGTATTTCGCCATGCCAGACGATCTTTTCGATCAAGACGCCTGGTTCGGTCGAATTGGATATGCGGGATCGCGCGCACCCACGCTTGCGACTTTGCGCGGGCTGGTCGAGGCGCATTCAGCGGCGATTTCCTATGAGAGTATCGACGTGCTGCTGGACCGGGTGCCAAAGCTCGATCTGCATTCGCTGCAGCGAAAGATGATCGGCAGCCGCCGTGGCGGCTATTGCTTCGAGCAGAACATGCTGTTCCGCGGCGGGTTGCGCTCGCTGGGCTTCGACGTCGCCAGCTTGCAGGTCCGCGTTGTGCGTGGATTCGCGATCGACGCGCCGCGCCCGATGCTTCACATGGTGCTGCAGGTCAATCTACCGGAAGGGCCGTATCTGGTCGATGTCGGCTTCGGCAATCTGGCGCCGACCGCACCGCTGCAATTGTCTCCTGATCTCGAACAGGATACGCCGCACGAGGTGATGCGTTTCATCCGGATGGGAGACGAATTGACCCTGCAATCGCGTCTGGGAGACCGATGGGAGCATATCTACCGCGTCGTGCTGCTGCCGCGCGTCGATGCCGAATACTATATCGGCAACTGGTTTACCGCCAGTCATCCCGATAGTCCTCATCGCAGCAACTTGATCGCGGCGCGTCCGGGGGCGAACCGTACCCGCATCACCCTGTTCAACGCGCGGCTGAATGTGCGCCACGCCACAGGCGAGGTCGAACGGCGAATGCTCGCCGACAAGGATGAATATCGGGATGTCCTGACCGAAACCTTCGGCCTCGCACTATCCGATGAGGAGCTTGCGGCGGCGCTCGATGCTGTCGCGCGGAACGGCACACAAGGCGCGCCGCATCCGTCTTTTGCCTAGGCCGCTTCGGGCCGGTACAGCGTGTCGATGGTGACGATACCAACTGCACGCGACACGCACGGGCAGATCTTGCGGTTGTCTTTCTTCTGCTGCTCGCTGAAGAACACATCGCGGTGGTCGATCGCGCCATCGACGGCAATGACGTCGACCGCGCAGACGCCGCATTCGCCGCGCTGGCAGTCCGACATCACCTCGAAGCCGGCGTCATTGAGCACGTCGAGCATCGAGCTGTTCGGCGAAACGACAAGTTCGGCACCGGAATCTTTTAGCCGCACGCGGAATTCCGCCGTCGGCAGCAGGCCGCTGGAGCCGAAGGTCTCGTAGCGCAGATCGGCGGGCGCTCTGCCAGCGTCGTTCCAGGCGCGCCGCGCCGTCTCCAGCATCCGCATCGGGCCGCACATGATCGCAACCGCATCCGACGGCAGCGCGCGGAAGGTTAAATCGAGATCGAGCCGCGCGCCTTCGTCACTGGCGTGAACGATCAGCCGGTCGCCGAGCGCCGAAGACAATTCGCTGAGATAAGCGGCGTCGCCGCGCGACTTCACGGCGTAGTGCAGGTGCAGGTCGATATTCCGGCGGTGCAGGGCGCTGGCGATCGCTGTGATCGGGGTGATGCCGATGCCGCCCGCGATCAGGCAATAGTTCTGCCTGTTCCAGTCGATCTCAAGCAGCGATGATGGGCTGGAAATTTCGATCCGCGCGCCCGGCTTGAGATTCCACATCGCGCGCGAGCCGCCGCGGCTGTCCGGCGCCAGCCGCACCGCGATGCGATAGGTATGGGGATCGCGGTCGCCAACCAGCGAATAGGACCGTCGCGCCGGTTGTCCGTCGATCAGCACGGCGACGTTGAGGTGGCTGCCGGGCGGGTAGGGCGCCGCGCCGCCGTCAGGGCGCAGGCGGAATTCGCGGATGCCAAGCGTGACATCGCGGGTCGCATCGACTGTGCACCAGTTCCATTGTTCGGCAAACCGCATGACGATCCCTATTCAGCAGGGGATTGAAGCAAAGCGAGCGCGGGCAGCAAGTCGAGATGCGTGCGGTTGCGCAGCGCCAGCCGCAGGTTGCGCGCGGCGAGGCGGGAATGCTCGCGCATGATGGCTTCGGCGCGGGCGCCCTCGCGGTTCTCGATCGCGTCGACCACGATGCGGTGATGGTCCTGCCCGATCAGCAGGATCTGGTGCGCTTCCGGCAGCGCCGATTGCGCCATCACAAAACCGCTCGGCGACGCAAATGGCAATGCCGAGACGCGGTCGATCTGCCGGATCAGCGGCGGGCTGGCGGAAAGCTCGGTGAGCAGCGCGTGAAAGCGCGCGTTCAGGGTGACATAGGCAGAGAACGCTTCGACCGAGACCGGATCCTGCCGGACCAGTTGATCGAGATCGGCGAGGCATTCCTTCAGCGGCTCGAGGCTGCGCGCGCTGGCGCCGCGCTCGGCGGCGAAGCGGGCGGCGAGGCCTTCCAGCGTGCCGCGCAGCTCGATCGAATCGAGAATGTCGCGCTCGGTGAACGCCTTCACCATGAAGCCGCCGGAGGGGATCGCCTGCAGCAGGCCTTCGTCTTCGAGCCGGACCAGCGCCAGCCGCACCGGTGTCCGCGACACGCCGGTGATCTCGACCGCCTGCAGTTCGCTGATGCGCTCGCCCGGACGCAACTGGCCGGACAGGATCATGTCGCGCAGCGCGAGCTGGGCCCGCACCGTCTGCGAGACTGAGCGTTCGGGATCGCGTTCGCTCATGTTCTTACTCCGCTTCGCTCATGGCGCTATTCCGCCGCTTGCGCGGTCGGCGGCGAATTTTCGCGCGCCACCATGCGGTCGATCACGCGCCGCGCCCACATCGCGCCGGCGTCGATGTTGAGATTGTAGAAGGTGCGATCCGGGTTCTCGTCCATGGCGCGCTGCTGCGCCTCCAGGATGATCTCGTCTTCGCGAAAAATGTTGGCGACACCTTCGCGGATTTCGGTGGTCAACTTCTGTTCGGTGAGGCGGTGATTGCGGACGAACGCCCAGAAATAGTGACAAGTGGTGTCGGTCTCCGGCGTCATGGTGTTGAGGACAAAGCCGTTGACGCCCTGCGAGCGGTCGCCTTCCGGCGCGCCGGTGCCGGCGGGCGCCACGCCGACGTCGATGTTGACGGTGCCGGGCGCCTGGAAATGGATGATCTGCCAGCGGTCGACCGGGCCGGGCTTGCCGAGTTGCGCGGCCCAGAACGGCGGCGGCTCGATGCCGCGCATCCAGCGCGTCACCGTCACGGTGCGCTCGCCGTGGGTGACGTCGAACGGGGCTTCGGCGACGTGGTCGTTGCCGATGCTGGAGCCGTGCACGAAGGTCTCGTGGGTGAGGTCCATCAGATTGTCGACCACAAGGCGGTAGTCGCATTTCACCTGAATGGTCTTGCCGTCGCCGGCCCAGGCCGGATCGTCGTTCCAGTGCATGTCAGGCACCAACGCCGGATCGGCCAGTGCCGGGTCGCCCATCCACAGCCAGACGAAGCGATGCCGCTCGACCACGGGATAGGAGCGCACGCAGGCGGACGGGTTGATGGTCTCCTGCGAGGGCATGTAGGTGCAGCGGCCCTGCGCATTGTATTTCAGCCCGTGATAGCCGCAGACGACGGTGTCACCATCGAGCCGCCCCTTGGACAGCGGCACCAGCCGATGCCAGCAGGCGTCCTCCAGCGCGGCCACCTGGCCGTCGGAGCGGCGGTACATCACCACGTGCTTGCCGCAGATCGTGCGGGGAAACAGCGCGTGCTTGAGATCGACGTCCCAGGCGGCGGCGTACCAGGCATTGAGCGGGAACGATGACGGCATGGCTGCACTCCTAACTGATGCTTGAGTGCAAGCTGTATACAGTATTGGCGATAAAGTCGAGGTGCTTTGCCGATTATGCCGTAAAATTGCATAATCAGTATACATAGTTTGGCTACAATGCGCCAAGAAAGGTAATAAAAAACCGCTCCCGAGGGAGCGGTTCAGAAGCCCTCAAGCCAATCCGGGCTGGTTTCAGCCGTAGACGAACACATGATCCTTCAGGTCGATGGCCGGAAACTCGTCCTTTTCCGCCCAGTAATCCTGGTTGTGTTGCCATTCCGGCTTGTCGCCGCGCTTGGGCAGCAGGTGCATGCCGCGCATCATGTAGCCGGGATTGAAATTTTCCGGGTCGATCCAGGGTAATAGCGGCATGTTGTGGTCTTCGGGCCGCAGCTGCGGCGTCACTTTCTTGGCGCCGGTTTCCTTCATGTGGTTGAGCAGCCGGCACACGAAGTCGGCGACGAGGTCGACGCGCAGGGTCCAGCTGGCGCGGAAATATCCGAACACCCAGACCAGGTTGGGCACGCCGGTGAACATCATGCCGCGATAGGTCACGGTATCGGCGAAATCCAGCTTCTTGCCATCGACCGAAAATTCGATGTCGCCGTTTGCACTGAGGTTGAAGCCGGTCGCGGTGATGATGATGTCGGCTTCGAGCTCCTTGCCGGATTTCAGCAGGATGCCCTTCTCGGTGAAGCACTCGATCTCGTCGGTGACGACCGAGGCCTTGCCAGACTTGATGCCCTGGAACAGGTCGCCATCGGGAATGAAGGCGATGCGCTGCCGCCACGGCCGGTATTTTGGCGTGAAGTGGGTCGCGACGTCGTAATCCTTGCCGAGATAGGCCTCCACCGCCGACAACAAATCCTTCTTCGCCGCCTCCGGTTCCTCAAAGGTCTTGCGGGTAAAAGCGTCCTGATCGAACAGGATTTTCCGGCGCGTGATTTCGTGAATCCATTTCTCGTCGACCTGCAGCTGTCGCAGTTGCTCGGCGATTTCGATGGCGTTGCGGCCGGTGCGGAAATAGGTCGGCGAACGCTGCAGCATGGTGACATGCGCGACGTCATTGGCCAGCGCCGGGATCAGCGTCGCCGCGGTGGCGCCGGAGCCGATCACGATGACGCGCTTGTTCTTGTAGTCGAGATCCTCAGGCCATTTCTGCGGATGGACGATTTGGCCCTTGAACTTGGCCATGTCCTTCCACTCGGGCGTGTAGCCCTCGGTGTGACGGTAATAGCCCTGGCACATCCAGAAGAAATGGGTGGTGAAGCGAAGTCTTTCGCCGGTGTCGCTCCGCGTGGCCTCGATGGTCCAGAGGTTCTGCTCGCTCGACCAGGTCGCCGAATTGATGGTGTGCTGGTAGCGGATGTGACGGGCGAGATCATTCTCGTCGATCACATCGCCCATATATTTGAGGATCTCGGCCGCGCTGGCGATCGGCGCCGAGGTCCACGGCTTGAAGCGGTAGCCGAACGTATGAAGGTCGCTGTCGGAGCGGATGCCCGGATAACGGTGCGTGCTCCAGGTGCCGCCAAAGGTCTTCTGGGTTTCGAGGGCGACAAAACTCGTGCCCGGACATTGCGTGGTGAGGTGGTAGGCGGCACCAACACCGGAGATGCCGGCGCCCGCGATCAGGACGTCGAAATGCTCGGTATGACCGGGCGAGGCGGCGTGAATCTGGGTTTGAACGTTCATCTTCCCTGTTCTTCTTGTTGTTGGCTTCTTGTTGTCGGCTTTGTCGTTTCAAAAGCAAAGCGCCAGAACCGGTGTTCTGGCGCCGATCGCTTTGCGAACTAGACTTCGCGGCGGCTGAGGAACGCCAGCCGTTCGAACAGATGCACGTCCTGCTCGTTCTTCAAAAGCGCACCGTGCAACGGCGGGATCAGCTTGCGCGGATCGCGCTCCCGCAGCATTTCCGGGGTGATGTCTTCGTTGAGCAGCAGCTTGAGCCAGTCGAGCAGCTCCGACGTTGACGGCTTCTTCTTCAGGCCCGGCACTTCGCGCACCTCGAAGAAGATCCGCAACGCTTCTTCCACCAGGCGCTTCTTGATGCCGGGGAAGTGCACGTCGACGATCCGGTTCATGGTGTCGGCGTCGGGGAATTTGATGTAGTGGAAGAAGCAGCGGCGCAGGAACGCGTCCGGCAGCTCCTTCTCGTTGTTCGAGGTGATCATCACGATCGGGCGCAGGCTCGCCTTGATGTTCTCGCCGGTCTCGTAGACGAAGAACTCCATGCGATCGAGTTCGAGCAAGAGGTCGTTAGGGAATTCGATGTCGGCCTTGTCGATTTCGTCGATCAGCAGCACCGGGCGCTTGTCGTGGGTGAAGGCTTCCCACAGTTTGCCGCGCTTGATGTAGTTCGAGATGTCGGAGACCCTGGAATCGCCGAGCTGGCTGTCGCGCAGCCGCGATACCGCGTCATATTCGTAGAGGCCCTGCTGCGCCTTGGTGGTGGACTTGATGTGCCAGGTCAGCAATGGCGCGCCGAGCGCCTTGGCGACTTCCTCGGCCAGCACGGTCTTGCCGGTACCGGGCTCGCCCTTGATCAGCAGCGGGCGCTCGAGCACGATCGAGGCGTTGACCGCGACCTTGAGGTCCTCGGTGGCGACGTAGTCCTTGGTGCCGGTAAATTTCATTTATCTCTTTGCCTTGTTGTTCGTTCCTGAGCCATTTCCGGCCTGAACAGTAAACGACCGCCGGTCCGGCGGTCGCGATTGGAGGTGATGGCCTTTCGTCAGCGTTTGACCAGCGAGAGGATCACCAGGATGATCACGGCGCCGATGGTGGCGTTGACGATGTCGCGAAATGCGCTGCCGCCGAGGCTGACGCCCAGTTGCGGCAACAACCAGCTCGCCAGCAGCGCGCCGAGGATACCGATCACGATATTGCCGAGCAGCCCAAAACCCGCGCCGCGCACTATCTTGCCGGCCAGCCAGCCCGCAATCGCGCCGATGATCAGTGCAGCGATGATCCCCATTGAATTTCCCCTGCCGGAATAAGCCGTTTATGGCTCAATTCTAGAGGAAAAACCCACCCGGTCTAGGCCTGTCTGGTATGCGTGAGTATTGGTGAGTGCGCGCGGTATGTACAGTCCGGGCCCTTGACGCCAGCGGTCCGGCGGGCAATCTGTATCCCATGTTCCTGCAATTCTTCACATCGCTGCGCGACGCTCAGGTCCCGGTGACCTTGCGCGAATATTTGACGCTGATGGAGGCGCTCGACGCCGACCTCGCCGATCAGACGGTGGAGAATTTCTATTACCTCTCCCGCGCCGCCCTGGTGAAGGACGAGCGCAACCTCGACAAGTTCGACCGCGTGTTCGGCTCCGTGTTCAAGGGGCTCGAGAGCCTGCTCGACGCCATGGAGAAGGCGGAGATTCCCGCCGAATGGCTGAAGAAGCTCGCGGAAAAATACCTCACCGAGGAAGAGAAGAAGCAGATCGAGGCGATGGGCTGGGACAAGCTCATGGAGACGCTGCGCAAGCGGCTTGAGGAACAGAAGGGCCGCCACCAGGGCGGCAGCAAGTGGATCGGCACCGCCGGCACCTCGCCGTTCGGCGCCCACGGCTACAATCCCGAAGGGGTGCGGATCGGCCAGGAAAAGAACCGCAACAACCGCGCCGTGAAGGTGTGGGACAAGCGCGAGTTTCGGGACCTCGACGGCAATGTCGAACTCGGCATCCGCAACATCAAGATTGCGCTGCGCAGGTTGCGCAAATTCGCCCGCACCGGCGCGCCTGACGAACTCGATCTCGACACCACGATCAAGGAGACCGCCAACCACGGCTATCTCGACGTGCATATGCGCCCCGAGCGGCGCAACGCGGTCAAGGTTTTGGTATTCTTCGACATCGGCGGCTCGATGGATTCGCATATCGAGCAGGTCGAGGAACTGTTTTCCGCGGCGAAGACCGAATTCAAGCACATGGAATATTTCTACTTCCACAACTGCCTCTATGAAGGCGTCTGGAAGCAGAACAAGCGGCGCTTTACCGACCGCACGCCGACCTGGGACGTGCTGCATAAATATCCGCACGACTATAAGGTTGTGTTCGTCGGCGACGCCTCGATGTCGCCTTACGAGATCATGGTCCCCGGCGGGTCGGTCGAGCACGTCAACGAGGAGGCCGGCTCGGTCTGGCTCGATCGCATCACGCGCACCTATCCGCACGCCGTCTGGCTTAATCCGGTGGCGCAGAAGCACTGGGATTATTCGGAATCCACCACCATCATTCGCCGGCTGTTCTCGGAGCGGATGTACCCGATCACGATCGAGGGCCTCGAAGGTGCGATGAAGGAACTGGTGCGGTGATCACGGTCATTCCGGGGCGCGCGTAAGCGCGAACCCGGAATCTAGAGGTTTCACTCGATCGAGATTCCGGGTTCGATGCTTCGCATCGCCCCGGAATGACTGGCAGAAAAAATTAAAGGTGCAATCAATGCCCCAGACCATCCACCGCGGTATCAAATCGCTGATCGACGAAGCCAACGCCGAGATCGAAACCCTCAGCGCCGCGGATTCGATCAAGGCGGCGTTAAGCGACGACGTCGTGATCGTCGATATCCGCGACCCCCGCGAGATCGAGCGCGACGGCCGCATCCCCGGCGCGTTCTCCTGCACCCGCGGCATGCTGGAATTCTGGATCGACCCGGAAAGCCCCTACGCCAAACCGGTGTTCCAGCAGGACAAGAAGTTCATCTTTCACTGCGCCGGTGGCTTGCGCTCGGCGCTCGCCGCCAAGACCGCGAAAGACATGGGCCTGAAGCCGGTCGCGCACATGGCCGGCGGTTTCGCCGCCTGGCGCGACGCCGGCGGCCCGGTCGAGAAGTGGGAACCGAAGAAGAAGGGCTAGCACCCGGCTGTCATCCTTCGAGGCTCGCAAGTGCTCGCACGGAATCTCGAGATTCCCAGATGACGTTCTCTCGTCCGTCACCCCCGCGTGAGCGTAAGCTCATCGCTGGAGGTGCCGTAGCGAAGCGAAGGCCTCGAAGGGCGACGGCCCCACTGGAATTGGAATCAAACATGACCACCACCGACGATCCGCTTGTCTCCACCGACTGGCTCGCCACGCATTTTGGCGATCCAAACATCAAGATCATCGACGCATCGTTCAAGCTGCCGGGCGTGTTGCCGCTGCCGAAGGACGATTATCTCGCCTCGCACATCCCGGGCGCGGTGTTTTTCGACGTCGACGCGGTGTCCGATCATGCCAATCCGCTGCCGCACATGTTCCCGAGCGCCGAGCAGTTCGGCCGCGATGTCGGCGGGCTCGGAATAAGCAACGACGATACGGTGGTGCTGTACGATTCCGGCGGCTGGGTCGCAGCCCCCCGGGTGTGGTGGATGTTCCTGTCGTTCGGACACCCGAACGTCCGTATCCTGAACGGCGGCCTGAAGAAGTGGGTCGCCGAAGGCCGCAAGGTCGAGAGCGGGCAAGTCACGCCGAAGCCGGCGACGTTCAAGGCCAGCTTCGATCCGCGCTACACGCGCAATATCCAGCAGATGGTCGACAACCTCGCGAGCCGTACCGAACAGGTGCTCGATGCGCGCGCCAACGAACGCTACCAGGGCAAGGTGCCCGAGCCGCGGCCGGGCCTGCGTTCGGGTCATATTCCCGGCAGCCTCAGCGTGCCCTACAACCAGCTGTTCGATGCCGCGACCGGCGCGATGAAATCCTTGGATGAATTGCGCGCCGTGTTTGCCGGCGCCGGCGTCAGGCTCGACGCGCCGATCGTGACGAGCTGCGGCTCCGGCGTATCCGCGCTGGTGCTGACGCTGGCGCTTTATCGCCTCGGCGTGCGCGGCTCCGCGCTGTATGACGGTTCATGGTCCGAATGGGGCATGCAGGGCGGCCCGCCGGTCGCGACCGGGCCCAACTGAATTGCGCGCGTTACTGCTTGCCGCGCGCTTGTAGTTGCGCGAACGGGTCAGCCGCTTGCTGGGCCGCCGCCTGCCGCGCCTGCAATGCGCGTCGTGCCGCCGCGCTGCGCCGGCGCTCTTTGGCGCGCTGCGCCCGCTTGCTGTCGACGCCGCGCTCTGGTTTCGCGGCCGCCGGCTTCGCGGCGGCCGGTTTCGCCGCAACCGTTTCCTCGATGGCGACGGCAGGACCGCCCAGCGTGGCGATCTTCATCGCGGCGATGTTGCCTTCCAGGGATGGCGTTTCCGCCACCGGCGCTGTCTCGGTCGCTGCGGCTGACGTCGCCGGCGGCGGCGTTTCCGCGATCGCCGCGAGCTTCACTTCCTCCTTGGCCGCCGGCGTCCCGGCGGCGGGTGTCTCTTCGGCAGGTATCTCGGCGGCACGCGTCTCTGCGGCAGGCGTCTCCGCCGGAGCGACCTGAACAGCCGGCGTTGGTTCCGCCGCCGGGACTTCCGGTTTCACGGTCTCGGCCGGCGCAGGCTCTTCCAGCTGCAGCGCGGCGAGTTTTTCCGGCTCAGCCGGCGGTGCTTCCGGGGTTTGCGCTGCGGGTGGCACGGTCTCGGTGATCGTAGCCGGCGCATTGTCCGGCACCTGCTCGGCGACATCGGGCTCGACGCGCAGCAGGGCCAGGGTCGGCATCGGCGGTTCGTTCTGCCGGGCGAATACGGGTTCGGGCGGCAGCCGCCGCGACGGCGAACTGGCAAATTGCTCGTGCGCGGTGCGCAACAGCGCCGCGGCACCCAGCCCAAAGACCAAAACCGACATCGACAGCACGATCGCGGCGAACAGAAAGCGAAAACCGGGGAGCATGGACGCGAGTTCCGCCTTGCCGGGAGATGCAGGGCTGTTGATGCCAAAGAAAACGCGGTGACCACTGGGAAGCGACTGGATTCGCACCGCGAATCAGGCCGATTCGAGAGTATCTCAAGGTCTCAGACCTGTTTGTTACAAAATGGGCAGGCAATGGCGGCCAGTGGCCCGCAAACGGTGTTTTTCGCGCCGTGAGGCATCTTTGCCGCAGCGTTCACGGGTCATCACAAAATGACCGATTTGGGCCGAATTTGGCGGATTTGTCTTGAATGCGCCGCTATCTTCCGTCATCTGCCGTTAACGATCCGGTGTGGCTTGGGGTCTATACAAGAGCGATGATGATTAACCGTATTCTGACGATCTGCGCTGCCGTCACTGCTGCTTCGGCAGGAACTCCGCTCGCCCAGGCACAGCAGGGCTATCCGCTGTCCCCCGGCGCGGTCTATTCGGCTCCCCCGGGTCCATATGTTCGCGGTGGCTATGCCATCGATGAACGCCGCGGACCCGGCACACCCGATTTCGATGCCATGGACGACGACGAGGCGCTGAACGCCCAGAGTTCGACCGCGCTGCCGCCGCCCGGCCCGGTGCTGTCGCCGAACGACCCGCGCTACGGCCGGCCGATGTATTCCGATCGTGGCCCGCCGATGCCCACGGGGCCGGTCCTTTCGCCCGATGATCCGCGTTACGGCCGTCCTGCCGGCCCGCCGCCGGTGATCTACTCCGATCGCGGCGATGGCCGTGTTCCCGCCGCGGGCGTGGTTTATCCGAATGATGACCGCTTGCGTCCGCCGGAAGCGGTTGGTGGCGGCCCCGCCGTCACCGGTGCCGTGCAACCGCAGCAGCAGCCCGCTGTCGGCGCCGACGGCAGGCCGATGGTGCTGTCAGCACTGCCGCCGGAAGAACAGCCGGAAGCGGCGCCCGTGCAGCTCCCGCCGCATCTGCGCCGCCAGGAGGTTTCGTTTGCGACCAAGGAGCCCGCCGGTACGCTGATCGTCGATACGCCGAACACCCACCTCTATTACGTGCTGGGCGGCGGCCGCGCGATCCGTTACGGCGTCCGCGTCGGCCGCGATGGCTTCACCTGGACCGGCGTGCAGAAGGTCAGCCGCAAGGCCGAGTGGCCGGATTGGCATCCGCCGACCGAGATGATCGAGCGCCAGCCCTATCTGCCGCGCTTCATGGCCGGCGGCCCCGGCAACCCGATGGGTGCCCGCGCGATGTATCTGGGTTCGACCGTCTACCGTATCCACGGCACCAACCAGCCGTCGACGATCGGCAAGTTCGTTTCGTCCGGTTGCATCGGCATGCTGAACGAGGACGTCTCCGACCTGTTCGAACGCGTCAAGGTCGGCACCCGCGTCGTCGTGATGCCCGGTGGCCCGCCGCCGGGAACCGCGACCGCTTCGGCCGCACCTGCGCAGGGTTTGGCGCCTCCTGCAAACGCGCAGGGCGGACCGACCCAGGCACAGCTCGCCCCGGTTCCAGGCATGCAGCCGACCGTAGTGCCTCCGCTGCCGGCACCGGTGACGGTGCGCTAGAACCCCGTTTGGTGCAGGCATCATTTTGAAAAGGCGCGCGCGAGCGCGCCTTTTTCGTTGGCAGTGATATCGGCGCCTGTGCCACGTTGAGCCCACCGCCGTCCCAACATCCGTCTGGTTCGGAGCGCCATAGCATCGAATGTGCGACGCCGACCCTTCACACGAACCGAACAGGTCGGGCGCGAAGCGGTCCGGGAAGCGAAACGAGCGTGATCTCGGCCCCTGCTAATGGTATATTGCTGTTCCACGACATGATGGACGGGCCCATGAACATCCGTTCCGCCAAAGTTGACCAACTCGCGCAGCGGCTTGCACGGCTGACCGGCGAAGATATCGAAACCGCGCTCGAGCGTGCGGTTGAGGAACGGCTGTCCCGTTTGGCACCACCGGCACCCGCCGACCGAAAAGCTGCGATGGATTCGTTCTTCGAGCGAGTATCCCGCATGCGCGTTCTGGATCCCCGTCCAGTAGACGAAATTGTAGGTTATGACGGTTGCGGGTTGCCGTCCTGATGGTCCTGGATACGTCCGCGATTATCGCGACCATTACGAATGAACAGGATAGTTCGCGCTTCCGGGCGGCGATGCTCGATGCCGACAGCTTGTTGATTTCATCGGTCGCCGTCCTGGAAACGAGAATTGTTCTGTTCGCGCGTCTTGGACCGGATGCGGTGGCTCTTTTCGAACAGCTACTGGAGAATGCCGGCATTGTCGTGGTGCCGTTCGACGACGAAATGGCAAAGGCTGCCTTCGATGCGTTTCGCCGTTTCGGCAAGGGGCAGGGGAATCCGGCTCAGCTGAATATCGTCGATTGCGCGGTCTATGCGTTGGCTAAGACGCGTTCCCAGCCCTTGCTCTTCAAGGGTGGCGATTTCGACCGGACGGATATTCATTCCGCCCTGGTTTAATCATCAAGAATGATCCAATCGGGTGCTTCATCGCGCGTGTTGGGTATCTCATCGTGGTTCCGCGCGTCCCATTACAGTGCCACGGCGAAACATGGTGCCAGCTCCATCGGCCGCGCCACACCTTGTTCCGGTTCCCGGGATGCAGCCGACCGTGGTGCCCCCGCTGCCGGCACCGGTGACGGTTCGCTAAACGCTGGTCGGGATAGACATCATCCAAGGCGCGCGCGAGCGCGCCTTTTTTGTAGGTTGGGTGCGGTAGACCTTTGTGCGAAAGCGCGCGCCACCCCCAGAATGAGTCTGGTTCGAAGCCCAATGCAACCGAAACCAGGTCGGGTTCGCGGTCAGTCTGGCTTGATCATTCCTTTGCAAGCCAGTTCATGGGATTGCTCCACCGCGTTGATCCATCGCGCCGTGACTTACGGAAGTTTGGCCACGGAAGCCTGATCTGCACTTGCGCAGCTGAAGACGGCCGATCGCCGCCAGGATAAATCCGCGCGGAAACAGCCGCAGCAGAAATGGAATGATCTTGGGGCCGAGGCCGGGCAGCACGACGCGCTTGTTGGCCATCAGTCCGCGATAGCCTGCCTGCGCGACATCAGCTGCCGAGATGTCCAGCATTCCATGCTCAAATCCGGGTTTGATCCCGGCACGCGCCTGAAATTCCGTCGACACCGAACCGGGGCAGAGAGTCGTCACGCGCACTCCGTGCGGCGCTAGTTCCTGGCGCAGCGCTTCGCTGAACGACAGGACATAACTTTTGGACGCATAATACACCGCCATTCCGGGGCCCGGCAGAAAGCTTGCAAGCGAAGCGAGATTGAGGATACCGCCACGATGCCGGACCAGGCTGTCAGAAAACCGCAGCGATAAATCGGTCAGCGCAAGAATATTGACGCGGATGATGCCGAGTTGTTCTGCCCGATCCAGTTCGATCGCATGACCGAACAAACCGAATCCGGCATTGTTGACGATGAACTCGACTTCCGCTCCTTCAGCGGCCAGGACCGCACTAATTTTGTCGCAGGCATCGGCGTGTTCGAGATCGCAAGGAATCAGAATTGGCGCCGGATTGCCGGCGGCGACGATCTCGCTCGCCAATGTCATCAGGCGCTCCCCACGCCGGTCAACAAGCGCTAGTCGATGGCCCTTTGACGCAAAAACGCGCGCCAGCTCGGTTCCTATTCCTGCCGATGCTCCCGTAATAAGCGTCACATGATTGGCCATCCGAGGCCGTCTCTCTTGCGCCTGCTGGTTGCGTGTAGATGACGCTCGTGGCAGCTCCGCCGATGCATCCATCGTTCAGTTCTCCTCGGCCAATAAGGTTTGAGCGGAGCGTTTCGTTCCTAACCCGTGGGGGAGCGAACCAACTCGACGGAGCCTTGAATCCCGGTTCTGTGGAGCGGGGCAGCCGAGCGCTGATCACGCGTTCGCCGAAGTTGCTCGCGAAACGCCTGAGGCGATGCGATTTTGCAGATGTGCGATGTGCTCCGGCCAAACCAGCAACGGTGCCGCCAGGACCCCGGCGGATCACCACACCAAAAGGCCCGAATGCGTGAGGGGGTGTCGCGCCATGGGCTCGGCTGCCACATTTGCACGCTTGAATTCCCGTTTCTTCCGACTATTTGCCGCCAACAATCCAGGACTGGGCGTCGAGCAGAAGGATCTCAGCATGCGAATTTTCGTTGCAGGCGCCACCGGCGCCGTCGGCCGCGAACTCGTTCCTGCATTGGTTGCGGCCGGTCATTTCGTCACCGGCATGACGCGGACGGCGGCGAAGGCGGACGCCGTCAAACGGCTGGGCGCCGAACCGGTCGTGGCTGACGGCCTCGATGCGCCGGCCGTTCATGCCGCCGTGATGTCGGCGAGGCCTGAGGTCGTGATCGACGAGATGACCGATCTTGCCGCGGTGACCGACCTGCGCCATTTCGATCGCGCCTTCGCCACCACCAATCAGCTGCGCACCCGCGGCACCGATTATTTGCTGATAGCCGCGCACGATGCCGGCGCGAAGCGTTTCATCGCCCAGAGTTTTTGCGGCTGGACCTATGGCAGCGGTGCCGGGCCGGTCAAGACCGAAGCCGACGAACTCGATCCCGATCCGCCGCAGGAGCTGCGCCGTACGCTGGAAGCGATCCGGCATCTGGAGCGCGCCGTGACGGCGTCGGGAGCGCCCGAAGGCATCGTGCTGCGCTATGGATCGTTCTACGGCCCCGACACCGGCTTGCTGTCCTCAGCCATGATCGACCAGTTGCGCCATCGCCGCGTGCCGCTGCTCGGCGACGGCGGCGGCTGGTGGTCGTTCGTGCATGTCGAGGACGCGGCTTCCGCGACCGTTGCCGCGATCGAGCATGGCAAACCCGGCAGCATCTACAACATCGTCGACGATGAACCGGCGCAAGTCAGGGACTGGCTCCCGGTGCTGGCGGGCATCCTCGGCGCCAAGCCGCCGTTTCACGTGCCGGCCTGGCTCGGCCGGCTGCTGGCGGGTGAGCACATGGTCTCGATGATGACCCAGGTGCGGGCCGGATCGAACGCCAAGGCCAGGCAGGAACTCGGCTGGCGGCCGGCCTATGCATCCTGGCGCAACGGATTTGAGATGGTGGCGAGGCAGACGGCGGAGAAGGTTGCGGCGTGAGGGGACAGGGCCGGACCTTCTGGCTCGACCGAGTACACCTTAATGCCGGTGATGCGGATGGGTTCGGTCTTGTGTCCCGGACGCCGTGCGACGCCCTCCCGGCGAGGCCGACGAATATGTTGATGTTCTAGAGGCGCCGGAAAATATGAAATATCATGACGCTCTTGAGGAACTAGTGGTGCCCCGAGGCCCAAAGCCGAGAAGCGTCCCGCCGACGCCATCGACAACGCCGTTATGATCGCCCTCATTACTTTACTACTGGCGAGATCGAGGACATCACCACCGAGGACGGCAAGAACGCCGCTGCTGTGGCGCTGGGGCGGCATGGCGCGGGCGGGTGGGATGACGACGACTAAGAAGAGAAAAGAGATCGCTAGGAGCGCGGCGGCGGCTCGGTGGAAGAAGATTCCGCTACAATCAGCGATCCAACGTTGTGATAACGGCCCTGCCGAGCTATTCGCACTTTGATTACACCCGGTGCATTTATAGTCAGCGGCGATAGAACTAGATTAGCTCTCGCACCGATACGAGGACGATCAGTTTTTGTGATGTCGATTTGCGAATCGACGTCCACCACTATTCCCGGCTCGTTTTCCGGATCTCCGGGCAAGAAGACATGAAGTTTTAAGACTGGTTCGAAAAGCTCTCTCTTCTGCGTAAAAATTATACTCATCGCGAACTTTGCCAGCGTTGAAGGAAAGCCCCCGTTGATAGTCATTTCGCCATGGTAACAACCCACCATGGTAACTTTTCCGTCCACTTCAAAACGAATGTCATCGCAGAAGGTTGTGAAGCCGGACACATCAGGGGTAGCTTCCTCAATCACGACGCCACCGCCGCTACATCCGCGTCAATCGTAACCTCGACTGACGCATGACTAACTTTTGCAACGGCTGACGTTCGTTTCGTTTCCGTTGTTACGCTACTAGATTGATGAACAGTTTCCTTCCCTATGTGGACTGCTACCAAGGGATGGGCATAATTAGGCTTGGCGCGATCTGCGAAGCGCACAATGCGAGTGTCCATTTCCGCGTCCAACGCGAGCAGGATATCGCTCAAGGTATCAAGCTCAAAATTACTCGGGGCGGATAGCCACCTAGTAATTTGAGAGGGGTCTTTGGAAAGGGCTTCGGCGAGTTGTTTCTTCGTGACACCTCGGCGCTCCGCTTCTTTAGCGAAAAACTCCACAAGCGAGGTAAAAACACGATTTTTCTGACGCTGCCTGTAGTACGCGAGATCACGGCGCTTCATTGGATTAAGTTTTGAAGTATTTGCCATCGATGGTACCCGTTACAAGTTCACTCAGGTTTGTCGAAACCATGGGATTGTAGGTGTGGAAGAGATGACCCCAGCGGGTCCTCGCTAATCTTTTGATGTCCTTCCACTCACGCGATTCCCAGCCACCTAAATTTTCCCTAAGAGCCAAATTCGTTGCAATGAAGACGTCTCTTTTGGCGAAGAAGCCAAGCACGCGAATTGACGGATCTGGCCTTAAGCTACGAATCTCCCAAACTCCCTCCGTCGCTGGGTAAAGCAGAAATAAATATTTGGGATCGATGGTGCGGCCTTCGGCAAACTGCTCGAGATCGGCTTGCAGGATACCGAGACGATCTTCCATATCGTCGTCCTGATGCTCGGTAGAGAGTAGCGACCATATGTCCTCCGATACGAACATGGCTCGCCTAGGAGCACTCCCGGCAGCTCGGGGCACAAGGGGGAAAAGCATTCCGGCCCCCACCTTATGCGCTATCAAATCCTCGATTGACATATAAGTCAATTATTCCGTAATGCAAATGGGTGAGTCACTCTGACTCAGGCACTCCGTGGTTAAAAGGGAACCTTCGTCGCC
The DNA here is from genome assembly GCF_964252915.1 of Bradyrhizobium sp. LjRoot220. Lineage (NCBI taxonomy): Bacteria > Pseudomonadati > Pseudomonadota > Alphaproteobacteria > Hyphomicrobiales > Nitrobacteraceae > Bradyrhizobium > Bradyrhizobium sp. LjRoot220. The sequence continues at coordinate 233,897 of NZ_CAXUPS020000010.1, forward strand.
AACGGGTTGAATTCATACTTGATGCGAATAAAGTTCAGCTCGGACGGCCATGAACAAACCCCTGGAAACCACCGTTCCAATCCTTGCGATGGTTTGGGAGCGAAGATGCGGCAATGGCGGCGGGTTTGGTGAACAAGGTCTTGAGGACGTTTGAGTGGTTGCCTTGATGGATGCAGCCAACCCAGCCCCCCGTTTCGCGGGCCTTGCAAGAGACCGCTGAAATTTCCACCTGACTGCGCAATGCTGAAAATGTGCCCCTGATTTGCCCGACGCGTCAAAGTGTTTTTTGGGCCAAGCTCCACGCCAGCGAACCCCTTTGTTTGCATAGGGTTCCTTTCTTTGCATGGGGTTGTTTTCGACATTTTTGCTTGGGAGCCAGACCGGCGCCCTCTGACCAGCTTCCTTTAAACCAGCCTCCTCGGCGCCTCGCCCTTGAACCAGGCGTCGATGCCTTCGACCATCTGGCGATAGTGGTGGCTAAAGCTGTCCCCGGTGACGTAGCCGAGATGCGGCGTCAGCACGAGGTTGTCGAGTTTTCGGAAGGGATGGTCGACCGGCAGTGGTTCGACCGAGAACACGTCGATGCCGGCGCCGGCGATCTTCCTTTGCGTCAGCGCTTGCAGCAGCGCGTCCTCATCGACGATCGGCCCGCGCGCGGTGTTGACGAGAAAGGCGGTCGGCTTCATGCGCGCGAGCTCTTCACGTCCGACCAGCCCGCGTGAACGCGGGCCCAGCACGACGTGGATGGTGACGATGTCGGCGGCGGCGAACAGTTCCTCCTTGGTGACGTAACCGACGCCGGCTTCCGCGCACTTCTCGGGCGTCAGGTTCGGGCTCCAGGCGATCACGTTCATGCCGAAGGCCTGCGCCAGCTTTGAGACCTTGGTGCCGAGCTTGCCGAGGCCGATCACGCCCAGCGTCCGGCCCTCGATTTCCATGCCGACGAATTTCTGCAGCGGCTCGCCGGCATGCATGCGGGCGTTTTCGCGGCCGATGTTGCGGGTCAGCTCCAGGATCAGGCCCATGGTCAGCGGCGCGGTCGGATCGCGGCCCCATTGGGTACCGCACAGCACCACGCCATGGTCCTTGGCGGCCTCCATGTCGATCGCGGCATTGCGCATGCCCGAGGTGATCATCAGCTTCAGCTTCGGCAGCGCCGCAAACAGCGTGCGGGGAAACGGCGTGCGCTCGCGCATCGCGCAGATGATCTCGAAATCCCTGAGCGCGCTGGCGGCGGCTTCCGGGCTGGCAAACGGCTGGTTGAAGACGGTGACGTCGACCCGGTCGGCGATTTGCGACCAGTCTGCGACCTTCAGGGCCACATCGAGATAGTCGTCGAGGATTGCACAGCGCAGCCGCGTCATTGGGAGGTCCGATCAGGCGAGGGTGACGGCGGAATGGGCCGTCAGGGGAGATCGCCATGGTCGCGCGCAATCGGGGGCTGTGCAAGCGGACTTGGGAGCGGGGCTAGGTCAAAATTCCGGGAAGCTCAGTTGGAGCGGGCGAGGTGCTTGGCGCGCCAGGCCGGGCCGGGGCCGCGCATATAGTGCAGTTCCGGCCGGTAGGAGTTGAACGCCTTGGCCACGAACTGGCGCCAGAAGGCACGGAGTTCGGCGAGCGGCTTTGCAAGGCCGTGGCCCTGCGCCGGGGTGGAAAGGGATGCCGAACTGGTCGTCGCCATGACGCTGTCTCTGTTTGCCATTCGCGGGCTTTTGCCGCGAAGACGCCGTTTTCCAGCGTCTGGAACGACTTTTGGCCTGATTTATTAAAAGAAGGTTTCAATTGTCGTGATTTGGCGCGCACATAGTGACCATCCCGTATTCATCCGTGGTGAACAGACGGAAAACGCCCTCCCGCGGTTGCCCTTTGGGGGCCGCGCCGCTACATCAGCGGCAGCAAATTTCCATAAATCCTCTGGTTTCAAGGGATCGCGATGGCTCGCCAGTTCGTCTATTTCATGCAGGGTCTGACCAAGAGCTACCCGACCCGCAAGGTGCTCGATAACGTCCATCTGTCGTTCTACCCGGACGCCAAGATCGGCGTGCTCGGCGTCAACGGTTCCGGCAAATCGACCCTGCTGCGGATCATGGCCGGCCTCGACAAGGAATATAACGGCGAGGCCTGGGTCGCCGAGGGCGCCCGGGTCGGCTACCTCGAGCAGGAGCCGCATCTCGACGAGACCAAGACGGTCCGCGAGAACGTCATGCTGGGCGTCGCCAAGAAGAAGGCGATCCTCGATCGCTACAACGAACTGGCGATGAACTACTCGGAAGAGACCGCCGACGAGATGACCAAGCTGCAGGACGAGATCGAGGCCGCGGGCCTTTGGGATCTCGACAGCAAGGTCGACCAGGCGATGGATGCGCTGCGCTGTCCGCCCGACGATGCCGACGTCACCAAGCTGTCGGGCGGCGAGCGCCGCCGCGTGGCGCTATGCAAGCTGCTGCTCGACCAGCCGGACCTGCTGCTGCTGGACGAGCCGACCAACCATCTCGACGCCGAGTCGGTGTCGTGGCTGGAAGGCCATTTGCGCAACTATCCCGGCGCGATCCTGATCGTGACCCATGACCGCTACTTCCTCGACAACGTCACCAGTTGGATCCTCGAACTCGATCGCGGCAAGGGCATCCCTTACGAAGGCAATTATTCGTCCTGGCTGGTGCAGAAGCAGAAGCGCCTCTTGCAGGAAGGCCGCGAGGACGCCGCGCACCAGAAGACGCTTGAGCGCGAGCAGGAGTGGATTGCGTCTTCCCCCAAGGCGCGCCAGGCCAAGTCCAAGGCGCGTTACCAGCGCTACGAGGACCTGCTGAAGCAGGCCAGCGAGAAGCAGACCCAGACCGCGCAGATCACGATTCCTGTCGCCGAGCGGCTCGGCCAGAACGTCGTCGACTTCGAAGGTCTCAGCAAAGGCTTTGGCGACCGCATGCTGATCGACGATCTTACCTTCAAGCTGCCGCCCGGCGGTATCGTCGGCGTGATCGGGCCGAACGGCGCCGGCAAGACCACGCTGTTCCGGATGATCACCCAACAGGAGAAGCCGGACAAGGGCACGATCACCGTCGGCGAAAGCGTGCATCTCGGTTACGTCGATCAGTCACGCGACGATCTCGACGGCAAGAAGAACGTGTGGGAGGAGATCTCCGGCGGCAACGAACTGATTTTGCTTGGCAAGCGCGAGGTCAATTCGCGCGGCTATTGCTCGTCATTCAACTTCAAGGGTGCCGATCAGCAGAAAAAGGTCGGCTCGCTGTCGGGCGGTGAGCGCAACCGCGTTCATTTGGCCAAGATGCTCAAGTCCGGCGCCAACCTGCTGCTGCTCGACGAACCGACCAACGATCTCGACGTCGATACGCTGCGCGCGCTGGAGGAGGCGTTGGAGAATTTTGCCGGCTGCGCCGTCATCATCAGCCATGACCGCTGGTTCCTCGACCGCATCGCCACCCACATCCTGTCCTTCGAAGGCGACAGCCACGTCGAATGGTTCGAAGGTAATTTCCAGGACTATGAGAAGGACAAGATGCGCCGCCTCGGCCAGGATTCCATCATCCCGCATCGCGTGAAGTACAAGAAGCTGACGCGCTGAGCTGTGGTTCGCGCTGAGATGACGAAACCGTGTCGCTGGCGCCAGCCCGCCTGCGCCAAATGGCCGCTAAATCCCGCTCGTCGGGAATGTGCCATATCCGGCTATTAGATTGGCCGCGAGTATCCGACCGAATCCCGCACAGAGAGATCCCCGATCATGTCCATGACGCCGGAAACGCCGATGCCGCCCAAAGAGCAGAGGAAGTCATTGCGTCCGATCCCGATGCTGATCTTCTCCTCCCGCTGGCTGCAATTGCCGCTTTATATCGGCCTGATCGTCGCGCAGGGCGTCTATGTCGTGTTGTTTCTGAAGGAGTTGTGGCACCTGTTCGCCCACGCTTTCGATTTCAGCGAGCAGCAGATCATGCTGGCGGTTCTCGGGCTGATCGACGTGGTGATGATCTCGAACCTCCTGGTGATGGTCATCGTCGGCGGCTACGAGACGTTCGTCTCCCGTCTCAATCTGCAAGGACATCCCGATCAGCCGGAATGGCTCAGCCACGTCAACGCCAGCGTGCTCAAGATCAAGCTGGCGATGGCGATCATCGGCATCTCGTCAATCCATCTGTTGCGCACCTTCATCGAGGCCGGTGCGTTGGCCTCGGGCAAGAGCGTCTACACCGAGACCGGCGTGATGTGGCAGACCATCATCCACACGGTTTTCATCCTGTCGGCGATCGGCATTGCCTATGTCGACAAGCTGTCGAATGTTTCCACTGAAAGCGCCAAACACGCCGCGTCGCATTGATAGTCGGGCGTCGATCACGGGATTCGATCGTGCAACTGAGGGCGATCACCGCGGTTCTGATCTTGGCGGCGACGGCGCTGGGCGCGGTGCGCCCGGCCTTCGCCGCCGACGCCGGCTTTACGCAGTTCATCGCTTCGCTGTGGCCGGAGGCGCAGGCCGCCGGCGTGTCGCGGGCGACGTTTGACGCCGAGACCCGCGGCCTCGAGCCGGATTACAAATTGCCGGATTTGATTCTGCCCGGCCGGCCCGCCACCGGTGCGCCGTCGCAGGCCGAGTTCGTGCAGGTGCCGTCGGATTATGTGAAGGAATCCTCGATCGCACGATTGGCGGCCGAGGGGCAGAAGCTGATGCAAAAGCATCGTGCAGCGCTCAATCAGATCGAGAGCCGCTTCGGCGTGCCGGCCACGGTCGTGCTGGCGATCTGGGGCCGCGAAACCGATTATGGCCGCTACCGGTTGCCCTACGACACCGTGCGTGTGGTGGCGACACAGGCCTATGTCGGCCGGCGCAAGGATCAGTACCGCGCCGAATTCATCCTGGCGTTGAAGATCCTCGGCGAGGGCGCGGTGGCGCGCAAGGACATGCGCTCGTCCTGGGCCGGCGCCACCGGGCTCACGCAGTTCCTGCCGGGCGAATATTACAAGCATGGTGTCGATTTCGATGGCGACGGCCGCATCGACATCTGGAATTCAGTGCCGGACGCGCTTGCCTCCGCGGCCCAGCAGCTGGTCAACAAGGGCTGGCAGGCGGGCCTGCGCTGGGCCTATGAAGTGCGCGCGCCTGATAATGCCGACTGCACCATGGGCGTGCCCGAAGTGACAAAACCGATCGGCGAATGGCTGCGCGCGGGTTTTGTGCCGGTGCGCGGACAAAAGTTGAGCGCGGCCGAGCAGGCGCAGCCGGCCTCGCTGCTGCAGCCCGAAGGCATCTACGGTCCGGCGTTCCTGACCACGAAGAACTACTTCGTGATCAAGGAATATAACTTCTCTGATTTGTACGTGCTGTTCGTCGGCCATCTCGCCGACCGCATGTCGAACCCGTTGCCGTTTGCGACGCCGTGGTCGGCGTCGACACAGTTGCGCAGTGCCGATGTCGAAGCGATGCAGCGTCATCTGACGCGGATCGGCCTCTACAAGGACAAGCTCGACGGCAAGGCCGGCATGCAGACCCGCGCGGCGCTCGGGGCGTATCAGAAGTCTGCGGGATTGAAGGTCGATTGCTGGCCGAGCGAAGCGGTGCTGCGTTCGATCAGCTCGTCGCGTTAGCGAGTGGCGCTTCAGCGGCTGGAGCTGAGGCGCCGCTTTGGATGAAAAGGGGCTTGACGGATTGACGTCGAGGTCGACGATCTGCACGCAGCCCTGCGGCAGCGTATGACTGGAGCCAACCAGCCATGGCCCGTCGCGGAGTTGGGCGTTGCTGATCTTCGACAAGAACAGGCAACGCCACTCGCCTGTTCGCGGCAACCCCGATTTGCTTGTGCCGCCGACCTGATAGGTCAGGGCCTTCTCCTGGCCGTTCGAGTGGCCGAGGATGATCGGACAGAGTTCGCGCGGATGGCCATCGTACAAGCACACGACTTGCTTGCGTGTGCGCATGGCTTGTTCGAATAGATCGTAATTGGCGCTTGGCACGATTTCTCTCTCGACGTGCGAGAGAGTAGATCTAGCTATCCGTGCCAGGATCGACCAGCGGCCCCTCGATGACCCACGTGCGGTTCCAGAAGGCCTGCACCGGCACGGACGAGCCGAATAAAAAACCCGGCCGAGAGTTTCGGCCGGGCTTGAACTCGCAAGGCGCAGGCGCGGCGCTCGGTCAGATCAGTAGCAGACCTCGACGCGGCGGTAGGCCCAGCCGTAGCCATCCCAGAAGCGCTCGCGAACCAGGCGGCAAGGCGGGGGAGCATCTTCCACATAGACCGGTCCGCCGTAAGCCGGGCGGCTGGAGGCGATCGCGCCACCGATGATGGCGCCGCCGATCAGGCCGCCGACCACGCCGGCTGCCACGCCGCGCTGGGCGTTCGCGGGTGTCGCGGCGAGCGAACCGGCAATCGTTGCGGCGGCGATGAAGGCAGCAAATGTCTTCTTCATGTTGAGGGCTCTCCTGGAGATGGCGCCTGATCAGCCGACGCCGGGTTTAGGGTTAGGGGCACACGCCGTACTCGAATTGGCCGATTGTTAAAAAACCGCACATCGGTCAACCGAAAGTAAACGTGCGGGATTGATCGCCCAAAAAAGCGGTTTTTTCTGGCCGTGGAACGCCAAAGCCCCGGAGAACCCATCGGTTTTCCGGGACTTTGCGTGCGATTTAATGAAGGTGAACGGGTGTTCAGTGCGTTTTCGAGCGAAGGTTCTGATTCAATCAGAACCGATAACGCCTAGTCGCAAACCCGGACGCTGCGGACGCGCCAGCCATAGCCATCCCAGAAGCGCTGCTTCTGCCAGATGCAGTCCGGACCGTAGCCGGGTTCGGCGATATAGGCCGGGCCGCCATAATAGCCGGGGGCGGGCGCATAATAGCCCGGACCGCCATAATAGCCGTTCTGGGAGGCGATCGCGCCGCCGACGATGGCGCCGCCGATCAACCCTGCCGCGACACCGGCCGCAACACCGCGTTGCGCCTGGGCGGGGGCCGGAACCGCTACCGCGGAAACGGCCAACGTGGCGACGGCAACCAGCGCCATCAATGTCTTCTTCATGGGCCTCACCTTTCTGATGGAGCAAAGGACAGCGGGAAACCGGTCTGTCGCAGCGAAAGTTCCATATTTTGCCGAAATGATCAATGAACGCGACTGCCTCAATTGACGACGAAGGGCCATGCGGTTGGGTTCACTGCGATGCAAAGGCCCGCTTCCCAACCGCTTTTGAAGAGGATTCCGGGATGAGCGGGATGACAGCCTATCTGGTCGCCCTCGGCGGCATGGCGGTGATGTTCTATTGGGCGATCACCCGGACCTACAATATCAGCCCATGGCCCAGCGGCGCGTCGCGCGACCGGCACTACGACCGCGACCGCAATGATTACAGCCCTAGTTCCAGCAGCAGCAGCGGTGGCTCGGGACCCGCCAATCTGTTCAGCAGCGATAATTCCAGTTCGACCTGCTCACTCGACAATTCCGGTTCGTCGGACAATTCCAGTTCCAGCTGTTCGTCCGACAGTTTCAGCTCGTCCGACGATTCCAGCTCGTCGAGCGACTCCTCCAGCGATGATAGCGGGGGAAGCGACAGCGACAGCGACAGTGATAGCAGTGACGATTAACGCTACGGGGCTATCCGGCAAACCTGCCATTTGTGCCTGCCAGACAAGGGTTTTTAGACTCGTTCCAAACTGTTTCAGCCCCAGTTTGGAATTGCTTCAAAGTGCTGCTTTTCCTTTTGCATCGACGACCGCGCTTCAATATCGATGATGACGAGCATCACCGAAAGGCCTGCCGTTTTCATGATTGTCTGTTCCTGTAACGTCCTCAGCGACCATGATGTCCGCAATGCCGTCAGTGCAGCGTCGGACCTGCCGCGCAATCCGAAGCAGATCTACGGATGCCTCGGCTGCAGCGCCGAATGCGGTCGCTGCGCGCGCACCATCAAGGCCATCATCGACGAAGCGCTGGGCCCCTGCGCCAAGGCCTGCTGCTCGGGTTGCCCGCACAGCGACGCTGTGACCGAAGAAGAGGCCCACGAGTTCGCGCTCGCCGCCTCCTGAACCCTCTCGCCGCCGCCTCAATTCCTCTCAGATCCACTTGGATCGTCCGGTTCCCCACCGCTTTTTTGCGGGGACGGTTGCTCTTGCCTCCAAACTGATTTAGAAACGTTCTAAATACAGTTCGGGCCGATTTGGCCTCAAAACCCCGGAGTGCACCATGCAGGGCGACCCCAAAGTCATCGATTATCTCAACAAGGGCCTGCGCAGCGAGCTTACCGCGATCAGCCAGTACTGGCTGCATTACCGGCTGCTGAACAATTGGGGCCTGCTGGATATGGCCAAGGTCTGGCGCAAGGAATCCATCGAGGAGATGGAACACGCCGACAAGTTCACCGACCGGATCCTGTTCCTCGACGGCTTTCCCAACATGCAGGTTCTCGATCCCTTGCGGATCGGCCAGAACGTCCTGGAAATCATCGAATGCGACCTGGCCTCCGAGATATCCGCACGCGCGCTGTACCAGGAAGCCGCCACCTATTGCCACGGCGTCAAGGATTACGTCTCGCGCGACCTGTTCGAGCAGCTGATGAAGGACGAGGAACACCACATCGATTTCCTCGAGACCCAGCTCGATCTGATCAAGCGTATCGGCCTTGAGCTTTACACCCAGAAGCATGTCGGCGGGCTCGAGAGCGAGCACTGAGACGGGGGCGCGATGGCGCCCGCTGAGGAAATCGCCCGGCTCGAGCATGAACTGGCAGAGCTGAGATCGCACTATGCGCATCTCGAGCGCAACGGGCGGGTGATGAAGCGCGGCAGCGTGATTATGCTCGCCGCGTTCGCCGCTTTCATTGGCTATCTTTTGTGGACCGATTTCGTGATGGGCGCGCTCGCGGTGGTCGTGTCGGCGACCATAGCTGCGCTTGTCTGGTTCATGCCCGCCAGCGGCCGGCGATGGATCGATGCGGGCACCCCAATGGGGGAATTTGAAATCGGCCCAAGTCGGGCCCGAAAAGTAGAGCAATGGATTGCCGACCGGGAAGCGCGGCTGGCCGAACTTCGCATGGCCAACAGCTCGGGCGGGTCTGGGACGCATCCCTGATCCCGCGACGGGATTAAGTGCAGCGTAATTCACGATTCAATTTTCAAACAGCCGGCGCGCGAGACAGATATTCTCGATCCCGCGACGCATTGCGCCCGGGTCTTGCTGGAATTCTTCGCCCTCGAAAACAGAGGACGCAGGGAATGCCGGATGCGCGCTGCACCCGCGATCTCGTGTGCGAATAGTGCAAACAAAGGTGCACACGAGCATACAGG
>NZ_CAXUPS020000011.1:0-195028 GCF_964252915.1 Bradyrhizobium sp. LjRoot220
GCGGCTCCTCGGTAAGAGCGCTGGCGTCAGAGACCTTCCTCAACAATGAGCGCCGCGGCGTATGGGTCCCTGCGTTCGCAGGGACGACGAGTGGAGAGATGGCACGAAATGACGAAAGTCAAACATGCCCCATCATTCGCCGCTCGCGCGCATAGCGCACCAAAGCCACGAACCGATAAATCCCGTGCACGAATTTTCCATAAGGCATGGTGATGAAGAGCGAGAACACCACGCCGAGATGCAGCGCCAGCAGCGGTCCCATCGCCGGCGTTGCGCGCAGCAACAACAGCGCCATGCCGGTCAGGCTGGTCAGGAATAGCATGACGATAAAAGCGACGTCCATGCCGAGGCGTTTTTCATCGACCAGGTCGGGATCGCGCTTCCATTTTTCGAGCAGCAGTCCCACCGGCCCGATCAACAGCCCGATGCCGCCGAGCGTGCCCAGCACGACCGGCAGGTCCCACCACGGGTAGGGCGCCTGACGCGCCAGGAAATAATGATACAGCGTCGCAACGCTGGTCGAAGCAAAGCACAGCCCAAAGCCGTAGAAGGTGAGGTGGTGATAGATCCTGCGGCGGTCGGTCGGGCGATCATCCTCGTTGAAGCAGCCGACCCCGCCGCCGTCGAGATAGCGCAGTTCGCCGGCGTCGCGGATCGCCTGCAGGATCGAGCCCGCGTCGGTGCGCATGCCGGCAGGCTCGCCGATATCGCGCCAGAACGCGCGCACGCCCATCACCAGCGCCACGATCGCGTAGAGGAATGCGGCGCCGAACAGCGCCGCCATCGCGTTATGCGGCATCAGTTTGTAGAACGCGCCCGGCCCGGTATGGACGCCGAACAGAATTTGCCGGTCGTGGAAGGCGGCAAAGCCGAAGATGAAGGCGGCGACGCTGAGCGCGGCAACGATGCTGATCACGAGGCCGTTGCGCGCGAAGGCGCCGGCAAAGGCGCGGGGCCAGACGTAGGCGGCATAGGAATCGCTCCGCGCAATCGCGAGCGTCTGCGGCACATTGACGTTGAATTCATGCGGCGGCGAGAACTGGCAATCGGTGTAGCAGGCGCCGCAGCCGTGGCAGAGGTTGGCGAGATAGTTCAGATCGCCGTCGGAAAACGCGCGGCGCATTTCCATCGCCGGAAACACCGCGCAAAGCCCCTCGCAATAGCGGCAGGAATTGCAGACCGTCATCAGGCGGTCGGCCTCCTCCAGGATTTTCGTTCCGTGCATTGCGCGGTGCTCTCTTCGTTCGACGGCGGCTTACTTGGTCAGGCCTTTGCCTTCCAGCCATTGCTGGATCAGGGCGGCGACCTCGGCGTTGTTCCTGTCCATCATCACCATGTGCGAATTGCCCTTGATGCCGGCGGCGGGCAGGTCGACGACATCGACGCTGCCGCCGGCGGCCTTGATGGCGTCGGCAAAGGCAATGCCGGTGGCGCGGATCTTCGGCCAGCGGGAATCGCGCTCGATGTAATCGCCATAGACGATCAGCGTCGGAATGTTCTTGAGCGCATCGATCTTGGCGGGATCGCCTACGCCGGCGGGCTCGATCGCGATCAGCGCCTTGACCTTGTCGGGACGCGCCTGCGCCACCTTGAAGCCGAAACTGCCGGCCTGGCTGTGGAACAGGATGATGGAGGGGCCGACGCGGTCGATCTCGGCGATATAGCCGGCGATGATCGCATCATCCGTGGTGGTCCAGCGCGGCACGCTCTGCTTGACGAAATTTTCGTAGCCATCGTTCGGAAACTGGCTGCCCGGCATCAGTTTCCGCTTGGCGGGATCGGGATTGTAGGAGTTAGGCCCGTCGCCGATGCGAAAGCGCTCGAACGGATTGGCGGTGGTGAGGAACACCGGCTCGCTCTTGAAGATATCGGGATATTGCGCCCAGCCGGCGCGGCCGCGTTCCACCGCGTCGGAATTGTAGACGGCCCAGCCCTTGCGCAGGAAGTAATTCAACCAGCCCTCGCGTCCGTCCGGCGTGGTCTCGTAGGTGACGCCGGTGAGGCCGCCGCCGTGCCACATCAACAGCGGATAGGCGCCCTTCTCAACGGCGGGCAGGAAATACTGCACGTACATCTGCTCGACCTGGTAGGTGCCGTTCGGATCGACCTTTGCCGGCACGCCGCCCGGCGTGAACGTCATTTCCTTGACCGGCTTGCCGGAGATTTCAACCAGCCGCCCGCCGACATGAAACGAGCCCATGTCGCGCAACGCGATCGGCTCGGCGGCGGTGGCCAGCGTCGCGCTCATCAGAACTGCTGCAGCAGCAATTGCAAATCGAGGCATGATCCCTCCCTAATCTGTTTTCTCCCGCTCCCCGCACTTCGCGGGGTCGAGACGAGCGAAGCTCGCTCTTGGAGGGTTGGGGTGAGGGGCTGTCTCCGCAGACCGTGCCCGCGGAGAGTCCCCCTCACCCGGATTTGCGCGAAGCGCAAATCCGACCTCTCGGAGCGAGCTATGCTCGTCTCGTCCCCGCAAGCGGGGCGAGGTAAGAGCGTTCGCCTAATTCCTCGCACTCTTCGCCGCTTCCCGTCCCGCCACCCGTCCGAACACGCTGCCGATGGTCATGCCGATGCCGGCCGCGTAGCCCTTGCCGAGCACGTTGCCGGCCATGATCTCGCCGGCGGCGAACATGTTGGCGGAAGGCTTGCCGTCCTTCATCACCATGCGCGACTGCTTGTTCACGCGGGTGCCGAGATAGGTAAAGGTAATGCCGGGCCGCACCGGATAGGCGAGGTACGGCGCGTGCTCGATCTTGCGCGCCCAATGCGTCTTCGCCGGTGTGATGCCTTCGGTGCGGCAATCATCGAGAATGGTGTGATCGAACGTGCCGGGCTGCACCGCGGCGTTGAAATCGATGATGGTCTTCTCCAGCGCGGCCGGATCGAGTTCGAGCTTGGTGGCGAGCTCAGCAACGGTGCCGCCCGCGATCGGCGGGAACAGCGTCGGCATGAAGCTGGTGACCACGGACGAATCGAAAATGATGTAGGCGATCTGGTCGGGCTGGGCCGCCACCAGCCGGCCCCAGATCGCATAGCGCTTCGGCCAGATATCCTCGCCCTCGTCGTAGAATCGCTCGGCGTGCTTGTTGACGACGATGCCGAACACCACCGAGTCGTGCCGGGTGATGATGCCGCCGTCGAATTTCGGCGCGCGGGCGTCGATCGCGACCGCATGGCATTGCGTGGGATCGCCGATATCCTGCACGCCCTTGGCCAGCAGCATCTTCAGAATCGAGCCGCGGTTATAGGGCGTGCCGCGGATCAGGAAATTGTCGGCCGCCTCGCCCCAATATTCCTTCAGCCATTCGATGTTGGCCTCAAACCCGCCGGCCGCGGCAACCAGCGTCGAGGCACGGATTTCCGTCACCCCATCGGCCGGCTGCTTCAGGTGAGCTGCCAGAAACATGCCGTCCTCGATGTGGAGGTCGGTAACCTCGGCGTCATAGATAATCTGGACGCCGAGGTTCTCGGCGGTCAGATACAGCGCGTTCAGCATCGCCCTGCCGCCGCCGAGGAAGAACGAATTGGTGCGGCCGAGGCTGAGCGTGCCGCCGAGCGACGGCTGCCAGCGCACGCCCTGTTCGACAATCCAGTTCAGGATGTCCTTGGACTCGCTGATCATGAATTTGGCCAGATCTTCGTCGGTCTGGCCGCCGGTCACGAGCAACAGATCCTGCCAGAATTCCTCCTCGGTGTAGGGCCCGGTCAGGATGTCGGTCGCGGCATCATGGGCGCAGCGCATGTTGCGGGTGTGGCGGGTATTGCCGCCGCGGTAGAATTTCGGCGCGCCCTCCAGCACCAGCACCGAGGCGCCGGATCTCCGGGCGCTGATCGCGGCGCACAAAGCGGCGTTGCCGCCGCCGATCACCAGAACGTCGAACCTGCGCTTCAAATCCACCATGCGCTCTTGTTATCGTTGTTTGCATGGAAATCAAATTGGCGCGGCAGCATTCATGCGACGATGTCGGACGCGCCGCGTATTCTGGAATACCTGCTATGGTTTGCTCTGCACCGATCCGATCAACCATTGCCGGAACGCGGAAAGCTTTGGCGGGTCCGTTCGTCCCGCGGGCGAGACCAGATAGAATCCGGCGTCGGTCGGCAGCGTGATCTTGAACGGCACGACGAGGCGGCCCCTGGCGATGTCCTCCTGCACATAGGCGGTGCGGCCCATCGCGACGCCGAGGCCGTCGATCGCAGCCTGCACCGTCATGAAGATGAGATCGAAGGTCACGCCCGGCTGTTTGGAAAAATCCGCCGGCAGGCCGGCCGCGGTCAGCCACAGCCGCCAGTCGTCGCTGTTGACGTTGCTGGTATGCAGCAGCACGTGGTCCCTGAGGTCTTCCGGGCATTTCAGCGGCTTGCTTCCCTGCAGCAGTTCCGGGCTGCACACCGGAAACAGTTCGTCCGCCATCAGCCAGTCGGCGCGCAGGCCCGCCCACTGGCCGCGGCCATAGCGGATCGCGGCATCGACATTGTCGCGCTGGAAGTCGACCAGACTGGTCGAGGTGGTGATGCGCACATCGATGCCGGAATGGGCCTCCTGGAACGCGGCAAGGCGCGGCAGCAGCCATTTGGCGGCGAGCGAGGCCAGCGTGGAGACCGTCAGCACATGATCGTCGTCCTTGCGCAGCAGGCGATCGGTGGCGAGCCGCAAATCGTTGAAGGCGGCGCGGATGCCGGGGAGGTAATCCTCCGCCTGCGGCGTCAGCGTCAGCGCGCGGTTCTGGCGCACGAACAGGCGGACGCCGAGCTCTTCTTCCAGTCGCTTGATCTGATGGCTGATCGCGGTCTGCGTGACGTTCAGCTCGGCCGCGGCCTGCGTGAAACTCAGATGCCGGGCGGCGGCCTCGAAGGCGCGCAATCCATTCAGCGACGGCAGCCTGGCGGTCATGGCAGACAATTCCCAGTTATATGAGTTTTTATCATCCGAAGCGGTACAAAGTGTCGTTTGTGAAAGGCCCTGGGAGCGCAGATATTAGCCTCAACAGATTAGAGATAGGAGCTTCAAATGTCTACTTTCACGCATGAATCGATGATAAATCATCATGGACAGGGTTTTTTCAGTCAAGTCGCCGAGCTGTTCCATGTCTGGCGCCAGCGCGCCGCGGCTCGCCGGGAACTGGCCAACTGGTCCGACCGGGAACTCCACGACATCGGCGTTTCCCACGGCCAGGCCGTCTATGAAGCCTCAAAACCGTTTTGGCGGGCCTAACCTAAGGGCAGCCAAGGCCGGCGTCGCCTCATCAGGGGGACGCCGGCCATTTTTCGGGAGCGCGCGATGACCGCCCTGCGTTTCGGCGACCTCAGGCAATATTCGGACGTGCTGCGTTCGCGCGGCGGCCATGCCGTGACCGTGCGTTTCGTCGAGCCGCGCGACGCCGAGGCATTGCAGAACTACTTCCGTTCGCTGACGGCCCGCTCCCGCCACAACCGCTTCCTCGGCGCCACCAGCGAACTGCCGGCGTCGCAGCTCGAGCAATTCATCCATATCGGCGCGGCCGACCGTTTCAGCGTGGTCGCGACCATGCTGGTCGATGGCCACGAGATCATCGTCGGCGAAGCCCGTTACGCGTTCGAGGACGGCAGCATCGAATTCGGCCTGTCGATCGACGATCGCTGGCAGGGCCATGGCATCGGCAAGGCGCTCTTGAAGAATCTCGAATGCCGCGCCGCCTCGTTCGGAGCTGACCGTCTGTTCGGCGATACGCTGCGTTCCAACGAGGCCATGATCGGGCTCGCCCGCAAATCCGGCTACGCCTTCATGCCGACCCCCGGCGACTGGAGGCTGGTGCGATTTGCAAAGCATATCGACGTCGAACCGCAAGACATCCCCTGCGCAAGCCGGCGGCTCGCCGCCCTCTCCCGCCAGGCCACCATGTCCTCGGTTGCGGTTTGACGAAACTAGGCCCGGTTCTGGCTAACCAGAACCGGGCTATTTTTATGTTTGCGATCCCCAACCGGCGCCGCTCAGCCGCCCCTGAACACCGGCTGGCGCTTCTCGATGAAGGCCTGCACGGCCTCCTTGTGATCCGCGGTCAGCTGGGTGCGGATCATGCGCTCGGCCTCATGGTCGCGCGCGGTGGCGAAGTCGAACATCAGGGCTTCGTCGAGATTGTCCTTCATGTAGCGGATCGCGATCGTCGGACCTTCCGCGATCGATTTGGCGAGCGCAAAGGCTTCCGCCTGCAGCCTGTCGTCCGGGACCACGCGATTGACCAAGCCGATGGCCTCGCATCTGGCGGCATCGACCCGCTCGCAGGTGAACATCAATTCGCGCGCCCGCGCGGTGCCGACCAGGCGCGTCAGCAGCCAGGCGATGCCATAGTCGCCGCTCAGGCCGACCTTGAGATAGCCGGTGGAAAGGAATGCCGATTGCGCCGCGATGCGGATATCGCAGGCCATCGCGAGCGCGAGGCCGGCGCCGACCGCGGGGCCGGGGAGGGCGGCAATGGTCGGCTTGCGCACCGAGACCAAGGAGCCGGTCAGCAGGCGTTGCCGTTCCTGCAAATCGGCGACCCGCTCGTCATGCGACATTTCGAGCTTCGCCTTGTCGCGATTGGCGCCCATGCCCTTGACGTTGCCGCCGGCGCAAAATGCGGTGCCGGCGCCGGTAATCAAGAGCGCGCCGACTTCCGGATTCTCGCCGCAGGTCCTGATCATGTTGCGCAGCGCCGGCGTCAAATTATCCGACATCGCGTTGCGGGCCTCAGGCCGGTTCAGCGTGATGATGGCGACGCGGTCGCGGATCACGCACAGCAATTCATTGGTGCCGGTGTCGATGGTGATTTCGGTGGCCATTTCGTTCCCCTTGCCCTGTTCTTGGTTCGTAGGGTGGGCAAAGGCGCGCTTCGCGCAGTGCCCACCAATTTCTCGTCTAGCGGAGGGATTGGTTGGTGGGCACGCTTCGCTTTGCCCACCCTACGGCCCCTCGTTCAAAACTTCTCGACCCACGGCCGCACTTCCAGCTCCCAGGTCCAGGCGCTGCGCGGCTGTTGCAGCACGCTCCAATAGCTCAGCGCAATGGCATCGGGGTCGAGCATCGAATCCGGCCGGTCGGCGGGCTCGGTGCGCGCGGCGCTGCGGATGCCGCCGTCGATGACGAAATGCGCGACGTGAATGCCCTGCGGCGACAATTCGCGCGCCATGCTCTGGGCGAGGCCGCGCAGCGCGAACTTGCCCATCGCGAACGGTGCCGACTGGGCATAGCCCTTGACGCTGGCGGAGGCGCCGGTGAACAGGATCGCGCCATGTTTGTTGGGCAGCATGCGCGTCGCCGCCTGCTGCGCCACCAGGAAGCCGCCGAAGGCGCTGACCGCAATCGCGTTGGCGACATCGGCCGGCACCAGATCCGTGAAGGGACCGCGCGCGCGTCCGCTGGCGTTATAGACGACGAGATCGGGCGTTGCGATCTCGCGCTCGACCTGGCCGAACAGCCGCTCGACGTCGTCGGCGTTGGTTGCATCGCAGGCATAGGCGCGGGCGCCGGTCTCGGCGCACAGCGCGCCGAGCTTTTCGATTTTGCGGGCGGCCAGCGCGACGCGGATTTTTTCGCGGGCGAACAACCGCGCCAGCGACGCGCTCAATCCCTCGCCGGCGCCGACGATCAGGGCGGTCTTGTAGGTTGGCGTCTGCATGGGCGCGCTCCTCGTATGGCCGGGTACCTATAGCGTTTTCAAGCGAAGTGGTTACCGGTTCGCGTGAAGAAAACGCGTCAAACAGAAGACTTGGTTCTGATTCAATCAGAACCAAGTATCTAGGCGCGCAATCCTGCAAGACAACCTGCCGCGGCCAGAACCAGGTCGAGATCCTTCTTGTCGGCGATCTCGGCATATTTGGCGCGCAGCATGCCGAGCGAGCGGGCATGATATTTCTGCGGCTTCTGGGTCCAGACCTCATCGCCCAGCGTGACGCTGAATTCGTCCTTGCCATCCCTGAGCGCGGTCTCGTTGGCGAGCGTCCACGGCCAGAATTGCCGCCCCACCTGTTTGGTCAGGATCGGCATCAGGGTCGGCGCCAACGATGTCCAGGATTCGAACGCGCCTTCGGCCCTTGGCCACAGCATGCGGTGTATCCAATCCAACACGTTCGGCGCGCGGCCGCCGATCAGGGCGCCGACGGTCGGATCAGTCCACATCTCATAAAACTGCCCCCAGAGACCGAAATCGCCATACGCAGGTCGCGCGCCAAACAAATAGGGACGCGCGGCGAGGTGGGCGTCCAGCAGACCGAGCATGTCCTGCAGGCCGGCTTCGATCAGCGGTGCCGTCATCGCGTTCGAGCCCACGAACCAGACCCGGTCAACCATGCGCGCGGCAACCTGCGCTGCGAGCGCCTCGTGCTGCTCTTCGCTCGCCGTTGGCGCACGCATCCGCGCGATGCGTCCGGCCGAGGAAATCTGGTCGACATCCCGCGCCCAGCGGTAATGGAACATCCATTTGTTGCCCCATTCGTCGCCGAACTCCTCGATCAATACCGAGATGAACCGCGCGACCGGGTCGGTGGGATGGATCGACGGCTCCGGGTGAAGTTTTTCGACCTGGTCGATGATCGGGGTGGAATCCTGGATGCCAGTTCCGTCAGGCGAAATCACCAGCGGGATGATCGGCATTTTCGCATGCTTCTCGAATTCCGCCTGGCTTGCCGCATTGCGCAAAATCCAGCTGTGCGGAATTCCCTTGTAGCGGAAATAGGCGCGTACTTTCACCGAGTAGGGCGACATCTCGGCGCCGATGATGCGATATCCGTCCGCCATGGGGTGATCCTCCAATTATGCTTGTTGACGGCTTGATCGCCTGCGTTATCGGTAGATGATCAAGATCGGGCGGAACGAACAAGAGATAAATATGCAGCAGCCTCTCACGCATGATCGCAGTATGGCTTTGGCCGACAAGCCGGGATTGCTTGCGCCGGACACAACCGGAATGAATTTCTACCGGGCCGATCCGGCGCTGACGGATCTGCTGCGGCTGCATCTGCCGGAGCCGCTGTTTCGCCATATCGAACCGCATCTCGACCGGCTTGGCGAACTCGCGGGCGGGCATCTCGACGAATGTGCGCGGCTGGCCGATCGTCATACGCCGGTGCTGCACCAGCGTGATCGCTTTGGCCGCGATTCCCAATACATCGAATATCACCCGGCCTATCGCGAATTGGAGAAGGCCGCGTTCGGCGAGTTCGGCATTCACGCGATGTCGATCCGCAAGGGCATCATGGGCTGGCCGGACAAATATCCAGTTGTCGCCAAGCACGCCTTTACGTTCCTGTTCAATCAAGCCGAGTTCGGTTTGGGTTGTCCGATCAACGTCACCGACGGCTGCGCCAAGCTCTTGAACAATTTCGGCAGCGAGGCGCTGAAGGCGCGATACCTCGACGGCTTGACCCAGACCGACATGAGCAAGCTGACCCAGGGCGGTCAATTCATGACCGAAAAAGAAGGCGGCTCCGACGTCGGCACGCTGACCACTAGCGCCGTGCAGGAAGGCGATCACTGGCGGCTGCATGGCGAGAAGTGGTTCTGCTCCAATGCCGACGCCGAAGTGGTGATGCTGCTGGCGCGCCCGGAAGGCGCGGGGCCGGGTACGCGCGGCGTTGGTCTCTTTTTGATGCCGCGGCGGCTCGAGGACGGCTCGCAAAATCACTATCGGATCGTTCGCCTCAAGGACAAGCTCGGCACCCGCTCGATGGCCTCGGGCGAGATCAAGCTGGAGGGCGCGATCGCCTACGCTGTCGGCAAGCTCGATCGCGGCTTTGTGCAAATGGCCGAGATGGTCAATTCCTCGCGGCTCTCCAACGGCGTCAAATCCACCGCGCTGATGCGGCGCGCCTGTCATGACGCGATGACGGTGGCGCGAAATCGCGTGGTGTTCGGCCAGCGCATCATCGACCTGCCGCTGGCGCGGCGGCAGTTGATGAAGATCATGCTGCCGACCGAACAGGCTTTGTCGATGAGCTTCCTCACCGCCGACGCGCTCGACCGCGCCGAGGCCGGCAGCCAGGACGCGGCGGCGTTGTTGCGCATCCTGACGCCGACGCTGAAATTTCGTGCCACCCGCGATGCCCGAAAGGTCTGCGGCGACGCGCTCGAGATGCGCGGCGGTATCGGCTACATCGAGGAGTTCGCGACCGCGCGGCTGCTGCGCGACGCGCATCTCGGATCGATCTGGGAGGGCACCGGCAACATCGTCGCGATCGATGCGCTGAAGCGCGCGGTCGGCCGCCATGGCGCGGATGCTGCGCTCGCGGCCGATCTGCATGCCCGCCTCGACGACAGCTCCAATGTGCCGCAGGCCTGGCGCAACCGTTTGCGCGATTTGGCCGACCGCGCCATCGGCTTTGCCCGTGAGGTCGCCAGCAAGTCCGACAATGAGGGCGATGCGCGGCGCGCCACCAGCCTGCTTTATCATGTCGCCAGCGCCGTCGCGCTGACATGGGAAGGCGGCCGTATCCACGAGATGCGCGGCGACGCCAGGCGGCTGTTGCTCTCGCGCATGGTGATCGATCACCGGGTGGCCGCGCCGGATCCGTTCCGGTTGACGGAAAATGCCACGCAGCGCGCCATCACGGAGCATCTGCTCAGCGAGCGCGCGGTTGATATGGCCGAGGTTGGCGAACTGCTCGTCGCAGCGTAGGCTGCGGTCCACGTTCAATAATAACAATCAAGGGAGTCGAAGATGAAGGCCGCCGTCCTGCATGAAGTCAACCAGCCGCTCGTGATCGAGGATGTCAGCGTGCCGAATCCCGGCCCGCGCGAAGTTCTGATCCGCACGCGCGTCGCCGGCCTCTGTCATTCCGATTTGCATTTCATGGAAGGGCTTTATCCGCATCCGCTGCCTGCGGTGCTCGGTCATGAATCGGCGGGCGTGGTCGAGAAAGTCGGCTCCGATGTGACCTATGTGAAGGCCGGCGATCATGTCGTGACATGTTTGTCGGTGTTCTGCGGCACCTGCGATAACTGCACCACCGGCCGCACGGTGCTGTGCACCGACACGACCGTGAAGATGCTGCCCGGCGTGTCCAACCGGCTGTCCTGGGCGCGTTCGGAGAAACTCAACCAGTTCCTCAATCTGTCCTCGTTCGCCGAGCAGATGCTGGTGCACGAAAATGCCATCGTCAAAATCCGCAATGATATGCCGCTTGAACTCGCCGCGCTGATCGGCTGCGGCGTCATCACGGGTTACGGCGCTGTCGTGAACACCGCCAAGGTCACCGCCGGCGAAACCGTCGCGGTGATCGGCTGCGGCGGCGTCGGCATGGCCGCAATCAACGGCGCCGCGATTGCCGGCGCGGGCCGCATCATCGCGATCGACACCAATCCGGCCAAGCTGCAACTGGCGACCAAGCTCGGTGCGACCGACATTGTCGATCCCCGCAACGGCGATGTCGTGCAGCAGGTGCGCGAACTCACCAAGGGCGGCGTCAACCATTCGTTCGAAGTGCTGGGCCGCAAGGAGACCGCGGAGCAGTCCTTTGCGATGCTGGCCGCGGGCGGCACCGCGACCATCGTCGGCATGATCCCGTTCGGCCAGAAGATCGAGTTGCACGGCTTCGACTTCCTGCGCGAGCGCCGGATCCAGGGCTCCTCGATGGGCTCCAACCATTTCCGCGTCGACATGCCCCGCCTGGTCGAGTTCTACATGCGCGGCAAGCTGCATCTGGAGGACTGGATTTCGGCCAAGCTGAAGCTGTCCGAGATTAACGAGGGTTTTGCGGCGATGAAGGCCGGCAAGACGGTGCGCAGTGTGATCATGTTTGATGCGTAGCATCCGTCGTCCCGGCCTTGAGCCGGGACCCATACGCCGCGGCCGGCGTGGTTAGACAAGGAAGATAACGACTAGCGCGTAAAACAATTTCAGCCGGCGGTTATGGGTCCCGGCTCAAGGCCGGGACGACGGTAGAGGTTTTGCATCACCGCGATACGTGCGCCGACACCGCCAGCCATCGCCCGTTCTGCTTCGCCCAGCAATCGGTATACCGCCCTTGGGCTTCCTGCCCATCCGCCGTCGTGTAGCGCGTCGCGGCGTGGATGATGGCGAAATCGCCGAGCACGCGGATTTTGACGTCTTCGGCGCGCAGATTGCGGATCGTCACCGGCACGGCGGTCTGCTTGAGGAACGCCGCGCGGTCGACCAGCGTCTTGTCGGGATTGGAGCAGTAGAAGTCCGGCGCCAGAATCTCGTCGAAGCGTTTGACGTCGGAGTTCTGCACCGAGGCGACATAGTCGCGGTTCAGGGCGGTGAGTTCTTCGATGTCGTTGCTCATGGGGCTTGGCTCCAATCTCTCTCCTCATGGTGAGGAGGCGCCCTTGCGCCGTCTCGAACCATGCGGCCGTGATGACTCATCCTTCGAGATGCGGCGAAGCCGCCGCTCCCTCGGTGAGCGCAAAGCGCTCATCCGGGGATGAGGCTTTATTGTCAATCATCAAACATCGGCGGCGGCTTGAACCCGCCGAACTCACGCTCGATCAGTTCAGCGAGTTTTAGCGGCGTGCGGTCTTCCAGCCAGGGGCCGACGATCTGCACGCCGACCGGCAATCCGTCCGGCGCGAAGCCGGTCGGGATCGCGGTGGAAGGCAGGCCGGGCAAGGTGGCGATGCCGGGCCATGCCAGTTGGTCCGGATAGACGTAATCCTTGCCGTCGATCTTGATGCGGCGCTGTTCCTGGTCAGCCAAGTGATCGTGCGGATAGGCCGGCGTCGGCATGATCGGGCAGATCACGGCGTCAAAAGTCTTGAACAACTCGCGCCATTGCGCCCGCAGCCGCGTGCGTCCGCCATCGGCCATCAGCCAGTCGCGATGGCTGAGCGCGATGCCGCGCAGCCGCTCGGCGCCGAGACTCATGTCGTCGGCCGGCAGCGACGCCGCCGCGGCTTGCGCGCCGGCATAGACCTCGGGCGCGAACGACGCCGCGAGGAACGACATCAGCATCCGCATATAAAGCCGGGACGATGCGGCGAAGTCGGGCAACAGCCGGCTTTGGCGCTCGACCTTGACTCCAGCCTTGACGAGATTGGCGGCCAGCGTTTCGAGCGTTCCGCGCACCACCGTGTCGGTCGGCATCAGCGGGTCGGTATCGATCAGCAGCACGCGAAAGTTCTTCAATTCGGTGTGGCGCGAGGCCGGCAGCTCAAGTCTGTAGCCCTTGCCGGCCTCGAACGGATCGGGTCCGGCCATCGCATCCAGCAATAGCGAGAGATCGGCCGCGCCGCGGGCCATCGGTCCGATCACGGAAAGATCGCGATTGGACGGCAGCGGCGGCAACGGCGGCGGCGTGTGGCCACGCATGGCCACGAGGTCGAAGGTCGGCTTGTGCGCATAGATGCCGCAGTGAAACGCCGGCACGCGCAAGGAGCCGCCGATATCGGAGCCGAGCGACAGCGCGCCGTAGCCGGCCGCAAGCGCCGCCGAGGATCCGCCGGACGAGCCGCCAGGCGTGCGGCCGAGATCGAAGGGATTATTGGTGGTGCCGTAGATCTCGTTGTAGCTTTGCCAGTCGCCGAGCCCGAGCGGCACGTTGGTCTTGCCGAGGATCACGCCGCCGGCGTCCTTGACGCGCGAAATCGGCAACGCATCTTCGGTTGGCTTGAAATCCTTTTGCGCCGGGATGCCCCAGGTCGTGGGCTGCCCCGCGATATTGAAGGACTCTTTCACCGTCATGGGGATGCCGAGCAGCGGCTTGCTGACGCCGCGCGCCAGTTCCGCATCGGCGGCACGCGCAGCGGCGAGGCCGCCCTCGAAATCGCGCACGCAGATCGCGTTGATCCTGGCATCGTGCCGCTCGATGCGGTCAATCGCGTCCTGCGCAAGTTCGACGGCGGAAACCTTCTTTGCAGCGAGTGCTGCCGACAATTCAACGGCGGTCTTGAAACTCCATTGCGACTTGGCCAAGGCTTGCTCCCGGTCTGTTCTTGATGATGCGGGGATGATGCTCAGTTTGGACCGATGCCGCAAGAGCAATAGCTGTACAGCGGCAGGGCGCGGCTTCTATTGGCAGCTATTGGCGCGCGCGCCGCTCGCGCTGTAGTCTCTCGATCAACCAGCCCGGAACGTCCGCAAAGCAAGATTAAACGGCGAGGAATCCATGCCACCGACCGCGAGCCGAAAATTTCCCGTGTTGTCCACCAGGCGTCTGACGCTGCGGGCGGCAACGTCAAAGGATGTTTTCGCGTTTCAGGCGCTGATGGCGGCTCCCGATGTAACCCGGTTCTCCAATTGGCCTGATGCTCCGTCCACAACGCAGGTCGAACGCTCCTTACGCTGGATATCCAAGCTGCACGGCTCCGGCAGGGGGTGTGGCTGGATCATCGAGATCAGCGGAACAAAGGCGATGGCCGGTGCGATCCGCTTCAATAGTTTCGAGAAGAAATGGCGGTGCGGCCAGATCGGCTACGAGTTGCATCCGGATTATTGGGGCAAGGGCCTGATGACGGAAGCGGTCAAGGCCGTTGTGGCGTGCGGTCATCAGACCTTCGCGCTCAATCGCATCGATGCCTGGACATTGCCAGGCAACGCCGCGTCGGACCGTGTGCTGGAAAAGTCGGGCTTTCGATATGAAGGCACGTTGCGGCAAAAGGCCTGGTTCAAGGGCGCGTTCCATGACTTTCGAATGTTTGGCCGGATCGCGGCAGATGCTGCGAATTCGAAATGAACCTACGACGCGCCGATCAGGATGCCGACACCAAGCACGATCACTCCGCCGAGTACGATCTGGAACGCGGCCCGCAGGAACGGCGTGTCCATGTATTTCGCGCGGATGAAGGCGATGGCCCATAGCTCGAAGAACACGACGACGCCCGCCGCCGCAGTTGCGATCCAGAATGCGTTCGGCCAGGAATCCGGCACCAGATAGGGCAAGGTGTGACCGAGGCCGCCGAGCGCGGTCATGATGCCGCTGGCCGCACCGCGCAGCCATGGCGAACCGCGCCCGCTCAGCGCGCCGTCATCCGACAACGCTTCGGCAAAACCCATGCTGATGCCGGCGCCGATCGAGGCGGCAAGGCCCACAAGAAACGTCTGCCAGTTCTGATGTGTCGCGAACGCGGCGGCGAACAGCGGCGCCAGCGTCGAGACCGATCCGTCCATCAAGCCGGCGAGCCCGGGCTGCACATACTGCAGCACGAACACGCGCCGCCGCGTCTTGTCTTCTTCCGCGCGCACGTCGGGGCTGAGGATCTGGTCGGTCAGCTTGACCGCGAGCTTCTCGTGGCCCTTTTCTTCCTCGGCGAGGTCGCCGAGCAAACGGCGCACGCCGACATCCTCGGCCTTCTCGGCGGCCTTGATGTAGAACTGCTCGGCCTGCAGCTCCATGGTCTCGACTTCCTTGCGGATGGTGTCGAGCGGTAGGTTCTTGGTCAGCCAGATCGGACGCCGCCTCAGGAATCCCTTGACGTCCTCGCGGCGGATCGGCGGCAGATGCGGGCCGAAACGCTGCTCGTATAGTTCGAGCAGCCGGTGGCGATGGCCCCGTTCTTCCTCCGCCATCTCCTCGAAAATCTTGGCCGAGTCAGGATAACGCTCGGCGAGGTCCTCCGCGAAACTCATATAGATGCGGCTGTCTTCTTCTTCGGAGGAGATCGCCACCGCCAGCACTTCGCGCTCGGTCAGATCGGCGAAATTCTTCACGGCACGACGCCTTTTACTAGTTTAGAATCATTCTAAACATAGTGCGGCGCGTTTCCTTGGTCAAATCGTTTGGCCGCCGCCTTTCGCTAGCTCGCCTTGGCGCCTCGCAGGAACTGCACCAGCGACCAGCTCACTTCCGAAGCCTGCTCCTGCTGCACCCAGTGGCCCGCGCCATCGATGAGATGGCAGCCGATCAAGTCAGTGCAGACCTTCGACTGCATCGCCTCGTACACGCCGGGGCGTTGATAGGTGCCCCAGTCCTGCTTGCCCGAGATAAAGGCAGAGCGCACGTCAATGGTGCGGCCTGACCAGGTCTGCAGTTCCGCCAGGAACGCGCCCGAGGTGCCGCAGCGATACCATTGCAGGGCGCCCTGGAATCCGGTGCGGGCATATTCGGCGCTGTAGAAGGCAAGGTCGCTGTCCGGCAGCCATTTATTCGCGGCGATCTCTCCTGCCGACGGCATTTCCTTCGCAACCGTTGCAGCCATGTCCTTGTCGAGCTCCATTACATAATAGGTCGGCAGTTTTGCGATTTCGCCCGCGGACCATGATTTGAGCGGATAAGGCTGGTTGTCTTTCCAGTCCGCGCTCTTGTGATGGTAGTAGGCGCGCAGGAAGTCATGCACGCCCTGCGGCGCGTCGTGCATGTCGTTGTTGGCCTCGCGCGTCGAATAGTACCATTGGTAATGCTTGCGTGGCCGCGGCAGCGCCGCCAGTTCACGATGGATGGGATCATCGGCTGCCGATTTGGCCGGGGCGTCTACCGTGTTGAATGGCAGCGACGGCGGTCCGCCAAACGGCGCGCTCATCATGACGACCGATCGAAACACGTCGGGCCGGATCAGTGCGCACCAGGCCGCGACCGACGAGCCGAAATCATGCCCGATCACAGCATCGACGCTCTTGTAGCCGAACGCCGACACTAGCCCGAGCGCGTCACGCACCAGATTGGTGAGCCGGAACGAGGCGAGATCGCCGTCATAATCGGCATCCCACCCGGTGGTTCGGCCATAGCCGCGCTGGTCCGGCGCGATCACGTGATAGCCGGCGGCGGCGAGAGTTGGCATCACCTTGCGCCAGCTGAAGGCGAGTTCGGGAAAGCCGTGCAGCAACAGCACGCAAGGCCGGCCGCGTGTCTCGAAGCCGGCTTCCAAAACATGCATGCGCAAGCCGTTGATGTTCTCGACGTAGCGCGAGCGGATGCCGGTGGGGAGAGGGATGTCGGGGAGGGCGGTCATGATGTTTCCTCGTCATGGCCGGACTTGTTCCGGCCATCCACGTTCTATGGCGACAGTTGTAAGGACGTGGCTGCCCGGGACAAGCCCGGGCATAACGAAAACACTTGCGGCATTCCGTAGGGTGGGCAAAGCGGAGCGTGCCCACCATCTAAAGCGATGTTTTGAGTGGTGGGCACGGCGCTGCGCGCCTTTGCCCACCCTACGATTCCTGCGTCACCCCTTCGCTGCCGCCTTCGGCCAATACCGATCCCGTAAATGCCGCTTCACCAGCTTGCCAGTCGGCGTGCGCGGCAGTTCGGCTTCGAAGTCGATGCTCTTCGGGCATTTAATCGGCGACAAATGCTTGCGGCAGAAAAGGATCAGCTCGGCCTCGAGCTCCTTGCCGGCCTTGGCCATGTCGTGCGGCTGCACCACGGCCTTGACCTCTTCGCCCATCTCCTCGTTCGGCACGCCAAACACCGCGACATCGGCGACACCGGGATGGGTGATCAGCACATCCTCGGTCTCCTGCGGGTAGATGTTCACGCCGCCGGAGATGATCATGTAGCTCTTGCGGTCGGTCAGATAGAGAAAGCCCTCGTCGTCGAGATAGCCGACATCGCCGAGCGTCGACCAGCCGCGGTCGTTGTAGGCCTTCTTCGTCTTCTCGGGATCGTTGTGATAGGCGAACACCGGCGCGTCGGCGAAATAGACCGTGCCGATTTGCCCGGTCGGTGCTTCCTGGTCGTTCTCATCCAGAATCTTGACCTTGCCGACCACTGCGCGGCCGACGGTGCCGCGATGGCTGAGCCATTGCTGCGAATTCGACACCGTGACGCCGTTGCCCTCGGAGCCCGCGTAGTACTCGATCAGGATCGGCCCCCACCACTCGATCATTTTTGCTTTCACATCGACCGGGCAGGGCGCAGCGGCATGGATCGCGCCCTTCAATGACGCGACGCTGTAGCGCGTGCGCACCTCTTCCGGCAGCTTTAGCATCCGCACAAACATGGTCGGCACCAGCTGCGACTGGGTCGCCTTGTGCTTCTCGACCAGTTTCAAGAATTCCTCGGCGTCGAAGGACTCCATGATCACTGAGGTGCCGCCGAGGATGGTCGCCATCATGTTGAAGCGCAAAGGGGCCGCATGATAGAGCGGCGCCGGCGACAAATAGATGCTGTCCGCGCCCATGCCGCACATGTCGGCGCAGAGAATTTTCAGGAACTGGTTGGGCACGTCGATCCTGTTGCCCTCGAACGCCTTCTTGATGCCTTTCGGCCGCCCGGTCGTGCCCGAAGAATACAGCATGTCGTAACCGGCGACCTCGTCTGCGATCGGCGTCGTCGGTTGCGCGATCGCTTCCTTGTCCCACGAGCGGAAACCTTGCTGCGGCTCGTCGACCATGAAGAATAGCGGTTCGCCGGGCTCGCCCTTGATCAAGCCTTGAACCTTCTCGGCGCATTTCGGCGTGGTGATGAAGACTTTCGCGCCGCAATCTTTGACGATGTAGGCGATCTCGTCCTCGGTCAGATAGCGGCTGATCGCCGTGTAATAGAGCCCTGCGCGCTGCGCGGCCCAGCAGATCTCCATGAACGCCAGGCGATTTTCCATCAGGAACGCGATGTGGTCGCCGGCCTTCAGACCCAGCGCGCGGAACAGATGCGCGCCCTGGTTCGAGAGCTCGTCAAGCTCGCGATAGCTGATGGCTTTTCCGGTGCCCGCCATTTGGTAGGCGATCTTGTTGGGCTGGATGCGGGCGTGAACGGTCGGGTGGGTCATGAGGGTCCTCAGCGGAAATCATCGTCGTCCCTGCGAACGCAGGGACCCATAACCACCGAACATGGTTTGGAAAATGAGCTGGAGCTCCAACTCAGCACAACCACGAACTTTTGTGGTTATGGGTCCCTGCGTTCGCAGGGACGACACTATTTGTTATCGCAACACCTGCAGTCGCTACAGCTTACAGGCGCTCGACAATCGTCACATTCGCCATGCCGCCGCCTTCGCACATGGTTTGCAAACCATAGCGCTTGCCCCGCTGCTTCAGCGCGTTGACCAGCGTGGTCATCAGCTTGGTGCCGGAGCCGCCGAGGGGATGGCCGAGCGCGATCGCGCCGCCATTGACGTTGAGCCGCTCAGGATCGGCGCCCGTGGTCTTCAGCCATGCCACGGGGACCGCGGCGAAGGCCTCGTTGACCTCGAACAGGTCGATGTCGTCGACCGACATGCCGGCCTTTTCCAGCGCGCGCTTGGTGGCGTGCAGCGGCGCATCGAGCATGATCACGGGATCGCCGCCCATCATGGTGAGGTGATGGATCCGCGCCAGCGGCTTGACGCCGAGCGATTTGAGGCCCTTTTCGTTGACGACCATGACGCCGGAGGCGCCGTCGCAGATCTGGCTGGCGCTGGCCGCGGTATGCTTGCCGTTCTCGGCGATCAGCTTGACGCCCTTGATGCCGTCGAGGCTGGAATCGAAGCGGATGCCCTCGTCGATATGGTGGGTATCGGTCGAGCCGTCGGCGCGGGTGATCTGCAGCGAGACGATCTCGTCCTTGAACTTGCCGGCCTGCGTCGCCGCAATCGCGCGCTGATGGCTGTTGTAGGAATAAGTATCAAGTTCATCCTTCGACAGACCATACTTCTCCGCCATCATTTCAGCACCCGTGAACTGGCTGAACATGATGTTCGGATAATGCTTCTCGATGCCCGGGCTCTTGTAGTGGCCAAAACCGTTCTTGGCCGGCAGCGAGGAGGCGAGGCCCATCGGCACCCGCGTCATCGACTCCACGCCCGCTGCGATCACGCAATCCATGGTGCCGGACATCACCGCCTGGGCCGCGAAATGCAGCGCCTGCTGCGAGGAGCCGCACTGGCGGTCGATCGAGGTGGCGGGCACGCTTTCCGGCAGTTTTGAAGCCATCACCGCGTTGCGGCCGATATTGTTGGACTGTTCGCCGGCCTGCATCACGCAGCCCATGATGACGTCTTCGACCTGGGCCGGATCGGCGCCGCTGCGATCAATCAGCGAATCCAGCACGGAGGCGGCGAGGTCGGCCGGATGCCAGCCTGCGAGACGTCCCCCCTTGCGGCCGCCGGCGGTACGTGCGGTGGCGACGATATAGGCCTCGGCCATGTCTGTTCTCCCAAAATTGTTGTTGGTTGGCTTTTGAATGATGGGCCGGATTTAAGGGGTGGCTCGGGATTTAGTCAATCAATCAATTAACTCTTGAGTGCAGCCGCGGCATGCGCTTATGTGCGGCCCGGATTTCCGGGCTTGGCAGTTACTTTGGCAGTGATGGGGATCACCGTTGAATACCAGCGTACCGACTGAAGCGTTTTCCAGCGAATTGGACTCCAGTTCGCGTGAAGAAAACGCGTCAAACCAAGAATCTGGAGCCCCGTTCCGATCCAATCGGAACGGAAAAGGCCCCAGGCTTGCGGGCGGCAAAAACACCACCGCCGAAAAGCTGCTTGTCGCGGCAAGCGAGCTGATGATCGAGCGCGCCTCGATCGAGGTATCGCTCTCCGACATCGCGCAAAAATCCGGCGTCAACGCCGCGCTTGTAAAATACCATTTCGGCAACAAGGACGGGCTGTTGCTGGCGCTGCTGGCGCGCGACGCCGCGACCGAGATGTCGCAGCTCGAATACCTCATCAGCCAGCCGATCTCGCCGACCGCAAAGCTCAAGCTGCATATCGGCGGCATCATCCGCGCCTACTACCAGTTCCCGTACATGAACCGGCTGATCCACTATTTGCTGCATGAGAGCAGCACGGAAGCGGCCGATGAAGTGTCGAAATTCTTCGTGGCGCCTTTGCTCGAGTTCCAGCGGCGGCTGCTCGCGGAAGGCATCAAGGCCGGCGAGTTCCGCAACATCGATCCTGTCATGTTCTACACCAGCCTGGTCGGCGCCTGCGATCACCTGTTCTTCGGCCGCCACGCGATGTCGCGTGCGACCGGTGTTGGTCCGGTCACCGATGAAGTCTGCCGCCAGTACATCAAGCATATGGAAGCGCTGATCTGCGGCGGCATGCTCAGCCAACAAGGTGCCGCGGCCGGATGACGGCCGCTTCGCCCGAATACCAGTGAAAGTCCAGAGAAGAAACGCCCAAGGAAAGGTCTTAAGAAATGCAGTTACAAGACGTTGCCGTTCTCATCACCGGCGGTGGCTCCGGCCTCGGTGCCGCTACCGCCCGCGCCATGGCCGCCAAAGGCGCGAAAATCGGCGTGATCGACCAGAACAAGGAAAACGCCGAAAAAGTCGCGGCCGAGGTGAAGGGCATTGCGCTGCATGCCGACGTCACTGACGAGGACGCGATCAAGGCCGCGATCGCCAAGGCCGAAGCTGCGCACGGCATCGCGCGCGTGCTGATGAACTGCGCCGGCATCGGCGGCTCGCAGCGCACCGTCGGCAAGGACGGCGTCTATCCGCTGGCCAAATTCGTCCGCATCATCAACGTCAATCTGATCGGCACGTTCAATGTGCTGCGCCTGTTCGCCGAACGGCTCGCCACCGCGCCGCCGATCGGTGAAGAGCGCGGCGTTGCCATTAACACCGCCAGCGTCGCAGCTTATGAGGGCCAGATCGGCCAGATCGCCTATTCGGCGTCCAAGGGCGGCGTCGTCGGCCTCACGCTGCCGGCCGCGCGCGACCTCGCCAGCCTGAAAATCCGCGTCAACACCATCGCTCCGGGCTTGTTCCTGACGCCGCTGCTGATGGGTTTGAACGAGGAAGCGCGAAAAAGCCTGGGCGCGCAGGTGCCGCATCCGGCACGACTCGGTGATGCCTCCGAATACGGCAACCTCGCGGTTCACATCGTCGAGAACCCGATGCTGAACGGCGAAACCATCCGTCTCGATGGCGCCATCCGCATGGCGCCCCGGTAGTTCTTGCTCCCAACGGTCGTCGTCCCCGCGAAAGCGGGGACCTATACTCCGCGGCGGTTCTTGTTTTAGGAAGGTCTCTGCGACCATGCCCCATCGAGAGGACACGGCGTATGGGTCCCGGCTCGCGCTTCGCTTGGCCGGGACGACGGTGGGGAGGTTGAGATGACTCAACCGCTGCTGATCGAACACGATGACGGGGTCGACCGGGTGACGCTCAATCGTCCGGACAGCCTCAACGCGCTCAACCCTGATATGATCGACGCCCTGAACGCCTATTTCGAAGGCCTGCAGCGCAACCGCACCACGCGCGTGGTGGTGCTGAAGGGCGCCGGCCAGAATTTCTGCGCCGGGCTCGATCTCAAACACGCGATGCAGCGTCGGGCCGGGCAGCAGGAGCCGCCTGGCGTCACCGAGTCGCTGGATTCGCAGCGCCGGATCGCCGACATCGTGATGCTGATGCGGCGTTGCCCGCAGCCGATCATTGCGCTGGTGCAGGGTGCAGCGGCCGGCGGCGGCTTTGCGCTGGCGCTGGCGGCGGATATTCGCATCGCGACCAAATCGGCGCGGATGAACTGCGCCTTCATCAAGCTCGGCCTCGGCGGCTGCGATATCGGCACCAGCTATTTCCTGCCGCGGTTGGTCGGCGTCTCCCTGGCCTCCGAACTGATCCTGACCGGACGCTTCATCGGCGCCGAGCGCGCGCTCGCGGTCGGTCTCGTCTCTGAAGTGGTCGAGGAAGACGGGCTCGACGCCGCGGCCGAGCCTTATGTCGAGGCGATGATAACGGCTTCGCCTGTGGGGCTGCGGCTATCCAAGGAATGCCTCAATATGAGCGTCGACGCCGGCTCGATCGAGGCCGTGATCGCGATGGAAGATCGCAATCAAGTGCTGTGCAGCCGCTCCGAAGAATTCAGCGAAGGCATCAGGGCCTTCCTTGAAAAGCGAAAGCCTGTCTATATCAAACGATAGAGAAAGATCCGCAAAGGACCGAATTCCGGGAGACGCAATATGAGTGGGAATGCAGCCGCGGTGCTCACCAAACCCGGCTTTCGCAAGATCGCATGGCTGAAGCGCGACATCGATGTCGCGCGGCGGCCGGACGGCGTCATCGTGCTGAAGTCGCGCATTCCGCTGCAACCTTATGAGAATCATATTCCGGCCTCGCTCGCGAAATGGGCCAGGCAAGCGCCCGAACGTATCTGGCTGGCGCAGCGCTGTGGCGCGGACCGGCAATGGCGGAAGGTTTCCTACGGTGAAGCCAAGCGCACCGTCGACGCGCTGACGCAGGGCCTGCTCGATCTCGAAGTGGAAGACAGCCGCCCCGTCGCGATCCTTTCCGGCAATTCCATCGAGCACGCGCTGATGACGCAGGCCGCGATGCAGGCCCGGCTTCCGGCCGCGCCGGTGTCGCCGGCCTATTCGCTGATGAGCCAGGACCATCTCAAGCTCAAATATCTCTTCAACCTGATCAAGCCTGCGATCGTGATGGTGCAGGACGGGCCGACCTTCGAAAAGGCTTTGAAGGCGCTCGATCTCACCGGCGTCACGGTCGTGCATGTGCTGCGGCCGTGCGAGGGCATCAAGAGCGTGTCCTATGCCGATCTCGCGGCGACGCTGGTGACCAAGGCGGTTGACGAGTCGATCGCAAAAATTGCGCCGGATAGCGTCGGCAAGCTGCTGTTCACCTCGGGCTCGACCGGCATGCCCAAGGCCGTCATCAACACGCAAGAAATGATGTGCGCCAATGCGGCGATGATGATGCAGGTGCGGCCGCGCGATCCGAACGGGCCGATCGCGACCATGCTGGATTGGATGCCCTGGAATCACACCATGGGCGGCAACGCGGCATTCCATCCGATCCTGGTCGATGGCGGCACACTCTATATCGACGACGGCCGGCCGATGCCGGGCCAATTCGAGGAAACCCTTCGCAATCTCCGCGAGGTGTCGCCGACCTATTACGCCAACGTGCCGGCCGGCTATGCGGCGCTGGCGGCGGCGATGGAGAAGGACGACGCGCTGTGTCGTAGTTTCTTCAAAAATCTGACCGTCATGGCTTATGGCGGTGCGCGGCTGCCCGACGATCTCTATGACCGCATGCAGGCGCTGGCGGTGAAGACATCAGGCGAGCGCATCGTGTTCTATACCGGCTGGGGCTCGACCGAGACTGCACCGACCTCTACCGGCACCTATTGGGACACCGAGCGCGTAGGCTTGATCGGTCTGCCGTTCCCCGGCGTCGAACTGAAGATGGTGCCGTGCGACTCTAAATATGAGCTGCGCCTGCGCGGCATCAACGTCACCCCGGGCTATTTCGGCCAGGCTGATCTGACGAAGAAGATGTTCGACGAGGAAGGCTTTTACTGCATCGGCGATGCCGGTGTGTTCGTCGACGACGAGGATCCGCTGCAGGGCATCATCTTCGCCGGCCGTGTGGTCGAGGACTTCAAGCTCACCACCGGCACCTTCGTTCATGTTGGCTCGCTGCGCACCGATGCGATCGCAGCCGCCACGCCCGTGGTGCACGACGCGCTGGTCGCGGGGCAGGACCGGGAATTCATCGGGCTGTTGGCCTGGCCCAATCTGCATGCCTGCCGGCAGATCACAGGCAATCCCGAGGCGAGTTATGAAGAGGTCGTCAAACATCCAGCCGTCATCGCGTGCCTGAAGCAGGGCCTGCAGGCGCATAACGCCGCCAGCACCGGCAGCAGCACGCGGATCGCCCGCGCCATGCTGATGGCGGAGCCGCCTTCCATCGACGGCAACGAACTCACCGACAAGGGCTACATCAACCAGCGCGCCGGCCTCGAACGCCGCGCTGCGCTGGTGGAAAGGCTTTACGCCGCTCATCCCGGGGAGGACGTGATTATTTTGAATTGAAGATCACGTTCTCTCCATTCGTCATTCCGGGGCGCGCGTAGCGCGAACCCGGAATCCAGAGGTTATTACATCGAGATTCCGGGTTCGATGCTTCGCATCGCCCCGGAATGACAGCAACGAAAAGGCTAGCCGCCATGAACTTCGATTTCTCCGATGAACAAAAGCAGATGCGCGACGCGGCGAGAAAATTCCTCACCGAGAAGTGCCCGCCGAAGGCGGTGCGTGAGGTGCTGGACGGCAAGGCGACCTACGACAAGGCGCTTTGGGCAGGGCTCGCGGAGATGGGTTTCCTCGGCGTTGCGATCCCGGAAGAATTCGGCGGCGCGGGTGCCGGCCATCTCGAGCTCTGTGTGATCGCCGAGGAAATGGGCCGTGCGCTGGCGCCGGTGCCGTTCTCCTCGACGGTGTATCTTGCCGCTGAAGCGCTGCTGCTCGCGGGCAGTGACGCGCAGAAGCAGAAGTGGTTGCCGAAGATCGCGTCCGGGGAGGCGATCGGCACGTTGGCGCTGTTTGAAGGCAAGGGCAATCCGTCGCCGCAGGCGATCAAGTTGTCCGCCTCGGGCGGCACGCTCAGCGGCGTCAAGAAGCCGGTGCCGGATGGCGCAATCGCCGATTTCGCCGTCGTTGCCGCGCGCACGGGATCGACGGGCCGCGATGCCGATATCTCGCTGTTCCTGGTCGACCTCAAGGCGGGCGGCGTCGAGGTCAGGTCGCTGACCAATATTGATCCGACGCATGGCCAGGCCGAACTGACCTTCAAGAACTGCAAGGCCGAGCCGCTGGGCGCCGCCGGCGACGGCTGGAGCATTCTCACTCAGGTGCTCGACCGCGCCGCCGTCCTGATGGCGTTCGAGCAGGTCGGCGGTTCCGACCGCGCGCTGGAAATGGGGCGCGATTACGCGCTCGATCGTATCGCCTTTGGCCGACCGATCGGCTCGTTCCAGGCGGTGAAGCACATCCTCGCCGACATGTATGTATCGGCGACGCTGGCGCGTTCGAATTGCTATTACGGCGCCTGGGCGCTCTCGACCAACGCCTCGGAATTGCCGGAGGCCGCGGCGGCCGCCCGCATCAGCGCGACACAGGCGTTCCAGCATTGCTCCAAGAACAACATCCAGGTCCATGGTGGCATGGGTTTCACCTGGGAGTTCGACTGCCACATGTATTACCGCCGCGCCAATGCGACCGCGGTGACGCTCGGCAGCCTGTCGTATTGGGAAGATCAGCTGATCGACCGCATGCGCAAGAAGAACGCTGCGTGAATAGCAATGGTGTCGTCCCCGCGAACGCGGGGACCCATACGCCGGGAAGTTTCGATTGGATGACGATGCGAGCGCCCGGGTTAAATTTTGTAGGCCGGTGGTTATGGGTCCCGGCGTTCGCCGGGACGACCAGAGAATTTGAAGGACCACGCGAATGAACTTCGATGACACCCCGCAGGAGGCCGCGTTCCGCGCCGAGGCGAAAGCCTGGATCGGGGCCAATGCGCCGAAGCAGTACGAGGAAGAGCTGCGCAAATCCTCGCTCGGCCGCACCGTGCTGAAGGGCGCCAACATCCTCGAGGTCGCAAAGGCCTGGCAGAAGAAGAAGGCCGATGCCGGCTGGGCCTGCCTGCACTGGCCAAAGGAGTATGGCGGCCGCGGCTCGTCCCCGATCGAACGCGTGATCTGGCAGCAGGAAGAGGGCCCGTTCGGCAAACTTTCGGGCATGTTCATCATCGGTCACGGCATGTGCGGGCCGACCATGATGGCATTCGCGGGTGAAGAGGAAAAACGCAAGTATCTGCCGCCGCTGGCCTCGGGCGAAAAGGTCTGGTGCCAATTGTTTTCCGAACCCGCAGGGGGATCCGACGTCGCGGGGCTTCGCACCCGCGCTGAAAAGCAGGGCGACGATTGGATCATCAACGGCCAGAAGATCTGGACCTCGGGCGCGCACTATTCGGACTACGGCATCCTGCTGACGCGCACCGATCCCAATGTGGCCAAACACAAGGGCCTCACCATGTTCTTCCTGGACATGAAGAGCCCCGGCGTCGAGGTGCGACCGATCAAGCAGGCCAGCGGGCAGTCCGATTTCAACGAGGTCTATTTTACCGATGTGAAGATCCCGGACTCGCAGCGGCTGGGCGCCGTCAATGACGGCTGGAACGTCTCGCTGACGACACTGATGAACGAGCGCATGTCGATCGGCGCCGGCGTTTCCACCGGCTTTCCGGAGCTGTTCGATTTCTGCAACAGCATGATGCTCGACGACGGCCCCGCGATCGAGGATCGCAACGTGCGTTCCAGGCTGGCGAACTATGCGGTGAAGGCGAGCGGGCTGAAATACACCAGCATGCGCGCGATCTCGGCACTATCGAAGGGCGATCGTCCGGGTCCCGAAAACTCCATCGGCAAGCTGGTGGCGGGTTCGATGGTGCAGGAAGTCGCGATGTATGCGCTCGATTTGCAGGGCGCCGCCGGCGCGCTGAGCGGGCCGGAGGATGCGGAAGTCGCCGGAAAATTCCAGGCGATGCTGCTGCGGGCGCCGGGCACCCGCGTCGAGGGCGGCACCGACGAGATCATGCGCAACATCATCGCCGAACGCGTGCTTGGCCTGCCCGGCGATATCAGGGTCGACAAGGATGTGCCGTTCAACAAGATTCCGACCAAGGGAAGAGCGTAGCTGAAGACCTCATCCTGAGGAGCGGCGTCTTGGCCGCGTCTCGAAGGATGAAGCCCGACTGGTGGCCTCATGGTTCGAGACGCGCTTCGCGCTCCTCACCATGAGGGTTTGAGACTGACGCAAGAATTAAAAACGTGAGAGGTCCGCCATGAACTTCGACGATACCCCGCAGGAAGCCGAATTCCGTTCCACCGCCCGCAAATGGATGGAGGCCAACGCGCCGAAGAAATACGAGGCGGAGCTCTCAAAGTCCTCGCTCGGCCGCATCCGGCTGGAGAAGGAAGAGATCGTCGATGTCGGCAAGGCCTGGCAGAAGAAGAAGGCCGAAGGCGGCTGGGCCTGTCTGCATTGGCCGAAGGAATATGGCGGCCGCGGTGCGACGCCGATCGAGAAGGTGATCTGGCAGCAGGAAGAGGGCGTCTACGGCAAGCTGACGCAGCCGTTCCAGATCGGCGAGGGCATGTGCGGCCCGACCGTGATGGCGTTCGGCAGCGAGGAGCACAAGCGGCACTATCTGCCGAAGCTCGCCTCCGGCGAACATATCTGGTGCCAGCTGTTCTCCGAGCCGGCGGGCGGTTCCGACGTCGCAGGCCTGCGCACCCGGGCCGAGAAGAAAGGCGACAACTGGATCGTCAACGGCCAGAAGATCTGGACCTCGGGCGCGCATTATTCCGATTACGGTCTTCTGATCACGCGCACCGATCCCAACGTGCCCAAGCACAAGGGCCTGACGATGTTCTTCCTCGACATGAAGAGCAAGGGCGTCGAGGTGCGGCCGATCAAGCAGGCCAACGGCATGCAGGAATTCAACGAGGTCTATTTCACCGACGTCGTGATTCCCGATCATCAGCGCCTCGGCGCGGTCGGCGATGGCTGGAACGTGTCGCTCACCACCTTGATGAACGAGCGCATGTCGATCGGCTCCAGGCTGGCGACCGGCTTTCCCGAAATGTTCGAGTTCTGCTCGAACCTGATGACCGAAGACGGGCTCGCGATCGACGACCCGGCCACGCGCTCCAGGCTGGCAAGTTGGGCGGTGAAGGCGAGCGGGCTGAAATACACCAGCTACCGTGCGATTTCGGCGCTGTCGAAGGGCGAGCGTCCGGGACCGGAGAATTCGATCGGCAAACTGGTGTCGGGCACGATGCTGCAGGACATCGCGACCTACGCGATGGACCTGGAAGGGGCGGCCGGTGCGTTGACCGGCGCCGATGAGGAAACCGCGAGCGGCCAGTTCCAGCAGATGCTGCTGTCATCGCCGTCGATGCGGATCGCAGGAGGTACCGATGAAATCCTGCGCAACATCATCGCCGAGCGCGTGCTCGGCCTGCCCGGCGACATCAGGGTCGACAAGGACGTTCCGTTCAACAAGATCCCGACCAAGGGGCGATGACGATGGATGCAAAGGCAAAGGCGCGCTACGCGAGCGAGGATCGCATCGGCGTGCTCGAAGAATTGCTCGGCGAACGTTACTCGGTGCGCGCGTTTCTGCCGCAGCCGGTGCCGCGCGAGACCATCGAGCATATCCTCGCCGTGTCGCAGCGCACGGCGTCGTGGTGCAATAGCCAGCCCTGGCAGGTCTTGATCGCGAGCGGCGAGGCCAAGGAGCGGTTTCGCAAGGCGATCTATGCCGAGGCCGCCTCGGGCGCCAAGGACGATCATGATTTCACGCCGCCACGGGAATATCTCGGGGTCTATCTCGAACGCCGCCGCGAGAGCGGCTTCCAGCTCTACAACACGCTCGGCATCACCAGAGGCGACAAGATGGCTTACGCCAAGCAGGCGCTGGAGAATTACAACTTCTTCGGCGCGCCGCATGTCGCGATTATTCACACCGACGAACCGCTCGGGATTTACGGTGCGGTCGATTGCGGCGCCTATGTCGGCAATTTCATGCTGGCGGCGCAGGCGCTCGGTCTCGGCACCATCCCGCAGGCGGCATTGGCGCGGCATTCCGGGCTGATCCGCCGTCACTTCAAGCTCGCAGACGACCGCCGCGTGGTCTGCGGCATTTCGTTCGGCTTTGCCGACCACGCGCACCAGGTCAACAGCTACCGGACCTCGCGCGCCAGCGTGGCCGATACCGTGACCTTCTTCGACGAATAGCGCGCTCAAATACAGCGCACAGGAAAAAGCCCCGATCGCCAATGGCGGCCGGGGCTTTTCGCTATCTGGATTCAGACGAGATCAGTAGGCGCAGACATTGACGGTGCGCAGGCGCAGGCCGCGCCGGGTTTCGATCCAGCGCTGCTGGATGCAGTCGTTATAGCCGTAACCGGTGTTGAGGTAGACGCCGCCGAAGCCGACGCCAAAACCATGACCCCAGCCGTGGCCCCAATGGCCGTGGTGGTGGTGGTGATGGAAGGGGCCAGCGGCAGCAGGCGCAGCAGCGGCGAGGGTGAGGGCGGTGGCAGCGATCAGTCCGAGGGTAACCTTGCGAAGCATAGTCGTTCTCCAATTGAATGGCGCGGGGGCCGTTGTTTCGTCCCTGCACCTCTGTCGGCGCGACGTGAATATTCGTTCACGCCGGTTCTGGAGAATCGTGTTTCAGGAATGTTTCGTGGGGGGTGGTGTGTCGTTTCCCGGACGCGGTGCAGCGTGTCACGCTGCTCCGCAGAGCCGGGACCCATGGCCGATGGACCCCGGCTTAGCAGCGCACCACGCCGCAAGTGCGGCGCGCTGCGCAGCATCCGGGGAACGTCCCTCACACAGTCAGAATCGCGGCGGCCGCTTTTCGGCGAACGCCTTGATGCCTTCCTTGATCTCGGCGCTGCGCATGCTCTCGCGATGGCGCTGGTTTGCAGCTTCCTCGTCGAGCTTGCCGCGGGCGAATTCGTTGATGGCGCGTTTCATGCCGCGCATCGCGACAGGCGCGTTGCCGGCGAGAACCGCGGCAAGGCTGTCGACTTCCTGGTCGAGCATCTCCATCGAAACCATCGCCGTGAGATAGCCGATCCGCAGCATCTCCGGCGCCGGGATCTTCTGCGCCGTCAGAAACAATTTCTTCGCATTGTCGACGCCGAGCCGTGTCACGTAGCGTTCGATGCCGCTCGTGTAATAATGCAAGCCCAGCCGCGCCGCCGGCATGAACATCTCAGCGGTATCGACGCCGATACGGAAATCGCAAGCCAGCGCCAGATCGGTCGAACCGCCATAGACGCCGCCGTTGAGCCGGCAGATCGTCGGCACCCCGAGGTCTTCCAGCCGGTTGACGACCACTTCGAACGCCGAGCCGGCGCTCTGCTCTTCCCTGGCGCTGGTGGCGCGGTCGGCGACCGAATTGAGATCGTAGCCGGCCGAGAAGGCGCGGCCGGTGCCGGTCAGGATCAGCACCCGGATGTCAGGATCGGCCTCGATCCGGTCGAACAGTTTCACGAGCTCGCCGAGATCCTCGCT
This sequence comes from Bradyrhizobium sp. LjRoot220, assembly GCF_964252915.1. NCBI lineage: Bacteria > Pseudomonadati > Pseudomonadota > Alphaproteobacteria > Hyphomicrobiales > Nitrobacteraceae > Bradyrhizobium > Bradyrhizobium sp. LjRoot220. The sequence continues at coordinate 30,666 of NZ_CAXUPS020000011.1, forward strand.
CTGCAGCCGGTTCAGGTGCTTTGGCCGATTGAGGCGGATGGTGGCGCGCGCCGCATTGATTTCGAGTAGCGGCGCGCTCGCCGTCTCGGCTGAACTGGGCATATCGTTCTCCATTCTTTTTACTTGGTCTCGATCGCACGCCGTTTGGCGTCAAAGGTCTCTGCCAGGTCGGGCCGCCCTGCCATCAGCGGCCGGACCGGGTCCGGGTCAAATTTTACCCGGAATTGGTGAAAACCCCGGCAAATCGTCGTTCTTTCCTCGTATATCAAAAATAGCCTCCGGCCATTACGATAGCGGGCACTGCAACAGAATGGCGAAAAAATTCACTCCCTGAAAATTGGTTGGCTTCCAATGGATCCGTCTCATCTGGCAGAACATGCAGGAACCGCCGGCGCCGTCTTCGCGTCAATCTTCGTGGTCGCCACCACCACGATGCGGACGATGATCCCGTTGCGGGTGTTCGGCATTCTCGCCAACATCATCCTGTTCGTGACAGCCATTCCGGCTCATAATTATCTGATCATGGTGGTGCAGGCGGCGATGCTGCTGATCAATTCGTACCGGCTGCACCAGATGCTGCAGCTCGTGCGCGACGTGAAAAAATCGGTCAACAGCGACCTGTCGATGGAATGGCTCAAGCCGTTCATGACCGAGCGCAAGTGCGCGGCCGGGGAAATGCTGTTCTACAAGGACGAAAAGGCCGAAGACATGCTCTACATCGTCAACGGCAAGTTCAAGCTGGTCGAGTCCGGCATCGTGCTGCCGGTCGGCGCCATCGTCGGCGAGCTCGGCATGCTGTCGCCGTCGAACATGCGAACCCAGTCGCTGGAATGCATCGAGGACGGTCTCATCCTGAGCGTCAGCTACAGCAAGGTCGAGGAACTCTACGTGCAAAATCCGGCCTTCGGTTTCTACTTCCTGCGTCTCGCCAGCGCCCGGCTGTTCCAGAACATCGAGGCGCTCGAGCAGCGGCTGGCCCAGCAGACGGCGGCCGCCTCCGCCGTGCCGAAGCCCACGTAGAGGCCGGGAGCCAGGGGAGTGTCAGATCGCAGTTTCCTGTCGTCGTTGCGGTATCTGTTCGCCGATTTCATCGGCGAGGAGGACGACACTCCGCCGTTTCTTCCCGAGGGTCTGCCGGAGGCCGTCACCGCGGTCGCCAGCGATGCCATCCATTTGCTGATCGAGTATCAAAGCACGGACTACGCGCAGCTTTACGTCGACCGGCTGCGGCGCTTCGTCGGCCGGAACGGGGTCGATGATGCGATGCTGGTCGAGATTGCGCGGCTGATGGCGGTGCGCATGAGCTATCAAGATCCGATCCGGATTGCGCAGCTCAAGATGGCCGAACGCGACGAGGCGTCCGGCACGCCGGCAGGCTCGGTCGATATCCGGAAATTCCGGGTCGATGAACTGGTCAGCGCGCTTCCTGCCGTTATTGCCGAGTATCTGATCGATGCGCTGGAATGGGCGGGGTGGGCGCACAAGCGGATTTCCGTCCGTTTCAGCACCGCGAGCCGGGTGGGCATTCGCCGCCTGAAGATGGAAGCAGGACTGAAGCGGTGGCGGCGCTACTCGGTGCGTTATTCCAAGGAACGGCAATGGGTAGAGCGCTGGCTGCACATGATCAGCCGCAGCCTGGTCAAGCAGCCGAAGGCGGCTGGCGAAATCGTGCAGACCGCGACCATGATCGAGAGCTATGGCGACGTCTACCGTCAGGGCATGGCGGACTGGAACGCGATCATCGATGGTCTGGCCAAGCCAACCTTCGACGGCGTGCTGGCGCTACCAGATCTCGGCGCCGCGGTTGCGGAGGCCCGCACGGCGGCGCTGCCCGATCCGCGGCAGGTCGCACTCAAGCGCAAGATCGCTGAAATCAGGGCGCGGGTGCCCGCCAGCGGCTCGAGCGCCGCAGCGGGGTGACCAGTCGGGGATTACGCGCTTTGCCGCGGTCTTCACGGCCACCACCGGCGCCAAATCGGCGTCGCAGGCCATCCAAATGAATTCGTAAATACCTAGAAAAGAACGATAATTTTCCCTGTGCGGCAATGATATCCTGCCCCCGCCGGATTGCAAATCGCCCCGCCGGTAACCTTACCCCGGGGCAAGCTGCGCGCCGATGCCGCAGTATCGCCGTTCGGCCACACCACCGTTTTTTCGGACCGCCCACAGGTGCATTCCGCTCCGGGAGGTGCCATAAATAACGGCAACGTTCACGTCCGGGTTCGAGAAGAAAATTCGCTGACAGCCTAGACCCCCGGTTTTATTGCCACCTCGTTAGTCCCCAGCAAAGGGCGTCAGCTTTGTTGTTTCCTTCCATGTCGTCGTCGGTCCCGGTTGCTGCGCTGGTGGGATGGATGTTGCTTCTCACGGTGAAGCACATCATTGCCGACTTTATTTTCCAGACTTCCTGGATGGCGATCGGCAAGGACCAGAAGACCGGCTGGGCGATGCCGCTGCTGGCGCATTGCTCGGTGCATCTGGTGACGTCGTTGTTGCTGATCATGGTGTTCGCGCCGCGGTTCTGGTTCGTCGCCTTTATCGATTTCGCCATTCACATCACGATCGACCGCATCAAGGGGATCTGCGCGTCGTCCTTCGGGGTGACGCTGGAGAATGAGCATCCGTGGTTCTGGACGCTGATCGGCGTCGATCAGGCGCTGCACCATCTCACCGGTTTCGGCCTGGCGATCTTCATGGCGGCGAACTGATCCGGCCTGGGACCGCATTATTCCGGATAGGCACCGACCTCCGCCACGCGATAGCCTGCCCAATGCCGGCCGTGGCGGTATCGATGAAGGCGTATTCGATCCAGCGCAAATCGCCTTCGACCCGCGCGTTCCGCTTCGGCCGTAAGTGGCAAGTGCCCCGGAACACTACTGCCCCCCTTAGTTAACCTTTCGTTAGAGAATTGCACTGCATCTTCCGCATAGGGAGAACCGCAATGTTTTCAAGCCGCGACGCCTTCGAGAACGATTTCTGCCCGGTCCGGGACGAGTTGCTCGGCGAGATGTACCGCGCCAACGCCAATGGGCTGTCGCTTCTGGTGGAGAGCGTCTCCTCCGAGACGCGCGCGATGCTGGCGCTGTTCTGCTACCGCCGCAGCCACCTGCACTCGCTGGCCCTTGCGATTGCCGCCAGCTGCACCGAGCGCGAACTGATCTCGCTGGGCGGCCGCGTCGGCTCCACCCTCTACGCGCTGTCGCGAGAACCGGCCGCACGCTCCGCGCCGTCGTCGTCCTACGGCAACCGCAAGCCGATCACGCTCTCGACCAAGCCGCTCTCCACCTTCGCCCCGATCGAGGATCTCGACGACGAAGATATCGCCGAAGCGGTGCCGGCGTAGCTGTCGTTCTATCCGTCGTCCCTGCGAAAGCAGGGACCCATAACCACCAGCCGAAATTGTTTCACACGCTGGTCGTTATCTTTCTTTTCCAGCAATATCTGCCGCGGCGTATGGATCCCTGCTTTCGCAGGGACGACATCGTGTGCGTGTCGTGTCACAGCACCGCCAACCCATGCCGCTTCCGCGCCATCGCGCATTCGGGATCGCCGGGCATGCAGGTCCGGCATACCTCGGGGCGCACCGCATAGATCGTGCAGGCGGTCGCCTCGCCCACCTTGCCGGACAGCGCCGAACAGCGGTCGCCGTCGCAGCGCATGCCCGACAGCCGCTCATTGACAAACTTTTCCGGGATCAGGTCGAGGTCGGAATCATCCTCAGTGGTGAAGCGCGGCCAGTTCTGCGAATAGCTGCAGCAGGCGCCGCAGGCCTGGCAGGGGCTTTCGCTGCCGGCTGCTGATGCAAGTTCATCCATCGCTGCCCTTTAGCGCGGAATGATGCGTCCGGCCAGCCGCCCCTGGGGTGTGCTCATAAATCGATATTGATGATCGGGAGGCTGAACGTATGTCCGCAATGCCCGGTAGCGACCAAATTCCGCACCACAACGCAATAACGCGATGTGCCCGAAACGGACATTTCGTACTTGGTCCTTAGAGGCCCGTTGGCACCCAATCCGCAGGTAACTGATGCCACGGTTTATCGAAGCGGCGGGCGAACTCTTCTTTCACGCGCCGCTCTCGCCAGATCGGCCCTCCGATGGACCAAACGTTGGCCACGGTTTGGATTGCTTCATCCGGCGCGTAGTCAACCGCCAACCGAGCGGGAATATGATAGATCGCGTCCCAAGCTGCGATTATCTCCAAGTTTTGAATCGATGGATCCTCAACTCGCGTGAGACGACTCTGCACATGACCAATCCAAACAGTTACATCCAGAGTCCCTACGGGCCATTGCACGACGGGCTGGAGGCTTCCTAATTCGTCGCGCAAAGGATATTTCCCAAGCTTCTTCCACGCACCCGACCGAAGCGCCCGTCCGAGGGACGCAAAATCTACTCCCACCCTCGACATGATCGGCGAGGCCAACACGTCCGCAGCTGCAATTATTTTTCGGTCACGGCGAGAAAAGAACGCGACAGATTTGTCAACAGCGACCTGGCCGTAGTAAATCCAGTCAGCTAAGCCCCAGATGGCATAGAGCGTCCCCGCCTTGAAATCGGACCGAGCTTTGGGGTCTTCCTCGAACACTTGCGCTTGTCTCCCTCCACCCATGCTGGACGGCAGGTCTCAACCAAAAATCATCCCGGGCATCAGGTATCCTTCGGAGCTTCCCAAACCAGGCTGCGCCGCCATTTCGCCCGCAGCAGGTCGCGCCGCTCCGGGTATTTTTCGTCGTGGTAGACCGCGTCGACGACGCGGTCGGTGCGGAAACTGCGAAAATCCTTCCGCAGCTCGCACCACGCTGCCATGATCCGCACGGCCTCGTGATAGCCGATCGCAATCGGCCAGATCGTGCGCTGGCTCTCGCGGCCATGTTCGTCGCGGTAGTTCAGGGTGATCTTCTTGCCCTCGTGGATCTGGGTGCGCGTCCGCACCATATCGATGCGATCCGGCTCCCGGTTCCAGACCGCACGGGCGCGGCTCGCGGGTTCGAGCACGAAAGGTCGCAACCGTTCCGGTACCGTGTCGGCGATTTTCGCCATCAGGTCCTGGGCGGCGCGTGCCAGCACGGGATCGGCGTGGCCGACGACCCATTGCGCGCCGAGCACCGCCGCCTCGATCTCGTCGGGCGTCAGCATCAACGGCGGCAGGTCGAATCCCTTCTCCAGAATGTAACCCATGCCGGCCTCGCCGCGGATCGGCACGCGCTGTTCGATCAGGGTGGCGATGTCGCGATAGATGGTGCGTTTCGAGGTCTCCAGTTCGGCTGCGATCGCGTCCGCCGTCAGCGGTTTCCGCGTGCGCCGGAGCACCTGGATGATCTGGAACAGCCGGTCGGCGCGTCTCATGGCAAGTCCCTTTTCTCGAAGTCTCTCTTCCAGTCGCTTCTCTGGTCGCTTTTCGCGAACCCGCCTGGCCGATGCTGACAGCATGTTGGCAGCAGGGGGTCTGTATATCGGGACAACACCTCAACTGAAGGGAATTTGTCCATGACGATTTTCAGCGATTTTGGCTTCCGGGGAGGCCGCCGCCGTCTCGTGAATACCCAGGCCTTCGCCCTGGAACAGCTGGTTTCGATCCACTGCGTCACGTCAGACCTGCGCTGGGCGATGGTCGAGCTGGCATGGCGCTCATTCACCGCAATGTGTCGCTTCGCGCAAGCGCAACTTCTGGCGTGGGCCCATGGGCATCGGGCGCAGCAGCAGGAGGAGGACGGTCGCGGCCGCCATTGTTGCTGCTGACACCACGGTGGCAGCAGGCCGCCGCTAGGCTTTCCCTCACGACCCAAGGAAATCAGGAGTTTTTCGGATGATCACGCTCTATGGCTTCGGCGCCGGCTTTGGCTTGCCGGAAATCAGCCCCTTTGTGACCAAGACCGAGGTCCAGCTGAGGATGGCGGGTTTGGCCTATCGCAAGGAAAAGGCGATGCCGCCGGCCTCGCCGAAGGGGCAACTGCCATACATCGTCGACGAGGCCGAAAGCATCGCCGATTCCACCTTCATCCGCGCCCATATCGAGGGCAAATATGGCTTCGATTTCGATGCCCCATTGTCGCTGCAGGCGCGGGCGCAGGCCTGGGCGTTCGAGCGGATGATCGAGCACCATGTCTATTGGGCGCTGGTGGGCGCCCGCTGGGTCGATAGCGAGAATTTCGCCAAAGGTCCGGCGCATTTCTTCGACGGCGTGCCGGAGCATATGCGTGAGAAGCTGCGCGAGGATGCGCAGTTCCGGGTCGCGGAGAACTATCTGTTGAGCGGCCTTGGCCGCCACGCCCCGGAAGAGGATGTCGATCTCGCCGTTCGCTCGCTGTTTGCGCTGTCGGTTCAGCTTGGTGACAAGCCATATCTGTTCGGCGACACGCCCTGCGGCACCGATGCCACCGCCTTCGGCGCGATTGCCGGCATCCTGACGCCGTTCTTCGAATCGCCGCTGCGGCAGCAGGCCGAGAAGTTCGGCAACCTGACCGCCTATGTCGACCGGATGATGCTGCAATATTATCCGGAATTCGGCTGGGCTCCGCTGCAGCAGGAAGCTGCGTAAAGATGAGGGCCTGAACGCTGAGATCGGCGGCGAGCGAACGCCCGTCGTCCGCATCTGCGACGCAAACCGGTACGTTGTTTCTCAGTACGGTATATCGCCCGGACGCCCGGACGCAGCTAATCCGGGGCCCGGGCAAAAGCCGTTTCGAGCACGTCGCCGATTGGTTGCCAGCTACGGCCGTCGAACTGAACCAGTCGCAGGTGTTTGATCGGGCGGAAATCCCAGCGTCCGGTGTTGATTTTGATGCCGGGTAACAGGATCGAGCCCTGGTAGTTTTCGAGGGCCGCCGCCTGCTTCATGACGTTGTCGCGAGACAGGTCATTGCCGCATTGTTTGAGCACCTGGGCAAGGGTCTCGGCGGCCGCGTAGCCGAACATGGCGGCGCTGTCGTCGTTGCCTCCGGCCCGCTGGTATTTTTCAATGAAGGCCAGCCAGTCCTTGACGGCTTGTTCGTCCTTCCAGGCCGGATCATTTGCATCCTTCAGGAAGGTTGCCGTAATGACGCCCAAGGCCTTTTCCGGGCCGGCGGGCTTTAGCACCGTCGCAATCGACGACGACATGTGGTTCAGCAGGAACACCGGGTGCCAGTTCAGCTCCGCCGCGCGTCGGATCACCTTGGTCAGGTTCGCAGGTGCACCCGCAAACACAAAAATCTCGGCGCCTGATCGCTTCAGGACCGATACGTGCGCGGCCAGTTGCTCGTCTGTATCGTACGCGATGTCGAGCTTGATCATCCGGGCGATGTCACCGAGCCCGTCCTGCAGTCCCCTGAATAGTTCACGACCGAAATGGTCGTTCTGCCAAAGCGCCACGATCCCTTTTCCGGAGTAGAACGCCTGGATGTAGTTGGCGTAGATGCGCCCCTCTTCCCGAATCGAGGGCTGCCAACCCATGGTCCAGGGGAACAGCGATGGATCGCTCAAATGATCGTCGCCGGAGGCGACGAACAGTTGAGGAACTTGCCGTTCGTTCAGGTAGGCGCGGACGGCAAAATTGCCCGGAGTTCCGAACGAGCCGAACATCAGCAGGACGTTCTCTTTCTCGATCAGGTCGCGCGTAAGTTCCAGGGCGGTCGACGGATTGGATTTGTCGTCGTGAGTGATGAAGCGCACCTTGCGGCCGTTGATCCCGCCACGCTCGTTGATCATCTCAAAATACGCGGCTTCGGCCCTTCCGATCGCCCCGAATGCCTGCAAACTTCCGCTATAGGGCATAACGTTCCCTATGCGAATTTCAGTGTCGGTGACATCAGGTTCGCGCACCCGCTCGGTGATCGCGCCTAAAGAGGTAAGCGCGACGACGATCGCAATCGGCGTTCGGACCCAGCTTTGCATCGGGTGAACTCAATTACAGGAGTGCAGCCGGATTTCGCGGCAGATTGAAGGCGATCAACTTGATTTGAATTCAGGACCGCGGAAATCGCCAGAACTGGCAGTTCCGCGTGGCGGAGATTATCCCGCACTCGGCTGGCCGCCGCAGCGGGAAACTGCGTGAGCGGGTCCGTTTGCAGTTGCTGGGTTGCGGCCCCGATGACGGGATCAGACGCAATCGAGGCCGCGGTTAGCGCGTTGCATTCGCTCGTCCAGCAGACATAGCTCCAAGCAGCGGCGGGGATCGCTTTGATGCACAGCCGGCACGGCCGAACGAGCTTCCGCTGTCGGACAAGTACGGAAGTCATCTACTACGATTGAGTCTTTCCTCCATTGATCCAAACAGCATCTGAGACGTTGTCTTAAAGCCGAACGCTCATCTGTATTTCGACCATTCCGCTGCACCGCACCTACACCAGTGCGTCATGCCCGCGTTGCGATGCATTCTACGTTTTTGCCAGTCGTGAACAAATAACGCCGCTGTCACGCCCGGGTAACGCCGGCAACAACAGGCTTCGAGTGGTGTCAGCCGGCGATGTGCCGAATATCCGGCGATCCATCGCCGGAGCCTCGATGATGAAGAGCACGGCCGTCCTTCTGAAACTGTACGAATGCGTCTATGGCTCCGTGGTCGTCATCGTGCTGGTTGCCGCTGGAGTGACCTTAGCGTGCGCGTTGTCTTTCCGTGAAGCCTGGCTCCTCGCAGCGCTGGCCCCGCTCGGGCTCCTGGCACTGGGTGTGGCGTTCCGATTGGGTGAGTTTCGACGATACGCCCATATTCCTGGCCCGAAACCTTCGTTTTTCGTCGGAAGCCTCAGGTATCTCCTCCTCCACGAACATGGCGCTCGGGATCGGGCACTCGTGGAGCTGCATCGGGTGTACGGCCCGGTCGTGAAGGTGCACATGGCATGGGGCAGCACGCCGTTTGTCTCGCTCTCGGTCGCACCCAAGGAGCTCGGGCACAAGGACATGGATTCGAACCGGGTCGCCGACAATACTGTGTTGCCGCGAAGTTTGATGGGTCTGAAGCGCGGAGAGAGACATACGGCGCATCGGCAGCAGATGAACCCGCACTTTACGCCGAAGGCCGTGCAGCAGGGGGCTTGCCGCCTGGAGGAGGTTTCGGCGCTTTACCTTCGGACCTGGCGATCCGGCAAGAACTTGCACGGCAGCCTGAAGGCGGACCTCCATCACTGGAGCGCCAATAGTCTGGGTTCTTTCCTCTGCGGCGAGGAATGGGAGCAGTCGACCGACCTCTCGGTGTATTTGGCGGCGATCGGAGAGCTCGAAGAAGCGATCAGCTTCCGGGCGTTTCATCCTTTCTTCGTACGATGGCTCTTCCCGCACCGGGCAAGCCGGGCAAGAACCGCGTATCGTTACCTCTTCGACCATCTTGAAGCTGCGTTGCAGCGACGGCTGCAACGGCGTTTGAAGCCGGGACCGGGCGAAGGGCCGCGGGAGGATGCGCTGGGAAGGCTCGTCAACCTGAAGCTCGATCCGTCAGGCGGCAAGGCCGGTTGGAACCACGAGGAGTGCGTAGAGGAGTTGATCTCGCTGGTCGCGGGCGGCACCGACGCTATGAGCTACACGATGGCGCAGGCGCTCTATCTGCTTTCCCGCAACCCTGACGTGCAGGACGAGGCCAGAGCCCGGGTGCTTCAGGCCGCAGACGGGGGCAAAAGCGCAGGAGATGCCTTCGTGCTGAATATTCTCCACGAAACGATGCGCCTCTTCCCACCTGTTCCGTTCAGTTCGAAGATCTCCGAGACCGGATCACTCGAGGTGGCGGGCCTCCATATCCCGGCGAAGACGAACGTAATGTGGATGAAGACGGCCGTCGGCCTGAACCAGGCGTTCTTCGCAGACGCGCCGCGCTTCAACCCGTGCCGTTTCGCTGCGGGACCGGCCGGCGAGCGGCCCGCAGAGTCCATTGTGAGCGCGATGCCGTTTGGCGCGGGAGCGCGCCACTGCATCGGGCGCCACCAGGCAGAATACCTGCTGACATACTTCCTGAGCGCGGTGCTTCGGGAGTTCGAACTGGTGCCGAAGTCCGATGTCGCCGTGACATTCTCGGCTACAGTCTCGGTGACACCCTCCTCGGTGCCGGTGCAGCTCGTTCCGCGGCAGGTCGCGAGCAGGCGCGAAGTGAGTCTCGAGCACAGGATCGACCAAGGTACCGATGGCGCGTCGAGACTCAATCGCGCCCCCGCCATCGGATGCCCCCGTACAGCTCAGCACCGCGCCTTGACTTAATTGCGCTACTGACACCTACGTAAGGTTGGTGAACCGCCAAGGGAGAGCATCTGGTGACCAAGCTGGTGATAGACACCGATCCGGGCTGGGACGATGCCCTGGTCCTGGTCCTGTTGCTCGCCAAGCGGGACATCGACGTGCTCTGCGTCACCACGGTCTGGGGCAACGAGGACATAGCAGATACCACCACCAACGCACGACGCATGACCTACTGCTGTGGACGTCCCGATATCCCCATCTATGCAGGGTGCATGCAGGCCCTCAAGCCAGTCTCAATCGAGGTGCCGTGCCCGCCAAGCAGTGTCGTGCGGGCGCTACCCCCTCTCGGGACAGTCGTGAACGGAACATACGCGCCCGAGATGCTAACAGCTATGGCGAGGGCGCATGGGCCGGAGCTGACCATCCTTGCCATCGGTTCGATGACGAATATCGCCACGGCCATCGAACGCGACAGGGCGGCGATGAAGACGGTCGGCACTCTTGTCGTCACTGGGGGAACATGCACGGAGAAGAAGACCCACGAGTTTAATCTTGGCAGCGATCCGCTCGCCACCAACAAGCTGCTCGAAGCGGATTTGAACCCGGTGATGATTCCGTTTGACGTCGAGATGACGATGAACAAGGGGCACTGGGCTCAGCAGACGATGAAAGATATGAAAACGAAGTGGGCGACTTTCTACGCGAAGGTGATCCAGGACCAGCTGGATCAGAAAAACTACGAAGCAAACGAGGGCGTCTTTGACCAGTTGGCGGCCCTCTATGCGCTCCAACCGTCACTGTTCAAGGTTGAACCGACGAGGATTCGCGTCGAGTCTGGCAGGATCATCCCGGATCCGGCGGGCCACCCCGTCCGCATGGCGAGAAGCGTCAACATAGACGCGGCCTACGAGTTGCTTTTCAAGCGGCTCGCCTAGGCCTGTTGGCGCCACTCAGCTTCGGCCCGCTCCAGCCAGAATGACATGTCGAGATCGCGGTACATCGTCGCCGCCGTGGAGAAGTGCTCTGTGGCCCGCTTGGGCTCACCCGTGCCCTGGTACAGCCTGCCGAGACCGAGATGGCAGTGTGCGATTAGCGGGCGCATGCCGATCTCTTCGGCAAGCACCAGCGCATCGCGGTAGTGGCGCATGGCCTTTTTTGGCGACTCATCGCGGGCAGCGACGTCGCCGAGCAGCCTGAGCGCCCTTGCCTCATAGCCGCGTTGACTGCCTTCTCGGGCAAGGGCGAGGGCGCGCGTGAGAAATCCCGACGCGTCTGCGAACCGGCCGGCCAGCGCGCACGCTTCGCCCAGGAACACCATGAAGTTCGGCTGGCCCACGCGATGTCCGGTCGCCTCGAGGAAGCCGAGCCCGCGCTCCAGCAACGCGATGCCCTCGCCCGTCCGTCCCGACATCGCGTAGGCGTACCCCAGCATGCCGGAAAGGAGCGCTCCGTTGTAGGTCTGATTCCACTCGCGTGCCACCGTCAGCGCGCGTTCCAGCACATCGATGGCGCGGCCGGGTTCGCCCCTGCAGATCCGGAGATAGCCGACATACCAGCAGGCGATGGTCAGAGTGTAGGGATCGTCCAGCGCCTCGGCGAGACCGATGGCTCCTTCAGCGTGGATGATCCCTCGCTCGTATTCTCCGCCGTCGGTGCAGCACCAGGTCAAGTAGGCGCGGGCGATCACGGCCGGAAATGCGGTGAGGCCGAACCGTTCCCGGCTCCGCTCGCCGTCGAGCAAGCGCACAACCGTCAGGAGAAGATCCTCCGCTCGTCGATAGTCGCCCGTCCACAGGTAGGCCGCCCCGAGGTACAGATGCCCGGTCACCTGCAACGGCACGTCCTCAAGCGACGCCGCGATGGTGCGAGCGGTCTCGCCGAACGCGATCGCCTCCCGCAGATCCCCGGCCAGCGCCAGGGCGTGGCACATATGGACTCCGAGCTGGCCCAGTCGCCGTTGATCCCCGAGTGCCCTGGCCGGACCTTCGGCCTGCCGAAGGTGGTCGAGAATGCGGTCGAACGCTCCGAGCGGCAACAACGACCCTTTCAGTTCGAAGCGAAGATCGACAGCCAATTCCAGCGCCTCGCGGCTCATGGACTGCGCCTCGACGAGCTGTAGCGCCTGCTCGAAGAACTCGACGGCCTCGTGGTGCGCCCATCGCGCCTGCGCCAGCCGACCCGCCTTGAGCCAATGGACGAACGCCTCGCTGGCAAGTCCGGCCTCGGTGAAATGATGGGCGACAACCTCAGGCTGGGTCTCGACCAGCGCCGGGAATCGTTCGATGAGTCCCGCAGCGATGCGCGCATGCAGCGGTTGCCGCCGGCTTCTGAGCATGGTGGCGTAGGCGGCGTCCTGCACCAGCGCGTGCTTGAACGTATAGGTCGCGTCCGGGGTCGCTCCGCGCCGGGAAACGAGGCCGGAACCGGTCAGCCGCTCGAGTGCTGCGTCGAGGTCGATCGGGACCATGGCGGACACCGCGGCGATCATCTCGTGGGAGAACTCCCTTCCGATAGCGGCGCCGATCTGCGCCACGTCCTTGACCGAGGCGAGGCGATCGAGGCGCGCCACCAGCGAAGCCTGCAGCGTCGCTGGAATGGCGAGTTCCGGCAGCGGTCCGTCGAGCGCATAGCGCTCGTCGGTCTCGCGGAGGACGCCGCTTTCGATCAGCGCGCTGGTCAGTTCCTCGATGAACAGCGGCACGCCATCTGCGCGCGCAAGGACCTGATCGACGACGGCGTCGGGCAGCGGCTTGCCCCCGGTGATGCCGGCGATGATGCCTGCGCTGTCGCGCCTGTCGAGGCGATTCAGGGGCAGGATCGACACATGCGGCTCACCGACCCAGTTCGGCTGAAGCTCCGGCCGCGCCGTGACCACCAGCAGCACCGGCAGGCCGGCAACGCGGGCAACCATTCGATCGAGCAAGTCCTGCGATGTCGGATCGATCCAGTGGGCGTCCTCAAATACGATCAGGACCGGGCCAATCGCTGCTGCGCCGTCGAGTTGATCGAGAAGCGCGGTGAAGGTCATCTCGCGCTGCTGCTGCGGGCTGGCCGCCACTGCCGGATAACGCTCGTCCGCCGGCACCCCCAACAGCTCGGCGATCAGCGCTACGTCGCGGGACAGATTTTTTGTCGTCGGCTTGAGCAGGGCCGCCAATTTGTCGAGTTTCGCACTGGAGTCGCTGCCCGGCTCGTATCCCGCGGCCTGCTCGAGCTGCGCAATCAACGGATAGAGCGGGCTCTGCGTATGGTGTGGAGAACAGAAATAGCGAAGCCGGGCATGTGGCCCGTCCGCGAGCGTGATCAGCAAGCTTTCAGCGATGCGCGACTTGCCGATGCCGGGCTCGCCGGAGAGCAGGACGACCCTCCCTTCGCCAAGCCTGGACTGGTCCCACCGGCGGAGCAGCAGGTCGATCTCCTCCTGCCGGCCGACAAGTGCGGACTGCGCACTGGCGCGACGCGCTTCGAAGCGGCTGACGCCGACCGCCTCGCCGCGCACCTGCCACGCCTCGATCGGTTGCGACAATCCCTCGACTTCGATTGCAGCAAGCGCGCGGCAGTCGAACGTCCGTCCCACCAGCCGGTACGTGCTGGCCCCGATGACGACTGCGCCTGGTGGTGCCATGGCCTGCAGCCGCGCCGCCAGGTTTGGCGTCTCGCCGATCGCAACGCGCTTCGCTGTATCGCCGCTGCCCAGTTGCTCTCCGACAACCACCAGCCCGGTGGCGATGCCGAGGCGCACCTGAAGGGGGGCACCGGAGCCGGCGTTTGTCGTGCGGATCGCGTCCAGGATCGCAAGGCCGGCGCGCACAGCCTGCTCGGTATCGTGCTCATCGGCCGCCGGGTAGCCGAAATAGACGAGCACGCCATCGCCGAGGTACTGGGCGACAAATCCACCGAACCGCGACACCACATCGTCGATCGCCTTGTTGAAAGCCGTGATCCGATCGCGCATGTCCTCGGGGTCAAGACGCGCTGAAAGTGCCATCGAGTCGACGATGCTGCACGCCATGATGGTGAGCTGTCGTCGCCCGGAGCTGCCGGGGCTAATCGTGGCCGCAGCTGATGCCGAATCGATCAGCACCGGGAGGCGCTCGGTGCCGGTCTCCTGCTCGAGGTCGCCCGTCACGTCGGCAAGAGGCAGCTCAGCCACCGACGGCAGTGGGCGCTCGGCGATCTCGCTGACGGCGAGCGATCCGCTCGGCGCCTCCGTGCTGCGTAGCCCGGCGACGAGCGACCTGGTCGCCGCATCCGGCTCCGTGTTCAGCTCGCGCCTGAACAGCGCAACGAGACCCTGATAGTACTTGACCGCCTCGGCTTTGCGTCCTGTGGCAGCCAGCGCCTGAATCATCAGCCGATGTGCGTCCTCGCGCATGTTGTTGAGCGCGATGGCACGCTGGCCGGCCTTCAGAGCGTGTTCGGCGCGGCCGATGGCCAGTTCCTGTTCGCCGAACCTCACCATGGCGCCGAGTGCGAGCTCAAATAGCCTCTCGCGCTCGCCAGTGAGCCATTCGTTCCAGCCCTCTTCGCCGACGGTCACGTCGTCGATGAACCGGCCCCGGTAGAGGTCGGCAGCCGCGTTCAACGCATCGCGACTGCCCTCGCGGATCAGGGCCTCGAACCGGCCGACATCGCACTGGATGACCGCCGTGTTGAGCGATACGACCTCGCCGTCGCCCTCCAGAGCGTCCTGGCCAAGCAACTTGCGTAACCGGAACAGGGCCTGGCGAAGGTTCTGCTTGGCCTGCGCATCGAAATGGGAGCCCCATAGCAGGGCCGACAGCTTCTCACGCGACTGCGGCCGCGGGGCGTTGCAGGCGAGATAGGCCAGCAAGCCCGCAAGCTTCTTGCTCGGCAGATCGACAACGCCCAGCGGTCCGGTCAGCTCGAAGCCGCCCAGCAATGAAAGATGAAAAATGGGAGACGACGCGCCGTCCAACGGCGCACGCGAAATTCGCAAAGTGAGGCCCTTCCAGGAAGCGCATTCTACACCTTTCACGGCTCGGCCGAGCAAAAATAACGCTGCTTTGACGCCTGATTGACGGCGGCGATGACGGCAGCAGGGCCTTAATCGCGCTCACCCCGGCGATGTGCGGACATTGCAATCACGAAAATCTCGCTCCGGCGACGCGAGATGAATCCGGCGCAACCGCGCCGCACGAAGCCGCAATGGAGAAGCAAGCAATGTATCTTCAACAGCGCGATTTGATTCGATCTGCCAAGGTTCCGACGGAATCTGTTTTCGGCGCAAGTTTCGGTCTCGCAGCCGGATGCGGATCGATTCTTGCAGCTTTCCTGGACGCTCTTCACCGATCGAGGCGCCTTACGGCCAATCGCATCATTCATCAAAACCGGCACTTGATCGCGGACAGCGACAAGTAGCCCCCGCGCGACGAACTGATGCGGGCGGCAGGATTTCAATTTGTAAAGCGGGATTTTTCCAAGGAGGCGCTATGCGCGCACGTTACCTTGTTGCAATTGTCATTATTCTGCTCGGGGTCGGCGTGAAGCCGACGTCCTTTGTCGCTTGGACTTCCGAGGCGGCCGCTCGCTCCAGGACAGCGGCCGGCGCGGATGTTGCTCTGGCGGATCGGCTTGTGACGCCCGCGGGAGAGCCGCGACGAACGCCGGCGCATATCCCGAGCGGTGATCATGCCCTGAACAGTCTGGTCGCCACTTACATCGCGTGGATCGTTGCTCAGACCGGCTTGTTGGCTCCTGATCATCCGCCGATCCATTTCGTGACATCAACGGAACTGGCCACACGCCATGGCTCGCCGGAACATAGCCGGCTGGAACTGCAAGCGCTCTACAGCCGCAGCGAGGGCTCGATTTACCTGCCGCAGCAGTGGCTACCCGACGATCTCCGGCAGAAGAGCGCCCTGTTGCATGAATTGGTGCATCACGTGCAGCGATTCAACAACATTGAGCTGCCCTGCATTGCTGCCCATGAGCGGCAAGCCTACGACCTGCAAATCAAATGGCTGCGTGAACAAGGGGTGGATGATCCATACGATCTAATGAAGACAAACGGGCTGGGCATTTACATGGCGAGCGTCTGTCGCGATGGATCCTAGGCGGTGTCGTCATTCCACGCAGCGGCGGGATTATCCTGGTTTGGCCGTGTCGAGCGTTCGGGGCGGCAAGCTTTCGGCAGGTGGGTGCCTGTGGCCGTGGATGAGCGCTTGCAGGGGCCTGAGTGACCTTCGTCACATCGCATGGCGTTGAGGGCGTCTAGGTTCTCGATCAGAGCAGGCGATTGTCGCGCTGCACGGATCGGGAGATGACCATGACCAAGATCAGGAAAATCATTGTTTCGGCGATTGCAGTTCTCGCACTGGGCACTGCCTCGCTGTCTATCAATAGCGCGGCGTTCGCTGGTGGGCACGGGCACGGCGGACATGGTGGCCACGGCGGCCACGGCCACGGCGGGCACCACGGCGGCCACCATGGCGGTCACCACGGCCACCACGGCCATCACGGCCATCACCACCACGGCCATCATCATGGTCACCATCACCATGGCCACCACCATCATGGTCATTACGCGTACGGCTACAGCTGCTGGCGGGTGACCCCGTACGGTGTGATCAACGTCTGCAGGGCCTATTGATCGCCTGACATCCAAGAGAACTCGCAACAGAACTCGCCCGTGGACCAAACGGGCGAGTTCTCGCCGTTGACCGACCGACTAGCTCGCCGGCGCAGCCTGGCCCTTCAAGGCGGCGAGTTCCGCCTCGAGCTCGGCGATGCGGGCGTCGCGGGAGGCCAAAGCCGTCGCCACATCGGCCGCGTCGAATTTTTGCGGAATGTGCTGCGGGCAATTGGTGTCCCACGCCGAAATCCGGAACAGGATGACCTGCTCGGGCCGCGCCTTGTAGCCCTTGGGCATCAGCGCCTGCGTCAGCGCAGGATCGTCATCGACGACGCGCGCTTCGCCCCAGATCTTCACCCGCCGGCGGTGCGCGTAGTCCATCACGAAGATATGCGCCTGCGGGTTCTCCGAGAGGTTGCCTTGCGTGATGTATTGTCGGTTGCCGCTGTAGTCGGCGAACGCGATCGTGTTCTTGTCGATGATTTTGACAAAGCCCTTCGGGCCGCCGCGATGCTGGATGTAGGGGTGGCCGCTGCCCGAGGCGGTGGCGAGATAGAAACTGTTGGTTTCGCCCAGGAAGCCCGCGAGGTTTTCATCGATCTCGGTGCGCCAGCCGCCGTTCGCTTCGACGCGGGCATAGCCGTCGCGCGAGCCTTTGCGGGTCTGTATCGCTTTCACCGCCGGGGTGAAGGCGACGTCACTTGAATAGGTTTGAACGTCTGACATCGGATTAGCTCCTGCCAAATTCTGTGGGCGCCACTGCGCCTGTTCTTCTCCAAAATGCGCTCTCACGAATTTTAAACAATTATCCCAATTGACACGAGACTATTGCAATATATGAAATAATGGCATGGACCGTATCGACGCCATGCAGGCCTTTGTCACTGTCGCCGATTTGCAGGGCTTTGCCCCCGCCGCGCGCAAGCTCCATTTGTCGCCCTCCGGCGTGACGCGGCTGATCGCGGCGCTGGAGGAGCGACTCGGCGCCCGGCTGCTGCAGCGGACCACGCGCTCCGTGACGCTGACCGACGCCGGCGCACGCTACCTGGAGCGCGCCCGCCGCATCCTCAGCGATGTCGAGGAAGCCGAAAGTGCCGCCGAGGGCGAGCGCACCAGGCCGGGCGGCCGGCTGACGGTATCGGCCCCGAACGGTTTTGGCCGGCTTCACGTCAGTCCGGTCATGTCGGCCTATCTGAAGCGCTACCCCGAGGTCTCGGCCGAACTCAGGCTGTCGGACCGCATGATCAATCTGGTGGAAGAGGGCGTCGACCTCGCGGTGCGGATCGGCCACCTGCCGGACTCCACCCTGGTCGCGCGGCATGTCGGGCAGATGCGGCGGATCGTGGTGGCCTCGAAAGAATATCTCAAACGGCGCGGCGAGCCCAAAACGCCGGAGGCGATCGCCTCGCACGACACCATCCATTTCGGCGCCATGACCGCCGCGCCGGAATGGCGATTTGCCGCCGAAGGCCGCGAAATTCGCGTCTCCAGCACGCCGCGGTTTAACTCCAACAGCGCCGATGCCGCGATCCAGTATGCCGAAGCGGGCGGCGGCCTGACCCGGGTGCTGGCCTATCAGGCCGCCGATTCGCTGAAAGCCGGAAGGCTCAAAATCGTCCTGGCGGAATTCGAGCAGCCGACGCTGCCGATCCACATCGTCTATCCGACCTCGCGCCTGCTGTCGGCCAAGGTGCGCACCTTTATTGATCTGGTGACAGAGATAACGGATTGGCGGTTTGGGTAGCTATCGTGCGCCGGACGCAGCGCAGCGTGCAACGGTGCGCTGCAGAGCCGGGGCCCATCTCTCCGCATGGGTCCCGGTTCTGCGGAGCGGCGTGTAGGACGCCGCACCGCGCCCGGGACACGAGGTAAGGCCTATGATTCAGCCTTCTTCGGCACCACGCGGAACGTCGCATTGGCGCGCGCGATCACGGCGTCGTCGGCCTTGATCAGGCACTGCGCAAAGCAGATGGTGCGGCCGGTCTTGATCACCTCGGTCTCGATCGCGAGCCATTGCCCGATCTCTGCGGTGCCGATGAAATCGACCGCAAGCCCGATCGTCACGAACGAGGTCGTCCAGCCCGTCGCCTGCCCGCAGCTATAGCCCATCGCGTTGTCGGAGAGCGCCGCGATCAGCCCGCCATGAATCAGGCCGCGGCCGTTGGTATGCGGCTTGGCCAACCGGAGCCCGATAGTCACGGCCTTGTCGGTCCGCTTGGCATAGAGCGGCTCCCAGGGCTCGGTGAGCGGGCTCCTGCGGGTGTGCAATTCAAAACCATCGGGGATCTCAGCGGAGGTCATGCTTGGCTCGCGTGTTGAAGATGCCTGCCGCGATTGAACGCGAAGTCGCCATGCAATGCACCGCCTACAAAGTTTAAAACGGAATTTCGACGGGTGTTTGAATTCGCGCGGTTGGCGGCAGTCATGCCGGCCTGCGTAGGGTGGGCAAAGGCGCACTTGCGCCGTGCCCACCATCTATCCCGCATGTCGCTTGGAATGGTGGGCACGCTTCGCTTTGCCCACCCTACGATCCACGATCAAGCTAGAACGGCAACCCAACGTAATTCTCCGACAGCGACGCCGACGCCGCTTTCGAACTGACCAGGTAATCCAGCTCGGCCAGCTGAATCCGCGCGCCGAACTCGCCCTGATCGGGAAATTTGTGCAGCATGGACGTCATCCACCAGGAGAACCGCACCGCCTTCCAGACCCGGGTCAGCGCCTTCGTCGAATAATGGTCGATCCCGGCACTGGATTTCTCGTCGTAATATTCGCGGAACGCCTGCGAGAGGTAATGCACGTCGCTGGCGGCCAGATTCAATCCCTTGGCGCCGGTCGGCGGCACGATGTGGGAGGCATCGCCGGCCAGGAACATGTTTCCGAACCGCATCGGCTCGGCGACAAAGCTGCGCAACGGCGCGATGCTCTTTTCGATCGACGGCCCGGTGACGAGTTCATCGACCGCCTTATGGTCGAGCCTCCGCTTCAATTCGTCCCAGAACCGCTCGTCCGGCCACTGGTCGATGTGGTCGTCGAGCGGGCACTGCACGTAATAGCGGCTGCGCTGGGGCGAGCGCATCGAGCACAGCGCAAAGCCCCGTGCATGGTTGGAATAGATCAGTTCATGGCTGATCGGCGGGGTATCTGAAAGTATGCCGAGCCAGCCGAACGGATAGACGCGCTCGAACGTCTGGATCGCCGAGGGTTTGACGCTGGCGCGGCTGACGCCGTGGAATCCGTCGCAGCCGGCGATGAAGTCGCAGGCGATCTCGTGCGTGACGCCGTCCTTGAGATAGGTGACCCGCGGACGGTCGGTATCGAAATCATGCGGTTTGACCTCGGCGGCCTGATAGACCGTGGTGAGGCCGGCCGCCTTGCGCGCGTTCATCAGGTCGAGCGTCACCTCGGTTTGGCCGTAGATCATCACGGTCTTGCCGGTCGCGGCATGCATGTCGATGCGATGCCGGGCGCCGCCGAACGCCAGCTCGACGCCATGATGCACCAGGCCCTCGCGATGGGCGCGCGCGCCGGCGCCGACCTCGTCGAGCAGCGCCACGGTGCCCTCTTCCAGCAGGCCGGCGCGAATGCGGCCGAGCACATATTCCGGGGGCTGACGCTCGAGAATGACGTTATCGATGCCGTAGTGGTGAAGTAGTTGCCCAAGCAACAATCCAGCCGGGCCTGCGCCGATGATTGCGACTTTAGTCCGCAATTGCTTGCTCCCATGGTCTGATACAGATTGGCACGCCGACGCTTGCGCGAGGTGTTGCAATGATAATTATATCATATAACAATTTTCGCAAAGGGCGTTGCGCGAAACATTGTTGTTGTTTGCTGCACCGCACCGCAAGGCCATCTTGTCGGCGGCCGAACGGAGGCGTCGCGGCAAACACGTCCGGCTTGAAAAGCCGCGCCAACTATATAACATGTTAACTAACGAGATCGGGCGCCAAGCCCGCCTTCATGCGCAAAGGGAGAGAATGTCGATGAGGAAAGCGTTTTTGGCGCTGCTGCTCGCCGCCAGCGTGACGCCTGCGATGGCGCAGGAAAAAAACATCGAATTGAAATTGTCGCATTGGGTGCCGGCGTCGCACCCGCTGCAGAAGGCGCTGGAAGACTGGGGCTCCGCGGTCGAAAAGGAATCCGGCGGCACCATCAAATACAAGGTGTTCCCGGCCCAGCAGCTCGGCAAGGCGTTCGACCATTACGACATGGCGCGCGACGGCATCGCCGACGTCACCTACATCAATCCGGGCTACCAGCCCGGCCGCTTTCCGATCATCGGCGCCGGTGAATTGCCGTTCCTGATGTCGGACGCCAAGGGCGGCTCGATGGCGCTCGACGCCTGGTATCGCAAATATGCCGAGAAGGAGATGAAGGACGTCAAGTTCTGTCTCGGCTTCATTCACTCGCCGTCCACGTTCCATTCGCGCACCAAAAAAATCGTGACGCCTGACGACGTCAAGGGCATGAAGATCCGCCCCGCCCACGCCACCATGGCCAATTACGTGACCCTGCTCGGCGGCACCAATGTGCAGTCGTCGGCGCCGGAGGTCCGCGACATCATCGAGCGCGGCGTCGCCGACGCCGTCACCTTCCCGTGGGGATCGGTGCTGCTGTTCGGCATCGACAAGGTGACGAAGTATCACATCGAGGCGCCGATCTACGTCACGACCTTTGCCTTCGTGATGAACAAGGACAAGTACAACCAGATGTCCGACCGCCAGAAGAAGGCGATCGACAACAACTGCAACACCGAGGCCGCCGGCCGCGTCGGCGAGCCCTGGGGCATCTACGAGAACTCCGGTGTCGCCAAGATCAAGGCGCTGCCCGACCATGAAGTCTACAAGCTGTCGCCGGAGCAGACCGCGCTGTGGAAGAAGGCCTCCGAGCCGCTGGTCAAGACCTGGGCGGATAACGTCAAGAAAGCCGGCGGCAACCCGGATGCGGCGATGACCGAGCTTCGTGCCGAGCTGACCAAGCAGAACGCCCTGGCGCAGTAAAAGACTCGCAGTTCTCCCTCTCCCGCCCTTGCGGGGGAGGGCGGGGTGGGGGTGTCGCCGCGAGTCACACTGTTCGTGTGGAGAGAGTTTCCCCCACCCGTCACGCTCGCGCGCGCCGACCTCCCCCGCAAGCGGGAGAGGTAAGATGAATTCTGAGCCACACCGATTCAATCAGAAGCCACAGGACCTCCCCACATGAATCGCGCTTCGATGGATCGTTTCATCGATACGATCGAATGGATCGCAGCCGCCTTTGTCGGCATCGTCGCCGCCAACATTTTCCTGGCCGTGCTGCTGCGCAATATCTTCAACTATTCGATCCCGGACTCGTTTGACATCGGCCGCATGATGCTCGGCATCCTGATCTTCTGGGGCATCGCAGCGACCAGCTATCGCGGCGGACACATCACCGTCGATCTGGTCTGGGCCAATGTGGGTCCGAGATACCAGCGCTGGATCGACGTTTTCGCGACGCTGGTGCTGCTGTTCGTGGTGGCGGTGCAGACCTGGACGCTGTTCGACAAGGTGCAGGGCACTTACAACGACAACGTCCTGACCTTCGACATGCGCATGCCGACCTGGCCGTTCTTCGCGATCGCGTGGGCCGGCGACGCCTCCGCGGTGCTCTTGATCGCCATCCGCACCTACCGGCTGATCTTCCATCCGGAAGACATCCATGATGCCAAAGAAACCACGGTGGAGTAGGGCATCATGAACACCGACGCCGTCGCCATCCTCGGATTTGTCGCGCTGTTCGCGCTGATGCTGCTGCGCGTGCCGGTGGGCATGGCGATGGGCCTCGTCGGCGTCACCGGCTTTGGCTATCTCGTCGGGTTTTCCCCGGCGCTCAAGATGGTCGGCCAGACCTCGATGCGCACGGTCACCGACTATACCTTCGGCGTGATTCCGATGTTCCTGCTGATGGGCGCCTTCGTCAGCAATTCCGGCATGAGCCGCGAATTGTTTCGGGCAGCCAACGGCTTTGTCGGCCATTTGCGTGGCGGCCTCGGCATTGCCACGGTCGCGGCCTGCGGCGGCTTTGCCGCGATCTGCGGCTCGTCGGTGGCGACCGCCGCGACGTTTTCCGCCGTCGCCTATCCGGAAATGCGCCGCTTCGGCTATCCGCAATCCTTCGCCACCGGCGTGATTGCGGCCGGCGGCACGCTGGGCGCGATGCTGCCGCCGTCGACGGTGCTCGCCGTCTACGGCATCATCACCGAGCAGGACATCGGCAAGCTGTTCATGGCCGGCATCATTCCCGGGCTGCTCGCGATGGCGATGTACATGCTGACGATCGCGCTGATCGGCTGGTTCCGGCCCGACTTCCTGCCGAAGGGACCGCAGACCAGCTGGCGCGAACGCTTCGCCGGCCTGAAGAATATCTGGGCGCCGGTACTGCTGTTCGTCTTCGTGATCGGCGGGCTTTACGGCCTGCCGTTCCTGCCGCGCTTTACGCCGACCGAAGCCGGCGGCGTCGGTGCCACCGGCGCGTTCCTGATCGGTGTGCTCACCGGGCGGCTCGACAAGGAAAAAATCCTCAACTCGCTGCTGCAGGCGACCCGCACGGCCGCCGCCGTCTTCACCGTGCTGATCGGCGCCCTGATCTTCGGCTATTTCCTCACGGTGACGCAGACCCCGCAAAAGGTCACTGAACTACTTACCGGCCTCGGGCTCGGCCCCTACGGCATCCTCGCGCTGATCATGGTGATGTATCTGGTGCTGGGCTGCCTGATGGACGCGATGGCGATGATCATCCTGACGGTGCCGATCATCTTCCCGGTCATTATGCACCTCGGTTTCGACCCGATCTGGTTCGGCGTCATCATCGTGATGACGGTGGAACTGGGCCTGATCCATCCGCCGGTCGGCATGAACGTCTTTGTCATCAAGAGCGTGGTCAAGGACGTGTCGTTCACCACCATCTTCCGCGGCGTGATCCCGTTCGTCGCGACCGACCTGATCCGCCTGGTGATCCTGATCGCATTTCCGATCCTGGCGCTCTGGCTGCCGCAACGCATGATGGGGTAACTCATGACGCCGCAGCTGGAGACCAAATACGTCTTCACGCTCACCGTCCGCATCGGCGAGGTGACATCGGCCGGCGAGACCGGTCATGGCGTGCGCCGGATCATACCCATCCTCGGCGGCGACGTGCGCGGCGAGGGCATCACCGGCAAGATCTGTGCGTTCGGCGCGGATTTTCAGATTATCCGCCCGAACGAGCTGATCGAACTGGAAGCCAAATACGCTTTTGAGACCGACGACGGCGCGACTGTGCATGTCGAAAACAAGGGCCTTCGCTTCGGCCCGGTGGATCTGCTGCAGAAGTTGAAACGCGGCGAGCCGGTCGACCCCAAACTGATCTATTTCCGCACCGTGCCGAAATTCGAGACCGGCCACGCAAAATACCGCTGGCTGATGCAAAACCTCTTCATCGGCTCCGCCGCCCGCCACACCGACCGCGTCGTCATCGACGTGCATCAGGTGTTGTGACTTTAGATTGTAGGATGGGTTGAGCCCTTCGCGAAACCCATCGCCTCATCACGCGACCGTGCCCGTATGTCCCAAAAAAGTGCGACGGCGATGATCGACGGGTCCCAAATGAAGCCCTCCGATAGTTGGCTAGACCGATGGGTTGAGCCCTTCGCGAAACCCATCACCTCACCGCGCGAGCTTGCCCGCATGACCGGTTATCGTCGCAACTACGAAAATCCCGACTGCGTTGCCTCGCGGACAATAGCGATCTTGGTGCGGCAGGTGCGACAAAACAACCCGACGGGCAGATCACTTCTGATTATTGGAAATCATGTCAACCCCAAAATAAAAAATATTTCGCTTTTACGGAAGTCAAATCAGGGGTAAATGTTTGGCCATCCCGTTCTACTCAGAAGGGCGTCGGCCGTCGTCACGGACGTTGGACGGGGTTGCGGTGGACGCTGATGTTGCGATGGACGATCGCGACAGAAGCGTACGGCAAAGGCGTGTGGTCCCGACGTCGCGGTGCTGGCGTCAACGCACCTGGAGGCAACTGCTTCTCAGGGCGCAACGGAGGCAAAAGAGCCGTTCTCCGGGGAGAGCTCGTTATAAGCCGTAAAGCCATTGCGCAGGGAAGGCCGGGTGTTCCCCGCTGCCCTGTATGCTCGTGTGCGCATTCTTATGCACATTGCACACGAGACCGCGGGTGCAGCGCGCACCCGGTCTTCCCTGCGCCCTCTATTTGGAGAGGGCGGGAAGTTTCCAGCAAAGCTCGGACGCCTGGCGCCGCGAGAAGGTGAAGTTGCGTCCAACGCTTCACTGTCATGCCCCGCGCAGGCGGGGCATCCAGTACGCCGCGGCCTATCAGCTCAAGCACTGGCGTCTCTGGATACTGGATCGTCCGGTCAAGCCGGACGATGACAGCGGGAGGCATGAACCGACATATTGACTCTCGCCGCGATAGTTATAAAACATAACTATTCTGGACGGGAAACAATAATTCCATGGGAAACGCCGCCTCCGCTTCCGCCACCGCTGATCCATCCGGCTTGCTCCAGATCGAGAAATCCGGCGCGGTGCTGACCGTGGGCCTCAACCGCCCGGCCAAGCGCAATGCGCTGAACGACGGCATCATCCTTGCGATCCAAAATTGCTTCGCCAACCTGCCCGAGGGGACCGGCGCGGTGGTGATCCACGGCATCGGCGACCATTTCTCCTCCGGCCTCGATCTGTCCGAACTGACCGAGCACGACGCCACCGAGGGTCTGCGGCACTCGCAGATGTGGCATCGGGTGTTCGATCGCATTCAATACAGCGCCGTGCCCGTCATTGCCGCACTCAAGGGCGCGGTGATCGGCGGCGGGCTGGAGCTGGCCTGCGCCGCGCATATCCGCGTTGCCGAACCATCAGCCTATTTCGCGCTGCCCGAGGGCCAGCGCGGCATCTTCGTCGGCGGCGGCGGCTCGGTGCGGCTGCCGCGGCTGATCGGCGTGGCGCGGATGACCGACATGATGCTGACGGGCCGGGTCTATACCGCGACCGAAGGCGCCGCCTACGGCTTTTCGCAATATCTCACCGAGGCCGGCGGCGCGCTGCCCAAGGCGCTGGAGCTGGCCGAGCGCGTCGCGGCCAACGCGCCGCTGACAAATTTCGCCGTGCTGCAGGCGTTGCCGATGATCGCGGAAGCCAATCCGCAGGCCGGCCTGCTGATGGAGTCGCTGATGGCCACGGTGGCGCAGAGCGACAAAGAGGCAAAACGCCGGATCCGTGAGTTCCTCGATCGCAAGACCGCCAAGGTGAAACCGACCTGACATGAGCGCCAAGTCCAACATGTCCCCGACTGAAAGCGCCGGTCGCAGCGGCAGCGCCCATCCGTTGCGCGCGATCTCGTTCGGCAATCCCGACGTCACGGTCGATCGCCGCGATGACGGCACCATCTATCTGCGGCCGAAAGCGAAGCTGCGCGACTATCCCGTGCGGATCACCGACCGCCTGCATCACTGGGCCGTTGCGGCGCCCGAGCGCGTCTTCATGGCCGAGCGCATTGCGGCCGGCGGCTGGCGGAAAATCACCTATGCGCAACTCCTGACCACGACGCGGCGCATCGCCTCGGCGCTGCTGGCGCGCGGGCTCTCGGCTGAAAAACCAATCGTGATTCTGTCCGGCAATTCGGTCGACCATGCTCTGCTGGCCTTCGGCGCGCTCTATGCCGGCGTTCCCTTCTGTCCGGTATCGCCGGCCTATTCGCTGGTGTCGCGCGATTACGGCAAGCTCAGCTATCTGATGAAGCTGCTGACGCCCGGTCTCGTCTTCGCCGACGATGCCACCAAATTCGCCGATGCGCTCACCGCCAACGTCTCATTGGGGACCGAGATCGCTGCATCGCGCGGGACAGTGCCCGGCCGCGACGTGACGCTGCTGTCGGATCTGATGGCAACGCCGGAGCATTGGCGCCTCGATGGGGCCCACGACGCCATCGGCCCGGACACAATTGCAAAGTTCCTGCTGACGTCAGGCTCGACCGGCAACCCCAAGGCCGTCATCAACACCCAGCGGATGATCTGCGCCAACCAGGTGATGCTGCGCGAGACGCTGGCGTTCCTGATGGACGAGCCGCCCGTCATCATCGACTGGCTGCCGTGGAATCACACGTTCGGCGGCAACCACAATATCGGGCTGACGCTGTTCAATGGCGGCTCGATGTATCTCGACGAAGGCAAGCCGATGCCCGGCGGCATCGAGCAGACCGTGCGCAATCTCCGCGAGATCTCGCCGACGGTCTATTTCAACGTTCCCAAAGGCTATGAATCGCTGCTGCCCTATCTGCGCGAGGATTCCGCGCTGCGCGCGAAATTTTTCGGCCGGCTGCACGCGATGTTCTTCTCCGGCGCGGCGCTGTCGCCGTTCGTCTGGAACAGCCTTGACGAACTCGCGGTGCAGGAAACCGGTTTTCGTGTGCCGATGTTGACGGGCCTCGGCGCCACCGAGACTTCGCCGTTCTTCATGTCGGTGCGTCCCGACACCAGCCGCTCGGGCCATGTCGGCCTGCCCGTGCTCGGCAATGACGCAAAATTGCTGCCCAACAACGGCAAGCTGGAAGTGCGCGCCAAGGGGCCGAACGTCACGCCGGGCTACTGGCGTCAGCCCGAACTGACCGCGGCGGCATTCGACGAGGAAGGCTTTTACAAGTTCGGCGACGCCCTCAAGCCGGTCGATCCCGACAATCTCGATGCCGGCTTCGACTTCGATGGCCGCATCGCCGAGGATTTCAAGCTTGCGAGCGGCACCTGGGTCAGCGTCGGTCCCTTGCGCGCGCGCTTCGTCGCGGCCTGTGCGCCGCTTGTGCGCGACGTCGTGATTGCCGGCATCAACCGCGACGAACTGTCCGCGCTGGTCATGCTCGATCTCGACGGCTGCCGCCTGATCAACCCAAAGCTTCCCGCGGACGACCTCGCGGCGGCGGCGTCCGATCCGCTGATCCGCGCGGCGTTCCGCGAGCGGTTTCAAAAGTTGCTGGCCGATGCCACGGGCTCATCGACCCGGATCACGCGCGCGGTGCTGTTCGATGCGCCGCTGTCGATCGATCGCGGCGAAGTCACCGACAAGGGCTCCATCAACCAGCGCGCGGTGATCGACCATCGCAGCGCATTGATCGAGACGATCTATTCACCGGCGCCGCCGGCGCAGGTCATCACGCTGAACTGAATTCGAAGAAGAGTACCAGGGAGAACCACAATGCAGTTGAAGGACCAGGCCGCCATCGTCACCGGGGGCGCATCCGGATTGGGCGCCGCCACCGCACGCCGGCTCGCAAGCCTCGGCGCCAAGGTCGCGGTGTGCGACCTCAACGCCAAGCTCGCTGAGACCGTCGCCGCCGAAATCGGCGGCGTCGCCGTGGTCTGCGACGTCTCCGACGCCGCCTCGGCCGAAGCCGCCGTCGCCGCGGCTGCCGCTGCGCATGGCCCGGCCCGCGTGCTGGTCAATTGCGCCGGCATCGGCGTTGCCAAGCGCGTGATCGGCAAGGAAGGTCCGATGGCGCTGACCGATTTCGACCGGGTGATCAGGGTCAATTTGATCGGATCGTTCAACATGTTGCGGCTTGCGACATCAGCCATGTCGAAGCTCGAGCCGCTGGAAACCGGCGAGCGTGGCGTCGTGATCTCGACCGCGTCTGTCGCGGCCTATGACGGCCAGATCGGGCAATCGGCCTATTCGGCGTCCAAGGGCGGCATCGTCGCGATGACGCTGCCGATCGCGCGCGAGCTGGCCCAGTTCGGCATTCGCGTGCTGACCATCGCGCCCGGCCTGTTCCTCACGCCGCTGCTGGCCAATCTGCCGCAGGAGGCGCAGGACTCGCTCGCCGCCGCAATCCCGTTCCCGCGCCGGCTCGGGCAGGCCGATGAGTTTGCCTCGCTGGCGCTGCACATGATCGACAACCCGTATCTGAACGGCGAAGTGGTGCGGCTCGATGCCGCGCTCCGCATGGCGCCGCGCTAAGTACGTTCGTGAATATGCAGCGAGAACGGACAATCGGGTAAGGTCAAGCAATGTTCGTTAACCGGCGCGACGTGCAGATCCAGTGGGGCGATTGCGACCCCGCCAACATCGTCTACTACCCGCGCTACTTCGCGATCTTCGACGATTCGACCTCGATCATGTTCGAAGCGGCCGGCTTTTCGAAACAGGACATCATCCACAAATACGGCCTCGTCGGCATCCCCATGGTGGATACGCGGGCGAAATTCCACATCCCATCGACCCATGGCGACTGGATCAGGATCGAAAGCCGGATCGAGAGTTTCAAACGCTCCAGCTTCGAGGTGATCCACAACGTGTTCAAGGGCGAGGCGCTGGCGATCGAGGCGTTCGAGACCCGGGTGCTGGTCGGCAAGCATCCGGACGATCCTGCGCGGCTGAAATCGGCTCCGATGCCGCCGGAGATCATCGAGCGGTTCATGCGGGGCTGAGCATATATGGCTGACTTGTTAGCTGACTCGGCGCGCGGCATGACCTAAAGAAGGGGCTGAACTGGCTGTCGATTTTTGATCTAAATTAGAACAATATCCAAGGGAGGAATGAATGAAGAAGTTTTATTTGTCCGCGGCCGTGATCGCGGCGTCGCTCGCATTGCCGGCTCTGCCCGCGTTGGCGCAAGCCAATGAAATCGTCATCGGCATCACCGTCGTCACCACTGGCCCTGCCGCGGCCCTTGGCATTCCCGAGCGCAATTCGCTGGAATTCGTGCCGAAGGAAATCGGCGGCGTGCCGCTCAAGGTGATCGTGCTCGACGATGGCGGCGACCCGACCGCCGCGACTACTAACGCGCGGCGCTTCGTCACCGAATCCAAGGCCGACATCATCATGGGCTCGTCGACGACGCCGCCGACGATTGCCGTCTCCACCGTCGCCAACGAGGCCGGCATTCCGCATTTCGCGCTGGCGCCGCTCCCGATCAACGAGGCGCGCGCGAAGTGGTCGGTTGCTATGCCGCAGCCGATTCCGATCATGGGCAAGGTGCTGTACGAGCACATGAAGGCGCACGGCATCAAGACCGTGGGCTATATCGGCTACTCGGATTCTTACGGTGACCTCTGGATGAACGACTTCAAGGCCCAGGCTGTTCCGATGGGAATTTCCCTGGCCACCGAGGAGCGGTTCGCCCGCCCGGATACGTCGGTTGCGGGCCAGGTGCTCAAGCTCGTCGCCGCCAATCCCGACGCCGTCCTGGTCGGCGCCTCCGGCACCGCCGCGGCGTTGCCGCAGACGACACTGCGCGAGCGCGGCTACAAGGGCCTGATCTATCAGACCCACGGCGCCGCCAGCATGGACTTCATCCGCATCGCGGGTGCAGCGGCGGAAGGCGTGATCATGGCCTCGGGCCCGGTGATGTCGCCGGAAACCCAGCCGGACTCAGCGCTGACCAAGAAGCCGGGCCTGGCGCTCAACACCGCCTATGAAGCCAAGTACGGCGCCAACAGCCGCAGCCAGTTCGCCGGCCATTCCTACGACGCCTTCGAAGTTCTCAAGCGTGTGATTCCGGTGGCGCTGAAGGCCGGCAAGCCCGGCACGCCGGAGTTCCGTGAGGGCATCCGTAAGGCCCTACTGACCGAACGCGAAATCGCCGCTAGCCAGGGTGTCTACAACTTCACCGAAAAAGACCGCTACGGCCTGGATGACCGCTCGCGCATCATCCTGACCGTGAACAACGGAAAGTACGTTCCGGCGAAGTGAGGGGAACCTCCAACCGGAATTCAAAGCTTGCCGGCCTCTCAAGAGAGGCTGGCTTTTACTTACCCTCCCCTGGAGGGGGAGGGTCGCCCGCGCTCGGCGATGCGTAGCATCGTCCGCAGCGGGCGGGGTGGGGTGAAGGTCTATCGTCGCCGGCGGTGTTTCAGCGGTTCGACCTCAGCCTCGCGCGAACCATACAGCTCGACATAAATCCGTTCGAGAACTGCGGTCAGATCGCCGTTGATGTCCGAATTCCAGAAGCGGATGACGCGATATCCTTCCTGCTCCAGCCAGTTCTGTCGTTCCCGATCGCGCTCGGCAGTTTCGTCGTCGTTGTGATGGCCGCCGTCGAGTTCAATCATCAGACGTTTGGCTGGACAGAAGAAGTCTACGACATAGCGACCGATGGGTGCTTGGCGTCGGAAGTGCGTGCCTTCCATCGGGAGCTCTTTCAGTGCGCGCCATAACAGGCGTTCGTGAGGCGTCGTGTCGGCGCGCAGTTTCCTGGCTGTTGCTCGGCGGATTGACGTCGACACCATGGGCATCTTACTCGCGGATAGATCACCCCACCCCGCTCGCATCGGACGATGCTGCGCATCGCCGAACGCGAGCGACCCTCCCCCTCCAGGGGAGGGTAGAGTGAAGCGCAATCTCGGCGCGAGTGCAAGCAGCGAGCTAAATCGCGCTCTCGCCCTCGTGTGTAAAGCCGAGATAGCTCGCCGCGACGCGCGCGTTGGTGGCGATGTCACTGGCCGGTCCGCTCAGAACGAATTCGCCGAGCTCCATCACGTAGGCGCGGTCGGCGATTTTGAGTGCGGCCTGCGCGTTCTGTTCGACCAGCAGCACGGACACGCCGGCGGCGCGGAGTTCGCCGATGGTGCGGAAGATGTCGGCGACGATGATCGGCGCGAGGCCAAGGCTCGGCTCGTCCAGCATCAACAGTTTTGGCGCGCCCATCAGCGCGCGGCCCATCGCCAGCATCTGCTGCTCGCCGCCGGAGAGCGTGCCGGCCAGCTGCTTGCGCCGCTCCTTCAGCCGCGGAAACAGCGCGTAGACCCGCTCGAACGATCGCGTGGCAGTCGCCTTCGGAATCCGGAACGCGCCGAGCTGCAGATTGTCCTCCACGTTCATGGTGCCGAACAATTCGCGGTGCTCGGGCACGAGGCTCAGTCCGACCGCGACGCGGTCCTCGATATCGAGCGAGGCCATGTCGGCGCCGGCGAAAGCCGCAGATCCCGTCAGCGGCAGGATACCCATGATGGCGTTCAGCAGCGTGGTCTTGCCGGCGCCGTTGGCGCCGATGATGGTGACGATTTCGTTGTCGGCAACCTCGAGCGAGACCGAACGCACCGCCTCGACCTTGCCGTAGGCGACATGCGCATCGCTCACCGTTAGCAGCGCGCTCATGTGGTGGCTCCGAGGTAGGCCTTGATCACGTCGGGGTTGCTCTTGATCGCCGCCGGCGTGCCCTCGGCGATCTTGGTGCCGAAGTCGAGCACCACGACCCGGTCGGCGAGATTCATCACAAAGCCCATGTCGTGCTCGACCAGGAGCACCGACATGCCGCCGTCGCGCAACTGGCGCAGCAATGCGGCGAGCCGCTGCTTCTCCATGTGGCGCAATCCGGCGGCCGGTTCATCGAGCAACAGCAGCAGCGGATCGACGCACAGCGCGCGGGCGATTTCGACGATGCGTTGCTGGCCCAGCGACAGGCTTCCCGCCAACTGGTCGATCTGGTCGCCGAGGCCGACGCGCTCGATCTGGCGCGCGGCTTCCGCCAGCAATCTGGCCTCATCGGACCGGTCGAGCCGGAACATGCTTGATATCGCGCCGGCGTGGCCGCGCAGATGCGCACCGATCGCGACGTTCTCGAGTACGGTCATGTCGGGCACCAGCTTGACGTGCTGGAAGGTCCTGCTGACGCCGAGCTTGACGACCTCCTGCGGCGGGGCGTTGTCGACCTTGTTGCCGAGCACCGAGATCGCGCCGCCGGTCGTGGTCAACACCCCCGTGATCAGGTTGAAGGTCGTGCTCTTGCCGGCGCCGTTGGGGCCGATCAGGGCGACGATTTCGCGCGCCCCGACGTCGAAGGAGACGTCGTTGACGGCGATGACGCCGCCGAATTGCTTGCGCGCCTTGTCGATATGCAGCAGCACCGAAGGCGACGAGGGCGCCCGCACGCGCGCCGGCGGCTCGATCGAGGTGTCGGGAATCTTGCGCGCCGGCTTGAACGGCAGCCTCGACATCAGCCAGGGCCATACGCCGGTGGGCGCCAGCTGCAGCAGGACAACCAGCAGGATGCCGAACACGATGGTCTCGAGCTGGCTCTGGCCGCCGAAAATGTACGGTAGATAGCTCTGCAGGACCTCTTTGAGGATCACCACGATGCCGGCGCCGAGCACCGCGCCCCAGACATAGCCGGCGCCGCCGACCACCGCGATGAACAGATATTCGATGCCGGCCTGCGCGCCGAACGGCGTCGGATTGGCGGCGCGCTGGAAATGCGCATAGAGCCACCCGGACAGACCGGCCAGCACCGCGGCATAGATGAACACCAGCAGCTTGGCGCGCGGCGTCTGCACGCCGAACGCCTCGCCGGCGATATGGCCGCGCCGCAGCGCGCGGATGGCGCGGCCGGTGCGGGAATCCAGCAGATTCATGGTGAGGAGCGCCGAGATCAGCACCGCGATCCAGATCGCGAAATAGATCGTGCCGGGATCGAGCATCCGCAAATTGCCGATAGTCAGCGGTGGAATGCCGGAGATGCCGTCATTGCGGCCGAGGAATTCGAGCTTGCTGAACAAATAAAACAGCCCGATGCCCCAGGCGATGGTGCCGAGCGGCAGATAGTGCCCGGACAGCCGCACCGTGACGATGCCGAGCAGGACCGCGGCGATGCCGCTGACCAGCAGCGACAGCGGCAGCGTCAGCCACGGCGACACGCCATACGCGGTGGTCAGCACCGCGGTGGTGTAGGCGCCAAAGCCGCAAAACGCCGCCTGGCCGAACGAGGTGAGGCCGCCGACGCCGGTCAGCAGCACGAGGCCCATCGCCACCAGCGCGGCGAGGCCGATATTGTCGAGCAGCACGATCCAGAACGGCGGTACGCCCGGGATGAACGGGATCACCGCCATGACGATGGCGAAGATGATGAGGGGAAGCCGCTGCGCCATAACAGTCAGTCCTTCTCTTCCTCGACCGCGGGCGCCGCGAGCGAACGCAGCACCAGCACGGGAAGGATCAGCGTGAAGACGATGACCTCCTTGAAATTGCTGGCGTAGAACGAGGAGAAGGCCTCCACGCTGCCGACCACTAGGGCGGCGACCGCGGTCAACGGATAGCTCACAAGGCCGCCGATGATGGCGGCAATAAAACCTTTCAGGCCGATCAGGAAGCCGGTGTCGTAATAGAGTGTCGTGATCGGCACGATCAGGATTCCCGAAATCGCGCCGATGACGGAGGCGAGCAGGAAGGCGATCTGTCCCGACAGCGTGGTCCTGATGCCGACGAGGCGGGCGCCGAGGCGGTTGACCGCGGTGGCGCGCAGCGCCTTGCCCATCAGCGTGAAGCCGAAGAACAGCCACAGCGCGATGATGAAGGCGATGGTCAGGCCGTAGACGGCGATGCTTTGCCCGGTGAAGCGCAGCGGTCCCACGGTAAAGGCGGCACTCGACAGCGGCGGTCCGCGCAGGCCTTCGGCACCGAAGAACACGAGGCCAAGGCCCTGCAGCGCGAGGTGGCAGCCGACCGAGGCGATCAGCAGCACCAGCACCGAGGTGTGCGCGAGCGGCTGAAACGCGATGCGGTAGAGAAACAGCCCGATCGCCGCGACGATCAGCAGCGACAAGGCGATATTGACCGCAATCGGGGTTTGGGGACCGGCCAGCGCGTAGGTCAGGGCCAGAATCGCCGCCGGCAGCACGATGTTGAGCAGCACCGAGCGCGCCAGCAGCTTGAAGCGGAGCGACCGCCGCGCCGTGTATAGATCGAGGGCGAAGGCCATCACGCCCATCGCGACCGCCAGCCGCGCGGTGCCCGGTACCTGACCGGTCGCCAGCATGGCGTAGCTCAGCGCGCCGTAGGTCACGAATTCGCCCTGCGGGATCAGGATCACGCGCGTGACGGCAAACACCAGCACCAGCGCCAGTCCGAGCAACGCATAGATCGCGCCGTTGGTGATGCCGTCCTGCAGCAGGAACAGCATGATCGTCGTATTCAAGACTTGGCGCTCCCCCTCACGCGTCGCGCCGGTCTTGACCCCAAGGGCTAGCCGGCGGTCCGGTATCGGCAGTTGAAAGACGCCGACATTTGATATAGTCTATAACAATTATCAAACATAACCTCAAGGCCCGGAACACTGGCGGACCTTTTTATCGGGATAGCGAAGCGCGAGCGATGACAGTTTCCAAGGCCGCCACCGACGCCGTCAAGCCTTCCCGCGCCAACGGCAAGGAGGCTGTCGATGCTGCAGCTGACAACGCCGCCCTGCAAATGGGCGAATTGTCCGACCTGCTCGGCTATTCGCTGAAGCGGGCGCAACTCCGGGTGTTCGAGGACTTCCTGCGCTGCGTCGCGCCGCTGCAACTGACGCCGGCGCAATTTTCGGTGCTGCTGCTGCTCGACAAGAATCCCGGCCGCAACCAGACCGAGATCGCCAATACGCTCGGCATCCTCCGGCCGAATTTCGTGGCGATGCTCGACGCGCTGGAAAGCCGCGATCTCTGCACGCGGATGCGTTCGACCAACGACCGCCGCTCCCATATCCTGATGCTGACCGACAAGGGCCGCGCGGTGCTGGCGCGCGCCAAGAAGCTCGTCGCCACCAAGCACGAGGCCCGCCTCAACGAAGTGCTCGGCCCGGCCAATCGCGTCGCGCTGCTCGAAATGCTGTCGAAGATCGCCGCCGAGTTTTAGCCAGCCCGTCATTCCGGGGCATCGCACAGCGATGAACCCGGAATCTCGAGATTCCCCGATGTGCAATTGCACATCTGAGGTTCGCGCTGCGCGCGCCCTCAGATGCGCAATTGCGCATCGGGGAATGACAGTGGTGGATTAATCAGGCCGCGACGATACGGCCGAGCTTCGCCGCATTCCCCGTCAGGAACAGCCGCTCGATCTCGCGGGCGGGAAGCGGCTTGCTGAACAGGAAGCCCTGCATCTCCGTGCAGCCTTCGGACGCGATGCGGTCGAGCTGCTCCTTTGTCTCCACGCCTTCGGCGGTGGCCGTCATGCCCATGCCATTGGCGAGCGCGGCGACTGCGCGCACGATGTTGAGCGAGCCCGAGTTTTCCGTGATGTCCTTGACGAACGAGCGGTCGATCTTGATCTTGTCGAATGGAAAACTCTGCAAGTAAGTCAGCGAGGAATAGCCGGTGCCGAAATCGTCCATCGCGATCCGGATGCCAAGCTCGCGCAGTTGATGCAGCACCGCGAGAGTCGCTTCCTTGTTGTGCAGCAGCACGGTTTCGGTGATCTCGATCTCCAGCCGGGCAGGGTCCAGCCCGGATGCGGCCAGCGCGCCTGTTATCACCCGCATCAGGCCGGGGCTGCGAAACTGCACCGCCGAAATATTGACGGCGATGTGGAGGTTATCAGGCCATTGCGCCGCGGTGGCGCAGGCCTCGCGAATGATCCATTCGCCCATCGGCACGATAAAGCCGATCTCTTCCGCCAGCGGGATGAAGGCGGCCGGCGAAATCATGCCCTTGGTCGGATGATTCCAGCGGATCAGGGCTTCAAATCCGCTGATCTCGTTGCTCGCCAGATTGACCACCGGCTGATAGTACAGCTCGAACTCGTCCGCGGGCAGCGCCTTGCGCAGATCCTGTTCCATGACGCGGCGCGTCTGCATCTGCAGGTCCATCACCGGCTCAAAGAACCGGAATGTGCCGCGTCCGTCGCCCTTGGCACGGTACAGCGCGAGGTCCGCATTGCGCAGCAGCTTGTCGGGGCTCATGCCGTCGCCGGGGCCGACCGAGATGCCGATGCTGGCGCCGATCACGGCCTGGTGGCCGTCGATGTCGTAGGGCTCGCTCAAAAGGCCGATGACGCGCTGCGCCAAAGACGTCGCGTCGGCGGGATCCGCGATCGGGGCCTGCACGATGACGAATTCATCGCCGCCCATTCGCGCAATGGTGTCGGTGTCGCGAACCAGCCCGCAGAGCCGCTCGGCGACGATCTTCAGAAGCTTGTCGCCGGCGTGATGACCAAACGTGTCATTCACCGCCTTGAACTGGTCGAGATCCAGGTGATGAACCGCGACGGTCTCCTCGCGGCCCAGCGCATGTTCGAGCCGCTCGTTGAGCAGCACCCGATTGGCAAGATCAGTGAGCGAATCATGGTGCGCCATGTATTCGATCTTGACCTCGGATTGCCGCTGTTCGGTGATGTCCTCGTGCGTGGCGACCCAGCCGCCGCCCGGCATGGGCCGGTGGCGGATCTTGAACGTCTTGCCGTTCTTCAGGTCGACGATGCTGTCCTTTGCGACGTTGAAAATCGCCACGTTGGTGCGCCAGTGCAGGTATTCATCGCGGGTCATCGCGGGGAAGCTGCCGGCTTCGAAGCGGAGATCGACGACTTCCGTCAGCGGCGTGCCGGGGCCGACGCGGCCGAACGGGATGTCGTACATCTCGACGAAACGGTCGTTGCACACGATCAGGCGGTGGTCGGTATCGAAGAAGCACAGCCCCTGCGACATGTTGTTGATCGCGGTGTCGAACTGGATGTTGCGTATCCGCAACGTCTCTTCCTGCGCCTTTCCAAGTTCGTACTGAGTCCTCAGCCGGGCATGGAGTCCTTCGCGCTCGGTAATGTCCTCGTGGGTCGCCATCCCGCCGCCGCCGGGCACCGGGTAGACCGTGTAGGCGATGATCCGGCCGTCGGTGAACTGCTGGACCGTGGTGTCGAGTGCAATGTCCTGCCCGACGCGCTGGCGAACATAGTCATCGGGCGCTACCGGCACCTTCAGGCCGAGCTTCAGCCGGTGCCGGATCAACTCGCTGGTCGGCGTGCCCGGCTTCACCTGTTCGGCCGAGAGCCCGTACATCTCCGCGTAGCGCTTGTTGCAGAAAACGACCTGCCGCTTCTCATTGAAGACGACAATTCCAAGCGACAGATGATTGATGGCTTCTTCGAGCCGCGCACTCAGATGCGCTGGCTCGGGACAGATGGCACCCGCAGCAATATCGACCATTTCCGTGTCCCCTGCCGCGATTTGCGGCACCCCGGCGATAAGGAGGGACCCATTAAGGACCAGGCTGGTGAATTGCAGCTTTGAGAGGCTGCAACGGCCGGCGGATTCCCGAGATTATCCTCAACAAAGGGTTAACATTCCGGGGCTGGGCCGACGAAAATCCAGGGACCGTCCAGCCGAAACTCAGTCGACCAGAATCACCCTGACGTCGTTGACATTGGTCAGCGTCGGACCGGTCAGCAGCAGATCGCCCGTGGCCACAAAAAATGCCGTGGCGTCGTTGTTGTCCAGATAGGCCTTGGGATCGAGGCCAAGCGATTTCATCCTGGCAAAGGTGGTCTGGTCGATCATGGCCCCTGCGGGATCGCTGGCGCTGCCGGCGCCGCCATCGGCGCCGTCGGTATCGCCGGCCAGCGCGCAAATGTCCGGTGTCTCCTTGAGCAGGCTCGCCAGCGCCAGCGCGTATTCCTGGTTGGGACCGCCGCGGCCATTGCCGCGCACCGTCACGGTGAGTTCGCCGCCGGTCAGGATCGCGGTCCGCTTGCCTTCGCTGCGCGCCTTGAATGCCAGTTGCGCATGTGTGGCCGCGACCTCGCGTGCCTCGCCCTCGAGATCGGCGCCGAGATCGATGACGGCGTAACCCGCATCCTGTGCGATCCTGGCCGCCGCTTCGAGCGACGCCTTGGGCCGCGCGATCAGTTCGAACTCGGCACGGGAAAAAGCAGAGTCGCCGGGCTTGCAGCTCTCATTGTTGGGGTCTTCCAGTGCACGCCAGATGGCGTCGTCGACGGCGAGATTGTACTTCGCGACCAGCGCGCGGGCGTCCGCCAGCGTGGTCGGATCCGGCACCGTCGGCCCCGATGCAATCGCCGAAGCGTCGTCATGCGGCACGTCGGAGATCGCCAGCGTGACGATTTCGGCGGCGCGGCTGCCGGCGCGTGCCAGCCGGCCGCCCTTGATGCGCGACAGGTGCTTGCGGACGATATTCATCTCGCCGATCGGCGCGCCCGAGCGCAATAGCGCGCGGTTCACCTGCTGCTTCTGCGCGAAGGAAACGCCATCAACCGGGGCGATCCAGTTCGCCGAACCGCCGCCGGACAGCAGCACCAGCAACAGATCGTCGGCGGTCGCCTCTGCCGCGAGACGCAGCGTGTCGTCGGCGGCCTTCAGCCCGGCTTGGTCGGGCACGGGATGGCCGGCTTCGACCACCCTGATCCGCCGTGTCGGCACGCCATGGCCGTGCCGGGTGGTTGCAATGCCGGTGAGCCGTTGCGGATCGAGCGCCAGCGTCTCGAGGTAGTACCGCTCGGCAGCTGCAGCCATCGCCGCGGCGCCCTTGCCGGCGGCAAGGCAGATCACCCGGCCCCTGGGTGCGGGGCGCAGATGCGCCGACAGCACGACGTCGGGATGCGCGGCCGCGACGGCCGCATCGAAGATCGCACGCAGGAGGGGGCGTCGGTCGGTCATTGTTTCTCGGCGGCCGGTCATCGCAGATGGGATTCCGTTATCCATCCAAATGCCGCAAAAGAAAACCCCCGTGGACGGCGCCACGGGGGCGATGTTGAGCCAATATGAGGCGATCGGGATTCCGGATCGCTAGAGGTTCGGTTCTGATTGTATCAGAATCGAACCTCTAGATTCTTGTTTTGACGCGTTTTCTTTGCGCGAACCGGTAACCACTTCGCTCGAAAACGCGCTAGCCGCCGGCGTCACCGGAGAGAATTTCGCCGAAGCGTTCCCAGGTCTCGCCCTTGAACCTGATCAGTTGCATCTGCGAGATCGGCGCAAAGTCGGTGGCCGACGTGTTGACCTTGATGCCCGGCAGCAAGCCTCCGAGTTCCAGGTCCCTGATGCTGGCGGCCTGCTTCATGACGTTCTCGCGCGTGAGGTCATCGCCGCAAGCCTTCAGCACATGCACCAGACCCTGGGCGACGGTGTAGGCGTATATCACGTTGGCATCGGCGCGGTTGGCCTCCGGATAATACTTGTCCAGAAACTCGTTCCAGGCCTTCATGCCGGCATCGTTCTTCCACTGCGCATCCGTGGGATCCTTCAGGTATTGCGACGAGATGATATCCTGGGCGTTTTCCACGCCGGCCGGCTTGATGACGCTGCCGATCGAGGCCGAGACGTTGTTGAGGAAGTGCAGCGGCTTCCAGCCGATTTCGGCGTTCTTCTTGATCGCCTGCGCCGCGAACTTCGGCGTGGTGATGTTGATGAACACGTCGGCGCCGGTCGATTTCAGCTTGACGATGTGGGAATCGATCGTCGGTTCGGAGACTTCATAGCTTTCCTCGATGACGATCATCGATGCGGCCTTGGCGCCAAGCCCGTCCTTGAAGCCCTTCAGATAATCCTTGCCGTAGTCGTCGTTCTGATAGAGCACCGCAATCTTGGCGTTCGGCTTCTCCTTCAGGATGTACTTGGCGTAGATCTGGGTTTCGCTCTGGTAGTTGGGCTGCCATCCCGTGGTCCAGGGAAAGGTCCTCGGATCGTTCCACTTGGTGGCGCCGGTGGCGACGAACAGCTGCGGCACCTTCTTGGTGTTCAAGTATTTCTGGATCGCGGAATTCGGCGGGGTACCGAGCGGATTGAACACCAGCAGCACTTCATCGCTTTCGACCAGCTTGCGGGCCTGCTCGACGGTCTTCGGCGGGCTGTAAGCATCGTCATAGCTGATGAAATTGATCTTGCGGCCGTTGATGCCGCCCTCGGCGTTGATCTTCTTGAAATAGGCCTCCTCGGTCTTGCCGATCACGCCATAGGCGGAAGCAGGGCCGCTATACGGCATGATGTTGCCGATCTTGATTTCAGTATCGGTGGCGCCGGTGTCATATTTTTTTTGAGCGAGCGCGCCGTTGCCCGTGGCTGCGAACGCAATGAACGCGGCCGAGGCAATGGCGAGTCTGCTGGTAGCAATAGGCATTCCAAGTCTCCCTTTTGAGATGTTTTTGGTGCAAGCGTCATGCTCTCTTGTTGGTTGCCATTCGCGCATGACGTGGCGGGATTGAATACGATTTGGCGGCAGGCAGCAAGAAAAAGCCCCTGCGGCGAGACCGCAGGGGCTGCTTCTTTGGTAGTCAGGCCGGCTGGGCGTTAGCCGCCAACGTCGCCGCTGATGACCTCGCCGAAGAGTTCCCAGGTCTCGCCCTTGAATATCATCAGTTGCAATTGCGAGATCGGGGCAAAGTCGGTCGGTGACGTGTTGACCTTGACGCCCGGCAACAATCCGCCGAGTTCGAGATTCTTGATGCTGGCGGCCTGCTTCATGACGTTGGCCCGGGTCAGATCGTCGCCGCAGGCCTTCAACACATGCACGAGGCCTTGCGCCACGTTGTAGCCGTACATCACTGCGCTGTCGGCGCGATTGGCTTCCGGATAATACTTGTCCAGGAACTCGTTCCAGGCCTTCATGCCCGGATCATTCTTCCACTGTGCGTCGGTCGGATCCTTGAAGTACTGCGACGAGATGATGCCCTGCGCGTTCTCGAATCCGGCCGGCTTTATCGTGCTGCCGATCGAGGCCGAGACGTTGTTGAGGATGTGCATCGGCTTCC
This sequence comes from Bradyrhizobium sp. LjRoot220, assembly GCF_964252915.1. Lineage (NCBI taxonomy): Bacteria > Pseudomonadati > Pseudomonadota > Alphaproteobacteria > Hyphomicrobiales > Nitrobacteraceae > Bradyrhizobium > Bradyrhizobium sp. LjRoot220. The sequence continues at coordinate 71,858 of NZ_CAXUPS020000011.1, forward strand.
AGCCGATCTCGTTCATCTTCTTGATCGCCTGGGCGGCGAACTTCGGCGTCGTGACGTTGAAGAACACGTCGGCATTCAGCGACTTCAGCTTGACGATGTTGGAATCGATGGTCGGCTGCGAGACTTCGTAGCTTTCCTCGATGATGATCATCGACGCCGCCTTGGCGCCGAGCCCGTCCTTGAAGCCCTTCAGATAGTCCTTGCCGTAGTCGTCGTTCTGATAGAGCACCGCGATCTTGGCGTCCGGCTTGTTCTTCAGAATGTACTTCGCGTAGATCTGCGACTCGCTCTGGTAGTTGGGCTGCCAGCCCATGGTCCAGGGGAAGTCCTTCGGATCGTTCCACTTGGTGGCGCCGGTGGCGACGAACAGTTGCGGCACCTTCTTGGAGTTCAGGTACTTCTGGATCGCCGTATTGGGCGGGGTGCCCAGCGGATTGAAAACCAGCAGGACTTCATCGCTCTCCACCAGCTTGCGTGCCTGCTCCACCGTCTTCGGCGGGCTGTAGGCGTCGTCATAGCTGATGAAGTTGATCTTGCGGCCGTTGATGCCGCCTTCGGCGTTGATCTTCTTGAAGTAGGCGTCTTCGGTCTTGCCGATCACGCCGTAGGCGGAAGCGGGGCCGCTGTAGGGCATGATGTTGCCGATCTTGATTTCGGTGTCGGACGCGCCGGTGTCGTATTTCTTTTGTGCAAGCGCACCGCTGCTGGTGGCGGCGAGCAATGCGAGGGCAGCCGAAAAGGCCCCCAATCGCAAGTTGATAGCAGGCATGTTTTTCTCTCCCTGGAGACCACGATGAATGTGTCGTTGTTGTTGTCGCTGGAGCGCTTCTCGGCTCCTGTCTGTATTGAATACCTTTCGCCCTCGCCGGGCAAACAAAAAGCCCCCCGCGACGTGGTCGCGGGAGGCGATATTTTAGCCGGCGATCCGGGCGAGCCGCCCGTGTTGCGGAATATTAATTATGAAGTTCGCCGCTGACGATGTCGCCGACAAAGGCCACTGATGTCAATTTTTCTTCATCAGCTTACCCAGCAGATGCTGCGCCATCATTGCGACCTGCCTTGCGCCGTGCGGCACCAGGAAGATGACGAGGAACAGCAGCACGCCGAACACGGCGCCGGAGAGGCCCTTGGAAATGCCCTCCGCGATGTTCGGCACGAAGATGATGAAGGCCGCACCGATGATCGATCCCGGCAGCCAGCCGACACCGCCGACGACCATGCCGAGGAACAGCTGGATCGCAAGGTTGACGGTGAAGCTGTCAGGCGCCACGAACTGCACGGCGATGGCGCCGAGGCCGCCGGCAACGCCGGTGATGCCGGCAGAGACGCCGAACGCCAGCGTCTTGTACAACGCGACGTTGATGCCCATCGCGGAAGCCGCGATCTCGTTGTCGCGGATCGCCATGAAGGCGCGCCCGGAACGCGACTTCAGCAGGTTCACCGACGCGAGGTAGATCCCGATCGTGATCGCGAGGGTGAAGTAATACAGCCACATGTCCTGGCCCATCTTCATGCCGAACGGCGCATCGGGCTTGGTCACGACCAGACCCTGTACGCCGCCGGTCCAGTGTTCGAAGAAGCCGAGCTTGAGCAGTTGCGGCATGGCGACCGCCAGCGCGAAGGTCGCCAGCGCGAGGTAGACCCCGGAGAGCCGCAACGCGGGCTGGCCGAACACGAAGCCGAAGGCAAAGCAGATCACGCCTGCGATCGGCAGCGTCAGCGCATAGTTCATGCCGCTGTATTCCATCAGGATCGCCGACGTGTAGGCGCCGACCGCGTAGAACGCGCTCTGGCCCAGCGAGAACTGGCCGCTGCCGCCGGTCAGGATGTTCAGGGCGAGCACTGCCAGCCCGAGATAAAGAATCTGCGTCATCTGGAAGATGATGAAGTTCTTGACGAACATCGGTGCGATGATCAGCGCGGCCAGCACCACCAGCGAGGTGCCCAAACCGAGCGTCATGGCTCGCTTCGGAACGGCTTCGACGGCGGGTGTTTCTACGACTTCTTCAGCTGCGCTCATGATCAAACTCGCTTCACGATGGGCCGGCCCAACAGCCCAGCCGGTTTGACAACCAGGACGGTGATGATCAGCGCAAGCGCGATCGGCAGTTTCAACTCGTTACCGACGCCGGGAATGTAGGTCCCGGCGAGATTTTCAAAGACGCCGACCAGGAAGCCGCCGATCACGGCGCCGAGCGGGCTGGACAGGCCGCCGAGCACGGCTGCGGCAAATCCGTAGATCAGCACGCCGCCCATCATGTTCGGCTCCAGGAACACCACAGGCGCGATCAGGATGCCGGCGATCGCGCCGATCGCCGACGCCATGCCCCAGCCCAGCGCGATCATCCACGACACGTTGATGCCGACGAGGCGGGCCGATTCAGGCAGCGACGCGGCGGCGCGCATCGCAAGGCCGATCCGCGTGTACTGAAAGAACACGAACAGCAGGACCAGCAGCAGCACAGTGACGCCGATCATGCCCGCCTGGTGGGTCGAGATCAGCTGGCTGCCGAGGAAGGGCGAGGATCCGAACGGCGTCGGATACTGCTTGATGGTGAAGTCCCAGATCAGGCCGGCGAGCGAGTTGACGATCGCGAACAGGGCGATGAAGCCGGCGACGTTGGTCAGGATAGGGGCCTTGGCCAGCGGCTTGAACAGCAACCGCTCGATGGCGATGCCGCCGATAAAGGAGATGATCAGCGTGGCCAGGAAGGCCCACCAGTAAGGTATGCCCCACTGCATCAGCTGCCAGGAAATGAAGGTCGAGAACATCGCCATTTCGCCCTGGGCGAAGTTAAGATGGTCGATCGCCTGGTAGATCATCACGACGGCGAGCGCCATACAGGCATAGATCGCGCCCGTGGCAATGCCGGCCAGGACTTGGTTGGTGAACAGCTCCATGGCCTATTCCTCAATAACCGAGATAAGATTTACGGACGTCTTCGTTGGTCGCGATGTCCTTGGCGGCGCCCGACATCACGATCCGTCCGGTTTCGATCACATACGCATGGTCGGCGAGTTCCAGCGCCAGTTGCGCGTTCTGCTCCACCACCAGGATGGTGACCTTATCCTCACGGTTGATCTTGCCGAGGATCTTGAACAGGTCGCGCACGATCAGGGGCGCGAGCCCGAACGACGGTTCGTCCAGCAGCATCAGCCGCGGCCGCAGCATCAGCGCACGCGCGACCGCGAGCATTTGCTGCTCGCCGCCCGAGAGCGTTCCGGCCTGCTGGGTATGGCGTTCCTTCAGCACCGGGAAATGCGCGTACATGCGCTCGATGTCGGAAACGATGTTCTTCGAGTCGCTGCGGGTGATCGCGCCGAGCTGCAGATTCTCTTCCACCGTCATGGTGGTGAAAGTGCCGCGGCCCTGCGGCACATGCGCAATGCCGAGACGGACGACGTTTTCGGTCGAGCGCCCTGACAGTGGTTTGCCCTCGAATTCGATCGCGCCGGTGGAGCGCACCATGTTGCAGATCGCCCGCAGGGTGGTGGTTTTGCCGGCGCCGTTGGCGCCGAGCAGCGTGGTCAGGCTGCCTTCGTTGAGCGAGAAGGAAAGGCCGTGAAGTGCCTGGACCTGGCCGTAATAGGCCCGCAAATCCTTGACGTTGAGCATCGCGGTCATTGGTCCTTGCTCCCCAGATAGGCCTTGATGACGTCCGGGTCGGCCTGGACCTGGGCCGGTGTTCCCTCGGCGAGCTTGCGGCCGAAATTGAGGGCGACGACATGGTCGGCGATCGACATGACAAGACCCATGTGATGTTCGACCAGCAGCACCGTCATGTGGCGCTCGTCGCGAATGCGGCGGATCAGATCGCCGAGCACGTGAACTTCCTCGTGGTTGAGACCGCCGGCAGGCTCGTCGAGCAGCAGGATCTTCGGGTCGGCGGCCAGCGCGCGCGCCAGCTCGACGCGCTTCTGGGTGCCGAACGGCAGGCCGGATACGATGGTGTGCGCGACGTCTTCGAGGTTGAGGTAGCCGAGGATCTCGTGGACCTTCTTGTTGACCTCGGCTTCGCCGCGGCGAACCCAGGCGAGCTTCAGCGAGTCGCTGATGATGTCGCTCGAGGTGCGCGCATGGGTGCCGACCCGGACATTGTCCATCACCGAGAGGTTGGGAAACAGCGCGACGTTCTGGAAGGTGCGGCCGATGCCGATCTCGGCGATCCGGTGCGGCGGGCGCGTCAGGATACTTTGGCCTTCCATCAGGATATCGCCGGAAGACGGCTGATAAAGCCTGGAGAGGCAATTGAAGAGCGTCGTCTTGCCGGCGCCGTTCGGTCCGATCAGACCAAGGATGGCTCCCTTGTGCATGTCAAAGGACACGCCATTCAACGCGATGATGCCGCCGAACACGACGCTGACGTCGCGAACCGCAAGCAGGGGAGCATTTCCCTGCGCCAGTTGTGCCCGCGTCATCGCGCCTCGCCCAAGTGACTCATGGAGTGACTCACGGAGCGGGAATGACCGCGCGAAAACTTGCGCCGGCCATGATGATGGCTACCTGATCCCCTCGACCACACGTGCAACTTTCCCTCCTGCTTTCAACTTCTTGTTTTCTGCTTTTTTGGATTGCGGGGCCGCGCCGCCCAGCGCCGCCTCGATGTTCCTTACCATCGTCACGAGGCGAGGTCCAATGTCGTTGATCAAGCGATCTTCCGTGAAACGGAAAGCGGGCGCGCCACAATTGAAGGCATACGGTCCGGTTCCGTCGTTGAGCTTCAACGCCACGCCGACCGCGTGCACATCGTCTTGCCATTCGCCTGCGGAGATCGTGAAGCCCTGACGCGCAACCATTTCGCCTGCGCGCTCAATGCCGTCCCGCATCCGGGGCCAGCGACTGCCGTAATGTTCGCGCAGTTCGCGCAACAAAGCGGTACGCTCGTCGTCGGGTAGTGCCCAGATATAGGCACGTCCCATCGCGGTGGTCGCGATCGGTACCCGCGAACCGACGTCGAGCTGCACGCCGAGCAAGCCGTTACGGCTCTGGCCGAAATAGATCATGCTGTGACGGTCGCGGCCGCCGACCGCAACGGCGCCGCCGGTCTCGCGCATCAGCTCTTCACGGTAAGGTTCGGACAAATGCCGAACGCCGAGATTGGCCAGCGCGGCATAACCCAGGGCCATGGCTGATGGCGCAAGCTGATACTTTTCGAACCGTGGAACGGGTGTAAGATAGCCCAGCTTGGTCAAGGTGTAGGTCAGCCGGGAAACGGTTGGCTTCGGCAAATTAGTACGGGCAGCGATCTCTTGATTGCCGAGAAGCCCGTCGTTGGGATGGAATGCGCGCAACACATCAAGTCCGCGGGAGAGCGCGACGACGAAGCTGCGATCAGTCGCCGCTTTCTTCCCTGGACGTTTCATTGTCTGCTGCTTTGCTGAGCTCGTTGACAAGGGACGTGCTTCAAAATAACCCTCCCTGTCAAGATGTGGAATTTAATTTCGCAGTGCGAAATCAACAAAACGCCGTAGCCACTCAACGCAAGTTCGAGCGGCAATCCAAAAACAGGCATCAGGGAGAGTCCCGTGAACGAAGTCGTAAAACTCGAACGTCATGACGCCATCGCCATCGTCACGGTCAACAGCCCCCCGGTGAACGCGCTCAGCGCCGCCGTGCGTGGCGGCATCTTCGACTGCATGAAGGCTGCGATCGCTGATCCGGAAGTAAAGGCGATCGTGCTGACCTGCGACGGCCGCACCTTCATCGCCGGCGCCGACATCACCGAATTCGGCAAGCCGCCGAAGCCGCCCGGCCTGCATGAAGTACTGGTGGCGATGGAGAACTCGCCGAAGCCGATCGTTGCCGCGATCCACGGCACTGCGCTTGGCGGCGGTCTCGAAGTTGCTCTGGCATGCCACTACCGCGTCGCCACCAAGGAAGCCAAACTCGGCCTGCCCGAGGTGAAGCTCGGCCTGTTGCCCGGCGCCGGCGGCACACAGCGCCTGCCGCGCGCAATCGGCCCTGAAATGGCGGTCAAGATGATCGTCAGCGGCGATCCGATCGGTGCCGCCGAGGCCCTCAAACACGGCCTGATCGAGGAAATCGTCGAGGGTCCAGCCACCGGCGGCGAAGCCTTTGCGCTCAAGGTGCTGGCCGAGAAGCGCCCGCTGCGCAAGCTGCGCGACGACGATTCTAAGCTCGCCGCGGCGAAAGCCGATATTTCGATCTTCACCAACGCGGTTGCCGCATTGACCAAGAAGGCGCGCGGGCTGGAAGCGCCGTTCGCCGCGGCGGACGCCGTGCGCGCCGCCATTGAGCTGCCGTTCGACGAGGGGCTCAAGAAGGAGCGCGAAGGTTTCCTCAAGCTGGTGTCGTCGGACCAGTCCAAGGCGCAGCGTTATGCCTTCTTCAGCGAACGCGAGGCGGCAAAAGTCGCCGGCGTTCCCGAAGGCACAAAGCCGCGCAATGTCGAGCGCGTCGCCATCATCGGCGCCGGCACCATGGGCGGCGGCATCGCGATGTCGTTCGCGAATGCCGGTATCCCGGTGACGCTGATCGAGACAGGCGAAGAGCAGCTCAAGCGCGGTATGGGCGTGATGCAGAAGAATTACGAAGCGACCGCCGCGCGCGGTGGCATCCCAGCCGATGCTCCGGCCAAGCGCATGGGCCTGATCACGGGCGTGGTCGGCCTCGAGAACGTCAAAGATGCTGACCTTGTGATCGAGGCCGTGTTCGAAACCATGGCGGTCAAGAAGGAAGTGTTCACCGCGCTCGACAAATACGCCAAGAAGGGCGCCGTACTGGCTTCCAACACCTCCTATCTCAACATCGACGAGATCGCGAAGGTGACCAGCCGGCCGCAGGACGTGCTCGGCATGCACTTCTTCTCGCCGGCCAACGTGATGAAGCTGTGCGAGATCGTGCGCGCCGACAAGACCGCGCCGGATGCGCTGACCACGGCGGTGTCGATCGCGCGCAAAATTGCAAAGGTGCCGGCGGTGGTCGGCGTCTGCGACGGTTTTGTCGGCAACCGCATGCTCGCCCAGCGCGGCAAGCAGTCCGAAAAGCTGTTGTTCGAAGGCGCGTTGCCGCAGCAGGTCGATGCTGTCGTGACCAAGTTCGGCATGCCGATGGGCCCGTTCGCGATGGGCGATCTGGCCGGCCTCGATATCGGCTGGCGCTCGCGCAAGGATCGCGGCATCAAGTCTGAGATCGCCGATGCGCTGTGCGAAGCCGGCCGCTTCGGCCAGAAGACCGGCAAGGGCTATTACAAGTACGAAGGCGGCTCGCGCTCGCCGATGCCCGATCCGGAAGTCGAGAAGCTGATCGCCGAAACCCTGCAGCGCCTCGGCCGCAAGACCCGCACCGTCAGCGACGACGAAATCCTCGAGCGCATGATGTACCCGATGATCAACGAGGGCGCGCGGATCCTGGAGGAAGGCATCGCGGCGCGTCCGAGCGACATCGACGTGATCTGGCTCTATGGCTATGGCTGGCCGATCTATCGCGGCGGCCCGATGTTCTACGCCGACCAGGTCGGCCTCAAGCACATCGCGGATCGGCTGTCGTATTACGCCAAGGAAACCAACGATCCCTCGCTCGAACCGGCGCCGCTGCTCAAGCGCCTCGCCGCGGAGGGCAAGACCTTCGCGTCGCTGGCGCAGTCGAAAGCGGCGTGAGTCGGTGACGCGCATGTGCTCTGCCCCGTACCTCAACCCGTCGTCCCTGCGAACGCAGGGACCCATACGCCGGGGCGTAGCGATGTGGCACTCGGGTAGAGACCTGTTTTCAAAATCGCGGTCGGGGGTTATGGGTCCCTGCGTGCCGCCTTCGCTGAAGCTTCGGCGGGCCACATATCACAACCCCGGCGAAGCCTTGGCGGAGACGGGTCGCAGGGACGACGTGCGGAGAGATGGTGCCGCGCCTCGTTTGCACGGGCGCCCATGACCCATCTCGGCGAACAGTTCTATCCGCAAGGCGTTCACTGGGACGATCCGCTGCCGCGCGGCACGCTGCCTGACCTGTTGTCGGCGGCGGCCGCCGAGTTCGGCGCGCGCCCCGCGATCGAATTTCGCGACCGGCCGATCAGCTACGCCGCGCTCGAATCCCTGGTGGAGACGGCAGGCTCGGCCTTCCTGCGCGCCGGCTGCGGCAAGGACAGTTCGGTCGCGCTGTTCCTCGGCAATTCGCCCGATCATCCCGTCAATTTCTTTGGCGCGCTGAAGGCCGGTGCCCGCATCGTGCATCTCAGCCCGCTCGACGGCGAGATCGCGCTGTCGCACAAGCTGTCGGATTCCGGCGCGCGCGTGCTGGTCACCAGCAACCTGTCGGCGCTGTTGCCGACGGCGCTGAAGTTCCTCGACAAGGGTCTGCTCGACCGCCTGATCGTTTGCGAGGACGATGATTGGGGCAAGGTCGGCACGCCGCAGACGGTGCTGCCGAACCATCCGGCTGTTATCACCTACAGGCAGTTCACCGACGGCGCGCCGAAGCCTTCGCAATGGCCCGACATCAGCGCCGACGATGTCGCGCTGTTGCAATATACCGGCGGCACCACGGGCCTGCCGAAGGGCGCGATGCTTAGCCACGGCAATCTGACCTCGGCGGTGTCGGTCTACGACGTCTGGGGTGCGCCGTCGCGTGCCGAGCGCAATGCGATCGAGCGCGTGATCTGCGTGCTGCCGCTGTTTCATATTTATGCGCTGACGGTCGTTCTGCTGTCGTCGATCCGGCGCGGCAATCTGATCTCGCTGCACCAGCGCTTCGATGTCGAGGCCGTGATGCGCGACATCGAGGTGAAGCGCGCCACGGCGTTCCCTGGCGTGCCGACGATGTGGATCGCCATCGCGGCGCTGCCCGATCTCGACAAGCGCGATCTGTCCTCGCTGGTCAGCGTCGGCTCCGGCGGCGCGCCGCTGCCGGTCGAGGTCGCGCGGATCCTGGAGCAGAGGGTCGGCATGAAGCTGAAGAGCGGCTGGGGCATGACCGAGACCTGCTCGCCCGGCACCGCGCATCCCAAGGAGGGGCCGGACAAGCCAGGCTCGATTGGCTTGATGCTGCCGGGCATCGAGATGGACGTGGTGTCGCTCGACGATCCCACACAATTGATGCCGGTCGGCGAGGTTGGCGAAATCCGCATCCGCGGGCCGAACGTCACCAGGGGTTACTGGAACCGGCCCAAGGAAACCGCCGAAGCTTTTGTTGGCGACCGCTTCCTGACCGGCGACATCGGCTACATGGATGGCGACGGCTATTTCTATCTGGTCGACCGCAAGAAGGACATGATCATCTCCGGCGGCTTCAACGTCTATCCGCAGATGATCGAGCAGGCGATCTACACGCACCCGTCCGTGCAGGAAGTGATCGTGATCGGCATTCCCGACGATTACCGCGGCGAGGCCGCCAAAGCCTTCATCAAGCTGCGCGCGGACGCCAAGCCATTTACGCTGGAAGAGTTGCGCGCGTTCCTCAACGGCAAGCTCGGCAAGCATGAAATCCCGGCCGCGCTCGAGTTCGTCGATGAACTGCCCCGCACGCCGGTCGGCAAGTTGTCGCGTCATGAATTGCGTCTGCGTCAGCCTTCGCCGCAGAAGCAGCAGCTCGTATCAGGAGGTCGTTCGTGAGTGAGGCGATAACCCCTCCACCGTCGTCCCTGCGAACGCAGGGACCCATACGCCGTGTCTTCGGTGGATGGAAGATGGAGCCAGTTGCCTTTGCTGTAACAAACGCCGGTGGTTGTGGGTCCCTGCGTTCGCAGGGACGACGAGAGAAAAGAATTCGCGTAACTGGAATCTAATTCATTCGCTCACAGGAGGATCCGATGGATCTCGCTTTCAGCAAGGAAGAAATGGCGTTTCGTGAGGAAGTGCGGGCCTTCTTCAAAGACCACGTGCCGCCGGATACGCGGCGCAAGCTGCAGGAAGGCCGCCACCTCTCCAAGGACGAGATGGTCACCTGGTGGCGCATCCTCAACAAGAAGGGCTGGGGCGTCTCGCACTGGCCGAAGGAATATGGCGGGACGGGGTGGAGTTCGGTGCAGCATTACATCTTCAACGAAGAGCTGCAGATGCACCCCGCGCCCGCGCCGCTCGCGTTCGGTGTCAGCATGGTCGGCCCTGTCATCTACACCTTCGGCAACGAGGCGCAGAAGAAGCAGTATCTGCCGCGCATCGCCAATGTCGACGACTGGTGGTGCCAGGGCTTTTCGGAGCCGGGCTCCGGATCGGACCTCGCCTCGCTGAAGACCAAGGCCGAGCGCCGTGGCGACAAATACATCATCAACGGCCAGAAGACCTGGACCACGCTGGCGCAGCACGCCGACATGATCTTCTGCCTCTGCCGTACCGACAACAATGCGAAGAAGCAGATGGGCATCTCCTTCATCGTGTTCAGCATGAAGTCGAAGGGCATCACGGTGCGCCCGATCGAGACCATCGACGGCGGCCACGAGGTCAACGAAGTGTTCTTCGACGACGTCGAGGTGCCCGCCGAGAATCTGATCGGCGAGGAGAACAAGGGCTGGGATTACGCAAAGTTCCTGCTCGGCAACGAGCGCACCGGCATCGCCCGGGTCGGCGTTTCCAAGGAGCGGCTGCGCCGCATCAAGGAGCTCGCCGCCAAGGTCGAATCCAACGGCAAGCCGGTGCTCGAGGACCAGGGTTTCCGCGAGAAGCTCGCCGCCTGCGAGATCGAGCTCAAGGCGCTTGAGCTGACGCAGCTCCGCGTCGTCGCCGACGAAGGCAAGCACGGCAAGGGTAAGCCCAACCCGGCGTCGTCGGTCTTGAAGATCAAGGGGTCGGAAATCCAGCAGACCACCACCGAATTGTTGATGGAAGTGATCGGCCCGTTCGCCGCGCCCTATGACGAGCATGGCGACGATGGCTCCAACGAGGCCATGGACTGGACCGCCCAGATCGCGCCGAGCTACTTCAACAACCGCAAGGTCTCGATCTACGGCGGCTCCAACGAGATCCAGCGCAACATCATCACCAAGGCGGTGTTGGGGCTGTAAGAGACGTTCGACAAACAACAGGTGTCGTCCCCCGCGAAGGCGGGGGACCCAGTACGCCGCGGCGATCATGGCTGACGAGACGCCGGCGATTACTGGATCCCCGCCTTCGCGGGGATGACGAGGGGAAAAATTGGGCGGCAGTGTCCCCCGCATGGGTTTCTGGAGAAAGTAAACAACATGGATTTTGATTTGTCCGAGGAGCAGCGGCTTCTCAAGGAAAGCGTCGACGGTCTGCTCAACGATTCCTACGACTTCGACGCGCGCAAGAAATACCGCACCGAGAAGGGCGGCTGGAGCAAAGCCGTCTGGGGCAAGCTTGCCGAACAGGGCCTGCTCGGGCTTCCGTTTTCGGAGGAAGACGGCGGCTTCGGCGCCGGCGCGGTCGAAACCGCGATCGTGATGGAGGCGATGGGCAAGGCGCTGGTGCTGGAGCCATATCTGGCCACCGTCGTCATCGCCGGCGGCTTCCTGCGCCATGGCGGCTCGGCCGAACAGAAGGCCGCGCACATTCCCGGGATCATCGACGGCAGCAAGACCTTTGCCTTCGCGCAGCTCGAGAAGAACTCGCGCTACGACCTCTCCGACGTCGCCACCACAGCCAAGAAAAAGGGCGCGGGCTGGGTGATCGACGGTGAAAAATTCGTCGTGATCAACGGCGAGAACGCCGACACCCTGATCGTGACCGCGCGCACGTCAGGCGCGCGGCGCGACAAGTCCGGCATCGGCGTGTTCCTGGTGCCGGCCAATGCCAAGGGCATCGGCCGCAAGGGCTATCCGACCCAGGACGGCCTGCACGCCGCCGATATCACGCTGACCGGCGTGGAAGTTGGCGCAGAGGCCGCGATCGGCAATCCTGACAATGCGCTTGATCTGATCGAGCGCGTGGTCGACGACGCCCGCACCGCGATGTGCGCCGAAGCGGTCGGGGCGATGGATGAATCGCTGAAATCGACGGTCGAATATCTGAAAACGCGAAAACAGTTCGGCGTCGCGATCGGCACCTTCCAGACCCTGCAACACCGCGCCGCCGACATGTTCGTCGCCGTCGAGCAGGCCCGCAGCATGTCGATGTTCGCGACCATGGCGGCCGATTTCGACAATGCGAAGGAGCGCGCCACCGCGGTGGCGGCCGCGAAGGTGCAGATCGGAAAATCGCTGAAATTCGTCGGCCAGCAGTCGATCCAGCTGCACGGCGGCATCGGCATGACCCAGGAAGCCAAGATCGGCCACTACTTCAAGCGCCTGACCATGATCGAGAACAGCTTTGGCGACACGGATTATCATTTGCGCCGTGTCACCGATGCGGGCGGGTTGATTTAACGCCCGTCGTTCCGGGGCGCGCGCCAGCGCGAACCCGGAACCTCGAGATTCCGGGTCTGGTCCTTCGAACCATCCCGGAATGACGAACTTAATTATCGTCATTGCGAGCGAAGCGAAGCAATCCATCGTACGGCAAAGCAAGCATGGATTGCTTCGTCGCTTCGCTCCCTTGCACAAACGCTTCGCGTTTGTTGCAGGCAATGACGGCTAAAGAGCAATCAGCGGGGAAACAATGAAGAACACCCCGTTCGATCTCACAGGCCGAGTCGCCGTGATCACCGGCTCGAGCCGCGGCATCGGCCGTTCCTCGGCGGAGCTGCTGGCCAAGCTCGGCGCCAAGGTGGTGATCTCCAGCCGCAAGGCGGATGCCTGCGCGGAGGTCGCCGAGGGCATCAGGAAATCCGGCGGCGCCGCCCATGTCATTCCCTGCAACATCTCGCGCCGCGAGGAAGTCGACGCGCTGATCTCGGGCACCACCAAGCACTACGGCAAGGTCGACATCCTCGTCTGCAACGCCGCCGTGAACCCGTATTACGGCCCGCTGCTCGACATCAAGGACGAGGCCTTCGACAAGATCATGGGCTCCAACGTCAAGAGCAACATCTGGCTCTGCGCGCAGGCGATCCCGCAGATGGCGGAACGCGGCAGCGGCTCGGTGGTGATCGTATCCTCGATCGGGGGATTGCGCGGCTCGACCGTGATCGGCGCCTACGGCATCTCCAAGGCGGCGGATTTCTCGCTGTGCCGCAGCCTCGCCGGCGAATGGGGCCCGAAGGGCGTCCGCATCAATTGCGTGGCGCCGGGCCTGGTCAAGACCGATTTCGCCCGCGCGTTGTGGGAAGACCCCGAAAACCTCAAACGCCGCACCGCGACCACGCCGCTGCGCCGCATCGGCGAACCCGACGAAATCGCCGGCGCGGTGGCGTATCTTGCCTCGGATGCGTCGACGTTCATGACCGGGCAGACCATTGTGGTGGATGGCGGGGTGACCACGGCGTCGGTGTAGTTTTTTCCCTCTCCCGCGCTTGCGGGGTCGAGACGAGCGAAGCTCGCTCTTAGGGTGCCGAGCAAAGCGAGGCGGGTGGGGGCTCCCTCCGCGAGTCGTATCGTGGAGAGAGCCCCCACCCCAACCCTCCCCCGCAAGCGCGGGAGAGGGAGCGCACCGCCTCCGCCCATATTGACCTTCCCCTCCCAATCCCCTTTCCTTGCCCGAACCATCAAACACCCGGGGAAACACCATGTCCTTTGTGCTGGCCATCGATCAGGGCACCACATCCTCGCGCGCCATCGTGTTTCGCAGCGACATCTCGATCGCCGCGACGGCGCAGCAGGAATTCCCGCAGCATTTTCCCGCGTCGGGCTGGGTCGAGCATGAGCCGGAGGACATCTGGACCTCGACGGTGATGGTCTGCCGCGACGCGCTGGAGAAAGCCGGCCTGAAGGCAAAAGACATCGCCGCGATCGGGATCACCAACCAGCGCGAAACCACTGTCGTGTGGGACCGCGTCACCGGTCAGGCCGTGCACCGCGCCATCGTCTGGCAGGACCGCCGCACCGCCGAGATCTGCTCGAAAATGAAGGCCGAAGGCCACGAGCCCAATATCTCGGCCAGGACCGGTCTCATTATCGATCCTTATTTCTCCGGCACCAAAGTCGCATGGATCCTCGATCACGTGCCCGGCGCGCGCGAACGCGCCGGCCGCGGCGAGCTGATGTTCGGCACCGTCGATTGCTATCTGCTCTGGCGCCTCACCGGCGGCAAGGTGCACGCCACCGATGCCACCAACGCCTCGCGCACGCTGCTGTTCAACATCCACACCGGCGAGTGGGACGACGAGCTGCTGAAGCTGTTGCGCGTGCCGCGCTCGATGCTGCCCGAGGTAAAAGACTCCTCCGCCAGGTTCGGCGAGAGCGAACCAAACCTGTTCGGCGGGCCGATCGCGATTGCCGGCATCGCCGGCGACCAGCAGGCTGCCACCATCGGCCAGGCCTGCTTCACGCCCGGCATGATCAAATCGACCTACGGCACCGGCTGTTTTGCGCTGCTCAACACCGGCGCCACGCCGGTGGCCTCCAAGAACAAGCTGCTCACCACCATCGCCTACCAGTTGAACGGCAAGCGCACCTACGCGCTGGAAGGCTCGATCTTCGTCGCCGGCTCGGCGGTGCAATGGCTGCGCGACGGCCTCGGCATCATCAAGCAGGCGTCGGAGACCGGCCCGCTCGCCGACAAATCCGATTCCATGCAGAGCGTCTATCTGGTGCCGGCCTTCGTCGGCTTAGGGGCGCCGTACTGGAATCCGCGCGTCCGCGGCGCGCTGTTCGGCCTCACCCGCAACACCGGCCCCGCCGAACTCGCGCATGCCGCGCTTGAAAGCGTCTGTTACCAGACCTTCGACCTCTGGGCCGCGATGCGCGCTGATTGGCCCGATGCCAAGGCAGCCAACATCGTGCTCCGCGTCGACGGCGGCATGACCGCCTCGGACTGGACCATGCAGCGCCTCGCCGACCTGCTCGATGCGCCAGTCGATCGTCCGATGATCCAGGAAACAACGGCCTTGGGCGCCGCCTATCTCGCGGGCCTGCAGGCCGGCGTCTATCCCGAGCCCGCAAAATTCGCCGACAACTGGCGGCTGGAGCACCGCTTCAAGCCCGCGATGAGCAAGGCGACGCGCGAGCGGAAGCTGGCGGGCTGGGCGCGGGCGGTGAAGGGGCTGCTCGCGAGCGATGAGGGGGAGTAGCCCACCCGTCATCGCCGGGCTTGACCCGGCGATCCACGTCTTACTTAGTTTCTTAAGTGAAAGACGTGGATGGCCGGGTCAAGCCCGGCCATGACGATCGAGAGAAAGCGCGCCATGAATCTCCCCGACGGCCACTTCGACATTCCCGCCGGCAAGATCGCCACCGTCGTCACGCATCTGGAGATGACCGAACTCCCGGCGATCCCGCCCGATCCGCACGGCGCGTGGACCCTGCGCCGTATCGAAGCGCCCGCGCTCGATTGGTATCGCGAGCTCTATCGCCGCGTCGGCGACGAATGGCTGTGGATCGATCGCGTGAAAATGTCGGACGCCGAGCTCGCTTCGATCATCCAGGCGCCGCTGGTGGAAACGTATGCGCTGGTGCATGAGGGGCACGACGAAGGCCTGCTGGAGCTGGACTTTCGCGAGGCCGGTCAATGCGAGATCGTCTATTTCGGCGTCAGCGCAAAACTCGTCGGCAGCGGCGCCGGCCGCTGGCTGATGAACCGCGCGCAGGAGATTGCCTGGTCGCGGCCGATCGCGCGGCTCTGGCTGCACACCTGCACGCACGATCATCCGGGAGCGGTGGCGTTCTACTTGCGCTCCGGCTTTCGCGCCTTCCTGCGCGAGATCGAAGTCCAGGACGACCCGCGGCTTGATGGCACCGCGCCGCGCGATGCGGCGAGGCATGTGCCGGTTATTGAGTGATGGTGAGAATGCGCTCTCATCCGTCATCACCGGGCTTGTCCCGGTGATCCACGTCTTGCTTTTGTAGATGCAAAGACGTGGATGGCCGGGTCAAGCCCGGCCATGACGGTGGAGAGAGCATTGCGCTTGCGGACTAATTGCAAGAGTTGTGTGCTCAAAACAGATCCTGCTTCGCCCGCGCCAGCGAAAACCCGCGCCGATCCGCGTTGAAACACGTCACGCCCGTCTGCTCCGAGGTACAGGTAAATCCGCCGCGCTGCCAGACTTCGCCGTAGGCCAGCACCGGCATCTTGGGATCCATGGCCGTGTCGCCGTAGCAAAGGCGCACGGCACCTCCTTTGGATCGCATCTCGAACGCCTTGCCCCATTCGAGATCGCAATCGGCCGGCCGGCGGGCCGTTACGGTTGCTTCCATGATGTCGCAGCGAAGCGTGTTCTGGTTGTCGTAGTCGAAATAGGCGCAGGCGATGTTTTTTGACGGCGACTGGAAACCGGCGGGGCCGCTTTGGGCGTTGGCCGCGCCGGACGCGATCAATGCAGCTAGCATGAGTGGCAGGCGCATGTCGCTTCCTCCGTCCGGGTATGTCATGCCCGGACTTGATCCGGGCATCCATCACCCTTCATTATGATGGATGGCCGGGTCAAGCCCGGCGAATGGAAAGGCGCCCGAACCCATGTTCCTGATCGGCCAATACGACTCCCCGTTCGTTCGCCGCGTCGCGATTGCGCTGCGGTTGTATGATCTGCCGTTCGAGCACCGGCCGTGGTCGACCTTCGGCGATGCGGACAAGATCGCGCCATATAATCCGCTGCGCCGGGTGCCGACACTCGTGCTGGACAGCGGCGAGGCGCTGATCGAGAGCACCGCGATCCTGGATGCGCTCGATGAACTGGTCGGCCCGGAAAAAGCGATGATGGCCGAACGCGGCGATCTGCGCCGCCGGCAGTTGCGGATTTGCGCGCTCGGCAGCGGCCTGGCCGACAAGGCGGTCAGCCTGATCTACGAGCGGGTGCTGCGCAAGGAACAGCTGGCGCTCTGGGTCGAGCGCTGCCAGGCCCAGATCGGCGGCGTGCTCGAGATGCTGGAAAAGGAACGCGAGGCGGTCGCGACGCCGTACTGGTTCGGCGATCGGATCGGCCATGCCGACATCATGATCGCCTGCGCGTTGCGCTTCACCGGCGAGGCGCATCCCGCGTTGTTCGACGCCCGCTATCCGGCGCTGCAGGCGCACGCTGCGCGCTGCGAGGCGCTGCCGCCGTTCCAGGAAATTTTGCAGCGGCTCGACCCGCCGAAGGGGTGAGGCTCGTTGTCATTCCGGGCTGCATTATTTGCAGTCACGGCAGATCGTCAGCTTGCGCCTGAGCGCCTCATCTTCCGGGGAATCGGCCCACGGTCGCCCAGCGATGCTATCGGGCTCCTTCACGGGCTTCGGCCGTTTGGTTGAGCGCGGCAGGTCCGGTAACTTTGCAACGGGCTCGTTCTGGGCACCGGCGGTGAAGCCGTCGTAGTCAGCCGCCGGCTTCGGCGGTGGCGCGTCCCTGGCGACGACCGGCGGCGCCGCGCGCCTGGCGGTTGCCGGTGGAGGAGCGTCGTTCGTCGCCGCCGGCGGCGCAGCCATGATGACAGCCGGAGGCGGCGCACCCCCGTCCGGCGATGGTGCCGGCCGGGCAAGTGAAAGCGGAGGGGCAGGCGAGGTTTGGCATCGCGCGCTGCCAGGCAGCCAAAAACCGACGGACAGAAATCCGATGGCGAGCAGTGCAGCGTTTTTCATTCGCACTCCGGAAAAACCGCTTCGATCTGAAAGCAATGACGCGGCCCCAGCGATCGCGTTTGGCGTACACTACGGATCTTATGCATGGCGGTCAAAGTTGACGGAAATAGGAGCGTGGTCGCACCGCGAGGGCTGCCATCGTGCGTACAGTGGGACAACAAACACGCTGTCGCCCGTTGGATTCCGGGCATGCGCCAAGTAGCGCATCGCCTCGCGGGCAGGCGCAATCCTGCGTTCTGGGTGCGACAAATCAACCCGACGGGCAAATCACTTCTGGTTTTCGGAAATCATGTCAAGCCCCAAAATAAAAAATATTTCGCTTTTACAGAAGGCAAATCTGGGGTATATCCTTGGCCATCCCGTCCTACTCAGAAGGGCGTCGGCCGTGGTCACGGACGTTGGACGGGGTTGCGGTGGACGTGACGGTGCCCTTGACCAAAGGCGCCGAAGCGTACGGTGAAGACGAGTGGTCCTGACGCCGCGGTGCTGGCGTCAATGCACCTGGAGGCAATAGCTTCCAGGGCGCAACGGAGGCAAAAGAGCCGTTCTCCGGGGAGAGCTCGTTATAAGCCGTAAAGCCATTGCGCAGGGAAGGCCGGGTGTTCACCGCTGGACCTGTATGCTCGTGTGCATTTTTGTTTTGCACAATCGCACACGAGACCGCGGGTGCAGCGCGCACCCGGTCTTCCCTGCGCCCTCTTATGAGAGGGCAAGGAATTTCTGGCAAAGCTCGGGCGCAATGCGTCGCGAGAATGCGAACACACATTCAACTGTCATCGCCCGGCTTGACCGGGCGACCCAGTATCCAGAGACGCCGATGATTGAACCGATAGGCCGCGGCGTACTGGATCCCCGCCTGCGCGGGGATGACAGCATTAGGTGGGGCTGCACCATTCCCGTCATTGTGAGGGCGCTGGCGTTAGAGACCTTCTTCAACAATGACTGCCGCGGAGTATGGGTCCCGGCTCAAGGCCGGGACGACGAAGTAATGGTGATGAGAAGCGTGCCAATCCACCTCACTTCTTCGGCCGCATCGCCTCCGGCGTGTCGGGCTGCATCGACGGATGCGCGCTTGCAAATTCCGGCAGCGCCATCGCGGTCTCGAAGATGCGCTTCACGGTCGGATAGGGGCTGAGGTCGATCTTCTGATTGACCGCCGTGGTGACGTGGGTGACCAGGCAGATATCGGCCATCGACGCCGCCTCGCCGTGGCAGAATCGACCGGTATCCCGGTGGCCGCCGAGATGGCCCTCCAGCGCGACCAGCGTCTCGACGGTCCAGTGCCGCTGCCACGCGGCCTGCTGGGTGTCGCGCAAATTCAGTTCGTGATCGAGATAGCGGCGTACCCGCGGCGTCAGCGGCGGATGGCCCTCGCAGGCGACGATTTGCGCCAAGCCTCGCACCCGGGCGCGGCCGCGTGGGTCTGATGGCAGCAGCGGCGGCGCGGGGTGGCTCTCCTCGAGATATTCGAGAATCGCAAGCGACTGGAACAGCACGGTGCCGTCGTCCAGAACCAGCGACGGCAGCGCCATCTGCGGATTGATGCGGCGATATTCCTCGCCGCGCTGCGCATTGGCGTCGATATCGACCAGGATCACTTCGGCCGGAATGTTTTTCAGATTGAGTGCGATGCGAACCCGAAAACTCGCCAGCGATCGCCAGAAGGAGAAGAATTTCATGGGGGCCTCGGCATACTCTGTCATGCCCGGGCTTGACCCGGGCATCCATCACCTTCGAAAGAGTCTCTTGAAGATGGATCACCGGGTCAAGCCCGGTGATGACAGCGGTATTTGCGGGAAAGCCTTACGCCCCCACCGCCTTCTTGCGGTACGCCAGATGCACGGCACAGGTGCAGCCGGGCGGATGCGCGGCGACGTCGTTGGCGGGGACGGCTGGGATCGGCGCGGGCGCCGGTGCCGCCGGCTGATCCTGCGACGGGATATAATTCAGCACCGGGGCCAGCCAGCGCTCGGTCTCGGCGACGCTCATGCCCTTGCGCGCGGCGTAATCCTCGACCTGGTCGCGCTCGATCTTGCCGACGCCGAAATAGAAACTCTCGGCGTGGCTGAAATAAAGCCCGGAGACCGACGAGCCCGGCCACATCGCATAACTCTCGGTCAGCTTCACGCCGGCAGTATTCTCCGCGTCGAGCAGGCGGAACAGCGTCGCCTTCTCGGTGTGATCGGGCTGCGCGGGATAACCGGGCGCCGGGCGGATGCCGGCATATTGCTCAAGAATGAGTTGATCCGGCGCCAGCGTCTCGTCCGGCGCGTAGCCCCAGAACTCGCGGCGCACGCGCGCATGCATGCGCTCGGCGAAGGCTTCGGCGAGGCGATCGGCCAGCGCCTTGCACAGGATCGAGGAGTAGTCGTCATTGGCGTTCTTGAAACGGTCGGCGACGACATCCTCACCGATCCCGGCGGTGACGACGAAGGCGCCGATGTAATCAGGCACGCCGGAGGATGCCGGCGCGATGAAGTCCGACAGCGCCGAATTGAAGCGGCCTTCGCGCTTCTCCAGTTGCTGGCGCAGCGTATGAAAAGTCGCGATCTCGGTCTTGCGCGCATCATCGGCGTAAACCTTGATGTCGTCGCCGTCGGCATTGGCCGGCCAGAAGCCGATGGTGGCGCCCGCGGTGAACCACTTCTCCTTGATGATGAGATCAAGCATCTTGCGCGCGTCGTCATAAAGCGAGCGGGCGACTTCGCCGACCTTGGGATCGTCGAGGATGGCCGGGAAGCGCCCGGTCAGTTCCCAGGTCTGGAAGAACGGCGTCCAGTCGACGTATTCGGCGAGTTCAGCCAGGTCGTAGGCATCAAAACTCCGGATGCCCAAAAACGCCGGCTTCTTCGGCGGCGTCTTGGCGAAGTCGATATTGACAGCGTTGGCGCGAGCGTCGGCCAGCTTCAGCCGCTTCTTGTCGGCCTGGGCGCGGAAATGCGCCGCGGAGATCTTGGCGTATTCGGTTCTGATGTCGGCGGCATAGGCCTCGCGGCGGTCGGGCGACAGCAGCGAAGAGGCCACGCCGACGGCGCGGCTGGCATCGTTGACATGCACCACCGGGCCGCCCTTGTAGTTCGGGTCGATCTTGACGGCGGTATGGACGCGGCTGGTGGTGGCGCCGCCGATCAAGAGCGGCATGCTCATGCCCTGCCGCTGCATCTCGCCGGCGAGGAAACTCATTTCGTCGAGCGAAGGCGTGATAAGACCGGACAGCCCGATGATGTCGGCGCCCTCGGCCTTGGCGGTCTCGATGATCTTGGACGCCGGCACCATGACGCCGAGGTCGATAACCTCGAAATTATTACATTGCAGCACGATGCCGACGATGTTCTTGCCGATGTCGTGGACGTCGCCCTTCACGGTCGCGAGCACGATCTTGCCGGCGGCGTTGCGGCCGCCGTTGCTGGTGACGCCGTTGGCGAGGTTGCGCGCCTTCTCCTCCTCCATGAACGGCATCAGATAGGCCACCGCCTGCTTCATGACGCGGGCGGATTTCACCACCTGCGGCAGGAACATCTTGCCGTCGCCGAAGAGATCGCCGACGATGTTCATGCCGTCCATCAGCGGGCCTTCGATCACGTTGAGCGGTCGCTCGACGGTCTGGCGCACCGCTTCGGTGTCGGCCTCGATGTATTCGGTGATGCCGTGCACCAGCGCGTGCGAAAGTCGCTTCTCGACCGGCCATTCGCGCCACGCCAGATCCTGCTCCTTGGTCTGCTTCTCCTTGCCGCGGAATTTTTCCGCCAGCGCCAGCAGCTTTTCCGAAGCGCCGGGATCGCGGTTGAGGATGACGTCCTCGCAAACCTGGCGCAGTTCGGGGTCGATGTCGTCATAGACGATCATCTGCCCGGCGTTGACGATGCCCATGTCCATGCCGGCCTTGATGGCGTGATACAGGAACACCGAATGCATGGCTTCGCGCACCGGCTCGTTGCCGCGGAACGAGAACGACAAATTGGAAACGCCGCCGGAAATATGCGCGTGCGGCAGGTTCTGGCGGATCCAGCGCGTCGCCTCGATGAAGTCGACGCCGTAATTATTGTGCTCCTCGAGCCCGGTCGCGATTGCGAAGATGTTCGGGTCGAAGATGATGTCTTCAGGGGGAAAGCCGAGCTGATCGACCAGGATATCATAGGCGCGTTTGCAGATCTCGGTTTTGCGCGCAAACGTATCTGCCTGGCCGACTTCGTCGAACGCCATCACCACCACGGCGGCGCCATGGCGCTGCGCGATGCGGGCCTCGTGGATGAATTTCTCCACGCCCTCCTTCATCGAGATCGAGTTCACCACCGGCTTGCCCTGAACGCATTTCAGGCCGGCTTCGATCACGCTGAATTTCGAGGAGTCCACCATCACGGGGACGCGGGCGATGTCGGGCTCGGCGGCGACGAGGTTGAGGAACGTCACCATCGCGGCTTCGGAATCCAGCAAGCCCTCGTCCATGTTGACGTCGATGATCTGGGCACCGTTCTCGACCTGGTCGCGGGCGACTTGAAGGGCCGCGGTGTAATCGCCGGCGGTAATCAGCTTGCGGAATTTCGCCGACCCCGTGACGTTGGTGCGCTCGCCGACGTTCACAAACGGGATCGCGGGCGTCAGTTCAAACGGCTCCAGGCCGGACAACCGCAAGCGCGGCTCGATCACGGGAACCACGCGCGGCTTGTGCGGGGCGACGGCAGCGGCGATCGCCGCGATATGGTCCGGCGTGGTGCCGCAGCAGCCGCCGACGATGTTGACCAAGCCAGCCTCGGCGAACTCGCCGATCAGCCGCGCCATATATTCCGGGCTCTCGTCATACTGCCCGAATTCATTGGGCAGGCCGGCGTTGGGATAGGCGCACACCAGCGTATCGGCGACGCGGCCGATGTCGGCGATGTGAGCGCGCAGATCCTCGGCGCCGAGCGCGCAATTGAAGCCAATCGTGATCGGCTTGGCATGCCGCACCGAATTCCAGAACGCCTCGGGCAGCTGCCCGGAGAGGAGGCGTCCGGATTTGTCGGTGATGGTGCCCGAGATCATCACGGGCACGTCGATGCCGCGTTGCTCGCAGATTTCGGCGATGGCGTAGAGCGCGGCCTTGGCGTTCAGCGTGTCAAAGATGGTTTCGACCAGCAGCAGGTCGGCGCCGCCGTCGAGCAAGCCGTTGATCTGTTCGCCGTAGGCCTTGCGCAAATCGTCGAAGGTGACGGCGCGGTAGCCGGGATTGGACACGTCGGGCGAGATCGAGGCGGTGCGGTTGGTCGGCCCCAAAGCGCCGGCGACGAAGCGCGGCTTGCCGTCTTCGGCGGTGACCCGTGCGGCGGCGTTGCGGCAGAGCCGCGCGCCGTCGCGGTTGAGTTCGTAGGCCAGATCCGACATCTCGTAGTCGGCCTGCGCGATCGAGGTCGAGGAGAACGTGTTGGTCGCGACGATGTCGGCGCCGGCGCGCAGATAATCGGCGTGGATGTCCTCGATCGCCTGCGGTTGGGTCAGGATCAGCAAATCGTTGTTGCCGCGGACGTCGCGGTGAAAATCCTTGAAACGCTCGCCGCGGAACGCGGCCTCGTCATATTGCAGGCCCTGGATCATGGTGCCCATGGCGCCGTCGAGCACGAGGATACGTTCGCGGGCCGCCGCGAGCAGGGCGGTTCTTTTCGGGGACACGGGTACGGTCATCGGATCAGGCAGCTTTCTGTGCGCCATTGGGACGGATGCCCAGCAAATGGCTGATCGCAAACACGAGGTCCGCGCGGTTCATGGTGTAGAAGTGAAAGGTGTCGACGCCCTGTTTTGCCAGCTTCTGCACCTGGCCCGCCGCGACAGTTGCGGCGACGAGTTTCCGGGTCTCGGCGTCGTCGTCGAGCCCTTCGAACTTGTCAGCGAGCCAGGACGGCACGGTGGTGCCGGCGCGGGTCACGAAGCTGCGCGCCTGCTTGAAATTGTGCATCGGCATGATGCCTGGCACTACGGGGATGTTGATGCCGCGGGCGCGGACCCGGTCGAGGTAACGCAAATAAAGGTCGTTATCGAAGAACACCTGCGTGATGGCGCGTGCCGCACCGGCATCGACCTTGGCCTGAAGCGTGTCGATGTCGGCGTCGAGATCCGGGCTTTCCGGATGCTTCTCCGGATAGGCCGAGACCGAAATTTCAAAATCGGGGTAGCGCTTCTTGATTCCGGCAATCAGGTCGGGCGAACTTTGATAGCCGTCGGGATGCGCGCTGTAGGCGGTGCCGATGCCGGTGGTGGGATCGCCGCGCAGCGCCACGATATGGCGGACGCCGATCTCGTGATAGCGCGCGACCACTTCGTCGATCTCGCCCTTCGGCGCGCCGACGCAGGTCAGATGCGCGGCCGGCGTCAGGTTGGTCTCTTTCAGGATGCGCGCGATGGTGGAATGCGTGCGCTCGCGGGTCGATCCGCCGGCGCCATAGGTCACCGACACGAAACTGGGGGCAAGCGGCGCCAGCCGGTTGATGGTTTCCCAGAGCGAGCGTTCCATCTCCTCGGTCTTAGGCGGGAAGAACTCGAAGGAGATTTTTGGCGAATGGAGCGCGCGGTGACTGTCGGACGCGGCGGACGTAACTTCGGTCATGGCACTCACACAGCTCCACAGAAACGGACGGGGCATCGGGCCTGGCGGCCGTCAGCTAAAATAAGCCAAACAAGGCCGTTCCAATAGCCCATCAAGGGTGGGAATTTGCCCAATTATTGCATGGATAGTGAAATTTTAGGCCGTTATAATCAGATTGGTGGGCAGGATGTTTCTTGGGCGAAAGGGAGATAAATACCAGATATATGGGACAAATTACCTTTTCTGGATGCTCGGTGCCTTCGGTCAGATTGTGGGCAAGGTGGATACGGTGTCAGTTTGTGGCGGGTTGTCCCACCGGACGGAGCGTCGAGCCCCAATCTTCGTTCCCGGAAGCGCGGGCCTGATCTGCGCACCCCGGGCCTTTGTCGCTCCCACCTGCCGCACTAGGCTAAGCTGATGATCCCGCTTTCAGTCCTCGACCTCTCCGTCGTCACCACAGGCACCAAACCCGCGGCGGCCTTGCGCAACAGCATCGATCTGGCGCGCCATGTCGATGTATTGGGTTATGTCAGGTACTGGCTCGCCGAGCATCACAACCTCGCCTCGGTCGCCAGCCCCGCGCCCGATCTGATGATCGGTCAGATCGCGGCGGTGACGAAGAATATCCGCGTCGGCTCCGGTGGCGTGATGCTGCCCAACCACGCGCCGCTTGTCGTGGCCGAACGCTTCAAGATGCTTGAAGCGCTGTTCCCCGGCCGGATCGATCTCGGCCTCGGCCGCGCGCCCGGCACCGATGGCGCCACGGCTTACGCATTGCGCAGCCGGCTCGACAAACGCGAGGGCGACGATTTCCTCGAGCGGCTGCAGGAGCTGATTCTGTGGGAGACGCGCGATTTCCCGGCCGGCCATCCCTACAACAATGTGGTGGCGATGCCGGATGATTCTCCGCTGCCGCCGATCTGGCTGCTCGGCTCCAGCGACTACAGTTCCGAACTCGCCGCAGAGCTCGGCATGGGCTTCGCATTCGCGCATCACTTCGCCTCCTATGATGCGATCGAGGCAATGACGCATTACCGCGCGCGCTTCAAGCCGTCGGGCTGGCGCCCGGCGCCGCACGGCATTTTGGCAATCGCCGCCGTTGCCGCCGAAACCGACGCCGAGGCCGAAAAGCTCGCGTCCTCGATGGACCTCAATCGCCTGCGCCGCGACCGCGGCCAGTATCTGCCCCTGCCGAGCGTCGAGGAAGCGCTGGCCTATCCCTATTCGGACGCCGAGCGGACGTCGATCACGCGCAACCGCTCGCGCCTGTTCGTCGGCAGCCCCGCGACCCTGATGACGAAGTTGCAGCCGATGATCACGGCAAGCCAGCCGGACGAGCTGATGATCATCACCGCGGTTTACGACCACGACGCGCGCAAGAAGTCGTATAGCCTCTTGGCGGATGCGTTCGGGCTCAGCAGCAAGGTCGCGGCGTAGATTCTGTTGTCTTCCCTCGCGTTCGCAGGGACGACAGAAACGCGTTAGTCCAGCGCCTCGCTGAACGTCAGGCGGAACGGCTGCGCCGGGTAGACGCCGACGATGCGGAATTCGCGCGAGAAGAATTTCAGCTCCTCCAGCGCAAACGCGAGCCCGCGGTCCTCGGGATGGCCGTCAACATCAGCGTAAAACTGCGTGGCGAAGAATTCGCCGTCGACCATGTAGCTTTCCAGCTTGGTCATGTTGACGCCGTTGGTGGCAAAACCGCCGAGCGCCTTGTAGAGCGCGGCGGGCAGGTTGCGCACCCGGAAAACAAAAGTCGTGACCAGCGGCCCCGATCCCTGTTCGGCCCACTGGGCCTCGCGCGCCAGCACCACGAAGCGCGTGGTGTTGTGGGTCTCGTCCTCGACATCTTCAGCCATGATATCGAGACCGTAGATATTGGCGGCCAGCCGCGACGCGATCGAGGCGCAGCTCTTGTCGCCGCGTTCGGCGACGATGCGTGCGCTTCCTGCCGTGTCGCCCGAAACGATCGGCTTGATGCCGAGCTTGCGGATGATGCGGCGGCACTGGCCGAGTGCGTGGACGTGACTCTCGACGGTCTTGATGTCGGCAAGCCTGGCGCCGCGCGGCGCCATCAGCTGGTGGTGGATCGGCAAAAACCATTCGCCGACGATGAACAGCCCGGACTGCGGCAGCAGATGATGGATGTCGGCGACGCGGCCGGCGACCGAATTCTCGATCGGGATCATGCCCAGATCCGCTTCCCCCGAGGCGATCGCGGCCAGCGCGTCCTCGAAGGTCGAGCAAGGCAACGGCTCGGCGTCCGGATAGGCCTCGACGATGGCGATATGGGAGTTCGCGCCAGGCTCGCCCTGGAATGCGATTTTGAGTTTCTCGGTCATGGGGGCCTTGTATCAGCCGTTCAGGTATTTGCCAGTAGCCGACGCGCGGTTTCGAGGTCGGCCGGGGTATCCACGCCCCGCGGCACCGTATCGACGATCATCACATCGATCCGCATGCCGGCTTCCAGCGCCCGCAGTTGCTCGAGTTTCTCCTGCCGCTCCAGCGGCGAGGGCGGCAGCGCCACAAAACGCTCCAGCGCGGCGCGGCGGTAGGCGTAGAGGCCGATGTGATGGTAGCGCGGCCCGACGCCGGTCGGCGCCGTGGCCCGCGTGAAATAAAGCGCGCGCAACCTTCGCGGGCCGATCGGCGAGCCGACTGCCTTCACCACGTTCGGATTGTTGGCCTCTTCCTCGGTGTGAATCTCGGCCGCCAAGGTTGCGATATCGACCGCGGGGTCAGAGAGCGGCGGCAGCACGTCGCGGATATTGTCGGTCGAAATGGTCGGAAAATCGCCCTGCAGATTGACCACGATCTCGACCTTGCCCTCGGGATCGAGGGTCTTCAGCGCCTCGTAGATCCGGTCGGAGCCCGATGGGTGTTCGGGGCGGGTCATGACCGCCAGGCCGCCATGGGATGTCACGGCTTCCGCGATTTCCGCCGTGTCGGTGGCGACCGCGACCCGGCCGATGTTGGCGGCTTCCGCCCGCCGCAGCACATGGACGATCATCGGCACCCCGCCGATTTCCAAGAGCGGCTTGCCGGGCAGCCTTGTGGCGGCCATGCGGGCGGGAATCAGCACCAGGTTGCGGGTTTCGGTCATCGGGCGCGAGGTCACGGGCTAGCGAAAACAGGCGGAAATAATGGGGATTGGCGGAAAGTCGGGGCGTTTATACGGGTTGCCAGAGCCCGGGCAAACCGATATCTCAACCCTGCTGAGGGTGCGGCGCGAAAGCCTGATTCCTGAGGCTGAACCGCGGCCGTTCTGCCGGCCTTTAAGTCGATCCTTTAAGGCCTGGAGCCTGAGCCACTATGGACTCCTTCGAACTCAACAAAATTCTCGGCGCCGTTCTCGCCACCTGCCTTCTCGTCCTGGTGACAAGCTTTGCCGCCAACGCGATTTTCGCGCCCCACATGCCGGAAAAGCCGGGCTTCGAAATCGCGGTAAAGGAAACGGCGCAGGGCGGGGCCAAGGAAGCCGCGGCGCCGTCCGAGCCGATCGAGAAATTGCTGCAGACCGCCTCGGTTGAAAAGGGCCTCGGCGCCGCCAAGAAGTGCGCGGCCTGCCACACCTTCGAAAAGGGCGGCCCCAACCGCGTCGGCCCGAACCTGTTCGGCGTCATCAACGAGAAGAAGGGCGAGGGCCGCGGCGGTTTCAATTTCTCTGCCGCGATGAAGGGCAAGGGTGGCACCTGGACCTTTGACGACATGAACAAGTTCCTCGCCAATCCGAAAGGCTTTATTCCGGGCACCGCAATGGGCTTTGCCGGCATCAGCAAGGACAGCGAGCGCGCCGACGTGATTGCTTACCTGGCCACGCTGGCAGACAAGCCGGTCCCGCTGCCGACGGCGGCGAAATAACATTTCAACAGTCCGGCATGGACTTCGGCGACATGACGGCCAGGCATTGCCTGGCCGTTTGCTTATGAAGATCGCATTGTTGTTATCGGGACCTTTCGCCGCACCGGCGCGTTTCGTTGGTTGCTATCATGAGGAAAAAGCAACGTAATTTGCCGAACCCTTGCCTTATATTGGGTCCTCACTGAAGCATGATCCGGAAAGGCGGGAACCGGTTTCCGATCAGGATCATGCCCTTACGATTATGCTCTGGCCCTTAAGCAACAGGATCTCTGCATTTGGCGATCACCCGACGATATCTCCTGCAAGGCGGCGCCGTGGCTGCGATGGCCCCGGCGCTCGGGCTCAACACGGCAATCGGAACGGCGCATGCGCAATCCGCGCCCGACGGACTAAAATGGCGGCACGGCGTCTCCACCTACGGCGACGTCAAATATCCCGCCGATTTCAAACGTTACGACTACGTCAATCCCGACGCGCCCAAGGGCGGCGTCGTTCGCATGTTCGAACTCGGCACCTTCGACAACTTCAATATTGTTGTCGATGGGCTGAAGGGGTCACTGGCTGACGGTGTTAATCGGATCTTCCAGACGCTGACGACCCGCTCGCTCGATGAACCGTCGACCGCCTACGGGTTGCTCGCGGAGGCTGCCGCCTACCCCGACGATTTTTCGTACGTCATCTACCGATTGCGCCCGGCGGCGCGATGGCACGATGGCAAGCCCGTGACGCCGGATGATGTCATCTACTCGTTCGAGGTGTTGAAGAAAAACAGTCCGATGTACAGCGCTTACTATCGGCATATCCTCAAGGCCGAACAGGTCGGCGACCGTGAGATCAAGTTTACCTTCGATGGTCCGGGGAATCGCGAGCTGCCGAGCATTGCCGGCGAACTGCCCGTGCTGCCCAAGCACTGGTGGGAAGGAAATGACTCGCAGGGGCGCAAGCGCGACGTGACTGCGACGACGCTGGAGATTCCGTTGGGGTCGGGACCCTATCGCATCAAGGAATTTGTCGCGAGCCGGTCGGTCTTGCTGGAGCGCGTCCCCGACTATTGGGGCAAGGACATTCCGGTATCGGTCGGGCAGAACAATTTCGACCAGATTCGGTATGAGTTCTTTCGCGACGATACCGTCGGACGCGAAGCGTTCAAGGGCGACCAGTTGGACTGGTTTAACGAGCGTAGCGGCAAGCAATGGTCGACTGCCTACGATTTTCCTGCGGTGAGCGACAAGCGGGTCATCAAGGAAAAATTCGTCAACTCGAGTTCGGGGAGGATGCAGGGTTACGCGTTCAACCTTCGCCGGCCTCTGTTTGCCGACGTCAGGCTGCGCCGTGCTTTCAATCTTGCCTATGATTGGGAGACGTCGGATCGGCTGCTCTCGAACGGCGAATACCACCGCAATAATAGCTATTTCGACGGTATCCCCGAATTCATGGCCACTGGTCTTCCGGAAGGCGCCGAACTGAAAATTCTCGAATCGCTGCGCGACAAAGTGCCTGCCGAACTGTTCACGACACCGTACAAGAATCCGGTCGGCGGCAATGACGACGCGGCTCGCAACAACCTTCGTGAAGCTACGCGCCTGCTCAAGGAAGCAGGGTTTGAAAATCGCGATCGCAAGCTGGTCGATAAGGCAGGTCAGCCCGTCACCGTTGAGTTCCTGAGCCAGGCCCAGGGCGACGAGCGGAGCCTCCTTTTCTACAAGCCCTATCTTGAGCGGCTGGGCATCACCGTGAACATCCGTACCGTCGACAGCGTGCAGTATCAGAATCGCTTGCGCAGTTTCGACTTCGACATCGTCACGACCGTTTGGGGGCAGTCGCCGTCGCCGGGCAACGAGCAGCGCGATTTCTTCGGGTCGGAATCAGCCGACAGGCCCGGCTCGCGCAACATTCCCGGCATCAAGAATCCCGCGGTGGACGCCCTGATAGATCGTATCATCTTCGCCAAGGACCGAGCCGACCTGGTCGCCAGTTGCAAGGCGTTGGATCGGGTCTTGCTCTGGAACGCCTATGTCGTCCCGCAATTCGCCGGCGGATTTGAACGCGCCGCACGCTGGGACCGTTTCAGTCGTCCGGAGCCGTTGCCCAAATACGGGGTTACTGGCTTCCCCGCGCTGTGGTGGTGGGACGCGGCCAAGGCGGCCAAGACGGGTGGTCGATCTTGAACCGGATCATGCGCGGGCCGCTGTTCTCTCGCCGCCAGACGCTTGGCCTCGGCCTTGGTGCGCTCGGCGCGATCTCTTTGAGGCCGGCCGCGGCATCCGAGGTCGGCACCGAGTCCCACGGCATGTCGGTTTTCGGCGACCTGAAATATCCGGCCGACTTCAGGCATTTCGATTACATCAATCCGGATGCGCCGAAGGGCGGCCTGTTTTCCACGATCCCGTCGATCCGCGCCTACAACCAGTCCTTCCAGACGTTCAATTCGTTCAACGCCTTCATCCTCAAGGGCGAAGGCGCCAAGGGCATGGAGCTGACATTCGATGCGTTGATGGCGCGCGCCAATGATGAGCCCGACGCGATGTATGGCCTTGCGGCGAAGTCGGTGCGGATTTCGCCCGACAAGCTCACCTACCGCTTCACGATGCGTCCCGAGGCCCGCTTCCGCGATGGCTCGAAGCTGACGGCGCATGACGTCGCCTTCTCGCTCAACACGCTGAAGGAAAAAGGCCATCCGCTGATCGTGGTCCAGCTGCGCGACATGGTGAAGGCCGAGGCGCTCGACGATGCGACGGTGGCCGTGACGTTTGCGCCAAACCGCGCGCGCGACGTCCCGCTTTATGTCGCGAGCCTGCCGATCTTCTCGAAAGCCTATTACGCGACGCGGCCATTTGAGGAATCGACCACCGACATCCCGCTTGGTTCAGGGCCGTACAAGGTGGGCAGGTTTGAGATCAACCGCTATGTCGAGTTCGACCGGGTCAAGGATTATTGGGCAGCCGATCTTCCCGTCAACCGCGGCAGCTACAATTTCGATACCGTGCGCTATGAATTCTATCGCGATCGCGATGTCGCGTTCGAAGGCTTTACCGGCAAGAATTATCTCTACCGCGAGGAATTCACGGCGCGGATCTGGGCCACCCGTTACGATTTTCCCGCGATCAAGGACGGCCGGGTCAAGCGCGAGACCCTGCCGGACGAATTGCCCTCGGGTGGACAGGGCTGGTTCTTCAACACCCGTCGCGACAAGCTCAAAGACCCCAGGGTACGCGAAGCGGTCATCAACGCGTTCGATTTCGAATGGACCAACAAGACCGTGATGTACGGCGCCTATGCGCGCACGGTTTCGCCGTTCCAGAATTCGGACATGGTGGCGACCGGCTTGCCGTCGCCCGAGGAGCTGAAGCTGCTCGAGCCGTTCCGTGGGCAGGTGCCCGACGAGGTGTTCGGTCAGCCGTTCGTGCCGCCGGTATCGGATGGATCGGGCCAGGACCGGACGCTGCTGCGCAAGGCGCAGCAATTGCTGCAGGACGCAAAACTGCCCATCAAGGATGGCAAGCGGCTGCTGCCGAACGGCGAGATATTTACGCTCGAATTCCTGCTCGACGAGCCGTCGTTCCAGCCGCATCACGCGACGTTCATCAAGAATCTCGGTCAGCTCGGCATCGATGCCAGCATCCGATTGATTGACGCCGTGCAGTATCGTGCGCGGGTGGAAGCCTTTGATTTCGACGTTTCCATCATGCGCCTGAGCATGTCGCCGACGCCGGGCGACAGCTTGCGGCCGTACTTCACGTCGCATGCGGCAGCCACCAGGGGCTCGTACAATCTGGCGGGTGTTGCCAATCCCGCGATCGACGCGTTGGTTGACAAGGCCATCGCCGCTGAAACCCGTGCCGATTTGACCATCGCCTGCCGCGCGCTCGATCGGGTGTTTCGGGCCGGCCGCTATTGGGTGCCGCAGTGGTTTCGCACCAACCATCCGATCGCCTATTGGGATCAATTTGCCCATCCGCCGAGGCCAGCACGCTACGCGCAAGGCACCGGCGCGCCGGACAACTGGTGGTATGACCCGAACAAGGCCGCGAAACTCGAGCAGGCGAAATAATTCATGGCCGCCTATATCGCCCGCCGCATTTTCCTGATGTTTCCGACGCTGCTCGGCATCCTGTTCGTGTCGTTCATCGTCGTGCAGTTTGCCCCCGGCGGTCCGGTCGAGCGCGTCCTCGCGCAGCTCTCCGGCGCCGACACCGGCGGGAGCTCCAGAATATCGGGCGGCGGCGGCGATATGGGCCCGCGCGGCCAGGTCGGTGCGTCCGCGGACGCCGTTAGCTCCAAGTACCGCGGCGCGCAGGGGCTCGATCCGGAATTCGTCAAGAAGCTCGAAGTGCAGTTCGGTTTCGACAAGCCGGCGTACGAGCGTTTCTCGCTGATGGTGTGGAATTTCGCGCGCTTCGATTTCGGCAAGAGCTATTTTCGCGACGTCAGCGTGATCCAGCTGATCAAGGAGAAGCTGCCGGTCTCGATGTCGCTCGGGATCTGGATGACGCTGCTGACCTACCTGATCTCGATCCCGCTCGGCATCCGCAAGGCGGTTAAGGACGGATCGCGGTTCGATACCTGGACCTCGGCCATCATCATCGTCGGGTTTGCGATTCCCGGCTTCCTGTTTGCGATCCTGCTAATCATCCTGTTCGCCGGCGGCTCGTTCTTCAACATCTTCCCGCTGCGCGGCCTGACCTCGGACGGCTGGGCGCAATTCCCCTGGTACTGGCAGATCATCGATTATTTCTGGCACATCACGCTGCCCTTGATCGCGATGGCGCTCGGCGCCTTCGCCACCATGACGCTGCTGACCAAGAACTCGTTCCTCGACGAGATCCGCAAGCAATATGTGATGACGGCGCGCGCCAAAGGCTGCGGCGAGCGGCAGGTGCTGTATAATCACATCTTCCGCAACGCGATGCTGATCGTGATCGCGGGTTTCCCAAGCGCCTTCATTCACGCCTTCTTTTCCGGCTCACTGTTGATCGAGACTATCTTCTCGCTCGACGGGCTCGGCCTGCTCGGTTTCGAGAGCGTGCTGAACCGCGATTATCCGGTGGTGTTCGGCACGCTGTTCATCTTTTCGCTGGTCGGCCTCGTGATCAATCTGATCTCCGATCTCGCCTATATGTGGGTCGATCCACGAATCGATTTCGAGGCGCGTGAGGTCTGATGACGATCACCGCGCCCAAGCCGGTCGAGGCCACGACGCAATCGCCGCTCGGCGAGGCCGTGCCGATGATGCGCCATGCCTTCACGCCGTCGCCGCTCAACCGCCGCCGCTGGCAGAATTTCAAGGCCAATCGCCGGGGTTACTGGTCGTTCTGGATCTTCATGATCCTGTTCGTGATTTCGCTGTTTGCGGAGCTGATCGCCAACGACCGTCCGTTCCTGATCAAGTACGACGGCCGTTTGTATTGGCCTGCCTTCGTCAGCTATTCCGAAACCACCTTTGGCGGCGACTTCGAGACCGCCGCCGACTACCGCGATCCCTATCTGCAGAAGCAGATCGCCGACAAGGGCGGCACCATCATCTGGCCGCTGATCCGCTATTCCTACAGCACGCACAATCTCGACCTGCCGACGCCGGCGCCGTCGAAGCCGACCTGGATGCTCACAGAGGCGCAGTGCGCGGAGGTGGTGAAGAAGAAAGGCCTCAACGGCTGCAGCGACCTCGAATACAACTGGCTCGGCACCGATGACCAGGGCCGCGACGTGGTCGCGCGGCTGATCTATGGCTTTCGCATTTCGGTATTGTTCGGCCTGACGCTGACGATCTTCTCGTCGATTATCGGCATCGCCGCCGGCGGGGTGCAGGGCTATTTCGGCGGCATGACCGATCTGCTGTTTCAACGCTTCATCGAGGTCTGGAACGCGATTCCCTCGCTGTATCTGCTCCTGATCATCTCGGCGGTGCTGCCGCCAGGCTTCTTCATCCTGCTCGGCATTCTCCTGCTGTTCTCCTGGGTGTCGCTGGTGGGGCTGGTGCGCGCGGAATTTTTGCGCGGCCGCAATTTCGAATACATCCAGGCGGCGCGGGCGCTCGGCGTCTCCAATGCCAGGATCATGTTCCGCCATCTCTTGCCGAACGCGATGGTGGCGACCATGACCTTCCTGCCGTTCATCGTGTCGTCGTCGGTGATGACGCTGACGGCGCTGGACTTCCTGGGCTTCGGCCTGCCGCCGGGCTCGCCGTCGCTGGGCGAGTTGCTGTCACAGGCCAAAGCCAACGTGCAGGCGCCCTGGCTCGGCCTCACCGGATTCTTCTCGGTCGCGATCATGCTGTCGCTGTTGATCTTCATCGGCGAGGCCGCGCGCGACGCCTTCGATCCGCGCAAGACGTTCAGGTAAGCAACGCATGGACGCCATCAACCAGCCTCTGCTCGATGTCCGCGACCTCTCGGTGGCGTTCGGCGACACACTTGCGGTCGATCACGTCTCGTTTTCCATCAAGCGCGGCGAGTGCGTGGCGCTGGTCGGCGAATCCGGCTCCGGCAAGTCGGTCAGCGCGCTGTCGGTGTTGCGGCTGCTGCCGTATCCGACCGCATCGCATCCGTCCGGCAGCATCCACTTCCGCGGCCGCGACCTCCTGACGGCGGCCGAGAACGAGATGCGCGGAATCCGCGGCAACGACATCTCGATCATCTTCCAGGAGCCGATGACCTCGCTCAATCCGCTGCACACGATCGAGGCGCAGATCGGCGAGATACTCTCGCTCCACAACGGGGTCCGCGGCGCGATGGCGCGGGCGCGCACGCTCGAGCTGCTGACCCAGGTCGGCATTCCCGATCCGGAGCGGCGGCTGCAAAGCTATCCGCATCAATTGTCCGGCGGCCAGCGGCAGCGCGTCATGATCGCGATGGCGCTCGCCAACGAGCCGGACCTGCTGATCGCGGACGAGCCGACCACCGCGCTCGATGTCACGGTGCAGGCGCAGATCCTGGCGCTGCTGGCCGAAATCCGCGCGCGGCTCGGCATGAGCATGCTGTTCATCACCCATGACCTCGGCATCGTCCGCCGCATCGCCGACGTCGTCTGCGTCATGAATGGCGGCAAGATCGTCGAGCAGGGGCCGGTCGAGCAGGTTTTTACGGAACCGAAGCATTCCTACACGCGGGACTTGCTCGCGGCCGAACCCAAACCCGACCCGGCGCCGCCGCGGCCCGATTCGCCGGTGGTGATGTCGGCGGATAATTTGAAGGTCTGGTTTCCGGTCAAGCGTGGCCTGCTGCGCCGGACCGTCGACCATATCAAGGCGGTGGACGGCGTCAGCCTCGCGGTGCGCAAGGGCGAGACGCTCGGGGTCGTCGGCGAGTCCGGTTCCGGCAAGACCACGCTCGGCCTCGCGTTGCTGCGGCTGATCTCGTCGGACGGGCCGATCGTGTTTCTCGGCAACAACATCCAGGGCCTGCGCTTCAAGGCGATGCTGCCGTTCCGCCGCGACATGCAGATCGTGTTTCAGGATCCGTTCGGCGCGCTCAGCCCGCGCATGTCGGTCGGCGATATCGTCGCGGAAGGCCTGACCGTGCATCAGCCCAGGCTGACACATGAGGAGCGCGAGGCGCGCGTCGTCAAGGCACTGCAGGACGTCGGCCTCGATCCCAAGACCCGGTTCCGCTACCCGCATGAATTCTCCGGCGGCCAGCGCCAGCGCATCTCGATCGCGCGCGCGGTGGTGCTGGAGCCGGATTTCGTCGTGCTGGACGAGCCGACCAGCGCGCTCGACATGCTGTTCCAGGCCCAGATGGTGGATCTCCTGCGCGAGTTGCAGCGCAAGCGCGATCTCACCTACATGTTCATCTCGCATGATCTGCGCGTGGTCGCCTCGCTCGCGAGCCATCTGATCGTGATGCGTCACGGCAAGGTGGTGGAGAAGGGGCCGGCCGCCGAGCTGTTCAAGAACCCGCAGAGCGACTACACCCGCGCGCTGTTCGCCGCCGCGTTCCGGATAGAAGCCGTGCCGGACGGAACGGTGGAGGTTTAGTTAGTGGCCAGCTGCCAAGCGAGTCAGGTGAACGGGTCCTGCCGCCAAACTCGCGACGAGAAGCGCTGTAATCCGCCGACCATCTCCCGGATTTGATGGTTGGCGTCCCGCGCTGAAGTCTGTCTCTTCTATGCGGTCGGAACCCGCAATTATCAATTACGGCCGGCAAGTGATCTCGAGGGTCCTTTTCCGGTGAGAAGCCGTCCGCCCGAACGCGTTGGAAACATCTTCGCGGAGCTCAGGTTTGCAAAAATAGTCGATCGCCGTCATAGCGAGCGCTTTCGCGCCATCAATGGCTGTCTTGTCGCCTTCCTCGGAACGAGCCCATACCGCAAACGCGGGATCGTGTAGCATGACATTCGGGGGTGACATGGAGATGAGTGGGTGCAGCACCGGCACCCGATGACTCACATTCGCCATATCGGAGCCGGCGAGCGGAAGCCGCTCGTAAGGCACGAATTCGCAGCGGCCAAGTCGAGTCGCATTGCTGACATAGGCGTCGGCCAAAGGTTCATTGACGACCATGTCGAGGTAATCGACCGCAGACCATTGAACGTCAACGGTGCAGCCCGAGGCCAGCGCTCCAGCATCAAAACAGGCCTGAACGCGCGGCTTCAGTTTCGCCAGCGCCTCGGCATCTGCCGCGCGCACGAAATAGATGGCGGTCGTCGAATCGGGAACGGTATTCGGGGCGACGCCACCCGCGGTGATGACGCCGTGGATCCGCTCCGAGGATCGGATGTGCTGTCGCAGTTGCGCGATCGCTTGATAGGACAATGTGATGGCATCGAGCGCGTTCAAGCCCATTTCCGGAAACACCGCGGCATGCGCTGCGCGTCCGGTGTAAACAACCGCCGCCTCCGATATGCAGATGCAGCGGAAGGCCTTTGAATTGATGCCTGCAGGATGAACCATCATCGCGGCGTCAACGCCATCGAATGCCCCATTGCGCGCCATGATTTCCTTGCCGCAGCCACGTTCCTCGGCGGGCGTCCCCAGATACCTGACCGCGCCGGGCAGTCGTTCTCTCATGCGGTGAAGCGCGAGGACCGCGCCGAGCCCGGCCGTTGCGATGACGTTGTGACCGCAGGCATGCCCGAGTCCGGGTAGCGCGTCGTATTCGGATATCAGCGCGACCCGCGGTACATCAGTTCTACCGAAATCTCCGGCAAAGGCTGTTTCGATGCCGTAAGCGCTCCGTGTCATCTGGATGCCCTCGGACTCCGCGACCGAGCACAGCAGTTGCGACGCGAAGCGTTCCTCGAAAGCGATTTCGGGAGTGGCATGTATCTTATGACTCACGCCGAGGAGATCGCTCTTTAGACCGTCGATCAGATCACAGGCTTCCTGCTTCAAGGCATCGATGGTCATTGGAAGGATACTCCAGGTACGGGAAGGGCTGGCCGCGGGGTGTTGAACCACGCTTCCCTCCTATGCGAATGCTTGTTTGGTCGAAGCGATAGCTGCGGCGTCGCCGCGAAGCGCTCTTAGAACCAGCTTCGCCGTCAAATCCGGTTGCTCGTGATGTGGCAGATGGCCCATGCCGTCGAGGAAATGACGGTCGGCCCTGAGAAATACGCTCAGCAGTTCGGACTCGTCGGGCATGGGTGTCACCCGGTCAGCCTTGCCCCAAATCAACGTGGTTTTGAGAAGCGCATCCACCTTGTGGTAAAGCGAGCGCGCATCGTGAATCGGCATATTGCGGATCGACGACAGCAGCGCGCGCTTGAATCCCTTGAATTTCAGTTCGGGCAAATATTGTGCGCGTACGCGCTCGATCACCGCAGGATTCGGCGAATATGCCGCCAGGCGTTGCTCCAGCGTTTTGTCACCAACAAGCCTGAAGAAGTACGGTCCGATGAAAGGCAGATGCACGAAACGCTTTGAGGAGGATAGCGCCACGCCAAATCCATCTGGTGCGAGAAGGCAGAGTTGCCTGACCGCCGATGGATGCCGGCGTGCGAACTCGGCGATAATCGGGCAACCGAATGCGAGCCCCACCAGATGGACCGGCGCCCTCACGTTCAGCGCGGCGAGAAGATCTTCGAGCTGACGATCAAATGTATCCGGTCCGTAGACGATCTTCGGTCGGTCGGAGTAACCACGGCCGAGCAAGTCATAGCGGATGACCCGATATCCGGCGGCGGCAAGGCGTTCGGCCAATCCATCCCAGATCCAGAGCGACAGCGTTGCCCCGGGGACCAGCACGACGGGTTCGCCGTCGACTGAACCTTCTTCCAGATAGTGCGTCGTCCCCTGCGACAATCGCAGGAATGACCCGCGTGCGCGCTTCCGCGTGGCATCGTTCATCGGCAGAGGTTCGCGCTTGAGGTAACCAACCAGCGCCAGAACGGCGCCGATACCGGCGATTCCGGCTACAACCCAAATCAAGCTGTCCACGTTCATCCGCTTCCCTATCCGTTTGCATCGGCCAGCAGCCGGCGCTCCCGCAGCCGTCAGGCCGTTGGAATCGTCGCTGCGATGGATTATGACTGATCGTCAGTTTGTCTTCGCCGGATTATGACCGGCGGTCAGTACGTGTCAAGAGATTATGACTGATGGTCATTATGATTTGTTGGCAATCGCAGGAAGGAAACTGAGACGTGGCAGCGCGATCAACCGGACGGACGAAACGTCCGACGGAACGCAAAGGCGAACTGCTGGACGCAGCGCGCGGTGTTTTTGCAAAAAAAGGCATTTCGAACGCGACGGTCGATGACATCGCGGCGCGCGCAGGCGTGTCGAAGGGCACGTTCTATCTATACTTCAAATCGAAGGACCAGATCGTCGGCAGCCTCTGGGAGCAATACGTCGAAGGCTTCCTCAAAATTACCGAGACGGCGCTTGCCGACGACGGGAAGCAACGGGACTGGCACGCCGTCCTATGGACGATCTTCGAGCAGCTGGTCGGACACGCCCTTCAACATGCGGAACTCCATCGCGTCATCTACAGGTCAGCCGATGCGCAGGCCCTGGAGTTTTGCCGTCGGATCAATGAGAAAGTCATTACACGGATCGCTGCCGCGGTCCGCGACGGCGTCGACAGCGGGCAGATCAAACTTTCCGAGCCAGAACTTATGGCGCGCCTGCTTTATCACGGGACCGACGGCGTCTTGCACGACGCCATCATGAGCGTCACGGGCCTCAAGGAAAAAGAAGTCCTCCGCGCGGTGCGCGAATTGTACACCAAGGTCTTCGACGCGCCGGTACACTGAAGCAGCTTCCTCGGTTCGAACCATGGACAAACTCCTGAAAGCTCAGCGCTGGCGCGTGATGCGATCAGGTGGGTCGTAACGACAGACAAATCT
Source organism: Bradyrhizobium sp. LjRoot220 (assembly GCF_964252915.1). Classification (NCBI taxonomy): domain Bacteria; kingdom Pseudomonadati; phylum Pseudomonadota; class Alphaproteobacteria; order Hyphomicrobiales; family Nitrobacteraceae; genus Bradyrhizobium; species Bradyrhizobium sp. LjRoot220. Next base: position 111,048 of record NZ_CAXUPS020000011.1, read on the forward strand.
GTTGGCATTGGTGTATTTGAGGTATCAAAATACCTTAGTGCTCTCAATCGTCAAATCGAATTTATCCCTTTCTTTGCAAGGGGTTCCTTTCTTTGCATGGGGTTGTTTTCGATATTTTTGATTCTGGACATCTTCCGCTGGGGAGAGGTGAAGGAAGACCGAGCCCCTGATTACGCCAGCCGCTTGATCGATTTGACCTCGCTGCCCGCGGCCTTGATGCGCGCGATGGCTTCGAGCGTGTTTTCGATCTCGGTGGCCATGTGATGCGCGTTGGCGTGGACGATGGTGTCGCCGTCGCGGACGATCGCGACGTGGCCGTTCCAGAAGATCAGGTCGCCGCGCTGCAGCGTTTGGGTTTCGGAGGGATTCAAGGCGCGGCCGAGGCCGTCCCGCTGCATGTCGCTGTCGCGCGGACAACCGGTGCCGGCGGCGTTCAGCGCAATCTGCACCAGGCCGGAGCAGTCGATGCCAAGGCTGCTCTTGCCGCCCCACAGATAGGGCGTGCCGACGAATTTTTCGGCGACCGCGACGAAATCCTTCTCCATCGCCTCCAGAGCGCCGACATGCCGGCGCGGGAGATACCAGCCTTCGCGTGTCACCGCGAACGCGCCGTCTTCACGCGCCACGGTAAGCAGCGCGCCCATCGACAGCGTGTCGACCGGCGGCAGTTTGATCGACGCGGCCGGGAACGCAAAGGTCCGGAGCGCCGTGACCTTGTGCGTTGGTGCGGCGGTGGGTTTGCCCAGCGCGGCGTCGGGAATCCAGCCGACATAGCCGTCGCTGTTCAACTGGCCCCAGGCAAAGCCTTCGCCGTTGCGGTCGTAGATCGTGACGCGCTCGCCCTTCAGCGCCTGCGTCAGCAGCGGGGCATCGGCGGCCGGCGCCTCGCGCAGCGGCGCGATCGCATCGACCACGCAGAATTCCTCGCCGGTCACAAAGCGCGCCGCCTTGACCTTGCCTTCGAGATATTTGGCGGCGAGATCAGGGCGGGCCGGGGTCAGGCGCGGGTCATCCATAGCGTTCGCTCAGCAGTTTGTAGATCGCGCGCGCGGCCTGGCATTCGCCGCCCTCGGGGCGCGCGGGTTTGGCCGACGGCGTCCAGCCGAAGATGTCGACATGCAGCCAGCTTTTGGCGTCGGTGACGAAGCGCTGCAGGAACAGCGCGCAAGTGATCGAACCGGCAAAGCCGCCCGACGGCGCGTTGTTGATGTCGGCGACCTTCGAATCCAGCCAGGAATCGTAAGCCGGCCACAGCGGCATGCGCCACAACGGATCCTGCTCCCCTGTTGCAAAACGCGCGACGTCCAGCGCCAGCGTCTCATCATTGGTGTAAAAAGGCGGTAAATCCGGCCCCAACGCGACGCGCGCCGCGCCGGTGAGGGTTCCCAGATCGACCAGCAGATCGGGCTTTTCTTCGCAGGCAAAAGCCAGCGCGTCGGCCAGCACCAGCCGGCCCTCGGCATCGGTGTTGCCGATCTCCACGTTGAGTCCCTTGCGCGACTTGAAGATGTCGAGCGGACGGAAGGCGTTGCCGGCCACCGCGTTCTCGACCGCGGGGATCAGCACCCGCAGCCGGACTTTCAGCCCGGCGTCCATCACCATCTGGGCCAGCGCCAGCACATTGGCGGCGCCGCCCATGTCCTTCTTCATGATCAGCATGCCGCTGGAGGGCTTCAGGTCGAGCCCGCCGGTGTCGAAGCACACGCCCTTGCCGACCAGCGTCACCTTGGGATGCGCAGGGTCGCCCCAGCTCAGGTCGATCAGCCGCGGCGCGCGCGGCGAGGCCATGCCGACGGTGTGGATCAGCGGAAAGTTCTGCTGGATCAGTTCGTCGCCGACGATGGCGCTGAAACTGGCGCCATAGCGCGTCGCCAGCTGCTGCGCCGCCGCCGCCAGCTCTTCCGGCCCCATGTCGTTCGACGGCATATTGATCAGGTCGCGCGCCAGTGAGGCTGCTTCCGCCATCCGCGTGATGTCGGTGATGTCGACGCCGTCTGATGGCACCAGCCGCACGTCGGGTCTGTCCGTTTTGCGATAGCGGCCGAAGCGGTAGCTGCCGAGTGCAAAGGCGAGCGTCGCCAGGCGAATGTCGTGCGGCGCATTGGCAAAGCGATAGATTCCGGGCGGCAGCAGGCCGGGCAGCGCACCGGGCCGGAACAGGTCGCGGGATTTGCTGCCCTCCTCCTCGAGACCGAAGATGACCTGCGCGATCTGTCCCTCGGGCGAGGGGAGCGCCAGGCACTTGCCGGGCTTGGCGGCATAATCATTGGCCTTTGCAAATTGCTGCGCCTGTGGGGAAAGCTCCTTGCTGATCGCGGCCCATGTCGTCCTGGTGGCGAAATAGATCGGAATGCTTGAGGCGGCGTGGGCGGTCTCGAAGGGCGAATGCATGCGGGTCTCGCGGAAAGGGAGCGGGCTCAGTCCACCGCCGAGGTTGCAGGATATTCGTGTGACTTCAATGGTGAAGCTGCAGAATTGTGCGTCAAAACCCGTCAGGAACCCATTGCAGCGCCGTGGCCGCCTGTCCACCGATTAACCAGCCGTTAGGGTTAACAGTCTATTGATGGCGTGTTCGGCTCCACCCGAAATCGTGAGTTGAAGTGCCATGCGTCCATCCAGCCTTGCCCGGCCCAGCCTCGTGCGGCCCAATCCTGCCCGGCTTTTCGCCTCCGCGGCCGTGACCGCGATGCTGGCCGCAGGCCTTGGCGGCTGTCAGACCATGTCCGATGTGACGGGCGCGCTGACCCAGAAGTCCAGCGCCGCCGCGCCCCCCATTCCCGACGATCCGCGCCGTGCGGTCGAAGTCTACGGCGATCGCTATCGCGCCAATCCCAAGGATGTCGCCGCGGCACTGGCCTATGGCCAGGCGCTGCGTGCTTCAGGCCAGCGCGCGCAGGCCGTTGCCGTGCTCGAACAGGCAACCATCGCCCATCCCGGTAACAAGGCGCTGCTCGCCGGCTACGGGCGCGCGCTCGCCGACAACGGCAATTCGCAAGCCGCCTTCGACGTGCTCAGCCGCGCCCATGCGCCCGACAATCCCGACTGGCGCATTCTGTCGGTGCAGGGCACCGTGCTCGACAAGCTCGGCAAGCACGACGAAGCCCGCCGCTATTACGCCAGCGCGCTGAAGATCGCACCGGACGAGCCGTCGGTGCTGTCCAATCTCGGTCTCTCCTACATGCTGACGCGCGAACTGCCCGACGCCGAGAAGACGCTGCGGCGCGCCTATGGCAATCCGCGGGCGGACGGACGGGTGCGGCAGAATCTGGCGCTGGTGGTCGGCCTCCAGGGCCGCTTCGCCGAAGCCGAGACGATCGCCAAGGGCGATCTGCCGTCCGAGGAGGCCGCGGCCAACGTGGCCTATTTGCGGGACATGCTCAGCCGCAAGGACAATCCACGCACTGCTTCTCGCCAGGGCAAACCGCCGGTGGTGGCGTTCGACCAGGCCAACGACTGATCCTCGTCCAGCGGTGACAGGACCGACCATGCGCCGGAATGGCGGTACGGTCTTCACCCGCTACAGATGCTGGGTGAAGAACGCGATCACATCCTCGGCGACCTGCTCGTGAACGCGGCGGCGGTCGACCCCGTCTGAATCGTTGCATATCGGCACGCCGGCCAATCGCGCCAGAACTGGGCCGACCAACCATTTGCACTCCGGTACATAGGCGAAATGTCCTACAGAGCGAATGATCTCTCGCGCGCCGCGAATGCGCCGGGCAAGCGTGCTCGAATTGGCGCCTGCTTCGAGGATCTCATCTGCTTGGGCCGTATCCACCATGAATGGGGCCGTGATGGATTGCAGCGAATCCTCCAGAAAACCCTGACCCGGTCCGCTCGCCATGATGTAGAACGCCTTGACGCGCCTGTCCTTGAAAGAGTTCGTGGCATCTGCCGTCGGGATGCCCGCGATGTCGTCCTTGAGCGTACCGTCACAATAGAAGTCCTTGGTCGTCGACTTCTCGCAAAATTCCTTTTGCGCCGCCGGATCGAATTTACCGCCCGCGAGGCTGACCCCGGTCCAGCCTCCGAAGGAGTGCCCAGCGAACGCGATGCGGCTCTCGTCGATCAACGCGGACCATTTCGGATGCTTGAGGACTTCGTCCAGGGCGAATGAGACGTCATGCGAACGATCCCAAAGCCGCAGACGTCCAGCGACGGTCTGATCGTCGCCCAATGTGCCCGGATGCGAAGTTGAAAGCACCACGAACCCTGCATTCACCAGTCTAACGGATAGCCAGCCCAGCGAATATCTCGTCCCCCAATTGCCGTGCGAAACGACGACGAGCGGACGTTTGCGCTGGTCAGGGGCAGGCTCCGCATTGCGGGCGATCGCAATTGCCCGCAGCGGCACACGCACGGCGAAGTTTTCGATCTTGGCTCCAGGTGCGGCCTCGAACCAAATTTCGCTGACGAAGCTGCGCGCGCTGGCCTTGTTGTTCATTTCGATAGAGGCCGTTCCGACCGGCTTGTCGTTCCCGGCCGCCGCGGTTGCTGATGCTGTCACAGCTATCAAAGTCGCTAGGACCGGCGACTGGCTCGATGCTTTCAGAGTTGCGAACATGGTGCGTTCTCCAGCCGAACATTGAAGTCGTGGACCGGATAATGGATGGGGAGCTCTTACAAGATTAGGCGGGCGCAGCTAATATCTGTGCTAACAAAAGGTTTGGAGTGACGGATCGTGAAGGGTATTCGCGGCGTGGTGGGGTTCGTTCGCACGGTCGAGGCAGGAAGCTTCGCAGGTGCTGCCAAGAACTTGGGCGTTACTCCGGTCGCCGTGAGCAAGAACGTGCAGCGGCTTGAGCGGCAGCTCGGTGTCCGCCTGCTCCAGCGCTCGACGCGACGGCTTTCGTTGACCGAGGAAGGACGCATCTACTACGAGCGCTGCACCGGGCCCTTGCGCGAACTGGAGAATGCGCAATCCGCGATAATAGACAAAGGCAAATCACCGACCGGCACGCTGAAGGTGGTGTGTCTGTCTCCCTTCGGACAAAATTACGTCTTGCCCCTGATTCCCGCCTTCAGTCGTCAGTACCCGGCCGTTGAGCTGGAGTTGCATCTCGACGACGCCGTGAGCGACATGATTGGCGGAGGTTACGACGTCGGCATCCGCGCCGGCCAGGCGCGCGATGGCGCCATGGTCGTGCGTGAGATAGCGCCGCTGAGCTTTGTCGTTTGCGGAGCACCATCCTATCTCGCAGAGCATGGAATTCCCCGGTCCGCCGCAGACCTATCGCAGCACAATTGTCTGCGGCTGCGTCGCCGCGATCTCCCTTCGCAGACCCTCAAATGGCAACTCGATCCGGGCGCAAACACGGATGCGCCTGTCCGCGGCAATTTCGTGGGGCATGATTTCCCGACCCCGGTCACGGCGGCGGTGCACGGTCAGGGGCTGGTGTTTGCTCCCCTTCCTCTTGTTCTTCCGTTGTTTCGAACGGGTGCGCTGAAGCCGGTCTTGCCGGAATGCGTATCGCAGCCGGCGCGGATCTTCATGCACTATGTCAGCCGCAAGCACCTGCCGGCGCGGATGAAGGCCTTCGTGAACTTCATGCTCGATCGCCTTCGCAGCAATCCTGATCTCACATCGGACCCGCAGGTGTTACTGGCTCCGTTTGTCTGTCCCGCCGGGACGCCGCCCCGCAGTTCGAGGCTTCGCGGAAGGCGAACAACGTGACGCGGGCTTGCCTGTGCGCGGGGACAACCGGACCCTTCGAGCTGCAGTACCGCCACGGCCTTGCCTCACGGCATCATCTGGATTTTGCTGCAGGTCGGTCGAGAACGACGATGAAAGCTGGCGCTTGGAGATCGTGTCTTCAGGCAAGGCGAGAATCTGGAGCTTCGGTTCTGATTCAATCAGAACCGACTTTGCTCTAGACTAGAGAACCGGCGTCGTCTGCAGCTTGATGTAGGTCGGCCCGAGAATGACGATGAACAGGCACGGCAGGAAGAACAGGATCATCGGCACGGTCAGCTTCGGCGGCAGGGCGGCCGCCTTCTTCTCGGCCTCGGTCATGCGCATGTCGCGGTTTTCCTGCGCCATCACGCGCAGACTCTGGCCGAGCGGCGTTCCGTAGCGTTCGGACTGCTGCAAGGCCAGGCAGACCGATTTGACCCCGTCGAGGCCGGTGCGTTTCGCCAGGTTCTCATACGCCACCTTGCGGTCCTGCAGGTAGGACAGTTCGGCCGTGGTCAGCGCGAATTCTTCCGACAGCGCCACCGACTGCGTAACGATTTCGACGGACACCTTGCGAAAGGCGACTTCGACCGACATGCCGGACTCGATACAGATCAAGAGCAGGTCGAGCGCGTCGGGGAACGCGCGCTTGATCGAAAGCTGGCGCTTGCTGATCGCGTTCTTCAGGAACAGCATCGGCGCCTGCAGCCCGAGATAGGCGGCGCCGACGCAGATGCCGAGCTTGACCGGCAGTGATTTTTCCAGGTTGGCGATCACGAAGACGTACAGGATCGCGCCGAGGAACAGCACGATCGGCGTCACCGCGCGGGCGAACAGGAACGTGACGTAGGGCGCGTGGCCACGGTAGCCGGCCATGACCAGCTTCTCGCGCGCGGCTTCCTGCGCCAGCCATTTGGTCAGGTTGAAGTCTTCCACCACCTTGGAAACCAGCTGCTTCGGGCTCTGGCGCAGCGATACCTTCTCCGTTTTGGCAAGACGGTCGCGCTCGCGCTGCCGGATCCGTTCGCGCTCGCTGGCGACCGCCTTCATGCGCTTGGCGAGACCTTCGCCGGCAAACAGCGGCGTCACCAGCGTGTAGGCGGTCAGGCTCGCGGCAATCGCGGCCAGGAACATGGTCATGAACCGCGCGTCATGCATCTTGTCTATGAGGAACTCAACCATTTCACACCGTCAGAAGTCGAAGTTGATCATTTTCTTCATCACGAGCACGCCGATCGTCATCCAGGCCACGCAGCACAGCAGCATGAATTGGCCGAGCCGTTCGGTCCACAGCAGCGAGATGTAGTCGGGCGTTGTAATCCAGACCAGCACCATCACGACCGGAGGCAGGGAACCGATGATGGCGGCGGAGGCCTTGGCTTCCATCGACATCGCCTGAATTTTCTCCGCCATCTTCTTGCGGTCGCGCAGCACCTTCGAAAGGTTGCCGAGCGCTTCCGACAGGTTGCCGCCCGATTTCTGCTGGATCGCGATCACGATGCCGAAGAAATTGGCTTCCGGCACCGGCATCCTTTCATAGAGGCGCGCGCAGGCTTCGCCGAGCGGCATGCCGATGGTTTGGGTTTCGATGATGGCCAGGAATTCGCTCCGCAGCGGCTCCGGCGAGTCGGCCGCGACCACCTTGATCGATTCGAACAGCGGCAGTCCGGCCTTGATGCCGCGGACGATGACGTCGACCGCGTCGGGCAGCGCTTTCAAAAACGCCTTTTCACGCTTCTTCTTGAGATAGGCCAGCAGCCAGCGCGGCAGCCCGAAGCCCGCGCCGAAGGCCATGCCGATGGCACCCAAAACGCCGCCGCCGATGCTGAACGCGGCGAAGCCGGCCAGGGCGGCAAGGATGCCGGAGATGACCCAGAATTTCTGCGTCGACCAGGAAAGTCCGGCCTGGGTGATGCGGGTGCTCAGGGGAACGGATTTTTCCTTCATCCGGCGCGACTCGAGCTCTTTCAGCGATCCCTCGACCTGTTCGCGGCGTGAGCGCTGGGTCTTGTCGGCCTGGCGCGCCGCGGGTTCGGGCCGCGCGATCGAGGCGCGGCGTGATTCCGCTTTCTTCTCGCCGGACAGCAACGGATAGACGAAGACCCAGGCGATGCCGCCAATCGCGGTAAACGCCAGAAAGGCCAGTGCGAGCGCTTGCATGGACATTAGCGTGCTCCGGGTTCATCTGTGGCTTCGGCCGCATCGAGCGCGGCCGCGAGCCGCTTCTCCTCGCCGTAATATCGTGCGCGTTCCCAGAACCGCGGGCGTCCGATGCCGGTCGAGCGGTGCTTGCCGATGATCTTGCCGTTGGCGTCTTCGCCGACCATGTCGTACAGGAACAGGTCCTGGGTGATGATGGTGTCACCTTCCATGCCCATCACCTCGGTGATGTGGGTGATGCGCCGCGAGCCGTCGCGCAGACGCGCGGCTTGCACGATGACGTCGATCGAAGCGCAGATCATCTCGCGAATGGTGCGCGAGGGCAGCGAAAATCCTCCCATCGTGATCATCGACTCGCAACGCGACAGGGCTTCACGGGGGTTGTTGGCGTGCAGCGTTCCCATCGAGCCGTCATGGCCGGTGTTCATGGCCTGCAGCAGGTCGAACGCCTCGGGTCCGCGGACTTCGCCGACGATGATGCGTTCGGGCCGCATACGCAGGCAGTTGCGGACCAGTTCGCGCATCGTGACCTGGCCTTCGCCTTCGATGTTGGGCGGCCGGGTTTCGAGCCGCACCACGTGCGGTTGCTGTAGCTGGAGTTCGGCGGCGTCTTCGCAGGTGATGACGCGCTCGTCATGCTCGATGAACTGGGTCAGGCAGTTCAACAGTGTGGTCTTGCCGGAGCCGGTGCCGCCGGAGATCAGCACGTTGCAGCGGACCCGGCCGATGATCTGGAGAATTTCGGCGCCTTCCGGCGAGATCGCGCCGAACCTGACCAGCTGCTCGAGGGTCAGCTTGTCCTTTTTGAATTTGCGGATGGTGAGCGCGGGCCCGTCGATCGCCAGCGGCGGCACGATGGCGTTGACGCGCGAACCGTCGGCGAGACGGGCGTCGCAGATCGGCGAAGATTCGTCGACGCGCCGGCCGACCTGGCTGACGATGCGCTGGCAGATGTTGAGAAGCTGCTGGTTGTCGCGAAACCGGATGCCGGTCTTCTGGATTTTGCCCGCGACTTCGATGAACACCGTGCCGGCGCCGTTGACCATGATGTCGGCGATGTCGTCGCGCGACAATAGCGGCTCCAAGGGACCGTAGCCGAGCACGTCGTTGCAAATGTCGTCGAGCAGTTCTTCCTGCTCGGCGATCGACATCACGATGTTCTTGATCGCGATGATCTCGTTGACGATGTCGCGGATTTCCTCGCGCGCCGACTCGCCGTCGAGCTTGGCGAGCTGGGCAAGGTCGATCGCCTCGATCAGGGCGCCGAAGATCGTGGCCTTGACCTGGTAGTAATTGTCGGAGCGCCGCGCTTCCATGGAAGGCGCCGGCGGCGGTTTGGATGGTGCGATCGGCGGTGAAGTGACGGTCGGCGCGGCTATTTCGCGCGAAACGGCCGCCACGCCGGAGGGCTCCGGCGCGTGAATGGCGGGCTTCGGCGCCCGCGTGTCGTTGTCTCCGCTACGCTTACCAAACACAATCGTACTCCACGCGGGCGGCTTACTTCCTGGCCCGCAACTTCTCGATCAGGGGCGACAGGAACGACCCCTTCGGCTTCTTGGTCTCGCCGCGGCCTGTCAACCGTTGCGCAATCTGCAGGAACATCTCGGTGGTCCGGTGATTGGCGGAGATTTCCGCAATCATCTGGCCATTATTGGCGGCCGAGCCAAACATCTGCGGCTCGAACGGGATCGTGGCGATCGGCTGGCTCTCGATCGCCTTGGCGAATTCGCTGGCGGGGATCTCGGGGCGCTTCGGAATGCCGACCTGGTTGAGGCAATAGAGCGGCGCGCGATCGTTCGGGCGCGACGCCTTCAGCAGGTCGTAGATGTTCTTGGTATTGCGCAGATTGGCGAGATCGGGGGCCGCCACGATCAGGATATCGTCGGCCGCGATCAGCGCGCGCTTGGTCCATCCCGACCATTGATGGGGAACGTCGAGCACGATGCAGGGCATCGTGGTGCGCAGCGTATCGAAGATCGCATCGAACGCGTCGGCGCCGAAATCGTAGACCCGGTCGAGCGTCGCCGGCGCCGCCAACAGGCTGAGATGGTCGGTGCATTTCGACAGCAGGCGGTCGATGAAGGCGGTATCGACCCGGTCGGGCGAGAACACCGCGTCCGCGATGCCCTGCGGCGGGTCCTGGTTGTAGTCGAGGCCGGCGGTGCCGAAGGCAAGGTCGAGATCGGCGACCACCGAATCCAGCGCCAGATCGCGGGCGATCGCCCAGGCGACGTTATGCGCGACGGTGGACGAGCCGACGCCGCCCTTGGCGCCGACCACGGCAATGATGCGGCCGACCGCCTTGGCCTCGGGCGCCGAGAACAGGTTGCAGACCGAGCGGACGACGTCGATGGCGGTGACCGGGGCGATGACGTAGTCGCTGACGCCGCGGCGCACCAGTTCGCGGTACAGCGTGACGTCGTTGATGCGGCCGATCACGATCACCCGGGTTCCGGCGTCGCACACGGTAGCCAACTGATCGAGGCCGAGCAGGATGTCGTTGCGGCCTTCGGTTTCCAGGATGATCACGTTTGGTGTCGGCGCGGAGCGATAGGCCTCGATGGCGGCGGCCATGCCGCCCATCTGGATCTTCAAATGGGCCTTGCCGAGACGGCGGTCTTCGCCGGCCGATTGCACGGCGGCAGCGGTTTCCACCGTCTCGCAGAACGCCTGCACGGACACGCGCGGCGCGGGCGCGATATGATCTTCCGTCGACGGCTGCGGGCCGTCCGGCTGCTGTTCGGGGGTCTGGCGCGAGTAGCTGATCATTTGCCTGTATCGCTGAGTTTGGCCTTGTCTGCTTCGGGATAGCTGGTCGTGGTCGCGACACCCTTGCGATACTTGTCGAAGGCGATATCGCGCCGTGGCGCATAGGCGGGTGTCTCCGCACGCGGCTGCACGAGGTCTGACGGATGGTCGACCATCGCCGCGAGATTGCGCTGATTGGAGCAACCAAAATTGTAATAGGGCTTGTTGTCGAAATAGCCCTTGTTGTTGACGGACGGCCCGAGGTCGTCGGGCCACAGGCCGCAGGGGCCGGCGGTGGCCGAGATTTTCGGATAGGTCAGCCGGATCGCCGCCATGTGCCTGGGGTCCTCGGGACGATACTGGCGCACGGCAACCCCGCGCGGCGGCACGCCGGCGGCGGCAAGCGTCGCCTGGATCTCGCGCAATGAATCGCCGGCCGCCCGTGCGTTCGGCGTCTCGACCGGCATGTCGATGGTGATGCCGCCGGTGCCTTCCTTGTGCCAGGTCTGCGCCATTCCCATCACATCGGCGCGCTGGGGCGCGGACAGACCGCCGCGGCCACGGCCGACGAATACGATCACTGTTCGATCGGCTTCCTGGACCGCGATCGGATGGCGCAGGCGATAATCGTCGGGCACGCTCGCGGTCGCCACCGGGTCGGCGTGCTTGCAGGCGCCCATCACCACCGCAACGGCGATCAGCGCTCCCGCGAGGCGGAGAGCGCGCTTACGGTCGGCGGGTACTCTGGATGTCCTCGGTTGTGTCATCGTCCCGCCTCAGTCCGTAATAAAGCCGTAGGTGCCGCGATAATTCCGTGCCGGCTCGTTGCGGCCCGGAACGCCGTAGATGCGATTGATGCTGCCCAGCAGATCGGTCTGCGGATCGGAGGCACTTGCGAAGCCGTCATCCGGACGCGAAAGATCCTTCTGCGCGACCGCGCGGACGACGTAGGGCGTGACCAGGACCATCAACTCGGTCTGGCTGTTGACGAAGTCGCGGCTGCGGAACAGCGTGCCGAGCACCGGCAATTGCGCCAGACCCGGAAAGCCATTGATGGCCTGCTTGGTCTGCTCCTGGATCAGGCCGGCCATCGCCATCGAGCCGCCCGACGGGATTTCCAGCGTCGTCTCGGCGCGGCGGGTCTTGATCGAGGGAATCGTCAGCGAGTTGATGCCCGCGCCAGTGAGCGCCTGGGTCAGCGTGATCGAGTTGTCGTTGGACAGTTCGGAGACCTCGGTCATCACGCGCAGGCTGATCCGGCCTTCGGTCAGCACGACCGGCGTGAAATTGAGCGAAATGCCGAACTTTTTGAACTGGATCTGGGTCGTACAGACGCGCGTAACCGGGTCGCAGGAATAGCCCGCGGGAACCGGAAACTCGCCGCCGGCGATGAAGGTCGCGGACTCACCGGAAATAGCGGTCAGGTTGGGTTCGGCCAGCGTCCGCACCACGCCAGCGCTTTCCATGGCGCGCAGCGTGGCCGTCACCGACGGGACGTTGCCGGTGCCGCCGAACGTTCCCGATGCGGCGTTGCCGGCGACCAGCGGACGGCCAAAGGCGGTAAACGGGTTGGCGTTGCTGAAGTTCACCACCGCCGTGCCGTAGGTCATGCTGGCCGTGAGGTCGATGCCCATCTGCTTGATGATGTTGCGCGCGACTTCGGCGACCGTCACCTTCAGCATCACCTGGTCGCGGCCGCGGACTGCGATCGAATTGACGACCTTGTCGGCGCCGCCTGCGAGGCGAACGGCCATGTCGAAAGCCTGTTGCGCTTCGATCGGGCTCGCCGCGGTGCCGGACAGCACCACGCCCTCGCCGACGCCGTCGATATGAATGTCGGAGTTCGGCAGCGATGTCTTCAGCGCGGCGCGCAGGCCGTTGAGGTCGCGCTTGACCGCGATGTCGTAGGCCGCGATCTGCTGGCCCGCCGAATCGAAGAACACGATATTGGTCTGGCCTACCGCCGCGCCGATGATGTAGGCGCGCTGGGCGGAACGGACGACGGCGTTGGCGATCTTCGGGTCGGCGACCAGCACGTCCTTGATGTCGCGCGGCAGGTCGATCACCATCGACTTTCCGATCCCGAGCGAAACCGGACGTGCGCCCGCCTGGCCGTCCATGGCGGCGGGCGCCGCGACGCGATAATCGCTGGCCTTGACCGGCGTCAGGACCGGATTGAGCGTCAGCGCTGCGGCCGCCGAAAGCGACAGGGCGCGGACGATAAATGTCCGCAGCATCGGCTGATTTCCCCTGCGCTTCATAATTTGCGTCCTCTTGATCACTTCTGCATCGATCGCTGGCTGGCGACGATGTATCTGACGACGCTGATGCTTTCCCCGCGCCGGTTGGGTTGTTCGTCGGTCTTGTTTTCGACCGAGCCGGCGATGTCCCGCATGGCTTCGGCCTCGTTGGCCCTGCTGATGAAATTGCTGCCGGCGCTCGCGGCCGGCCGGTAGTCGGATCCGCTGGCGGAATATGCGGCAATGCCGCCAGCGCCGATGGCGTTGGTCAAAACGACAATGCGAGCGGTATTCATACGCGTCACTTTCCACATTACGCCGCGACGCTTCCGCCGCCGTGATGGGAGTTGACCAGCTATTCGTCAAAGCATGGTTAATGAGGCGTGAGTAAATTGCCTTAACAGTGCGTTACCGTTCGAAAGATCAACGCATTGCAAGGCGCGTGACGTCGATCGACTTGATCCACTCGGTCTCCGGATAGACCAGCAACGCGCCGATCGCGAGCGCAATGCCGTAGGGGATTCCGGTCTGCTTGTCGTGGAGGCGGAGCAGCCAGGCTTGGCCCGTGAGCGGGCCGGGCAGCGGCCACTGCCTGATATAGAGCAGCAGCAGTGTCAGGGCGCCGCCGAGCAGCGACGCATAGACCAGATAGTCGAACAGGTGATTGAAGCCGAACCAGAGCGCCACCCCGGCCGCGACCTTGGCGTCTCCGCCGCCGACCCAGCCCATCGCGAAACAGCCAAAGGCAACGACGAGGACGGTGGCTCCGGCCGCCAGATGCATCAGGAAATCGTGCAGGGTCATTCCGCCCAGCGGCGCCAAAACCAGGAAGCCGGCCACCAGGGCCAGCGATATCCGGTTCGAAATCGTCATGGTGAAAAGGTCGCTCGCAGCCGCGAACGCCATCAGGGCCGGAAACAGCATAAGGCGGGCAACATCGAGGATCATGAATTCACACGGACCGTGCTGCAACAAGGCATTCAGGCATCCGGCGAACCTATCGACGAGAAGTGAACAATCGGAAAACAGCCGCTGCGAGACGGGCCCGCAAAAACCCCGAGGCTCGAAAACGACCCAAGTCCCGCAAAACGACAAAGGCCCCGGGTGACCCGGGGCCTTTGAAGCAGATTGCGACGATCGCTTATTTCAGCGAGGTCGAGATCGTGCCGAAGTTGGTCGACAGCTTGCCGCCAACGCCCTGGACGGCGGTGATGATCGCGATCGCAATGCCAGCGGCAATAAGGCCGTATTCGATGGCAGTCGCGCCGGACTCATCCTTGACGAAACGCGAAACGAGATTCTTCATAATAGATTAACTCCTGTGTACACGTGGCTGGTCGAACTATCATTTGGTCTCGCGGCGTTCTCAGCACCGTGACCATGGCGTCACCCTAAAAGCCGACCATTGCGGCGCAGTTAATTCGATTGCGCAAAAACGGCTGGAACTCGCTGTTCTCACTCAGAGTAAACGCGGATTTAAGCCAGTTGATAGAATGCGCGTAATATTGCGGGCCGTGTTGTCGCTGCCGGCGCAAAGAGCCTGATTCACCGCTCCTTAAGCGCGAGGGGATACCCCTTGCATCTTCCCATCAAGCGAGGCCGTGATGTCGAGTATGCCTATGGAAGTCATCGAGATGATGGGCCAGACCATGGCGAAGGTGGTGCCGGTTACGATTGGCCTCGCTCTGGTGTTCACGGTGCTCTCGCATTTCTGGGCCTGCAATCCCGGCAAGCCGTGGTGGCGCAAGAGCGAGCTCGTTACCGACATCTGCTACTGGTTCTTCGTCCCGGTATTCGCCCGTGTGCTCCGCATCGGGCTGTTGGTGCTCGGCGCCGGCGTCGTCTTCAACATTCATGACGTCGACGCCCTGGTCGCATTCTACGACAATGGCCATGGTCCGCTGGCCGAGCTTCCGCTCTGGGTGCAGGCGCTGCTGTTCCTGGTCGCATCCGACTTCATGCTGTATTGGCTGCACCGCATGTTTCACAGCGGCGGGTTCTGGAAGTACCACGCGATCCATCATTCCTCGGAGGATCTCGAGTGGATTTCCGCGGCACGGTTTCACCCCGTCAACCTGTTCATCGGAACGATCATGGTGGACGTCATCCTGTTGATGGCGGGCATCTCGCCGAACATCATGCTGTGGGTCGGGCCGTTCACGACCTTCCACTCGGCCTTCGTCCACGCCAATCTGAGCTGGACGCTCGGCCCGTTCAAATACGTGCTGGCGACGCCGGTATTCCACCGCTGGCACCACACCTCGCAGGAGGAGGGCGGCAATACCAATTTTGCGGGCACCTTCCCGCTCTGGGATATTCTGTTCGGAACTTACCGGATGCCGGAGGACAAGCTGCCGGATAATTACGGCGTCGACGCTGAGCAGGCGGTGCCGAACGAAATCGGCGGACAATTGGCTTATCCGTTTCGCCAGTAGGGCGTTTTCGAGCGCAGTATGGCCCCGGACTTGATCCGAGGTGCCGACGGGAAGTTTTTCCTCACGGCAGAATTGACCGCCCGATCCGATCGCGGCACGTTGCGCGCCTGAGCCGTGCAGAAATCGCGTTCTGCGGCGCGCCTGATTGCACAAGGTGCTAGGAAGCGGCCATGTTCCTGGGCCTGGAAATCGTCGAGATGATTGGCCAGACGCTGGCCACGGTGGTGCCGGTGACGCTCGCCCTGGCGCTGGTATTCTCGCCGCTGGCGCATTTTTGGGCCTGCAATCCCGGCCGGCCGTGGTGGCGCAAGCGCGAGCTTGTGACCGACCTCGCGTACTGGTTCCTGGTGCCGCTGTTCGCCCGCGTGTTCCGGATCGGGCTATTGGTGCTCGGCGCCGCCCTGGTGTTCCAAATTCATGACGGCGACGAGCTGATCGCCTTCTATGACAACGGCCATGGGCCGCTGTCGACGCTGCCGCTAGGGCTGCAGGCGGTGCTGTTCCTGGTGCTCGCTGATTTCATGATGTACTGGCTGCACCGCATGTTCCATCGCGGCGGCTTCTGGAAATACCACGCCATCCATCATTCCTCCGAGGATGTGGACTGGATTTCGGCGGCGCGCTTTCACCCCGTCAACCTGCTGCTCGGGACCATCGGGATTGACGTCGCGTTGCTGATGGCGGGTATTTCGCCGAACGTGATGGTGTGGCTTGGCCCCTTCAACATTTTCCATTCGGCGTTCGTTCACGCCAATCTGAACTGGACGCTCGGCCCGTTCAAATACGTGCTTGCCACCCCGGTGTTCCATCGCTGGCACCACACCGCGCCCGGCGAGGGCGGCAACACCAATTTCGCGGGGACCTTTCCGCTCTGGGACATCCTGTTTGGAACCTTCCGGATGCCCAAAGACCGTTTGCCGGATAATTACGGCGTCGACGATCAGTCGACCTTCCCGAGCGAGATCGCCGGGCAAATGGCCTATCCATTCCGGAAATAGGCAGGGAACGCGAACCGTCGGGCGTCAAACCGGCTCCCGACGCCGGGGTTTGCCAACGCGACTTCGGTGCGCTCCTTTAACCTTGCTTTGACCAATAACTGGCTAGACTCGCTTTGGCGCCGGAGACGTCGCCGCGTCATGTATGAGTAAAAGCGTATGAACACCGCCCGAATTGTCGTTCTGGCCATCGCAATCAGTGCTGGCGGTGTTGCCGCATACCTTGCGAGTGGTACCGATAAAGAAGCTTCCGAACCGGTCGCCGTGGTACCACAACTGCCGACGGTGGATGTGCTCGTGGCCAAGGATGATATCGGCCTTGGCCAGACCGTCGCCGCCGAAAATCTACAGTGGCAGACCTGGACCGAGTCGTCTTCAAGCGGCAACTTCATTCGCAAGAAAGACCGGCCCGAGGCCATCACCCAAATCGTTGGCTCCATCGCCCGCATGCCGTTCATCGCGGGGGAGCCGATCCGCGAGCAGAAGCTGGTCAAGGCGAACGGCTCGGGATTCATGGCAGCCATTCTGCCGACCGGAATGCGGGCCGTCTCGACTGAAATCTCGGCCGAAACCGGCGCGGGCGGCTTCATTCTGCCGAACGATCGCGTCGATGTCATTCTGTCGAAGCGCGAGAAGCAGGCGAATCCCGATGCCGCGGGGCAGGCGCCCGATATTATCTCTTCCCAAACCGTTCTGACCAATGTCCGCGTTCTCGCCATCGACCAGGCCCCCAAGGAAAAAGAGGGGCAAAACGCGGTGCTGGGAAAGACGGCAACGCTGGAGATGACGCCCGATGACGTCGAGATTTTGGGAAAGGCGCGCCTGAGCGGGAGCCTGTCACTGGCGTTGCGCAGCATCACAGACAGCAAGACGACCGCCGTTACTTCAACCGGCAACAGCAAACTGGTCACGGTTTACCGCGGCAGCAGCGGCACCGATGTGCTGAGCTGCACGCCGCTTTGCGCCCGGCGGTAGACGGTTAACGTCCGCTTAACGGCGCGAGCCGTTCTGCTTCGATCCGGCGAAACACTTCGACAATCTGTTTCGGCTATTTGTTGCGGCAGTTCCGCTCGGGCCTGAGGTCGCTTCGATGCCGTCGCATATCCGCTCCGTCAGCCAGTTGCTTCGCCGTTTTCGCCGCAACCGCGGTGGCTCGGCCGTCGTCGAGTTCGCGCTGGTCGCGCCGATGTTCTTTGCGCTGCTGTTTGCGATCATCGAGACGGCATTGATGTTCTTTGCCAGCCAGGTGCTCGAGACCGTGACGCAGGATTCGGCGCGCATGATCATGACCGGTCAGGCGCAGAGCGCTGCCTACACCCAGGTGCAGTTCAAGAACTATGTCTGCGGCAAGGTTGCCGCGCTGTTCGATTGCGCGAAAATCTCCGTTGACGTGCAGAGCTATCCCCAGTTCAGCAACGTCAACGTCTCCAATCCGATCGACGCCAGCAAGAATTTCGTGCCGCCGAACAATTACAGCCCGGGCGGCCCCGGCGACATCGTCATGGTGCGGCTATTCTATGAATGGCCGATCCTGGTCACCAAGTTCGGCTATGACATTTCGAATCTGAGCGGCAGCAAGCGGCTGCTGAGCGGAACCGCCGCATTCCAGAATGAACCTTTCTAAGGCGTTTTCAGGCCAAGTGGACCCGGTTTTCGTCAAGACAACGGGTCAAGGGAAGATAGGCATCGCGATGAGTCTGATGAGCAGGATCTGGCTTCGCATGCGGCGCTCGGCGCTCGATCTGTCCGGCGATACCAGGGGAATCGCGGCCGTCGAGTTCGCCATGGTGGTGCCGCTGATGCTGGTGCTGTTTTTCGGCACAGTCGAGTTTTCGTCCGGCATCGCGGTCGACCGCAAGGTGACGTTGATGGCGCGAACGCTGTCCGATCTGACGTCGCAGAACGTCTCGGTCACCAGCACCCAGTTGAATAACATATTCAACGCCAGCACCAGCATCATGACGCCCTATCCCGCCTCGGAAGTGAATGCCAGGATCGTGGAGCTCTACGTCGACGCGAATCTTTCCGTGAAGCAAATTTGGTCCGCCACGTCGGGAGCGGCGCCGCCATCGGGTACCGTGACGATACCGGCCGCGCTCAAGGTCGCCGATACCTATCTGATCTATAGCGAGGTCAGCTACAATTATAAGCCCGCGATCGGCTATGTGATGACAAAAACCGGAATCAACTTGACCGATTTCACCTATACCCGTCCACGCCAGTCGCAGTGCGTTTTCAATCCGCCACCCAGTTCATCCTCGACTGGCTGCCCGAAATCATAGGCCGCCGCGCCGCAAGGATCGCGACGGCGCTACGCATGCAAGAAAAAAGGCCGCGCCATGGGCGCGGCCTTTTGTCATTTCGAAGCAATTTTCAAGGGCGCACCGGGCGTCCTGAAAAATCGCTCATCCAGCGGCGCGAAGATTGTCGGCCGAAGATTTGCCAGAGCGACGATCGGCCACGATTTCGTAGCTGATCTTCTGGCCTTCACGCAGCGTACCAAGACCGGCACGTTCGACAGCGCTGATGTGCACGAACACGTCATTGCCGCCGTCATCCGGCTGGATGAAGCCATAGCCCTTGGTTGCGTTAAACCACTTCACGGTTCCCATGCTCACGGGGGTAGTCCCTTCTCGGATATACTAGTCGTAGCCCACCTCTCGACGGGCTGGTGAGATCGAATTTTTGGAAGGGTCGTCAGCGTCTAAACCGGCTGTACCGGTGGATAGCTAATGTCGTCCGGCCGAAAATCGATCACCAATATTATTCGATCAAGGGGTCCAAAACAATCCTGACGTGCACGATTTTTTGAACAGGGCAAGCCCGGTCCATCGCGCACCGACATCAGCTGTCGGGCACGATGGCAATCGGTCGTTACAAAGCCTGTTACCGGCGGCGGAACTGGCCGCCGCGCGGCGGTGCACCACGCGGGGCACCGGTCGAGGGACGCTCGTCCTTGTGACGGAAAATCAGCCGGCCCTTCTCCAGATCATAGGGTGACATTTCGATCGTGACCCGATCGCCTGCCAGCGTCTTGATCCGGTTCTTCTTCATCTTGCCCGCGGTGTAGGCAACAATCTCGTGTCCTGCATCGAGCTGCACGCGGTAGCGCGCGTCGGGGAGGATTTCGGTCACCAGTCCTTCGAACTGGATCAGCTCTTCTTTAGCCATATTTGTCTCCAGATCGATCGAGGCTTAGCGCTGCGGCCGATGGGTACGGTTGGGTTGGGTATTCGGGCGGCTCTCGCGATGCAAGAAGGCGACGCCTTGAATGCCTTCGCTGTTGCCACCCTGCGCCGGACGCGGCGACTCATGCCGGGTCGGCTGCGGCGCGGCATTATTACCACCTCCGCGGCGGGGACGGCGAGGGCCTTTTGAGCCCGGTGCCGCTTCATTCGACCGGCCGCCATGACTGTGGCCATGGGAGTGGCCACGCGGCGCGGACCGTGCGCCACGGTTCTGGGACGGCTTTTGGGACGGTGCGGGCGCGGTATCGCGCGTGCCGGGCGTGCGGCGGTCTTCGCGGGGCAGCACCACGCGGATCAGCCGCTCGATGTCGCGCAGGTAGCCCATTTCCTCGGCGCCTGCGATCAGCGAGATCGCAACGCCCTCGGCGCCGGCGCGCGCGGTGCGGCCGATGCGGTGGACATAGGTTTCCGGCACGTTGGGCAGGTCGAAATTGAACACATGGCTGATGCCGTCGACGTCGATGCCGCGGGCGGCGATGTCGGTGGCGACCAGGGTGCGGATCTCGCCGGAGCGGAACGATGCCAGTGCCCGCTCGCGGTTGTTCTGCGACTTGTTGCCGTGGATGGCGTCGGCCCGGATGCCAACCTTGGCGAGGCCCTTCACCACCTTGTCGGCGCCATGCTTGGTGCGGGTGAAGATCAGCGCGCGGTCGACCGGCTCCTGCTTCAGGAACTGGGCCAGGATCCCCGCTTTGGCGGCGAAATCGACCTGGATGATGCGCTGGGTGATGCGCTCGACGGTGGAGGCCACCGGCGTCACCGCGACGCGGGCGGGATCGCGCAGCATCGCTTCGGCGAGCTCGGCGATGTCCTTCGGCATGGTGGCCGAGAAGAACAGCGTCTGCCGCTTGATCGGCAGCTTGCCGACGATTTTGCGGATATCATTGATGAAGCCCATGTCGAGCATGCGGTCGGCTTCGTCGAGCACTAGGAACTCGACCTGATTGAGCTTCAACCCGTTGCTCTGCACGAGGTCGAGCAGGCGGCCGGGGGTGGCCACTAGGACTTCGACGCCCTGCATGAGGGAGCGGACCTGACGGCCCATCGGCACGCCGCCGATCGCCAGCGTCGAGGTCAGGCGGATATGCCGGCCATAGGCGTTGAAGCTGTCGAGGATCTGGCCCGACAATTCGCGGGTCGGCGAGAGCACCAGCACGCGGCAGCTCTTCGGCTGCACCTTGATGCGGTTCTCCAGAATGCGGTGCAGGATCGGCAGCGCGAAGGCTGCGGTCTTGCCGGTGCCGGTCTGGGCGATGCCGACGACGTCGCGTCCGGTCATTGCGAGGGGAACGGTCTGGGCCTGGATGGGTGTGGGGGTAAGGTAATTCTCTTCCTTGAGGGCACGCGAGATGGGATCGGCAAGGCCGAAATCCTGAAAGGAGGTCAAAAGGTGGTTCTTTCCATTATAAAAGGCAGGCGCCCGGCTGATACAGCCAGGAGCGCGCGAGGGGGTGTCTGAGACACCCGCGTGTTTGGGGCGTCGGTTTTGCTAGGCTGAAGGGGCAAGCCAGAAACCGTTGAACGGGATCAGAACACGCGGCTCGCAAGGACCTGATGATTCTCTAGGTCACCGGGCTCATATGGAACATGAACACGGCGCTTTCAAGGTAAATCGCCGGAAATGCTTGGTGCGGTTAAGAAATAGCCGGAAAACTCGCTCGTTCCGGCGGCCTCGGCCGGCTTCCCTGCCACCGTAACGCCAGAATCTCGTGCCGTAAAATTAGCCAAATGGCCTATTTTGCTTAGAAAATAGACTGTTTGCCGCAAAAGAATACATTTTTTCAGTCCAAAAAATAGGCAGATTTCTCGCCATTTCCGCCGTAAGCGGAGGATTCTGTTGCAATTCTATAGACTTAACCTGTGCCCAGTCCGTGGCATGGTTCTTGCGATTCCATTAATGCAGGCGGCCGTTGGGGCCGTTTCGCAGCGTTTCACGCCTGCGTCAGGGAGATGACATTTCATGCTTACACAACTTACCCACGATATAGCGACGCTGAGCCGCCGTCGTTGGCTGGCAGCGACCGCTGGCCTGGTTTTGGGCCTGGCCGCATTCGGCCCCGCCCAGGCGCAGGAGACCATTAAGGTCGGCGTCCTGCATTCGCTTTCCGGCACCATGGCCATCAGCGAAACCACGCTGAAGGACACCGTCCTGTTCCTGATCGACGAGCAGAACAAGAAGGGCGGCATACTGGGCAAGAAGCTCGAGGCCGTCGTGGTCGATCCGGCGTCGAACTGGCCGCTGTTCGCGGAAAAGGCCCGCGAGCTGATCACCAAGAACAAGGTCTCCGTTGTGTTCGGCTGCTGGACCTCGGTGTCGCGCAAATCCGTGCTGCCGGTGTTCAAGGAGCTCAACAGCATCCTGTTCTACCCCGTGCAGTACGAAGGCGAGGAGAGCGAGCGCAACGTGTTCTACACTGGTGCTGCGCCGAACCAGCAGGCGATCCCCGCGGTCGATTATCTGATGAAGGACGAGAAGGTGAAGCGCTGGGTGCTGGCCGGCACCGACTACGTCTATCCGCGCACCACCAACAAGATCCTCGAGGCCTACTTGAAGTCGAAGGGCGTCAAGCAGGAAGACATCATGATCAACTACACGCCGTTCGGTCATTCGGATTGGCAGACAATCGTGGCCGACATCAAGAAGTTCGGCTCGGCCGGCAAGAAGACCGCTGTGGTCTCCACCATCAACGGCGACGCCAACGTTCCCTTCTACAAGGAACTCGGCAACCAGGGCATCAAGGCGACCGACATTCCGGTTGTCGCATTCTCGGTCGGTGAAGAAGAACTCGCCGGCATCGACACCAAGCCGCTGCTCGGCCATCTGGCCGCCTGGAACTACTTCCAGTCGATCAAGGACCCGGCCAACGAGAAGTTCATCAAGGCCTGGCAGGCCTACACCAAGAATCCGAAGCGCGTGACCAACGATCCGATGGAAGCACACGTCATCGGTTTCGAAATGTGGGTCAAGGCGGTCGAGAAGGTGAAGTCGACCGACGCCGACAAGGTGATCGACGCATTGCCCGGCATCGAAGCCAAGAACCTGACCGGCGGCACCTCCAAGATGCTGCCGAACCATCACATCACCAAGCCGGTGTTCATTGGCGAAATCAAAGCCAACGGCCAGTTCGACGTGGTGTGGAAGACCCCGGGCCTGGTAGCCGGCGACGCATGGTCGAAGGAGCTCGACGGCTCCAAGGACCTGATCGGCGACTGGGTTGGCAAGAAGTGCGGCAACTACAACACCAAGACCAACAAGTGCGGCGGTCAGGGCTCCTGATAGCGCTCTGAGTGCAACAAGAAACTTCCAAGGGAAGACCGGAAGGCGGCGATGTCGCCGCCTTCCTTTTACCTCTGCCGGGGTCGTAAATTGCCTGCCAGTCTCATTGACCGTCTACGCGCACTCGTTGTTTCAATCTTCCTGATCGCTGCCTTCGCCGTGCCGGCGTTGGCCGGTCCGTTCGAGGACGCGGTCGCCAAATTCGCCAATGACGAGTTTTCCGACACCGACGAGGCGATCGGCGCGGTCGCGAACTCAGGCAATCCGCTGGCGTTTACGATCATCAGCGCGCTGGGGGAGGGCCGGCTGTCGGCCGATCCGGAATCCAAGAAAGTCTTCGTCACGCAGGCCGACGGCAAGATCATCGACGCCGCCACCGGCGCCGCCGTCGCCAGCCTGCCCGCGGGCGCCGCCGCCGTCCGTCTCAACAACCGCCTGCGTCGCACCGTGGAGGCCGCGCTTGGCGGCCTGACGCTGTTGTCGCCCGATCCGGCCAAGCGGCTGACGGCCGCGCAATCGGTGTTCAAGAGCCATGAGGAGACCGCCCTTCCGGTCATCGACGGCGCGCTGGCGAAAGAGACCAACAAGGCGGTGAAAGCGGCCTTTGCCGAGGCCCGCGCCGCCATCCTGCTCTACAAGTCCGACGCGTCAGACGCCGAGAAGCTGGAATCCATCGCCATCATCAAGGCGCGCGGCGATCAGGAAGCCCTGGCGCTGCTGACCGGCCTTGGCAGCGACGCGCCGCCGCTGGTGGCGCAGGCCGCAGCCAGCGCCATCACCTCGATTCAGAGTAATCTTGCGATGTGGTCGATGGTGCAGAACGCCTGGTACGGCCTGTCGCTGGGTTCGGTGCTGCTGCTTGCCGCCATCGGGCTGGCGATCACCTTCGGCGTGATGGGTGTCATCAACATGGCCCATGGCGAAATGGTGATGATCGGCGCCTATACCACCTTCGTGGTGCAGGAGATCATCCGCACCAGCTATCCCGGACTGTTCGACTATTCGCTGCTGATGGCGGTCCCGCTCGCCTTCCTGGTCGCCGGCGCGCTCGGCGTCGTGATCGAACGCAGCATCATCCGCTTCCTCTACGGCCGGCCGCTGGAAACGCTGCTGGCGACCTGGGGCCTGTCACTGGTGCTGCAGCAGGCGGTGCGCACCATGTTCGGCCCGACCAACCGCGAGGTCGGCAATCCCAGCTGGATGAGCGGCGCGTTCGAGCTCGGGCAGATCACCATCACCTATAACCGGCTCTGGATCCTCTGCTTCACGCTGGCGGTGTTCGCCGTCCTGCTGGCGATGCTGCGCTACACGGCCCTGGGTCTGGAAATGCGCGCGGTGACGCAGAATCGTCGCATGGCGGCCTCGATGGGCATTGCCACCTCGCGCGTCGATGCACTGACCTTCGGCCTCGGCTCGGGGATCGCCGGGATCGCCGGCGTGGCGCTGTCGCAGATCGACAATGTCAGCCCCAATCTCGGCCAGAGCTACATCATCGACAGCTTCATGGTCGTCGTGTTCGGCGGCGTCGGCAATCTCTGGGGCACGCTGGTCGGCGCCTTCACGCTCGGCATTGCCAACAAGTTCCTGGAGCCGGTCGCCGGTGCCGTGCTCGGCAAGATCGCGATCCTGGTGCTGATCATCCTCTTTATCCAGAAGCGGCCGCGCGGCCTGTTCGCGCTCAAGGGACGGGCGATCGAAGCATGACGCCGCTTACTGCAATGGAATGCTTCACCGCGCCGTGCTCTGACTCCCTCTCCCGCTTGCGGGGGAGGGTAGGGGTGGGGGTGTCGCCACGAGTAACACTCTTCGATTGGAGAGAGCCCCCACCCGCCGCGCTTCGCGCCATAGCCGAAGCTTCGCGTCGGCGTTCTTATCTAAGAACGGTCGCCGAAGGCGACCTATGCTCCCCCGCAAGCGGGAGAGGTGACCGCCGATGACGCCGCATGTCCTCACCCGCTCGCTGGACCGCAGCGCGACCGTCTTCCTGCTGATCGTCGCCGGCCTCGGCGTGCTGATCCCGCTGTCCAACCTGCTGCTGCCATCAGGCTCGATGTTCCAGGTGCCGACCTATCTGGTGGCGCTGTTCGGCAAATATGTCTGCTACGCCATCCTGGCACTCTCGATCGACCTGATCTGGGGCTATTGCGGCATCCTCTCGCTCGGCCATGGCGCGTTCTTCGCGCTCGGTGGTTACGCCATGGGCATGTACCTGATGCGCCAGATCGGCAGCCGTGGCGTCTATGGCAATCCGGTCCTGCCCGATTTCATGGTGTTCCTGAACTACCCGGAGCTGCCCTGGTACTGGTACGGGTTCGACATGTTCTGGTTCGCAGCCTTGATGGTGCTGGTGGTGCCGGGCCTGCTCGCCTTCTGCTTCGGCTGGCTGGCGTTCCGCTCGCGCGTCACCGGTGTTTATCTGTCGATCATCACGCAGGCGATGACCTACGCGCTGCTGCTGGCGTTCTTCCGCAACGACTTTGGCTTCGGCGGCAATAACGGACTGACCGACTTCAAGGATATCCTGGGCTTCAACGTCCAGGCCGACGGCACCCGCGCCGCGCTGTTCATCCTGAGTTGCCTGGCGCTCATCATCGCCTTCCTGATCTGCCGCGCGGTCGTCACCTCCAAACTCGGCAAGGTGCTGATCGCGATCCGCGACGCCGAATCCCGCACGCGATTCCTGGGCTACCGCGTCGAATCCTACAAGCTGTTCGTGTTCGTGCTCTCGGCCTGCATTGCCGGCGTCGCCGGCGCGCTGTATGTGCCGCAGGTCGGCATCATCAATCCCGGCGAATTCGCGCCGGGCAATTCGATCGAGGCGGTGATCTGGGTCGCCGTCGGCGGCCGCGGCACGCTGATCGGGGCGGCGCTCGGCGCCATCGTGGTCAACTACGCCAAAACCGTGTTCACGTCGGGTCCGCTGGCGCCGTACTGGCTGTTCATGCTGGGCGCGCTGTTCATCCTGGTGACGCTGCTGCTGCCCAAGGGCATCATCGGTACCTTCAACGCCTGGTATGAGCCGTGGGGCGCCAAGCGCCTCAACGCCGAAAGCGCCGCGCGCGAAGACGGCGTCAGCGAACCGAAGCCGGCGGAGTGAGCGCATGAACGTCATCGGTACAAGGACGACTTCCGCGCTGCTCTATCTCGACGGCGTGCATGTCTCGTTCGACGGTTTCCACGCCATCAACAATCTGTCGCTGACGCTGGAGCCCGGCGAGATGCGCGCCATCATCGGTCCCAACGGCGCCGGCAAGACCACGATGATGGACATCATCACCGGCAAGACCAAGCCGGATGAGGGCACCGTGCTGTTCGACGGCGTCACCGACCTGACGCGCCTCGACGAGACCCGCATCGCCGAACTCGGCATCGGCCGCAAGTTCCAGAAGCCGACGGTGTTCGAGAGCCAGACCATCGAGGACAATCTGCTGCTGGCGCTCAACGTCGATCACAGCGTGAAAGGCACGCTGTTCTGGCGCGGCAGCAGACCCGAGGCCGAACGCATCGAGCGCGTGCTGGAAACCATTCGCTTGAAGGATTCGCGGAACAAGCTCGCCGGCAGCCTGTCGCACGGCCAGAAGCAATGGCTCGAGATCGGCATGCTGCTGGCGCAGGATCCGAAATTGCTGCTGGTTGACGAGCCGGTCGCCGGCATGACCGACGTCGAGACCCATCAGACCGCCGAGCTGCTCAAGGAAATCAACAAGGACAAGACCGTCATGGTGGTCGAGCACGACATGACCTTCGTGCGCGAACTCGGCGTCAAGGTGACCTGCCTGCACGAAGGCACGGTGCTGGCCGAGGGAACCATTGACCAGGTCTCGCAGAACGATCGCGTGGTCGAAGTGTATCTGGGGCGGTGATCCATGCTGAACGTCGATAACATCAGCCTCTATTACGGCGCGGCGCAGGCGCTGCGCGGCGTCTCGGTCAAGGCCGAGGCCGGCAAGGTGACGTGCGTGCTCGGCCGCAATGGCGTCGGCAAGACCTCGCTGCTCCGCGCGATGGTCGGCCAATACCCGATTGCCTCGGGCTCGATCACCCTCAATGGCGACGACATCACGGGCCTCAAGCCGTATGAGCGCGCCCGCAAAGGCATCGGCTTCGTGCCGCAGGGCCGCGAGATTTTTCCGCTGCTGACGGTGGAGGAAAATCTCAAGACCGGGTTCGGGCCGCTGAAGCGCGACGACCGCAATATTCCCGACGACGTGTTCTCGCTGTTTCCGGTGCTGAATTCGATGCTTGGCCGGCGCGGCGGCGACCTTTCCGGCGGCCAGCAGCAGCAGCTCGCGATCGGCCGGGCGCTGGTGATGCGGCCAAAATTGTTGCTGCTCGACGAGCCGACCGAGGGCATCCAGCCCTCGATTATCAAGGACATCGGCCGCGCCATCTCCTATCTGCGCAGCCTCGGCACCATGGCGATCGTGCTGGTCGAACAATATCTCGACTTTGCCTGCGAGCTCGGCGACAATTTCGCGGTGATGGACCGGGGCGCGGTGAAATATGCGTGCGACCGGAGCGCGATGGATCCCGCCGAGATCAGCCGCCAGATGGCGCTGTAACAGTTAGAGCATTTGTGCCGCGGCGGCCGGTTTTGGGGGACGGATGCGGACCGAAACGACGGGCGCGGCTTCATCGACTTTCGCTGACAACCGAGCCCGGGGCGCGGTCAAATTCGACGTGCGGCTGCAGGACGGCTTCACCCGCCGCGGCGTGTTGCATGAATCCGGCTCACTGCGCGTGCGGTTTCCCTCGCCTGAGGACAGCGGCCTTTCCGGCGTGTTCGTCAACACCGCCGGCGGCATCGCCGGCGGCGACCGCTTCGATATCGATATCAGCGCCGGCGAGGGCGCGCGGCTGACGCTGACCACGGCGGCTGCCGAGAAGGTCTATCGCGCGGCGGGGCCCGCAGCAGCGCTCAACATTGCGCTCAAGGCCGAGGCCGGCGCGCACCTTTCCTGGCTGCCGCAGGAGACCATCCTGTTCGACCGGGCGCGCATCTCACGCCGCATCGATATCGATCTGGCTGAGGACGCCTCGCTTTTGCTGTGCGAAATCGTGGTGTTCGGCCGCGCGGCGATGGGTGAGCGGATGCTGCATGGCGAATTCATCGACCGCTGGCGCTTGCGTCGCGGCGGTCGGCTGGTGTTTGCCGAAACCATTCGGCTCGACGGCGATATCGGCGCGAAGCTCGCACAACCCGCCATCTCCAAAGACGGCGTCGCCATCGGTACCGCACTGATCGTGCCCGGCGACGAGGCCGTGGTGGAGCGGATCCGCGCAGCATCGGAAACGTTCGGCGGCGAGGTCGGAATCTCCGTGTGGAATGGATTTGCAATGGCGCGCTTCTGTGCCCAAGATGCGGCGCGGCTCCGCGCCGACATGATGACCGTGCTCGGCCGCGCCTCCGGCGTGCCGCTGCCAAGACTCTGGCTTAATTAACGTCTCTGGCTCAACTAACGTCTCTGGCTTACCTAGATTAATCACTCGAGTGCCCGCATGAATCTCTCCCCCCGCGAAAAAGACAAGCTGCTGATCTCGATGGCCGCGATGGTGGCGCGCCGCAGGCTGGAGCGCGGCGTCAAGCTCAACCATCCCGAAGCGATCGCGATCATTTCCGACTTCATCGTCGAGGGCGCGCGCGACGGCCGTACCGTCGCCGAACTGATGCAATCAGGCGCGCAGGTCATCACCCGTGCACAGTGCATGGACGGCATTGCCGAGATGATCCACGACATCCAGGTCGAGGCGACGTTTCCGGACGGGACCAAGCTCGTCACCGTGCACGAGCCGATCAGGTGATGTCGTCATTCCGGGGCGGCGCAAAGCGCCGAACCCGGAATCCAGAAGTTATTTTATCTCGAGATTCCGGGTTCGATGCTACGCATCGCCCCGGAATGACGGAGGAGGAAAAATGATCCCCGGTGAACGCTTCATCCAGGACGGCGAGATCGAACTCAATGCCGGTCGCAAGACCGTGACGCTGTCGGTCGCCAATACCGGCGACCGCCCGATCCAGGTCGGCTCGCACTATCATTTCTTCGAGACCAACCCGGCGCTGAAATTCGACCGCAAAAAAGCCCGCGGCATGCGCCTCGACATCGCCGCCGGCACCGCGGTCCGCTTCGAGCCCGGCCAGACCCGCGACGTGCAACTCGTCGCACTCGCCGGCAAACGCGTGATCTACGGCTTTCGCGGCGAGGTGCAGGGGAAGTTGTGAACAGCATTCGCCACGCCCACCGCCGTCATCCTGAGGTGCGCGCTAACTTGAGCGCGCCTCGAAGGATGAGCTACGCGCGCAAACCCAATCATCCTTCGAGGCTCGCCCAAAAGGGCTCGCACCTCAGGATGACGACCTGTTTCCTGGAGCGAACCGCATGTCCGTAAAAATCAAACGTTCCGTCTATGCCGACATGTTCGGGCCCACCACCGGCGACCGGGTGCGGCTGGCCGATACC
Source organism: Bradyrhizobium sp. LjRoot220 (assembly GCF_964252915.1). Taxonomy (NCBI): domain Bacteria; kingdom Pseudomonadati; phylum Pseudomonadota; class Alphaproteobacteria; order Hyphomicrobiales; family Nitrobacteraceae; genus Bradyrhizobium; species Bradyrhizobium sp. LjRoot220. Next base: position 140,283 of record NZ_CAXUPS020000011.1, read on the forward strand.
GATCTCATCATCGAGGTGGAGAAGGATTTCACCATCTATGGCGAGGAGGTGAAGTTCGGCGGCGGCAAGGTGATCCGTGACGGCATGGGCCAGTCGCAGGTCACCAACCGGCAGGGCGCGGCCGATACGGTTATCACCAACGCGCTGATCGTTGATCACTGGGGCATCGTCAAAGCCGACGTCGCGATCAAGGAAGGCATGATCGCCGCCATTGGCAAGGCCGGCAATCCCGACATCCAGCCGGGCGTCACCATCGTGATCGGACCCGGCACCGACATCATCGCGGGCGAAGGAAAAATCCTCACCGCCGGCGGTTTCGACAGCCACATCCATTTCATCTGCCCGCAGCAGATCGAACACGCGCTGATGAGCGGCGTCACCTCGATGCTGGGCGGCGGCACCGGCCCGTCGCACGGCACCTTTGCCACCACCTGTACGCCCGGCCCGTGGCACATGGGGCGGATGATCCAGTCGTTCGATGCCTTCCCGGTCAATCTCGGCATATCGGGCAAGGGCAACGCCTCGCGCCCGGCAGCACTTGTGGAGATGATCAAGGCCGGTGCCTGTGCGCTCAAGCTGCATGAGGATTGGGGCACCACGCCGTCGGCGATCGACAATTGCCTGTCGGTGGCTGATGACTACGACGTCCAGGTGATGCTGCATTCCGACACGCTGAACGAGTCGGGCTTTGTCGAAGATACCGTAAAAGCCTTCAAGGGCCGCACCATCCACGCCTTCCACACCGAAGGCGCCGGCGGCGGCCACGCGCCTGATATTATCAAGATCGCCGGGTTGAAGAACGTGCTGCCGTCCTCGACCAATCCGACGCGGCCATTCACCCGCAATACGATCGACGAACATCTCGACATGCTGATGGTGTGCCACCATCTCGATCCCTCGATCGCGGAAGATCTGGCGTTCGCCGAAAGCCGCATTCGCAAGGAGACCATCGCGGCGGAAGATATTCTGCACGATCTCGGCGCGCTCTCGATGATGTCGTCGGACTCGCAGGCGATGGGCCGGCTCGGCGAAGTCATCATCCGCACCTGGCAGACCGCCGACAAGATGAAGAAGCAGCGCGGCTCGCTGCCCGAGGACAAGGGCAACAACGACAATTTCCGCGTCAAGCGCTACATCGCCAAATACACCATCAATCCCGCGATCGCGCACGGCGTATCGAAGCTGATCGGCTCGGTGGAGAAGGGCAAGATGGCGGATCTGGTGCTGTGGTCGCCGGCGTTCTTCGGCGTCAAGCCGGATTGCATCATCAAGGGCGGCTCGATCGTGGCTGCACCGATGGGCGATCCCAACGCGTCCATTCCGACGCCGCAGCCGGTGCATTATCAGCCGATGTTCGCGGCCTACGGCAAGTCGCTGACCGCATCATCCGTGGTGTTCACGTCCAAGGCCGCGATCACGGGCGGGCTGGCGCGCAAGCTCGGGATCGCCAAAAAGCTTTATCCGGTGAAAAACACCCGGGGCGGCATCTCCAAGAAGAGCATGATCCACAACGGCGCCACCCCCAAGATCGAGGTCGATTCCGAGACCTATGAGGTGCGCGCAGACGGCGAGCTTCTGACCTGCGCGCCGGCCGAGGTCCTGCCCATGGCGCAGCGCTATTTCATGTACTAGGGTTCTGTCCGGGCACGCTTTAGCCAGAACAAAGTCCGGGAGAACTCACGTGATCTACGTCGTTGCCACGCTGACCATCAAGCCTGAAACGCGCGCCGATTTCATCGCGGCGGCCACCGCCTGCATCATGGAAACCCGGAAAGAGCCGGGTAACATCGCCTATGATCTGCATGAAAGCGTCACCGACCATTCCAAGATGGTGTTTGTCGAGCAGTGGGAGAACATGGAGGCGCTGGGGCCGCACCGCACCGCGGAGCACATGAAGACCTTCGGCCGCGTCGCGGTCAAATGCATGAGCGCGCCGCCGAAGATCGAGTACATCACGCCCGAAAAGGTCGAGACCCGCTAAGCAAGAACAACAGGGAGAAAATTCCATGATCTACGTCATCGCCACCACGCCGATGAAGCCGGAAAACAAGGACGACTTCATCAAGGGTCACAAGGCCTGCACCGCCGAAACGCTCAAGGAGAAGGGCTGCCTCTCCTATGAAGGCCATGTCAGCGTCAACAATCCCAATCTGTATGTGGTGGTGGAGCGCTGGGAAACCCGCGACGACCTCAACGCCCATGGCAAGGCGCCGCACATGAAGGTGTGGCGGGAATATTCGTCGCAGATGAAGACCGCGCCGACCGTGATCGAGATCATCAGCGACGGCAAGGTGGAGAAGTTTTAGTGCGTATGCTGCATCGTCGCGCATTCGGTGGCTTCATCCTTCGAGACGGCGCTTTGCGCCTCCTCAGGATGAGGTCTAAAACCCTCATGGTGAGGAGCGCGGCAACGCCGCGCGTCTCGAACCATGAGGCCCCTATGCTCGAACATGCTTCAGGTATTCTCGCATGATCCGCGCAACAAGCGTTCAGGGCCAGCATCGCTGGACGGAAGCCGGCGCCGATACCGTGGTGCTCGATTTCGACGATCGGCACCGGCGGCGGATGGCGATGACGGGCACGCGCGGGCTCGAATTCCTGCTCGATCTGGAAAACGCCATCGCGCTGCGCGGCGGCGATGCGCTGGTGCTGGAAGACGGTCGCCTGATCGAGGTGGTCGCGGCCCCCGAGCCGTTGATCGAAATCCGCTGCACCGATCCGCTGCATCTGGTTCGCGTCGCCTGGCATCTCGGCAACCGCCATCTGCCGACGCAGATCATGCCGAAGGGCTTGCGGATCCGCCGCGATCACGTGATCGAGGCGATGGTGAAGGGGCTGGGCGCGCGCGTGATCGAGATCGAAGCGCCGTTCGATCCCGAAGGCGGCGCCTATGCCGGCCACGCCCACGCGGCGGAAGCCGCGCATGGGCATACCGGTCATGATCACGCTTCGCATGGTCACGCGCACGACCACTGCCATCGTCACGACGAGCATTGCGACCACGACCACGACCACCACCACGATCACTCTCATGCTCATGACCGCAAGTGAGCCCGGTCCAGCCAATGCGCCGGACGGGATGACGGCAGACGAGGGCGCGGCGCTATACCGGCTGATGACGTGGCTGTCGCCGGCCTTTCCGGTCGGCGCGTTTTCCTATTCCAGCGGCATCGAATGGGCGGTGGAGGCCGGCGACATTGTCGATGCCGCCTCGTTGCGCGGCTGGCTGGCGGCGATGCTGGCCGATGGCTCAGGCTTTTGCGACGGCGTGTTTGTGGCACAGACGCACCGGGCGGCGACGGCAAACGACCACGGCGCGCTGCACGAGGTCGCCGAGCTTGCGGCGGCGTTCGTGCCCTCGCGCGAGCGGCAGCTCGAAACCTCGACGCAAGGCCGCGCCTTCATCGACATCGCGCGCGCGGCCTGGACCTGCGACGGCCTCGATGCGCTGGTTTCGGCTTGCGGCGGCGTCATCGTTTATCCCGTCGCGGTCGGCCTCGTCAGCGCCGCGCACAAGATTCCGCTGGCGCCTGCGATGCATGCCTTCCTGCATGCCGTGGTCTCGAACTGGATCTCTGCCGGCGCGCGGCTGGTCCCGCTCGGGCAGACCGACAGCCAGCGCATCCTGGCCGCGCTGGAGCCGGTGGTGGTCGCCACCGCGGCGCGCGCGCTGCACGCCTCGCTCGACGATCTCGGCAGCGCCACCTTTCGCGCCGATCTCGCCAGCCTCCGCCACGAGACGCAATATACGAGATTGTTTCGGTCATGAGCAGGGCAAGCCTCCCTCCACACGTCGTCCCGGCGAACGCCGGGACCTATACGCCGCGGCCCATCGTTGAGGCACGCTGTCAGACAGCTTCTTTCACGATGGGCACTTGCCGCAGGCGTCTGCGATGCTGCCTCATTGATAGATCACGCGGTATGGGTCCCGGCGTTCGCCGGGACGACAACTGAGGGAATACCTTAGATGACCAATTCTCACGGCCCGTTGCGTGTCGGCGTCGGCGGCCCCGTCGGCTCGGGCAAGACCGCGCTGATGGATCTGCTCTGCAAATCGATGCGCGAGCGCTACGACATCGCCGCGATCACCAACGACATCTACACCAAATGGGACGCCGAGTTTCTGGTGCGCTCGGGCTCACTGACGGCGGATCGCATCGCCGGCGTCGAGACCGGCGGCTGCCCGCACACTGCGATCCGCGAGGACGCCTCGATGAATCTCGCGGCGGTCGCCGACATGCGTGCGAAATTTCCCAATCTCGATCTGGTGCTGATCGAATCCGGCGGCGACAATCTGGCCGCCACGTTCTCGCCCGAACTTGCCGACCTCACGATCTACGTCATCGACGTCGCCGCCGGCGACAAGATCCCGTCCAAGGGCGGGCCGGGGATCACCCGCTCGGACCTGCTGGTGATCAACAAGATCGACCTCGCGCCGCATGTCGGCGCCTCGCTGGAAAAGATGGATACCGACGCCAGGCGGATGCGCGGCGAGCGTCCCTTCGTGATGACCAATCTGAAGAAGAGCGAGGGGCTCGAGCGCATCATCGGCTTCATCGAGACCAAGGGCGGCCTGCGCCCGGCGCCGAAGGCCAAGGCTGGTTAGACCAAGGCCGGCTAGACCAGGGCCGTCGGTTAGACGGAGCTCGAAGCGGGTTAGGGTTAACACGCAAGGTTCGGCTTTGGACCCTCCTGCGATCTCAAATCCGCCATCCCCGGGCACGACATTGCCCGGGATGAAGATACCGTCGGTACGCCTGGAACCAAATCGGTCCGGGCTGGTTGGCACTGGCCCCGCGAAATCAGCGTTAACGGAGGCTGCGTCGTTTCGCTGTCATCCTGTTAGTTGCGTGCTGATGATCGCTCATCCATATTCGCCCGCGATCCGCCGTCGCCCGGTTTCCATTTGTTGCTGCCCCGGCAGACTTCGAATGCTTTCTTTCCCTGTTCGCCAACACTTCATTCCCGAGTAAGCGAGTGGTCCGGCTGGGTTTCATTATCGGCTTTATCGCCCTGATTGGAGCGCTGCTCTCCAGTCTCGCGGCCTATCGCGTTCATGAGCAGGAAGTGACCCTCGACGGCATCGCGCTGGCGCGCGCCATCGACGTCCACGCCAGCCTGGTGCAGGACCGGCTGACCGAACGCGAGCTGCTGGCGCGCGTCGCCTCCGGCCTGTTTCGCGCGCCGTCGGTAGTCAAGGCCAACATGCTGCAGCCGCTGCGCACGTCGATCTATGCCTTCAAAGCCGATTTCGTGGTCGCCTCCTGGATCGCACGGCTCAAGCCGGACGAGCTGGAGGCGGCACGCGCGGTGCTGAAAAGCTCGGGCTTCACCGATCCGACGATTCGCGATTTCGACGACCGGCCGCTGGATCTCAAGGCCATCGACAAGCCGATCAACGTGCTGATGGACCTCGAACCGCGCAGCGCGGAGACGCTGGGCTTTCCGGGGCGCGCCTACGAACGCCACTCGGTGATCGCGCCGGTGCTGACGCAGGCGATCGAGAGCGGCAAGCCGGTGGCGTCGGACCCGATCCCGCTGCTGCACAAGTCCGGTCCGGTAGGCATCGTGCTCGCCGCGCCGGTGTTCCAGGAAGGCTCCAGCGAGGCCGTCGGCTTCGTCACGTTCTCCTACGAGCTGGCGACCTTGATGCTGACCAATGACGACCAGTCGTTGTTTTCGGTGGTGCTGAAGGACCCGCGCGACGCCAATGACGAATTCGTCGCCAACGACCAGGGCGCCGTCACCTTGCAGGCGGTCAAGCCGGAGGGCCCGGCGCCGTCGATGGTTCGCACCGTGACGTTCGGCGGCCGCGACTGGTCGCTCGGCTACTACGCCAAGTCCAGCGCGGTGGTGCGAGCGCAGCAGACCGCGGCGATCGTGGCGGCGATCGGGCTGGCGCTGACCGGCATCGTCTGCGGCCTGTTCGGCTATGTCGCCTACAACAACTTGAGGCTCAGCCGCGAGATCCAGGTGCGCATCGGCTTCGAGCGGCGGCTGACGGCGGTGATCGACGAACTCAACCATCGGGTCAAGAACATCCTCGCCGTGATCCAGTCGATCGTGACGCGAACGCTGCGCCACGGCTCCGACATGGACGTCTCGCGCGAACTCCTGATCGGGCGCATCCATGCGATGTCGAACGTGGTCACGCTGCTGAGCGAGAGCCAGTGGCAGGGCGTCAAGCTGAAGGGGTTGTTCGAGTCGCGCGCGATACCGCATGCGGACCGCATCGCGGTCAACGGTCCGGATATCGCGGTGAGCGCACGCGCAGCGCAATCGCTGTCGCTGCTGTTCTTCGAACTGGCGTCGCATTCCGACGAAGGCCTGTCGCTGGTCGGCAAGCATCCGCATATCGTCGCGAACTGGGAAATATCGGGCGAGGAGCCGGATACGGTTTTCCATTTCCGTTGGGAAGAGTTCAATACCAGTGCCGCGACGCGGCGGGAGGATTCGGATTTCGGCCTGATCCTGCTCGACCGTGTGGCGCCGGAAGCGCTCGGCGGCACCGCCAAGCGCTATTTCACCGATGTCAGTTACGTCTACGAACTGACCGCCCCCATGGTCACCGTCGTCGACATGAGCGAACGCGACCGCACCGAACAGCTCTCCGCGCCGGTACGGCCGGTGAAGTAGAGTCCCACCGCCGCCGTCATTCCGAGGCGCGCGAAGTTTCGTAGGGTGGGCAAAGCCACCGGGGCGCGCGAATGCGCGCCCGATGACAGGCTCCGCGTGCCCACCATTCAACGACGTGGAGCCGGATAGATGGTGGGCACGGCGCAAGAGCGCCTTGCCCACCCTACGAAGTACGGAACCACTCCCATCGCCCGCGCGTTTTACCGGTATGATGGAGGAGACGAAAGCATGGGACGTTATCTGCTGTTGTGGCTGCTCGGCGTGCCGATCCCCATTCTGGTGCTGATCTACGCCTTTGGCGGCCTGAACTGAAGCCCGGAACTTCCAGACAAACAAAAAGGCGGCCCGGTCGGGCCGCCTTCTTGCGTCATGTCAAGCGAAGCCTGTCAGTTGTTGCCGCCGATCACCGCGCGCACCGTGTTGTCGGGGCCGAAATCCTCGGCGCCGTCGACATAGAGCAGGGCGCTCAGTTTCGAGCGGGCGCGGTTGACACGGCTCTTGATGGTGCCGACCGCGCAGCCGCAAATCGCGGCGGCGTCCTCATAGGAGAAGCCGGAGGCGCCGACCAGGATCAGCGCTTCGCGCTGGTCTTGCGGCAGCTTGTCGAGCGCGACGCGAAACTCCTCGAACTCCAGATGCGCGTTCTGCGCCGGCTGCGTCTTCAGGGTTTTGGCGTAATTGCCCTCGGCGTCCTCGACCTCGCGGCGCCGCTTGCGATAGTCGGAGCGGAACAGGTTGCGCAGGATCGTGAACAGCCACGCCGGCAGGTTCGAGCCGGGCTGGAACGAGTCGATATTGGCGATCGCGCGCAGCAGGGTTTCCTGCACCAGATCGTCGGCCCGGTCGCCATTACCGCTGAGCGAGATTGCGAACGCGCGCAGCGATGGTACCGACGCCAGGATGTCGTCGCGAAGAGAATCTGTGAGAGGCATTAGTCCCTCCCGTCATTTTTTGCTGTTTGGTCCGGCTGGGCCGCTTGGGTTGCCGCTTCAGGCCCGTCAAGCTTCCGGATGAGCTCCGCAAAGCGGTCAGGCACCCCCTGCCGCACCACGTCGTCGTACATGGCGCGGAGCTGATGACCGATTCGGGACTGGATCTCTGCATTTAGACCGCCCTGCTTCTTTGGTTCTTTCATGATGTCATCCACGCTTCCCCGAGTGTTAAGTACCTTGTATTTCAAGACTTTTCCCCAAAATTGGGCCTTCGCCGCGCTTCCTTGGTTAGGGGGCTAATGCGAACTGCGCTGGAAAGTTCCGAAATCGAGGAACATTTGTTGGAACTTTCTTCGCTGCCGGGCGTAGTGGGAATGGCGGGGGAACCGGGTCACCCCCTGACGATAAAGGGATTGGACAAGGCGTTCGAAGCCACCACCTAAGTATTCACCACCTCAGTATTACGACCCGACACACGGCCTAAGACAAGGATGGAATGGGGATGTCCCGATCACAGCTCGTTGCCGAACATTTGCCGCTGTTGCGGCGCTACGCCCGCGCGCTGACCGGAAACCAGTCGTCAGGTGACGCTTATGTCGGGGCCATGCTGGAGGCCCTGTTGCAGGATGGCTCGCTGCTCGACGAGCGGCATGGTCCGCGCGCCGGTCTATTCAAGCTGTTCACGCAGATCTGGAATTCGGTCGCGGTCAACGACAACCCGGATGTCGCGACGCTGGCGTTGCCGTCGGAGCGCCGGCTCTCGAACATCACGCCGTTGCCGCGTCAGGCCTTCCTGCTGCTGTCGCTGGAAGGCTTTTCCGAGGAAGAAGTCTCGTTCATTCTCGGCACCGACATCGCCGAAACCCGCAAGCTTGCGGACGCCGCCGGCCGCGAGATGGCGGCGGAAATCGCCACCGACGTTCTGATCATCGAGGACGAGACCTTCATCGCGATGGACCTCGAAAGCCTCGTGAAGAATCTCGGCCACAACGTCATCGGCGTCGCCCGCACCCATGCCGACGCGGTCGCGCTCGCCAAGAACAAGAAGCCGGGCCTGATCCTCGCCGACATCCAGCTGGCCGACGGCTCTTCCGGCCTCGACGCGGTCAACGAGTTGTTGAAGGTGTTCGAGGTCCCGGTGGTGTTCATCACCGCCTACCCCGAGCGCTTCCTCACCGGCGAGCGCCCCGAGCCGGCGTTCCTGATCTCCAAACCGTTCCAGCCCGCGATGGTCTCGGCGGTCGCCAGCCAGGCGCTGTTCTTCCAGCGCAACTCCCGCAACCGCGCGCCACGGGCGGCCACGGGTTAGGCTCGGATCACTGGTGTTGCATCGAAACGGCGCGCTTCACGGCGCGCCGTTTTTTTCTTGCTCGCATTTCCGTCGTCCCTGCGAACGCAGGGACCCATACGCCGCGGCCCCTGTTGCTGGAAAGGAAGACAACACTCAGCGGGCTAAACAACTTCCATCGATGACTATCGGTCCCCGATGCGCAATTGCGCACTCAAGGCCGGGACGATGAGACTACGCTCAGCAACTATCGTCGCAGCGCTTCTACGATTGTGCGATCGACGAACTGAATCAGCCCATCTACGATGCTGGTGTCAGAGACGGTTTCTTGCTGTACGATCACGACCGGCTGGATTTCGCGGTCCTGAAACACGCCGTCCGCCGACACTCCACTAACTATGATCAAGTTCCAGTCGCGGCCGTCTATTTTGATCGTCTGTCTCTTGACTGTTAAAATCATTCTGAGTTGACGATCATATCCCGGCCGATCAGGCTTAATGCAATTTGGCTCTGCCCGAACAGTCCTTACCGGTCGAAATATTTGAATCTTGGCTTGAAGTGCACCACCGACGCGATCAGCGAAATCATCACGCGTTTTAAAGCTCCGATCCTCGGCCAGTTCGTAAATCCTGATGCATATGGGTCCCTGCCCGCCCAACTGCAGGTTCGCATTCGCTGACGTGATGCCGATCGCACTCACCAATGAGGCTGATACGAGAAGCGATCCAATTCCCAATCGCAGGAACTTTCGAACCCCAGCCATCAGCCTTGCCCTTCGTCAATTGTGGTCCGGTTAAGAAGGAATTCTTTTCGCCTCTCGAAATCTACCTCCGCGCCTCACTCACCTCCCTGATGTCCCGCGCCAGCGCATCGACCCTTTCAGGATCGGCATCCCAGGCGAACATGAAGCGCGCGCCGCCGCCGATGAAGGTATAAAACTGCCAGCCGCGCTGGCGCAGCGCCTCCAGTCGGTCGGCCGAGGCGCGCAGGAATACCGCGTTGGCTTCCACCGGAAACATCAAGTTGAAATCCGGCAAGTCGGCGACCGCTTTGGCGAGCCGCGCCGCGCCGGCGTTGGCGTGCTGCGCATTGCGCAGCCATGCGCCGTCTTGCAGCAGCCCGACCCAGGGTGCCGCGAGGAAGCGCATCTTCGAGGCGAGCTGCCCTGCCTGCTTGCAGCGATAGTCGAAATCCTCGGCGAGGGTGCAATCGAAAAACAGGATCGCCTCGCCGACAGCCATGCCGTTCTTGGTACCGCCAAAACACAGGAGATCGACGCCGGCCTTCCAGGTCATCTCCGCGGGCGAGCACTTCAGCGACGCGCAGGCGTTGGCAAAGCGGGCGCCGTCCATGTGCAGCCGCAAGCCGAGTTCGCGGCAGGTCGCCGACAGCGCGCGGATTTCGTCCAGCGAATACACCTGGCCGGTCTCGGTCGGCTGCGTGATCGTCACCACGCGCGGCTTCGGGAAATGGATGTCGGATCGGCTGTTGGCGAGCCCTGCTACCTGCTCCGGCGTCAGCTTGCCGTCCTCGCTCGCCGCAATCAAAAGCTTCGAGCCGTTGGAGAAGAATTCCGGCGCGCCGCATTCGTCGGTTTCGACATGCGCCGAAGAAGAGCAGATCACGCTGTGATAGGATTGGCACAGGGATGCCAGCGCCAGCGAATTGGCGGCGGTGCCGTTGAAGGCGAAAAACACTTCGGCGTCCGGCTTTTCGAACAACGCCCGGAACGCGTCCGACGCGCGTTGGGTCCAGGGATCGTCGCCATAGGCCCGCGCATGGCCATGATTGGCCTCCGCCATCGCCGCCCACGCCTCCGGGCAAATGCCGGCATAATTGTCGCTCGCAAACTGCTGGGGATCGGGGGGCATTGGATCGCTCTCGTCGGGTTGCGCCGGTGCCGGCGAATGGGCTTGGCGTGCTTTTGCCAAGGCTTATCATCAAACCGCAAGGCGGTTGCGCTGACGGAGGAATGCTTGCATCGCCCAATACAGCGTCGAAGACGCGCCGAAAAACAGCCGTCACCGGCAGCGGCCCAAATACCGCAGCGATATCAGCGCAAAAAAAAAGCAGGGCGCGACCGGCATCACCACGGTCGCGCCCCACATCACCGGTCTATGGGGCAGGGGGAATGACCGGCTTTTGAAAAGACTCGCCAGCCCCGGACTCGTTCCAGGCGGTCCAAAATTATTTCGTACACGGTTAAGTGATCACGCCCGAGCCGAACCCTGACGGCTTGGTTAGTGTTGTGTTCATGATCGCCACGGGGCGAGGGACACACCAATATGTCACAGATTCATAAGGGAATTTTCGGCTCGCTGGCGATCGCCCTGACCCTTGGCGCGGTCCAGCTCGCAGTCGCGCACGACCTGATTGGCAGCCGCCAGGCCACCGCTGCTGCGCCCGAAGCCGGCGTCAATCGCGCTGCCAAGTCCGATCGCGCGTCAGTCCCCGCCTCAGCCGGGCAGACCCAGACCATTGCCATGCGGCACGACGGCGTCACCGACACCTCGGTGCTGGTCCGCGTGCCCGTTGCCATGGAACTCTCCAACAGGGAATCCTCGAAGGAGGCGCGCAACGAAACGCGCAACGGCCCGCCGAAACCCCCGCCGGTGACGAAGCCCGCCGCCAGGAAAATCGCCGAGGCCTGCGAGCCGCCGGTCAGCGTCCTCACCGAAGTGGCGAAGCTGCTCCAGCCCGGGCGCTGCGTGACGTAAGCGCGAAAGCTATCGCCGTCTTCCGTCGTTCCGGGGCGCGCGTAGCGCGAGCCCGGAATCCATCAGGCCGCATGCGCTGCCGCTTAATGGATTCCGGGCTCTCGCTTTGCGAGCCCCGGAATGACGGAAAGAGCCGCGGCAAATTGACCCGACGGGCAAATCAATTCTGATTTGCGGAAACAGTGTCAAGCCCCAGAATAAAAAATATTTCGCTTTTACGGAAGGCAAATCTGGGGTATATCCTTGGCCATCCCGTCCTGGTCAGAAGGGCGTCGGCCGTGGTCACGGACGTTGGACGGGGTTGCGGTGGACGTGACGGTGCCCTTGACCAAAGGCGCCGAAGCGTACGGTGAAGACGAGTGGTCCCGACGTCGCGGTGCTGGCGTCAATGCACCTGGAGGCAACTGCTTCCGGGGCGCAACGGAGGCAAAAGAGCCGTTCTCCGGGGAGAGCTCGTTATAAGCCGTAAAGCCATTGCGCAGGGAAGGCCGGGTGTTCACCGCTGCCCTGTATGCTCGTGTGCAGCTTTCTATCTACCAACCGCACACGGGACCGCGGGTGCAGCGCGCACCCGGTCTTCCCTGCGCCCTCTAATTGGGAGGGCGGATGATTTTAAAACTTCGGGCGCTTTGCGCCGCGAGAAGGTGAATCTGCGTTTGAATGATGGTGCAACAACAAACGGCGCCGTCGTCCCGGCCTTGCGCTCAGATGCGCAATTGCGCATCGGGGGACCCATACGCCGCGGCTTCTCGGTGAGAGCGCTGGCGTTAGATACCTTCCTCAACAACGAACGCCGCGGCGTATGGGTCCCTGCGTGCCGCCTTCGCTAAGGCTTCGGCGTGCCTCATACCACCACCCCGGCGAAGCCTTGGCGGAGACGGGTCGCAGGGACGACGGCGAGGAAGTGAACCTACTCCGCCGGTGCCTCGCCGCCGGCCTGGCCCTGGCCGCGGCTGGCCAAAAAGCCCAGCGCCAGGCCGCCGATCGCGAGAATCGGGATCAGTTTCTTGATGCCGATCGCGCGCACCAATTGGATCCCGGCGGCCACCAGCATCGGGTCGGCCAGCATGGTTTGCGCGGCGGATTTTGCCGTCCCCTTGACGCGCTTCTCGATCTGTTTCTTGCGCACCATGTAGGAAATCGCCGCAATCATCGTGACCACGAAGAAGATGCCGGCGCCTGTCAGGCAAGCATAGACGGGGCCGTATTTATCCAGCACGAAAACGAAGGCGGCCGCGCACAGGAACGATGTGGTGACGAGCAAGGCGAACGCGGCCGTTGCCGCCAGCGAGGTCAGCCGCAACGCGGTGCCGGTCGAATCCTTGAAGTCATCGATCACGCGCTGAAACATCGGCCCCGCCTCGATCAGAAAAGAACATCAGCAAAAGAAACGACCTCGCGCCAGCGCCGCCATCGGCAGATGAAGGCTGGCTTTCCGCCGCGGGTCATCATTGCGACATCGCCTGATTACCGGCGCCACATCGCGCCGAGCAGGAAACCCACACCCAGCGCGAGGCCTACCGTTGCTAGTGGTCGCTGCGCGATGACGTCTTCCAGCGATTCCTCGATCGAGGAGGCCGCATCCTGAGCCGCGTCCATCATGGCGCTGCCGCGCTCGGACATGTCGTCAACGGCCTGCTCCGCATTGGCGCGCGCCTGCTTGTAGCCGCGGCGTGCCTGCTTGCCGGCGGTGCCGGCAAAATTGTTGAGCGCATCGGTGATCTGTTCGGTGAGGGCTGCGATATCGTTTTTCACGGCAGTTACATCCTTTTCCAGGCGTTCGTAGGTCGCTTTATCCGTCAGGTTCTTTGCGGCGTCGCCATTGGTCATCGACATCAAAAGCTCCAGGAAATGTTCCAAGCTCAAATCAGCTATCGGGGAAACGTCCGCCCGAAGCGGAAGTTCCTGCTGCGAAACCCATTGGCTTTAGGGCAGCTGCGGCGAATTGACCGGCATCAGATGCTCCTTCAGGATCAGCGCGACGATCAGGATCGGCGACGCCAGGAACGCGCCCATCGGTCCCCACAGCCAGGTCCAGAACGCCAGCGCGATGAATACCGCCAGCGCGTTGAGTTCGAGCTTGCGGCCGACGATGGTTGGCGTGAGGAAATGGCCTTCGAGGAAAGTCATCACCGCAAACAGCAGCGGTGCGAGCAGCCCCGCGCTGATCGTCGGGAAGGCGACCAGGCCGACCACGACCAGCACGACGAACATCGCCACCGGGCCGATGATCGGAATGTAATTCAGCGTTGCGGCAAGTGCGCCAAGCCCCGCCGGATTGGGCATGCCGGTGACCGCGCAGATGATGCCGGTTGCGATGCCGACGCCGACATTGATCATCGTCACGGTAAGCAGATAGCTGCCCAGATGCTCCTCGATCTCGTTGAGGATCCGCAGCGTCCGCAGCCGCGCCGGCCGGTCGCCGAAATTCATCACCAGGGCCCGGCGCAGATCCTTCCAGCTCGCGATGAACAATATCAGCGTGGCGACGAACAGCAGGAACTCGGCGAAGGTCGGCGACAGGAATTCGAGCGTCGGCTGCACCCAGTCGAATTTCGGGATGTGGAACGTCGCCAACGTGTCGGTGCTGCCGAGCATGCCTTGCAGCTGCTGCCACAGCGCCAGCGGCCGGTCGAAAACATGCAGTTTTTCCTTCAGCTCCGCCCCCAATTCCGGAAGCTTGTTGCTCCATTCCATCGCCGGCGATGCAATCAGGCCGACCATGAAGGCTGCGCCAGTGCCGACCGCGGCCACGATCAGGACGGCGCCCAGAGCGCGGGGAATACGATAGCGCTCGAGGAAGCTCGCCGCCGGCGACAGCATGGTGCCGACGAAGAAGGCCATCGTGACGGGAAGAAAGAACGCCTTCGCGGCATAGAGCACGGCGACGACGCAGATGACGAGCAGCGACACCAGCGAAAAGGCGACGATGTCGGCGCGGCGAATGACTGGCGGCAGTTCGACCTTGCTGTCGGGAAGCGGTGCGCCTTCCGGCGCATTGGCTTTCTGACGGTCGCCCGGCAAACCGTTTTGGTCGGAGGCCTTGTCAGAGGTCTTGCGGTCGGATGGCTTTCGTTCGGTGGTCTTGTGCTCACCTTGCGCCGGTTTGCGTTCCGGCGGCTTGCTTTCATTGGACCGCGCCTTGTGTTCTTCCGGCGCCTTGCGTTCTTCTGGCAAAGGCTTGGGGGGCACGACGCGCACAACGAATCTCCCCCGCGCGTGGCGGTGATCACATGGCCGCCGCGACGTCGCCTCGCGGACCGAGTTTTGAAAGCATCCAACGGGCGGCCGCGGCGAAAGTTCCGTCGCGGAAGTGTGAGCACCGGCTCGCTTGACAGGAGGCCGATCAGGTCGAGTCGCAGGGAACTGCGCAGCCCCGGTCGCGTTGCCAACCCAGAGCATCACACGATGCGTATCCAACGGGGCAGTCCCATGACACAGTCCTCTGATCGCCGGCATCAGTCGCGCGTAATACAAACGCTCGTCTTCGTCAGCGCCATGTTGCTGGCGCCGTCCATGTTCTCCAGCGCGGCGAGCGCGCAGATGCTGGGTTACGCTTCCACCCAGCCAAATCCGTTTCCCTCCGATGAGGTGATGGCCGAGCCGACAACGCCCGACGCGGGCGTCGTGCCGGAGCGGCTGCGCCGCGCCGTCGTCGCCTTCAATTCCAATGAAGCGCCCGGCACTATCGTGATCGATACCGGCAACACCGCGCTCTACTACGTGCTCGGCCAGGGCCGCGCCGTTCGTTATGGTGTCGGCGTCGGGCGCGAGGGTTTTACCTGGTCCGGCGTGCAGACCATCAGCCGCAAGGCCGAATGGCCGGATTGGCATCCGCCGGCGGAGATGATCGCGCGCCAGCCCTACCTGCCGCGCTTCATGGCCGGCGGTCCCGGCAATCCACTCGGCGCGCGGGCGATGTATCTGGGCTCCAGCCAATACCGCATCCACGGCACCAACGATCCCTCGACGATCGGCAAGTTCGTCTCCAGCGGCTGCATCCGCCTGACAAATGAGGACGTCACGGATCTGTTCAGCCGGGTCGATATCGGCACCAGGGTCGTCGTGCTGCCGAAGAACGCGCCGCACATTGCGAGCAGGAACCTGGAAACCAGGACCAACATCAGCGTTCGCCCGGCGACGCAGCCGGTGCGCCCGGCGGCGACGACGCTGCCCTCGGGGCGGCAGGCCATGAATTTGACGGCGTCGCAGCTCAATTGAGTTGTCGGCCGCAACAGGAGATGCGGATGGGCGTGAGCAGAATGGTAATCCTGGGCGCGGCATTGGCAGGCGCTTTCGCGTCGGCGCCGGCGGCGCAGGCCCAGGACTTCTTCTCGGCCCTGTTCGGCGGCCTCAGCCGGGCGAGGGGCCCCTCTATTTCGTTGCCGTTTGCGAACGGCGACGGATCGATGCCGCTTCAACGCGGCGAGATGCGGCGTTATGGCGGCGGCGGTCAGGCGTATTGTGTGCGCACCTGCGACGGGCGCTATTTCCCGCTGACGGCGTCGGACAATGCGAGCCGCGTGGCCTCCTGCGACAGTTTTTGCCCGGCCAGCGAGACCAAGGTGTTTTACGGCAGCAGCATCGACAACGCCGCCGCCGAAGACGGAAAACCTTATTCGGAACTGCCGAACGCGTTCCGCTATCGCAATGAGCTCGTCAGCGGGTGCACCTGCAACGGCAAGGATCAGATCGGGCTCGCGCCGGTCAAGATCGAGAACGATCCGACGCTGCGCAGGGGCGACATCGTCGCCGGTGAAAACGGTCTGCTGGTCGCCGGCCGCAGCGCCGACAAACGCGGCGCCGAGCTGAACTTCTCACCCGCCTCGGACAAGCTGCGCGCCAAGTACGAACGCGTGCCGGAGGTGGCGCGGGAGTGACGATCAATTGGTCGGGGGCACGGCGTTCCAATTTCCGTCATGGCCGGGCATGGCCGTCTGAAGGACGGCGTCGCTTCCGCTCGCCTATGACCCGGCCATCCACGTTGGCGGTGGCCAGGATGACGGCCTTCAGCAGCGTGGAGTCGGTCAGACGATTCAACATGATGCTCCCCCTGCGGTCATTGGGGGAAAGGGTAAATAGACAGTGCCTGCGCCATAAAACGACGGGAGCATTGAAATAGTTGGGATTTTTACGTCCAGACGTAGGTTCCCCACCTGGAACCCAATGTGGCCTGCCACGTTAACAAAACACTAACAGCGCTTTGCCAGCCGAGGGGGCCCCGCATGCTTGTCAGCGTACTCGTCACGTTTCTCGTCGTTATCCTCGTCCTCTATCTCATCAACCTGTTGCCGATCGACGGCCGCGCCAAACAGATTTGCCGTGTTGTCGTGATCATCCTCGGCGTGATCTCGCTGTTGAAATACATCGCGGTGATCTAGCGGCCGCCCAAAGAAGAGCCCCGGCGCTGCCGGGGCTTTCATTTTGGGTGGCTATTTCAGGCTCTTGAACCAGTCATCCACGTCCTTGTGAATCTGGTCCTTGGCGAAGCCATAGCGTTGCTGCAGCTTGCCTTCGAGCTGCTCGCGACGGCCTTCGATCACATTGAGATCGTCGTCGGTGAGCTTGCCCCATTTCTCCTTGGCAGCACCCTTGAACTGCTTCCAGTTTCCTTCCACCCGGTTCCAATCCATCTTCATCTCCTCCATGTCAGTTGAGACCGATTCTCAACGGGCGCGCGATTCAAACGTTCCTGCGGTGCGGCAAAGCGGCACCAGCCATGCGACAGTTCGCGCTGCCTTCCGCATTTCAACGGAGGCGCCCGACCGGCTGGGGAACCGAAATTGTGCGCGAAGACAAACGGAACGTTAACGCGAGTGGTGAATAGTCCTCGCGTTTTAAGAGAATTCAAGTTCGGCTCGCCAAGAGCAAAATCGGATTGATTTTAAGGAAACGCTGGCAATGACGCTTCGTTTGACGATCACCCGCGCCATCGTGCTGTTCGGCCTGGTCACGGCCATTGGTCTGGGGGCCGTGGTCTTCACCGGCATCTTCGCGCTCAGCGAGGTCAAGGTCGGTGGCCCCCTCTACAACAAGCTCAAGCTCGGCAACGATTTGATCGCCGACATTCTGCCGCCGCCGGAATACGTGATCGAATCCTATCTCGAAGCCACGCTTGCCCTGAACAATCCGGCTGAACTCGCCAACCGCCGCGAGCGGCTGAAGCAATTGAAAAAGGAATACGACGAGCGCCACGAGTTCTGGGTGAAGTCGGACCTCGAGCCTGTGGCCAAGGCCAAGCTCGTCGTGGATTCGCATCGCGAAGTGCAGCGCTTCTGGACCGCCGTCGAGCAGGTGTTCCTGCCGGCCCTGGCCAAGGCAGACGCAGCCGGTGCGGCAAAGTCGTATGGGGAGATCACGACCGCCTATCTCGCGCATCGCGCGCTGATCGACGAAATCGTCAAGAAGACCACGGACGACAACGCGGCGATCGAAAGCGCTGCGACCCAACGTGTCGGCACATTCAACGTCATTTTGTGGGGCATCTCCGGCCTGGTCTTCCTGATCATCGGCGGCGGCCTGGTCGGTGTCGGCCTGGGTGTGATCCGGCCGATGACCCGCATGACCGGCGTGATGGCTCGGCTCGCCGGCGGCGGGCTGGATATTGAAATACCGTCGCTCAAGCGGACGGATGAAGTCGGCGCTATTGCCCGCGCCGTCCAAGTGTTCAGGGAAAACGCGCTACGCGTTCAGGCCATGGAATCCGAGCAGGCCGGCCTCAAGCTCAAAGCGGAGCAAGAACGCAAGCTGGCGATGAGCCAGGTCGCCGACGGTTTCGAGCAGGCGATCGGCAAGATCATCGAGGCCGTCTCATTGGCGTCTTCCGAGATCGAACTCGCTGCAGGCAGCCTGACCCGGACCGCCGAAACCAATCACAAGCATACGGCGAAGGCTGCATCCGCTTCCGACCGCTCGTCGTCCAGTGCACAATCGGCCGCCGCCGCCTCGGAAGAGATGGCTTCCTCGGTGACCGAGATCGGCCGACAGGTGAAGCAATCGGAAGACATCACCCAGGCTGCGGTGCGTCAGGCCGAGCAGACCAACGAGCGGATCGCCGAGCTGTCGCAATCCGCCGGCCGGATCGGCGAAGTCGTCAAGCTGATCGCGGCGGTGGCCGAGCAAACCAATTTGCTGGCGCTGAATGCGACCATCGAAGCCGCGCGTGCAGGCGAAGCGGGCCGCGGCTTTGCGGTCGTCGCCTCCGAGGTCAAGGCGCTGGCGGCCCAAACCGCCAGGGCAACCGAGGAAATCGGCGCCCAAATCACGCAGATGCAATCTGCAACGCAGCACTCGGTGTCGGCCATCAAGGCGATCGGCGCCACGATCGGGCAAATCTCCGAGATTTCAACCGCGATCACCGCAGCTGTCGAACAGCAGAGCGCCGCGACGCAGGAGATTGCGCGCAACGTCCAGCAAGCCGCCCAGGGCGCCATCGAGGTGGGCAGCTGCCTCGGCGATGTCAGCCGCGGTTCGGCCGACACGCAAGCTGCGGCCGAACAGGTTCATGGTTCCGCCCGTTCGCTCTCGCAGGAAGGCCATTCCCTCAAGCGGGAAGTCGGCAAATTCCTGCAAACGATACGCGCGGCCTAATATCCGGATCGAACGGCCGGCCGATCAGCCGGCCGCCTTGGCTTCGCGGCGGCGGGCGGTGAGGATGTATTCGGTGTAGCCGTTCGGCTGCTCGCGGCCCTTGAACACCAGATCGCAGGCAGCCTTGAAGGCGATGCCGTCGAAGCCGGGAGCCATCGGCTTGTAGAGCGGATCCCCCTCGTTCTGACCGTCGACCACGACCGCCATGCGCTTGAGCGACTCCATGACCTGGTCTTTGGTGATGACGCCCTGATGCAGCCAGTTCGCCAGATGTTGGCTGGAAATGCGCAAGGTGGCGCGGTCTTCCATCAGGCCGACGTCGTGGATGTCAGGCACCTTGGAACAGCCGACGCCCTGGTCGATCCAGCGCACGACATAGCCCAAAATGCCCTGGCAGTTGTTGTCGATCTCCTGCTTCACGTCGTCGGGCGCCCAGTTCGATTGCGACACCGGAATGGTGAGGATGTCGGACAGTTTTGCGCGCTGGCCGCCCTTGGCGAGCTCCTGCTGGCGCGCCTGCACGTTGATCTGGTGATAATGCAGCGCATGCAGCGTGGCGGCGGTCGGTGACGGCACCCAGGCGGTGGTGGCGCCGGCCTCCGGATGGCCGAGCTTCTGCGTCAGCATGTCCGCCATCTTGTCGGGTGCTGCCCACATGCCCTTGCCGATCTGGGCATGGCCAGGCAGGCCGTCGATCAGGCCCATGTCGACGTTCCAGTCTTCATAGGCCTTGATCCAGGGCTGCGCCTTCATGTCGTTCTTGCGGATCATCGGGCCCGCTTCCATCGAGGTGTGGATCTCGTCGCCGGTGCGGTCGAGGAAGCCGGTATTGATGAAGCAAATGCGCTTCGAGGCGTTCTGGATGCAGGCCTTGAGGTTGACCGTGGTGCGGCGCTCCTCGTCCATGATGCCGACCTTCATGGTGTTTTCCGGCAGCGACAACAGCTTCTCGACTTCGCCGAACAGTTCACAGGTCAGCGCCACTTCATCGGGGCCATGCATCTTCGGCTTGACGATATAGACCGAGCCGGTGCGGCTGTTTTTCGTCTTCGAAGAACCCTTGAGATCGTGGATCGCGAGCAGGCCGGCGACGGCGGCGTCGAGCAGGCCTTCCGGAATTTCCTCGCCTTTCGCATCGAGTACGGCGTCGGTGAACATGTGATGGCCGACATTGCGCATCAACAGCAGGCTGCGGCCGTGCAGCGTCAGCTCCTTGCCGCCAGGCGTCTTGTAGACGCGGTCCGGGTTGAGCGCGCGCTTCAGCGTCTTGCCGCCCTTTTCGAAATCGGCCGACAGGGTGCCGTCCATCAGACCCAGCGTGTTGCGATAGACCAGCACCTTGTCTTCGGCGTCGACGGCCGCGACGCTGTCTTCCATGTCGAGGATGGTCGAGACCGCCGATTCCAGGATCATGTCGGCGACGCCGGCCGGATCGTCCTTGCCGATGACGCTGCTGCGGTCGATCTTGATTTCGACGTGCATGCCGTTGTTGACCAGCAGGACCGCGGAAGGCTGAGCCGCGTCGCCGAGATAGCCGGCGAACTGGTCGGCCGATTTCAGTGCGGTGGCGTTGCCGCTCTTCAGTTTGACCGCGAGCTGACCCGCGATCACGCTGTAGGACGTCACGTCGGTGTGGCTGCCGGTTGCGAGCGGGGCCGCCGCGTCGAGGAATGCCTTGGCCTTGGCGATCACCTTGTCGCCGCGCGCCTTGTTGTAGCCTTTGCCGCTTTCGCTCGGATCGTGCGGGATCGCGTCGGTGCCGTAGAAAGCATCATACAGGCTGCCCCAGCGGGCATTCGCCGCGTTCAGCGCGTAGCGGGCATTGGTGAGGGGGACGACCAGTTGCGGCCCGCAGATCTTGCCGATTTCCTCGTCGACATCTGCGGTCTCGACCTTGGCCGTTGCCGGCTCCGGCTGCAGGTAGCCGATCTCCTTGAGGAAAGCGGTGTAGGCGTTCATGTCGAACGCCTTGCCCTTGTTGGCGCGGTGCCAGCCGTCGATCTTGGCCTGCAGCGCGTCGCGGACCGCGAGAAGCTCACGATTCTTCGGGCCCAATTTGGCGATGATGGCGGCGAGCCCGGCCCAGAATGCGTCGGGGGAAATCCCGGTTTTGGGGGTCGCCTCCTTGGCGATGAACTCGAACAGTTCAGGGGCGATCTTCAATCCATGGGCATCGACACGATTCATGATGGGCTTTCTCGGGCAGCAGCGGCGTTTACAGGCAGCTTTCGGGGATGAAAGCAGCAAAAAGCGCGCCAAAGGGCAGTTTTCAACTGCCTTTTAGCGCTAAAGCCGGGTCGATGAGAAGGCCCCAAAAAGCCTAGATATTGGCCGCGAGATCCACCAGTTCGTCGAACAAGATGCCGGTCTCTGCCAGCATCCGCTCGATGGCGTCGGTGGCGTCCGCTACCGAACCGGTTGAGGTGTCGATTTTCAGTTCGCAACTGGCCGGCGGCTGGTAGTCGTTGCCGATCCCGGTGAACGATTGCAGCGTCCCTGCACGCGCCTTGGCGTAATGGCCCTTGGGGTCGCGGCTCTCGCAGACTTCGGCCGGGGTCGCGACATGGATTTCGCGGAATGCGGCGTCCGCAATCCGTCGCGCGGCGGCGCGATCCTCAGAGGAGGGCGACACCGCGGCGACGATGGCGATGTGGCCGTTGCGCGCCAGATGGGTCGCGACTTCGGCGAGCCGGCGGATGTTTTCGGTGCGATCCTGCGCGGAAAATCCGAGATCGCCATTGAGCCCGGCGCGCAGCGTGTCGCCATCGAGCAGAATGGGCGAGCCGCCATTGCCGAACAGCCGGCGCTCCAGTGCGCGGGCCAGCGTCGACTTGCCTGAACCGGGCAATCCCGTCAGCCAGATCACCGCGCCGTTGTGGCGATAGCGCGCCGAGCGTTCCTCGGGACGCAACGCAGATTCCACCGGGACGATGTCGACCGGCACGGCGCGTTGTCCGGCGTCGACCGACAGCACGAGACCACCGCCGGCAATGCGGCCGTTGACCTCGATCACCAGCCGTCCGGTGCGCGGATTGTCCTGATAGGGGTCGGCCGCGACCGGCTGCGCCAGCGAGATATCGATTTCGCCAACGTGATTGCGCGCGATCGACTTCGTTTCCTCATTGGAGAGTTCGCCGGGATCGACCGCCTTCTCGATCGCGACGACATGCGCGCGGCTCTCGCGGGTGCCGAGGCGGATCAGGATCTGCTCGCCCTTGGCAAGCGGTTTGTCGTGCAGCCAGAAAATCCGGGCGCGAATCCGCCGCGTATCGCGCGGGGTGGCGCCGGCATGGGCGATGACGTCGCCGCGTTCAATGAACAATTCGCGGTCGAGCGTGATGCCGACCGAACGGCCGGCGCCGTGGCTGCCGTTGACCGGGGTCACCGGCCAGCTCTCGACGGTCTTGATCTTTGCGATCTTGCCGGCGGGCATGATGACGATTTCATCGCCGGCGCTGAGATGACCGGACTCGATGCGGCCGGCGACGATGCGGCGGTCGTCGAATTTGTAGATCGCCTGCACCGGCAGCCGCAGCGCCAATTGCTCCAGCGGCCGGGCCGGTTCGAGCGCATCGAGCGCCTCGACGACGCTCGGTCCGTGGTACCAGGAGATCCGCGGCGTGCGTTCGGCAACGCCGTCGCCGTCGCGCGCGGAAATCGGAATTACCGCCGACGGCGTCACGCCGAGGCCGATCAGATGCGCCGATATCTCGTCGCTGATCTCCTTGAAACGCCCCGCCCTGAAGTCGACCCGGTCCATCTTGTTGACGACGACGGCGACCTGTTTGATGCCGAGCAGATGCAAGAGATAGCCGTGCCGCCTGGTCTGGTCGCGCACGCCTTCCAGCGCATCGATGATCAGCACCGCGCCATCGGCCTGCGAGGCGCCGGTGATCATGTTGCGCAAAAATTCAGCGTGGCCGGGCGCGTCGATCAGTACCACGTCGCGCGAGCGGGTGCGGAAACGGATCTGCGTGGTGTCGATGGTGATGCCCTGGTCGCGCTCGGTCTGTAGCGCGTCGAGCAGGAACGACCACTCGAACGGCATGCCGCGCCGCGCGCTGACCGCTTTCAGCATTTCCAGCTTGCCGTCGGGCAGGCTGCCGGTTTCATGCAGCAGGCGGCCGACCAGGGTGGATTTGCCATGGTCGACATGGCCGACGATGACGATGCGAACCTGCGGCCGCGTGGTGCCGTTGGGGGTCGCCGATACGCTTGCAGAAACGCTTGTGGGGAGGATCATGTTCATCGCAGCGCTCACACCAAATGTCCGTCAGAGATAGCCGGCGACACGCAGCCGCTCGAATGCGTCTTCGGTTTCGTGATCGAGCGCACGGCCCGCACGTTCCGGCACCCTGGTGCCGTCGAGTTCGGTCAGGATTTCATCGATGCTGGAGGCGGTCGACGCCACCGGATTGGTGATGTCCTGATCGCCCAGCGAGCGATAGCGTTTGCCGTCCTTCGACAAATAGAGCGGGATGATCGGAATGTTTTCGCGCTTGGTGTAGGCCCAGATGTCGGCCTCGGTCCAATGCAGGATGGGATGGATGCGCAAGTGCGCGCCCTGCGGCGGCGAGGCGTTGAAATGGTCCCAGAACTCCGGCGGTTGATCGCGCACGTCCCAGCCGCCTTCGATGCCGCGCGGCGAAAACACGCGCTCCTTGGCACGGGTGGCCTCTTCGTCGCGGCGAATGCCGGCGATCAATCCGTCAAAGCCGTATTTCGTCAGCGCCCATTTGAGGCCTTCGGTCTTGCGGGCGGCGGAGCGCGCGGCCGGAGGCAGTGTCGGATCGATGGCGTCGATCGACGGGCAGGGCTCGATCTTGAGATCGAGCTCCCATTCCTTGCCGAAGCGGTCGCGGAACGCATACATCTCGGCAAATTTCTTGCCGGTATCGACATGCAAAGCCGGGAACGGCACGCGGCCGAAGAAGGCCTTGCGCGCCAGCCAGATCATGACGTTGGAATCCTTGCCCAGCGACCACAGCAGCGCCAGCTTCTTCAGCCGCGCGAACGCCTCGCGCAGGATGTAGATGCTCTGCGCCTCGAGCTCGTCGAGGTGGTCCATCGAGGGCGGCGGCAGGGGCTGGCCGCCGAGAATTTTCGGCAACGAGGATGCTTGATTGAGCGCTGCGGGGTGCAACCCGCGTCCGCCGGATTCTTTGTTGAGAAGATGCATCTCTGGGCCTTGGACTTGGGAGTGGAAAAATTCTAAAGTTGCGCCGCAATAGAGAAGAAATAATTTTCTCTTTGCAGCCATTGCGCGAGAGATAAATAGAAAATAATTTCAGTCAACCCCCGAGTTGGGGAAGCGAGTAACTGATGCGCTATCTACCGGTGTTTTTGGATCTGCAAAGCGGCAAGGTGCTGCTCGTTGGAGCGGGCGACCTCGCACGCGCCAAATTGCGGTTGCTCGCGGCGGCCGGTGCCCAGGTGCGCTGGTTCGCGACCGACGGCAATCATGATGTCAGCGGGCTCGACCCCAATGACGTCGCGCGGGTCGAACTCGCCAAGGGCGATCCGCTGGCTGCGGACCTCGGCAGCGTTATCGCGATCCTCTGCGCCGGTGCCGGCGACATTGGCATTGCGATGTCGGTGCGGGCGAAGGCGGTCGGGCTGCCCGTCAACGTGATGGACGATCTCGTCCACTCGACCTTTATCTTTCCTGCCATCGTCGATCGCGGCGACGTCATCGTCGCCGTCGGCACCGGCGGCACCTCGCCGGTCGTGGCGCGCCGTGTGCGCGAGCGCATCGAGGCTGTGCTGCCCGCGCGCATCGGCGATCTCGCCGGCTTCATCGGCGGCTTTCGCAAGGCGATGCATGCGCGGATTCCCGAATTTGCGTTGCGCCGCCGTTTCTGGGAGCGCGTGATCGACGGTCCGATCGGCGCACTGGTGTTGGCCGGGCGCAAGGACGAAGCCGCCAGGGAATTGCAGGCGATCGCGGATCCTTCCGCTTTTGCCGGTGCAAATGATCAGGGCAAGGCCGAAGGCCGGGTCACGCTGGTCGGCGCCGGACCGGGCGATCCCGATCTGCTCACCATCAAGGCGCTGCGCGCGCTGCAGGATGCCGACGTCGTTTTCTATGACGAATTGGTATCGCCGGAAGTTCTCGATCGTATTCGCCGCGATGCCTCGCGCATTCCGGTCGGCCGCCGCGTCGGCAAGCCCGGCATTGGCCAGGATGCGATCAACAAATTGCTGATCGAGGCCGCCAGGTCAGGACAACGCGCGGTGCGGCTGAAGGGTGGCGATCCCTTCATCTTCGGCCGCGGCGGCGAGGAAATCGAAGTGTTGCGCGCGGCCGGCGTCGCCTACTCGGTGGTGCCGGGCATTACCGCTGGATTGGGTGCCGCGGCGCAGTTCGAAGCGCCGCTGACCTATCGCCACGAGGCACTGCGCATCACCTTTCTCACCGCCCACAAGGCCAGGGATGCCGAGACCGTCGACTGGTCGGTGCTGACGGACAAGAAGATGACCATCGTGGTCTACATGGGCATGACCGCCGCCCCCGCGATCCGTGCCGGCCTGCTCGCCGCCGGCCGTTCGCCGCAAACGCCGGTCGGGGTGTTCGCGCGGGTGACGCGTCCGGATGCCCAGGCCGTGGTCGGCACGCTCGAACAACTGCCGGCGCTGGTTGAAAAAATCGATGGCGGGCCGGCCGTCCTCATCATCGGCGACGTCGTCGCGCATTCCGCGCCGTGGCGCCTTGCCGCTTCAAACCTTGCCGATCCCAATCAAGTGATATCACAACTGCTGGAAGTTGCCGAATGACCTCGCCATTACAACAAAAGATCAAGATCACGGGACCCTCGATGGTCACCGCCAACCGCACCTGGGATGGCGTCGTGATCTATCGCACCGCGCAGCAGGGCTGGTCGGCGAACCTGTCGGACGCCGCGATCGTGCGCACTTCCGACGAGGCGCGAACGCTGCTTGGTGAAGCCACCGCCGATGACGTCGGCGCGATCGGTCCCTATATCGCGCCGGTCGAGCTCAAGGACGGCGGCGGGATCAAGCCCGGCAATCTCCGCGAACATATCCGGTCGGAAGGTCTCACCATCGATCTGCTTCCGGTTCCGGCGTAAGGCATCCATCATGTACGCATATGACGAACTCGATCGCACGCTGATCAACGAGCGTGTTGAAGAATTCCGCGACCAGGTGAAGCGCCGGCTGTCCGGCGAACTCACCGAGGACGAATTCAAGATGCTGCGGCTGCAGAACGGCGTCTATCTGCAGCTGCACGCCTATATGTTCCGCGTCGCGATTCCCTATGGCACGCTGTCGTCGAAGCAGTTGCGCGCGCTGGCCCGTGTTGCGCGCCGTTACGACCGCGGCTATGGCCATTTCACCACCCGTCAGAACATCCAGTTCAACTGGATCAAGCTCGCAGAATTGCCGGACGCGCTCGCCGACCTTGCCGAGGTCGGCATCCATGCGATGCAGACCTCCGGCAACAACATGCGCAACGTCACCTCGGACCAGTGGGCCGGCGTCGCGCCGGGCGAGGTCGAGGATCCCCGCGTCTGGTCGGAAATCCTGCGTCAGCACACCACGCTGCATCCGGAATTTTCGTTCCTGCCGCGCAAGTTCAAGATCGCGATCACCGCGTCCGAGCATGACCGCGCCGCGATCAAGGTCCACGATATCGGCTTGCGCCTGCTCAAGAATGCCGACGGCGAAACCGGTTTCGAAGTGCTGGTCGGCGGCGGTCTTGGCCGCACGCCATTTATCGGCAAGACAATAAAACCGTTCGTGCACGGCCGCGACATCCTGAGCTATGTCGAGGCGATCCTGCGCGTCTACAACCAGTATGGCCGCCGCGACAACATCTACAAGGCACGCATCAAGATCCTGGTGCATGAACTTGGCATCGAGAAGTTTTCCAAGGAAGTCGAAGAGGAATGGAAGCAGATGAGCGACGGCGCGCTCACGCTCGATCATTCCGTCATCGAGGAGGTGCGTTCGCGTTTCGCCTATCCGGCCTATGAGAAACTGCCGCACATGCCGGACCAGCTGAAGCAGGCCGCGCATGATCCGCTGTTCGAGCGCTGGCGCAAGAATTCGGTGTTCCCGCACAAGGTGCAAGGCTATTCGATCGTGACGCTGTCGCTGAAGCCGGTGGGCGCACCGCCCGGCGATGCCACCGCCGACCAGATGGACGCGGTCGCCGATCTCGCCGACCGGTACTCGTTCGGGGAAATCCGCGTCGGCCACGAGCAGAATCTGTGCCTGCCGCATGTCGCCAAGCGCGACCTGCCGCAGCTGTGGAAGGCGCTCGACCGCATCGGGCTCGCCACGCCGAACGTCAATTTGGTCACCGACATCATCGCCTGCCCCGGCCTCGATTATTGCTCGCTCGCCAATGCGCGCTCGATCCCGATCGCGCAGGAGCTGACGCGACGCTTCGCCAACCACGATACCGCCGAACTGATCGGCCGGCTGCACATCAACATTTCCGGCTGCATCAACGCCTGCGGCCACCACCACGTCGGTCACATCGGCATTCTCGGTGTCGAGAAGAACGGCGAGGAATTCTATCAGATCACGATCGGCGGCCGCGCCGATGAGAACGCCCAGATGGGCACCCTGATCGGCCCCGCGGTGCCCTATGCCGAAGTCGCTGACGTCATCGAAGACATTGTCGAAGCCTATCTGGCGCTGCGCGACCGCCCCGAGGAGTTGTTCGTGGATACGGTGAAGCGGCTGGGTGTCGAGCCATTCAAGGAGCGGGTCTATGCCACTCGTTAAAGACGGAAAAATCACCGGCGACTTGTTCGTCCATGTCCCCGAGGGGGCAGAGCTGCCGGGCGATGGCGCCATCCTCGTTCCGGCGGCACGGTTCCTTGAGGATCCGGAAGCCCTGTTGAAGCGTACCGGCAAGCTTGGCGTGATCTGGCCGAACAACCGCGACCTAGACGATCTCGTGCCGTATCTCGGGCGCCTGGCCGCGGTGGCGCTGGTATTTCCCTCGTTCCGCGATGGCCGCGCCTACAGCCAGGCGCGCCTGCTGCGCGAGCGTCACGGCTTCGAAGGCGAACTGCGCGCCACCGGCCAGGTGCTGCGCGACCAGTTCGTGTTCATGCTGCGCGCCGGCTTCGACACGTTCGAGGTGAAGAAGGACAGCGACGCGGAAGCGTTTGCTGCGACCGCCAAGCGCTACTCGGTATTCTACCAGCCGACCGGCGATGGCCGTCCCACCGCGTTGCATCGGCGGATGCAGCTGCGTCATTCGGAGAGTGCCGGCCAGTGAATGCGATCGTGCCCCAAATGTTGATCGAGCAGACGACGGACCTATCGCCGGCGCAGGCGCTCGACCATGCGCTGCGCAACGCGTCGCCTGCGGAAGTCATCGAAGCGGCGCTGAAGACCGTCGGCCGCGACAAGCTCGCGGTGGTGTCTTCATTCGGCACGGAATCGGCGGCATTGCTCAAGGTGATGGCAGATGTCGATCCGGCTATACCCGTGATCTTCCTCGACACCGGCTGGCTGTTCGAGGAGACGCTGGCCTATCGCGACACCCTGATCGCGACGCTCGGCCTGCGCGACGTCCGCTCGATCAAGCCGCTCGACGAAGCATTGTCGCGCGAGGACCCGGACCGTGAATTGTGGTTCTCCGATCCCGATGCCTGCTGCCGTATCCGTAAAGTCGAGCCGCTGGCGCGGGCGTTGGCGCCGTTCTCGGCATGGATCAACGGCCGCAAACGTTTCCAGGGAGGCCTGCGCGCCGAGATGGCGGTTGTCGAGGACGACGGCGCCAGGCTGAAATTCAACCCGTTCGCCAATGTCGCGCGCGAACAGATCGAGGCGATCTACCAGCTCGCGAAATTGCCGCCGCACCCGCTGGTGGCGTCGGGCTATCTGTCGGTCGGGTGCATGCCGTGCAGCAGCCGGACATCGGCGGACGAAGATGCGCGTGCCGGTCGCTGGCGCGGCCGGGCGAAGACCGAATGCGGCATCCACACGACCAAAACTTCCTAGAGCATGATCCGGAAAAGTGGGCACCGGTTTTCCGAAAAGATCATGCTCAAACAAAAGATGGAGCGGGATGACGATTCGAAGAATAGTCATCCTGCTCTAGAATATCGACTTCATAGGACAATGACGCTGCGCCGCCGCGAACAATGAAATGCGGTTTCGTTGACTAAACGCCGCTTCGTCGCGAGTTATGTTCCGCGTGGCTCCGGTGATATCCTTCATCCGGCCGAATGGAGATTGAGATGTTCCGTCGTATTCTGCCGCTCGTCGCGGGACTGCTCTGGGCCAGTTCGGCGTTGGCCGCCGACTTCACGTTGCTCAACGTGTCCTACGACCCGACGCGCGAACTCTATGCCGACTTCAACAAGGCGTTCATTGCCGCCTATGCCAAGGAAACCGGCAAGAGCGTCGAGATCAAGCAGTCGCATGGCGGCTCGGGTTCGCAGGCACGCGGCGTGATCGACGGCCTGCAGGCGGACATCGTCACGCTGGCGCTGGCCTATGACATCGATGCGATCGCCGGCAAGGGCCTGGTGGCGCCGGACTGGCAAAAACGCCTGCCGCTCAATGCCTCGCCCTACACCTCCACGATCGTGTTCCTGGTGCGCAAGGGCAACCCGAAGGCGATCAAGGATTGGGACGATTTGATCAAATCCGGCGTCAGCGTCATCACGCCGAACCCGAAAACGTCAGGCGGTGCGCGCTGGAATTATCTCGCAGCCTGGGGCTATGCGCAGAAGAAATACGGTTCTCCCGACAAGGCCAAAAAATTCGTCGGCGACCTCTTCCAGAACGTGCCCGTGCTAGATACCGGTGCGCGCGGCTCGACCGTGACCTTCGTCGAGCGCGGCGTCGGCGACGTGCTGCTGGCGTGGGAGAACGAGGCGTTTTTGGCGCAGCGCGAGTTCGGCAAGGACAAGTTTGAGATTGTCTCTCCGCCGCTGTCGATTCTGGCCGAGCCGCCGGTGTCTCTCGTAGACAAGGTGGCCGACAAAAAGGGTACCCGCGCGGTAGCTGAAGCCTACCTGAAATACTGGTATACCAAGGAAGGCCAGGAAATCGCGACCCGCAATTCCTACCGGCCGCGCGATCCGGAGATCGCCCGGGAATACGAAAAATCTTTCGCCAAGGTTGAACTTTTCACCATCGACGACGTTTTCGGTGGTTGGACCAAGGCGCAGAAGGACCATTTCGGCGAAGGCGGCATTTTCGACCAGATCTACAAGAACTGATTTGGGGGGCGATTTGCCGGATAAGCAGGGGGATTTGTGAGCATAGCGGTTGCACGGCGCAGCACGTTGCCGGGGTTTGGTCTCACCATGGGACTGACCCTGACGTGGCTCTCCATTATTATCCTGCTGCCGCTCGCCGGCCTGTTCCTCAAGACGTTCGAGCTCAGCCTCGATCAGTTCTGGACCATCATCACCAGCCGCCGCACCCTCAATGCGCTGAAGATTTCGTTCGGGCTGTCGTTTCTCGCCGCGCTCGTCAACCTTGTCATGGGCACGATCATCGTCTGGGCGCTGGTGCGCTATCGCTTTCCCGGCCGACGGCTGTTCGACGCCATCGTCGATATCCCCTTTGCGTTGCCGACGGCGGTCGCGGGCGTCGCACTGACGCAATTGTTCGCCCAGAAAGGCTGGCTCGGTGCGCCCTTGGCCGAACTCGGCATCAAGGTGGCGTTCACGCCGATCGGCATCTTCATCGCGATGGTCTTCATCGGCATTCCCTTCGTGGTGCGGACGGTGCAGCCGGTGCTGCAAGATCTCGACGTCGAGATCGAGGAGGCGGCGGCAAGCCTCGGCGCCAACCGCTGGCACACCGTGTTCCGCGTGATCCTGCCGAGTTTGATCCCGGCGCTGTTGACCGGATTCGCGCTGGCGTTCGCGCGCGCGGTCGGCGAGTATGGCTCGGTCATCTTCATCGCCGGCAACCTGCCCAACGTGTCGGAGATCGCGCCGCTCCTGATCGTGATCCGGCTTTCCGAATTCCGCTACGCCGACGCGACCGCGATCGCGGTTGTCATGCTGCTGGCGTCGTTCCTGATCATCTTCGCGGTCAATCGCCTGCAGCGCTGGGCGCAAACCCGTATTCCGGCGCATTGAGGGACCGATGCCGACGCAATCGAGTGTGGTGACGTCAGCGACCGAGTTGCGGGCCTATGCCCCAACCGCGGACCTCACCGTTTCAGCTCCGGCCTTGCGCATCGAGCGCGCGCGGCCGCGCACCGGCACGTCGCCGGACAATCTGCGTACCGAGCCGGGACCGGTCCGTTTCGTCATCATCGGGCTCGCCGTCACCTTCCTGTCGGTGTTTGTCGTGCTGCCGCTGGTCGTGGTGTTCGCGAGCGCGTTTTCCAAGGGCATCGGCGCCTATATTGCGGCGCTGTCGGAACCGGAGGCGCTGGCGGCGATCCGGCTGACGCTGCTGGTGGCGGCGATATCAGTCACGCTCAACCTGGTGTTCGGCGTGATCGCGGCCTGGGCGATCGCCAAGTTCGAATTCACCGGCAAGACCTTCCTGATTACGCTGATCGATTTGCCGTTCTCGGTCAGTCCGGTGATCTCGGGCCTCGTGTTCGTGCTGCTGTTCGGCGCGCAGGGCTTTTTCGGGACATGGCTGCAAGCGCACGACGTCCACATCCTGTTCGCAGTACCCGGCATCGCGCTGGCGACCATCTTCGTGACCTTTCCCTTTGTTGCGCGCGCGCTGATACCGCTGATGCAGGAGCAGGGCACCCAGGAGGAAGAGGCGGCGATTTCGCTCGGCGCGTCTGGCCTGCAGACGTTCTTCCGCGTCACTCTGCCCAATATCAAATGGGGCCTGTTGTATGGCGTATTGCTGTGCAATGCGCGCGCGATGGGCGAGTTCGGCGCGGTTTCGGTCGTGTCGGGGCATATCCGCGGCGAGACCAACACCATGCCGCTGCTGGTCGAAATCCTCTATAATGAATATCAATTCGTGGCATCGTTCGCGATTGCATCGCTGCTGGCGATGCTGGCGCTGATTACATTGGTCGTGAAGACCGTTCTCGAGCGACGTCTGGACGAAGGACAGGAACCACGTGACCATTGAAGTCAAAAACATCGTCAAGAAGTTCGGCAGCTTCGCAGCGCTCGACAATGTCGACCTGAAGGTCGACCAGGGCGAATTGCTGGCGCTGCTCGGCCCCTCTGGCTCGGGCAAGACCACGCTGCTGAGGATCATCGCTGGGCTCGACTGGCCGGACGCCGGCGAGGTGTCGATCGATGGCGAGAACGCGCTGGCACGCGGCGCCAGCGAGCGCCACGTCGGTTTCGTGTTCCAGCATTATGCGCTGTTCCGCCACATGACGGTGTTCGAAAACGTCGCCTTCGGCCTCAGGGTACAGCCGCGCGCCGTCCGCAAGGACGAGGCCACCATCCGCGCCCGCGTCAAGGAATTGCTCGACCTGGTGCAGCTCGACTGGCTGTCCAATCGCTACCCCAGCCAATTGTCCGGCGGCCAGCGGCAGCGCATCGCGCTTGCGCGGGCGCTGGCGATCGAGCCGCGCATCCTGCTGCTCGACGAGCCGTTTGGTGCGCTCGATGCCAAGGTGCGCAAGGAATTGCGGCAGTGGCTGCGCTCGCTGCATTCCGAAATCCACGTCACCTCGATCTTTGTCACCCACGACCAGGAGGAGGCGCTCGAAGTCGCCAACCGCGTCGTGGTCATGGACAAGGGCCGCATCGAGCAGATCGGTACGCCCGGCGAGGTCTATGACGACCCGGCGACCGCGTTCGTGCACGGCTTCATCGGCGAATCCATCGTGCTGCCGGTGGATGTCAGCGGCGGCTCGGTACGGCTCGACGGCCGTCCGCTGAATATCGCCGCCAATGGCGCGGCTTCCGGCGCGGCGAAACTGTTCGTGCGGCGCCATGACATGCAGATCGGGCCGGCCGGGTCGGGTTCGCTGGAGGGCGCGGTGCGCCATGTCCGTTCGTTCGGTCCGATCCAGCGGGCCGAGGTCGCGCTGTCGGGCGGCGAGGGCAAGACCATCATCGAGATCGACGCCCCCCGCGACCGGGAACTGCAAGCCGGGGAAATCGTCAGCCTGCAGCCCCGCCGCTACCGTATTTTTGCGGCCCACGATTGATGCTGTCATTCCGGGGCGGTTCGAAGAACCGAACCTCAGGTGCGCCCTTGCGCACCGGGGAATCTCGAGATTCCGGGTTCGCTTCGCGCCCCGGAATGACCGCTAAATTGACCCCGCGTTCACCATTCAGCCACGGTTGGCATGCAACAACTGCGTGACATCACGGGGGTTGATTCATGCGCGCCGCGGTCGCGATAGCGGGGTTGTTGTTGCTGGGCGGTTGCATGGCCGATACCGGCAGGGCGCCGGACCAGCCGACGATGTATCTCAGTATGGCCAATGGCGGCGCCACGCTCGACCCGCAAGCTGCGGCCTCGATGATTTCGCTGTACCGCCAGAACAACGGGCTTGCCGCCGTGGCGGTCGACCCTGATCTGATGAAGCTCGCCGAAGCGCAGTCGCAGGCGATGGCCAGCCGCAACAAGCTCGATCATGATGTGAAGGGCCCGCTGGAAAAACGGCTAGGCGCCTCCGGATATCCGGCCAAGCTCGCGGTGGAAAACGTGTCGGCCGGCTATCACACGCTGGCGGAAGCGTTTTCAGGCTGGCGCGACTCGCCGCCGCACAAGGCAAATATGCTCAAGAACGGTGTCACAAAATTGGGCATAGCGGCGATTTATGCTCCCAACACGAAGTACAAGGTGTTCTGGACGCTCATTCTTGCATCAAGTTAGAGCATGATCCGGAAAAGTGGGTACCGGTTTTCCGACAAGATTATGCTCCAAATAAAAGCACGATAAATTCCGCGTGATCTTGCGCTGTATCTCGCTGATTGACGCCGCTGCGAACTGCCGCCACGGTATCAAAATATTGTCCTCCGGTTGACGGTCACGATGGATAGTTCCGACCCCGCGCCCGCAACGAAGCCCGTTCATGCGCAACGCGTGCTGGTGCTGCAAGGCGGCGGTGCGCTCGGCTCTTATCAGGCCGGCGCCTTTCAGGCATTGTGCCGTTCCGGCTTCGAACCGGAATGGGTGGCGGGCATCTCGATCGGCGCGATCAATGCCGCGATCATAGCCGGCAACGATCCTGCGAAACGCGTCGACCGCCTGAAGGAATTCTGGGACATGGTGTCGTCCCCGGTGTCCTGGAATCCAATTACATCGGGAGACCGCGCGCGTACGCTGTTCAACGAGACCAGCGCCGCCCTGATCGCGACCTTCGGCGTGCCCGGGTTTTTCACGCCGCGGATTCCGCCGGCGCCGCTGTGGCCGCAGGGCAGCCCGCAATCGCTGAGCTATTACGACACGTTGCCGCTCAAGAAGACGCTGGAAAGCCTGGTCGACTTCGACCGCATTAACGACCTGAAGATGCGGCTTTCCGTCGGCGCGGTCGGCGTGAGTTCTGGCAACTTCAAATATTTCGACAATGTGGAATTGAAAAAGCTCGGCAAGAGGATCGGCCCGGAGCACATCATGGCGTCCGGCGCGCTGCCGCCGGGTTTTCCTTCCGTCATCGTCGATGGCGAGCATTACTGGGACGGCGGCATCGCCTCCAACACGCCGCTCGATTTCGTGCTGGATGAGGAAACCGACCGCGATCTCCTGATCTTCCAGGTCGACCTGTTCAGCGCGCGCGGCGAGTTGCCGGTTACGCTGCTGGAGGCCGCCGAGCGCGAAAAAGACATCCGCTTTTCCAGCCGGACCCGGATGAACACCGACAAGAACAAGCAGGTGCACAACACCCGCAAGGCACTGCGGGAGTTGATCGCCAAACTGCCCGATGATCTCAAGAACGATCCGTCGGTGGCGATCCTGTGCAATGCCGTCAAGGAAAACACAGTCACGGTGGTGCACCTGATCTACCGCAGCAAGAACTATGAATCCTCGTCCAAGGATTATGATTTCTCGCATGTCGGCGTGGTCGAGCACTGGAACGCGGGCGCCCGCGACGTGCATCTGTCGATGCGTCACAAAGAATGGCTGGAACGGCCGCAGTCCGGGGAAACCATGGTGACCTACGATCTCACGAGGGACGTTTCCAGCGCCCCGAAAAGCAAAAAGCAGGAGTGACTAGAATGGGTACGTTGAAAGGCAAGACCGCGGTGGTGACCGGCTCGACCAGCGGCATTGGACTGGCTTATGCGCGCGCTTTCGCCGGTGCCGGCGCCAATATCGTTCTCAACGGCATGGGCGTGCCGGCCGACATCGAGAAGGAGCGTTCCGGCATCGAGACCGATTTCAAGGTCCGGGCCGTGCATTCACCCGCCGACATGACCAAGCCGGCCGAGATCGCCGAGATGGTCGCGCTCGGCGAGAAGACGTTTGGTTCGGTCGATATCCTGGTCAACAATGCCGGCATCCAGTTCGTGTCGCCGATCGAGGAATTTCCGCCCGAGAAGTGGGAAGCGATCATCGCGATCAATCTGTCGTCGGCGTTTTATGCCATCCGTGCCGCGGTGCCCGGCATGAAGAAGCGCGGCTGGGGCCGCATCATCAACACCGCCTCGGCGCATTCGCTGGTGGCTTCGCCGTTCAAGTCGGCCTATGTCTCGGCCAAGCATGGCATCGCCGGCCTGACCAAGACGGTGGCGCTGGAGCTCGCGACTCACAAGATCACCTGCAACTGCATCAGCCCCGGCTATGTCTGGACGCCGCTGGTCGAGAAGCAGATTCCGGACACCATGAAGGCGCGCAATCTCACCAAGGAGCAGGTCATCCACGACGTGCTGCTGGCGGCGCAGCCGACCAAGGAGTTCGTGACCTCCGAACAGGTCGCGGCGCTGGCGCTGTTCCTGTGCGGCGACGATGCCGCCCAGATCACCGGCACCAATCTCTCGATCGATGGCGGCTGGACCGCGGAGTAGGGACCCTTAACCTCTCCCCGCTCTTGGCGGGGAGAGGTCGCGAGCGTTTGCGAGCGGGTGAGGGGCGAGACACGATGCTCGCCAGGTAAAGGCCGTCTTCGAAGATCGGTAGTTTGGGGCTGAGTGATTGCCTCGCCCCTCACCCGAAGCCTTCGCTTCGCTGCGGCTTCGACCTCTCCCCGCCAAGAGCGGGGCGAGGTTAGGAATCAGACTTCCCGAACGCCAGCACGTGCAGCCCGAGCCGCTGCCGGACGATCCAGAACAACAGCACGGTCTCGAACGCGAGCGCGACCGTGGTTGCCGCCGCCGCGCCATGGCCGCCGAAGCGTGGCACCAGCAGCAGGCACAGCACCACGTTCATGACGAAAGCAAGCGCATAGGCCAGCGCGCAGATGTGCTGATGGCCGAGCATGTTCAAGAGCCGCTCGACCGGGCCGATCGCCGACCGCACCACAAGGCCGACGGCGGCGATGAACATGATGTCGTAGCCGACCACGAATTGCGGCCCGAACAGCCACAACAGCGGCTTGCCCAGCGCCAGCAGTGCGACGGTGGCCGCGAGCGAAGGCCAGAACGTCCATTGGATCGCGTGCGCCACATAGGCCGACAGCCGCGCGTTGTCGCCGAGCGCGTGATATTCGGCAAAGCGGTGCGCTGTTGTCGCCGACATCGCGTAGTGAATGAAGGAGACCAGCGCCAGCGTCTTCACGACCGCGAAATAGACGCCGACTTCTTCGGAACTGCGGAATTGCTGTAGCATCAGGACGTCGGTGTACGACAGCAGCAGATAGAAGCTCTCGACCATGAGGATCGGCAGCGAGACCGCCAGCCAGCCGCGGAAATCGTAGGCCCTGGCGCCGGGTTCGATGTGGCCGGCGAGCCTGCGGTTCAGCACCACCATCTGGCCGATCATGGCGAGCCAGACCGCGGCGGCGCTGGCCAGCATCGCGGCCGTGGCGCCGAGATTGAAGCCGAGCGCGAAGGCGCCGGCGGTGAGGCCGATGATCAGCGACTGGCGCACGATGAATTGCGGCATCAGGCCAAGCCGCATCCAGTCATGCGAGCGCGCGATGCCGTCCTGGGTGTTGGCGACCACGAACGCCGGCAGCGTCAGGCAGCCGATATAGAGCGGCAGAACCGTATTCGGCTCCATCCACGGCGACAGTGTTTTGACGACACAAGCCAATAGCAGCGAGACCAGCGACGACACCGCGAACGTCATCCAGCGGCTGCCGGACAGGAAGCCGCGCAGCAGTGCATGCTGACCGCTGGCGCGGTACTCCGGAATGATCTTTTGCGCCGACGCCGAGATGCCGAAATCCATCATGCTGCCGAGCAGCAGCACCCAGGTCCAGACATAGACATAGACGCCGTAATCCGAGCCGCCCATCCAGCGCGCCAGCAGGATCTGCGAGAAATAGGCGAGCGCGGCGCTGACCACGCGGATGATGAAGATCGTGCCGGCCAGCCGTTTCGTCAGCGAAGCTTCGCTGGAGCCGCCCAACAGCGACCGCAGGCGCGCGATCGGGCCGGCAGGCGAAGCGGAACTGGATTCGGTGTCCATCACGGCCACAGCAAGGCATCCTCGAAAGGCCGCGAGGCGGCGGCGATGCTCGGATGTATCAACGAATCGTTAAGATTCGGTCTCCCGCTGTCGTCCCGGACAAGCGAAGCGCGATCCGGGACCCATAGCCACAGGGAGATGTTGTGCGAAAGATGTCTGCCGCCAGCGCCTCAAAACACCCGCCGCGGTGTATGGGTCCCGGCTCGAGGCCGGGACGACGGAAAAAGCTACTGCAAATTCACGTTGAACTCATACGCTCGGTCACCGCCGACCAGCGTCAGTTTGAGCGCGGCGCCGTCGGCGCTTGCGCCCGGCGGCAGGCCGTCGAGTTCGAACGCAAAACGCTTCACGCCGGGCGGACCGCCCTCGATCAGTTTTGGCACCGGCAACGCCCAGTCCGGCGTCGGGCCCTCGACGAACAGGCTGACTTCCTTGCCGGCGGGCGCGGTGACGTCGACCAGCACGTTGGCCTTGCCCTCGCGCTTGACGCCCTGAATGGTGAGGGGATTGGGATCGCCGACATTGGCAGGCTTCGGCACCGCATTGAGCGCGTCGGACAGATTGCCGTCCTCGGTGCTCGCCACGCTGGCAAAGCCAAGCTCGGCCTTGGCGTCGACGGGGATGCAGAGCTTTTCGCAGACCGCGTAGTTGATGTCGGCGCGCAGCGTCACCGGCTTGTCGGCATTCCTGGCGACGATCCGCAGCGGCAGCACGACCTGGTGCTTGTAGCCGAACGAGATGCCGCCGGCGCCGTCGTCGAACCTCATCGGCGCCGGCCACAACACCGTCACCGCCTCGACATTGTCGGATTTGGAGAAATCGAAGCGTGGCGGAACGCCGGAATCGCCGGGCGTCCGCCAATAGGTTTTCCAGCCCGGCTGCAATTGGATGGCAATCCCGCCGAGCAGCACCGCGCCGCTGCGCGATCCCGCCAGCAGCCGGACCGCGGAATGCGTGTCGCGCTGCCACGGCGAAGCATCCTCGGCGCGAGCCTCGATCGCCATACAGGCGACAGACAAGGTTGCGGCAATGCCGAGCGCGGCCCGCATGGGAACTATGACGATCATGGCACGTCTTTACAGGCAAGTTTGGCCGCAAACCATTGAATTGCTTGTGATCCGCGGCCGAATGCAGCGCCCGGGTTGATTGACAGAACCGCCACCCGATATCAGGATATGAATCAGCAGGAGAGGCCTTTGCGGATGAGCCCTGAAGGCAAGACACCGAAGACACCGCCGAAGACGACAGCGAAGCCCGGCCGGCGCAAAGCCGCCGGCGTTGGCGACAATTCGTCCGCCGAAGGCTACCTGGACGGCCAGTTGCTGATCGCCATGCCGGTCATGGGCGATCCGCGCTTTGAGCGCTCCGTGATCTATCTGTGCGCGCATTCGTCGGAGGGGGCGATGGGCATCATCGTCAACCGCCCGGCCGGCAGCATCGATTTCCCCGGGCTTTTGGTGCAACTCGATATCATCAAGACATCAGACCAGATCACGCTGCCGGAAAACGCCGAGACCATGCAGGTGCTGAAGGGCGGTCCGGTGGATACCGGCCGCGGCTTCGTGCTGCATTCCAGCGATTTCTTCATCAAGGACGCCACGCTCAATATCGACGACGGCATCTGCCTGACCGCGACCGTCGATATCCTCAAGGCGATCGCCAAGGGGGCGGGACCCAAGCACGCCATCCTGGCGCTGGGCTATGCCGGCTGGGCGCCGGGACAGCTCGAAAGCGAGATCCAGCACAATGGCTGGCTGCATTGTGCCGCCGATCCGGATCTGATCTTCGGCGACGACGTCGACGAGAAATACCAGCGCGCGCTGCGCAAGATCGGCATCGACCCCGGCATGCTGTCGAACGAAGCCGGGCACGCCTGAGGCTGCGCGCCTGCGGCGGCCACGCCCACGGCGTCGTCCCTGCCTAGTGCGCAATTGCGCACGGGCGCATGGACCCATAACCCCAGAAGTCCATTGTTGAATGCAATGGCTGCTGCAATACGCTTTGTCCACCGCTTCCATTTCATCATCGAAGCACTGCGTATGGGTCCCTGCGTGCGCAGGGACGACGATGGATTTTTGCCGCTACTCCGTCGCCTGTTGCACGCGTTTGTAGATGCGTGCCTCCCGCCGGCAGCGGTTGTTGCCTGTTCTGAAATCTGTTCTATGGGCGCCGCAACGGCTCTTACTCGGGAGTGACGACATGGCTGGCTTGGTAATCACGGGTGGCCGGGTAGTGGATCCGGCCAGCGGGATGGACGCTGTCGGCGATGTGGCGGTACTCGATGGCAAGATCGCTGCTGTTGGCACCGGGCTTGGCGGCGCCGAGCACACGATCGACGCCACCGGCCTGGTGGTCGCCCCCGGCTTCATCGATTTGCACGCGCATGGCCAGTCGATCCCGGCTGACCGCATGCAGGCGTTCGATGGCGTGACGACGACGCTCGACCTCGAAGCCGGCGTGTTGCCGGTTGCATCCTGGTATCGGCGCCAGGCCGAGAAAGGACGCGTGCTGAACTACGGCGCTTCCGCCAACTGGGCATTCGCACGGATCGGCGCGATGACCGGCTCCAACGCGGAAAGTTCGCTGGAGGCCTTCGGCGGTGCGATGCGGGACCGCCGCTGGGTCGAAAACGTGGCCAGCGAGGCCGAGGTGGCCGGCATTCTCGACCGCCTTGCGGGTGGATTGAGTGACGGCGCCATCGGCGTCGGTATCCTCAACGCCTACGCCCCGGGTGCCGGCGTCCAGGAGCTGACGGCGGTTTGCCAGCTGGCGGCGGCGCGCGACGTGCCGACCTTCACCCACGTCGCCTTCATGTCCCGCATCGACCCGGAGAGCGCCGCCGAGGCCTATATCCGCCTGATCGGCTATGCCGGCGCCACCGGCGCGCACATGCACATCTGCCACTTCAACTCTTCCAGCAAGACGGACATCGAACGCTGTGTCGCGCTGGTGGCCAAGGCGCAGGCGCAGGGGCTGCCGATTACGGTCGAAGCCTATCCCTATGGCACCGGCTCGACGGTGCTGGCGGCGGCGTTCTTCAGCGATCCCGAATTCGAGGCGCGCAACGGCCTGGGCTATGATTCAGTGCAGCGGGTGACCGACGGGCATCGCTTTCGCGACCGGCAGGAGCTGCTCGCGGCACAGGCCGAGGAACCCTCCACGCTGGTGCTGTGGCATGTCCTGGATATCGAGAACAACGCGCACCATCGTGATCTCCTCGACATGGCGGTGCTGTATCCCGGCGGCGCGATCGCATCGGATGCGATGCCCTGGACGCTGTCGGACGGCAAGGCTTATACCGGCGACGCCTGGCCGTTGCCGGCGGACGCGACCTCGCATCCGCGCTCCGCAGGTTGCTTCACGCGCTTCATCCGCGAGTGGGTGCGTGAACGCCGCACCATTTCGCTGCTGGAAGGCATCCGCAAATGCGCGCTGATTCCGGCGGAGATTCTTGGCCCCTCTACGCCGGCCATGCGCGCCAAAGGCAGGCTGCAACCGGGTGCGGATGCCGACATCGTCGTGTTCGATTTCGCGACCGTCACCGACCGGGCCGAATTCTCGGCCATGAATCGTCCCTCGGAAGGCGTGCGTCACCTCGTGGTGAGCGGCCAGCCGCTGATATCAGATGGTGTGCTTGATCTGGCGGCAAGACCCGGCCAGCCGGTGCGCCGTCCCGTTGCCGGGGGTTGAAGATGCCGGTCCCGGTTGTGCTCGTGGCCGGATTTCTCGGGGCGGGCAAGACCACGGTCGTGAACCACTTGCTTGTTAATGCCGAGGGAAAACGGATCGCCGCCGTCGTCAACGATTTCGGCGCGATCAACATCGATGCGGAGCTGATCGCCGGCGCCACCGACGGCGTGGTCAGCCTGAGCAATGGCTGCATCTGTTGCTCACTGGAAGGCGATCTGCTGCGCACGCTGGCCGGCCTGCTGCGGCGCGATCCGCGGCCGGAGCTCATCGTGATCGAAACCAGCGGGGTGGCCGACCCGATGGACGTCGTGCGCAACCTCATGGATCCCGTGATCTGGCGGGAAGCTCCGCTGGAAACGGTACTGTGCGTCGTCGACGCGACGGCTGCGCCGGCCATGTTCGACGATGCGCTGTTGCGGTCCCAGATCCGCGCGGCCGATGTGGTGGCGCTGAGCAAGGTCGACCTGGCGGACCCGGCCAACCACGCGCAGGTGCGCGATGCGGTCCGGGCGATACGTCCGGCGGCGGTGCTGGTCGATGCGCCGCATGGCGATGTCCCGGCAGCGCTGCTCTTCCCTTCGGATACGGATCGGGCGCCGGTGCCGCGCGAGCCGGGACCGCGGCGGCCGGCGGCAGACCGTTTCGAGGCGCTGAGCTGGACGTCGGAGCGGCCGCTGTCGTTGTCCCGATTGCAGGCGGCGATCAATCGGCTCGCACCGAAGCTGGCACGGGCGAAGGGGCTGTTCGAATCCGTGGAGCAGCCCGGCCGGTCGATGTTGCTTCAGTTCGCCGGCGGCCGCGCGACGCTGGCGCCGGGCGGGACGCCGGCCCAAGGCGTGCCGCGGACACGGATCGTGTTCATTGCCGAGATCGGCGTCCTCTCGCGCGCGGAAATCGACGCGATCATGGAAGGATGCGTCGAAGTCGGGCAGGCGTAGCGAGCCACACCCAAGGTGTCGTCCCGGCCTTGCGCCGGGACCCATAACCACAGGAAGTAGTTTTGCGAAAGGTCTCTGCTAGGGAGCTTCTGTTGAGAGATCACGCGGTATGGGTCTCTGCGTTCGCCGGGACGACGATCGATTTGAGTTCGCCTTACTCCGCCGCCTGTTGCGCCACCGTCGGCGCGGTGCCCGCCACCGTGGCGCGGCGCATGTCGCGGGGCTGCGACTGGTCGTAGCGGCGGACGCGGTGCATGGTCTGGCGGTTGTCCCACATCACGAGGTCATGCAGCGTCCATTTGTGGACGTAGACGAATTCGCTCTGGGTGGCGTGCTCGTTAAGGTCGCGCAGCAACAGCCGCGCTTCCGGCATGGTCATGCCCTTGATGGCGCCGGCATGCGATGAGAGATACAGCGATTTGCGGCCGTGCACCGGATGGGTGCGCACCAGCCGCTGCAGCACCGGCTTGAACAATTCCTTCTCTTCATCGGTGTAGTCGAGAAAGCCGAGCGATCCCCGCGAATACATCAGCGAATGCTCGCAGATCATGTCCTCGATTTCGGCCTTGGTCTCGTCGTCGAGCGCATCATAGGCCGCGCGCATATCGGCGAATTCGGTGTTGCCGCCCTTCGGGTTCACCACCCGCGCCGACAGCAGCGAGAATTTTGCGGGGATCGGGCGGAACGATGAGTCGGAATGCCACAGGCAATTGCCGAGGTTGAACAGATTGATGCGGCTGTCGCGCGGCAACGGCTTGCCGTCCTTGCCGAGGTTGGAGACGTCGTTGAGCCCGGTCTGCAGCCGCGAATCCTCCGGCTTGACGACACTGCCGCCGCGCGGATTTTCCCGCTCGCCGAAATTCAGCGCGAACGCCATCTGCTGCTCGTCCGTGATGTCCTGATTGCGGAACAGCAGCACGGCGTATTTGTCCATGCCGGCCTCGATGTCAGCCGCCTCCTGCGGCGTCAGCGGCTGGCGCAGATCGACGCCCGACACCTCGCCGAAAAAATGCTTGCCCAGCTGCCGGATCGTGACCGTCATGGCGTTTCTCCGTAAAGCGGCGGGCGGTTTGTCCCGCTTCGTTTGGTAAAAAAGTTACTCCCGGGCATTGCGATGTCAACGCTACGGAACGCATGCGGCATTGCGCGAACTCGTGTCCCGGACGCGGTGCAGCGTCCCCTTGACGGTGCACCGCAGAGCTCAGATGCGCCATTGCGCATCGGGGGACCCAGAACGCGGTGAGATGGACCCCGGATCAGCAGCGCAGCATTCCATGCTGCGCAGCATCCGGGGAATCACGCATTCCGCGCCATCAGACCGCCGTCCACCGGGATCACCACGCCGGTGAGGAACGAGGCCGCCGGCAGGCACAGGCTCAACGTCATATGCGCGACCTCCTCGGGATCGCCGTAGCGGCCGAGTGCGGTGCGGCGCTTGGCGTAGATGGTCTTGTGCTCCTCCGGAATCCGCTCGGTGATCCCGGTCCGGATCGGGCCCCGGGCAGATGCAGTTCACCGTGATGCCTTCGCGGCCAAGTTCCACGGCGAGCGCGCGGGTGAGACCGGTGACGCCGGCTTTCGCGGCCGCGTACGGGCTGTTGGTGGCAGTGGCGCCGAGCGCTTCGGTGGAGGCGATGTTGACGATCCGCGGGCATTTTGATCGGCGCAAATGCGGCAACGCGGCACGGATGATGCGCGGATGCGCCGTCAGCATCACCGCCAGCGCCTTGGTCCAGGCCTCCTCATAGCCGTCATCGTCGATCGCTGATCGCAGCGACAGGCCGGCATTGTTGATCAGGATGTCGAGGCCGCCGAAATGCGCAGCGATGGCGCCCACCACCTTGGTGATGTCGTCGGCCCTGGCGACGTCGAGCGTCCAGGCTTTTGCGGTGCCGCCTCTGGATTTGATTTCATCTGCGACCGCCTGCGTCGCCTCGGCGTTGATGTCGGTGACGGCAACGTTGGCGCCTTCAGTGGCGAACACCAGCGCGGTGGCGCGGCCCATGCCGCTGGCGGCGCCGGTGACGAGCACGGTCAGGCCCTTGACCGAACGGCTGAGCTCATTGAAATCTGACATGACGGAATCTGACATGAGATGACTCGCAAATTTGTGCGATGCGTTGCAGGATTGACAAGGCTGGCACCGATCTGCAGACAGGTCAAACCAGGCAGCAACAGGTGCAACGGTGGCCAATATTCCCG
The DNA here is from genome assembly GCF_964252915.1 of Bradyrhizobium sp. LjRoot220. Lineage (NCBI taxonomy): Bacteria > Pseudomonadati > Pseudomonadota > Alphaproteobacteria > Hyphomicrobiales > Nitrobacteraceae > Bradyrhizobium > Bradyrhizobium sp. LjRoot220. The sequence continues at coordinate 184,741 of NZ_CAXUPS020000011.1, forward strand.
ATCTGCAGATTCGCCGCCTGGAAATTTCGGACGCGGCTCTCTTTCGGGACCTCCGGCTGGAGGCGCTGCAGAAAAATCCCGAGGCGTTCGGCAGCACGTTCGAGAAAGAAAGAGCGCAACCGCTATCGTGGTTTGAGGCGACGCTTCGCGCCGCGGATATTTTCGGTGCGTTCCTCGACGGGACGCTCGCCGGAATGGCCGGATATTCCGCGCAGGAAAATTCCAAACAGGCACACAAGGGACTGCTCTGGACCATGTATGTCCGGGCCGCGGCACGGCATACGGGGCTTGGACAAAAGCTCGTCGCGGCGGTGCTCGACCATGCGCGCGGGCGCGTGGAGATGGTTCAATTGACCGTGGTGAGCGAGAACGAAAGCGCGCGCCGGCTCTATCGCGCGATGGGCTTTGTCGAATACGGCTATGAAAAGCGAGGGCTCAAGCACGATGGCCGGTATTACGACGAGGTTCTCATGGTGAACTTCCTCGGCGACGTCTGAAGCTGAAGTACAACTAAAAAGGATGCGAGTAATGAACGAACTCGATTTCAGCGGCAAGCAGGTACTGGTGGTCGGCGGCTCCAGCGGGATCGGCAATGGCATCGCGCAGGCATTCCGCGCCAAGGGCGCGCGCGTCGCGGTCTGCGGCACCCGCGCCGATGCGGCGGACTATTCCGCCGGCGAAGGATCGGATCTTGCGGGCCTTGAATATGCGCAGCTCGACGTCAGCAACGCGCAGGCGATCGAAAGCTTCAAGCCGCCGTTCGATGGCCTCGACGTGCTGGTGCTGGCGCAGGGCGCGGTGATCTACCGGCGCGGCGAATTCGAAATGGACGGCTTTCGCAAGGTGCTCGAAGTCAACCTGATGAGCCTGATGGCGTGCGCGACGAAATTCCACGCGATGCTGAGCGCCAGCAAGGGATCGCTGATCATCGTCAGTTCGACCGCGGCCTATCATTCCACCATGGGCAATCCGGCCTACAACGCCTCGAAGACCGGCGCGGTCGGCTTGACGCGCACGCTCGGCGAGGCGTGGGCCGAGAACGGCATCCGCGTCAACGGCATCGCGCCTGGGCTCGTCGACACCAAGATGACCAAGGCGACGACGGCAAATCCGAAGCGGCTCGAAGGTGCGTTGGAACGGATTCCATTGAAGCGTCTCGGCACGCCCGCCGACATGGCCGGTGCGGCTCTGTTCCTGGCCTCGCCGCTGGCGTCTTATGTGATCGGTCAAACCATTGTGGTCGATGGCGGACTGATACTTTAGACCTCGGAAGACGTCGGAACCCCGACGCTTCTTGTCGGTTACTTCCTCTGAAACAAGGAGGAATCGCGATGGACAAGGATCGAATTGCAGGTTCAGCGAAGGATTTTGCAGGCAAGGTTGAAGGCACCGTCGGCAGCATGACCGGTGACGCCAAGACGCAGGCCGAAGGCCGCGCGCGCGAAGCGGCGGGCACCGTGCAGAATTTGTACGGCCAGGCCAAGGATGCGGCGAGCGACGCCGCCGATGCCGCGGCCAACTACGCCAAGGATGCCGTGGATACTGCCAAGAGTGCCTATGACAGCAGCGGCGATACGATCCGCGGCGGCCAGAAGGCGATGGCGAAAACCGTGCAGGACAATCCGCTCGGCGCGCTCCTGGTCGCCGGTGGAATCGGATTTGCGCTGGCGTTGCTGATGACCCGTCCACCGCGCCGCCCGCCACCGCGCTGGCGCTACTACGGCTGAGCCCGGCATCGGCGGCCCTATGGTTCGCCCGGCGATGCTTGCATCGTCCGGAGACGCGCGGCTTTGCCGCGCTCCTCACCACAAGCTTTCAACACCTGATTCCTGAAGGCTGCCTCATTGCAGGAATCCGACTCTCTCGCCCTCATGGCGAGGAGCGCATCTTCGCGCGTCTCGAACCATAGCGCGTCTTCGCGCGTCTCCGGACGATGCGAGCATCGCCGGGCGAACCATGAAGCCACGGAGCGTGGTGTCCACACCGCGCGGCCGGCGGCGCATTACCTCGTAAAAGCGCCTTGCGGCACTTCAGCCGATCGTCCGACATTACCCGGCGGGCGCGGCACGCCTGGCGCGATGGGTCCCGGCGCGCGCGGCGGCGGTGGTGCGATCTGGCGCGGCGGCGCACCGAAGCCGCCGAAGAACTCGCGCAATGTCGGTTGCTCGGTCTGGGCGGGACGGAATGGCTTCTTCGGCACAAGCGGTTTCGGCGGTGCTGCGGGCGCGGCGGCCGGCACCGTGCCATCCGGCGTGGTGGCAGCGACCGGCGCTTCACCCTTGGCCTGTTGTTCCTTGCCTTGTTCCTTGGCCTGTTCGCGGCCGATCTCGCGGCGCGGCCAGGCAAAATCATCGGCGCGGCCGGCCGGCGGCGCCAGCGGCTCGCCCTTCACCAGGGTTCGCGCGGCCAGCGCATCGACCGCGGCGGGACGCGAGCCCGGTCCGCCGAGCAACTGATCGGTACCGACGGAGGAAGCCACCAGCGGCAGGATCGGTCCGGCCAGCGGCCGCGGCGCGGGCTGGCCCGGCACAGCATTGGCGTCGGGGGTCGCCGGTTCGCTCGGCAGCGCGATCGGGCCCGATCGCGCGGCCAAGAGGCGCGTGACTTCGCGCTCGACATAATGCGCCAGCTTGCGCGCGCCGGGCTTGGTGAAATACACGCCGTCATAGGAACGCAGCTGGCGGATCTGGCCTTCGAAGTCCGGGCCCTTCTGCAGGAAGCGGCCGGCCTCATCGACAAAGCCGTCCCAGACGTCGACATAGGTGATGCCGGCCTTGGCCGATGCGTCGCGGTAGAGCGCATTGAGGAACAGCGTGTCGGACGTGCCCTTGGTGCCGCGCACCGCCGGCAGTCCGATCCACAGCACCGGCACGCCCTTGGATTTCAGGACGCCGATCATCTCCTCGATTTTCTTGGTGTAGAGTTCGATCCAGCGCTCGTCGCGGAATTCAGATAGCCCGCCGGCCGCGCGCGCGCTCTTCTCGGGCGCTGTGGTCTGCGGCGTATCGCTGTCGGCATCGTCGGCGGCCTCGGCATCGGCCGGCTTGTCATCGGGCTTGGCGGCGGTATCCGCCGCGCCATCGGGCTTCGCGCCAGGCTTGGCTTCAGGCTTGGTTTCAGGCTTGGCGTCGGCCGGCTTGGCGGTCTTCTTGTCGTCTTTCTTGTCGACCTTGGATTTGTCCACTGCCGGCTCGCGCATCGCGACGCGGTCGTTGAGGCCGAGCATGACGACGATGGCGTCCGGTTTCTCGTTGGCGAGGATGCCGCGGGCGGCAGCGGCCCAATCGGCCGGCTCGCCCTTCGGCTGATATTTGATCAGGCCGGAAACGGTCTTGTGTTTGCGGATCACGCCCATGTCGGGCTGTTCGGCGTAGGCGTCTTCCAGACCATAGGCGAGCCAGTCCGCCATGGCGTCGCCGAGCACCAGCACGTTGCGCTCGGGCACGGTGTCGCGCTTGGCAGGTGCCGGCGCCCTGGAAAAATCCTGGCGCGGCGCTTGCGGGGCCTGCTGCTGGAATGGCGCAAAGAAGTCGCCGCCGAACCAGCCGCCGCCGCCGTTGGGACGCGGCGCCTGCCGCTGCGGCGGTTGCGGCGGACCGCCGAAGCCGCCGAAATTGAAGAACTGCGCGGACGCCGGTCCCGCGATCCCGATCAACAGTGCGGTCGCGACCGCCACCGCAATCAGCGGGCCGGTTTCGGTGAACACGCGGAAAAAGGACTTGGGCTTCGACATCCGGCTCGATCGCAATGGACTTGTGAAGGCGCAGTTATAATAGCGGAATCAGGCCGCAAGCGGGCATATTCCTTGCCATAAATCGGGCAACGGCCACAGCCGTCAAGGGTTGCACGAAAATGTGCACTTCAGGGTTACTTTTGGGGCCAAATCGCCGTTTCAGCGGCCTCTCAGCCGCTCCAGCACATCCGCTGAGGCAAATCCGTCCGCGGGCGCGCCGATCGAGGCCTGGAAGCCGCGCAGGGCCTCGCGGGTCATGCCGCCGAACTGGCCGTCCGGGGTACCCTTGTAGTAGCCGCGCTGGGCCAAGAGCTGCTGCAGTTCCAGCCGCTCGGCCCGTGACAACACGCGTTCCTGCCGCGGCCAGGGCTGCACGAACGGCGCCCCGCCGCGCAGCCGGTCGCCGAAGTGCCCGATCGCCAGCGCATACGCCTCGGCCGGGTTGTATTTCATGATGACCCGGAAATTCTGCAGCATCAGAAAGCCCGGTCCGTCGGCGCCGGCCGGCGCCAGCAGATAGGCCTTGTCGGCTGGATTGCCGAACGGCCTGCCGTCGGCGCGCTTGAGGCCCTGCTGTTCCCACTGCGCAATCGGCATCGCCTTGGCCTTGTCCGCCAGCATGAAATTAAAACCCTTCGGCAGCACCACCTCGTAGCCCCAGGTCTGGCCGGACTGCCAGCCGTCTTTCCTGAGGTTGTTGGCGGTCGAGGCGATCAGGTCGGCCGGGTTGTCGACGACGTCGCGGCGGCCGTCGCCATCGGCATCGACGGCGTAGCGCTTGAAGGCGGTCGGCATGAATTGCGTCGGCCCGAATGCGCCGGCCCAGGAGCCGCGCATCTGTTCGGGGCGCAGGTCGCCGCGGTTGAGGATCTCCAGCGCGGTCAGGAACTCGTCCTTGAAATAACCCTGGCGGCGGCCGATGCAGGCCAGCGTCGCCGTGGAATTGAGCACGTTGCGATCGCCCATCTGCGTCGAGTAGTTCGACTCGATGCCCCAGATCGACGCGATCGCGTAGCGGTCGACGCCATAGGCTTTTTCCGCCGCGTCGAATTGCGGCTTGTATTTCGCGAGCACCTCGCGGCCCTTCGCGAGCCGGTTGTCATTCACGAGGATGTCGAGATAGTCCCAGATCGCCTTGGTGAATTCGGGCTGCGAATCCATCAGGTCCATAATGCGCAGGTCGGGTGCAAGGCCGGCGGTGAAGCGCTCGAAATTCGCCTGGGTGACGTGGCGCCGTGCGGCATCGGGCCACATCGCGGCGACGCAATTTGGAAAATTCGCCGCCGCCTGCCGGATCGCAGCCGCGGTCATTAGCGGATGGCCCGAACCGCCATCCTCGCCGCTCCAGGGCGGCGGCGCTGATGGTGCCGATGGTGCGCCTTCCGGCGCGGGCGCTGCCTGCGCCTGCGGCGAGGTGGCTGATTTTTGGCCGGAGAAGATGTTGCCGAAGAAGTTCGATACGCCGTTGTTGCCGGATGATTGGGCAAAAGCCGGGGTGCAAAAAACAGCGTGCAGCAGCGTCACCGCAATGATGATCGCGGCGGTCCGATTGGTCACCGCGGTTCCCGTCCAACGCATATCGTCTCCGCCCTCTAACATCCCCGTTGCACAAGGCCCTGCCACGGTTTCCAACAGCTTAACAAAGGCCGGAATTTGTTTCTTCCTCTTTTCCGCCGCGAGGGAGCGCGGTGGTCTTGTCGCACCACACATCCGCCTTTGTTCCCGGCTGCAAACGGGCTACCAACGAGCCATCGCATATTCCTCATGCCTAAGGGACTTCCGATATTCCCATGAAAATCCGCAAAGCCGTCTTCCCGGTCGCCGGTCTCGGCACCCGCGTCCTGCCCGCTACCAAGGCAATGCCGAAGGAAATGCTGACCATCGTCGACAAGCCGCTGATCCAGTACGTCTATGACGAGGCCAGGGAAGCCGGCATCGAGCATTTCATCTTCGTCACCGGGCGCAACAAGGGCGTGATCGAGGACCATTTCGACCGCATGTTCGAACTCGACACCACGCTCGCCGCGCGCGGCAACAAGCAGGCCGAGCAGGACATTTTGGCGCGCGACCAGCCCGCCGCTGGCGCCACCAGTTTTACCCGCCAGCAGGCGCCGCTTGGCCTCGGCCATGCGGTCTGGTGCGCGCGCGACATCGTCGGCAACGAGCCGTTCGCGGTGGTGCTGCCGGACGAACTGGTGCTGAACACGCCGGGTTGCCTGGCGCAGATGATCGAAGCTGCAAACAAACTCGGCGGCAAATCCAATCTGCTCGCGGTCGAGGCGGTCCCTGCTGATATGACCCACCAATACGGCATCTGCGGTGTCGGCAAGCGCACCGGCAAGATGTTCGAGGTCGACGGCATGGTGGAGAAGCCGCCGAAAGGCACGGCGCCGTCGAACCTGTCGATTACCGGGCGCTACATCCTGCAACCGGAGATATTCAAGATTCTCGAAACGCAGGAGCGCGGCGCCGGCGGTGAGATCCAGCTCACCGATGCGATGATCGGGCTGGCCAAGACGCAGAAGTTCTATGGCGTGGAGTTCGAGGGCGAGCGGCACGATTGCGGCTCCAAGCCGGGCTTCCTGCGCGCCAACATCGCCTACGCCATGGCCCGCGCCGACCTGCGCGAGGGCCTGCGCGCCGAGATGACGAAGTATCTGGAGAAATAGGCGAGGGCACTCGTGTTGTCGTCATCATCCGCGAAGGCGGATGATCCAGTATTCCGAGACGCTCGCGATTGATCCGATAGAGCACGGCGTACTGGATGCCCGCCTGCGCGGGCATGACAGGGAGTGTTGGTTCAAGCCACCATTGCCAATTGCGGAACGTTGGCGACCACGGTCTGGTTGCGGCCGTTGGCCTTGGCGGCGTAGAGCGCCTTGTCGGCGGCTGCGATCAGGTCGGACCAGTCCAGTCCCGCTGACGGCGTCATGCTGGCGAGGCCGATGCTGACGGTCGTATCTTGCGGCTCCTCCGACCAATGCTCGACCTTGCGCCGGATGTTTTCGGCGACCACGAGCGCATCCATGGCAGAGGTGCCCGGCAGCAGCACCGCGAATTCCTCGCCGCCGAACCGCGCCACGCAATCGCCGGCGCGCCTGACCGAATCGGAGATGCAGATCGCGATGCCGACCAGCACCTGATCGCCGGCCTGGTGGCCATAGCTGTCGTTGTAGGATTTGAAATGATCGGCATCGATCATCAGCAGCGCGACCGGGGTCTTGCTGCGCACCGCGCGCCGCCACTCCATATCGATCTCGGCATCGAACTTGCGCCGGTTCTTCAGGCCTGTGAGCGCGTCGGTGGTGGCGAGTTCCTCGAGCTTGTCCTCGGCCTGGGCGCGGCGGCCGATCTCGCGTCCGAGGAAGAATGTGGTGCCGAGCACGAACAGGATCAGCGCAGTCATGATGGCGCCGATCCGGATCACCTCGCGTTGCCAAAGGCGGAAGATGGCGTCGAGCGGTTTCCCGATCACCACATAGAGTGGACCGGTGCTGTCGCGCCGGACGTAGAGCCGGGGTGTCGCATCGACCGGACCTTGCCCGGCATAGGAGCCGCTGGGCTTCAGATTGTTCGCGCTCCAGGTTCGCACGGTCGCCAGGTTCTTGCCGATGATGTCGAGGTCGAACGGCTTGCGCATGATGACCGTACGGTCGCGGCGCAGCACGGTGACCGTATCGTCGGGACTGAGATTCAGGCGATCGAACAATTCGTGGAAGTAGCTGAACCGGATCGATCCCACGACCACGCCGAGAAAGCCGCCGTCAGCGTCGGCGATGCGCCGGCTCAGCACGATCGAATAGGCGCCGCGATGCAGCATTGGCCGGCTGATGAACAGGCCCTCATCCGGATTGCTGCGATGGACCTCGAAATATTCCTCGTCGGCGCGATTCTCCGGCCGCGGGTCGAGCGAGGAGGCATCGATCGATAATTGTCCTGCAGCATCGAGCACCTGGATGGCGCCGAAATGCCTGGCGGAGGCGGCGCGGTCGAACAGGATCAGATGGCGGATTTCCTTGCTGACGTCCCTGAGCGCCGGCATCACCAGATTGCTGGCGACCGCGCGCAGCGACAAGTCGTAGAGTTCGATGTTGCGTCCGATGTCGGCGTCGATACCGGCGGCGAGGTTTTCGAGCATCTGGCGCGCCAGCTCTTCCTCGCCGCGCCGCATGTCGAGCATGACGTTGGCGCAGATCGCGGAAAAGCCGATCACGGTAGCCACCGAGGAGGCGATCAGCAACTTGGCCGACAGCCGCCAGGGCCGGTGGGCCCGATTTTTGGTCAAGTCTTTGCGCCGTCCGAACAGCATCGTCCGCTCCCAGCCTTTCTGAATGCACTGGAAACCTTGTCGCCGCCTTAAATGGCGACAACGATGCGCCAATCGGTTAACGCTTGGTTGCCGGGATCGACGGCCTTGCGCACATCAGCAACGGGGATACGGGTGAACGACTACGACCTGCTGCGGGACTATCTGAAGAAACAGAAGCTTCCCGAATTCGTGCTGACCTTCGAACAGATCGAGGAGATCATCGACGCCGCGTTGCCGCGCGCAGCGCACCGGGCCTCGTGGTGGGAGACCGAGCGCAGCCCGCAGGAGAAGATGCCGCAGCGCGAAGCCTGCCTGGCCGGCGGCTACATCGCGACAAGGCAGGCCGATGGGAAGAGTGTGAAGTTCAGGAAGATGAAGGCGCCGAGATAGGTTCGCCTTTCATATGCGTATCGTTCTGCGGTTCTTGAGTGGGCTGCTTGCTAACAGGGAGCGCGCCGAGGTCTCCATTTTGCAGCTGAAGTTGCGATCACCGGCCCGCGAACCGTCCCAGCGTATTGAAGCGCGCCTTCTGCTCGCTGCCGAGCGTGGCATAGAACGCATCCAGCGCCGGCTGTACCAGTTTGGCTGACTGCAGCATGGCCTCGAGCCGCTTCTCCATCGCCTCCAGCCGTCCGACCGGCGTGATCGGCACGTCCTCCGGACAGGCCGCCTGCAGCCCCTGAACGCCCTTCTCGGTCGCCTCGCGCAGGCGGTCGAGCGCATCCTTTTGTTTGCCCGCCGGACGTATCACCGCCTCGATCCGCTCGATCGGCAAGTTGGTCAGGCCGGGCTTCGGCTCGCCGCAGGTATCTCCCTGCGCGCTCGCTTGCTGCTGCGGCTGCTGCTGCGAGCGCTCGCCGATGTCGGGGCCGAGCGCGTTGAAGCGGGCCTGCTGCTCGTCGCTGAGCGAGTTATAGAATTTCTCCAATGCCGGCCGCACGATCCGCACCGCCTCGAGCGTGGCGCTGAGGCGGTTCATCATGGCCCGCAAGCGGCCGGGCGGGGTCATCGCATACGTGTCGCCGCACGATTCCTTGAACGCCGCGGCGGCCATTGCTGCCGCGTTCTTCAACTCGTCGAGCGCCGCGCGCTGCTCGGCCGTCGGCCGCACCGCCTCCTCGATGGAAGCAATCGGCCAGGCGGTGATACCCTTTTCCGGCGTTTCGCACAGTTGCCTGAGCTCCTGCTGGCTCAAGCCCGAGCTTTCGCGCGGCCGGGAGCCGCCGATTGCGCCGTCGCTCTCCTGACGCCCGGTCGGGCCGAGCCTGGCGTAGGCGGAATACGGACTGTCGGCGCCCCAGAACACGGTATCGACGAAGTCATCGTAGGCGTAAGCCCAATAACCGCCGTCATAGGCGTAGGGCCAGAACGTGTAGTGGAAGATGTCGGAATAGGCGTAGGGCCAGAACACATGGCCGGCCCACGGCACAAACGCCGCGCGCAGGCCGCGCTTCCAGGCGTGGCGGGGAGCCCAGCCGTGCCGCCGGACTTCCAGCGCCGCCTGGACCTGCGGATCAGGATTGCTGCGGAAGCGCTCGGCAAACCGCCCGCGGGCGGCGGCCTGCGCCGCGGCAGCGGCGGTCTCGGCCTGCCTGCCGGCAGGCGGCAATCCCAGCTCCTGCCGGCGCGCCAGATCACGTTGCTGCAGGCGCTGTTCGCGCTGCAGCTGTCGCTGTTCGGTTTGCAGCAGCCGCTGCTGCACGCGCTGCGCCCGCAGGCTTTCCGGCTGTCGCGACTGCAGTTCCTGCACGCGCTTCTGCAACCGATCGATGCGCTGCTCGCGCGCCGCGCTCTCCCGCGTAAGCGTGTCGCGCTGCCGTTCCTGCGCGGTTTGCTGCAGCCGCTGCAGACGCTCCTCACGCTGGAGCTGCCGCTGTTCGCTTTGCAGCACCCGCTGCTGCGCGCGTTGTGCGCGCTGGCCTTCCGGCTGTTGAGATTTCAATTCCTGCACGCGCTGCTGCAACCGGTCGATGCGCTCCTGGCGCTGCGCGTTCCGCGGCGAAAGCGTCTCGCGCTGCCGCTCCTGTATGGCTTGCTGCGGCGGCTGGATGCGCTGCTCGCGCTGGCCGACCCGATCCTGCCGGGGCGGGCCCGCGCTCGCGGCGGGCGGTGCGCTCGGGCGGGGCGGTGCCGCGATCTTCGGAGCGGCCGGACGCGGTGGTGCGGCGATCTGCGGCGCCGGGCGCGGCGCCATGGCCGGACGCTGTGGCGGTCGCCGCGGTCGATAATCTTGCCGCCGCGCATCC
>NZ_CAXUPS020000012.1:0-158546 GCF_964252915.1 Bradyrhizobium sp. LjRoot220
GCTTGCGGGGAGAGGTCGGATCGCTCTTGCGATCCGGGTGAGGGGGTACAGGTCTCATCACGCACACCGAACTTGCGGATAGAGCCCCTCACCCCAACCCTCTCCCCGCAAGCGCGGGGCGAGGGAGAAGCGACACCTCGGCCTGTTCCGCCAATCCCGTCCACAGCGCGAACGCCGTACGGCCGCGCCTTCGTCGTCTCACTCCGCCGGGCTGTGCGCGATATTTCGCACCGATGCTTCGCCATGTTGCGTCAGCGGCCGGTTGCCGGCCAATGCGCGCAGCAGCACGTAGAACATCGGCGTGAAGAAGATGCCGAACGCCGTGACGCCGATCATGCCTGAAAACACCGCAACGCCCATGGCATGACGCATCTCCGAACCGGCGCCGCTGGAGATCACCAGCGGCACCACGCCCATGATGAAGGCAAGCGAAGTCATCAGGATCGGCCGCAGCCGCAGTCGGCTGGCTTCGATCGCGGCTTGCACTGGCGTACGCCCGGCGAATTCCAGCTCGCGCGCGAACTCCACGATCAGGATGGCGTTCTTGGCCGACAATCCCACCAGCACGATCAACCCGATCTGGGTGAACACGTTGTTGTCGCCCCTGGTTAGCCAGACACCGAGCATCGCCGCCAGCAATCCCATCGGCACGATCATGATGATGGACAGCGGCAGGGTCAGGCTCTCGTACTGCGCAGCGAGCACCAGGAATACCAGCAGCAGTGCCACTGGAAACACGATCAGCGACGAATTGCCGGCTATGATTTCCTGGTAGGTCAGGTCGGTCCACTCGAACGCGATGCCCTTCGGAAAGGTTTCTGCCGCGATCTTCTCCACCGCAGCCTGGGCCTGCCCGGTCGAATAGCCGGGCGCCGCACCGCCGTTGAGGTCGGCCGTGAGGAAGCCGTTGTAGCGCATGGCGCGCTCCGGTCCGGCGCTTTCCTTGATCTTCAGCAGCGCCGACAGCGGCACCATCTCGCCGGTGTCGGAGCGCACCTTCAACAGCCCGACGTCGTCGGCGCGGGCGCGGAATTTCGCGTCCGCCTGCACCCGCACCGAATAGGTGCGGCCGAACTTGTTGAAGTCGTTGACGTAGAGCGAGCCGAGATAGATCTGCATGGTCTCAAACACGCTGGTCACGGGCACGCTGAGCTGCCGCGCCCGGGTGCGGTCGATATCGGCATATAGCTGCGGCACGTTGACCTGATAGCTGGAGAACAGCCCGGCCAGTTGCGGAGCCGCGCTGGCCTTGGCGATGAACGCCTTGGTAGCGTCGTTGAGCGCGTCGTAGCCGAGCCCGGCGCGGTCCTCGATCTGCAGTTTGAAGCCGCCGATGGTGCCTAATCCGGCCACCGGCGGCGGCGGGAACATGGCAATGAAAGCTTCCTGGATCGCGGAAAACTTGCCGTTGAGCTGGCCGGCGATCGCGCCCGCGCTGAGATTGGCCGCCTTGCGCTCCTCGAACGGCTTCAAGGTGACGAACACGATCCCCGAATTGGAGCTGTTGGTAAAACCGTTGATCGACAGGCCGGGAAACGCCACAGCGCTTTCGACGCCCGGCAGCTTCAAGGCGATATCGCCCATGCGGCGGATCACCTCTTCCGTGCGGTCCAGCGTCGCGCCGTCAGGCAGTTGCGCGAAACCGACCAGATATTGCTTGTCCTGGCCGGGGACAAAGCCGCCGGGCACCGCCTTGAACAGCCCAAACGTGACGCCGATCAGCGCGACATAGCCGACCATCACGATCGCCCGCCGCGAGATCACCCGCTTGACGCCGTGGCCGTAGGCTTCGGAACTGCGGTGAAAGAAGCGGTTGAAACGCCGGAAGAACCAGCCGAGCACGCGGTCCATGCCGCGGGTCAGCGCGTCCTTTGGTGCATCATGGGATTTCAGCAGCACCGCCGCCAGCGCGGGCGACAGCGTCAGCGAATTGAATGCGGAAATCACCGTCGATATCGCCACCGTCAGCGCGAACTGCTTGTAGAACTGGCCGGTCAATCCGGTAATGAACGCCAACGGCACAAACACCGCGATCAGCACCAGCGCGATCGCGATGATCGGCCCGGTGACTTCCTGCATCGCCTGATACGCCGCCTCCTTCGGCGTTAGCCCCTGCTCGATGTTGCGTTCGACGTTTTCGACCACGACGATGGCGTCATCGACGACGATGCCGATCGCCAGCACCAGCCCGAACAGTGTCAGTGCGTTGATCGAGAAGCCGAATACATGCATGACGGCAAAGGTGCCGATGATGGAAACCGGCACTGCGATCAGCGGAATGATCGATGCACGCCAGGTCTGCAGGAACAGGATGACGACCAGCACCACGAGGGCCACGGCTTCCAGCAACGTGTGCACCACCGCCTCGATCGAGGCCCGAACGAATTGCGTGGGGTCATAGACGATGCTGTAATCCATGCCGTCGGGCATGTTCGCCTTCAGCTCGACCATCATCTTGCGGACGGTGTCGGAAATCTGGATGGCATTGGAGCCCGGCGACTGGAAGATCGGAACCGCGACCGCTGATTTGTTGTCCAGAAGCGAGCGCAGCGAATAGTCCGCGGCACCCAGCTCGATCCGGGCGATGTCGCGCAGCCTCGTGACTTCGCCATTGGCGCCGTTCTTGACGATGATCTCGCCGAACTCTTCCTCGGTCTGCAGCCGCCCCTGCGCGTTGATGGAGAGCTGCAAATCGAGCCCGACTTCGCTTGGCGATGCTCCGACCACGCCGGCTGCCGCCTGGACGTTCTGCGCCCGGATTTCGCGTACCACGTCGGCGGCCGACAGCCCGCGCTCGGCGACCTTCTGCGGATCGAGCCAGACCCGCATCGAATAGTCGCCGGAGCCGAACAGTTGCACTTGGCCGACGCCTTCGATGCGCGCCAGCCGATCCTTGACGTTGAGCACGGCATAGTTGCGCAAATAGGTCATGTCGTAGCGGCCGTTGGGCGACAGCAGATGCACCACCATGGTGAGATCGGGCGCGCTCTTGATCGTGGTGATGCCGAGGGTGCGGACCTCGGCGGGCAGCCGCGGCTCGGCCTGCGCCACGCGATTTTGCACTAGTTGCTGGGCCTTGTCGGGATCGGTGCCGAGCCGGAACGTCACGTTGAGCGTCATCAATCCGTCGGTAGTGGCCTGGCTGCTCATATAGAGCATGCCTTCGACCCCGTTGATCTGCTCCTCGATCGGCGTCGATACCGTCTCGGCGATGACCTTGGGGTTGGCACCCGGATATTGCGCGCGCACCACCACCGTCGGTGGCGCCACTTCCGGATATTCCGAGATCGGAAGCGCCGGCAGCGACAACAGTCCCGCGACGAAGATCAGGGTCGACAGCACGCCTGCGAAAATCGGCCGATCGATGAAGAATCTGGAAAAGTTCATGACACAGTCTCGCTGATAGCCGGGCTGCGAAGCGCAAGGGTCCCGGCGCGGCCGACCGTGATCGACCGCACTGATTTTATTTCTGTTGCTTTTTGATATTTGCCCGGTGCTCTCGTAAGAGCACCGGGGTCAGATTGCTAGCGCTGCGCCACCTCGGTCGCGGAAGAAGCAAAACCCATCGCCACCACCTCGGGCGCGACCAGCGCACCTGGACGCACGCGCTGCAGTCCCTTGACCACGATGCGGTCACCGGCCTGCAGCCCGCTGGTCACCACGCGCATGCCGTCGATCGATACGCCGAGCGCAACTTCGCGATATTCCGCCTTGCTGTCGTTGTCGACGACCATCACGAATTTCTTGTTCTGGTCGGTTCCGACGGCGCGTTCGCTGATCAGCAAAACCGGCTCGGCTTTGGGCTGTCCCATCAGCAGCCGCGCGAACTGGCCGGGCATCAGGCGGCCGTCGGCGTTGTCGAACACCGCCCGCACCCGCACGGTGCCGCTGCGCGCATCGACCTGGTTGTCGATTAGCTGCATCCGGCCCTTGTAGGGCGTGCCGTCGGAGGTGCCGGTCCCCATCTTCACCGGGATGCGTCCGATCTCGGACGGCGTCGATTCATCGGCCAGCGTCCGCAACGCCCGCGTCACCACCTGCTCGTCGGCATTGAAGCTGGCATAAATCGGATTGACCGAGACCAGCGTGGTCAGCACCGGCGTGCCGGGTCCGGCGGCGATCAGATTGCCGACGGTGATCTCGAGCTTGCCGACCCGCCCCGCGACCGGCGCGCGGATCTCGGTATAACCGAGATTGAGTTTTGCCGTTTGCAGCGTCGCCTCGGCCGCCTTCAGATTGGCTTCGGCTTCGCGGTAGGCGTTGACGCGACCGTCAAAATCCCGCTGCGAGATTGTGCGCGAATCCGTCAATTGCTGGCCGCGCTCGAAATCGCTCCTGGTGAGGATCAGGCGCGCCTTGGCTGCCGCCACCTGCCCTTCGGCGCGCGCCACGTCGGCCGCATACAGCGACGGATCGATCTGGATCAACAGGTCGCCCTGTTTGACCAGCGCACCCTCCGTAAAGTGGATATCCTGAATGGCGCCTGCGACGCGGGAGCGGATTTCCACCCGTTCGACAGCCTCAAGCCGGCCGGAAAACTCGTCCCAAGGTACGGTCTGCTGCGGCGCGACGACGGAGACCGAGACCGGCAGGGCCGCCGGGGCTGCCGCGGTCGTCTCGGCCTGCGCGCTTCCGCCCCGACCGCTCAGAAAGATCGCACCCGCGCCGATGGCCAAGGCGGCCAGCACCAGCCCTGCTCCAACCAAGCGTTTGTTTTTGATTATATTTTTATTTTTCATGAAGACCCCATCCGGCAGGACACTTGCGCTGCGAACCCCCGTTTCGACAGACGGACCCGGTGACGACACCCGATCCCCGCTCACGTTGCAGCGCACACATTCGTAACGTCCGGTATAGATGGCCCATCGACATCGACTGTCAAGTCACTTAACTAACGATTGGTAGGAAACTAAAGGAGGACCCCACATGGCCATGGGACGGCCCCGCGAATTCGATGTCGACAAGGCGCTCGACCTGGCGCTCCAGGTATTCTGGCGCAAAGGCTACGAAGGCGCGTCGATGGCGGACCTCACGGAAACCATGGGGATCACCAGGCCAAGCCTTTATTCCGCGTTCGGCAACAAGGAAGAACTGTTTCGCAAGGCGCTGGATCGTTATGTCGACGGTCCCGGCGGTTACGTCCAGGTCGCACTGGCCAAGCCGACCATGCGCGCCGTGGTCGAACACTTGCTGTACGAAAGCGCCGACGCCGTCACGGATCCCAACCATCCGCCGGGATGTCTGGCGGTCCAGGGCGCGCTGAGCTGCGGCGATGCCGCCGAATCCATCAAGCAGGAATTGATGTCACGCCGCGCCAAGGGCGAACAGGATTTGCGTGAGCGCTGCGAGCGGGCGATCGTCGAAGGCGACCTGCCTCAGGGATCCGATGCTGCCGATCTCGCAGCCTATCTCTCCGCGTTCCTGCAGGGGATGGCGGTGCAGGCGGCCGGCGGGACGACGCGCGAGCAACTGCGCAAGATCGCCGAGATGGCGCTGCGCACATGGCCGCCGCCGAATCCGGCAACGGTCTGACGCTGCAAGAGCGGGGCGAGGGAGGAGTTCACACCTCCGCCTTCTCAGCTAATCCCACTGCCCACAGCGCAAACGCGTACACGATCGCGATTTCGTCGAGCCGGTTGAAGCGCCCCGACGCGCCGCCATGGCCGGCGCCCATATTGGTGCGGAGTAGCACCGGGCCGCCACCGGCCATCGTCGCGCGCAATCGCGCGATCCACTTTGCGGGCTCCCAATAGGTGACGCGCGGATCGGTCAGTCCGCCCATCGCCAGAATCAGCGGATAGTCCTTGGCTTCGATATTGTCGTAGGGCGAATAGGACAGGATGGTGCGGAAATCCTTTTCGCTCTCGATCGGGTTGCCCCATTCCGGCCATTCCGGCGGCGTCAGCGGCAGCGTGTCGTCCAGCATCGTATTGAGCACGTCGACGAACGGCACTTCCGCGACGATGCCGGCGAACAATTCGCCTGCGCGGTTGGCGACCGCGCCCATCAGCATGCCGCCGGCGCTGCCGCCATGGCCGACGATGCGTTTGGCGCTGGTGTATTTGGCCTCGATCAGTGCGCGGCCCGCTGCCGCAAAGTCGTCGAACGAATTGGTCTTCTTTTCTCGCTTGCCGTCGAGATACCAGCCCCAGCCCTTGTCGGCGCCGCCTCTGATGTGCGCGATCGCGTAGACAAAACCGCGGTCGACCAGCGACAGCCGGTTGGCGGCGAATGAGGCCGGCATCGCCATGCCATAGGAGCCGTAGCCATACAGCAGCAGCGGCGCGTTGCCGTCGCGCACCAGATCCTTGCGATGCAGGATCGAGACCGGCACCTGCGCGCCGTCATGCGAGGTCGCCATGATCCGCGTGGTGACGTAATCGGCCGGGTTGTGGCCGGACGGAATCTCCTGCCGCTTGCGCAGCACCCGGGTTCGCGTCGCCATGTCGTAATCATAGACTTCCGACGGCGTCGTCATCGACGAATAGGAAAACCGCAAATTGGTGGTTTCGAATTCATAGCCGCCCATGGTGTC
The DNA here is from genome assembly GCF_964252915.1 of Bradyrhizobium sp. LjRoot220. NCBI lineage: Bacteria > Pseudomonadati > Pseudomonadota > Alphaproteobacteria > Hyphomicrobiales > Nitrobacteraceae > Bradyrhizobium > Bradyrhizobium sp. LjRoot220. The sequence continues at coordinate 6,536 of NZ_CAXUPS020000012.1, forward strand.
GAGCGAATAGGCGGCCTCGTCGAAGGCGATGGCGTGCTCTTCGCCTGATGTGAGATCGCGGATGATGATGGCGGGCAGCGCGTTGGCGCGCTCCAGCCGTACCATGTGGCCGGCATAGAGCTCGACATCGAGCACATAGATACCTGCGCGGTGCGGAATCAAGTCGCGCCAGTTCGCGCGCTCGGGTGCTGCCAGCGGCGCGGTCATCACCTTGAAGTCGATTGCGTCATCGGCGTTGGTGAGGATGAACAATTCGTCGCCGCGGTCGGCGATCGAATATTGCACGCCTTCCTCGCGCGCAGCGACCAGCCGCGGTGGCGTCTCGGGATGAGCGAGGTCGATCAGGCGCTGCTCGGAGGTCTCATGGTCGCCGCCGGCGATCACGCAAAACCGCCCGCTGGCGCTTTCATGCAGGTGGGTGAACCAGCCGGAATCCTTTTCCTCATAGACCAGCGCATCGTCCGCCTGCCTGGTGCCGAGGCGATGGCGCCAGACCTGCATCGGCCGGTGGTTGTCGTCGAGCTTGACGTAGAAGAAGCTCTTTGCGTCCGTGCTCCAGACCACCCCGCCATCGGTCTCCTCGACGAGGTCGTCAAGGTCCTTGCCGCTGGCCCAGTCGCGCACGCGGATGGAAAAATATTCCGAGCCCTTGGTGTCGGCGCTCCAGGCCTGCAATTTGTGATCGGGCGAATGCCGCGCGCCGCCGAACTTGAAATAGTTGTGGGATGCCGCCAGCGCGTCGCCGTCGAGCACGATCTCGACGTCGCCGCCATCGCGCGGGGTGCGGCCGAACATTTCGTGCTGGCCACCTTCGCGAAACTTCCGCAGGTAAGCAAACGGACCGTCCGGCGCCGGCACACTGGAATCATCCTCCTTGATGCGCCCGCGCATCTCCGCGACCAGCTTCTTCTGCAATGGCGAGGTGTGGCCTAGCAGGCTCTCGGTGTAGGCGTTCTCGCTTTCCAGATATTGCCTGATATCGCCGTCGAGGATCGAGGGATCGCGCAGCACCTCCTGCCATTTGGCGTCCTTCAGCCACGCATAATCGTCCGTCACATTGATGCCATGGGTGGTGAAGGAATGCGGCCGGCGCGGCGCGACCGGCGCCGGCAGTGAATGGCCTTTGGTCGTCGGTTGGGTCAAGCGATCCTCGTTCAGTTCCTGGAAATTTCGTGCGCGCTCGGCTTTATTGCGCGCTCGGCTTTATATCGGGTCGAAAGCGCCAATTGCCAGAAGGGTTGCCCGCTGGCTTGTTGGCGGCTGGCTTGTATGGTTAGGCTTTTCGGCGCGCTTGAGAAAGGCCTTATGCTCTTCAATTCCTACCTGTTTATTTTTGCGTTCCTGCCAGTCGTGCTGGCCGGCTATTTTGCCTTTGGCCGCCGCAGCAATCTGGCGCCCGTGATGTGGCTGGCGCTGGCATCGCTCGCCTTTTACTCCTGGAGCAATTGGCAATTCGTGCTGCTGCTACTTGGCTCGATCGCGTTCAATTACGGCGCCGGCTATCTCCTGATCGAACGGAAGTTGCATCCCAGTTGGCGCTTTGCCGTGCTGACGATTGGCGTCGCCGGCGATTTGCTGCTGCTCGGCATCTTCAAATACGCCGGCTTCGTCGCCGCCAATCTCAACGCGATGTTTGCGACGAGCTTCGTCGTCAACATCCTGCTGCCGGTCGGCATCTCCTTCTACACCTTCACCCAGATCGCCTTCCTGGTCGATGCATTCAGAGGCAATGTCGCGCGCTATGCGCTGCCGCATTACGCGCTGTTCGTCACATACTTCCCGCATCTGATCGCCGGGCCGATCCTGCACCACAAGGATATGATCCCGCAGTTCGAGCGCGCCGAGGCCAAGCGTCCCGATCCGCACCTGATCCTGTGCGGCCTGATTATCTTCGCGATCGGCCTGTTCAAGAAGAGCTGTCTTGCCGACGGCATCCAGCCGCTGGTTGCGGTCGCGTTCGGGCCGAATACGCCGACCTTCGATCAGGCCTGGATCGGCGCGCTGGCCTATACGTTCCAGCTTTATTTTGATTTCTCCGGCTATTCCGACATGGCGATCGGGATATCGCTGATGTTCGGCATCTTCCTGCCGCTGAACTTCAACTCGCCCTACAAGGCGACCTCGATCATCGAGTTCTGGCGGCGCTGGCACATGACGCTGTCGCAGTTCCTGCGCGATTATCTCTACATCCCGCTCGGCGGCAACCGCCACGGCCCACTGCTTCGCTATGTCAATCTGGCGATCACCATGCTGCTCGGCGGCCTCTGGCACGGCGCGGCCTGGACGTTCGTGGCCTGGGGCGCGCTGCATGGCGCCTATCTCTGCATCAACCACGCCTGGAACAATTTTGCGCCGACAGCTCCGCCGCGTTTCGCAGGCCTTGCCAGGGTTGCCGGCCTGATCCTTACGTTTCTCGCCGTCGTCGTGGCCTGGGTGTTCTTTCGCGCCGACAGCATGACGAACGCGCTCTCCGTGTTGTCGAAAATGGCCGACCCCGGCAACATCGCGTTCGGCCGCCTCGAAATTGCGCAAAGCCTCTTCGTGCTGATCTATGCCGGGATCGCCTGGTTCGGCCCGAACACGCAGCAGATCATGGGTTACGACCATCGCAACAGAAGGGTGGGTGAGGGGCTCAGCGCTTGGAAGATGCGCCCGCTCTTTATTTATGCGACCGCCGCGGTGCTGGCGTTCGGGATCCTCGGAATCCAGCAGCACAGCGAATTCATCTATTTCAGGTTCTGATGCGCAATCCGGCCAAATATCTCCCCAGATTCCTTTGCGCGGCGGCGCTCATGCTCGCCGCGGCCGTCGCGCTCACTTATGCGGTCGATCCGCTGCAGCTGTTCCGGCCGGCGCGGCTGTTTGCGGCGATGTATTCGCAGGATCCGCGCATGCAGAATGCCGGGCTGATCCGCAGCCAGCAATTCGACACGGTGTTCATGGGCACATCGCTCGCGGTTCATTACCGGCAGAGCGATATCGACAAGGCGTTGGGTGTCCGCTCGCTGAAGCTGGCGCTGGCCGGCTCGACCTCGAAGGAGCAGAAGTTTGTGCTGGACGCCGCGATGGAGCGGCATCCCAAACGCGTCCTCTGGCAGATGGACGAATGGATCTTCCGCGATTCGATCGACGTCGATGCCGACAGTTCCTATATTCCGGTCAATCTCTACCGCCGCAATGCCAGTGGCATCGCCAGTTACCTGTCCAGCGGCAGCATGGCGCGCGAATCGCTGTGGATCGCGCTGCGGTCGATACCGCCGCTGCAGCCGTTGATCGCGCGGTTGACCACCGGTGTCATGTTCCGGTTTCCGATCGCTGATGTCGACGACATCAATGCGCTGCATCCCCGCTTCGACGTCGCCGGCTTCTACAATGCGAAGAACGCGCTGGCGTCCTACAAGCGCATCATCGATCCTGCGAACCGTTTCCTCATCGCGCAAGGCTACGATTACGACGCCCTGGTCCGGAACTTCGAGCGCGATGCAATCGGTCTGATCGCCGCCAGTCCCGACGTGACGTTCGATATCTATTTTCCGCCCTATTCGATCCTGCAATTCGTGTCGATGCGGGACGCCTCGCCCTCGACGCTGAAGATCGTGACGGATTTCTCGGCCTATGCCGCGCCGCGCCTGCTGCAGTTTGCGAACGTCAATCTGCATGATTTTCGCGAGGCCCGCGAGATCACCCACGATCTGAACAATTACGGCGACGTCATTCACCACTCGCCCGCCACCGATCTGAAGGTGCTGGGGCTGCTGGCGACGAAAAAATATCAGGTCGATCGCGCAGCGCCATTGGCGTCGCTGGAACGGCTCAAGGCGCAGATCGAGGCGTATCAGCTCGAGCGTTAACGAGGGAAAACTGTAGGGTGGGCAAAGGCGCGCTTGCGCCGTGCCCACCATCTATCGTTGGATCGTTGAACCGTGCCGCGGCGACCGATCACGCGCCCACGCTTTCGCCGAGCCATTCGATCGCGGCTTCGGTTCCGCCCTTGCCGTGGGGGATGTTGAGGGCGTTGAGGCCGACTTCGATGACGCCGAGCGTGCCCAGGACCATCGGCGCGTTGACGTGGCCCATGTGCGCGATCCGGAACGCCTGACCGGAGAGGTCGCCGATGCCGGTCCCAAGCACCACGCCACATTTTTCCTTGCAATAGCGCTGCAGCGCGGCGGGGTCATGGCCGTTCACCGTCACCGTCGTCACGGTGTTGGAGCGCTCGTTTGCTTCCGCGATGTTGAAGCCGATGACCTGGCCCTCGGCCCAGACCGCGACCGCGCGGCGAACCGCTTCGGCGAGCAGCCGGTGGCGCAGGAAGGCATTTTCCAGGCCTTCGGCGTGGAGCATATCGATCGCCTTGCGCAGCGCGAACAAGAGATGCACCGGCGCGGTGCCGGCATATTTGCGGTAATGCTCGCTGCCTTCGCGCTCGGTCCAGTCCCAATAGGGCGTGCGCAGGTTTGCCTTCTTGTGCACCTCGCGCGCGCGGTCGTTGGCGGCGACGAAACCGAGGCCCGGCGGCGTCATCAGACCCTTCTGCGAACCGGACATCGCGACATCGATGCCCCAGGCGTCCATTTCGAACGGTACGCAGCCCAGCGAGGCAACCGTGTCGACCATGAAGAGCGCAGGATGACCCGAAGCCTTGATCGCCTTGCCGATCGCTTCGACGTCGTTATGAGCGCCCGAAGCGGTATCGATCTGCACGGCGACGATGGCCTTGATCTTGTGCTCCTTGTCCAGCTTGAGGCGCGCCTCGACTTCGGCCGGGCGGATCGCGCGGCGCCAGTCGCCTTTCAGCACCTCGACCTCAGCGCCCATCGCGGCCGCGGCCTGGCCCCAGCCGATCGCAAAGCGTCCGCTTTCCAGCACCAGCACCTTGTCGCCGCGCGACAGCACATTGGAGAGCGTCGCTTCCCAGGCGCCATGGCCGTTGGCGATGTAGATGTAGGAGTGGCCCTTGGTCGCGAACAGCTTGGAGAGATCGCCGAGCAGGCCGTGCGTCAGGTCCAGCATTTCTTTGGAATAGATATCGAGCGCCGGACGGTGCATCGCCTGAAGCACTTCGTCGGGCATGGTGGTGGGTCCGGGGATGGCCAGAAATTCCCGGCCCGCGCGAACGGTCATTTGTTTTTGTTCCTTGTTGGTGGAATGCAGAATCAAGGCACCCAAGGTTTGGCAAGGTTTGCTGGGTAGGAGCGTGACAATAATCGATCGGAGCCGCCATTGTCTGCAACAAACGCCAAGCGTTTGTGCATGAGAGCGCAGCGGAGCAATGCAGAGCCCCAAAAAGGCTTGCTCCATCTCGGAGCAATGGCGGCAAATGGCAGCTGTTTCCTCATTGCACTCGCCGGCGGGCTCGAGCGCAGCGAGCCACGAAGGATGGGCCACGGGCTATGTTCATCCCGCCCTAACGTTTGGTCTCGCGGCAGCCCGCGGCTTCGGCTTCGTCGACCGAGCAGAACCAGCGCGTGCCCTTGCTGATCTTCATTTCGATCTTCGCATACCAGCGGCTGGTGGGCTGGTGGAAGATGCACTCGCCCGAACGGTTGACGTTGCCCTTGATGGTGCAGTCGGGCGACGGCGCGACCGAGCCGGAGGCGGATGCCTGCAGAATCGTACTGGCGTTTTCGGGCGGCTTGGCGGCGCCGAGAATGACGGTTTTCTTGTTGCGGGCGCGCCAGTCCCACGGCGCAATGAAGGCGCCCTGCCACATGCCTGCCTTGGCCTCGCGCGCGGCTTTTTCATCCGCCTCGTAGTCGCGCGAAATTCGAACGGAGGCCAGCGCCCAGCCGTTGGCGACCATCCATTTCTGCACGTCCTCGCCGCCGACCTCGCATCGCGCCACGGTGCGGCCGCGGCGATCCACGGCGCGGGCACGGCAGGTCCAGCTCTTGTGGCCAAAATGCTTGATCATCTCGTCGCGCGCCGCGACCCCGCAGGTCCAGCGTTCGCCCTTGTTGTTAAGACAGAGTTGATCCACCGCCGGCGCGTCGATGCCGGCGAGCCGGATGCGGGTGTTGCCGATCTGAAGCTGGTCGCCTTGGCGGATTTTCGGGACGCCGGTGATGTCTGCGGCGTGCGCCATCGTGGGCAGCGACAAAATCACAGCAGCGCAAAACCAAATCTTTGATTTCCAGATCTTGGATTTCCAGATCTTCAATTTCATCGGCAATCCCGGCGCGAATATTTGCACAATAATTGCGCGGATTGTGCGGACATTGAGGCCGGCTCGCCAGTGTTCCGGGGTCGCATGGCTTTCAACTTCCCGTCAGAATCGAGCGGTCCCTCTTACCCTTTGCTTAAGGCGTCCTGTTACCTGCCTCGAAACAGACGCCGTTTGACTATTCTGTGAGATCGGGTGCCAGGAAAACAACGGACATCGAACGCCTGGTCGGCGTCCGATGTCTCGCTTGCTTGTATTAGCGCGCCGTCGTCTGCGGCTGCGCGGTGGCCTGGGCCTGCGCCTGCAGGTCGGCCGCGGTCGCCACCGCCGCTTCACGCGTGCAGAGATCGCGGAACACCACGCTGCCGTCGGTCTGATACTCTTTGGTGAGGCAGGTGCAGGGTGCCGGTGCGGCAGCGGGCGCCGGAGCGGCCGGCGCAGCCATCACCACGGGCTGCGGCCGGACATAGGTTGGCGGTGCCTGAACGACCACGGGCTGCGGCCGGACATAGACCGGCGGAGCCTGAACAACCACGGGCGGCCTTTCCACGATGATGGGCGGATAGCGGTCCGGCCGATGCCCGCCCGGATAGGTGTTGCCACCGCTCGGATAGGTGTTGCCGTTGCCGCCGCTTGGAGGCGTGCCCGGGTAACCGCCACCCGGCGGGTAGCCGCCGCCCTGCGAGGGGCCTTTGTTCGGCCAGTTGCCGCTACTCTGCGAGCTGCCACAGCCTGGCAAGTGGCCGAAGATTCCGCAGTCTTTGTCCGGCCTGGGCTTGGTGCCGCCGCCGCCACACCACTTGGCGCCACAAGGGGTGGTGCTGGTACCGTTGCCGGCTTGAGTGCCGCCACCGGGCGGAACCCAGACCGGTCCGGGCCGGCCGGAACTGGCGCCCGTGCTGCCCGGAACACTGCCCGGAACACGAATCGGTCCGCCGTTGCCGCCATAGCCGCCCCAGTTGCTGCCGGCTTGGGTCGGTTTGTTGGTCGGGCGGCCCGACTGCGTGGGGGCGTGTGGCCGGTGCGTGTCGTAATGACGATAGCCGCCCGGGCCAAAGGCATTGGCCGCGGCCGGCATGAGGGTGGATCCGATGGCGCTCAGGCCGAGCGCGATCGTGAGCAGCGTGGACTTGCGGGTAATCGACTTGTGGGTGATCGAGTGATGAAACATGGTGGGCTCCTGTCGGGTGAGATCATCCGGACTTGCGCGTCGGTTCACGGCGAGCCGGGTGGATTTCCGAGGCCGCACCATGCGGCTCGTGGCGCTCATCCTGATTTAATCGTCGCGCGTGCTCAGTGACGGCGGTCACGCTGATTTGGCGACACACGCACAACGCGCGCTGAAATTTTGAGCAAGGCTGTCCTACGCTCAGGCCCGCGGAAGGCCATGGCAACTTTCCGGCCGAAGCAGCGCAGGCGGCACGTTGATTGTTACGTCCTGCCGCCCCGCATCATCACCCCTCTTGCCAGCGCCAGCCCCATCAGCACGAAGGCCGAAGTCACCTCGGGGCCGCCGACCAGGATGCGCGTCGGAGTTTTCATCTTGTTCCACTCATAGGCCTTGAAGGGACCATGGCGGCCGCCTTCGCCGACATGGGCGACGATGCAATGCAGCGCAGGCGTGAAGCTTGCCGCATCGGCGCCGAGATGCGCCAGCGCCATCAGCGCCAGCGCGGCGTCGAAGGCGTTCATCTCGTGGGTGATCAGCTCGCCCTCGACATAGGCCAGCACGCGGCCGCGAATGAAGTCGAAGGTGTTTTGCGGATCGATCGCCAGCCGCGCCGCCAGCGGCAGCGCGATGAAGGCGGCATAGCAGCGGCCGAAATAGGCGCAATAGAGTTCCGGCAGATAATAGATGTGCGAGCGCGGATTGGTGAACGCGCCGGTTTCCACCAGGCGCTTCTGGAAGCCGATGATGCGGTGAACCGTCTCCAGCCGTGACGGCGTCTCGATGACCTTCCAGCGCGCAGCGTTGCGGAAGCTGACTTCGAGGATGTCGAGGTTGAGCGTGGGGTCGAGGTCGTTGCCGTAGGGGCGGTCACCGGCGAGGTTGTCGATCCAGGTGACGACGCCGCCCTCGTACTCGACATTGTCGTTCAGCGGCACCGTCACGCGGGGCTCGTTGGCGCCGCTGCGGACCTGATATCCCCGGTAGAAATCCAGCAGCGGCTGGTCGAGGATCGGATCGTTGGAACCTGCCTGTGTCGCCGCCGAAAACGAGCAGGCCGTGGTGTCGCAGTCCGGCACGTAGATGCCGAAGCCGAGATCCTGCTTGATCTGGGAAAAGAATTTTGAAAAGCGCGGATGCGGCAGCGGCGCCAGCGCGGTGATGACGCGCACCGTCGAGCCGTCATGCGACGGCACTTCCTCGGCGCTGGTGGCGAGACAAAAATCGACCATCTCGGTTATGGCGCGGCGCGAGGCGGCACTCTGGTCAACGGAGGGCAAACCGGTTTCGATGAAGCTGAGCAGCGCCTCGGTGAAGAAGGCGTCGTAATAGGCCGAGCGGTGCCGGATCTGCATCGGTTCCCACATCGGCTCGGCGATGCCGGTCCAGGGCGGGTTGATCAGCGCGCGCGCCGGCGAATGCGCGATGAAGATCCGCGCCAGATTGAACAGCAGGGTCGAGTTCTTGTAGCCGCGCGAGTTGAGCCCGGTCAGCGCCATCAGCATTTCGCGCCCGCCCATGTCGGCATCGCCGAGCAGGTTGAACGCAGCGTAGGTCGGGATGAAGCCGTTCTTGGCGAACGAGCGCAGCAGATGGGCTCCGCAGGTGCGGATCACGCGCTCGATGTCGGCGAGATCGGGCGCGTGCGCGGGGGCCACGGCCGGTGCCGGCTTTGGGTGGCGGACATCGATCGTCGCCATCAGTTCGGCGATCGGTTGACCGACCGCCTCCCAGTCCGGCGCGTCCTCGTCGCGGGCGCGGGTCAGCGCCTCACGCAGCGACTGCAGCCGGGCTTCGTCGCGCAATTGCGGCAGTCCGGTCCGGCACAGCAGCGGGCGCAACGCGGGGTTACCAAGGGCTGTTCGATAGAACTTGCCGAGATGGGGGTCGCCGCCGCGATAGTTCAGCAATAGAGGATCGCAGACGTCATAGAGCGACGGGCCGTCCTTGCGGGCGGTCAGCGCACGGTACGCGGCGCCGGCGAAATATTGAAAGCCCATGCAGTCTCTTTCGCCGGAACCGTGAGTCGAGGGCCGTCGAATCCGCCGCCGGCCTGCAAGCCATTGAAAATGATACAAATCAGCGGGAAACACAAATGTGACGCAAGTCACATAAATTGTCCCGATTTAGTACCAACATCTCCTTGGGGAACGCCATGCGCCAAAGGAGGTTGCCCGGGACCTCCCTGCGGGTTAAGGGTTTCTTTGTTGCGGTGCCGCAAATTGCCACAATTCGGCGGCACACCTCCTTCGCAACCCCTCAAACCTAAACGGCACTGGCGCGACTAACTTGGCGCGCCCTGGTCAACGATTGGGAATTGAATGATGGACGGTAAGCTTCGCATCTCACGCCGCACGGTCACCGTGGTCGCCGCGTTGGTCGGCTTGGTGTCGCTGGCGATCGGCGCCCATGCGGCGCTCAACAAGCGTTCGCTCGATGTCGCCAAGGCGATCGCGACCGAACAGAATTCCGATGTCGCCACCAAGACTTCCCGCGTCGCACTGGTGATCGGCAACGGCCATTATCCCGACGCCGCGGCGCCGCTGGCGCAGCCGATCAATGACGCGCGCGGTCTGACCGCGGCCCTGCGCGGCAAGGGTTTTGACGTCGACGTGGTGGAAGACGCCACCAAGGACGACATGGCCCGCGCCATCGGCCGGCTGAAAGCCAAGATCAAGCCCGACAGCGTCGTGATGCTGTTCTTCGGCGGCTACGGCGTCCAGGTCGGCCGCCAGAGCTACATGATCCCGGTCGATGCCGTGATCTGGAAGGAAGCCGACATCCGCCGCGACGGTGTCAGCATCGAGTCCGTGCTCGACGCGATGAGGGACCTGGGTGCCAAGGCCAAGCTCGTCGTCGTCGACGCCTCCCGCCGTAACCCCTATGAGCGCCGGTTCCGTTCCTATTCGCACGGCCTGGCGCCGATCTCGGCACCGGAAAACGCGCTGATCCTGACCTCGGCGACGCCGGGCAAGGTGGCCGACGATTCCAAAGGCCAGTACAGCGTCCTGATGTCCGAGCTGCTCAACAACCTCGCCGCTCCCGACGCTGGCCTCGAGACCGCCTTCAACAAGACCCGCGTCTCGATCTCCCGCGCCAGCGCCGGCGAGCAGGTTCCCTCGGTGTCCTCCTCGCTGCTCGAAGACGTCGCCATCGGCGGCTGAGACGAACACAACTCGTCATGCGCGGGCTTGACCCGCGCATCCATCTAAAAAACTTCTCTCAAGATCGATGGATGGCCGGGTCAAGCCCGGCCATGACGGCTATGCGCCGTCACTTCTGCTCCGCGGCCACCATCACCGGCCGCACCGGATCGCCCTCGCGCAGCAGCGCGCCGGCGCGGGCAACCACGATATCGCCTTCGACGATGCCCTCGCGGATCTCGACCTGGCCCTGCGACATCAACCCGGTTTCCACCCGCCGCGTCTCGACGCGCTGGCGTTTCACCACCTGCACCACGGTGCCGGCATTGCCGTAGAGAATCGCGGTCAGCGGCACCGAGATGCCGCAGCTCTGGCCTGTCTTGATCTGCGCCCGCCCGGCTGAATTGACCAACAGACGCCGGTTGGTGGTGATGGCGATGAAGACCTGGGCGAGCTGGCTATTGGGCTCGACCGTGGTCGACAGCCGCCGCACCCGGCCATCGACTTCGCCGGCGCCGATCACCTTGATCCGCGCACTTTGGTTGATCTGGAGTTTGGCGATGTCGCGGGTCGGCACCAGCCCGACCAGGTCGAACTCGCTGCGCGCGATGATCGAAAACAGCGCCTCGCCCTTGCCCGACGCCATGGCGCCGACCGCGGCCGTCGAGGCCGAAACCAGCCCGGCGACCGGGGCCTGCACCAGCACCGTGCCGCCTTCCGGCAGCGTCAGCCGGGCCAAAGTTTGCCCGGCGGTGACGGTATCGCCGGCATCGACCAGCACTTCGGCCACCTTCAGCCCCATGCGCTCGGGCCGCACCTGCGTCTCCTCGCGCGCAATGATGTTGCCGGACACCTCGACATTGTTGCCGAAGCAGGATTTGGCGGCCTTGAACACCGTTACCGCGGCGCCCTTGGGCGGCGCCTCTTCCTCGGCGGCGAGCGCGGCCGGCGCGGCGAGGCCGAGCGCCCCCAGAACCAGCAGAGCAGGCAGCTTGAGCTCGCGCGCGGTGATCATCGGCGTTTCGTTTCCATTCTTGGCCCGTTTCCTGGCCCGGTTCCGGGCTCATCGATACCAGATGCCCGACCGCCGCGCCAAGCGGCAAAGCCGCTCAACCGCTGGCCAGCCTTGCCAGCTTCGCTGCGCGCGGACCGGCCGCCAGCGGCACGCCGGCGAGTTCATCGGCCCGGGCGATGTGGGCCGCGATCGCCGGGTTGATGATCCCGGCATGGGTCATCGCCAGCATATGGCCGGCATCCGGCAGATGGCGCATCTCGGCGCTGTCCATGACCGCGGCCAGCCGGCGGACGATGCGCTGGGTCAGGTTCGGCGATTGCCCGCCTGAGAACAGCAGCGTCGGCGCCCGCAGCGAGGCCGCGGCCATCGTGACGTTTTGTTCGGCGAATGCGGCCGCGAAATCGAACGCCAGCCGTTCCGCGTGCTCGATCATGCGGATGCGCGCGGCCGGTGACAGCGGTTCGCGCGGGCCGGAGCCGCACCAGAATTCGGAAAACTTGTCGATCGCCTCCAGCACGGCGCCGTCCCGCAGATCCCGATGCACCTCGGCGGCGAGATCGGCGAACTGGTCGTGCAGCCGCCGGTCCGGCGCACTTTCCAAGAGCAGCGTCGGCAGCACCGGCTCGATCAGCGTCAGGCTGCGGATGCGATGCTCGTAATCCGGATCGGTCGCGATCTTGAACGCGATGGCGCCGCCATAGGAATGGCCGACCAGATGGATCGGTCCCTCGGCGTCATGCAATGTCTCGCGCAGACATTCCACTTCCCGCGCCAGCGTCACCGGCAGGTCGAAGCTGCTGATGTTATTGCCATAGCCGATCAGATCCGGCGCAACGAATTTGACGCCGGGCCCGAGTTCGGCGGCGAGCTTGCTCCACTGGCGTCCCGAACCGAGTGAGCAATGCAGCGCGACGACGGAGGCGGTGGCGCTTTGACGTGAAGATGCTTGAGTCGAGATATTCATCGAAGCAATCCTGTGTGTTCTTGCGCGATATCTCCCTCTCCCCGTTCTTCACGGGGAGAGGGTCGGGGTGAGGGGCTCTCACCGCGAGCGCTTGTGCCAATGGAGAGACCTGTACCCCCTCACCCGACGCTTCGCGTCGACCTCTCCCCGCAAGCGGGGCGAGGTAGGAAGCAAAAAAGTGAAGCGTCATCGCTTCGTAATCACCACTTCGAGATATTCGCTCGGCACCACCAGGCTGCCATTGCCGGCGCGGTTCATGCGCACGATCAGGGCGTGCAGGTCGTTGTGCAGCTCCTCCTGCCTGGCCGGCTCCAGTGCCGCGAACGCTTTCAGCACCGGGCCGTAGAAGGTCTTGAACACGTCGAGGAAATGCTCGGCCGAGCGGTAGCGGAAATTGAACAGCCGGGATTCCGCCTTGACCGAGCTCGCCCCCGCATCGAACATTTCGGTGAGCCGGGCGCGCGTGCCCCACAGCGCCGGCGATTTTGCGCCGGCCGGCGGCGGCAGATGCTTGCCGAGCGTCTTGAACACCTGGCCGATAAAACCATCCGGCGTCCAGTTGGCGAGCCCGATCTGTCCCTTCGGCTTGCACGCGCGCAGCAATTCGGAAGCCGCTCTGTCCTGGTTCGGCGTGAACATCACGCCGAAGGTCGACAGCACCACGTCAAAGCTGTTGTCGGCGAACGGCAGGTTCTCCGCATCCGCCTCGCGAAACTCCATCGTCATGCCTTCGGCGGCGGCGCGCGCCCGGCCGCGCTCCAAAAGCGCCGGCACGTAATCGGTCGACGTCACCTCGCACCAGCGCCTTGCTGCGGCGAGCGAGGCCATGCCGTTGCCGGCGGCGACATCCAGCACCGTGGAGCCGGCTTTCAGATCCATCGCCTCGCACAATTCCTCGCCGACGATCTGTAGCGTCGCGCCGACGACGGCGTAATTGCCGGATGACCACGCCGCCTGCTGCCTGGTCTTCAGCGCGGCCAGATCTGGCGCGGGCGCGGCGGCGGGCATGCTCGGGGCGGTGGCGGCAGCTGGGGTGGCCATGCGGTGTTTCCTCCGGGTGATGCGGTCACGGGGGCGACCGCTGAACCGAACATGCCCCTCGGAGGACCTAAAGACTCTGACAGGGGGCTGATTTTGCCTTGAGGACACCCTGATTTTTCTGTGAGGTAGGACACGCCATGGCTGATTTGAGCGCGTTAATTGAGCGTCCCCGCGCGGAAATCCCGGCAAAACCGGGTTCAACGCGCGTCCGATCAACAGGCCACGGGGATCGTCGCGTGCAGTTCCAGTTTGCCAACCTTGTGCTCGACACCGCCGTGCGGGAGCTGACCCGCGATGGCCAAAATGTCGCAGTCGAGCCGCAGGTGTTCGACCTGCTGACCTATTTGGTCGAGCACCGCGACCGCGTCGTTTCCAAGGACGACCTGATCGAGAGCATCTGGCACGGCCGCATCGTCTCCGAATCCACGCTGACCAGCCGCATCAACGCCGCGCGGACCGCGATCGGCGACACCGGCAAGGACCAGGCGCTGATCCGCACCATCGCGCGGAAAGGGTTTCGTTTCGTCGGCGACGTCAAGACGCCGTGCGCCAAGGCGCTGCCGCAAGCCGTGCCTGCGGCGCCCTTGCAGCCCGATCTGCCCCAGCTCACGACGCCGCAGCCGCTGCTGTCCCGCGAACCCGCCTCGCTCCCCCCGCTCGACCGCCCCGCCATCGCCGTGCTGCCGTTTACAAACATCTCCGGCGAGCCCGAGCAGGAATATTTTTCCGAAGGCATTTCCGAAGACATCATCACCGCGCTGTCAAAGCTACGCTGGTTCTATGTCATCGCCCGCAACTCCGCCTTCGTCTATCGCGGCCGTCAGGTGCACTTAAAGCAGATCGGCGAGGAGCTCGGGGTCGGCTATGTCATCGAGGGTTCGGTGCGCAAGGATGGCGACCAGGTGCGCATCACTGCCCAGCTCAATGATGTCGTCACCGGCAGTCATCTGTGGGCCGAGCGCTACGACCGCAACCTCGCCGACGTGTTCGCGGTGCAGGACGAGATCACGCAGGCCGTGGTCGCCGCGATCGAGCCGCAGCTTTACGCCGCCGAGAATTTCCGCAGCCAGCGCAAGACGCCCGACAATATGGACGCCTGGGATCTCTTGATGCGCGCGCTGTCGCATTACTGGCGGGTGACGCGGGCGGACAATCTGGTGGCGCAGGCGCTCTTGGAAAAAGCCATTGCGGTCGATCCCGGCTACGGCCAGGCGCTCAGTCTGCTCGCGGCCTGCCACACCTTTGCGGCCCATATGGGCTGGGAGGCGATGCCGTCGGCGGTGTCGTCAGCCGAGCGCGCCGCATTGGCCGCGATCCGCGCCGACAGCGAGGATGCCTGGGCGCATTATGCGCTGGCGAGCGTCTATCTGTTCAACCGCCGCTTTGACGATTGCATCGCCGAGTTCGAGCTGGCGCTGCGGCTCAATCCGAATTTCTCCCCCGCGCGCGGCGTCTATGGCGTGGCGCTGTCCTATCGCGGGCGCTGGCAGGAAGGCGACGCCGCCGCCCGGCAGGCGCTGCGCTTTTCCCCGCGCGATCCCTTTGCCGGCATCTATTGCGGCGTCGCCGCCTATTGCCAGTATGTCGGCCGCAACTACGAGGAGGCGATCCGCCTCTCCCGCGAAGCGCTGCGCCAGCGCCCCGATTTCGTCGGCGCCCACCGCGTGCTGACGGCCTCCCTCGGCATGTCCGGCCACGTCAAGGCCGCCGCCGCGGCGCTGGAGGGGCTGCGCGCGGCCCAGCCGAACATCTCGCTGGCGTGGCTGGCGAGCGAAATGCCGTATGAGCACGAGGCGGACCGGGCGCATTATCTGGAGGGGTTTAGAAGGGCGGGGTTGGGGTAGCACGATCCAGGCCGCGGCGGATTTCACGCCGCCTTCGTCAGCGGCCGTGCGCGTTCAATCCGCTTGCGTTCACGCGGCGAGTGCATCGCTTCCCAAAGGTCGGTTCGCCGCTGCACATTCAGCCAGAAATCCGCGCTGTTGCCGAATACGCGGGCAAGAATGAGCGCGGTCGCCGCAGTCACGTTGCGGCGATCGTTGCATAGGTCGTTGACATGCTTGCGTTGCACACCCATGGCTTCGGCCAGCGCACCCTGCGTCAGGCCGTTCGGCTGCATGAATTCCTCGACCAGAATTTCACCAATCGTCGCCGGCTTGCGTTTTGTCATCAACATCTGACGGATCCCTATGATCGTCCACATTGTATCCTAACGCGGCTTGGGCACCAACATTCTAGCGAGTAGCCCGCTTGAGCGGAGCGATATACGGGATCAGCGCAAGCCCCGGATGTCGCGTTGCTTATCCGGGTTACAGGCTACAGGCCGCGACGATTGGCCCGTCGGGCAAATCACTTCTGTTTTAAAGAAGTCATGTCAAGCCCCAAAATAAAAAATATTTCGCTTTTACGGAAGGCCGACTCAGGAGCATAGCTTGGCCATCCCGTCCTCCTCAGAAGGGCGTCGGCCGTGGTCACGGACGTTGGACGGGGTTTGCGGTGGACGTGACGGTGCCCTTGACCAAAGGCGCCGAAGCGTACGGCGAAGACGTGTGGTCCTGACGTCGCGGTGCTGGCGTCAATGCACCTGGAGGCAATAGCCTCCAGGGCGCTACGGAGGCAAAAGAGCCGTTCTCCGGGGAGAGCTCGTTATAAGCCGTAAAGCCATTGCGCAGGGAAGGCCGGATGCTCTCCGCTGGACCTGTATGCTCGTGTGCATTTTTTCTATGCAAACCGCACACGGGACCGCGGGTGCAGCGCGCACCCGGTCTTCCCTGCGCCCTCTATTTGGAGAGGGCGGGAAGTTTCCAGCAAACCTCGGGCGCAATGCGTCGCGAGAATGCGAAGGTGTGTATTCCACCCACAACTGTCATCACCCGCGAAAGCGGGTGATCCAGTATTCCGGAGACGCCAATGATTGAACCGAGAAGCCGCGGCGTACTGGATCGCCGCGTGCGCGGGGATGACAACCGATAACGACATGGAGCGTGATCGTTCCATGTCGTTCGTCGTTTGGGTGACCTAGTGGCAGGTGGTGGCCATCACGGGGTGGCCGGGATTGGTGGTCCGGTCGACGTACTTGTGGCAATGCAGCTTGATATTCGATTTGATCATCGGCTTCGGCGTCGGCGTCTGAACGCGGGGCGGCGTCGGGATCGGGTGGTGGATCACCGTCTTGCCGTCGAAGCTGGAGTTGCCGACCATTCCCGTCTTCGAGCCGGCGAAGCTGGAGTTGCCGACCATTCCCGGCTTCGAGCCGGCGAAGTTGGAGTGGCCGGCCATTCCCGTCCTCGAGCCGCCGAAGTTGGAATTGCCGACCATTCCGGCCTGCGCGACGGAAACGGAAGCAATGGAAGCAACGGCGGTGGCAAGGGTGATGACGGACAGGGTGATAGCGCGGGAAAGCATGGGGGTAGCTCCTGGTTGTTGGTGTTTCTGAAGGGACCAGGCCGCGACCTCTGATGCGAACTGACCGCCGTTTGTCGCAGCGAGCGGGCGGTGGGTTCTATGTGATGGCGATGAGAGGCGATGTTTTTGTGCGCTGCGACGATTTGGCGATGGTTTGCAGCTACAAACTCATCGTCGTCCCGGCCTTGAGCCGGGACCCACACCGCGTGATCTATCGAGGGGGAAGGGTGGCAGATGCCTTCCGCAAAACTTCAGCCGGTGGCTATGGGTCCCTGCGTTCGCAGGGACGACGAGGAGGCGACGATAGCGCCTACACCTTCTTCTGCCGCCGCGCCGCCGACGCCGCATCCACCACGTTATCCACCTCTTCCCGCCAGCTGATAATCTCAGCCGCCAGAATCGGATGATTGAAGCCCTTCAGATTGAGATCGTCGATCGGCCGTCCCTCCACCCAGGGCTCGACCATGCCGTAGACGCGCCTGCTAACCACGATCTGGTTGGCCTTGGCTTCGTCGCACAGCCGCGAGGCGAGGTTGGTGACGCTGCCGATCGCGGCGTATTCCAGCCGCTGCTCGAAGCCGATTTGGCCCAATGTCGCGTAGCCGAGCGCGATGCCGATGCCGAAGCCGAGATTGTGGCCGCGGTTGCGCCACTTCTCGGTGAGCTGCCCGATGGCGTCGCGCATCTCCACGCTCATCTTCACCGCGCGCTTGACGTGGTCCTCGAACTGGATCGGCGCGTTGAACAGGATCATCACGCCGTCGCCGGCATAGCGGTCGAGCGTGCCCTCATAGCGGAAGATCAATTCGCCGAGCGCGGCGTGATACTCGCGCAGCACGTTCATCGCCTCTTCCGGCTCGGTGGTCTCGGTGAACGAGGTAAATCCGCGCAAATCGCAGAACACCACCGTGACTTCGCGGCGGTGGCTGTCGAGCAACCCCTCATGGCCGTCGCCGGAGGCGATCAGTTGCGCCACCTGCGGCGCCAGGAAGCGTTCGAGGCGGCGGATGCGTTCGATCTCGCCGAGCTGGGTCTCGACCCGCTCTTCCAGCGACTTGTTCCAGTCGATCAGCTGGTGGGTCTGTTCCTGCAGCTTGTCGGCCTGCTCGCGCACGGTCGAGTTCGCCATCTCCAGTTCGCGGCTCTTGTGGTCGACTTCGCTGAACAGCCGCGCGTTGCGCATCGCGAGCACGCTTTGGTGCGCAAAGGTCTTCATCAGGCCGATCAGATTGTCGGAAAATTCGCCGGCGCTTTGCCGCAGCACCACCAGCGATCCCAAAATGCCCTGCTGGTCGACCAGCGGCACGACAAGCACCGAATGGAAGCCGGCCTCGACCACGACATCGCGCAGCGGATGATCTGGTGTCGCGTCGAGATCGGGGATCGCGATCGGCTCGCTCCGGGCGGCGGCCTCGCCGAGCGGCGAATTGTCGGCGTCGATCGCGAGGTGCTTGCCTTCTGCCGCCTTGTCGATGCCGATCGATTCGGTGAGGTTGAATTGGCGGTTGGCGGCGTCATAGCCGTAGATCAAGACCGCGTCGGCATGAGTGATTTCGAGCGCGCGGGCGGCAACCGTCGGCAGCACGGCGTTGAGGTCGAGCGAGGACGACACCGCGCGGCCGACCTCTTCCAGCACCTTCAATTCGTTGATCGACTGCGCCAGATCCCGCGTCCGCTCCTTCACCTTGGCCTCGAGGCCGGAATAGGTTTCGGCCAATTGGCTCGCCATGCCGTTGAACTGGTCGGCGAGCTCTTCCAGCTCGTCGGAGGTCTTCACTTCGATGCGGTGGCTGAAATCGCCGGCGCCGAGCCGGTGCGCGCCGGCGCGCAGCGCCTTGATCGGCACCAGCATCCGCCGCGCCATGACGGTGCCGGCGATGATCGCGGTGACGAGGCCCATCGCGATCAACAGCGCAATGCGCACCAGTTGATCCCTGATCGGCGTCAGCGCCTGCGCCGTCGGCTGCTCGAAGAACACGAACCAGCCGGTCCGCGGCACCGGGCTCACCGCCGTCATCACGTCGTGGCCGGAAACGTCGGTGCCTTCCGAAAGCAGCGAGCCGTCGAGGGCCGCAACCTGCGGCAGCTTCGAGACGTCGGAGCCGATCTCGGGCCCTTTCGCCGAACTCGCCAGCACCTGGCCCTTGCTGTCGACCATATAGGCAAAGCCGACCCGGCCGACCTCGGTATCGCCGAAGAAGTCCTGCAGGAAGCGCAGGTCGATTTCAGCGACGGTGACTTGCGAATCCGAATGCGGCAACGAGATCGCCGTGAACGGCCGCCCGTCGCGGAAATAGGGCACAGCGAAGCTGGTGCCGCGGGTGGCGGGCGCGGTGAAGCGCAGGTCGCGGGAGAAATCCGCGTTGCTGCCGTAGTTGACGGTCTGGCGCGTCAGGCGGAGCTGCTCGCGGCCCTGGGCCGAAAGCAGCGTCAGCTGGTGCACGTAAGGCACCTGATTGAGCAATTGCGCATAGTCGGCGCGGCGGTCCTCGATCTTGTTGGAGGAGGCGCGCGTCACCCAGTTGATCTGCCGTTCGAGGTCCGACACCGATTGCTGGATGCGCTTGGCGGTCGCCTCCGCCTTCTCCGACATGCCGTCGGTCAGCGAGGACTTGATGCCGCGGTAGCTGATCCAGATTTCCATCGCGCCGTTGACGGCGAGCACGAAAACGACAAGGCCGACCAGCGCCATGACGTATTTCGCGAACAGGCCCTCACGCAGGAACCAGACCTTGTCCTTGACGGCGTTCACATCCGTAACCCTCGAGCGCCACGCGTCGTGTGCGCGCATCGGTTGTCGCTGGCAGCATTCCCCGGCCGCCGGAGCCGCCGCGGTCGGCCCTGTTTAGCACGATTTGGAGGGGCGAGTCGGTGGCCTATCCCACACATGGTTAGCCCCGATTTTAGGCGGACATGCCGGGATTCTCGTCATGCCCCGGGCTTGTCCCGACGGTCGCCTCAAAGACGGTCGGCTCCCTCTCCCCTTGTGGGAGAGGGCTGGGGTGAGGGGTCACGGTCTATCGAGAGACCAGGCTCACCGGTTGAACAGCTGCCGCAAGACGTCATTCATGGGCTGGCTGTCCGCCTGCGGCGCAGCGTCATGCTGCGCCGAGGGCGCGGCGGGCGCCGCCGGCCCGGCTTCGGCGGGCGGCTGGCCCGGAGTCGGAATGCTCCGCTGGCTGTTTGGCCGCGGTGCGCCTTGACCGGGAGCGCCGCCCTGTCCTTGCTGTCCCAGGCCTTGGCCCAATCCGCCGCCCAAGCCCTGCTGCAGCAGATTGCCGAGGGCCTCGCCGAGCGGGCCGCCGAGCAGATCGCCCGGCCTGCCGCTGCCTTGACCACCTGCGGGGCCCTGTGGTCCACCCGGCGCGCCCGGCTGTCCGCCGCCGAGCAGCCCGCCCAACGCGGCACCGAGGCCGCCGCCGTTGGGGCCGAACAGGCCCTTGCCCATCTCCTTGAGCTTGGCATAGGCGGCATCGGGGTTATCCAAAATGCCCTGCATATCCGGATAGATTTTCGGCGCGCCCCACGGCCCCTCGATCATCACGGGAATGCCGAACCCGACCGGCTCGTTGGCGCGGCCCTGGCCTTCGGTGGTCATGACCAGCTTCGGTTCGACGCGAAATCCGATCTGCTTGGTGTCGAGCGCAATGGTGCCGACGCCCGTCATCCGCACCAGCGGGCCGACCAGATTGAGATCGGTGGTGACGGCCTGCCCCTTGTCGATCTTGAACGACCCCGAAAGCTGCGACAGGTCCGTCGACTGCTCCTTGCCCTCCTGCCAGCCGGACAGCGTGCCTGATGTCAGCGAGCGGATCATCTGGGCGACGTTGAGACCCTTGATGGCGCCGTCCTGGAACACGACGAACGCGGTGCCTTGCACGCCGGCCATGATCGCGCGCTGGCTGCTGCCGGCGGAGCGCACGCTGATCTTGGCTTGCATCTTGCCGTCGAGCTTGTCGAAATCGGCCAGACTTTTCAGCAGCGGCAGCGCACGCACGCTGGTGAGGTCGGCCCGCAGCGCAAACGAAGGATTGCCGGTCGTCGCATCGATGGTGAGATCGCCATTGGCGTTGCCGTCATAGGCGCCGAGATTGGAAACTTGCGTCTTCAGCACGCCGCTGTTGAGCGTGACCTCGATCGCGGCCGGCGCGAAACGCGCGTCGCCGATATTGAGCGCGGCCGCGGAGATCCGCGCCTGGGCATCGACGTAATTGAGGCCGTTGAGATCGATCGTGGCATTGCTCCAAGGCTGCGAAGATGGCTGCGCCGCCGAACCGCCATCGCCGCGGGCCAGCGGGACATCGAGCCGCTGGAAATCCAGATCGAGCTTGACCAGCGGCTTGCTCGCGATGTCGACCGAAGCCCAGCCGTTGAACGCGCCGTCGCCGAGCGTTCCGGTCAGGCCGTTGATCATCACCACCGAGCCATTGAGCCGGACTTCCGCCTTGCCCGACAGCTGCGCCTGCAGGAAACCGGGCGCCTCGATCTTGAATTCGGTCGGAATATTCTGCCGTTCGAGCGGCGGCGCCGGGGCCAGCGCCTTGATGTCGAATTTCAGCGCGTGCTCGCCGGCGCGCGCGTTGCCGGTCGCCCGGATCTTGCGGTCGGCATCGATCGACACCTCGGCGTTGACGGTCTCGATCCGGTTCTCGACGCGGTCGCGCAGATTGGAAAGCACGATCGTGCCGCCGGTGACGCTGATATGCTCGATCGTAAAGGCCTCGCCCTTGATCGCGGCGGCGGGCTTCGGACCTGGATTGGCGTCCCTGACGCGTTCGCGCTGCAGCGGCAGGTTCACGACCGGACGCACGATGGTAAGTTCAGTTATCTGCGGCTTGCCGGACCATACGCTCGCCAGCGCCACGTCCGCCTGGATGCTGCCCGCGGTGATGCGATTGTTGACGTCGCCGTTCTTCGGGTCCTGCAGCGTGACGTCGTTGAGCGTGATGTTGAGCGACGGCCAGAGCCCGATCCTGGTGCCGCCGTTGATGCTGAGCTTGTAGCCGGTCTCGCGCTCGACCCGTTCCTGGATCTGCGACGTCAGGAAGCCGGACGGGATGCCGATCACGAGCAGCAGCGCGATGATCACGATCACGGCGCCGATGGCGGCGCCGGCAATTTTCAATGCTCTCATTTCGACTTTCCAGGCCGGCTAGCGGCATCGGTTTCGGCGGCGCCTGATCGGGCGCAGCCGGACAAGCGAGCTTATCCCGGAAGGGGAGATCGCTCAAAGCAGCCCAAAATTATTCCAAGGCTACTGCAATGCTATGTGACTTATGACACACTTCTGCCGGGGTGAATCTTGCTAGGGCCTCTGGGGACGGTTTTGGGATCGAACTGGAAGGCAAACCAATGAGCAAACAGGCTGAATTTGCGGTCATTTTGAAGATGAACCCGATGTTCGCGGACCTTGGCGCCGACGAACTGCAGCGAATCTCCGGCCTCTGCCACACCCAGCAGCTGACGCTCGGCGAGACGCTGTTCCAGAAGGGGGACCCCGGCGACGCGCTTTACGGGGTCCGCCGCGGCCAGATCCGGATCGAGACCGGCGCCTCCGATGGCAGTCGCCTGACGCTGAACTTCATGGGTTCCGGCGATCTGTTCGGCGAGGTCGCCGTGCTCGACGGCCAAAGCCGCACCGCGGACGCCACCGCCGGCGAGGCGACGGAACTGTTCGTGCTCCGGCGTGAGGATTTCCTCGCCTTCCTCGAACGCGAGCCGAAGGTCGCCATCAAGATCATCACGCTGCTGTGCCAGCGCATCCGCTGGCAGAGCGAACGGATGGAAGAATCCATGCTGCAGCCGCTGCCGGTGCGGCTGGCGCGAAGGCTGGTGGCGCTGGCCGCCGATTTCGGATCGGAAGTGCATATTTCGCAGGAACAGCTCGGCGTCTTCGTCGGCGCCGCGCGCGAAAGCGTCAACCGTCAACTGCAGGCCTGGCGCAAGGATGGCATTCTGGACCTGCAGCGCGGGCGCATCCTGCTGCAGAACCTGAACAAGCTGACGACGGTGGCGCGGAACGAGTAACCGCGCCTCACTTTGCCGCTGATGACATCGCCGGCGGGACGGGCGGCGGTCCCTTGGCCGGAGGCGGCGGGGCGGGATGACCGCCCGGCGGAAGGTCGTCGCTCTCGGCTTCCGAGGCCAGCAGCAGCTTGCCGTAGCGCCAGATCAGCGCGCCGAGATCGTCCATCATCATGAACATCGCCGGCACGAACACCAGCGACAGCACCGTCGAGAATACCAGGCCGCCGATCACGGCGAGCGCCATCGGCGAGCGGAATTCGCCGCCGGCGCCGAAGGCCAGCGCTGAAGGCATCATGCCGGCCGCCATCGCGATGGTGGTCATGATGATGGGGCGGGCGCGCTTGATGCCGGCGTCGATGATCGCAAAATCGCGCTTGTTGCCTTCGCGGATCGACTCGACCGCGAACTCCACCAGCATGATGGCGTTCTTGGTGACGATGCCCATCAGCATCAGGATGCCGATCCACACCGGCGTGGTCAGTTGCTTGCCGGTCAGCAGCAATGCGGCGATCGCGCCGCCGATCGAGAGCGGCAGCGAGAACAGGATGGTGATCGGCTGCAGGAAGGTGCCGAACAACAGCACCAGCACGGCGTAGACCATCATCAGGCCGGCGGTGATCGCGGTGGCAAAGCCGTCCGACAACTCGGCCAGGCTTTCGGCGTCGCCCGACGGGCTTACCTTGACGCCCTTGGGCAGGCTCTTCATCACCGGCAAGTCGTAGATTTTCTTGGTGGCGTCGCCCAGCGCGGCGGTGCCGACGAGGTCCGCCGCAACCGTGGCCTGGCGTTCCCGGTCGTAACGGTTGATGCTGGTGGGACCCTGATCGAGCTGGATGTCGGCGACGACCGAGAGCGGCACGCCGCCGCGCTCGCCGCGCTGGCCGAGCGGAACCCGCAACTGCTGCAGCATCTGCAGATCGCCACGCGCGCTGTCTTCAAGCTGGACGCGGATCGGCACCTGGCGGTCGCCGGCGTCGAACTTGGCAAGCGCCGGGCCGACGTCGCCGATCGTCGCCACGCGGATGGTCTGCGACAGGCTTTCGGTGGAGACGCCGAGCCGCGCCGCCAGTTCGGCCCTGGGGCGGATCCGCAGCTCAGGCCGGTCGAGCGAGGTTTCCGAGATCACGTTGGCGATGATCGGAATCCGCTTCATCTGGGTCGCGAGTTCGTTGGCGACGTTGCCGACGATGTTGCTGTCGATGCCGGTCACGACCAGCGAAATCGCACGCAGGCCGTTTTCATCGAGGAACCAGAACCGGATGTCGGGAATGTTTTCCAGCTCCTTGCTAATATCAAGTTCGAGCAGGCGCTGGGTGTGGGCGCTGTCGCGGTCCTTCTTCGGCGTGTAGTTGATGATCAGCGCGGCACGCCGCACTTCCTGCGTCCCCGGCGGTACCCGGCCGCCATCGACGAATATGCTCTTGATCTCCGGGCGCTTGCGCAGGCGCTGGACAATTTCCTCCGTCACCTTCTCGGTATAGGCGAGTTGCGAGCCCGGCGGCAGCTCCATCGCCAGCAGCGAGCGCGCGGTGTCCTGCGCCGGCAGGAAGCCCTGCGGCAGCAGCGTGATGCTCCAGATCGAGGCGGCAAAGATCCCGAATCCGACCAGCACGGTGACGAAGTAGTGTCTCACCGACCAGGTCACGAGCTTGGTGTAAGCCTGCAGCAGGCGCCCGGGCGGCGGGTCCTCATGCGGGTGATCCTTGAGGAAGTAGGCTGCCAGCACCGGCGTGACGAAGCGCGCCGCGAGCAGTGAAAAGAACACCTGCACCGACACCGTGATGCCGAACTGCTTGAAGAATTGCCCGGCGATTCCGGACATGAAGCTCGCCGGCGCGAAGATCGCGATGATGGTCAGCGAGATCGCGATCACGGCGAGGCCGATTTCGTCGGCGGCCTCCAATGCGGCGCGGTAGGGCGTCTTGCCCATGCGCATGTGGCGTACGATATTTTCGATCTCGACGATGGCGTCGTCGACCAGAATACCCGTCGACAGCGTGATGGCGAGGAAGCTGACCAGGTTGAGCGAGAAGCCGAGCAGGTCCATGACCCAGAACGCCGGGAAGATCGACAGCGGCAGCGAGATCGCGGCGATGATCGTGGCGCGGATGTCGCGCAGGAACAACAGCACGACGATGACGGCGAGAATCGCGCCCTCGAACAGGGTCGAGATCGCCGCCTCATAATTGCCCTTGGTGAAATCGACCGACGTGTCGATCATCTTCAGGTCGACGTCGGGATAGGCCGCCTTCAAGGCTTCGATGCGTTTCTCCACGGCGGCGGCGACCACGACGTCGCTGGCGCCCTTCGAGCGCTTGATGCCGAGCGCGACCACCGGCTCGCCGTTGAAGCGGGCAAAGGTCCGGCGATCGGCGATGGTGTCGGTGACGGTGCCGAGATCGTCGAGCCGGACTTCGCCGCCGCCGAACAGCGGGATCATGGTGCCCGCGAGGTCGTTCAGTGTCTTGGCGCCGGCCAGCGTGCGGATCGCCTGGTCGTTGTTGCCGATTCCGGCGCGGCCGCCGGCAAGGTCGACATTGGTGCCGCGCAGGATCTGGCTGACGTTGACGGCGGTAAGCCCCGCGGCCTGCAAGCGGTCGGGATCGAGCGAGACCAGAATCTCGCGCTCGACACCGCCGATGCGCTCGACCTGCGCAACGCCGCGGACGCCCTGCAGCGCGCGTTTGACGACGTCGTCGACGAAATAGGACAGCTGCTCCGGCGTCTTGCCCGGAGAGATCGCGGCATAGGTGACGATCGGCAGGCCGATCACGTCGACGCGCTGGATCAGCGGTTCGGTGACGTTTTGCGGCAGACTGGCGCGCACGCGGGTGACGGCGTCCTTGATGTCGTTCAGCG
The DNA here is from genome assembly GCF_964252915.1 of Bradyrhizobium sp. LjRoot220. NCBI lineage: Bacteria > Pseudomonadati > Pseudomonadota > Alphaproteobacteria > Hyphomicrobiales > Nitrobacteraceae > Bradyrhizobium > Bradyrhizobium sp. LjRoot220. Next base: position 32,321 of record NZ_CAXUPS020000012.1, read on the forward strand.
CGCGGTCGGTGTTGGTTTCGAGCGCGAACTGGATCGTGGTCAGCGAGAGCCCGTCGGTGATCGATGACGAAATGTGCCGCACGCCCTCGACGCCGGATACGCCGTCCTCGATCGTCTTGGTGACTTGAGACTCAAGCTCCGAGGGCGCCGCGCCGAACTGCGAGACCGCGACCGAGATCACGGGGATGTCGGCGCTCGGCAGCCGCGTCACCGCGAGCTTGGTGAAGCTGACCCATCCCAGCACCAGCAGGATGATCGAAAAGACGATGGAAGGAAGCGGGTTCCGGATCGACCATGCCGAGATGTTCAAAGCCATTATCGTGCCCGCGTTCGCTCGAGTTCGTCGGCGAACATGATCTTGATCTGGTCGCCGTCATGCAGCGAGGTACCAGCATCGGCCACGACGGTTTCGCCGACGACGAGGCCTTCAAGAATTTCCGTGGAGGTGTCGGACGTCAGTCCGACCCGGACTTTTCGTGTCTGGATCGTGTTGTTGTCCTTGACCACCTGCAGGGTCAGCCGGTCGATGGCGGTACGCGGCACCGCGACGCCGCAGCTGCGCTTGGCGTCGATATTGGCGCGGGCGAACATGCCGATCTTGAGCGAGGGATTGTTGTTCAGGGAGATCCTGACCTTGCCAAGCTGGGTGGCGCGGTCGATCTGCGGCGAGATTTGCCGGACCTTGCCGACCAGATCGGGGGCATCGTCGCGGCTGATCCGCACCGTGGCGCCGGCATTGAGCTTGAGCAGATGGACGCTCGGCACCTCGGCCTCCAGCTCGATTTCGTTGTTGACGGAAATCCGGAACATCGGCCCGGCCTGCGGCGAGGCCTGCGCGCCGACGGCGGTCCTGACTTCGGTGACCAGGCCGGCACCGGGGGCACGCAGCGAGATCGGTCCAGTCCTGCCCGGGGCGCCCGGCTGCTGCGGCGGCGCGGTCAGCCGCGCCAGTTCCTGATTGTCCGTCACCATGTCGCCTTCGCGGACGAAGACATCGGTGACCCTGGAGCCATCCTGATCGACGCCGATCTGCGCTTCGCGGCGCGGGACGATAAATCCGGTGACCCGCACCATGTCCGAGAAGCAGGCATTGGTGGATTTGGTTACGATCACCAGCGCCTGGCTCGGCGTATCCTTGGGCTCGGGACGGGAGCGGTGTTCGAACCAGTAATAGAAGCCACCCACAACGACAACGAACGCTACTCCGAGCGCAGGTTTGAGATATTCGGAGAGGTTCATCGCCGGATCAATCCAGACTGGAAGTCAAATGAATCGGGGTGCATTCGGTCAACTGAAAATCAGTGTCAACCTAAAACAAAATGCGTCCCGCAAGGGTGCTGCGGGACGCATTGTAGCCGGAAAATCTAGGTCAACGCCACGCCCTTGCTTGAACAGGCTTACTTGAACAGGCTATTTGGACGCCGTGGCCTTGTTCTCCATGTTCACGACCTGCACGCGGCGATTGGCTTCGGCCATCGGCTGGTTCGGGTCCTTCAGCTTGCTCTTGCCGTAACCGACGGTCACCAGATCGGTGCCGTTGATGCCGTATTTGTCGACCAGATAGCGCTTGATCGAGTCGGCGCGCCGTTCCGAAAGGTCCTGGTTGTAGCCCTCGCCGCCGGCAGCATCGGTGTGACCGGCAACCACGAAGGTCGAGCCCCTCAGGTCGGAATTGGACAGGGCGCGTCCGAGCGCCTGAACCGACGCCAGCGATTTGGGGCTGATATCGGCCGAGTTGTAGTCGAAGTTGATTTCCAGATCGATCTTGGGCTTGTCCTTGACGATGGCGGCGATCTCTTCGCGCTCGCTGAACGACAGCGACCGCGTCGAGCGGCCGCGGATTTTCTGGACGAACTGCCCTTCGGCGGCAACGGCGGCCTGGTCAACCTGCTGCGGGCCGACCGACAGGCCGCGGGTCAGCGGCTTCTTTTCCGGCGCCAGCGCGCGGAGGATCTGATCCTCGGTCACGTTCTTGTCCTTTGCCTTCTCCTCGGCGACGGCGCTGGCCATGCCAAACGAAAGTGCGGCGCCAAGCGTTGCGATCGAAAGGATCCCGGTAAGGTTCTTCATTCCTGAGCTCTGTGACATTCCCAGTCCCTCCTGCGCGTGGTTCCAAACGTGATTCAAATGAGCTGCCGGACCGACCAACCCGGTCGCGCGGCCTGTTATTGTTAGTCTAGCCGCCCGCCTGCGGGTTCGAGGCCCGCCAGCCTTCGCGTCAAATAATCGTCACTGTACCCCGTATTCGGCGAATTCTTTAGCAATATTAGGGTCCATCGCCTTGGCGTTGTTGATGTCCAGGTCGCCTTCCGGGATCGAGCCGTTGCGCTTCTTGGCAATGCCTCGGCCGTACAGCGACGACGTCAATCTCGGGTTGATCTTCAGCGCGGCATCGAAATCGGCAATGGCGTTCTTGGTCTGCCCGCTCTTGAGGTTGACGAGGCCGCGGCTGTCCAGCGCATCGACGAAATTCGGCCGCAGCCGCAGCGCCTCGTTACAATCCTTCAGCGCGGCCTGCAGGTCGCCGATGACTGTGCGGGCCCAGCAGCGGTTGTTGTAGGCTTCCACGTCCTTCGGGTTGAGCCGCAACGAATTGTTGAAATCCTTGATGGCGAGTTCGTAGGCGCCCTTGCTGGCATAGACCTGGCCCCGCCGGTACAGCGCGGCCCCATCGTCGGGGTTGTCGTTGAGCTTGGCGGTCAGGCTCTTGATGGTCGGATCATCGGCGAGCGCCGCGATCGCCGTGTTGCCCTCGGGCGGCTTGGCGGGTGGAAGCGGGGGCGGAATCTCGACCTTCGCTTGAGGCGGAGGAGGCGGCGGGGTCGGAGTCGGAATCGGCGTCGCAACAGCCACCTGAGGGGGAGGCGGTACCTGTGGCGGAACAGGCGTGGGCGAGGGAGAAGGCGAAGCAATAACCGGAGGAGGCGGGGGCGGCGGCGAACTGGTCGGCCGCGGTCCTGCGCCGCCCGGGACAAAGGAGAAATCCTCCGCCAGCGACGATGAAATCCACGGCACCTGCTCCTGGCGCGAGGCGCGGGTGACGCCGACGCGGGTGCGGTTCAGCGTTTCCTCGGCCATCAAATCGGGGGTGCGGATTTCCTTGAGCAATTCCTTCACGAACAGGCTGTGGTCGCTGCCATTATCCGAAATGACCGACGAAAGGCCGGCCGAATACATTACCAGCGTGCCGTTGGGCGCAATGATCGGGGCAAGGCCGGCGGAAAAACTGCGGAACCGGCGCTCGAACGGATTGCGCCTGGAGGCGTCGATCAGGGCGATCTTGACGCCGGCGCCGCGGCTGTTGATCTCGCCCAGAATCATCTCGAGGCTGAACCCGTCGCGGCGAACGTCTGCCTCGGTCCAGATCTGCGCATCGATGGGGATCATGTAGCTCTGACGGTTCGACTGCACGCCGAAGCCCGAGAAGAAGAGCAGCACGACCGAGCCCGGTTTGATCTTGCCATACAGGCGTTCGAAGGCGCGGCGCATGCCGTCGCCGGTCAGGTTTTCGCCGATGTCGACGGTGAAGCCGTCGCGTTTGAGTTCTTCGGCGACATCGCGCGCGTCGTTGATCGGCTCCTTCAGTGGCGCTTCGGCATCCGGATATTTCGCGTTGCCGATCACCAGCGCAAAACGCTCGCCGGCCCCGAACGACGGGGCGATCGACGCCGCCGAAAAAATCACTGTGAGAAGCAATACAAAGCGGATTTTCATCGTCACCGCAGTCCAGCCAAAAAAGCGCCGATCCCAGCTTGCGCCGCGGCGACCATACTCCACGCAAACCGCATTATCAAACGAGCCCAGCAGGCCGTCAACCTCTTGCGAAGTCGTCGTTAATTGCGACAATTCACCGCGACGAAGCAATCGGGCCGCAGGGAATAAATCCCGTTTGTCGTGACGTTGCGGTGCGTGGTCATCCAGTAGTTGTGTGGGCGTTCAGAGGCCGGCCACCGTCTGGCACGTGCCGGGCCAGCCATTGGCAATGTGACCGGCTCACATTGGGGCGCCGCCCTGCCATGCGACGGTTCTTCGCGCCGCACGTTTGACCTTTACGGACGACGATGGCTTGCTGCGGACATCGGCCAAACGCAAACCTCAAGAAAAGTGGACACCGATGGGAAATGCCTACGAAATCTATGCGCTGCGCTATGCGACGATGTCGCCGCGCACCCCTCATCTGAACTTCCTGATACCGGACCCGCACGATACCACCGCGCAGGACCTCGATTACTTCGTCTGGCTGATCCGCGGCAACGGCCGCGAGATCCTGGTCGATACCGGCTTCAACGCCGAGGAAGCCAAGGCGCGGTCGCGCAAGCTCAACCTCAATCCGGTCGATGCGCTGGAAGGGTTTGGCGTCAAGGCCGACAGCATCAAGGACGTCATCGTCACCCATCTGCATTATGACCACGCCGGCAATCTCGATCGCTTCGCCGGCGCCCGCTTCCATCTGCAGGATCGCGAGATGAGCTACGCGACTGGACGCTGCATGTGTAACGGCCTGATCCGGCATCCGTTTTCGGTCGAGCACGTCACGCTGATGGTGCGCCACGTCTATGGCGAGCGCGTCACGTTTCACAATGGCGACGGCGAGGTCGCGCCCGGCGTCACCGTGCATCGTGTCGGCGGTCACTCTGACGGCTTGCAGGTGGTGCGGGTCGAGACCGCCCGCGGACCGGTGGTGCTGGCCTCCGACGCCGCGCATTACTACGCCAATCTGCAGCGCCGCAGTCCGTTTCCGATCGTCTACAATGTCGGCGACATGGTGCAGGGCTGGGAGATCGTCGAGCGGCTGGCCGGCCATCCCGACCGGTTCATTCCCGGCCACGATCCGATCGTGAGTGAGATCTATCCGCGCGCCAGCGACAAGGTCGACGCATTTGCCTTGCACCTGGCGCCGTCGCGATCGTTCGCGAAGTAGGAGCACGCCATGATCGAACGCTTTCCCGGCCTCACGCCAACCCGCAGCCGCGCCGTCGTCCACGACGATTTGGTGTTCACGGTGGCGGTCGCGCCCGATCCGGTCACCGCCTCGATGTACGAGCAGAGCGTCAAGGCGCTCGCCCGCATCGACGAGAGCCTGGCCTTGTGCGGCTCAAACAAGAGCAAAATCCTCTCGGCGATCGTCTACATCGCCGACATGAAGCGCAAAAGCGAGATGAACCGCGCCTGGGACGAATGGGTCGACAAGAGTAACCCGCCGATGCGGGCCTGCCTCGGCGTCGAACTCGAACCGCCGCACATCGTGGAGATCGTGGTGACGGCGGTGAAGTAGGCGGGCGTCCACCCACCTCTGTCATTCCCCGATGCGCAATTGCGCATCTGAGGGCGCGCGAAGCGCGAGCCCGGAATCCATCAGGCGGCAAGGTATGTAGGTGAATGGATTCCGGGTCTACGCCAAGTGGCGCATCCCGGAATGACGGCGTAACCTAATACGCCTCCTTCGCGTCGGCTTCCGCGCTGGTCTGCACGAGGTCGAGGCTCGCCTCGATCTTGCCGAGCAGGGCGGCGAGGTTTTTGCGTTCCTGTGCCGACAGGCATGACAGGATCTCCTGTTCCCGGCGCAGCAGGCGCGGGATCAGTTCCTCGTACAGCGCTTTGCCTTTTGCCGTCATGCGCAGCCGGAATTCGCGCCGGTCGTCGGCGTTCTCGACGCGCTCGATCATCTGGCGTTTCATCAGCGTGGTGACCGCGCGGCTGATGGTCGATTTATGGGTGCGTGTGCAATGGGCGATGTATTGCGCGCTGCAGGGCTCAAAGCGGAAACCCAGCGTCGCCAGCACGCGCCATTCCGGAATGTCGAGCCCGTACCGCTCGTGATACTCGGCCGAGAGCGCCGAGGAGACTTCGGCCGCCAGCCGGTTCAGGCGGAAGGGTACGAATTTGAACAGGTCGAGCCGCGCGTCGTTTCTGGCGGTTTTCGCAGCCGTTCCCTCGCCATCCCGGTCTGCGCGCGCGACGCTGTCGGGCCCGGACGGCGACCGGGCGCTGTTCTCGCTTGACGACGCGTTGGCCAAAATCGCTCCAATTTGAGTTGACGCCGGGGGCGTCAGCGGGTTTAAGATAGTTGCAGATGCGACTAATTTAGCAGGATCGCATGGCTTTGGCTAGCAAGGATCGCATGGCCCGGACCAAAACCCAATTCGGATACTGCAGGCACCCCGACCAGGATCGGGCGGGCGCAGATGTGGCCGAACATCCCGTCGTGGTGGTCGGCGCCGGGCCGGTGGGGCTGTCGCTGGCGATCGATCTGGCGCAGCGCGGCCAAGCGGTCGTACTGCTCGACGACGCCGACCGGATCGGCGAGGGCTCGCGTGCGATCTGCTTCTCCAAACGTTCGCTGGAATTCTGGGACCGGCTCGGCATCGGCCAGCGCATGGTCGACAAGGGCGTGGTCTGGAGTGTCGGCAAGATTTTTCACGGCGACTCGCAGCTCTACCAGTTCAACCTGTTGCCGGAAGAAGGCCACAAGCGGCCGGCCTTCATCAACCTGCAGCAATTCTATGCCGAGGCCTATCTGGTCGATCGTGTCGCGGAGCTTCCGGCCATCGACCTGCGCTGGCGCAACAAGGTGATCGGCCTGGAACAGCGCAATGACCATGCGCTGCTGACGATCGAAACGCCTGACGGCCCCTACCGGCTGCATGCCGGCTTCGTCGTCGCCTGCGACGGCGCGCGCTCGTCGTTGCGCCAGATGGTGGGCGCGGAATTTGCCGGCCAGGTGTTCGAGGACCAGTTCCTGATCGCCGACGTCAAGATGACGGCGGCATTTCCGACCGAGCGCTGGTTCTGGTTCGATCCACCGTTCCACGCCGGCAGGTCCGCGCTGTTGCACAAGCAGCCAGACAACATCTGGCGCATCGACCTACAGCTGCATCCCGATGCGGATCCCGTCGTCGAAAAGCGGCCTGAAAACGTGCGGCCGCGGATTGCGCGCATGCTCGGCCATGACAAATTCGAGTTCGAATGGATCTCGCTGTACAAATTCCAGTGCCGGCGGATGGATAGATTCCTGCATGGCCGCGTGATCTTTGCCGGCGATGCCGCCCATCAGGTCTCACCGTTCGGCGCGCGCGGCGCAAACTCAGGCCTCGAAGACGCCGAGAACATCGCGTGGAAACTCGACCGCGTGTTGCGCGGGTCATCGCCGGAAGCGCTGCTCGAGAGTTACCACACCGAACGCAGCGCGGCGGCGGACGAGAACATCCGGGAGTCCACCCGCTCGACCGATTTCATGGCACCGGTGTCGCAGCAGGAAGCGCGGCTGCGCAAGGCGGTGCTGTCGCTGGCGAAGGAAACCGAGTTCGGCAAGCGCATGGTCAATGGCGGACGGCTGTCGGTGCCATCGGTCTATGACACGCCGCTGTCGACCGCCGACCGCGATCCATGGCGCGGCGGGCCGCGGCCCGGCGCGTCGATGCCGGATGCGCCGATTGCCGCGGCAAATGGTCAGCCGATGTTCCTGACCGACGCGTTTATCCAGGCGGGAACGCGGTTCACGTTGCTGGCGTTTGACAATGGTGCTGCGGTCGATGCGCCGGAAGGCGTCGAAGCCATTCGTATCGGCGGCGAGGGCGGTCTTGTCGACGCCAAGGGACTTGTCGGTGCGCGCTACGACGCCGAACCCGGTACCGCCTATCTGCTGCGGCCCGACGGTTATGTCGCCGCGCGCTTCCGGCATCCGACCCGGCCGGCGCTCGATGCGGCCCTCAAGCGGGCCGCTGCTCTCAACCAGGGTTTGTCATGACGCTGTCGACCGCCTCAAATTTTGCAAAACCCGACGACGCCTTCCGCGCCATCGTCGAGGCTCATCGCGGCTTGAGCGAGGCGCAAAGCGCCGACCTCGACGCCGCGCTGGTTCTGGTGCTCGCCAACCATATCGGCGACATCACGGTGCTGAACGAGGCGATCGCGCTCGCCAAGCGGCGGATGATCGATGCCAGTCAGCAGCAACAACAGCAGCAACAGCAATAGCCAAATTCACGGACAAGAACGTCGCAAGGGAACTGAACTGATGGCCAAGGGTTTCGCGTCCACCACTGACATGGCGGAAAAAAAGATCACCTTCTCCGAGATCGGAACCGATCTCTACGCCTTCACCGCCGAGGGTGATCCGAATTCCGCGATCATTGTCGGCGACGACGGCTGCCTGGTGTTCGACGCGCAGTCGACGCCGGCGATGGCGAACAAAGTGATCGAGCGGGTGCGCGCGGTCACCGACAAGCCGATCAAATATGTCGTGCTGTCGCATTACCACGCGGTGCGCGTGCTCGGCGCTTCCGCCTACAAGGCGCAGGGCATCGTCGCGTCAGCGGAAACCCATCGCCTGATCGAGGAGCGCGGGCAGCAGGATTGGGATTCCGAATATGGCCGCTTCCCGCGCCTGTTCCAGGACGCCCAGAGCATTCCCGGGCTGACCTGGCCGACGCTGACCTTTGAGGGCGAGATGTCGATCTATCTCGGCAAACGCGAAGTGCGCCTGATGCAGCTCGGCGCCGGGCATACGTCTGGTGACATCGTGGCATGGGTGCCGGATGCCGAGGTGATGTTCTCCGGCGATCTCATCGAATACCACTCGGCCTGCTACTGCGGCGACGCGCATTTGCGCGAATGGCCTGTCACGCTGAACGAAATCCGCGCCTTCAATCCCAAGGCGATCGCGCCGGGCCGCGGCGATGCACTCAAGGGTCTTGCGACCGGACGCGATGCGATCGCGATGACGCGCGATTTCGTCACCACGCTTTATGGCGCGGCCGAGACCTCGGTCGCCCGGGGCCGCAACCTCAAGGAATCGATGGCGGCGACGCGCGAGGTGATGGACCCGAAGTTTTCGAGTTTTGCGATCTACGAGCACTGCCTGCCGTTCAACGTCTCGCGCGCGTTCGACGAGGCTTCCGGGATCGACGATCCCGTGATCTGGACTGACAAGCGCGATCAGGAAATGTGGGCCGCCCTGCAAGGCGCATGATCCCGAAAAGTGGGTACCGGTTTTCGGACAAGATCATGCGCAAGATGAAGGAGGATGACCATGAATATCAACACCTCGCCCGACACGATTTCCCGAGGCACCACTGGCGTCACGCCGGGCTATATGTCCGGTTTCGGCAACAGTTTCGAGACCGAGGCGCTGCCCGGCGCATTGCCGATTGGGCGCAATTCGCCGCAGCGCTGCGCCTATGGGCTCTATGCCGAGCAGCTTTCCGGCTCGCCCTTCACCGCGCCGCGCGGCGCCAATGAGCGGTCATGGCTGTATCGCATCCGCCCCTCCGTGAAGCATTCCGGGCGTTTCGCAAAAGCTGACGCCGGCCTGTGGCGTACCGCGCCATGCCATGAGTATGAATTGCCGATCGCGCAATTGCGCTGGGACCCTGCGCCGATCCCGAAAGAGGACATGACGTTGCTGCAGGGGGTGCAGACGATGACCACCGCGGGCGATGCCAACACCCAGGCCGGCATGGCAGCGCACGTCTATCTCATCACCAAATCGATGGTCGATCAGCATTTCTACAATGCTGACGGTGAGATGATGTTCGTGCTGCAGCAGGGCAATCTGCGCCTCGTCACCGAATTCGGCCGCATCGACGCCGAACCCGGCGAGATCGTGGTGATCCCGCGCGGCGTCAAATTCCGCGTCGAACTCACGAGCGGGCCGGCGCGCGGCTATCTCTGCGAAAATTACGGCGGCGCCTTCACGCTGCCGGAACGCGGACCGATCGGGGCCAATTGCCTGGCGAATTCGCGCGACTTCCTCACTCCGGTGGCGGCCTATGAGGACAAGGACACGCCGACCGAGTTGTTCGTGAAATGGGGCGGCGCGCTGTTCAAGACCACGCTGCCGCATTCGCCGATCGACGTGGTGGCGTGGCACGGCAATTACGCGCCCTATAAATACGACCTGCGCACCTTCTCGCCGGTCGGCGCCATCGGCTTCGATCATCCGGACCCCTCGATCTTCACGGTGCTGACCTCGCCGTCGGAAACCGCCGGCACGGCCAATATCGACTTTGTGATTTTCCCGGAGCGCTGGGCGGTTGCCGAGAATACGTTCCGGCCGCCCTGGTACCACATGAACATCATGTCGGAGTTCATGGGGCTGATCTACGGCGTCTATGACGCCAAGCCGGAAGGCTTCGTTCCCGGCGGCATCAGCCTGCACAACATGATGCTGCCGCACGGCCCGGATCGCCAGGCCTTCGATCATGCCTCGAACAGCGAGCTGAAGCCGGTAAAACTCACCGGCACCATGGCCTTCATGTTCGAGACCCGCTACCCGCAGCGGGTCACCGCGCATGCGGCCAAATCGGCGACCTTGCAGGATAATTACGCCGACTGCTGGCAGGGATTGGAAAAACGGTTCGATCCGAACAAGCCGTGAGATGCGGATCGGTGATGCAAAATCCCGCATCGCGGATGCAGCGGACCCTTCACGCCGTGCGGGCAAGGACGACGAAACTTGGGTTGAAGAACAACAAGCCTTAGCGTTGCTCTCTCCGTCATTCCGGGGCGCGCGAAGCGCGAGCCCGGAATCCATAACCACGATCGTGAGTATGGATTCCCCGATGCGCAATTGCGCATCTGAGGCCTGCGCCAAGAGGCGCATCCCGGAATGACGAAGGATAGTGTCGGTCGAGTATTGAGCAGGAATTGAATTATGCCCCACCCCAACGATCCCAAGCTGAAATCGTTCATCCCGGTCGATCCCGCCTCGGATTTCCCGATCCAGAATCTCCCCTACGGCGTGTTCTCCACCAGGGATGGTCTCGCCCCGCGCGTGGGCGTTGCAATCGGCGACTATGTGCTCGATCTCTGGCAGCTCGCGCAGGATTGCCGGATCGATGTGGTCGAGCAGGGGGTATTCGCAGCACCGTCGCTAAATGCCTTCATGGCATTGGGTCCAACCGTCTGGACGCGGACGCGGGCGCGGATCAGCGAGCTGTTGCGCCACGATCATCCCGAACTGCGCGACAACGAGACGCTGCGCAAGCGCACGCTGGTGCCGATGGCGGATGTCGCGCTGCATCTGCCGATCGCGGTGTCAGGCTATACCGACTTCTATTCTTCGAAGGAGCACGCCACCAATGTCGGCGTCATGTTCCGCGGCAAGGACAATGCACTGCAGCCGAACTGGCTGCATATGCCGATCGGCTACAATGGCCGCGCCTCCACCGTCGTCGTTAGCGGCACCAAAGTGCGCCGGCCGCGCGGGCAGCTGAAGCCGCCGACGGCCGAGGTGCCGAGTTTCGGGCCGTGCAAGCGGCTCGATTTCGAATTGGAAATGGGGGTCGTCATCGGACAGGCGTCAGCGATCGGCGAGATGCTAACGGAAAAACAGGCCGAGGAGATGATCTTCGGCTTCGTGATCCTCAACGACTGGAGCGCGCGCGACATCCAGCAATGGGAGTATGTGCCGCTGGGGCCGTTCCAGGCCAAGGCGTTTGCGACCTCGATCAGCCCGTGGATCGTGACGCGCGAGGCGCTGGAGCCGTTTCGCGTCCAGGGTCCCGCACAGGAGCCGCAGCCGCTGGAATATCTGCGCCAGACGCGGCCGAACAATTACGACATGCAGCTCGACGTCGCCTTGCGCGCGGGCGTCATGAACGAGGCGGCGAATATCTGCCGCACCAACTTCAAGTACATGTACTGGTCGTCGGTGCAGCAACTGGTGCACCACGCCTCGTCCGGCTGCGCCATGAATGTCGGCGATCTCCTGGGCTCTGGCACCATCTCCGGCCCGGAAGAGGACCAGCGCGGCAGCCTTCTGGAAATCAGCTGGAACGGCACCGAGCCGGTCGAATTGCCCGGCGGCGTCAAGCGCACGTTCCTCGAGGATGGCGATTCGCTTGTCATGCGCGGCTGGTGCCAAGGCGACGGCTACCGCGTCGGCTTTGGCGAGGTCGAGGGCACGATTACGCCGGCGGGCTAGCGGTCTTCGGGACGAACATCCCGAAGCCGCGCCGAATGCGCCGCGACGTCTTCCAGACTGAACTTGAGATGCACGCGCTTGTCCGACGGCGCCTGCTTTACGACGCAGACGCCCGGCCGCCATTCCCGCGCGGGCCGGATCGGCCGCGGCGTAAAACCGCCGCCGCAGTTCGGGCACACATTGTGCAGCTTGTTGTCGGCACAGTCGGCGCAGAACGTGCACTCATAGGAACAGATCCGCGCGTCCATCGCGTTCGGCGGCAGATCCTTGTCGCAATATTCGCAGTTCGGCCGGAGTTGCAGCGCCATGATCGTCTCTTCGCGTTGATGCGAGCGGGATCATCGCAAATTGGCGATCGAATGCGAATGGCGAATACCCCTCGATTTCGGCCATCTCCCTCCGTCATTCCGGGGCGCGCGAAGCGCGAGCCCGGAATCCATACTCCCGATTGTGGTTATGGATTCCGGGCCTGCGCCAAGCGGCGCATCCCGGAATGACGAAGGAGATATGGCTTTACCGTCCCAACTCCTTTAACGGCAGCTTGGCGCTTTCCTTCAACCGGTCCAGCACGATCGACGAGCGCACATGCGCTACGCTCTGGTGCGGCATCAGGACGTTGTTGACGATGTCGGACAGGCTCTTGAGGTCGCGCAGCACGACCTTCAGCAGATAATCGGCATCGCCGGTCAGCGAATAGGCCTCCTGGATCGCGTCGACGCGGCCCACCAGCGCGCGAAATTTCTTGGCGTTGTCGGGCGAATGCGTCGCCAGCGTAATGTGGATGAAGGCGATCAGGTTGAAGCCGAGCGCCTCGGCGGCGAGATCGGCGTGGTAGCCCGCGATCACCTTCTCCTGCTCCAGCCGCATCCGCCGCCGCGAGCATTGCGACGCCGACAGGCCGATCAGATCGGCCAGTTGCTGGTTGGTCAGCCGGCCGTCGTGCTGCAGCGCGGCCAGCATTTTGAGGTCGAAAGCGTCTACCCGGATCATGCGCGAAATACCCATTTAATGCACAAGTTGTGCATGACTATAGCCAATCACGTAGATATTTGCATGCACATTGCGCCCGATATGGCGGAAACTCCAGAGATCAATCAAGCAGGAGATTCCGCCATGGGTCCATTTCCGCACGACGCGCCGGCCGCCGTCATCAGCGCCGACAATCCGATGGGCACCGATGGCTTCGAGTTCGTCGAATACGCGCATCCGAGACCCGAAGAACTGCACGCGCTGTTCAAGTTGATGGGCTATTCACCGGTCGCCTGCCACAAGACCAAAAAGATCACGGTCTACCGCCAGGGCGATATCAATTATCTCATCAACGAAGAGCCCGGCACCCACGGTTTTGCCTTTGTCGCCGCGCACGGCCCCTGCGCGCCGTCGATGGCGTTCCGTGTGGTCGATGCGAAGCAGGCTTACGCGCGGGCGATCTCACTCGGCGCGGAGCCGGCGGATGTGTCATCGGCGCAGAAGACGCTCGATGTGCCCGCCATCAAGGGCATCGGCGGCAGCCTGCTGTATTTCGTCGACCGCTACGGCGCCAAGGGCTCGGCCTATGACGCCGAGTTCGAATGGTTTGACGCCAAGGACCCGCGTCCGGCGGGCGCGGGGTTGTTTTACATCGATCACCTCACCCACAACGTCCATCGCGGCCGCATGGATGTCTGGACCGGCTTCTACGCAAAACTGTTCAACTTCCGCCAGATCCGCTTCTTCGACATCGAAGGCCGCGCCTCCGGCCTGTTTTCGCGCGCGCTGACCAGCCCGGACGGCAAGATCCGGATTCCGATCAACGAGGACGCCGGCGATTCCGGCCAGATCGAGGAATATCTCAACATCTACCGCGGCGAAGGCATTCAGCACATCGCCTGCGGCGCGAGGGACATTTACGCCACGGTGGAGAGGCTACGCGCCGACGGCCTGCCGTTCATGCCGTCACCGCCACTGACCTATTTCGAGAAAATCGACGCGCGCTTGCCCCGGCATGGCGAGGACGTCGCAAGGCTGCAGCGCGACGGCATCCTGATCGACGGCGAGGGTGTCGTCGAAGGCGGTCACACCAAGGTGCTGCTGCAGATCTTCTCGGCGAATGCGATCGGGCCGATCTTCTTCGAGTTCATCCAGCGCAAGGGCGACGACGGTTTCGGTGAGGGTAACTTCAAGGCGCTGTTCGAATCGATCGAGGAAGATCAGATCCGCAGGGGTGTGCTGAAGGTGGACGCGGCTTAGCTGGTTCGTCAAACTCGGTGTCGTCCCGGCCTTGAGCTCAGATGCGCAATTGCGCATCGGGGGACCCATACGCCGCGGCCGTTGTATTGGAAAAGGAAGACAAGGGCCAGCGCGTCAAATAATTTCCGACGGTGGTTATGGGTCCCGGCTCAAGGCCGGGACGACATCGGGAGCTACCTCCCCACCTTCCACGCAGCCGTCAATTCCGCAATCTCCGCCTTCTCCGCATCCCTGATCGCCGAAGGCGTCCGCGAAAATCGCGGCGCCGGTGCGGGTTGCGTCACGCCGTGGCGCTCGACAAAAATCTTCCTTGCGGCGTTGTGCGGATGCTTCGGCGCTTCCGCCATGGTCAGGATTGGCGCGAAGCAGATGTCGGTGCCTTCCATGATCTTGCACCAGTCCTCGCGGCTCTTGCCCTTGAACACCTTTGTCAGCTTTTCCTTCAGCGCCGGCCAGGCGTTGCGGTCCATCTGGGCGTCGAAATCGGCGTCGGTGAGACCGGCGTGCTCGCGGAGCAGCGCGTAGAACTGCGGCTCGATCGATCCGATCGAGATGAAGTTGCCGCAGGAGCATTCGTAGACACCATAGAAATGCGCACCGCCGTCGAGGAAATTCTGCTCGCGGCCTTCGGTCCAGCGCCCGATCGCGGTCATGTCGAAGAACATCGACATCAGCGACGCAGCGCCGTCGCACATCGCGGCATCGACCACCTGGCCCTTGCCGGATTTCGACGCTTCCAAAAGCGCAGCGAGGACGCCGACCACCAGATAGAGCGCGCCGCCGCCGAAATCGCCGACCAGGTTGAGCGGCGGCACCGGCTTTTCCTTAGGTCCGATCGCGGCGAGCGCGCCAGTGACCGAGATGTAGTTGATGTCATGGCCGGCAGCCTGCGCCAGCGGGCCTTCCTGGCCCCAGCCGGTCATGCGGCCGAACACCAGGCGCGGATTGCGGGCCATCACCACGTCGGGCCCGAGCCCCAGCCGCTCCATCACGCCGGGCCGAAAGCCCTCGATCAGCGCGTCGGCGCCGGCGAGCAGATCGAGCACCTGGCCTACCGCGGCCTTGTCCTTCAAGTCGAGCTCGACGACCTTGCGGCCGCGTCCCGCCACCGATTTCAGATTCTTTTTGGCGCCGACGCGGTCGAGCGTCACCACCTCCGCGCCCATGTCGGCCAGCATCATGCAGGCAAACGGGCCCGGGCCGATGCCGGCGAACTCGACAATGCGGAAGCCGGCGAGCGGGCCGGAGGCGCGGGTGGCGGATTGGGCGGCGGGTTTGTCGAGCACGTCTTGTTCTCCCGGAGGTATTTTTAATTAGCCGATTAGCTAAATTGTCTCGCCTTAGGGGAGACGAGGCAAGCCTTCTTTGCTTAAGAATCTGACCAAATGCAGAGCGGCGCGCATTGCTGCGCGCCGCTTGCATGGGAACCAGTGTGTTTGGCTTAACCCGCAGCGGTCACCGCGCGCTGCGCCATTACCTTGATCAGGTTGGCACGATAATCCGCCGAGCCGTAGAGATCGGCCAGCAGGCCGTTGTCGGAAATGGTGACGCTGTCGAGCGCACTTGGCGACCAGTTCGCCTTCAGCGCTGCCTCGATTGCCGGTATCCGCATGACACCGCTTTGCGATGCTCCCGTCGCGGCCGCGCGGACGTCCCCACCCGGGGTCTTGGCGACAAACACCCCGGTCAGCGCAAAACGCGAGGCCGGATGCGGGAATTTGGAATAACCCGCCTTGGCCTGAACCGGAAACGACACGGCGGTGATGATTTCGCCGTCTTCCAGCGCGGTCGTGAACAGACCTTTGAAGAAATCGTCCGCCGCTATCGAACGCTTGTTGGTCTTCACGGTGGCACCGAGCGCCAGCACCGCCGCCGGATAGTCGGCCGCCGGATCGTTGTTGGCGAGCGAGCCGCCGATCGTGCCGCGATATCGCACCGCCGGATCGCCGATCAGCGAGGCGAGATAAGCCAGCGCCGGGATCGCTTTTTGTACAGTACCGCTCGTGGCCACGTCGTAATGGGTCGTCGCGGCCTTGATGATGATCCCGTCGCCGGATGCTTCGATCCCGATCAGCTCCTTGATCCTGCCGAGATCGATCACGTCGGATGGCGCGGCCAGCCGCTGTTTCATCACGGGGATCAGCGTGTGGCCGCCGGCGAGGTATTTCGAATCCGAGCCCTTGCCGAACAGCGCCACGGCTTCGTCGACCGAGGAGGGGCGATGATAGATTGTCTCGTACATGATTCAGCTCCCTGAAATTTTGTCTCTGATCCCCTCCGTCATTCCGGGATGCGCGCCTCTTGCGCGCAGACCCGGAATCTCGAGGAGTTAACCTAGCTCCGGATTCCGGGTTCGACGCGTTGCGTCGCCCCGGAATGACGAGAATCAACCGTGAATGGCGTGCCAGACGCGATCGGGCGTCGCGGGCATTTCGAGTTTGTTGTTGCCGATCGCATCCGTGATCGCGTTGATCACGGCGGCGGATGCGCCGATCGCGCCGGCTTCGCCGCAGCCCTTGACGCCGAGCGGGTTGCCCGGACACAGCGTCGTGGTGTGGTTCAGCTTGAACGACGGCAGGTCGTCGGCGCGCGGCATGGTGTAGTCCATGAACGACGCCGTCAGCAGCTGACCCGAACTGTCGTACGCTGCGCCTTCGAGCAGCGCCTGGCCGATGCCCTGGGCGAGACCGCCATGGACCTGGCCCTCGACGATCATCGGATTGATCAGCCGTCCGAAATCGTCCGCCGCCACGAAGTTGACAAAGGAGGTCTTGCCGGTGGCGGCGTCGACTTCGAGTTCGCAGATATAGGCGCCGGCCGGGAAGGTGAAGTTGGTCGGGTCGTAGAACGCGCCTTCCTTCAAACCCGGCTCCATGCCGTCGGGCAGATTATGCGCGGTGTAGGCGGCGAGCGCGACCATCGGCAGCGCGATCGACTTGTCGGTGCCGGTGACCTTGAACTCGCCGTTCTCGATGACAATGTCGTTCTCGGATGCTTCGAGCGCATGGGCTGCGATCTTTTTCGCCTTGCTCTCGACCTTCTCCATCGCCTTGAGGATCGCGGTCAGGCCGACGGCCGCCGAGCGTGACCCATACGTGCCCATGCCGAACTGCACCTTGTCGGTGTCGCCGTGGACGATCTGCACCTGGCTGATGGGAACGCCGAGGCGTTCGGCCACCAGCTGGCAGAACGTGGTTTCATGGCCCTGGCCGTGGCTGTGCGATCCGGTGAGGATTTCGATGGTGCCGACCGGGTTGACGCGAACTTCCGCGGATTCCCACAGGCCGACGCCGGCCCCTAAGCTGCCGACCGCCTTCGAGGGCGCGATGCCGCAGGCCTCGATGTAGCAGGAGACGCCGATGCCACGAAGCTTGCCTTCGGACTTGGCCTTCGCCTTCCGGGCCGGGAAGCCGGCGTAGTCGATCGCCTTCATCGCCGAGTCGAGCGAAGCGCCGAAATCTCCGACGTCGTAGGCCATGATGACCGGCGTCTGATGCGGAAATTGCGTGATGAAGTTCTTGCGGCGCAATTCCGCCGGATCGACCTTCAACTGCCGCGCCGCCGTCTCCAGCAGCCGTTCCACCACGAAACTCGCTTCGGGCCGGCCCGCGCCGCGATAGGCGTCGACCGGGGTGGTGTTGGTGTAGACGCTGATCACCTCGGCGAAGATGTTGGGGATGTTGTACTGTCCCGACAACAGCGTCGCGTAGAGATAGGTCGGCACCGACGACGAGAACAGCGACATGTAGGCGCCGAGATTGGCATAGGTTTTTACGCGCAGGCCCGTGATCTTGTTGTTGGCGTCGAGCGCCAGTTCGGCATTGGTCAAATGATCGCGGCCATGGGCATCGGTCAGGAAAGCCTCGGTGCGATCGCCGGTCCACTTCACCGGGCGCCCCACCTTCTTGGAAGCCCACAGCGCCACCATCTCCTCGGGGTAAATGAAGATCTTGGAGCCGAAACCGCCGCCGACATCCGGCGCCACCACCCGCAATTTGTGCTCCGGCGCGATGTTGTAGAACGCGGACAGCACAAGACGCGCGACGTGCGGATTCTGCGAGGTCGTGTACAGCGTGAAGTGCTCTTCCGCCTCGTTATAATCGCCGATCGCCGCACGCGGTTCCATCGCGTTCGGCACCAGCCGGTTGTTGGTGATGTCGAGCGAAACCACGTTGGCCGCGGCCTTGAACGCCGCTTCGGTGGCGGCCTCGTCGCCGATGGTCCAGTCGTAGATGATGTTGCCGGGCGCTTCGGGGTGAAGCTGCGGCGCGCCTGCTTTGATCGCCGCGCGAATATCGGCCGCGGCCGGCAGTTCCTCGTAGTTGACGACGACGGCTTCGGCGGCGTCCTTGGCCTGGTTCTTGGTTTCGGCGATCACCACCGCGACCGCCTGGCCGACAAAGCGTACGGTCTCCGGCGCCATCGCCGGCCATGCGCCCATCTTCATCCCGGTGCCGTCCTTCGAGGTGATGGCCCAGCCGCAGATCAGATTGCCGACCTTGTCGTCGACGATCTGCTGGCCGGTCAGGACGCCGACCACGCCCGGCATCTTCATTGCCGCCGATGAATCGATGCTCTTTACCTTGGCGTGGGCGTGCGGGCTGCGAATGAAGTGTGCGTGGGTCAGGCCCACAATCTTGATGTCGTCGACGTAACGGCCCTTGCCGGTAATGAAACGGCGGTCTTCCTTGCGCACAACGCTTGCGCCAATGCCTTCAACGCCCATGTTCTGATCTCCCAACCGGAGTAATTGTTTCCGCCGTTTCCATTGAAACGAAGCGGCCTTTGAATGCTGGTTTCGTGGTCCGCGGCAGCTATTCAGCCGCCTGCGAGACCTTCATGCGGCCGGCGGCATCGAGCACCGCCTTGACGATGTTGTGGTAACCGGTGCAGCGGCAGATATTGCCTTCGAGCTCATGCCGGACGGTTGCCTCGTCGAGCTTGCCACCATAGCGGTTCACGATATCGATCGACGACATGATCATGCCCGGGGTGCAATAGCCGCACTGCAGGCCGTGATTATCGCGGAACGCCAATTGCATCGGGTGCAGTTCGTCGCCCTTGGCGATGCCCTCGATGGTGGTGACGTTGGACCCGGCGGCCTGGCCCGCCAGCACGGTGCAGGATTTTACCGCCCGGCCGTCGATATGGACGACGCAGGCGCCGCACTGGCTGGTGTCGCAGCCAACATGGGTGCCGGTCAGGTTCAGGTTTTCGCGCAGCAGATGGACGAGGAGGGTCCGGTCCTCGACGTCGGCTGAGACAGCCTTGCCGTTCACCGTCAGTTTGATGGTAGACACGCGTGATACCTCCCGATGCTTTATAATTATTCCAATTAGAAACACGGGCGAGGGAACTTGCAACTAGGATTTTTGTTGCGCGGGTCATTGTGATGACATCCTCGCGGCGCGCGCGCCGTCGGCCAACCGATTCTTGAGCGGTCCCCCGGCGGCTTGGTGGCGAGTGCCGCCAAACCGTCGCATTCGGTGGAAGGCAAATGGTCGGGCTGAGGTCTCGTCCACCCCGCACCGCATCATATCCGGGTCGACCGACCAGCCCCCAAGCATCGACCCAAAAAAGCACGCTTCCGGCCCTGCAACTTAGAGGGAATACGGCCGGAATTTACCCACCCTTATCCATTGTGCCTTAGTTTTGCGCACTGGATCGGGGGCGGGTGGCACCCGATCCGGGTTTTCAGAATGAAAACGGGGGGCTTGAGGTGGGATTTAAGAAACGTACGGGCTTGTTTTCGATCAAACTCCCAACTTTTCGATTCCGCGCCAAGATCATGCTTGGCTTTGCCGTGACGCTGGCCATCTCGGCGGCCAGCATGGGCATTGCCTTTATGGGATTTGAGCACGTCTCCGGAGGCGTGGATGCCTATCGGCGCAGCGTGCGGGAGGCCGATCTGGCGCGCGACATCGACCGCGAGCTGATCTCCTATAGCTCGCTCGCCCGCTATTTCGTGGTCACAGCCAAGGAAGAGGACGGCAAGGCGGCTCTGGCGGCCGAAGCCAAACTGAAGGAAGCCATTATTGCCTCGATGAAGGGCACCACCGATCCGAGCCGGCTCGAGCAACTCGCCAAGCTGGAGCGGGAATTCCGCGCCTTTGCCAAGATCTTTGCCGAAATCGTCAAGGTCAAGGACGAGAGCGCGCGGATCACCCAGAACCAGCTCACGCGCAGCGGTATGTCGCTGCACTACAAGGTCGACGATCTCCCGAGCAACGCCGACGAGGCCGAGCAGCCGGTCATCACCCTCGGTGCGAAGAAAGTCTTCGAGCAGTTTCAGGCCGTCACCGCACTGGTCAATACGTTCGTCATCAATGCCGACAAGGCGGTGGCCGCCAGCGCGTTGGCGCGGCTGAAATTCGTCGAGAACTCGCTGAAGTCGATTTCCTCGACGAATGAAAAGGTCGTCGCTGACCTCAAGGAGGTTGCCGGGCTTCTGGAAGCCTATCGGGAGGCGCTTGCCAAGCTGATTCACAACGCCAAGGAAATCGACGATCTGACGCTCGACATGACGGATTCAGTCACCGCGATCAGCAAGGGCGCTGCCGCGATGAAGTCCAGCCTGCTGGCCGACCAGACGCGGCTTGAATCGGAGTCGGATTCGACCATCGGCGAGACCGAGCGTCTGATCCTGATCCTGGCCGCCGGCGGTTTCCTGCTCGGCTGCGTCTGGGCGTTCTTCCTCGGCAAGGGCATATCCCGCCCCATTGCCAAGATGTGCAGTGCGATGCGTGAACTCGCCGCCGGCAATTTCGACGTCGTGCTGCCTGGTCTCGGGCGCAAGGACGAGCTCGGCGAGATGGCCAGCGCGGTCGAGGAATTCAAGGTTCAGGCGATCGCCAAGGCGGAACGCGACGCCGCCACGCAAGAGGCGCAGAACAAGGCGAGCAGTGCGGCGCGCCGCGCCGAACTGATTCGCTTTGCCGACGAATTCGAAACCGCGGTGGGCGCCATCGTCTCCAACGTCTCGGCGTCGGCCGTGCAGCTGGAAGCATCGGCGGGAACGCTGACGCGAACGGCGGAAACCACCCAGAGCCTGTCGAGCCAGGTGGCCGGCGCTTCGGAGCAAGCCTCCAGCAACATGCAATCGGTGGCGTCCGCGACCGAGGAGCTTTCGGCCTCCGTCGACGAGATCGGCCGCCGCGTCAAGGAATCCAGCCAGATTGCCGAAGCCGCCGTGCGCCAGGCCGAACAGACCGACAGCCGTATCGGCAAGCTCTCGCGCGCCGCGCAGGATATCGGTGATGTGGTCAAGCTGATCACGGCGATTGCCGAGCAGACCAATCTGCTGGCGCTGAACGCGACCATCGAGGCCGCCCGCGCCGGCGATGCCGGCCGCGGCTTTGCCGTCGTCGCCTCCGAGGTCAAATCGCTCGCCAGCCAGACCGCGAAGGCGACCGACGAGATCTCCAATCACATCTCGGGCATGCAGGGCGCGACCCAGGAATCGGTCGCGGCGATCAAGGAGATCGGCGGCACCATCGGCAAGATCTCCGACATCGCCACGACGATTGCGGATGCGGTCTCGCAGCAGAGCTCGGCGACCCAGGAAATCGCGCGCAGCGTCCAGAACGTCGCGCAAGGCACCGAGGAAGCCGCCGCCAGCATCATGCAAGTCAACCGCGGCGCGACCGAGACCGGGTCAGCTTCGGAAGAGGTGCTGCATTCGGCGCGCACGCTGTCGAGCGAAAGCACGCGGCTGCGCGAAGAACTCGACCGCTTCATGGCGAATATCCGCGCGGCTTAAACCGACACTCCACCGTCGTCCCTGCGAACGCAGGGACCCATAGCCAGCGATGTCGATTGTTTGCGGAGGACGTTTGCCACGTCGTCCAACCGATGGGCCGCGGCGTAGGGACCCTGCGTTCGCAGGGACGACGATAGATAGGATGCTTCCCCCTTGAGTCGCGTGCGCGCAATGGCGAACATCATCGCTGACTGCGACAAATCAACCCGACGGGCAAATCAGTTCTGGTTTACAGAATTCATGTCAACCCCCAAACTAAAAAATATTTCTCTTTTACAGAAACCAAATCAGGGGTATATCCTTGGCCATCCCGGCCTACTCAGAAGGGCGTCGGCCGTCGTCACGGACGTTGGACGGGTTGCGGTGGACGCTGAAGTCACGGAGACGACCGTGGCGGATCGCGTACGGCGAAGACGTGTGGTCCTGACGCCGCGGTGCTGGCGTCAATGCACCTGGAGGCAATAGTTTTCAGGGCGCAACGGAGGCAAAAGAGCCGTTCTCCGGGGAGAGCACGTTATAAGCCGTAAAGCCATTGCGCAGGGAAGGCCGGGTGTTCACCGCTGCCCTGTATGCTCGTGTGCACACTCTTGTTGCACAATCGCACACGAGACCGCGGGTGCAGCGCGCACCCGGTCTTCCCTGCGCCCTCTTATGAGAGGGCGGGAAGCTTCCAGCAAAAGCTCGGGCGCAATGAGCCGCGAGAATGCGCAGGTGTGTTTCCGTCATCCTGAGGTGTGAGCGTAGCGGTGCACTTGCACCACTGGCGAGCCTCGAAGGATGAATCGGCCACGGACGGGCCGTCGTCCTTCGAGGCGCGCAAGAGCGCGCACCTCAGGATGACGGATTGGAAAGAAGAAGGTGCGAAGGATGGGTGGAGCGAAGCGATACCCATCACCACGCATACCGGCATTGATGGGTATCGCTTCGCTCCACCCATCCGGAACTGAGACTACTCGCGTCCAAACTGATGCTTCAATTCCGTCTTTGCGCGTTGCAGCCGGTCGACCTGGGCTTTCGGCAAATTCTTGCCGGCGCGGTTGATGTAGAAGGTCAGCATCGAGAGCGCGGAGCGATAGGCGCCGGTCTTGCGACGCGAGCTTCGCTCCGCGGACCGTTTGAGGGAGGCTGCGATTTTCTTCGCGCTGGTCTGCTTGAATACGCCAGCTTCGAGGTCGAGCGCATCGCTTTGCTGCGTGACGCGCTGCGACCAGCGCTTGGGCGATGTTTTCGCGGTGCTGCCCTTTCGCCGCGCCGGGGTGTTGCGGGCTGATTTGCGCGTTGCTGATTTTCGACGCTCGGTCATCGTCAACTCCATGGTTTAGCTGCATAAACTGCAGCAAATCGCATCAGTTCCCATGCCGCATTGCAGGAACCATGACGTGGCGGGGGCGTTGTCGTTGCGTGGCGGGCATCCTGTTTGCCGCAATTCGGACCAAAGAACCTCCAATACCCACCAAATCTCCTTTGGGCGGGGTGTTCCGAGGCGCTTTGTTGTTGGTTCAATTCTCATGGGTGTGCAGCTGATACGAGACGGTTCGGCAGCGAACGATCCCGCCTCGCCGGTCCGGCAGGATAATGATCGCGTCATCGAAACTTCCATCCCGGCACGGCTCGATGATTTGCGCTGGAGCGGATTTCATACCCGCGTCGTGCTGGCACTCGGGATCACCTGGATTCTGGATGGACTGGAAGTCACGCTGGCCGGCGCGTTGTCCGGCGCGCTGAAGGAAAGCCCGACGCTTCAGTTTTCGAATTTCGATGTCGGATTGGCCAATAGCGCCTATCTCGCCGGCGCCGTGCTGGGTGCGATCGGCTTTGGCTGGCTGACGGACCGAATCGGCCGCAAGAAACTGTTCTTCATCACGCTTGCGGTCTATCTCACGGCGACCGCGGCAACGGCGTTTTCATGGAGCGTCGGAAGCTACGCGCTCTTTAGATTCCTGACCGGTGCGGGGATCGGCGGCGAATACACCGCGATCAATTCGACGATCCAGGAACTGGTGCCGGCGCGCTATCGCGGCTGGACTGATCTGGTGATCAACGGCAGCTTCTGGATCGGGGCCGCGATCGGCGCTGTCAGCGCGATCGTGCTGCTCGATCCGGCGCTGATCGGGCCCGATCTCGGCTGGCGGCTCGCCTATCTCACGGGCGCCGGGCTCGGCCTCATCGTTTTCGTGATGCGGATGTGGATTCCGGAAAGCCCGCGCTGGCTGATGATCCATGGCCGTCCCGACGAGGCGCACGCGATCGTCGACGAGATCGAGAAATCGGCCAGGCGGCATGTGCAGGATCAGCCGCAACCAGCGTTTCCGAAAGTCAGATTGCGGATGCGCAGCCATACGCCGCTGCGCGAGGTCGCGCACACCTTGTTCACGGTCTATCGCCAGCGTTCGATGGTCGGTCTGGTGCTGATGGCGGCGCAGGCGTTCTTCTACAACGCGATCTTCTTCACCTTCGCGCTGATACTGACCGACTTCTTCGGCATCCCGGCCAATCACGTCGGCTGGTACATCCTTCCGTTCGCGGCGGGCAATTTCCTCGGCCCGCTGCTGCTGGGCCGGTTGTTCGATACGCTGGGCCGCCGCAAGATGATCACGCTGACCTATGGCGTGTCGGGCGTGCTGCTGGCGCTGACCGGCTACCTGTTCTCGATCGGCGTCCTGACCGCGCAGACGCAGACCATCGCCTGGATGGTGATTTTCTTCTTTGCCTCGCCGGCGGCGAGCGCGGCGTATCTCACCGTCAGCGAGACGTTCCCGCTGGAAGTGCGCGCGCTGGCGATCGCGCTGTTTTATGCGATCGGCACCGGAATTGGCGGCGTAATCGGGCCCGCTTTGTTTGGCGCGTTGATCGATACGGGATCGCGCACGAGTGTCTTCGCCGGCTACCTGTTGGGGTCGGCATTGATGGTCATTGCGGCAGCCGTGGCGTGGCGTTACGCCGTCGCCGCCGAGCGCAAGTCGCTCGAAACTGTCGCACGACCGCTAGCCTTTGTGGAGTAGGATGGACATGAATCAGGATCTGGCCGAAATGCCATTGGAAGATGATATCGTTATCGACGAGGAAGGTGCGCTGGAAACCGTTCCGGTGCCGCGCTCGCTGGTGCCGCACTTGAGCGAAACCGCCATTTTGCTCGACATCGACGGCACGCTGCTCGAACTGATGCCGACGCCGCGCGAGGTCTGGGTACCGCCGGGACTGGCGAAGACGCTGAACCGGCTGTTGGCTCGCACCAACGGCGCGCTTGCACTCGTCAGCGGCCGCTCGCTCAACGATATCGATTTAATCTTCGCGCCGGAGCAATTTCCGATCGTCGGCGGCCATGGCGCGGAGATGCGGATCGATCCCGAAAGCGAAGCGGTTGCCGCTCATGCGCCGCCGATGGACAAGGAATTGAAGCGCCGCCTTGCGGCGATTGCCAAGCTCAGCCCGGGAATACTGCTGGAGGACAAGGGCTATTCGCTGGCGCTGCATTATCGCCTTGCACCGCATGCCGAGAAGGCGATCTATGCTGCGGTGTCGCTGATCAGGGCCGACCTGCCGAACGCGCCGATCGAGGTGCTGCCGGGAAAATGCGTCTGCGAGATCAAGCATTCCGGCTTCACCAAGGCGACCGGTGTGCGCGAGCTGATGACGCGTGAACCGTTCAAGGGCCGCCGTCCGCTCTTTATCGGCGACGACGTCACCGACGAAACGGTGTTTGGCATTATGCCGGACTACGATGGTCTCGCATTCTCGGTCGGCCGCCGCGCCAAGGGCGTAGCCGGACATTTCGATGCGCCGAGTGATGTTCGCGAATTTCTCGCGCATCTGCTCGACGACGAAAGGGATGCGCCGGTGCCATAATCGGCGGTTGATTTTATCGGCGTTTTATTTTTCAACGCCGCCGGCTTTCGAACACAGTTCCCTCTCGCATCACGCCGCACCTCGCGAAAAATTTTCTTTTTCGTGAGTTCTGGTGAGTTCCCTCGCAAACAGCCCGAATTTGGTTTCAATTCGTTGAAACGTTGGCGAGGAACCATATTGATGAATGGTTGTTAATTCGCCGGTGCAGCAACAGGAGGGGACCTGGTGAATCTCGTTGTCGTCTCGAACCGCGTTGCGCGCGGCAAGCCCAACGAACCCATGACCGGGGGTCTGGCCGCGGCGTTATTGCCGGTTGTCGAGAAATCCGGCGCGATTTGGGTTGGCTCCAGTGGCCGGGTCCGCGACGGGAACCTGAAGGAGCCTTTCGCCGAAATCGAAGCCTTGGGGGCGGGCGCGCTGGCAATGCTCGATCTGCCGGCGGCGCACTACGGGGGTTATTACGAGGGCTTTGCGAACTCGGCGCTGTGGCCGGCGCTGCATTCCCGCGCCGATCTGATTCGCGCCTCCCAGGAGGATTACCTCAGCTATCGCGAAGTGAACGCCTTCATGGCGCGCGCCTTGCTGCGCTTCAAAAAGCCGGACTCCGCGTTCTGGATTCAGGACTATCATTTTCTCGCGCTCGGTGCGGAGCTGCGCGACCTCGGCGTCACGCAGCCGATCGGTTTCTTCCTGCATACGCCGTGGCCCGCGCGCGCCGTGATCGGCGGCGTGCCGCATCATCGCGATCTGATCGAGGCGATGCTGGCCTATGACCTGATCGGTTTCCAGACCGAAGAGGATTGCGAGAATTTCCTGTCATACGCGCAGTCCGATCTCGGGCTCGCCGTGCAGGATGGCGTCGTCGTCTCCCGGTTTGGCCGGACGCGCGCCGCGGTATTTCCGATCGGCATCGATCCGCGGAAATTCGCCCAAGCGGCCGCCAAGGCCATGACGCATCCCGACGTGTCGCGGCTGCGGCGCAGCCTGAACGGCGAGAAGCTGGCGATAGGCGTCGACCGGCTGGATTATTCGAAGGGCCTGATCAACCGCATCAAGGCGTTCGACCGGATGTGGTCCTTGCATCCGCAGCTGTTGCGCACCGTGTCGCTGTTGCAGATCGCGACGCCGTCGCGCGGCGCGATCGAAGCCTATGGCAATCTGCAGAGCGAGGTCGCCAAGCTCGTCAGCGACGTCAACGGTGTCCATGGTGAAGTCGACTGGACGCCAATCCGCTATCTCAACAAGGGTTTTGGCCAGGCTGTGCTCGCGGGCCTTTACCGCACCGCGCAGGTCGGCGTGGTGACGCCGCTGCAGGACGGCATGAATCTCGTCGCCAAGGAATATGTCGCAGCCCAGAACCCGGCCGATCCCGGCGTGCTGGTGCTGTCGAAATTCGCCGGTGCCGCCAACGAGCTCGAAACGGCATTGCTGGTCAACCCGCACGATGTCGACGGGATGGCCCGCACCATCGCGACCGCGCTTGCAATGCCGGTGGCCGAGCGCCGGATGCGTTGGGAAGCGATGATGGTCAAGCTGCGCGGCGGCACGATCCAGCAATGGTTTGCCGATTTCATCGACGCGCTGCAGGACAGCCAGCTCGATAGAGGCCCTTTGGGACCCTCCATTGCTGACACGCCGACCCGGTGGCCGCTGCGCTCCGTCAACAATGGCGCGCGGTATCATCACTAAGGGGAAGCGCCAGGGTCTCGGTTCAGTAACAATACGCCACGCCATCCAGCACCGGGCAGCGTGCCCTGCGCGGATCGCTCGGATTTTCCATCGGCACGACGCCGTTACCCTTGCCGACGAACACGCCTTTTCCGACGATGACGGACGATTTGTTGCCGATGATGACGCTCGGATGCGGCGAGGTCAGGCTCGATCGCGAGCCGTCGGCCCAGATGATCGTGTCGCCGGCGAGGACGCCGCGCCGTCCGTCATCGCAGCTCACATCGACGCCCTGACGGGTGCAGGATTGCGCCATGGCCGGGGCGGCGGTGCCCAAGCTGAGCGCCGCGATCAGGCTGGAAAGCGAAAGCGCTTGGGTGATGGTCATATCGTTCTCCGCCCCTGGTTGCCCTATGGTCGTCGGCGCTAGCCTGATTCCGGTTCAAGGCCCAACCTGCCCGCATCGCTTCAGCCGACATAAGCGACAAATTATCCAATAATTTCAATCGATTGGGGAAAGTTCGGCGAGCGCGCCCGGCGTCCCTTGCAAAAAGCGTCCCGCCCCTTCAAGAGAGGGCCTCCGGAGAGATGGCCGAGTGGCTTAAGGCGCACGCTTGGAAAGCGTGTGTGCGGGAAACCGTACCGTGGGTTCGAATCCCACTCTCTCCGCCATCACTCAGTTCTCCTCTGTATCCGATCGTTCGAATCAGCTGCAAAGACAACGAGTGGCGCGACAAAGGCGCTTGACGTCGAACGCGAAACTCGGCCGGGCATACCCTGACGGTGATGGGCTCCACCTGATTGTCGCGCCACCTCGAAGAACTGGAGCTACCGGTACCGGAAGGACGGCACGCAGCGGTGGCTCGGCACCCACACGCTTGCGGCCAATGTCGAGAACCTGGTGCTGAGCGGGGCGGCGGCGATCAACGGCACCGGCAATCCACTGAACAACAGCCTCACCGGCAACGGCGCCGCCAACATCATCAACGGCGGAGCGGGAGCGGACATATTAAGCGGCAACGGCGGGAATGACACCTTCGTGTTCAATTTTGGCGAGGCGAACGGCGATACGATCGTCGACTTCGATGGCCTGGGCGCATCCGGCGATTCCCTGTGGTTCGTCGGCTACGGTTCCGGTGCGACGCTCACGAATATCGACGCTACCCATTGGCAGATCGACTACAACGGTGGCGCGTCACACGAGGTGATCACTTTCAGCAACGCCGCATCCCTGCATCCAGCGACTACTTGTTCGTGTGATAGCTCCCTGGAGCTAGCATCTTCACAAACCGTCGCCGCCGGAAAAAGGGTAACCCAGCAGTCGACGCTACTAGAGTTTCAAAATAGAACGTTTTCCTGCCGTCTGGCCCGGGCTCGGCGCCGAACCCTCGTTTGTTGATTGCCCCAAGGCCACTGAAACTGGTCTCGCGAGCATTTACTCACACGAGACGAGGCGGTCGTGCGGCAAAGCCTCCAACGATCGCTCGAATCCCCTAGCCATAGATTCGATAGAACGGGGCCACTGAGCGGTAGAACTGCCACGTCACTTTCCTGGCGGGTTCAGGGCACGAGCGCCCGCGGCTCCGCGAGCTGCTGGCTTGAGCGCAACAGTCGTATCAGTTGAATTCGTGCCTTGCGAATGCGTCAGCGGGCTTGTCGTTCGCTGGCCGGAGAACGATTGCCGCTTGACTAGTTCTAAAAAAGAACTGTATCTCTAGATAAGATGACCGATCGCAACGGCCGCGATGTGCCGGTTGCAGCGCTGGAAGGCGCTGGGACCAACTCACCGAACTACCACCCGATGCGGGTTCGCACGGAACGGTAGCGGCGGCACAGCAAAAACAGAACCGCGTGCCCACAAGGGCGCATCGCGTTTGGGAGGAGAGGACAAAATGTCGATGAAATGGAAGGCCGTGGTGGCTCTCGCAGTACTTTTGAGCGGGCCCGCATTCGCGGCCGAAGAGCCTGGAATTTCGGCGACGGAGATCAAGATCGGCGGCGTTTTCCCCTTTAGCGGGCCGGCATCATCGATCGGTCTCGTGGGCAAGGGGGTTATGGCCTATATTCAGTCGGTCAACGATCGTGGCGGTATTAACGGCCGCAAGATCAACTACATCGCATACGACGACGCCTACAGCCCTCCCAAGGCGGTGGAGCACGTTCGCAAGCTCGTTGAGAGCGACGAAGTGTCGTTCATGTTCGGTCAGCTTGGCACTCCCGGCATTTCGGCTACGGCAAAATACCTGCGGTCGAAAGGGGTGCCCAGCATCGCCATTATCAGCGGGTCATCCAAATTCACCGACGTCGCCAGTTACCCGCTGACCACGACAGGTCTCGTCAGCTACGACACCGAAGGAAAGATCTACGCCAAGTATCTGACGAAGGCACTGCCAAACGCGAAATATGCCATCCTCTATCAGAACGACGACCTCGGCAAAGACTACGTCAACGCCTTCAAGGCGTTTCTCGGCAAGGATTTCGACCGCAAGGTCGTGACTTCTTCCTACGAGGTCACTGAACCGACGGTCGATTCGCAGGTGGTCAACCTGAAGAGCTCTGGTGCGGACGCCCTCGTGATCGCCGGCACACCGAAGTTCGCCGCGCAGGCCATCCGGCAAGCTTCGGTAATCGGCTGGAAGGCGACCGTCATCATCAATTTCCCATCCGGCTCGGTCGGAGGCACGCTCGCACCGGCCGGTCTCGACAAATCGGTCGGCGTGATCGTCGGCACGACCAACAAGGACATTCTGGATTCGGCGTGGAAGGATGATCCGGGCATGCAGGCCTTCAGGGTATTCTTTGAAAAGTATCTGCCGGGCGCCGACATTACCAACGGCAGCTATCTCACTGGCTATCAGCAAGGCGTCCTGCTCGAGCAGATTCTCAAGCAATGCGGCAATGATCTGTCCCGGAAAAACATTCTTGCGCAGGCCAAAAACCTCAGGGATTTCGTCGTTCCAACCACGCTGCCTGGCATCAAGGTCAATACAAGCGAAACCGAGAACATGATCTGGACGCAAATGCGGCTGCAGCGATGGACCGGCACCAGTTGGCGAACCTTTGGGGAGGTGCTGGACGCCAAGTCCGAGTGACCTCGCACGGGCAGCGACTGGTGCGGCAGCTTGCGCGTTGATGCGAACTGCCGACCGGTCTGGCCCGTAGCCAACTGACAGCGCGCGCTGTCCAGGCTGACGGCCCAGCCGCGATGGGCATGAGGCCAAGCGCAAGTAGCTTGCTCGATCGGCTCATCCCGACAATTCAGGAGATCTTTTCGATGTCGACGAAGGCACTGAAGTTTGCAGCAAGGGAGCTTTCCATCGAGCGTCGAACCGACGGCACGCTCGTGCTGAGCTCGCCCCTTGAATTGGGCAAGTGTGACTGGCGCATCACGGACTTCCTCCCGACCTGGGCAAATTCTGTCCCTGATAGAGTTTTTCTTGCGCAGCGCAATGCGAAGGGGGGATGGGACGAGATCACCTATCGCGAGGCATGGTCGCAGGTTCAGGCGGTCGGCCAAAGCCTGATCGAGATGGGCGCAAAGCCGGCTGATAAGCTGGCGATACTCTCAGGAAACTCCATCGAGAACGCTGTGATCTCGTTTGCCGCGATGTCTATAGGCGTAATCCTGGCGCCAATATCGCCAAACTACACGCTGATGCCCGGTGGCTTGGCTCGTCTCAAGGATATCGCGGAAGCGCTGCGCCCGAATTTCGTGTTCGTCCAGAGCGGGCGCGACTTTTCCGCGGGGCGCGCGATTCCCGAGCTGGCAGCCGCAACCTGGGTCAGTGTCGATGGAGCGCCGGATACCGTGCCTTTCGGCGCGCTGACATCCCGAACGGGCAGCGAAGGATTCGCGGATGCTTCACGTGCGGTTTCTTGCGACGCTGTCGCAAAGATTCTCTTCACATCCGGTTCGACCGGTTTTCCCAAAGGCGTGCTCAACACCCACCGCATGATGGCGAGCTCCCTGCAAATGGGGAGCCTGCTGGTGTCTCCTCCGGAAGCGCCGGTGCAGGTCGAGTGGCTGCCCTGGCACCATACAATGGGCAGTAACGTTATTCTTCACAGCATCCTCAAAAATGGCGGGACGCTCTATATCGACGATGGACGGCCGCTGCCTCAGCTCTTCCACAAGACGGTCGCGAATCTCAAGGAGATCTCGCCCACCGCGATGTTCAACGTACCTGCCGGCTATAATCTCTTGTGTGACGCGATCGATAACGACTTCGATCTTGGCGCCAGCGTGTTCAGGCGGATGGACCGATTGAGTTATGCCGGGGCTGCAATTTCGCAAACCACCCTTGAAAAGCTCTATCGGCTGACGTTGTCGATCACCGGCCGGCGAATTCCGGTGATGTCGGGCTACGGCACCACCGAAACGGCCCCGACCATCAGTACGACCCATTGGGCGACCGACCAGCCGGGAGAGATTGGTCTTCCCGCGCCGGGTCTGCAGCTAAAGCTGATCCCTGT
The DNA here is from genome assembly GCF_964252915.1 of Bradyrhizobium sp. LjRoot220. Classification (NCBI taxonomy): domain Bacteria; kingdom Pseudomonadati; phylum Pseudomonadota; class Alphaproteobacteria; order Hyphomicrobiales; family Nitrobacteraceae; genus Bradyrhizobium; species Bradyrhizobium sp. LjRoot220. The sequence goes on from NZ_CAXUPS020000012.1 coordinate 64,219, forward strand.
TGCCGATACTTACGAAGCAAGGGTCAAGGGACCCAATGTTACGCCAGGTTATCTCGGAAGGCCGGATTTGACGGAGACGGCTTTCGATGAGGAAGGGTTCTATCGCATCGGCGATACCGTCTCGTTTCTGGATCCTGAGAAGCCGGAGCGTGGGCTGCGCTTTACAGGCAGAATTTCCGAGAACTTCAAACTCGCGAACGGCACATGGGTTTCGATCGGGAATATGCGCTCGGCGATTTTGGCCGCTACGAGCGGCGTATTGCTGGACATTGTCGTCGCGGGAGAAAGTCGTGAATCGTGCGCGCTGCTCTGCTGGTTGAATCCTACCGAGGCAGCGCGGATCTCGAAGACGCCAGCGTCGGATTTGACCTGCGACCCTCTCGTGGTTCAGTTCCTGAAAAATCGTTTTCAGGAGTACAATGAAACCGTTGGAAGCAGCGAAGGAATCTACTCGTTCGCCCTGCTGAAGGACCCGCCATCATTGGCCGCAGGAGAAATCACCGACAAGGCCTATGTCAACCAACGCGCTGTGCTGAAACATCGCTCTGAACAAGTCGAACGTCTCTACCGGAAGGACCCAAATCAAGATGTGATTTGGGTCTGAGGCGGCGTTTCGTGGTGACGAACGTCTGGTGTTCGCCATTCGGTGCCGGCGGGAGGGCTTGCGCCGAAGCTTAGCGAGAACTTCGATGGGTCGCGAGAGCGGGCCACCTCACGCAGCGCTGCGGCGCGGCTTTGCCTTGGGCTTCTCCGGCACCTTGATGGCCGGGGTGCTTCGCGCGCCGGGGCCGGGGTGAGTATGAACCTCCTTGGCCGAAAGCGGCTCACCGCATTCGGAGCACACCATGACCGGATCGAAGTCCTTGCCGCATTTGCGGTGCTGGTGCAGCAGCGGCCGCCCGCGTTCGTCGACCATGTGGGTGTCACCCCAGTGCACGATGGCCATCATGATTGGATAGAGATCGAGTCCTTTCTGGGTGAGAATATATTCATGCCGTTTGGGCGACTCCTGATATGGAATGCGGCGCAGCACGCCCAGCCGAACCAGCTTCTTCAAGCGTTCGGCAAGCAAGTGGCGCGTGATTCCAAGCGCTGACTGAAAACCCTCGAAGCGGCGCGTACGCAGAAAGCATTCGCGCAGGATCAGCAGCGTCCAACGGTCGCCAATCACGCCGATGGTTCGAGCCATCGAACATGGCTCGTCCTCAAGTTCATCCCATTTCATTCCTGGTCTCCGGTCGTCCGGCGCCCGCTCCACTCGAATCATCCAGGGAACTGCAAGCCGCTCAGACCATTCTAGATAGGTACTAAATTCGAAACAATACCCCGGTGAGCAGCTCAAACCAGCGGAATTCGGCATGGATTTGACAGTTCAATTTTAGAACTGTAAGAACGAATTGAAGCCGGAGTACGGCTTAGCGGATCACCAGACCTGACGATTCATTCGCTCTACGGGAGGAGCTGACATGCCCCTGAAAGTTGAATTCCTGTTCGATTTCGGCAGCCCGAACGCCTATCTGGCGGAACTGGTCCTTCCGGGAATAGAATGGCGCACCGGCGTGAAATTCGAGTATGTCCCGGTTCTGCTCGGCGGCATCTTCAAGGGGACCGGCAACATGTCACCGTTCGACTCGCTGCGCGGAATCAAGAACAAGCCGGAATACCAGGCGCTCGAGACCCAGCGCTTCATCCGCCGGCACAACATCACGAAATTCCGTCAAAATCCCTTCTTTCCGGTCAACACGCTGATGCTGATGCGCGGCGCCGTCGCCGCCCAATTCGAAGGCGTGTTCGAACCCTACTTCCGTGCTGCCTACCATCATATGTGGGAAGAGCCCAAGAAGATGGACGACCTCGAAACCTTCCGGAACGCATTCACCTCCTCAGGCATCGATATCGACCGGCTGATTGCGCGTGCGCAGCAGGATGACGTCAAGAAGGGATTGATCGATCGGACCACCGACGCGGTCAACCGCGGAGCATTCGGCTCGCCAACTTTCTTCGTTGGAAAGGAAATGTTCTTCGGCAAGGACCAGCTCCGTGACGTCGAGGAGTCGATCGTCGAACAGACCAGTCAGCTGGTCTCGAAAACGGCCTAAGGTGGGAATTCAGGCTTGCAGCGCCCGGCCGATTTCCGGGCCTGCATGAGAAACACTCAGTCGGCCCCATAACGAAATAAACTCAGGGAGAATGCCCATGCCTGGCCCACTTAGCGGAGTTCGGGTCCTGGATTTGACAGGCGTGGTGTCGGGTCCTTACGCCACCATGTTTCTGGCGGATCAGGGGGCCGACGTTCTGAAGATCGAGCCGATTGGCGGCGATATTACGCGGCGCAGCCGCGCTACCATTGACAAGGATGGCGAGTTCTCTGCGCTTTTTATCTCTTCGAACCGCGGCAAGCGCTCCCTGTCGATCGACGTCAAGAGCGCGGCCGGCCGCGAGGTTCTCGCCAAGCTGGTCGCGCAGGCCGACGTCCTGGTGCAGAATTTCCGCCCCGGCACGATGGAGCGCCTTGGTCTTGGCGTCGATGAGTTGCGCCAGCGCCATCCGCGCTTGATCTATGTTTCGATCAGCGGCGTCGGCGAGACCGGCCCGTATGTGAAGAAGCGGGTCTATGATCCGATCATTCAGGCGCTGTCGGGCTTTGCCGATATCCAGTCGCAGCCGGTCACGAACCGTCCGCAGATGATCCGCACCATCGTATGCGACAAGACCACCGCGGTGTTCACCGCGCAGGCAGTGGCAGCGGCGCTCTACGCACGCGAAAAGACCGGGCAGGGCGATCACATCCAGGTCGCGATGCTGGATGCGATGATTTCATACCTGTGGCCGGAAGGCATGATGCAGTACACGGTGGTGGGAGCCGAGGCCGCCGCCGCCGACCCCAACGACCGACCGGATCTCGTGTTCAAGACCAGCGACGGCTACATCACGGCCGGTACCATCTCGGATTCCGAATGGCAGGGGTTTTGCCGGGCCTCCGGCGATCCCGAGCTTGCCAACGATCCCCGCTTTGCGACTCCGGGCGCGCGCTCGGTCAACGCCACGGCCCGCATCAACAAGATGGCGGAATACATCGGCCAGCGCACCACAGCCGAATGGCTGGAGCGCCTCGACGTTGCCGACGTGCCCTGCGCGCCGATCCTGCGCCGAGGCGAAATCATCCACAACGAACAGGTAATCGCGCGCGGCATCATCGCGGAGTTCGACCAGCCGAAGGTCGGTCGGGTGCGGCAGCCGAAGCCAGCGGCCCGATTTGCGGTCAATGAGGCCGCGATCGGCGGGCCTGCCCCCCGTGTTGGCGAGCACTCGCGCGACGTGTTGCGCGAGTTGGGTTATGACGACGGCGCGATCGACAGGATGGTCGCCGAGCGCAGCGTCCGCGTGGCGATCTGACCTCGAATTCCCTGCACGAGTGGCGTGCGGCTTCTAAAGTTTCGCCGCGACCGGCGTGATCGGTACTAACGGGGCATTTGCCGCGACGGCTCGCTGAAAGGCCTCCCGTTGCTTGATCCGTTCGAGATAGGGCTGCGCGTTGTCGCAGATGCCGACGCCATAGGCGACGGCCCACTCAAGGCAGGTCGTGAGCAGGATGTCAGCGCTGGTAAACCGGTCGCCCATCAGGAATTGCCGGCCGTCTGCGAGCGCGACTTCGACATGGCGCAACTGCTGGCGGAAATACTCGCCGGCCTGGGCAACGACCTCGGGCGCAATGCCGTAGATCGGACCGAGTGCATCGGCCCGATGTCGGCGCATGACGTAAAGGCTGGTTGAATCCAGCTCCGCGACGATAAAGAAACACCATTCCAGCCACGCGGCATATTCTCGGGTGCTTTCAGGAACCAGCGAGCGCTCCGCCGTGGAGTACATTCGCGACAGGTAGGCAACGATCGCAGCGCTCTCACCGATGCAGAAGTCGCCGTCCTGAAGCAGCGGAATCTTCTGGCGCGGATTGAGTCTGGTGTATTCAGCGGTCTTGGTCTCGCCCGTTCGCGGCCCGATCGGCCTTGTCTCGTAGGCCAGGCCCAGTTCGTGCATGGCCCAATGCGGACGAATGGTGCGGCTTGTCCCGACGCCCCACAGGGTCAGGTTTGGTATCGCGTTCATGTTACCACTTCTCCACGGACGGACGCAGATCGAGCTCGTGGGTCCAGCCATCCCTGCTTTGCTGGTGGGTGAACCAGTAGGCGTCAGCAATGGAAGACGTCTTGGTCAGGCTATCCGGGGGAATTGCGCTTGCCTCGATCCCCTTCGCCGCTTTCATACGCTGGTGAATAGCCTCGCTGTCGACGCCGGCGTCGATCAGGAGATGCACGACGTGAATGTTCTTTGGTCCGAGTTCGCGCGCCATCGCCTGGGCCACGGCCCGAAGTCCGAACTTTGCTGATGAAAACGCCGCAAACCCCTGGCCGCCACGCACACTGGCCGTCGCACCCGTAAAGAAGATGGTGCCGTGTCCGCGCGGCAGCATGACGCGGGCAGCTTCACGTCCGACCAGGAAGCCGCCGTAGCAGGCCAATTCCCAGGCCTTGAAGAACAGCTTCTCGGTTGTCTCCAGCAATGGCTTGTTGACGTTCGATCCCGCGTTGAAGAGGCAGACCTCGATAGGTCCGAACTCTTTCTCGATCCGTGCGAATATACCCTGGACCTCTGCTTCCTGGCGGGCATCGACGCTGAACGCGTGAATGTTATGTCCGGCATCCCTCAGTTCGGCCACAAGCCCCTGCGACTTGGACGCGTCACGCCTGCAAATGCAAACCGTATAGCCGCCCTTGGCAAAACGCCGCGCGACCGCCGCCCCAATGGCATCGCCCGCGCCCACCAATATTGCTACGCCGCGGTTCGCCGTCATTCCGTTTCTCCCCCAATAAGTTCCTATTTGATACTTTTACACTACCGATCGGATGATCCCTTGTAAACGACGACCCTCAGCAATTCGTCGCGCTATAATAGGGCAGCTTGGTTGCCCCTTCCGACTTCGTGAAGCCGAAGCGGTGATTTAGTGATTGACGAGTTCTAAAAAAGAACGGTAGGGTCGACCAAGCATCCCGCATTACGCGAGCGGGCGATCGTTGATGGGAGGGTCAGTCGTGGCGGAGCTTTCTGAGACGATCCATCTCGACGAGATTGCTGCCGGCTTGCCGAGCCGCATCCATGAGGTTACGGCAAGACAGGTTGCCAATGCTCCCGAGCGGATTGCATTGGTCGAAAACGGCGCATCCTGGAGCTACCGCGATCTGCAGCAACGCGTTACCGAGATCGCCGCCGTCCTCTCGTCGCTGGGGATCAGGCCGGGCGACCGGATGATCATTGTCAGTGAAAACTGTATCGCGCTCGCTGCCTTGCTGCTGGCGACGAGTCGGCTTGACGCGTGGGCCATCGTCGCCAACCCGCGATTGTCCGCACGTGAACTGGACCAGATCCGCGACCATAGCGGCGCCCGCCGGATGTTTTTCACGTCAGGCATTTCGAAGGAAGCCGAGGCGCATGCGTCGCGCAATGGCGCGAAGAGTAGGAAAATAGGCGCACTGCGGGAGATTGGCGTTGGCCCGCTTAACGAAAGCGCAACCGTCGAGCCGGTGGAGGCCGAGCCGGCGAAACAAGTCGCGGTGCTGATCTATACCTCGGGAACAACCGGGACCCCGAAGGGGGTGATGCTCTCGCATGACAACCTGCTGATCAGCGCAAAGACCACCGCCTACATCCGCAAAATGAATGAGGACGACAAGATCTATCTCGTCTTGCCGATCTCGCATATCGTCGGCATCTCGCTCCTGATCATGACGCTCATGGTCGGCGGCACGGTGCGCATGGTCAGCAAGTACGATCCAGCCGCGGCCGCCGCGGCGATCGCGGAGGAGGGCATAACCATCCTCAATGGCGTGCCTGCCACCTATCAACGCCTTCTGGAATACAAGAACGTATCGGGCCTGAAACAGCTCAATCCGGGCTCGCTACGCTTGATTGCGGTGGCCGGCGCGCCGCTCGACCTCAATCTCAAATCGCGTGTCGAGAAAGAGTTTGGTTTGCCGCTTCTCAACGGCTACGGGATCACCGAATGTTCGCCGGGGATTTCGGGCGTACGCCTCGATGCGCCGCGCGCCGACCAGGCGGTTGGCACTGTGCTGCCGGGAGTAGAGGCGCGGGTCAGAACACTCGACGGCATTCCGACGGCAAGGGGTGAGATCGGAGAACTGCATGTCCGCGGGCGCAACGTGATGCTCGGCTATTATCGTGCCGCCGAGCTGACCGCAAAAGTCATCGACAGCGAGGGCTGGTTCAATACCGGAGATCTGGCGCGTTTCGATGGCGACTGCCTGTACATTGTCGGCCGCACCAAGGAAATGATTATCCGTTCGGGCTTCAACGTCTATCCCGCCGAGGTCGAAGCGGTCCTTAGTTCACACAAGGACGTTGTACAATGCGCCGTGGTCGGCCGTGCCGTCGACGGCAACGAAGAGATTGTCGGCTTTGTGCAACTGCTACCGGGATCGCAGGCGACGCCGGAGGATCTGATGAGTTACATCCGATTTCAGCTCACCTCATACAAGCGCCCGTCCGAAATCATCATCCTTGATGCCTTGCCGGCCACCTCAACGGGCAAGATACTCAAGCACAAACTCGTGGAGTCGTCGCGCACCGAAGGTGGCGGAACCCCTGCAGCGCGGACGGCCGAATTCTCGCAGACAACTGTCTAATTACCGGGAGAACACCCTTGCAGAAGAGAAACGCAACCGTGGCCGTGATCGGCGCCGGGGACTACATAGGCGGCGAGATCGCCAAGAAGTTCACCTCCGAGGGCTTCACGGTGTTCGCCGGACGCCGCAACGGCGCCAAGCTTGAGCCGCTGGTCAAGGAAATCGAGAAGGCCGGCGGTGAAATTCACGCGCGCTCGCTCGATGCGCGCAAGGAAGAGGAGATCATCTCCTTCCTTGGCGACGCCGACAAGCACGCGCCACTGGAAGTCTGCATCTTCAACATCGGCGCCAACGTCAACTTTCCGATCCTGGATACAACCGAACGCGTGTTCCGCAAGGTCTGGGAAATGGCCTGCTATTCCGGCTTCCTCGCCGGCCGCGAGGCGGCTCGCCTGATGCTGCCCCGCGGCAAAGGCAACATCTTCTTCACCGGCGCGACAGCGAGTCTTCGCGGTGGGTCGGGATATGCGGCCTTCGCCAGCGCGAAGTTCGGTCTACGGGCCGTTGCACAGGCGACCGCGCGCGAGTTGGGGCCCAAGAATATCCACGTCGCGCATCTCATCATCGACTCCGGGGTCGACACTGAATGGGTGCGGCAGCGGCGAATTGAGGCACTTGGTCCGAACGCCCTGGATGATCCCGATCTGCTCATGCCACCGTCGTCGGTCGCGGAGTCCTACTGGCTGCTCTATCAGCAGCCCAAAAGCGCCTGGACGTTTGAACTGGAGATCCGTCCGTTTGGCGAGAAGTGGTAGCGGGGGTCTCGCACAATGGAGCTCAATCTTTCCAGTGAGGAGGCTGCATTTCGAGACGAGGTGCGCGCCTTCATCGCGGAGAACTATCCGGCGGAAATGCGCGTTCCCAATCCGGAAACCGACCTTTCCAAGGAGCAGATGCTGCTCTGGCACCGTATCCTGCACCAGAAGGGATGGATCGCGCCGCTCTGGCCCAAGGAGTGCGGCGGGCCGGGCTGGTCGATCACGCAGCGCTTCATCTTTGAACAGGAGACCTCACGCACCGGGACACTGCCGCCACTCGCATTCAGCGTGACCATGGTCGGCCCGGTCATCTATACATTCGGCAACGACACGCAGAAGCAAAGGTTTCTGCCGCGGATTCTCTCCGGCGAGGATTGGTGGTGCCAGGGCTATTCGGAGCCGGGCTCCGGCTCCGATCTCGCATCGGTCCGCACCAAGGCGGTGCGCGACGGGGATCACTACATCGTCAACGGCCACAAGACCTGGACGACGTTGGCCCAACATGCCGACTGGATCTTCTGCCTGGTGCGGACCGATCCTTCGGCAAAGGCCCAGGCCGGCATCTCCTTCCTGCTGATCGACATGAAATCGCCCGGCGTCACCGTGCGACCCATCATCACCATCGACGGCTCCCACGAAGTCAATGACGTGTTCCTGGAGGACGTGCGCGTTCCCGCGGAAAATTTGATCGGCGAGGAAAACAAGGGCTGGACCTACGCAAAATTCCTGCTGGGGAACGAGCGGACCAGCATGGCCGGGATCGGCCGGTCGACGCGGTATCTCACGCGTCTCAAGCAGATCGTGAGAACCGAAGTCGGTGAAGACGATCCGGCGTTCGGAGAGTTCATCAGGGAGATTGCACGCGTTGAACTCGATGTGCTCGCGCTGGAGGCGACCGAACTGCGAATCGTCGCGCAGATGTCGCGCGGCATCGACCCGGGTCCGGCCGCGTCGCTGTTCAAGATCAGGGGCACCGAGATATTCCAGCGCATCACGGATCTGACGCACCAGGCAATCGGCAACTACGGCCTGGCGATCCGCGAGCACCCGGTGAGCGCCAACCGCTTCATGCCGGGGCCGGAGTACGGGCACACCGCGACCGAGAAGTATTTGAACTCCCGAAAACTAAGCATTTACGGGGGATCGAATGAAATCCAGCGCAACATCATCGCAAAAGCGGTCCTTGGTCTCTGACCACATCGCACGAGGCATCGGATGGATATCCAGTTGACGGAAGAACAGGAATTGCTCCGCTCCAGCATTCAACGATTCCTGCGCGAGCAATATGATTTTGACGAGCGCCGCAAGATCGTTGCGACCGATGAAGGCTGGAGCCGCAAGCACTGGAAATCCTTTGCCGAACTCGGGCTCTGCGCGGCGCCGTTCCAGGAAAGCTCCGGCGGCCTTGGCGGCGGCGCGCTTGCGACGATGATTGTGATGCAGGAGTTTGGCCGCAACCTCGTCGTCGAACCCTATTTCGAGACGGTTGTCCTCGCCGGCGGTCTGATCGAGGACGTCGGCTCGGCCGAGCAGCGCGAAGCATCCCTGCCTGATATCATGGAGGGCGATGCAATATGGGCGCTGGCCTGGGCGGAGGGGCGGTCACGCTATGATTTCAACAACGTCACCACCACCGCGCGACGCCAGGGGGACAAATTTGTTCTGAGCGGAACCAAAGCTGCCGTGGTCGGTGCGCCGTGGGCTGACAAGCTGATCGTCTCGGCGCGCACGTCGGGCGGACAACGCGATCGCGACGGTGTGAGTCTGTTTGTCGTGGATCGCCATGCAGCCAATCTCCACCTGCAGAGCTTCAAGACCGTCGACGGCCGGCGCGCCGCCGAACTCACGCTGATGAATGTCGAGGTGCCGGCCAGCCAGCTGCTAGGCAGCGAGGGCGAGGGCGTGGTGGCCCTGGAGGCGACCCGCGATCGCGCCATCGCCGCACTCTGCGCGGAAGCAGTCGGCGCGATGTCAGTGCTGAATTCGGCGACGCTTGAATACAGCAAAGCGCGCAAGCAGTTCGGGGTCGCCCTCGGGACGTTTCAGGTTTTGCAGCACCGCATGGTCGACATGTTCATTGCGCTCGAAGAGTCGATCTCGCTCACACAACATTTGAGCCTCAGCCTTGCAGCGCGGGAGGCAAATGGATCGAAGCTGGCATCGGGTGCGAAGTCGAAGGTCGGCACCGCCGCGCGCTTCGTCGCCGAGCAGGCCGTGCAGCTACATGGCGGCATGGGGATGAGCGACGAACTGAACGTCGGGCATTATTTCAAGCGGATAAACTCCATCAATATCCAGTTTGGCGATCCTGCCTATCATCTGATGCGATACGCCCAGCAAGGCTGACTGCCGTCCGAGGCGGTAATCCGACTGTCTTATCCAACCAAAGGTATAGCTATGACTGAAGCTGTTATCGTCTCGACCGCCCGCACCCCGATCGGCAAGGCATACAAAGGCGCGCTCAACCATACCGAGGGCGCCACCCTATTAGGGCATGCGATCTCCTCGGCGCTGTCACGCGCCAGGATCGAGGGCGCCGAAGTCGAGGATGTCGTGATGGGTTGTGCCATGCAACAGGGCACTACAGGGATGAACATTGCACGCAAGGCGCTGCTGCGCGCCGGACTTCCGGTGAGCGTGGCCGGAACCACCATCGACCGGCAATGCGCGTCCGGCCTTCAGGCGATTGCCCTGGCTGCGCGGTCCGTGATTTTCGATGGCGTGGAGGTCGCCATTGGCGGCGGCGGCGAATCCATCAGCCTGGTCCAAAACAACCAGATGAACAATTTTCATGCCGTCGATCCTGAACTGCTCGCGATGAAAGGAGACGCCTACATCGCGATGCTGGATACCGCCGAGATCGTGGCCAAGCGCTACGACATTTCGCGCGAACGACAGGATGAATATAGCCTGGAGAGCCAGCGCCGGACGGCGGCAGCGCAGCAGGCGGGCCGCTTCAACGATGAACTCGCGCCGATCAAGACCACGATGGCCGTGACGGACAAGGCGACGAGTGCCGTGTCGTATCAGCAAGTGACGCTGTCGGCCGACGAGGGGCCACGTCCCGATACCACCGCTGAGGGCCTCGCAGGCGTCAAGCCGGCCAAGGGGCCGGGCTTCACCATTACGGGTGGCAATGCGAGCCAGCTCTCCGACGGCGCCAGTGCCGTCGTCATCATGAGCGACAAGCTGGCGGCGCAGAAGGGACTAAAACCGCTCGGGATTTTCCGCGGGTTTGTCGCGGCGGGCTGCGAGCCGGACGAGATGGGAGTGGGGCCGGTGTACGCCGTGCCCCGGCTGCTCAAGCGTCACGGACTCAAGATCGACGACATCGGTCTCTGGGAATTGAACGAGGCATTCGCGGTGCAAGTGATCCATTGCCGCGACAAGCTCGGGATCGACCCGGAAAAGCTCAACGTCAATGGCGGCTCGATCGCAGTCGGACATCCCTACGGCATGACCGGGGCGCGGCTGACCGGCCACGCCCTGATCGAGGGGCGCCGGCGCAAGGCCAAGTATGCTGTTGTTACCATGTGTATTGGCGGCGGCATGGGCGCCGCGGGCTTGCTCGAAATCGTCCACTGACGAACAACAGGCCGGGATATCTGTGAAACCACATCGGAGGCACGCGTGAAGACTGCAATCACTGAGATGTTCGGTATCGAACATCCGATCATCCAGGGCGGAATGCACTATGTGGGGTTTGCCGAACTCGCGGCCGCGGTGTCGAACGCCGGCGGGCTCGGCCTCATCACGGGCTTGACGCAGCGGACGCCAGAATTATTGGCCAAGGAGATCGCGCGCTGCCGGGACATGACGGACAAGCCGTTCGGCGTGAACCTGACGTTCCTGCCGACCTTCAGCGCGCCGCCCTATCCGGAATACATCGCAGCCATCAGGGAGGGCGGGATCAAGGTCGTTGAAACCGCGGGTCGCAGCCCCGAGCAGTATATGCCGGCCTTGAAGGCGGGTGGCATCAAGGTGATCCACAAATGCACCTCAGTTCGCCACTCGCTGAAGGCCGAGCAGATCGGCTGCGACGCCGTCAGCGTCGACGGCTTCGAATGCGGCGGCCATCCCGGCGAAGACGACATGCCCAACATGATCCTGCTGCCGCGCGCGGCTGAGGAACTGTCGATACCGTTCGTTGCCTCCGGCGGCATGGCAGATGCGCGAAGCCTGGTCGCGGCGCTGGCGATGGGCGCCGCCGGCATGAACATGGGAACGCGTTTTATCGCCACCAAAGAAGCGCCGGTACACCAGAACGTCAAGGATGCCCTGGTCAAGGCATCGGAACTCGACACCCGTCTGGTCATGCGCGGGCTGCGGAATACCGAGCGCGTATTGAACAACAAAGGCGTCGAGCATCTGCTCGAGATCGAACGAGCAAAAGGCAAGCAACTCAAGATCGAAGACATCCACGATCAGGTGGCGGGCGTCTATCCCAAGGTGATGATCGACGGCGATATGGACGCCGGCGCCTGGAGTTGCGGCATGGTCGCGGGCCTGATTCGCGACATTCCGACGGTAAAGGAACTGATCGATCGGATCATGGCGGACGCCGAACGCATCATCCGCCAGCGCCTGACCGGCTTCCTCGATGATGCGAAGCAGAGGCCGACCGCCGCCCGCGCGATCGCGTGAGCGTTCTGACCGATATGTAGCTGTCGGATGTGCTGACGAGGGCTATGCCTACGCATAGTCATGGGCGTTTGATTGTTGTTGATCAAGCTCGACTGGCGACGATCAATGCGTCCGGCAGCCTCAGGGCGAGGGGAATTCATGGATTTGGCTGACTTCCACTACTACGAGCCCTCGAAGGGACATGGACTCAGGCATAATCCGTTCAACGCGATTGTCGCGCCGCGGCCGATTGGCTGGATTTCGTCGCGGAATGCGGCCGGTCAACTGAATCTGGCCCCATACAGCTTCTTCAATGCGTTCCTTTACGACCCCCCGATCATCGGATTCTCCTCAATTTCGTGGAAGGACACCGTCAAGAACGTCAGCGAGACCCGTGAGTTCGTCTGGAATCTGGTCACGATGGATCTGGGCGAGCGCATGAACAAGACAGCGGCACCCCTCGATCACGGCGTCAGCGAGTTCGAGACAGCAGGCCTGACGCCAATACCCGGGCGCCATGTGGCTGTGCCGCGGGTAGGCGAGAGCAGGGCCGCGATGGAATGCAAGGTCACGGAGGTTTCTCAGCTGGCGAATGCGCGCGGTGAGAAGGTCGAAGGGTGGTTCGTCCTCGGCGAGGTCGTCGCCGTATACATCGATAAGTCCTTGATCGAGGACGGCGTTTACAACACTGCACTTGCGCGCCCCATACTGCGCGCCGGCCGTGGTGGGGATTACCTCGAGGTCAGGACGGAGAACATGTTCGAGATGAAGCGTCCGGCTGGCAGCAGCAAACCGGAATTTCACGGTAGCTGATCAGCGGAACGACCGATGACCCGGCGTGTGAAAACGGCGGGCGTAGACTGCGCCTCTCCCGCTCGACGCGCTGGTAATCAACGCGGTGGTCACGAGTGTGCCCCTCAGTTACCTTGCAACAGTGCGCTGCTTGCACATGATTGTGATCGTCCGGGGCTCGTTTGGCGCGCTAGCTAGCTTGGTGGAGCTGTCACCCGCGATTTCAAGTGAAGCATGGGATAATGCTCGTAATGGCCGGCGCCGTTCTTCACGATGGGGTCTTCCGAAGTGATTGTAGCGATGTCCTGATCATCGGCGATCTGGTAGAGCGACACGCCATAACCGCCGCTTGGGTCCATCACGGGGCCGTGGGCCACGATCAGTCCCTTGTCGAGCAGGTTATTCAAGAAATCTCCGTGCTGCTTCATCCATTTGCTTTCGTCCGCAGTCATGGTTGCGAGAAAGTCAGCGCGGGGCGGGATATACTTGCACAGATAGAACTTCATTTTTCGCTCCTTGGTGAAAGAGGTATGCTGATTCAGTTGGCGATTCACGACGTGAGCGACAAGCGGCCCATGTTGAGTCACAGCCATCAAGACCTCGGGATCCGCGCGTACAGGCCGAGCGCCAGCAGTGAAAACGCGCTCATCACGACGCCGAGCGCGAACATTGCCTCATGCGAGACCGTGGCGGCGAGCCACACGCCGATTGCAGCGTTCATCATTTGCCAGAAACCCAGCAGCGCCGAAGCGGCGCCGGCCTTCTCTCCGAACGGAGAGAGCGCCCGCGCGGTAGCCAATGGGCTGACAACGCCCATGCCGAGAAGAAAGACGCACATCGCGCCTAGAAACGGTAAGAAAGTCGGGCTGATCATCGAGATGAGCAGGATCGCAAGGCTGCTGGCGGCCGTCGCCCACAGTCCCGCCCGGATCGGGCCATCGAGCCCGTAGCGTGGTGCCAATTTCGTCGCCAGCATGCCCGCGGCGAATACGATAAAGACGGTGCCGGCGAAAAAGAGGCCGAGCTGGATCGGCGTGAAGTGCAACGCTTCGATGAACAAGCGCGGTGCTGCCGAAAACATCGAGAACAAGGCGCCTATGGTCAGGCTCGCGGTTGCAGCCGGGATAGCGAAACGACGATCGCCAATCAGGCTACCATAGGTTCTTGCGATGGCCACCGGATTGAGTGGAGTACGGATCGAATTGTGGGTTTCGCCGAGGACGATGCCGTAGGCGATGGCGCCGGCTGCGGCAAAGGCTGCGACAAGGGCGAATTCGGAGCGCCAGCCAAAACTGTGATCGAGTGCGCCGCCAAGCAGCGGCGAGAAACCGGGCGCTGCGGACATTACGATCATGATGAGTGCCATCGCGCGCGCCAGTGCCGGGCCGCTGAACATGTCGCGGGCGATCGCGCGAGACAACACTGACGTCGCGCAAGCGCCCGCAGCCTGCACGATGCGCCCGACCAGAAGATTAGGCAGGTCATTTGCCAGACCGCACCAGACGCTGCCGCCGATGAACACGGTAAATCCGATCAGGACCGGCCAGCGTCTTCCGTAGCGATCCGAAAGCGGTCCGACCAGGAGCTGGCCGATACCGAACACCGCAAGGAAGACGGTGATGGCGGATGTGACCGCCGCGCTGGTGACATTCAATGAGATCGCAATTTGTGGCAGCGACGGCAGCAAGATGTTGGTTGCGAGCGTTCCGGTGGCGGCCAGGACGGAAAGGACCGCGATCGGCAGAGCGCTGGAGACGGGAACGTCCAGCGCCGCGGTCTTGATCGTCTCGCTCTGGTCAGCCATGTGAACTTTCGTGCTGTTGGGGATAGGCAGGTGTCAAGACGGCGAGCGACGCGTTTCACGCCGCTCGCCAAGGCCGCTTTGACGGATCGGCCGTGCTATCGGCGGACGACGCGCTCGATCGCGATGGCGGTGGCTTCACCGCCGCCGATGCAGAGGGCTGCCACGCCACGCTTGAGGTTTTGGGCTTCGAGCGCATGCAGCAGCGTCACGATCAGGCGCGCGCCGGTGGCGCCAATGGGATGACCGAGCGCGCAGGCGCCGCCATTGACGTTCAGCTTCTCCCTGGGAATGCCGAGGTCCTTCTGCGCCGCCATCGCCACCACGGCGAAGGCTTCGTTGATCTCGAACAGATCGACATCGCCGACGCTCCAGCCGACTTTGTCCAATAGCTTGCGAATCGCCGGGATCGGCGCCGTGGTGAACCATTGCGGTTCCTGGCTGTGGGTGGCGTGGCCCTTGATCTCGGCCAGCACCGGAAGGCCGTCGCGATCCGCGAGCGAGCGCTTTGCGAGAATGAGCGCGGCGGCCCCGTCGGCATTGGCCGAGGAGGCGGCCGGCGTGATGGTGCCGTTGGCGCGGAACGCGGCTTTCAGCCCCGGGATCTTGGCGGGATCGACCTTGAGCGGGTGCTCGTCATTGGCGATGATCCGCGGCCCGGCCTTTTCGGTCAGCGTGATCGGCGCGATCTCGGCTTTGAATGCGCCGCCTTCGACCGCCGTGCGCGCACGCGTCAGCGTCTCCATGGCGTAGGCGTCCTGGTCCTTCCGGGTGAATTGATAGGCTTCCGCGGTGGCCTCGCCGAAATCGCCCATCGAGCGGCCGGTCTCATAGGCGTCCTCCAGCCCGTCCATCATCATGTGGTCGATGATGCGGTCGTGACCAGCGCGGTAACCGCCGCGTGCCTTTGCCAGCAGATAGGGCGCATTGCTCATGCTCTCCATGCCGCCGGACAGCACAATCGAGGCCGAGCCTGCAATGATGATGTCATGGGCCAGCATGGTCGCCTTCATGCCGGAACCGCAGACCTTGTTGACGGTGGTGGCGCCGGTAGCATCCGGCAATTTGGCGCCGCGGGCGGCCTGACGCGCCGGTGCCTGACCTTGCCCGGCCGGCAATACGTTGCCCATGAAAACCTCATCGATCCGCTCGGGCGCAAGCTTGGCCCGTTCCAGCGCCGCGCCGATCACGTGGGAGCCGAGCTTGTGGGCACTGAGAGGCGACAGCTCGCCCATGAAGCGGCCGAGCGGCGTACGGGCCGCGGCAACGATGACGACGGGATCGGAAGTGGTGGCTACCATGGCGAACTCTCCTGTTGATAGCTGTTGTTATATGACGATACTCATATAATATAGCCGGCATTGCAATGAAATATGCCGTGACCATCAAGGAAGCGCGGTTCCAGAATTACTCGGAGGGGAGGGGGACGGCTTGTACAGCCGAGCACCTTCAGGGCCTTGCACGGAGTGGCGATGCGATACGTAGAAGACCACAGGCGTCAAACCCGCCGCCGGATCGTTGAAAACGCCTCCTACGGTTTGCGCCAAAAAGGTGCAAATGGCCTCAGTGTCGTCGACTTGATGAGGCTCGCGGGCCTGACGCATGGCGGCTTCTACAATCATTTCGATTCACGCGCCGCGCTCGTCGGCGAGGCAATCGCCTTTGCAATGAACCAGATGACCGAGCGATGGACCAAACTGGCGAACGGGAAGCCCGACGGGGAGCGCTTCGAGGCGCTGATCGCCGATTATGTCAGTACCCGGCATCGCGACAATCCTAAACACGGTTGTGCGCTGCCAACCCTGGCCGTTGATGTCGCGCGATCGAGCCCGAGCGAGCAGCAGGCCCTGGCCTCCAGGCTGGAGGAGATGATCGATATCTTTGTCGATCTGCTTCCCGGCGAGCCGCCTCGGCAAGCCCGCCAAATCGCGACCGGCGCTATCGCAACCATGGTGGGATCGATCGTGCTGTCGCGCGCCGTCGGCGCGGGAAAACTTTCCGACCGCATCCTCGATGCCGGACGGGAGACCGCCGGCGGCCGCATTCGAAAGCCTCAGCGAAGAACAAAAAAGGCGTTGCGCTGCGAAAAATCATAACAACTAAGGGAGGTCACCATGACGGCCGGCAAATGGCTGAAGACAGCGTGCAACCTGTGCTACATCAATTGCGGCATAGAAGTCCTGGTGAATGACGGGCGACTCGAGAAAGTGCGAGGCGACCGTTCGAGCCCGAAATCGCAAGGCTATCTGTGCAACAAGGCGACCCGGCTTCCATATTATGCGCATCACAGGGATCGGCTCACGACGCCGCTGCGTCGCCGCGCCGACGGCGGCTTCGATGAAATCGGGTGGGATGTGGCGATCGCAGAAATCGCGGAGCGTCTGCGAGACATCGTCGACAGGTATGGCGGCAAGACTATCGCCCTGTACGGCGGCGGCGGGCAGGGCAACCACGCCGGCGGCGCCTACGCCAGCGGACTGTTGCGCGCACTGGGTTCGCGCAGCGTCTTCAACGCGCTTTCGCAGGAAAAAACCGGCGACTTCTGGGTCAATGGCCATATGTTCGGCAGCCAGACGTGCCACACCGCCGAGGACGTGCATCATTGCGATCTCTTGCTGGTCATCGGTGCAAATCCCTGGATCGCGCACGGCTTCCCAAACGCGCGCGATCATCTCAATCAAATCCGCAAGGATCCCGCACGCAAGCTGATCGTCATCGATCCCAGACGAACCGAAACCGCCGAAATGGCGGATCTGCATCTCGCGGTTCGTCCCGGCACGGACTCGTTTCTCCTTGGCGCGCTGCTGGCCACGCTGTTGCGTTCCGACCGGATCGACCACGCGTTCATTGAGGAGCACACGATCGGCTTCGCGGAGGTGCGGCAGGCATTGCTGAACATCCCCGTAGAAGAATGGGCTGCTGCCGCCGATATCCCGATCGCGGACCTCGAGAGTTGCGCGGCGATGATCGCCGCGGCGAAGGCTATGGTGGTTCGGGTCGAGCTTGGCATCCAGCAAGGCACCAACTCGACGCTCAACTCCTATCTCGAAAAGCTCTTGATCATGCTTTCCGGCAATTTCGGCCGTAAGGGCACCAACCAAATGCATAGCTGGCTTCAGCCGCTATGGGGAAATTCGCCTAACCAGACATTCGCGCCGACCGGCGACGCGATTATTGGAGGCCTGTTGCCGCCCAACATTTTCCCCGAGGCGGTGCTCAACGACCATCCCGACCGTTTGCGTTGCGCCTGGGTCGACAGTTCCAATCCCGCCAACACGGCCGCGAACACCGAGGCCGTGGAACGCGCGTTGCGCTCGCTCGACCTATGCGTGGTGGTCGACGTTGCGATGACCGAAACCGCACGGCTCGCGCATTACGTTCTCCCGGCGTCCTCGCAATTCGAGAAGACTGAATTCACCCTGTTCAACTTCGAATTCCCGACGAACTATTTTCACGTTCGCGCCGGCGTACTGCCGCCGCTTGCCGGCACCTTGCCGGAGCCCGAGATCTACACGCGGCTCGCCGTCGCGTTGGGGCTTCTGCCGGGTGACAACGTACTGGCTCCCTTGCGCGAGGCGGCGCGGCGTTCGCGAGCGGAGTTTGCCGTCGCCTTTCGTGCTTTCATCGCCGAAAACCCCGGCGCGGTTCCTGCGCTGGTGCTCTACCATACGCTGGGGCAGACGCTTCCGGATGGCACGGCGGCCGCGGCACCGTTGTGGGGTGCGGCGCTGGCTTGCGCGAAGCGATCGCCGCAACCGGTCCGGCGCGCGATCGGCGCGTCCGACGAGGTGGCGGATCATCAACTCGGCGATCTCCTGTTCGACACTATCGTGGCCACCCGGCAGGGCACGCCGGTTACCCAGCATGACTATGACGAGGTCTGGTCGTTGATCAGCCATTCGGATCGCAGGGTCCGGCTGGTGGTCCCGCAGATGCTGGAATGGCTCGCGCGTCTCGATCCGCAAGCCGCGGGCGCACCAAAAGAGTTCCCGTTCATGCTGGCGGCTGGCGGTCGTCGCATGTTCAATGCCAACCAGATCTTTCGCGATCCCGCGTGGCGCCGCGAGGATCCGGACGGCGCCATGCTGATCAATTCGAGCGATCTGAGCGCGTTGGGCGCGAAGGATGGCGACTGGATCGCCGTCGAGTCGGTCGTCGGGCGGCTCGTCGTCCGCTGCAAGGTCGATGACGCCATGCGGAATGGCCAGCTGGCGCTGCCGCATGGCTACGGTCAGGCATACCCCACGTCAGACGGAGAGCGCCTGATCAACGGGCCGCGCATCAATCTGCTGACCGAGAGCGGCAACCGCGATCCAATTGCGGGCACGCCCTACCACAAGAACGTCGCGGTGCGTCTGGCCCTGGTGTCCGCGCACGAGGCCGCCGTCCATCAGTCGCAGTCCGAGCGAATTCATATGAGAGCGGTCGGACAATAGCTCAAAAGGATTGCAAAATGACCGAGAAACCAATCGCGATCGTGACCGGGGTCGGGCCAGGCACGGGGGCTGCCATCGTCAAGCGGTTCTCTGCAGGCGGGTTCCGCATCATAGCGCTTGCCCGCTCAGCGGAGCTCATCAATCGCCTTGCGCAAGAGCTTCCCGACGTGCACGCGATAACCTGCGACGTCTCCGACGAGGGCGAGGTGCGAACGGCCGTCACCGACGTAAAGCGCCGTTTTGGCTCGCCCGAAGTTCTCATCCACAATGCGGTCGGAGGAGGCTGGGGGAGCTTTCGCGAGATCGACCCGAAGATGCTGAAGGGTAATTTCGAGGTCAACGTGATGGGCTTGTTGTACCTGGCGCGCGAAGTGGCTCCTGACATGATCGATCGCGGCAAGGGCGCGATCCTGGTGACCGGAAACACGTCTTCGATCCGAGGCAAGGCCAATTTCGCAGGCTTCGCTCCGACCAAGGCGGCGCAGCGCATTTTGACCGAGTCGATCGCACGTGACATGGGGCCTCTCGGCGTGCACGTCGCCTATCTTCTCATCGACGCCGTGATCGACACGCCCCGGATGCGCACGCGGATGAGCGACAAACCGGATGAATTCTTCATCAAGCCTGCCGCCATCGCCGACGAACTGTACCATCTCTACGGTCAGGATCGATCGGCCTGGTCATTCCTCACAGAACTACGACCATTCCGCGAAAACTGGTGACACTTGGCCGGTGAGAAAGCACGGTCACAGCGGAGGCAACGCGCTTACTCGCTTTTGAGAGCTCCGCAGACGCAGGACTTGAAAGGTCACAACCATGACGGATGAGTCAATCTCGATTGATACAGGGACGGACGAACTGCTGTGTGCGATCCGGGATCGCGTCGCCGTGATCACCTTGAACCGGCCCGAGGCGCGAAATTCGCTGTCCGACCATCTCACGCCGGCGTTGCGACGAATGATCAAACGCAACGGTGACGATCCGGACGTCGGCGCATTGCTGATTACCGGTGCAGGCCGCGCTTTCTGTTCCGGCGGCGACGTCAAGGGGATGGGTGGCAACTCTGCCGCACCCGCCATGTCATTCACCGACAAGGTTGCCCGATTGCAGGAACGTCAGCGAACCCTGACCGGTGTGCTTGTCTCGGTGCGTAAACCTACCATCGCGGCCTTGCCGGGACCGGCGGCTGGCGCCGGGCTTGCGATCGCGCTCGCCTGCGACATTCGTATCGCAGCCGAATCCACTATCATGACGACTGGTTACGCCAGGATTGCGCTCACCGGCGATTACGGCATTTCGTGGCTGTTGACCCGGTTGGCCGGAACGGCGCGTGCACGCGAACTGATGTTTTTGTCCGAACGGATCGATGCACGCCGCTGCGAAGCGTTGGGATTGATAAATCGCGTGGTGCCTGATGTTGACCTGCAGACCGAAGCATTTGGGCTGGCGAGGACGTTGGCAAACGGTCCGTCGAGCGCTTACGCCTCCATCAAGGATAATCTCGACCTTGCGCTGTCTGCCGACTTCCTGACGTCATTGGATCACGAGGCGGAGAGAATGGTCGCGGCGGCGAGCACCGCACAGCACGCCGAAGCCGTGCGGGCCTTCATCGAGAAACGCATCCCCAATTACAGGTGAAGCCTCTCGGCTGAAAGCGCCAAAGCATTTCTGCCGCGGCGCTGCATCACTGCTCGACGGGTTTGTTTTCCGGGGATGGTCCCGCAATATCCGCCACGACGGCAGCCATCAGCGATTCCGCCAGAGGGTCTTCCGCAATCACCCGAGACAATATGACAGCCCCAACCATCTCCGAGAGGATGGCCGCGGGATGTCTGCTGCCCGCAGACCTTGGGGGCGCGGACGACAGTTTCGCAATCTGGTCGAGATAGTACTGGATTGCGGCGACGAAGACCGCGCGGAGCGCGGGATCGTCGCGCCGCGCGGCATCCGCGGCCAGCGCCGGTAGAATGCAGCCGGAACCTGGATCGTCGCGATGGGCCGATGACACATAGCGTTCGATCAGTGTGCGAAGCGGATCTTTGGGCTGTTGGGCCAGTCCATCCTTCAGTAACGCTTTGGTGTCTGCGATCGCATGTTCGCTGGCCTTGACCGCCAGATCATCCTTTGAAGCGAAGTTGCGATAAAAGCCGCCGTGAGTCAGCCCGGCCGCCTTCATGATGTCGGCAACGCCGATCCCGTCGAAACCATGCTTACGCAGCAGATGCGCCGCAGTCTCGATGATCTGTTCGCGGTTCTCCAGCGCCTTTTCTCGCGACACCCTCATGGCTTGCTCACTCTGTTTGTCGCAGGACCGGACCTTGGTCCAATGGTCCTCGCCACGGCCGGGCGTTCCCGGATTCGTAAAAACTCGGCTTGACATTTTGCATGACGATCATCATCTATCAGATAAGATGACGATCGTCATCAAAAAAAGTGAGGCGGCTAATGAACGCTGCCAGCCGGTTGAAGCCGGCGCCGCTTCATACTGAGAGGTAAAATGCTGCCATGTTAAAGACCCACCAGAAGTCCGCGTTTCTCACCGGCGCGCCGAGTGGCATCGGCAAGGCTGCGCCGGAGGTCGCACTCGTCCGGCGTCCGCGAGCCCTGTGCGACGAGATTCTGTGTTCGCAAGTCGCGCCGGCGTAATCAGCACGTGTACTGGCGCGCAAGGAGAAAGCCGTGCCATCCGGCCGAGTATCCCTCCCATCTTGGGATTTTTGGTCCGAGCCGGACAATGGAGAAGACCATGGCAAGTTTTGTTACAAATCTCGGGCGACGGGTGAGCTATATAGATGCACCCACCCTTTCGATAAATGTCGGGGGGACGAGTTTCGTCTACCGCGACGTCGGCCCTCGGAACGGTGTGCCGCTAATTCTGCTTAATCATTGGGGTGCGGTTCTCGACAATTTCGATCCGCGGATTGTCGACGGCCTCGCCAGCAAACATCGCGTGATCGCGACCAATTACCGGGGGATCGGTGCGTCGGGCGGAACAGCGCCTGTGACCATCGATGAAATGGCACGGGATGCGATTGCCCTGATCCGCGCGCTGGGCTTCGAGAAGGTCGACCTGCTCGGCTTTTCCCTCGGTGGATTCGTGGCGCAGGATGTCACGCTGAAGGCACCAGACCTGGTGCGAAAGCTCATTTTGACCGGCACGGGCCCGGCCGGCGGCAAAGGTATCGACAAGGTGTGGTCAGTATCCTGGCCTTTGATGATCAAAGGCCTGCTGACGCTGCGGGACCCAAAATTCTACCTGTTTTTCACCTCCACGGCCAACGGCCGCCAAGCGGCGACAGCCTTCCTGAAGCGGCTGAAAGAGCGCAAGGCAGGCCGGGACAAAGGACCTACGCCCGGCGCTTTCATGCGGCAGGTCAAGGCGATCACGGCTTGGGGCCGGCAGGCGCCTCAGAATCTCGGCAGCATTCGGATCCCGGTACTGATCGCGAATGGCGATAGCGATATCATGGTGCCGACCGAAAACAGCATCGATTTGGCGCGCCGCATCCCGGGCGCTCAGCTGGTCATCTACGAAGATGCCGGCCATGGCGGGATCTTTCAGAACCATGCCGATTTCGTGCCGAAGGCCCTGTCCTTCCTCGACGCCTGACGCCGCGACAAAATTCAAATTGGAGAAGACGCCATGAAGGCATTCGTTGTCGACAAATACAAAAAGAAGGGCGATCTGCGCCTGGCCAAAGTGCCGGAGCCGGAGGTCCGGGACGATGACGTCATGGTTCGAGTTCACGCAACCGCCGTGAACCTTCTGGACTCCAAGATCAGGGACGGAGAATTCAAGCTCTTCCTGCCGTATCGTCCGCCTTTCGTTCTGGGGCACGACGTGGCCGGCCTGGTCACCAGGGTTGGCCCCAAGGTCAGGCGGTTCAAGGCGGGCGACGAGGTCTATGCACGGCCGCGCGATCATCGGGTCGGAACATTCGCGGAATTCATTGCCGTGAATGAAGCTGACGTGGCGCTAAAGCCCAAAAACATCAGCATGGAAGAAGCCGCCTCCATCCCGCTGGTGGGGCTGACCGCCTGGCAGGCGCTGGTTGAGTTGGCCAAGGTGAAACCCGGCCAGAAGGTTTTCATCCAGGCCGGCTCCGGTGGCGTGGGAACATTTGCCATCCAGCTTGCCAAGCATCTCGGCGCGACGGTTGCGACGACGACGAGCGCGAAAAATGTCGAACTGGTCAAGAGCCTCGGCGCTGATGTGGTCATCGACTACAAGACGCAGGATTTCGAGAAGGTTTTGTCGGGCTACGATCTCGTCCTGCACAGCCAGGACGCCAAGACGCTTGAAAAGTCTCTGCGCGTGTTGAAACCGGGTGGCCTCCTCGTCTCGATTTCAGGGCCGCCGGATCCCGAATTCGCCAGGGAACAGGGGTTGAACCTGTTCCTGAAGCTGGTGATGCGCTTGCTGAGCCGCGGTGCGCGGAACAAGGCCCAAAGTCTGGGCGTGCGCTATTCATTCCTGTTCATGCGAGCGCAGGGGCAGCAGCTGAGCGAAATCGCGTCCCTGATCGAATCCGGCATGATCCGTCCGGTCGTGGATAAAGTCTTCCCGTTCGAAAAAACTGCGGACGCTTTGGCTTACATCGAGACAGGACGCGCCAGAGGCAAGGTCGTCATTGCAGTGAAACAATAGGTTCCGTAACGCGGCCTGAGTCGCGATGTCACGACGCTGGCCGACCGCCAAACGCATCCGAGGAAATAACATGGCTCAATCCAACCGCGACCCCCAATCTTCCGTGCAGGACGTTGCACTCATTGTCGGCGGCGGCCCGGGCATCAGCTCGAGTTGCGCCAGGCTGTTCGCGGAAAGCGGCATGCGTGTCGGCGTCGCAGCCAGGAATCCCGAAAAGGCGGTCCTTGAGACTCTTGAGAAGACGCATGGTGTGCGTCGATACGCCTGCGATGCCAGCGAACCGGCGGCCGTGGCGCAGCTGTTCGAGAATGTCGTTCAAGACATCGGAACGCCGAGGCTTGTCGTGCACAACATCGATGGCCGGGTGCCCGGCATTTTCCGCAAGAACGTTATCGAAGCCGATCCGGTCATGGCGCTCGAAACGCTTCGAAACTCGGCGTTCAGCGCCTTTCTGGTCGGTCAGCAGGCAGCCCGGCTCATGCTCGGAAACGAACCCGACGCCAACGGCGCGAGAGGGACGATCATCTTCACGAACGCCAGCGCGGCGCTCAAGGGCTTCCCGTCAAGTGGCGCCTTTGCAATGGCGTGTCATGCCAAGTCCGGACTCGCACAAAGCATGGCAAGAGAGCTGATGCCGCAGGGTATCCACGTCGCGAATGTGCCGATCGATGCCGCGATCGGCTGGACTCAGGAGGACGGGACCCGCGCGCACCGGCTGGCGGGAACGACTGTCGACGACAACATGGCCGACCCCGTCCATATCGCGAAAACCTATCTGCAACTGCACCGCCAGCATCGGTCGACCTGGGCGTTCGAAGTCGTGCTCCGGCCGTGGGTCGAGAAATGGTGACGCGCAGTTGCCTCGGTGCGGACCGACGAAGGGCGGCTTGACGAGGCATCGGCGGCCCCGGACGCTACGCACTCGGGTCCGGAGCCGTCTCAACCGATGCCGAGCTTGGCCTTCTATTCCTGACGCTCCCAAATCTGCGAACGGCCCAGCATTGACACGCCAATGTAGCCGCGCACGTTAAGCTTCCTGCCGCCGTCGGTCAGCTGGATTTTGCTGCTGTAGACCTTGCCATTGTCCGGATCGAGGATTTTGCCGGCGGTATATTCGGCGCCCTCCTTCTTCAGGCCACTCAGGATTACCAAGCCGATGACCGGCGCATCCTTGAGCGGGCCATCGCATTTTTCACATTTGGGATTCCGGTCTTCGGACGGAGCGCGGAACACTTTTTCAATCTTGCCCTGCAGGGTGCCATTTGATTCCGTGACGCGGATAAGCGCTCTCGGTTTGCCGCTGACGTCATCGACATTTCTCCACAAGCCGACAGGTGAGGCACTATCCGCCCAGGCACCGGAGGACATGAGTGCAGCAGCCAAGGTGAGCGCGAGAGCGCCTGATCGTTTCAAAATACGCATTCTGATGGTCTCCAAGGGACGGGGTCATTGTCGTCGTGCTGCCGGATTCTGGTCGGGCTGTAGCCAACAGCCGGTGATCATGCATTGACGTCAACGACCGTGCGGCCCTGGACCTTCCCGGCGAACATTTGGCGCACCACGTCGGGGACCTCTGCGAGGCCGACCACCTGCATGGTTCGGGCGAGCTTGTTCACGTCCAGATCGCGAGCCAAACGCGACCAAGCCTCGAGCCGCACCTCTTGCGGAGCATTCACCGAGTCGATGCCGGCAAGGGTGACATTGCGCAGGATGAACGGCAGAACCGTTCCGGGAAGATCGACACCCTGAGCCAGGCCGCAGGCCGTCACCACGCCGCGGTACTGCGTCTGCGCCAATACGTTCACCAGCGTATGACTGCCGACGGAATCGACCGCGCCAGCCCAGCGTTCGCGCGCGACAGGAGCTCCAGGTTCCGAAAGCGTTCGTCGGTCGATGACGTCAGCGGCGCCGAGCCCGCGCAGATAATCGGCTTCTTCAGGACGTCCGGTCGACGCAACAACGCGATAACCGAGATCGGCGAGAAGAGCGATCGCGATCGAGCCGACGCCGCCATTGGCGCCGGTCACGACGATGTCGCCACGCTGCGGTGTAATGCCGCCATGTTCGAGGGCCAGCACCGACAGCATCGCGGTGTAACCGGCCGTGCCGATTGCCATGGCGTCCTTTGTCGAAAATGGTGCCGGAATCTTGACCAGCCACTCGCCTTTCATCCGCGCCTTCTGCGCGTATCCGCCGTGATGGGTCTGGCTCAGTCCCCAGCTGTTGGCGACGACGCGGTCTCCGACTGCGATGCCGGGATAGGAGGATGCCTCCACCGTTCCAGCGAGGTCGATGCCGGGAATGAGGGGAAACTGCCGAATGATCTCCGCGCGTCCGGAAATGGCCAGCGCATCCTTGTAGTTCACGGTCGAATAATCGACTTTGACCGTAACGTCGCCAGGCATGAGATCCTGCTCGTTCATTTCGACCACGCTGGTCGTAATCTTCTCACCTGTCTTTGCAGCCAGCAGCGCCTTGAACGTCATCGCCATATCCTAGATTGGAGTTTCGCTGTCCACGCACCTAGGCTCGCGCCGCTTGATCGCAAGAAGGCACAATTAAAGCGGATACTATCATTTATGTAGGTACCCCGCCGCGCGCCCCCTGTGGGAGGCCCGGTCTTGGGCGATATGACAGCGGGCCTGACATGGCGACGCAGCTCCCCGAAACGCGAGCTGGCAACCTGCTATTCCGAGGCCCGTCCGAGCGGTTGGTCTGGCGCGGGCTGTCCGACGAGCCCTCTGTCGCGGTCCGTCACTGTCTGCGACTGTTGTATTATGAACGTCATGTGATATGAATACGTAAGTCAAAAAAGCTGTTCAATAGCGTCGATGGTCAGATCCGAAGACGTCAACGGGGCGTGTGTGACCGGGACTTTTGGTGCGCTCTACGGACCCCAGAAACGAGTGCCTTCGTGCCGTTAGAGCGCAAATTATAGCCGATACTGTTACTTATGGAGGTGACCATGCGTCCTAGAAGGTTTGACGCGAAAAGCGGATGCGCGGTCGGGGTGACGTTGTCCGTCATTGGCGGCATGTGGAAGCCGCTGATCCTGTTTCATCTCTTCGCCGGCAAGAAGCGGTTCATGGAACTGTCCCGAGCCATCCCCAACGCCACGCAGAGGATATTGACCCTTCAGTTGCGCGAGTTGGAGGCCGATGGCGTGATCGTTCGCCATGCCTACCCGCAGATTCCTCCGAAGGTGGAATATGAAATCTCTGCCTTCGGCCAGAGCCTCGGGCCTGTACTGCTTTCGCTTCGGGGTTGGGGCAAGCAGTATGGTGGCTCAATTGAAGGCGTCTCTCAGCCACACCACGCTCCTGAAGATCGCCAGCTAAACGCATGCTCCCTTTAACGGTTGAATGAGCGATCGCGGCCGGTCCTGCATACACATGGCCGGCGTCGGTCGACTTGAGATGTCTCACGCTCGCGCCACTTCCGCCGGCGGCTCGAGTTTTCCTGTCGAGCGCTGACGCGCTCGATCGTGAGCGGAAAGCTGTCGCTTCAGACTGCTCTGCCGCCTTCACAGGCGTACGTCACAAGCGAGCCTTATCCCACGGATTTATCCGAACGACTTACGTCGTAACACCGAATTCCAAATAGGAATTAGGAGAGTACGACCGACATAGCGGCGTCCTTCAAAATCGACAGGCTGTCATTCGTCTTGACAGTTCTATTTTAGAACTATTTACTCCGCCGTGAAAGAGCAGGCTTACCCGTTTGAAGGGGGCCGCGCAGCGCCCCCGAAAAGAGGCGCGAGGGAGGACGGCATGAGGAGCGTGGACGAACTCACTGCGGCCGAATTGCTCGATGGCCTGCCTTCAAGAGTGCACCAGGTCTACGCGCCGTTCGTGCGGGACATCCCCGATCATCCGGCCTTCGTTGAAGGCGGGCGTTCGTGGAGCTACCGGCAGTTCTCGGAAGCCGTCGACGCCGCAGCGAAGGGCCTCGTCGATCTGGGGATCAGGCCTGGCGACCGCGTGATGATTGCGAGCGAGAACAGTGTCGCTCTGGGGGCGATGCTTTTCGCGGCGAGCAAGCTCGATGCTTGGGGTATTGCGGTTAACCCCCGCCTCTCGGCCAGGGAGATCGACCTGATCGGGACGCACAGCGGCGCCAGACGGGTGCTGTTCAATTCGGCGCTCTCAAAGGAAGCCGCCGATCACGCGAGCCGCGTCGGCGCAAAAACAGGCGCTGTGGGACCGTTCGGCGGAATCGGCATTGGTCCCCTCAATGCGGATGCGCAAGCGGAGCCCGTCGAGAAGGATGGCGACCGACAGGTCGCGGGTCTCTTGTACACCTCGGGCACGACCGGTGCACCGAAGGGAGTGATGCTGAGCCACCGCAACCTGCTCTTCACCGCAAGGACTTCGGGAATCCTTCGCCAAAGCAGCCCGGCCGACCGCATCTACGGCGTGCTGCCGATGTCCCACATCGTCGGGTATTCGATCCTGCTGATCGCCACGCTGATGCACGGCGGCACATTGTATGTTGTGGCCAAGGCCGATCCCGCTGCGCTGGCCCATGCCATCGCCGAGGAGGGGATCACGAGCCTGTTCGGTGTGCCCGCCACATATCAGCGCCTGCTTGAACACAAGGCGGTCAGGGGCATCAAACGGCTCGAGCGAGGCAAGCTGCGGGTCATGGCCGTCGCCGGCGCTCCGCTTGATCTCGATCTGAAGCAGCGGATCGAGGACGAGTTCGGAATCCCGTTATTGAACAACTACGGCATAACCGAATGTTCGCCGGGCCTGTCGGGCGTTCGTTCAGAACACCCTGTCTCAGACGAGTCGGTCGGTCCTTTTCTTCCCGGTATCGAGCACCGGATCGTGGACAGGCAAGGCAAGAACGTCGCGACCGGTGAAGTGGGCGAACTGCACGTCCGAGGCCCCAACGTGATGCTCGGCTACTATCGTGCTCCGGACCTCACGGCGGCGGCGATCGATGACCAGGGATGGTTCAACACAGGGGATCTCGCCCGGGTGAACGGCGAGGGCCATCTCTACATCGCTGGCCGAACCAAAGAACTCATCATCCGCTCCGGCTTCAACGTTTACCCTGCCGAGGTGGAGGCGGTTCTGAACACGCACGAGCAAGTCGTCCAATCAGCTGTGGTGGGACGACCGGTTGACGGCAATGAGGAGGTCGTCGCGTTCGTGCAGCTTCTCCCCGGCGCCCGCGTTAGCGCCGAAGACCTGAAAGCATACACGGCTCAACAGCTCACTTCGTACAAGCGTCCGACTGAATTGATCGTGCTCGACGCCCTGCCTTCAGCCTCCACCGGCAAGATACTCAAACACAAGCTGCGGGAGATGGCCATCGAACGAGGAGTTGCGAAGGCGTCCGATGCGGCAGCCGCGGGCTGACCGATGTACTTGCTGATGAGACGAAGCCACGCCCGGAACCGAAAATCTCGAAGTAGCTCGGGACTAGGCCAAGAGAATGCCGGTGCGGTCGCAACGACGCAGGCGACTATGTCGGTCACCGAGGTCGCACGGAAGTTTGGCGAATGATGAGCGACGCAACCCGTCGCCGAAGGGAGATATCGATGTTCAGGAAGTCCATACTGGCAGCCGCGCTTGGCGTGACGATTGTCGGCGCGCACGCGCGTGCCGAAACGCCCGGCATCACGAGCGCCGAAGTGAAGGTGGGAGCGACCTTCCCGTTTAGTGGCCCGGCATCGCCGCTCAGCAATACCGGAAAGGGTCTGATTGCCTACATCAATTCGATCAACGATCGGGGCGGCATCAACGGCCGCAAGATAAATCTCATCACCTACGACGATGCGTACAGTCCGCCCAAGACGGTGGAGCAAACCAGAAAACTTGTCGAAAGCGACGAGGTGGCCTTCCTGTTCGGCCCGCTCGGTACTCCCGGCATCGGCGCCACCATCAAGTATGTCAACGCAAAGAAGGTGCCTCATCTGTTCGTCGTCAGCGGCGTCACCAAATTCACGAACTTTGCTGAATTTCCGATGACCACAACGGGGCTGCCCAGCTATGATACGGAAGGGCGGATCTACGCGAAATACATCACCCATGCCCGGCCGGACGCAAAGATTGCCATCCTGTACCAGAACGACGATCTGGGTAAGGATTTCCTCAATGCATTCAAAGGCTACCTGAAGGGCGACTTCGACAAGAAGGTTGTAGCGTCCTCGTATGAGGTCACCGAGCCGACGATCGATTCCCACGTGGTGAAGCTGAAATCGTCTGGCGCGGAGGTGTTCCTGGTCGCCGGCACGCCGAAGTTCGCGGCTCAGGCTATCAAGAAGGCCGATGAGGTCAATTGGAAGCCTCTATTCCTGATCAACTTCGTTTCGAGCTCGGTCTCTTCAACGATCATCCCCGCGGGACCGGAAAAGGCCGTCGGCATCATCGCGGCAACGATTACCAAGGATCCGAACGACAAGAAGTGGGCCGACGACACCGGCATCAAATGGTACCGCGAACATTTTGCGAAATACCTGCCGGGCGCCGACATCGGCGACGCCAATTATCTGTTCGGTACGCAGCAGGGACAGATCCTGGAGCAGGTGCTCAAGCAATGCGGTGACGATCTCTCGCGCGAGAATATCGTCAAACAATCGCGGAATATACGAGGGCTGTCGCTCCCCACACTCATCCCGGGTGTTACGGTCAACACGGGCCCGGAAAGCAGTATGGCGTACACGCAGCTGCAACTGCAGCGCTGGAACGGCAGCACATGGGATCAATTCGGTAAGGTTCTCAGCGCCGAGGAAAAGTGAGCTTGCCTTTTGAACGGGCGATGCGAGGGTGAGCAAGAGCCCGCAAAGCTACCAACTGAATGGGAAGCGTGAATGTCCAGCGATGTACTTTTCCGGCCTTTCAAGCTGAAAGGGCTGAACTTGCCGAACCGGGTCGTGATGGCGCCGATGACGCGCTCATTCTCTCCCGGCGGAATTCCAACCGAAGACGTCGCGCGGTACTACCGCCGCCGTGCCGAAGGAGCGGTCGGGTTCATCATATCGGAGGGGACGGGCGTGGATCGTCCGGCATCCCTGAACGATCCGAATGTTCCTCGCTTTCATGGCGAGAAGGAACTGGCGGGGTGGCGGCGTGTGGTTGACGAGGTGCACGCCGCGGGTGGCCTGATGGCGCCGCAGCTATGGCATGTCGGAGCCGTTCGCACGCGCGCCCAGAACTGGTCTCCTCCTGGCGCCTACGACAGTCCGTCCGGCCTGTCGCGACCGGAGAAGACGTTCGGCGAGCCGATGAGCGAAGAGGACATCGCAGACGCCATTCGCGCTTTCGCCGATGCGGCGCTTGCCGCGAAGCGCCTGGGGTTCGATGCCATCGAGTTGCACGGCGCGCACGGCTATCTGATCGACCAGTTCTTCTGGGAGGGCACCAATCGCCGCGAGGATAGCTATGGTGGCAAGGACCTGCCTGGCCGAGCCCGGTTTGCCGCTGATATCGTCCACGCGGTACGCAAGTCGGTGGGGCCGGATTATCCGATATTGCTCCGGATCAGCCAGTGGAAGCAGCAGGATTATGAGGTGAAACTGGCCGACGCGCCTCGCGCATTGGAGGCCTGGCTCAAACCGCTGGTCGACGCGGGGGTCGACATGTTGCATTGCTCGCAACGGCGCTTCTGGGAGCCGGAGTTCGATGGCTCCGATCTGAATTTCGCCGGATGGGCGAAGAAAGTGACGGGAGTACCGACGATTTCGGTCGGGTCGGTCGGTCTGACCGGTGAATTCATTGCCGCTTACGGCGGAGAAAGCTCCCGTCCGGCCTCCCTCGACGAGTTGATCCGTCGCCTCGATCGCGAGGAGTTCGATCTCGTCGCGGTGGGGCGGGCGCTGCTTCAGGATCCGCAGTGGCTGCTGAAAATACGTGACGGCCGGACGGAAGAACTGATGGCTTTCGAACGTACCGCGTTCGCGGCGTTAAGCTGAGGCGATTCGGAGACCAGCACATGAACGAGAAAACCCAAATCGGCCAGATCCGCACCGAAGTGCACGGGCACGTCTTCAAGATCATCATCGACAACGTGGCGAAGAAGAACTCCTTCAGCCCGCAGATGATGGCGCAGATGTCCGATGCGATGACGCTTCTCGACCGAACGGACGATTACTGGGTGGGCGTGCTCTGTGCCGAAGGCCCGGATTTCACGGCCGGGCTGGATATGCCGAAGTTCTTCGGGCCCAAGGCCGAGAACACCGAGATCAAGCCCGGCAACGTCGACGCGTTCGCCCTGAAAAGCCGGTGCCGGAAGCCGATTGTGACGGCGGTGCAGGGGATCTGTTTCACCATCGGCATCGAAATGATGCTGGCGGGCGACATCGTCGTGGCGGCCGATGACGCCCGGTTCTGCCAGATGGAATCCAAGCGCGGGATCGCACCCCTTGGCGGCGCCCATTTTCGGTATTTGACGCGGGCCGGCTGGGGAGATGCGATGTATCACCTGTTCCTGTGCGACGAGTTCAATGCGGCCCGGGCGCATAAAATCGGGTTTGTTCAGGAAGTTGTCGCTCCCGGCCAACAGATTGCCCGTGCAATGGAAATCGCACAACTCATCGCCAAGAACGCGCCGATCGGCATTCAGGTGACCAAGGAAGCCGCATTGAAATATATCGAGGCGGGCGAGACAGCTGCGATCGATTACATTCCCAAGATCAAGGACCGCGTCTTCAGCAGCGAAGACATGAAAGAAGGCATCCAGTCTTTCGTGGAACGTCGCTCGGCGGTGTTCCGCGGCAAATAGGGATTCCGCGGGTCCCCGCGCAACCCTGCCGCAGAACGTCGCCCACCAGCTTGAGGCAAGCACATCACCGGTTAGACCTTTGCCGTCGATGGCGGTCCAGACTTCGGCGATATCGCCAGGGAACCGCCGGCGTCAGCGTGTCGGCAACCAGGGCGCCGGCGTTTGGCTGTTCTCGATCTCGCGTGATGACCTCGTCATGCCGGGGAACCAACGCCGGGGCATTTGCCTTATTGGCGAATGAAGGCGTCGAAATCAGCCATGACCGAGATCATCGCTGGCCTTGCGCTCGCAATCGCGCTGGGCGCGACCATCTACTACGGCTATTTGGCCTGGCTGCTGGTGTCGCCGGATTGAAATGTCGTCATTGATCCTGCGTCAGGGTAAGTTCCGACGCTTTCAGCCCCCAAGTTGCTAATCTTGCGCCAGCGAGCCGCCGCCCAATCCAGCCTCACGGACAGGATCAACCTCAGCATTGCTGAGGCCTTCGTCACCGGCGGCTCACTGACTCGGTTGAACCTATACGTCCGGCGCTGCTTGCGCAAATTTGCGCAGACCGATCGGGTTGCCGGCCGTCCGAGTTCGCCGACCAAAAGAAGTACCTTTGATCCGCCTACGACTTGCCGACCTTGCGCGGCATAAGCGCCAACAGTCCCGCCGCGACAAACGCCAGCATCGCCGCAACTTGAAAAGTCTGTTGGAACGCTTCGAAGAAGCCATGCTTCGTTTGCAGGATTTCGAACGCCAGAAAGAAGACCGAGGCGGCGGTGACGGTGCCCAGCGTTCGCGTCAGCAGCGCAAGGCTGCCGGCAACGCCGCGCTCCGTCATCGGCAGCGTTGCGGTCACGATATCGGAATAGGCAAGCTGGAACAGGCCGAGGCCGGCGCCTTGAATGATCAACCCTGCGACCCGCAGCGCCGTCGGGGTCTGCTCCGTCCATGCACCCAGCAGCAGAAGACCGGCGCCAATGGCGACGGCGCCTGCAATGGCCAGCCGCTTAGCGGAGAACAGCCGCCCGGTGAGGTGACCGCCGATCGGCGCCGCCAGCGCAGCGCCTGCCGCGCCGGCGGCCAGGATGGCGCCGCCCTCCGTCAGCGTATAGGAGGGCATCCGCGCCAGATAATAGGGCACCAATAGCCAGACCGAAAAGGCGGTGAGATTAGCCAATACGCTGACGAGATTGAGCAGCGCAAAGCCCGGCAGCTTGAGAACTTCCATCGCGATGATCGGACGCAACGCGCGGGACTGGCGGAAGGCAAAGCCCGCGAAGGCGAGGGCGGATAGCAGTCCAAGCGAGAGAGCCGAGAATTCGCTGGCGCGGTTGATCGCCATCAGCATGGTGACCAGGCCGAGCGCCAGCGCAATGCCGCTTGGAATGTCAAAGCGATCGTGGGTAAGGCGTGGCGGCGCCGGGGGCAGGCCGCGCAGCAGCAACAGTGCCGCAATCGCAATTGGAATTCGGAACCAAAAGACCGCAGGCCAATCCCAAATGGTCGTCAAGGTGCCGCCGAGCAAAGGACCGAGCATCCAGCCCAAGGCCATCATCATCGTGTAAGTGCCGAGCGCCCGGCTGCGTCGCGCTTCGCCGTAGAGCGAGGTCACCAGCGCAGCGCCGCAGCTCATCACCAGTGCCGCGCCGACACCCTGCAGGCAGCGAAACACCAGCATCGCGCCGTAACTCGGCGCACAGCTGACCAGAAGCAGCGCCACCGCGCTGCAGATCAGGCCGGTGCGGAATACGATCGCGTGACCAATGGTGTCGCCGATGCGTCCGAGCGCCAACAGCAGGCTGGCGTAGGTCAGGACGTAGCAGATCACCACCCACTGGATGTCGCCAATCGCGAGCTCAAATCCTCGGGTGATGGCAGGGAAGGCAATATTGACTGAGGTGTCGAGCTGCGCCGTGGCGGTACCCAGACCGATCATCGCGATCTGCCACCCTTTCGAGTGGAGCAAGGTGGCGGATGCTTTGCGAGGATCGGGTGCGGCTGTTGAAGGCACGTTATTATTATGCCGGGGTGAAGCTGATCGCGCCGGCGGCATCGACATCGCGCGTCAGTCTCCCGAGCGAGGCCAGCATATTCAGATGCGCAAGCGACTCGCCAAAAGCCTGGCGCGGGTTGGCGTACAGCACCCGCGGGAATACTTCCTGTGCGACCGTAAACGCTGTCGTCTTTGCGGTGACGACGGACGCGACGTCGTCGAGCCGGGCTTGATGATGCTCGCGCAGCTGGGCCAGCCTCGTATGCAGCCCGCGAAACGGCAGGCCATGCGACGGCAGCACCAGCGTATCCGGCGACAGCGCCTCGAGCCGCGTCAGCGCTGCCAGATACTCCTGCATCGGATTGGCTTCCGGCTGCGCCGGCGGCACGATCACAGAGGGCGCCATGTGCGACAGGATCTGGTCGCCCGCGATCAGCAGCTTGTCGCTCTCGCAATAGAACATCGCGTGTTCCGGCGAATGCCCGCCTGCCGTGACCACCCGCCACTCGCGCTGCCCCATGGCGATCACGTCGCCGTCGCGGATACGAATGAATTCCCGCGGTGGCCGGAGGCCCAGATATTTCGAGCGGCGCTGCGCTTCGGTGATCGCGGCGGCGTCATCGTCGGAGGCGCCGTTCCGCTTCACGAAGGCGCCGAACTGTTCGTCCTGCGCATCCTCGCGCTCATGCCACATCTTCCAGCCGCTGAGCCATTCGGCCAGCGGCATGCGCACCACGCATTTCATTTCCTTCACCAGATATCCGGCGAGGCCGAAATGATCGAGATGCGCATGCGTGAAGGTGAGGTCCTGCAAGGGACGGGCACGCAATAGCCCTCGCCACAGCTTGTCCCAGATTTCAAACGTGTCGTCGGTGTTCAAGCCGCAATCGACCAGCGTCCATCCCGGGCCGTTGTCGAGCAGCCAGCAATTGACGTGATTGGGTACCGTCGGCATCGGCAGCCGCACCCAGAACATTCCGGGCAGCAGGTCCGTCAATTCGCCATAGGCCGGCGGGCGCTGGACCGTGAATTTCAGATCATCGGACATTCGTTTCCCCCGGGCCGGTAGCTTACGCGATTTCGCCGGGCCATCAACGCCGGAGGGATTTTCATGCCTCCTATGCGGGCCAAGACAGCAAAATATTCCATGTGGGCTTGAGAGGCAGCCGTTTTTCCTAGAGAAGGTGGCGGCAGGCCTCGCGCGCACCGGCCGTGCGCGGCGCCTCCCGAGGTCAGTTGAGCAAGCATAAAAATGGATGCACTGAACCCCCAATCAGGGCTCAAGCCGGAAGCTGACCTGACCCAGCATTTGGCGCAGGACCTCGATCGGCGCGCACGTCGCAATCTGCTGTTGCTGGCCTGTTGTCAGGCGGTCGGGCAGTCCTGCAACACCATGATGTTTGCGGCGACCGGGCTGTCCGTCATCACCTTCTATCACCGGCCCGATCTGGCCAACCTGCCGGTCACGATGCAGCATATCGGCGTCATGATCTGGGTATTCCCGGCGGCGCTGCTGATGCAGCGGGTCGGCCGCAGCATCGGCTTTCGTGTCGGCTCGCTGTTCGGCATGGCCGGCGCCATCATTATGTGCCTCGGGCTGTATGCCGCCAACTTTGCCGTCATGTGCGCCGGCGGTCTCATCCTCGGCTACGCGGTGGCCTGCCTGCAGATGTATCGGTTCGCCGCGGCGGAACTGGTGCCGATCCATTACCGCGCCAAGGCGATTTCATGGGTCACGGCCGGCGGCGTCGCCGCTGCCGTGATCGGCCCCAGCCTCGTGCGCGTGACGCACGATTTGGTGATGCCGCTGTATCTGGCGACCTATGCCGCCATTCTCGGCCTGCATGTGATCGTCTTTTTGGTCATGTCCTTTATCACCTTCCCCGCGGTCGCGACGACGGCTTCGGGCGCTGAAACGGCCGAAGCCGCAGCGCCTCCGCGACCGCTATGGGTGATTGCCAGCCAACCGCGCTTCATCGCATCAGTCATCGCCGGCATGCTGGCGTTCGGCACGATGTCCTTCATCATGAGCGCGTCGCCGCTGGCCATCGTCGGCTGCGGGTTTCCGCACGCGGAAGCCCACTGGGTCATCTTCATGCATGTGCTTGGCATGTTCGTGCCGTCGTTCTTCACCGGCAATCTGATCAACCGGTTCGGCACCACCACTGTCATGGCCTGGGGCGTCGTGCTGATGCTGGCCGGTGTTGCTGCCGCGCTCGCCGGGCTGAGCGAATGGAATTTCCGGGTCGCACTCACCGTCAATGGCGTCGGCTGGAATTTCCTGTTCGTCGGCGCCACCACGCTGGTGACGACGTGCTATCGCCCGAACGAACGCGGCAAGACCCAGGCGCTCAACGACCTCCTGGTTTTCAGCACGACGGCGACGTCGAGCTTCATGGCGGGGTTCCTGCAGGATCGCTGGGGCTGGCATCCGCTCAACTGGTTTTCCGTGCTCCTGCTGCTGGCCGCCGCCGCCGCTGTCATATGGCTTCGCTACCAGCGCCCCAATGTGAGCCTGGCACGCTAGGACATCCCGCGTCGCATTGTATTTGATTTGCGGGCGCGCAATCAGCATGATCTGCATCCATGCGATGCCGCACCGTTTGCTGCAGTGCAGCTTCGCGAGCGCCTGCACGACCGCAAACATGCGGCATGACAACAAAAGAAAAGTCCTGGGAGGACGCCGTCGTGATCAATCGGCTTTTTAGAACCGCGCTTATCGGCTTCGGCCTCTTGTTTGCCGTGCTTGCTACCCAGGCTCACGCGCAGTCGCCCTCCAAAACGATAACGCTGGTAGTGCCCTATGCGGCCGGCGGCGGCACGGATACGGTCGCGCGCCTGATTGGCGAGCGGATGTCGCAGACGCTCGGCCAGTCCGTCATCATCGAGAACGTGGTCGGCGGTGGCAGCACGCTGGCCAATGACCGGGTGGCCCGATCGGCGCCTGACGGCTCCACCATCCTGATCAATCACGTCGCGCTGCTGGCGGCGCCCAGCCTGTTCACCAACCTGCGCTACGATACCACGACCGCATTCGAGGCGGTCGGCCTCGTCAACAATGCGCCGATGGTGCTGATCGGCCGCAAGTCGATTCCTGGCGCGGGACCGAAGGATTATGTGGCCTGGATCAAGGCGCAAGGCGACAAGGCGAACTTCGCGCACGGCGGCATCGGCACCAACAGTCATCTGTGCGCCGTGATGATGGGCAATGTGCTCGGCTTCAAGCCGACCGTCGTGGCGTATCGCGGATCGGCACCGGCGATCGGCGATCTCCTGGCGGGGCAGATCGATCTGCTGTGGGATCAGGTGACCAACGCGCTGCCGCAGATTCAAGCCGGAACGCTTCACGGCATCGCCATCACGTCGCCAAAGCGGCTTGAACAATTGAAAGACGTGCCGACCACCGCTGAGCTCGGCATGCCCGAGGTCAGCTACACGATGTGGCATGGGCTCTACGTGGCCAAGGGCACACCCAAGGAGACCGTCGGCGCGCTGAACGCAGCGCTCCGCAAGGCGCTGGCTGACCCAGTCCTGCTGGAGAAGCTGACGCAGCTCGGCACCTTGCCATTCCCTGAAAGCGAGTTGACGCCCGAGGCGCATGCGCGCCTGTTCGCCGCCGACCTGCCACGGGTGGCAAAGCTCGTTGAAAGCTCGGGCATCAAGGCGAGCGAGGCGAAGTAAGGCGCGGTGCCCTTCAATCAATTTCCGGATTGACACCCTTTAGTTGAAAGAACAAAGTGGGAACTGCGGATCGGGCTTTGGGCCGCACTTCGCGTGCCGGTTGCGGTTCCGTGGCACTGAAGATGCCGGCCTCGCTTGCGGTTTGATTTCAACGCCCATTGAGATGGGCGCTCATTTGAGTAGGTCGAAATGAGATTTGCAATCGGAGCGGTTGTTGCAGCGTTGTGCCTGATTGCGGCGTCTTCAACATCCAGTGCGCGTGGTCCTTATGGCACCATCAATGTGGGCAACTGGAAGGGCGGGGCCTATACCAACGACCAGAGCGGCGCGTTTACGCATTGCGCCGCCGGCGCCACTTACGGGAGCGGCATCCACTTTCTGGTCACGATAGACGACAAGGGAGGATGGGGCCTGGGATTCGCCCATGAAAATTGGACGCTGACGACCGGGCAGGCATTCCCGATTGTCCTGACGTTTGATGGTCAGACGCCATTCAATGTTCATGGCATCCCGATTGCCGACAAACTGGTCCGTGTGCCGATGCCGATCAACTCGGCGCTCATTGCGCAATTCCGCAAGGCCAAGGCGATGACGGCCTTTACGCAGGGGCAGCTCTTTCAGTTCAAGCTCGATCAGACCGCGCAATTGTTGCCGACGCTGGCGAATTGCGTGGCCAAGGTGAAACAGTTCGGTATCGCCGCCGCCGGGGATTTTTCAGTTGCGGTTGCGGCGACGAAGTCGGCGGCGGCGGCGCCGGGTTCTGCGTCGGCCAAGCCTGAAAAGATGACCAGTCAAACCGGAACCGGTTTTCTGGTCAGCACCGGTGGACACCTCGTCACCAATCAGCACGTCGTCGATGGTTGTGTCGGGGATATCCAAGGCAGCCTGACCGGCGAAGCACCGGTCAAGCTACGTCTGGTTTCCAGCGATGAAACGAACGAACTTGCCCTGCTTCAGGCCCCTGGCACGTTCAAGGACATCGCTGTCATCAAGGACAAGGCGATACACTCCGGGGATAGCGTTGTGGCGATCGGCTATCCGTTTCACGGATTGCTCACGTCCGACTTCACGGTGACGACCGGAATCGTGAGTTCGCTCAGCGGTATTTTGAACGACACGCGTTTCCTGCAAATTAGTGCCGCGGTCCAGCCGGGCAACAGCGGCGGGCCGTTGCTGGCCTCGAGCGGCGAAGTCGTCGGCGTCGTTGCGGCCAAGCTGAATGCGCTGAAATTTGTCAAGGCGACTGGCAATATCCCCGAGAACATCAATTTCGCCATCAAGACCGGCGCCTTGAGAGACTTTTTGGATAACAGCGTGGTCTCGTACCAAACGTCCGATTCGAAGGCCGAGTTGAAGACCGCTGACATCGCCCGCAATGCGAGGGCGTTTACCCTCTTGATTTCGTGCAAAGCGAAAGCACCGACCGAGAGCGCCAAGAATTAGGGCGACGCGTTGGGCACGTAACTTGGGGACGTCGGCGTGCCCGCGCGGCTATTGAACGTCCGCCTCAAAAATCCAGCGGCGCGTTATCGACGACTTCCTTCATGACGAAGAAGGTCCGCGTCTGGCGCACGCCGGGCAGCGCGATCAGCTGCTCGCCGTGGATGCGGTTGAAATCCTCCATGTCGCCGACGCGAATTTTCAGGAAGTAATCGAAATCGCCGGCTACCAGGTGGCAGTCGAGAACGAATTTCAGTTTCGCGATCGCGCGCTCGAATGAGGCAAAACTCTCGGGCGTGGAGCGGTCGAGCACGACGCCGACCATGACCAGCGCGCCCTTGCCGACCTTGCGCGGCGCCACCATTGCCCGGACCGCGCCGATAAAGCCGTCGTCGAACAGGCGCTGGGTGCGGCGATGGCAGGTGGCTGCGCTGACCCCGACCGCTTCGGCCAGTTCGGCGTTACTCAGCCGCCCGCTATTTTGCAGCAAACGCAATATCTTGAGGTCAGTTCTATCCAGTTGGCCGGTCACGGAAGAATCTTTCATCATTTAGCTGGTTGACGGATGAAAACTAGCATTTCTGGCGGGGGTGGCAATGAATTAGCGAATATTCAGAGTCAACTTAGAAAGCACCTTTCCATCGTCTGATGATAAGCGGTTCGCTCGGAACAGACATCACGGAGGATGACGGCATGCTGGAAAAATTCGAACGCTATCCGCTGACATTCGGGCCAACCCATATCGAGAAGCTGGAGCGGCTGACGCAGCATCTCGGCGGCAAGGTCGAGCTCTACGCCAAGCGCGAGGATTGCAATTCCGGGCTGGCGTTCGGCGGCAACAAGCTGCGCAAGCTCGAATACATCGTGCCCGACGCGATCGCTTCCAATGCCGATACGCTGGTCTCGATCGGTGGCGTCCAATCCAATCACACCCGCATGGTCGCCGCGGTCGCGGCCAAGATCGGCATGAAATGCCGTCTAGTGCAGGAAAGCTGGGTGCCGCACGAAGACGCCGTCTACGACCGCGTCGGCAATATCCTGCTCAGCCGCGTCATGGGTGCCGACGTCCAGCTGGTGGATGAAGGCTTTGACATCGGCATTCGCCAAAGCTGGGAAGAGGCGATCGCAGACGTCAAATCAAAAGGCGGCAAGCCCTATGCGATCCCGGCCGGCGCTTCCGTGCACAAATATGGCGGGCTCGGCTATGTCGGCTTTGCCGAAGAGGTCCGTGCCCAGGAAAAGGAACTCGGCTTCGCCTTCGACTACATCGTGGTCTGCACCGTCACCGGCTCGACCCATGCCGGCATGCTGGTTGGATTTGCCAAGGACGGCCGCGCGCGCAAGGTGATCGGGATCGACGCCTCGTTCACGCCCGAGCAGACCAAGGCGCAGGTGCTCGATATCGCCCGCAATACGGCTTCCCTGGTTGAACTGGGCAAGGAGATCGTCGAGGACGACGTCGTCCTGATCGAGGACTATGCCTATCCGGCTTATGGCGTTCCCTCGGAAGAGACCAAGGAGGCAATCCGGCTCTGCGCCCGTCTTGAGGGCATGATCACCGATCCCGTTTATGAGGGTAAATCCATGCAGGGCATGATCGACCTCGTGAACAAGGGCTACTTCCCCAAGGGATCGAAGGTGCTCTACGCCCATCTCGGCGGTGCGCCCGCGATCAACGGATACGCCTACACGTTCCGCAACGGGTGATGCGGCGGTAAGTGCTTAGCGCTCTGCCGCCTTCACCAGCGCGATCAGCTCGTCGCCATAATGCTCGAGCTTCTTGTCGCCGATGCCTGGAATGTTGCGGAGTTGGTTGAGCGACGCGGGGCGGGAGGCGGCGATGCCGTCGATGGTCGAATCGTGCAGCACCACATAGGCCGGCACGCCGCGCTTGCGCGCGATCTCGGAGCGCCATGCCCGCAGCGCCGCCTGCAGGCCGGCATCGGCGACTTCACCTTCTCCACCAGCGCGCGGTGCCAGATCGCCGCGCCTTGACTTGGTCCGGCTGGCGCGAACGCGGGTGCCGGCCGGCGCTTCGCGCAGCATCACTTCGGTCTCGCCCTTCAACACGCCGCGGGCGCTCTCCGTCAGCTTCAAGGCGCCAAACGCTTCGCTGTCGGATTGAAGGTGACCCATCGCCACCACTTGCCGAATCGCCGCGCGCCATTGCTTTTCGTTGAGTTCGGCGCCGATGCCGAACACGGATATCTTGTCGTGCCCGAACTGCGTGACGCGCTCGGTCATGCGGCCGACCAGCACATCGATCAGGTGCATGGCGCCGAAGCGCTGCCCGGTGCGATAGGCGCAGGACAATATTTTCTGTGCGATCACCTTGCCGTCGAGAAGCTGTGGCGGCGACAGGCAGTTGTCGCAATTGCCGCAATTGCCATCACTGACCGCTTCGCCGAAATAGCCGAGCAGGCGGCTGCGCCGGCAGCCGGCGGTTTCGGCGAGCCCGACCAGCGCATCGAGCTTGCCGATCGACACGCGCTTGAAAGCCTCCGAGCCGGTAGATTCATCGATCATGCGACGCTGCTGCACGATATCGGACAGGCCATAGGCCATCCAGGCGCTGGAGGGTTTGCCGTCACGGCCCGCGCGCCCGGTCTCCTGGTAATACGCCTCGATGCTCTTCGGCAGGTCGAGATGCGCGACGAAGCGTACGTCGGGCTTGTCGATGCCCATGCCGAACGCGATGGTGGCGACGATCACCACGCCGTCCTCGTTGATGAAGCGATCCTGGTTGCGGGAGCGCAGACCGGCGTCGAGCCCGGCGTGATAGGGCAGCGCCGGCACGCCGGCCTTGTTCAATGCGGCCGCGGTATCTTCAACCTTGGCGCGCGACAGGCAATAGACGATGCCGGCATCGCCCGCATGGCGCTCGCTGATGAAGGCCTTGAGCTGCGCCGGGGCGTTCTGCTTATCGACAATCTCATAGCGGATGTTCGGCCGGTCGAAGCTCGCAACAAAGCGAGGAGCATCGGTAAGCCTGAGCCGCTCGGCGATTTCCTGGCGCGTGAGATCATCGGCGGTGGCGGTCAGCGCGATGCGCGGGACATCTGGGAAACGCTCGGCGATGACGGATAGGCCGATATATTCCGGACGGAAGTCATGCCCCCATTGCGACACGCAATGCGCCTCGTCGATCGCAAACAGCGCAATTTTGGCCCGGGCGAGCAGGCCGAGGCAGCGCGGCGTCAACAGACGTTCGGGCGCGACGTAGAGCACGTCGAGGTCGCCGGACAACAGCCGCTGCTCGACCTGGTTGGCTTCCTCATACGACAGCGTCGAGTTCAGCACCGCCGCCCTGACGCCAGCTTCGAGCAGTCCCGCGACCTGGTCGCGCATCAGCGCGATCAGCGGCGAGACCACGATGCCGCACCCGTCGCGCAATAGCGACGGCAGCTGATAGCACAGCGATTTGCCGCCGCCGGTCGGCATCAGCACCAGGCAGTTACCGCCGTCCGTGAGGTGCCGGACGATCTTTTCCTGCTCACCCCGAAAGGCCGGCAGGCCGAACACGGCATTCAGCACGGACAGCGCGTCGGGGGCTTGGTCCGGCTTTCGATTAAGGGCTGATTCCATGTCGGCTTCAAACGGGGGCGGTGGATGAGGGATTCGCGAATGAACAATATCAGGATATCCCAAAACACGGCCCAACAATGTCGGTCATTTCGTCGGAATAACCGCCTATTGATAACTCGCCACGATATCCGAAACCGCACGCTCCAGCTGCTGCGCGGTCGCGCATTGCCGTACCACGGTGCAGAAGGTAGAATAACGCGGCATTTCCGAGTCGCCCCAGCCCCAGGCCATTCGCCCCTCGGGGTTGAGCCAGACCAGCCGCTTCGATCGTTCGCCGATACGGCGCAGGATATCCGCGCGGGGATCGAGGTTGTTGCTGCGGGCATCGCCGAGGATGATCACGGTGGTCTGTGGCGTGATCGCGTTCATCCATTCATGCTCGAAATCGGCAAATGAATTGCCATAGTCCGAGGAACCGAAGCCGACCTTGGACATGATCTCGGCCATTGCCTCTTCCGGCGATTTGGATTCCAGGATGTCGCTGACCTCGATCAGATGTCCGGAAAAGGCAAACGAACGGACATCCGAGACTACTTCGTGCAGGCTGTGGATCAGCAGCAGAAAGAAATCGGACACGCGTGCCACCGAACCCGAGACGTCGCAGAGCGCGATGATCTTCGGCTTGTCGCGGTGGCGCCGCTTCCAGGCGGTGAGGAACGGCACGCCGCCCCAGGCCGCATTGCGC
Source organism: Bradyrhizobium sp. LjRoot220 (assembly GCF_964252915.1). Lineage (NCBI taxonomy): Bacteria > Pseudomonadati > Pseudomonadota > Alphaproteobacteria > Hyphomicrobiales > Nitrobacteraceae > Bradyrhizobium > Bradyrhizobium sp. LjRoot220. Next base: position 108,077 of record NZ_CAXUPS020000012.1, read on the forward strand.
CGGATGGTCCGGCGCACGTCGAGATGGCCGCGGCGCTGCCGCTTGCGCGGCTTGCTGTAACGCTCGCGCAGGCGGCGCGCGATCTGGCGGATCAGCAGCCGCATCTGCTCGACCTGCCGCGGCTCGATCCGCGACAGCGGCGCATTGCGCAGGATCTCGTTGCGTAGATTTTCGGCTTCCTCGCGGCCGTACAGCATCAGGGCCTGGGAGACGGTTTCGCGCACGGTGTCGCGCAAGCCGTCCAGCGCGGCCTGCAGCCGTTCCGCCAATGCCGGATTGGTCGCCGTCAGCGCGTCGAGGTCGTCGCGCAGGCGCTGGATGCCCATCTGGTCGAGAATCCGGCCGGAGAAAATGCCGCGCTGCGTGAAATAGCGGATGTTGGACAGCGATGCGGCATTCGAGGCGTTGGCGATGGCCGCGGCCATCGCGTTGCGGTCCTGCGACAGCAGCATCTGCGCGAGCTGGCCGAGATCTTGTGCCTCCTCACCGCCATCGGTGTCGCCTTGCGTCTCCGATGCGGCGTCGGCGTCCGGCGTGTCGGACTTGTCCGTCTCGCTCTCTTCGGGCGGCGGCTGCGACGTTTCCGGCTGGTCGAAGAAGAGATCGAAGCAGTCGCCAAGCGCCTTCTTCTCATCCTGGCTCTTGGCGAGTGTCAGCAGGAATGTATCGCGCAGAACGGTGCGATCGGTGAAGCCGACCTTGGAGACCGCGCGCATCGCATCTATGCTTTCGGCCGGCGAGAGCCTGACGCCTGCGCCCCGCGCCGCACGAAAGAAGCGATGCAGGTTCTCTCTCATCTTGGGCCTATCCGAAGACGTTCTGACGCGAAGCCTTGCCGATGAAGCTCGAGACCTGAGGCAGGGTGGCCTCGATGTCCGCCTCGTACTTCAACAGCACATTCAACGTATCCTTGACCACTTCGTGGCCAAGCTCGGGTGCCTGCAGCAGAACCAGCACCCGGGCCCAATCGATGGTCTCGCTCACCGACGGCAGCTTCTTCAGATCCAGCGTGCGGACCTCGTGGATAAATCCGACCATCTGCTTGCGCAGCGTCTGGGAAATGCCGGGCACGCGGCTTTCGACGATGCGCTCCTCCAGTTTCTGCTCGGGGAAGCCGATGTGCAAATGGAGGCAGCGGCGCTTCAGTGCGTCACCAAGATCGCGCTCGCTGTTCGAGGTCAGGATCACGGTCGGCGCGGCGATGGCGGTAATGGTGCCGAGTTCGGGAAGCGTGACCTGGAAATCGCTGAGAATTTCCAGCAGCAGCGATTCGAACTCGGCATCCGATTTGTCGATTTCGTCGATCAAGAGCACGCAGCCGGCAGGCTGCTCCAGTGCCTGCAGCAGCGGCCGCGCTTCGACAAACTCCTTGGAGAAGAACACGTCGCCGAAGTCGTGCAGCTGCGCCAGCGCCTCCTGCAGCGTCTCGGCGCCGCCGAGCACCTCGCCGAGCTTGTCTTTCAGGATCTGCGTGTACAGAAGCTGCTTGGCGTATTTCCACTCGTAGAGCGCCTTGGCTTCGTCGAGCCCTTCGTAGCATTGCAGGCGGATCATCTTCAGCCCGCGCCACGCCGCGATTGCTTTCGCAAGCTCGGTCTTGCCGACGCCGGCGGGACCTTCGACCAGGATGGGCTTGTCGATCGCTTGCGAGAGATAGACCGCGGTCGCGATCTGCCGGCTCGCAATATAGCCCTGCGCGGCAAGGCCGCTTTCCACGGCCTCGATCGAGGCGGTCGGCCCTTTGTCAGCCACGGGTTTCAACTCCGAAATTCACTGGATTTCAGAGTGTTCTGCCTGCGTTCCCGGCAAAGAACAAGCCTCGTTTGCTCATACGAAGGCGACAAATTCGGCTAATTCCGCCTAGCGCAATGTAAGCCCAGTCGCGGCCTCGAGCTCGGCGATCGCCTGCGCCGCATTGAGCACCTTGATCGTGGTCATGCCCATCTCGCGCGCCGGCTTCAGGTTGACGCCGAGGTCGTCGAGATAGACGCAGTTCTTGGGATCGACCTTCAGCGTCTCGACCATCATCCGGTAGATGCGAGGATCCGGCTTGCGCAGGCCGATCTTGGCAGACTCGATGACATGATCGAACAGCACCATGACCTCGGCGACATAGAGCGAGCGGCCGCTATGGCTGCCGATCGCATTGGCGGGAAGGTTGTTGGTAATGCAGCCGGTTTTGAATCTGGCCTTCACGCGTTTGAGCGCCTCGACCATTTCGGGACGCAGATCGCCAGAGAGCAGCGGCAACACATCCCTGCCGCGGACTTCCGCGCCGAGGGCGAGCGATTCCGTGGCGAACAGCGCATCGAAGGCTTCGATATCGACTTCGGCGCGTTCGAACTTGGCCCAGGCGTTTTCCAGATGATTGGCAGCGTTGGTGCGCCGGATGATATCGGCGGGCAGCCCGCGCTCGGTCTCGAATCGCGTAAAGGCCTCGAATGGCGAAGTCGTCAGCACCCCGCCGAAGTCCCAGATCACTGCCTCGATCATTAGTCCCTGCCATATCCATGCGCGATGGGCGAGCGGCTAACACAGAATGCCCTTCGGAGCCAGTCCGATCCGCGGCTTGGCGATGCCGGCCACGCGGGGTATTGCTGCGGTGATGAAAATGTTGCTTCGAATTTCCGCCGTCCTTGTGCCACTGGCCGTCGCGCCTGCTTACGCCATCGTGGGCGGTGGCGCGCCACCCGCCGAGGGTGTCGGCCGCTCCGTCGTCACCATTGTCGGCTCCCGCGGAAATTTTTGCACGGGAGCGGTGATCGCGCCCAAAATCGTGTTGACCGCGGCGCATTGCGTACAGCCTGGCGCCGACTACAAGATCGTCGAGTATGGCGCGGACAGGCAGCCGTCCCTGCAGGACGTCAAGAGCGTTGCCATTCATCCCGGCTTCAATAAGCAGGCGATGCTGGCGCACCGGGCGACCGCCGATGTGGCGCTGCTGCAATTGGGTTCACCCGTCAAAGGCAAGACGCCATCGACGCTCGGCATGCCCAATATTCCCATTATCGTCGGCAGCCGCTTCACGATCGCCGGCATCGGCGTCACCTTGCGCGGCGATGGCAAGAGCGGCGGCACCATCCGCGTCGCCGGTTTAGTTGCAACCGGCAAGCCGGGAACGCTGCAGATTCGCCTCGTCGATCCCGTGGGCCAAGGCACGCGCGACGGGCTCGGCGCCTGCACCGGCGATTCCGGCGGTCCGGTATTCGAGGACAAGCAAACCGGTCCGACCATCGTCGGCGTCGTCAGCTGGTCGACCGGACCGAACGGCTCCGCCGGTTGCGGCGGGCTGACCGGCGTCACGCCGCTGACGCTTTATCGCGACTGGCTGGTACAGACCGCGCGGCAATGGGGCGCGGGGTTGTAGCTATACATCCGTCGTCCCTGCGAACGCAGGGACCCATACGCCGTGGCCTATCGGCAAGGCGATGGTGGTAGTTGCCTTCTCAACAATTGGCATCGGTGGTTATGGGTCCCTGCGTTCGCAGGGACGACGATGACTGCTGAACTGATCGCCTAATGCCCCGCCGCCTTGTTCGCCGCGGCGTTGTTGAGCACGATCAATCCGTCGACCGCGACGCCGACCTTGCTGTTGATCAGGAACGGATTGACGTCGATCGACGCGATGCGGGTTCCCGCATCCGCCATCAGATTGGATAGACCGACCAGCGCCTTCACCGCCGAAGCCTCGTGCAATGCAGGTTTGCCGCGATAACCCTTCATCTTGACGCCGGCCTTGGTCTTGCCGATCAGCTCTTTTGCCTCGTCGGCATCGAGCGGCGCGCCGGCGAGCGCGACATCCTTCATCAGTTCGATGTCGACGCCGCCGGTGCCGAACAGCACCACGGGGCCCATCTCGGCGTCGAGCGAGGCGCCGACCACGAGTTCAAGGTCGGCCTTGACCTGCTGCGCGATCAGAATGCCTTCAAGCTTGGGCTTGTTCTTCAGCTTCCTGACCCGTGCGGTGATGTCGTTGAATGCCTTCTTCACCTCAGTGGCGCTGTTGATGTTCAGCACCACACCGCCAATGTCGGACTTGTGCAGGATTTCGGCGCTGACCACCTTGGCGACGACGGGAAACCCGATCTTCCTGGCGATCTTCACCGCGTCCGCCGCGGTCTGTGCGATCTCTTCCTTGGACACAGGAATGCCATAGGCTTTCAGCAGCTTTTTCGACGCGACCTCGTCAAGCGCCGCGGCGCCGTTGGCGCTCTTCAGCGTCTTCTCCAGCACGGCGCGCGCGGAAGCCTTCGAACTCGACACAATGTCAGGCACTTCCTTGCGCAGCGAGGCATATTCGATCAGCGACTTGATTGCACCCACCGCGCGGTCGAGGCCCTGCATGACTGCGATGTTCGGCAGCGACTTGCGCAGGCCCTTGGTGAATTCGGTGAAGCCGATCGACATCGTGCTGATGTAGATCACGGGCTTGTTGGCGGCGCCCGCCATGTCGTTGACGATACGCAGATTGCGCTCGCGCAGTTCATGCGGCGCCTTCGGCAGTTCGGCGTCGATGATGACGATATCGGTGTCGGGATCATCGATCATGATCTTGATCGACTGCATGTAGACGGATGGATCGACCACGGCGGCAAATCCCGCGTCGAGCGGATTGCCGACGATGCTGCCCGGCCCGAGCATCCTGGACAGTTTTTCGGTGGCTCCGGGCGGGAGCGGCGCAAAATCCATCCCGGCGGAATCGAATGCGTCGATCAGCAGGCCGCGCTTGCCGCCTGACAGGGAGACGGCAGCGAGGCGATTGCCCTTCGGCGGATCGGCGTGCACGAAGCACTCGGTGGTCTCGATCAGTTCATCGAGGCCGCGGACGCGGATCACGCCCTCGCGCGCCGAGATCGCATCGAAGGTTTGAATGGAGCCGGCCAGCGCGCCGGTATGCGCCATCGCAGCCGCACGGCCGCCCTCGGAGGCGCCGAGCTTGAGCGCAATCACCGGTTTGCCGGCGGCGCGCGCAGCTTTGCAAGCTTCGCGGAACACTTTTGTGTTCCTCACGCCTTCGAGATAGACCACGATCACGCGGATCGACGGATCGGCCGCGAAATAAGCCATCAGGTCCGGCGTCTCGAGCCCGGTCTCGTTGCCGGTGGTGACCATGTAACCGACGCCGACGCCACGATCCTCCAGCGCCTGGCGGATCGCCATCACGATCGCGCCGGATTGCCCGGCGATCGCGACGGGACCGGCTTCCATCGTGACGATGCGGTCGTCGATATTGGTGAAGAGGTTTTCACCCGCGCTCAGATTGCCGAGGCAGTTCGGGCCGGTGACGGCAAGCCCGGTTTCGCGTACCGCCTCTTTCAGTTCGACCGCCAGCCGCTGGCTTTCCGCGTCCTGCAATTCGCTGAAGCCCGAAGTGACGATGGTGGCGGAGCGGGCGCCGGCGGCTGCCGCGTCGCGGATCACCTGCACCGCGAAACGCGCCGGCACCAGCACCAATACGTGATCGGGCTTCTCCGGGAGGCTGGCGAAATCCTTGTAGCAGGGTACGCCCCAGATCGTTTCGCGCTTGGAATTAACGGGAAACAGTTTGCCCTTGTATTGGTACTTGACCAGATTGTTCCAGATGCGCTCGGCATAGTTGCCGGGCTTGTCGGTCGCGCCGACCAGCACGATGTTGCGCGGGTGCAGCATCGCATGGATGCTTTTGACGATGTCGCTGGCGTCGGACGAGGGCGACCATTTTTCGATCGAATGCGACGCGTTGACTACCCGAGCTTCCATGGAGCGTGCCCTTACCTTGTTGTGTCCTTTGGCCGGTGGCGATCTCTTGCGATCGTCAGCCGCCATGCGTTTTCATTCTTTTTATTGAGACTCGGGGAGGGTGGCAACACGCGTTGGCCCGATAGCACCCTTCGCGCAACGCACGATATCCCGGCAGGCGGAGTATTCGTTGCTTCCCGTACGGAAGGATGAACTCAGGGAACAGGCCCGATCAAGGTGGCGTGCAGGAGATAGCGGTCCGGCCCCGGTGTCAGCGCCTCGAACGGCCAGCAGGTCGACAGCACCAGCTCATATCCGCTCGACAGCGGATCGATGCCCGAGGCATCGAAACGCACGATGGAAGTCGAATCCGCGCGATAGCGAAATTTCCTGCCGTCGCTGCGCGTGACGTCGATCTCGTCGCCGATGGCGACATCTTTCAGGAATCGAAAGTGCGTATCGCGGTGCGCAGAATAGACCGCCACGCCGCGTTCGCCCGCGTCGGGGGTGTTCTCGACATGGCCCGGACCGAAGGCGAGCGCCTGTCCGCTGCTGCCCGCGAGCACGATGGTGCTGGCATGGATCCGCCTCACCTCGATGCGCGCCACCGGCCAGGTGTCCGCCCACGACCACGGTTTTGTCTCGCGGCCGGTGGCGATGGCTTCGGTGAACGCCCGCTCCAGCAGGATCTGCGCGAGCAGCGCCTTGGCGTGGATGTAGCCGCCCTGGCCGAACAGGATGAGGCCGGCGAGCGCGAGCAGGAGTGGGAAGGCGAAGCGGCGCATTTGGGTGGCCCATACTTCCGTCATTGCCTGCGACAAACGCGAAGCGTTTGCGCAAGGGAGCGTCAGCGACGAAGCGATCCACTCTTGCTTTGTTGCACCATGGATTGCTTCGCTTCGCTCGCAATGACGGCGTTGAAGACGACTTTGAAAAAAGTCGCGCGCGCGACCCTGGGGGACGGAGGGCCGCGCGCGCATTCGGGAGGAGCTTGGGGGGCCTCCTCCGTCAAGTCGGCGTCAGGGGGGTCAACGCCTGGCGCCGATTGAACGCGAACAGCACAAGGCTGAATATGAGGAAGATCACACCCAGGATCATTCTCAGCTCGGCGTCGGTCGCCGTCGTCGGAAGCTGGACGGTGCCCGGCGCCGCCGTGACCGCCGGAACCGAACGCTTCAGCGCGGCGACTTGAACCCTGGCCTCGCCGGCCTCGGCGCGACGTTCGGTCGGCGCGACCGGCAGGGCCGGGCGTTCACCGAACACTTTTGCAAAGTCCCATCCGGCCGGCAGGTTGATCGGTAGTTCCGCGACTTTGAGCGGCTCGCCCTCGGGGCGGCTCGGGGTCTTGTCGACCGCCACGAGACTGGTCAGCCGCGTCACCAGTTGATGTTCCAGCGCCAGCGCGAGGATGGTCTTGTCGGCATCCTCCGGGCTCGCCTGCCGCGTGGTGCGCGCGACTTCGGCGTCCGCAATTTTGCGACGCGCCCATAATTTCGACAGGCCCTTGCCCTCGGCCGCATTCGCCAGCGGTAGCGTCACCACCCAGGGGCGGTCGCCAATGCGGCCCTTGATCTCGACCGAGCCCGTGAGCTTGTCGAGCTTTGCGGCAAGCACCAGCGGCTCGTCGCGGTAGAGATCGGGGATCGCCGCCGGCGTGGTGTCAGCGCTGGCGTCGGAGAATTTCGCGGTGAGATTGGTCACCGCGGGATTCTCCAGTTTCGAGAACAGCCCGCGCATGCGCTCCTCGACCTGTTCGACCGAGCCGATATGGGTGAAGGCGCCGCGGCCGAGTTCGGCGGCGCGAGTCATCAGATGGGTGTTCGGAGCGGAGCCGATGCCGACCATGAAGATGCGCGAGCGGCCGCGTAGCGCGTTGATGGTCTCGAACAATTGCTGCTCATTGCCGATCGCGCCGTCGGTCAGGAACACGACCTGACGAACGCGGTTGGTGTCGCTGCCGGAACTGTCGCTGAGCGCAGCGCGCATCGCGGGTACCATTTCGGTGCCGCCAGTGGCCTGCAGCGCGCCGACGAACGAGGTGGCCTGATCGACATGCTCGCGGTCGGCTGGCACCGAGGCCGGGAACAGCATCTCCATGGTGTGATCGAAGCGGATCACGTTGAAGCGGTCGGCAGGCTGCAGGCGGCCCAATGCGTAGGTGAGGCTGGCCTTGGCCTGGATAATCGAGATACCGCCCATCGAGCCGGAATTGTCGATCACGAAGATCACCTCGCGCGGCAGTGGCTTCTGCTCGTTCTGCTCGACCGAAGGCGGCGTCACGAAGGCGAGCAGATGATCGCTGTCGCCGACACGTTCGCGGAACAGCCCGACCGACGGCGCCTTCTCGGCGGCCGGTTTCCACGTGAGTTCAAAGTCGCGATCCGCCGGCACCGCGGCTTCGGCGAGCCTGATGATGCGCGTGTCGTTGTCGGGGCTTTCGGTCTTGATGGGATGGTGATGGCTCTTGACCTCGCCGAGCGGGAAGCCGGCCTGCAGCCGCACCGTGATGCTGGTCGGATTGACCGGCGCGTTGGTCGCGGGGTCGAGCACTTCAGGCGAGATGCGGTCGCGGTCCGGAACGGGATCGGATTTGACAGCGCCCCAGCCGCCGCCATCGGCCCGGAAATCGACGCTCTGCACGATTGGTGCAGGATTATAGCGCGGCCCAACCACCATCGGCAGCCGCAGCGAGAATTCATGGCCGGTCTGCTGCACCGGTTCCTGGTATTCGATCTGCACCAGCACGGTTTCGCCGGGGCCGATATTGGCGACGGAGTTGGTGAAGATGTTCGGCCGTTCCTGTTCGGTCAGCGCCGCCTTGTGGCCGCCGGCGCGCGCCTGTTCATAGATGATGCGGGCCTGTTGCCGTTCCCTGATGTCGCCGACGATGACGCGGTCGCCGACCACCATCTTCAGCGTATCGACCGCGCCGCCCGACGGCAGCGGATAGACGTAGACCGCCTCGACCCAATTCTGCGTCGGGTTGCGGAACACCTGCGTGACGCGGGCGCGCACGGTGGGGCCGGACACGGTGAGGTCGACATCGATGCCGAGCCGCGAGGCGTCGGCATATCCGTCCTCGGTCTTCAGCAGCAGCGAGCCGGAGCGGGCGTCGCTTGCCTTGAGGAAGGCGGTCTGCGCGCGTTCGGCAGACCAAGCCGGCTCAAAACTCAAAAATAATGCCGCAAATCCGATAAAGAGTGCGGCGGCGCTCTCAAAGGCGAAGAACAGGATGACGCGCATTTTGCGCGACAGGCGCGTACTCCTGCTGGACTGGATTTCACCGCAAATCGTCATTTCCTTCTCCCGTGCGAATTGTTCGCCGTGGAGGAAATCTCCGGTAACGCGCGAGGTGGCGCGAGCGGAATGATCGGCCTTGTTCAGCCTGACGCCAGCGGAGGGCGCCACCGCGCGGACGGGTTTGTGCGGGTTTGTGATGGATTGTGCGTCTGGTAGAGTACCCAAGCAGGCCGAACAGGGGTGACGATGCCGACGCCGGACAAGCAGCTTTCCGCCGAGCAGAGCCGGCAGATCGCCGATACCATTCGTGAGGAGATCGCCCGTCGCCGCATCTCGCGGCAATCGCTGGCCGAGCTTGCAAAACTCAGCCTTTCGACGCTCGAGAAGGTGCTCGGCGGCCGCCGTCCGTTCACGCTGGCGACCACGGTCCGGCTCGAACAGGCGCTCGGCGTATCGCTGCGCAAGACGGCGGATGCCCCGGCGCCGGTCATACCGATCAATGGTGACATCGCGCCGGATGGTCTGGGGGCCTATTCGCGCCGCGCGGTGGCGTGGATCGAGGGCGCCTATGTGACGATCCGGCCGTCGTTCGGCGACAAGGATGCGATCTTCGCCTACCGCACCGAGATCGGCTGGGATGACACGGCCTCGTCGCTCGTGTTCCACGAACGCGAGCGGCAGGACGCGGCGTATACCCAGTTCGGTGAAGTATCGGTGCCGAACCAGTCCGGCCACATCTATCTCGTCACCAACCGGCACGGCCAGCACCGCCTGATCACGGTGGCTCGGCTAGCGATATCCGGCGAAATGTACGGCATCATCACCACGCTGCTGGCGGGGCGCGGTTCGCTGCTGACGCCGATCGCAGCCCCGATCGCCTATGTGCCGGTCAAGATGATCGAAAGTCCGACTTTTGGACGGATTTCGCCCGATAATGCCAATTATGCTGCCTATCGCGCCCATTTGCGCCGTACGATCGATGAGCCGTTTGCGATGTTTTTGCCCGGCTAGCTGGGGGCCCTTGTATTTCCCGGGCAAATGGCCTATATCGCACTTATTCGAATTGTCGTTTGCCTTGTTGACTACGCCGACACCGGCCCATCCCCAAGACATCGTTGAAATCGGATCAAGCCGGCACGGAGGTCGTGCAGGCAAAGCGCATACGCGCATCTTGGAGATAGTTACATGGCTACCGGAACAGTTAAGTGGTTTAACGCGACCAAGGGCTTCGGCTTCATTCAGCCCGACGATGGTGGAACGGACGTTTTCGTTCACATCTCGGCTGTGGAGCGCGCAGGTCTGAGCTCGCTCAACGAAGGTCAGAAGATCTCGTTCGAAGCGAAGAAGGACCCGATGCGCGGCAAGACCAGCGCCGAGAACCTTCGCGTCGACTAAATAAAGGTTGCTGATTACGGATTACCACGGACGTACTGGGATCCCTTGATTAGCCTCTGATACAGAAGCCCGCCGGTGATGAACCGGCGGGCTTTTCGTTGGTGCTCGCGCACGATCATGAAGCAATCGCCGCTTGGTCGGTCGGCTTCGAAACGCTGAAATTCTTTCGCAATGTCGGTTTGTGAATCTTCCCCGTCGCGTTGCGCGGCAGGGCGTCGACGAACTTGATCAGCCGCGGGCATTTGAACCGCGCCAGATTGGCTTGGCAGTGCGCGTGAATTTCCTCGGCTGAAAGCGTCTGGCCGGGCTTCACCGCCACGATCGCCATGCCGACCTCGCCCCACTGCTCGTTCGGGATACCGATCACGGCCGCTTCGGCGATGGCGTTCAGTTGATGCAGCACGCTTTCGACCTCCGCCGGATAGACGTTCTCGCCGCCTGAAATGTACATGTCCTTCCAGCGGTCGACGATGTAGTAGAAGCCCTCCTCGTCGACACGCGTGGCGTCGCCGGTGTGCAGCCAGCCATCTGTAAAGGAGGATGCGTTGGCATCCGGCCGGTTCCAGTAGCCCGGCGTGACGTTCGGCCCTTTCACCCAGAGTTCGCCGAGTTCGCCGACATCGGCATCCGTGCCATCAGGGCGAACGATCCGCACTTCCGTATGCAGCACCGGCTTGCCGGAGGAGCCGGCCTTGCGCGCGGCGTCTTCCTTGTCGAGCGTCAGCACCGCGGGGCTGGTCTCGGTCATGCCGTAACCTTGCTGCAGGGCGACGCCGCGGGCTTCCCATAGCTTTAGCAGCGGCACCGGCATCGGCGCGCCGCCGACGCCGCCGATCACCAACCGGCTGAAATCGGCCGCAGCGAACGCGGGGTGCTGCGACATGAACTGATAGATCGCCGGCACGCCGAAGAACTGGTTGATGCCGACGGACGCATCGCTGATCAATTGCAGCGCCAGACCAGGATCGAACGCGCGCATGATCAGCACGGTGCCGCCGGCGTGCAGCACCGGATTGGTGTAGCAATTCAGCCCGCCGGTGTGGAAGAGCGGCAGCACCGTGAGCAGCACCGATGACGGCGAGATGTAAGCGGGGCCGCCGAGATTGACGCAATTCCAGAACGTCATGCCGTGGGTGATGATCGCGCCCTTGGGCTGGCCCGTGGTGCCCGAGGTGTACATGATGGTCGAGATGTCATCGAGCGTGACCATCTCCGCGCGGTCGAGCGGTTTTGATCCCGCGATTGCCGCCTCATAGGAGCCGCCGGGGCCGAGCAGCAGCGCCGACGACACGTTGCAGAGTTTTGCGACCTCAAGCGCGACCTCGGCAAGATCAGCATCGTGGATCATCACTTTCGGCGAAGCATCGCCGACGATGTATTGCAGTTCGGGAACGGTGAGGCGGGTGTTGAGCGGCAGAAAGACAGCGCCGATCCGGAAGCAGGCGAACTGCACTTCCAGCGTATCGGTGGTATTGAGCGCCAGCACCGCGACCCGCTCGCCGCGCGCGACTTTCAGTCTGTCGCGGAGATGGGTGGCGAGCAGCGAGATCCGCGTATCGAACCCGGCATAGGAAAACCGGCGCTGGCTGGCGAGATCGACGGCCGCGATCTTGTCCGGCGTGCGTCGGCCGAAATGGGCGATCCAGTCGTAATAGCGAACGGACAAGGCATCCTCCAAATCCGGCAGTCTCGCGCCGCTGGTTTTGCTTGATGGTGTTTCCAGCAGATGAGGGGTCATATGGGGGATGCTGTCTTGCGTGGAGTGGCTGGGGCGAGGGCGGTTCGGGTGGGGAGATGGCTCCATCCACCGTCATTGCGAGGAGCGTAGCGACGAAGCAATCCATCTTGCCGAGCAAAGGAAGAATGGATTGCTTCGCGGAGCCTGTCATCGGGCGGCATTCGCGCGACCCGGTGGCTCGCAATGACGGAGGATACAATTTCGCATTCTCGCGACGCATTACGCCCGAGGCTTGCTATCGAATTTTCCGTACCCTCCAAACAGAGGGCGCGGGGAATGCCGGATGCGCGCTGCACCCGCGGTCTCGTGTGCAAATTGTGCAAAAAGTGCGCACACGAGCATACAGGGCAGCGGAGAGCATCCGACATTCCCTGCGCAATGGCTTTACGGCTTATAACGAGCTCTCCCCGGAGAACGGCTCTTTTGCCTCCGTTGCGCCCTGAGAAGCAATTGCCTCCAGGTGCGTTGACGCCAGCATCGCGACGTCAGGACCACACGTCTTTGCCGTACGCGACACCCGTCTTCGCCAAAAGGCTTCGCCGGGCAAGGCACCTTCGTCACAGGCACCTTCGCGTCCACCGCATCCCATCCCGCGCTTATGACGATCGCGAAACGCCCCTCGTACCGGGACGGGACCGGATCGTTATATTGCTGAGTCGGGTCGCGGTCAAGAAATATTTCTGTAAATCGGAAATTAATTGGGGGCGCGGGCCTTGGGCTGGCTTTCGGCATGCCTGCCTTGTGCCGACAGGCGACATGGGACCGCATCGATGAATGAAAGAGGCCGCCAACTGGAGGCGGCCTCTCAAGCCCGGTTTGCCGAGCCGGCATCACCGCATGTGCAGGCTCATCCGTTCCATTATTTGTGAACGGGATCAGTCGGGCGGTCGGTCGAACGGCGAAGGTCGCCGCCCTCCAAAGAGGCCACGGAGCCAGCTGATAATGCCGCCGACGCTGATCGCCTCGAGTTCGGCATCCGTCAACGCGTCGATTTCCGAGTACGAAATTTCGTCTTTGAATTGATCATTGCGGTCTCCTGTTATGCTCGGGAAGGCCATCCCCTCAATCCGTGGCCGAAGCAATGCCCGGCTGCGTGCCTGCCGGCTGCGCCGCACGTCACACAGATTGTCACAGTTCAAATCAGGTCAAACCAGATCGACGAGGGTCAAAACAGGCCAGCACCACGCTATCCTGATCAGTACAGCACCTGGCGCGGAGCGGCAGATTACGCCTTCGGCTCACCGCGAGATATCACCATCAATTGGAACCATTAAGGTCTCGCCGGTCGCCACCAGCGTTCGTTCGCCTCGATCGTTCTCGGCAAAAAGCTCCGCCTCGGCAAAGATCTGTTTGCGGCCAGCTCGAACGGTCGTGCCCTTGGCGATGAAGCGGCGGCCGACGGCCGGCCTCAGGCAGTTCATCGAGAAATGCGTGGCGGTTACGTTGCCAGCCAAGGTGGCCGCGGCGAAACCACACGCGGTATCCAGGAGCGCTGCGATCATTCCCGCATGGAGATGACCGGCGTACTGGGTAAAATCGTCGTTCCAGGCCATGACGATTTCGGCAGCCCCGTTTTCCGCGGCGGTCACGTCGAATCCGGCCAGGCGGTTCAACCCGGCGGAGGCGCTCGCCGAGGCAAGGTCCTGCAGACTCATTCCTGAACGGCTGACTTGTTTTTCGGCCATGCTAAACCCCGTCTGATCCGGTGTTCTGCCATCGAACACGATCGAGACGTGGATTGCATCGCCTACAAAGTTTAAATCAACCATTCAGCGCTTGTTTAAAACGGGCGCTGTGGGAGGGCAGGGCAATCACATTGCTGGCACGCGCACGTCAGAGGCCAAGCGTGATTTCAGCCCAGCGCATCACCGTGTTGCCGTTGAGAAACGCGATCACACTGGGCTCGGTCGCCGCCGGCCGGTCGTGGCCGAGCACGGCGGTTGCCGCGATCATGTCGCAGCGTTCGTTAAAAACCACCGATATCGCCGTCTTGCCGGGCGAATTGCGCGCGTTCAGCGCGTAGGCGCGGCTGCGACCTTTCATCCAGGCAATGCTGACCGGACGGCCAGCGCCGAGCGGCGATGCTTCGCCGACGAGAACAAGGTCTCCCATGCGGTCCAGATCTTCGTCGTCGGCCACGCCGGTCGTGCAATTGCAAAAGCCGATCTTGGCACGCAGATAGATGTTCACCTCGGCGCCGCAGTCCGCCGCCTTGCAGCGGAACGCCTTTCCCTTCCCCCACTGATCGATGGGGAAGGGCCAGGCCACTTCGGTCCAAACAGGCACGGTCGCGGTTGCGGCCGCGTGCCGTGGCGGACCGAACCACGCCAGCATCGCCGCCAGTATGCACCCCAGCGAGGCAGCTGCGACGGCGATACCGGTTACCCTTCTCATTGCGTCACCGTTTTTTCTTCCGGCCAGGTTAGTTGCTGGCGAGATACGTCTTCGCCGTCTTAACCTCCGGCCGCTCGGTGTCGGCATTCGCCGTCAGCGCCACGAGTTGCTGATAGTTCTGTCGCGCCGCGGTTTTGTCACCGAGCGTCTCGGCTGCCTTGGCAGCGCCGGCGTAGCCCTGGAAGCGATTCGGCTCCTTGGCCTTGGTGGCCTCGAATGCCGCAAACGCCTCCTTGGCCATGCCGCGATCGAGCAGCATAAAGCCGTAGAGTTCGCGCGCCGGCGCCAGCGGACCCGGCGTGACCACATGCTTCTCGGTCTTGTCCTCGGCGTCCGCTGCAGCACTCATCGCCTTGAGAGCCTCGTCGTACTTGCCCTCTGCGTGAAGCAGCCAGGCAACGGCAACCTGATGCTGGATGTCGACGATCCCTGACCAATAATTATCCTTGGCGTCGCGCAACTTGTCGCGCAATTCCGCGAGCTTTTGGATGTCAGCCTTGGCGGCTTCCGGCTTGCCGGAGCGCGCCGCGCCGAGCGCGCGTGCGAAATGCGTGATCGCCGTCGCGAAGTGCAGGTTGCTCGGCCTGACAGAGAGTTGCGAGGCGGCGTCCCAGTCGCCGCGGTCGATGGCATAGCGCGCCGGCGAGGCCGCCAGCGCGTAGTCGGCCGCCGCGACGGTCGCCTTGAAGTCGGTCTCCTTTATCATGTCGTCTATCACGGCGCGCGCCTGCTGGTCCTGGGCGAGCTGAAGGTGGGCATAAACCATGTAATCCTGCGCGTGCAGGTAGTTGCCCACCGACTTCTCCGCCTTCGCGGCCTTCACGGAGGCGACGTTGGAGGCGATCGATTCCTTCCAATAGCCGACACGGGTGTAAATGTGCGACGGCATGTGCTGCGCGTGCGGCGCGGCCGGCGCGATCTTGGCGTAGCGGTTGGCGGCGTCGAGGCCTTTCTGCGCAGTCGCCGGATAGTCGTAGAGGTGGATCAAATAGTGCGTTACGCCCGGATGCTGCGGCAGCCGTTTGGACATCGGCTCCAGGATTGCGGCGCCCTTGGTCTGTTGTGCGTAGGTCTTGTCGTTCAAATCCGCCGACGTGTTGAGCGTGATCGCGTAGGCAATTTGAGCTTCGTCGTCGTCAGGATATTTCGCCGCGATCTGGGCCTGCTTGTCGCGCAGCGCGCGCATGCGCTGGGCATGGGGGATGGTTTCGTAGTCCGCGTACATCACCATCATCGCATCGATGTAGTCGCGCTCGCGCTCGGTCTTGGCCCCGATCTCCTTGGCTTTGGTGATAGCAGCGAGGCCGGGCGCAAGATTCGGCCGCGGAATTGCGGCATGCGGATTATCCATCAGCGTGAGCGCGATACCCCAATATGCCATGGCGCATGTCGGGTCAGCCTTGATGGCCTCCTCAAAGATCTCCTTGGCATTGGTGTACCAAAAGGAGTGCTGATAGCGCATCGCGCGATCGAAGCGACGTTGCGCAACATCGTTGCACGAGGTTTTGAAGTTCACGTTACCGAGCTGCTGATCCCCGTCGTCCTGCGCGGCGACCAGCGGTTGAGATGTTGACAGGAAAAGAGCCGCGACGGCGACACCGAATGGAGACTTCCGCATGGATTCCCTCCCTCTGGCTCATCTGGAAAGGATGGCACTATACGACTTTCGCTCCGTGCTGGAATAACTTCGTCATGGCAGTGCAACTGACCTTTTGGCCGCTTCGGGTAAATGAGCTTAGGTGGTCTTGGAGGTCCGCTTTCAATCATATCGCGAGCGGAACAACCTCACACGGCCACGCCGAGCTGCGCGAGCAATTCTCCGATCAGCTTGCGCCCGTCGGCATCCTGCGTCAGCGCCAGCGCGTTGCGGTAGTCCGCGATCGCAAGGTCGAACCGCCGGATCATTCGGTAGGTCTGCGCGCGGTTGCGCAGAAAGAAGGGATTTGCCGGACTGATCTCGATCGCCTGGGTGAAGTCGGCGATGGCGAGGTCGTATTTGCGCAAGGTGTGATGGAGCAGGCCGCGGTTGCTGAGGGCGTGGGCGTGTCGCGGGACGATCTGCAGCAGCTTGCCGTATTCGGCGACGGCCAGCTCTTCGAAGCGGCCCTCGTTGACGAAGGCGTCGAAATCCGAGCTGGCCTTCTGCTGCCACGTCATTGCCCGGCCGAAATGGGCGTTGACCGACTTCGGATTGATGGCGATCGCGGCGTCGTAGTCCTGCAGCGCGCGGTCGAAGCGGCCCTTGTCGCGGTAGGCGTCGCCGCGGTTGGCGAAGGCAATGGGATCGTTGGAATTGAGACGGATCGCCTGGTCAAGCTCGGCGATGGCGCGATCGAGCTGCTTCTGGCGCAGGAACGCAACGCCGCGGCTGTTGAACGGGCCGCTGGCGGCAGGGCTGGCCTTCGTCACCGCGTCGAAGTCCGCCAGCGCACGGTCGTAGACGCCCAGGGCCAGATAGGCATTGCCGCGGGTGAAGTAGACACGGGCGAGCTCCCTCGCCTCGGCAGGCGGCGCGTTCATGATGACGAATGAGCAGGCCGCAACCCGATCCGCCTGCGGGGTGGCGTTGTCCAGGCACGTGCGCAGCTGAGGCGGCGTCTGGGCTTGCGCGCCTGATGGCGCCATTGCGAACGCGACGGCGGTGAGAATCATGCTGGCCAGAATTCGCATCGCGCGCTCCATGCTTCCTGATTGCCCGGTTGTCTGAGGCTGCCGTGTCGTTCGCATGTTACGAGCGTCCCGGCTGGCGCGTCGCGTCTGAAACCGTCTGAGGCGCGGACTTGGCGCGCGCCTCGTCCTGCAGGCGCCGGTTGGTCTCGGCATTGCGGCGAACCAGCGTGCCGATTGCTCGCGCGATTTCGTCGTCGTGCCGCCCGAGCACGCAGCCGCCCATCGCGATCGCGCCATAGTCGATCACGCCGTGGCGCTTCGGGTCGGTCGCTTCGACGAGAAGGTGGGGGACCACGTAGCCGGCCTGTCGCAGCGCCTGCACCATCGGCGTCTGCTGAGCGGCGGTCGGCACCTGTTGGTCGTTCGGGTCGCTGACGACCATCATGCGCAAGGCGCGGTTCTGCGCGAGCAATGCCACCTTGCCCGTGATGTCGAAAAAAGTCCTGCCGGGATCGCCGGCGCGCGGCTCCCCGCGGGTCACGATCTGTCCCGAGCCGGAAATCAGGCAGGCGATGTCGCGCCGCCGCTCGGCCAGGCCGAACACCAGCCGTCCCCCGCCGGACTCGCCAAACAGATGGAAGCCTTCGAACTGGTGGCGTTGCCGGATCGCCTCAAGCGCCGCGTCCATCAGGTGCAACTCGACCAGGGTCTTGCGTGACAGATGGGTGCCGGACGTGCCTTCGACGCCGATGCGTCCAAGATAGATCGCCGTCGTCCTGGCCAATTTCGAGAACTGATCGGCGATAGCAGCGAGCTTGTCGGTGTTGACGTCGCTGGCCTTGGATGGGTCCGCCCAGGTCCAGCGGGCCGGATCGACCGGGCCGTTGTGGTCGCCGTTCAGAATGACGACCGGTCGTGAGCCCTGACCTCCGGCTGTGGAGAGATAATAGCGGACACAGAAATCCTGGCCGTAGACGTTGAGCCATAGGGTCTGCGGTTTTGCGGCACACTCCTCGCGCGTCATCGTGATGCCGCGCAGCGTATCTTCCTTCCTGATGATCTCCGCGCCGGCAGGCCCAGCCGCGAACGGCGCAATGGCCAGCAGCACCGCTGCAAGCGCGCCGCGCGCCACACTCGACCAGCCAACATATCTTGAGAAAGCCATGACGACCTGCCACTCGGTTCCAGTCTCTTCCCGTGGTTTGTCGCTGGAAGAGGGTGGAAGCGCTGTGATGCCGGTCACACCGGACGTTTCGCGGACGCGCCTCGCTGGCGCAGTCGGCTACGTACTTGCGGACAGGGTTTGCCGCCGGTCGCCAGCCCCGCAAGCTTTCAACAAGCTTGCTTCCGGCGTTCTCGCGGGATTAGCTCCTGGCGAGCGTTCGGGAAAATGATATGGCGCGGATTGTCGTCCTCGGTGCGGGATTCGCAGGGCTCTGGGCTGCCCTTGGTGCTGCGCGCAAGCGCGACAAAACCGGTGCGCCGGATGTCGAAATACTCGTCGTCGACCGCAATCCCTATCACAACATCAGGGTTCGCAACTACGAGGTCGACACCAGCGAGGCGGTGATACCGCTCGTCGAAGTGCTGGATCCGGTCGGCGTCCAGCACAGGGTTGCCGAGGTGCTGGGAATCGATCCCCTCAAGCAACACGTCAGCGTCACAACGGGTCGCGGCAGCGAAGTCATCGCATACGATCGGCTGGTGCTGGCGCTCGGCAGCCAATTGGTGCGCCCTGCAATACCGGGCCTCGCGTCGAATGGCTTCGACATCGATACGTATGCGGCGGCCGTTCGGCTGGAGGCGCACCTCGCCGCATTGGGCGGGCAGGCGGATGCGGAAGGCCGTGCGACGGTTGTCGTCGTGGGCGCGGGCTTTACCGGCATCGAGGTCGCAACGGAGATGCCCGGCAAGCTCAAGAAAGCGGGCCTCTCTGCCAACCAGCGCACTATTCTTGTCGATCCAAATCCCATCGTTGGTGAGACCTTTGGAGAAAATGCACGCCCGATCGTCAGGGAAGCGCTGGCGGCGCTCGGTGTGGAGACGCGGCTCAACGCAAGGGTCACGGCTGTTGACACCAATACCGTCACGCTCTCCTCCGGCGAGATTATCCCGACGCGGACGGTGGTGTGGTGCGGGGGTATGAGGGCAAGCGCCGTGGTTCAAGCAATGGATGTCGAGCGGGATCGGCTTGGCCGCCTCCATGTCGATCGATTCATGCGCTTGACCGGCACGTCCAACATCTTTGCCGCCGGCGATGTGGCTTCCTGCGTCGTGGACGGTGAACATTCAAGCGTGATGTCCTGCCAGTTCGCAAGACCGATGGGCCGCTTTGCCGGCAATAATGTCGTGGCTGATTTGATCGGGCAGCCGATGCTGCCCCTGCAGATCGATTGGTACGTCACCGTGCTCGATCTCGGAAGCTGGGGCGCGCTTCATACCGTCGGATGGGACCGGCAGCTGCACACCTTTGGAGCCGCGGCCAAGGCGACCAAGCAAATCATCAATCAGCAGCGGATTTATCCGCCAAGGACAGGCGTGCGCGCCGACATTCTGGCTGCCGCCGCACCGACGGTGCAGAAGCCGCCGCCAACGGCGCGTCGATAATCCGCTGCGGTCCGCTTGGCGTGGCCGGCTCGCGAATTCCGTCAGCAATTCGCTGATGGATGGCGGCGCCGAACGCCCCCGGAACCGTGGGAACTCCAGGTTCCTGTTCCGCGCCCATTAAATGAGCACCAAATCGTCGCATATGAGTCCGCAACCATTCGCGCCGACGCGACTTTGTGGCCTGCGGCGCTTGCGTCGCACCCAAACCAACCAACCAAAGGAGATCACATGGCTCTACTCGGAAACCTGCTCGGTACTGTTGACGGATTGCTCGGTTCCGCGACCGGCGCACTCTCAGGCGGTGCCAGCGCAGGCGGCGGTGTGTCAGCTGGCGCCAGCGGAACGGATACGTCGCATACGCTCGACATCGGTGCGTTGATCGAAACCAACCCGAGCGTCAGCCTCTCGGCATCCGACCTTACCGGAACCGGCAGCATCGATGCCTCAGTTTCCGCTCCGACCATGATCGGCGCCACCGCCGATGTCGGCCACCTCGACGCAGGTGGCCTGCTCCAGGGGCTCACCTAAGGCCCTGCAAATCTCACAGCGCGTGGCGTGGGGAGATATCCCCACGCCATCGTCCTTGATGCCGCCGGCCTTCCGCAGCCGGTAGCTCCTGCATAGTGACCTGCATATTGACCTTCATAGTGATTTGGAGATGACACCGAATGCATTCGGGTTCGCCGGCGGTTTTTGACGAAGCCGTCGCACATTCGCGGCAAAGCGATGGCGTGCGCCAGGCGCTGGTCGCGCTGTGGCCGCACTTCATGTGGGCCGGCCTGTTCTCGAGCGGCATCAACCTGCTCTATTTGAGTTCGCCGCTCTACCTGATGCAGGTCTACAACCGCGTCCTGCTCAACGAGAACATCTCCACCCTTGTTCTTCTCACCCTGATCCTCGCCATCGCCTTGCTCACGATGGGGATGCTCGACGCGGTGCGTGCCTGGGTCCTGATCCGCTGCGGCATCCGTCTCGACATGGAGCTGTCGCGTCGCGTGTTCGAGGCGCTGGTGGTGCGCTCTGCTCAGCGCGGTGCGTCACGCGGCGCCCAGCAACTGCGTAATCTCGACCAGTTCCGCACCTTCGTGACCGGGCCGGGCATCTACTTCGCCTTCGACCTGCCGTGGATTCCGATCTACCTGATGCTGCTGTTCTTCATCCATCCGCTGCTCGGCATCGTCGCAACCATCGGCGCGGTCCTGCTGCTCGGCCTCGCCGGGCTCAACGAGGTGCTGACGCGCGAGCCGATGAAGCAGGCCGAGGCCGCCGGCAACCAATCCTACGTGTTCACCGAAAACGTATTGCGCCATGCCGACGTGATCCGTGCCATGGGCATGCAGCCCGCGGTCGAACGCAACTGGCAAAGCCAGCGCTCCTCGATGCTGGTGCAGCAAGCGCACGCCAGCGACAAGAACGCGGTCATGACCTCCTCGATCCGCTTTTTCCGCCTGCTGCTGCAATCGCTGATGCTCGGCACCGGCGCCTGGCTTGCGATCGATCATGCCATCGCGCCCGCGACGATCTTCGCGGCCAGCATCGTCATGGGCCGGGCACTGGTGCCGGTTGAACAGGCGGTCGGCACCTGGAAGCAGTTCATTGGCGCGCGCGAGGCCTATGTCGAGGTGCGCGACCTGCTGGCCGAGATCGACCTGACGCCGCCGCGCACCATCGTGCCGCGCAGCCGCGACACCATCGACGTGCGTGATGTCAGCTGCTTCCTGCCGGCGCGGAAGGAGCCGGTGATCAAGGGGCTGTCGTTCGATCTCGCCAGCGGTCAGGCGCTCGGCATCGTAGGCGCGAGCGGCTCGGGAAAAAGCACGCTGGCGCGCATGCTGGTCGGCGCGATCGCACCCGCCGGAGGACGGCTGCGCTTCGGCGGGCTCGATTACAGCCATTGGGATCCGCTCGAGTTCGGCCGCCATGTCGGCTATCTGCCGCAGGATGTCGGGTTGTTCGTCGGCACCGTGCGCGAAAACATCGCGCGCTTCGGCAATGCCTCGACCGAGGACATCATCGACGCGGCCAAGCGTGCCGGCATTCACGAGATGATCCTCGACCTGCCCAAGCAATACGATACGCAGCTCGGTGCCGGCGGCATCGGCCTGTCCGGCGGGCAACGTCAACGCCTCGCGCTGGCACGCGCGCTGCTCGGCCGGCCGCCCTTGCTCGTGCTCGACGAACCCAACGCCAATCTCGACGGGCCCGGCGAGGAAGCGCTGAAAGCCGCGCTGCTGCAGGCCAAGAACGAGGGCGCGACCGTCATCGTCATCACCCACCGCACCACCATCCTCGACATCGTCGACGTCATGATGGTGCTGCGCAACGGCCTGCTCGACATGCTCGGCCCGCCCGGTGAAATCTATCAGGCGCTGCAGCAGCAAGCCGCCGCGCGAGGCGCCGTATGACGGCGATCGGCGACGATTTCGGCCCGCTACGTGACCGCGCGGCCTATTCCCGGCCCGAGCGGCCGGCATGGCTCGGCGCCGGCGTCGCCGTTGCGTTCACGGGCGCGATGACGATGTGGGGCACGCTGGCGCCGATCTCGGGCGCGGCGATCGCCACCGGCAATCTGCAGGTCGAGGGACGGCGGCAGAGCGTGCAGCACCCCTATGGCGGCGTGGTCCGCCAGCTCCTGGTGCGCGACGGCGCCCGTGTCGAAAAGGGCCAGCTCCTGATCGCGCTTGACGACAGTGACCCGCGCGCCAAGCTCGACGTGCTGGTCGCCGACCGCGACGCGGCGCTTGCCGCGCAGGCGCGGCTGGTCGCCGAACGCGACGGCGGCGAGGCGCCCGAGTTCGGCGACGATCTGCGCACGCGAGGCGAGAAAGTCACCGTGCGCCAGGCGATGGCCAACGAACGCGCGATGATGGCCGCGCGCAAGCATCATTTCGAGGCCGAGACCGCGGTGCTGCGCGGCAAGATCAAGGAACTCACCGCGCAGGTCGGAGGCACGCGGGCGCAACTGACCGGCACCGAGAAGCAGCGCGAGCTGCTGCACGACGAGATGAGCGGCGCGCAGCACCTGTTCGAACAGGGCTACACGCCGAAGACCCGGATCCTGGCGCTGCAGCGCGAGGATGCGAGGCTGCAGGCCGACATCGGCGCGCAGCAGGCCAACATCGCCGGCATGCAGCAGCAGATCGCGCAGAACGAACTCGAGATCGCCAAGGCGGAACGCGCGCGGATGAGCGAGATCACCGACCAGATCCGCGCCACCGGCAGCAAGCTCGCCGAGCTCGGCCCCAAGATCGATGCCGCGGCCGACGTGGTGGCGCGCACCGGGATCACCGCCCCTGCAACCGGCTCGGTGGTCGGCCTCGACGTATTCACCGAGGGCGGCGTCATCCAGCCCGGCGCCAAGCTGATGGACGTCGTGCCGTCGGACAATCCGCTAATCGCCGACGCCCGGCTCAAACTGTCCGACATCAACGACGTGGCGTCGGGCCGCCGCGCCGAGGTCCGGCTTACCGGTGTGAATTACGCTGAGCGCCCGCGCCTCTACGGCACCATCAAGACGGTCTCTGCCGACCGAATGACGGACGACAAATCCTCGCCCGGCTACTACGCCGTCGAGGTCGCGCTCGATCCCGACGACGTCAGGAAATCGCATATCGAGCTGCAGCCGGGAATGCCGACCGAGGTGATCGTGCCGACACGCCCGCGCACGCTGTTCGAATATCTGTTCGGCCCGTTGCGCGACGAGATCACGCGCGCATTCCGCGAACGCTGACAGGGGGAGACGCGATGGCCATCTCCGACAAGGACAATGCGAGACGTGCCCATGCCGCCGAAACGGTGCGCCAGATCACGTCCAGCGAGACCGCGGCGTTCTTCACCTCGCTGCTTGCGGTCCTCAACGAGGCTGCAGCAGCGCCTGCTGCTGCCGGCCACCACGAACCGGAGCGGCCGGTGGCTGAGCCCGGCTTGCACCACCTGGGCCGTCCCGCAGAACCTTCGCAAAAGGAAAGCGTAACGGAGGGCATGCCGGCCGATCCTCGTTCTGGTGCGCAGCACGCCGACGGCACCGGTGCGGTACCGGCCGAGCCGACAGTTCACTTTGACGGCGTCGTGACGCACGAGGCGCCTGCGACATCAGCGGCTGCGCCGGCCGGCGCGTCGTCCTCCGCACCTGTCACGACCCTATCCATTGCGGCCGGGAGTCCTGACGCATCGGCCGATCAGGGATCGCCGCACCAGGCCGCCGCCAGTCACGGTATCAGCCCTGGTATCGCCAGCGCCGCACCGGCCACGGATCCGACTGCTGCCGTTTCGCAGACCACTGACGGCGTTACTGGCTTCCTCGACAGCTCACTAGCGACGGTGTCGCAAGGAATCTCACACGTCATTTCCGACGTCGGCGCCACGATCAATCAACTGACGTCGTCGCTGTCGGGCACGATCAACCATCTCACCGATAGCCTGTCCGGGCTGACGTCGACGCTTGTTCACGACGCGCCGGTCACCGCCGTTGTCGAACCGCTGCTGACGGACGTTCTCGGTTCGGCGCAGGATTCGACACAAGACACGTCCGCGCATTCCCAGGACAGCCCTTCGCACGGCATCCCGCTGCTCGATACCGCCGGTGCCATCCCGACGGCGCTGCTCCACCCGCTTCCGCTGCATCTCGGCTTCCTCGGCCAACCGACGATCGACGGCCATGAGCCGCATGACGCGGCATTCTCGACGCTGGCAATGCATCACTTCTGACGCAGTTCACGAGCCGCGCAGCAGCTCGCTGATGACGTTGAACTGGCCGTCGCGGAACTCTACCATGTAGCCGTCCTTGATCGGTCGGTAGTCCTTCGGCGAGGTGTTGAGCTTGACGCCGGGCATCAGAAGCGGCAGCGAGACGTCCTTGAGGTTGGCGGCCTGCGCGATGATGTTCTCGCGGCTGAGATCGTTCTTGCACTGCTCCAGCACCACGACCAGCGCCTGGGCCACCATGTAGCCATAGCCGGCGGCGAAGTTGGCGGGGTCGACATTCGGCACCCGCGCCTTCATGAAGTCGCGGTAGGCGACCAGATCAGGATCCTTGGAATCCGCCGAATAGGGCTTCAGCGAGCCGACCGACATGATGCCGTTGGCAGCTTCGAGGCCCGCCGGCACCATCACGGTTTCCTTGTTGGCGCAGCCCGAGGAGATGAAGCGGATCGGCCGCCAGCCGGTTTCATACGCTTTGCGGATCGCCTGCGCGCAGGCGCGCGGCGTCACGCTGTAGATCAGGAACACGTCGGCCTTGGTATTGGCGAGCGTCAGGATCTGCGAATCCACGCTGGGATCGGCAACTTCGAAGCTCGATGCCAGTGCGATCGCCTTGTCGGCGTCGGCCCCAAGCGCCTCTTTCACGCCGCGCAAATAATCCTTCCCGGCATCGTCGTTCTGGTAAAGGATCGCAAAGCGCGCGTTGGGATTTTTGGCGCGCGCATAGCGCACGTCGATGCCAGCTTCCTCGACGTAGTTCGGCGCCCAGGGCAGCGCCATCAGCCAGCGCTGGTTGACCGGGTCATTCCACTTTGATGCGGATGAGATCAGGAACAGATGCGGCACCTTGGCGCCGTTGAGATATTTCGCGGTCGCCGAACTCGGCGCGGTGCCCATGGTGCCGAACATGAAGGCGACATTGTCGTTCTCGACCAGGCGCCGCGTCGCCTCGACCGTCTTCGGCGGCGAAAAGCCGTCGTCGAGCGAGACCATGTTGAGCTTGCGCCCGTTGACGCCGCCCTTCTCGTTGATCATGTCGAAATAGCCGGCAAACGCCTTGCCGACGACGCTGAGCGCCGAGGCCGGGCCGCTATACGGCATGATGTTGCCGAACTTGATTTCGGTGTCGGTAATGCCCGGCTGCTGGGCGAAGGCCGCTGACGATGCGGCGAGGGATAGCGCGAGGAAGATGGCCGGGACAGATCGGCTCGATCGGATCATGCTTCATCTCCCCGGCGTTTTGCCGATTTTGTGTTATTGCTTTTGGGTGAAAGCTTAAAACATCGCCGGGGAACCGGTCTTGTGTTGAGTTGCTGCGCAGGGCACATCAGCCGCTCAACGCAAGTTTAGGCCGGCCGATTCAGGGCATCGTGATGGCGTCTGGAGAACAGCATGCTGGAGCGGACCAAGGCGAAGAGCCCGTTTTACAACGCGGATCATGAAGCGTTTCGCGACGTGATGCGGCGCTTTGTGACGCGCGAGATCGAACCTTATGCGCATGAATGGGACGAGGCCGGCGAGTTTCCGCGGGCGTTGTATGCCAGGGCTGCCGAGATCGGCTTGCTGGGTTTGGGCTTTCCCGAGGAATATGGTGGCACGGCCGCCGACCAGTTCATGAAAATCGTGGCCTCGCAGGAACTCGCGCGTGCCGGCGCCGGCGGCATCAGCGCGAGCCTGATGAGCCACACCATCGGCTCGCCGCCGATCGCGCGCGCCGCCCGGCCCGAAATCAAGGCGCGGGTGCTGCCCGAAGTGTTGTCGGGCAAGAAGATTTCGGCATTGGCGATTACCGAGCCGAGCGGCGGATCCGACGTCGCCAATCTGCGCACCAAGGCGCGCCGCGACGGCGATCATTACGTCGTCAGCGGCGAGAAGACGTTTATCACCTCGGGCATGCGGGCCGATTATCTGACCGTCGCGGTGCGCACCGGCGGCGAGGGCGCCGGCGGTGTCAGCCTGCTCCTGATCGAGGGCGATACGCCGGGGCTTTCGCGCACCAAACTCAAGAAGATGGGCTGGTGGGCGTCGGACACCGCGACCCTGCATTTCGACGATTGCCGGGTGCCGGCCCAAAACCTGCTCGGCGAGGAAGGCCAGGGCTTCAAGCTGATCATGCACAATTTCAACAGCGAACGGATGGGCATGGCGGCGAGCTGCACGGCTTACGCGCGCGTCTGCGTCGAAGAAGCGATCGCCTACGCCAGGGAGCGCCAGACCTTTGGCAAGCCGATCGCGCAGCACCAGGTAATCCGTCACAAGCTGGTCGACATGGCGCAAAAGGTCGCGGCCTCGCAGGCGATGCTGGAAATGCTGGCGTGGCGGCTCGACCAGGGCGAAAGCCCGGTCGCCGAAATCTGCATGATGAAGAACCAGGCGACGCAGACCATGGCATTTTGTGCGAGCGAGGCCGTACAGATCTTCGGCGGCGCCGGTTTCATGCGTGGCATCAAGGTGGAGCGCATCTACCGCGAGGTGAAGGTCAATGCGATTGGCGGTGGCACGGAAGAGATCATGAAGGATCTGGCGAGTAGGCAGATGGGGTTGTGATTGCGATTCACCGCTCTCCGTCATGCCCGGCCTTGTGCCGGGCATCCACGTCTTGACGGTCGTGCAGCAAGCAAGACGTGGATGGCCGGGCGTAGGCGAGCGGAAGCGACGCCGTCCTTCAGACGGCTATGCCCGGCCATGACGAGAAAACAAATGTTTCGTCATTCCGGGGCGAGCGAAGCGCGAACCCGGAATCTAGAGGTTACTTAAGCAGTATCGAGGTTCCGGGTTCGACGCTTCGCGCCGCCCCGGAACGACAGGGATCAACACATGCTCTTCACCGCCGATCACGACGAACCGCGCCGCGCCTTGCAGAAATTCATCGCCGCCGAAATCAATCCGTTCGTCGACGAATGGGAGAAGGCGGAGCAGTTTCCCTCGCATGAGCTGTTCAAGAAGCTCGGCAGCCTCGGCTTTCTCGGGCTCAACAAGCCGGTGGAGTTCGGCGGCCAAGGGCTCGACTACAGCTACGCGCTGATGATGGCCGAAGAGCTCGGCGCCATCCATTGCGGCGGCGTGCCGATGGCGATCGGGGTGCAGACCGATATGGCGACGCCAGCGCTGGCGCGGTTCGGCTCCGACGAAGTACGCCGCGAGTTTCTTGTGCCTGCAATTGCGGGCGACGCAGTGGCGTGCATCGGCGTGTCCGAGCCGGGCGCCGGCTCCGATGTCGCCTCGATCAAGACCAATGCCCGCTCAGATGGCGACGATTACGTCATCAATGGCGGCAAGATGTGGATCACCAACGGTGTGAAAGCCGACTGGATCTGCCTGCTCGCCAATACCAGCGACGGACAGGTGCATCGCAACAAGTCGCTGATCTGCGTGCCGATGAAGAGCAAGGGTGTGCAAGTCGCGCGCAAACTCGACAAGATGGGGATGCGCTCCTCCGACACCGCGCAAATTTTCTTCGACAATGTCCGGGTGCCGAAGCGCAACCGCATCGGCGAGGAAGGCATGGGCTTCACCTATCAGATGCTGCAGTTCCAGGAGGAGCGGCTGTGGGGCGCTGCGGCCTGCCTTAAGGCGCACGAGACCATCATCGCCGAGACCATCGAATACACCCGTAACCGCAAGGCGTTCGGCAAGACCATCCTCGACAACCAAGTGGTCCATTTCAAGCTCGCGGAAATGCAGACCGAGGTCGAGCTGTTGCGGGCGCTGATCTACCGCGCCGGAGAAGCGCTGGTCGCGGGCGAGGACGTCACGCGGCTCGCGACCATGGCGAAACTGAAGGCCGGCCGGCTCGGCCGCGAACTGACCGACGCCTGTTTGCAATTCTGGGGCGGCATGGGCTTTATGAACGAGACGCACGTCAGCCGTGCCTATCGCGACAGCCGCCTGACCTCGATCGGCGGCGGCGCCGATGAGGTGATGCTGACGGTGCTGTGCAAGATGATGGGCACGCTGCCTGGCGCGGGCAGATCCTCATCCTGAGGAGGCGCACTTGCGCCGTCTCGAAGGATGGGCCACGGGCCTCATGGTTCGAGACGCGCGAAGCCGCGCTCCTCACCATGAGGATTATAGAGAGGACGAAAAGAAATGATCACGCTGTATCACTGCGACGGGGCACGCTCGTTCCGCCCGCTCTGGATGCTGGAAGAGCTCGGGCTGCCCTATGAGCTGAAGATGCTGCCGTTTCCGCCGCGGGTGTTCGCCAAGGAATATCTGGCGATCAATCCGCTCGGCACCATTCCCTTCATGGTCGATGGCGAGACCAAAATGACGGAATCCTCCGGCATCTGCCATTACCTCGGCACCAAGTATGGCCCGACGCCGCTGGTGGTCGCGCCCGACGAACCCGCCTATGGCGCCTTCCTGAACTGGATGTATTTCTCCGACGCCACGCTGACCTTTCCGCAGACGCTGGTGCTGAGATACAGCCAACTGGAGCCGGAGGAGCGCCGCAATCCGCAGGTCGCCGGCGACTATGCCAAATGGTTCCTGGGCCGGCTGCGGGCCGTGGAAGCCGCCACCGGTAAGTCGGAAACGCTGTGCGCGGACCGCTTCACTGCCG
Source organism: Bradyrhizobium sp. LjRoot220 (assembly GCF_964252915.1). NCBI lineage: Bacteria > Pseudomonadati > Pseudomonadota > Alphaproteobacteria > Hyphomicrobiales > Nitrobacteraceae > Bradyrhizobium > Bradyrhizobium sp. LjRoot220. The sequence continues at coordinate 137,044 of NZ_CAXUPS020000012.1, forward strand.
CCGATATCGCCAACGGCTATGCGCTGCGGCTGGCCGACAATATCGGGCTCGCCAAGGATTTTGGGCCTAACGTCAGGGCTTATTGGGCCCGGTTGCAGGCGCGCGACGGTTACCAGCGGGCGGTGGCGGCGGAACAGAAGGCTGGCGTCGAGCAGAATGTGGCGCCGCGGGTACGGAACTAACTGAAGTCGTCATTCCGGGTTCGCTTCGCGCCCCGGAATGACGGTGGTTCTGTCGGTGACAGCCCCCCATTTTACGCTATGGTTGCCCCATCGCAGCGGCCAAAGAGCCGCGCGAGGAGGACGAACCATGCACGGCACTCTGGACGACATCGGCCGCAAATCGGGCCATCTGATGCTGATCACGCCGGAACGGGTGTTTTACGCGGGCCTGCTGGGCCGGCCGCGGGCACGCTGTTCGGGCGCGTTCAACATCTATGTCGCGATCGAAGGCGGGCTGTGGCTCACCACATCAGATGGCCGTGAGAGCCGTGCCGCGATGGTCGCCTTGCTGCCGCACGTCAAGCACACCATCGCCAGCGACTACCGTTCGGTGCTCAGCGTCGTGATTGAGCCGGAGAGCGTTTGTCCCGGCGTGCTCGAAGACCTCTCTGCGCGATTGTCGGGACCTGATGGCAAAGCCTTCTCCGACCGCATTCGCGCCGCCTATCTCGCCTTGCGCGAGCGTCATGCGGGCGAGGATTTCTCCAGCGCCGAATTTGACTCCCTGTGTCTTGGCGAAGCCCTGCCGCAGCGCGCGGTCGATCCACGCGTGGCCCGCGCGATCCTGCAGATCGGCAGGTTCTGCGGCGAGCCAGTGACGGCGGCGAGTTGCGCCGCGGAGGCCGGGCTGTCGCCGTCGCGCTTCCTGCATCTGTTCAAGGAAGAGACCGGCATTTCATTCCGCTCGTTCCGCGCCTGGAAGCGGGCGCGGCATCTGCTGCATTTCGCCAACCAGGACATCAACCTGGCGCATCTGGCGCAGGATATCGGCTATCCTGATTCCACGCATTTCAGCCACTCGATCCGCCGCTTCTACGGCCTAAAGCCGCGCGCGATCTTTTCCGGCTCGCGCGACCTGGCGATCTTCCGCTGCAATCGCACTGGCTCCAGCGGGTTGACGCAAGAAGCGGGCTGACGCGGCACGCATGATCGCGCAGAGGTTTCCGCCCATTGCCGAAGGCTGATCCATGAGCGACAAGGCCGTCATTACCTGCGCGCTGAACGGCGTGCTGACCGATCCGAAACAGCACAACGTGCCTGTCACGCCCGAGCAGATGGCGCGCGAGGCCAAGGCCGCCTTCAATGCCGGCGCCAGCATCATGCACATCCATCTGCGCCAGCAGGAGCCGGGCAAGGGCCATCTGCCGTCGTGGGACGTCAACGTCAGCCGGGAGATTCAGCAGGCGGTGCGCGAGGCCTGCCCCGGCGTCATCATCAACCACACCACCGGCACCTCCGGCTCGAATTATCACGGCGCGCTCGATTGCGTGCGCGAGACAAAACCCGAAATCGCGGCCTGCAACGCCGGCTCGCTGAATTACCTCAAGGTGAAATCCGACAACACCTGGGCCTGGCCGCCGATGATGTTCGATAACGCGGTCGAGAAGGTGCAGGACTATCTCGACGTCATGAAGGCGGCGGGCACGATTCCCGAATTCGAATGCTTCGATGTCGGCATCGTGCGCTGCGTCGGCATGTACCGGCAGACCGGCATGTATTCGGGGCCGCTGGAGTACAATTTCGTGATGGGCGTTGCCTCCGGCATGCCGGCCGATCCGGATCTGCTGCCGATCCTGCTCAAGCTCAAACTGCCGGAAGCACGCTGGCAGGTCACGGCCATCGGCCGCGCCGAAATCTGGCCGCTGCACCAGCGTTGCGCCGATCTCGGCGGTCATTTGCGCACGGGTCTGGAGGATACGTTCTATCTCGCCGACGGCACAAAGGTGACGTCTAATGGCCAATTGATCGAGGCGATCGCCGCTTGCGCCCGCCGCGCGGGGCGCGAGATCGCCAGCCCGGCCGAGGCGCGGCAGATTTTTGGGACCAGGCATTAATTGTCATTCCGGGGCACGCGAAGCGTGAACCCGGAATCTCGAGGTTCCGGGTTCGCTACGCGCCCCGGAACGACGGAGTAGACTATTTCATGGCCATCATTGAATCGACCATCGCTCCCAGCAGTGCCGCCTACCAGGCCAACCGCGACGGCATGCTGGCGCTGATCGCGCGGCTGCGGGCGCTGGAAGAACGGACGCGGGCGGCGTCTGCCGCCGCCAAGGAGCGCTTCCACAAGCGCGGACAATTATTGCCGCGTGAGCGCGTGGCGCTGGTGCTCGACCCCGGCACGCCGTTCATCGAACTGTCGACGCTGGCGGGCTACATGTTCGACGTGCCGGATGCCGACAAGAGCATCCCGGGCGGTGGAGCGATCGCCGGCATCGGGTTCGTCTCCGGCATCCGCTGCATGGTCAGCGCCAATGATTCCGGCATCGACGCCGGCGCGCTGCAGCCTTACGGCCTCGACAAGACCTTGCGGGTGCAGGAACTGGCGCTGGAGAACAAGCTGCCTTACGTGCAACTGGTCGAAAGCGCGGGCGCCAACCTGCTGCGCTACCGCGTCGAGGATTTTGTTCGCGGCGGCAACATTTTTCGCAATCTGGCGCGGCTGTCAGCGGCGGGCTTACCTGTCGTGACGGTGACGCATGGTTCGTCGACCGCGGGCGGCGCCTATCAGACCGGGCTCTCCGATTACATCGTGATGGTACGCGGCCGCACCCGCGCCTTCCTCGCCGGGCCGCCGCTGCTCAAGGCCGCGACGGGGGAGATCGCGACCGAGGAGGAACTCGGCGGCGCCGAGATGCACACCTCGATCTCCGGGCTCGGCGATTATCTCGCCGAGGATGACCGCGACGCGCTGCGCATCGCGCGCGACATCATGGCCAACCTGGAATGGGACCGGCCGAAGCCGGCTGAACTTTCATATCGCGCGCCGCGCTACGATTCCGAGGAACTGCTTGGCATCATGCCGATGGACCACAAGCGTCCGGTCGACATGCGGCAGGCCATCGCGCGCTTTATCGACGATTCCGATTTTACCGAGTTCGGCGCCAATTACGGCCCGGCGACCGTCTGCGGCCACGCCCGCATCGAGGGGCAGGCGATCGGCATCATCACCAATAACGGTCCGCTCGACGTGCCCGGCGCCAACAAGGCGACGCACTTCATTCAGGCCTGCTGCCAGTCGCGCACGCCGCTGCTCTATCTCAACAACACCACGGGCTACATGGTAGGCCGAGCCTACGAGGAAGCCGGCATGATCAAGCACGGCTCCAAGATGATCCAGGCGGTGACCTCGGCCACCGTGCCGCAGATCACGATCTATTGCGGCGCCTCGTTCGGCGCCGGCAATTACGGCATGTGCGGGCGCGGTTTCCATCCGCGGTTTTGTTTCTCCTGGCCCAATGCCAAGACCGCCGTGATGGGCGGCGAGCAAGCGGCAGAGACCATGGCGATCGTCACCGAGGCCGCCGCCGCGCGGCGCGGCAAGCCGGTCGAGCAGGAAAAGCTTGATGCGATGAAGGCGCAAATAACAGGCGTGTTCGATGGCCAGATGGACGTGTTCTCGACCTCGGCACGGGTGCTTGATGATGGCGTGATCGACCCCCGCGATACCCGCAGCATATTATCCGAGGTGCTGGCGATCTGCCGCGAGGCGGAGGCGCGGCAACCCCAGCGCATGCAATTCTCGGTCGCGCGGCCATGACGATGATGAAGCCGACGCCATTCTTCAAGATTCTGATCGCCAACCGCGGCGAGATCGCGCTGCGCATCATGCGCACCGCGCGCCGCCTCGGCTATGGCGTGGTCGCGGTCTATTCCGATGCCGACCGTGACGCGCTGCATGTCCGCGAAGCCGACCAGGCCGTGCGGATCGGCGAGGCGCTGCCGGCGCAGTCCTATTTGCGAATCGAGGCGATCATTGCGGCCGCCAAGGCCAGCGGCGCCACGGCGGTTCATCCCGGCTACGGCTTCCTCGCCGAAAACGAGGATTTCGCATTAGCCTGCCGCGATGCTGGCCTCGTCTTCATCGGGCCGTCGCCGGAAGCGATCCGGGCGATGGGCAACAAGGCCGGCGCCAAGGACATCATGCAAAAGGCCGGCGTGCCCTGCGTGCCCGGCTACCAGGGCGCCGACCAGAGCGACGCTGTCATGCTGGCGGAGGCCAAAAAGATCGGCTTTCCCGTGATGATCAAGGCGGTGGCCGGCGGCGGCGGGCGCGGCATGCGGCTGGTGGCGGATGCTGATTCATTTCCGGATGCGCTGCGCAGCGCGCGGTCCGAGGCGCAGGGCGCGTTCGGCGATCCCACGGTCATTTTGGAGCGCGCCATCGTTAATCCCCGCCACATCGAAATCCAGGTGTTCGGAGACCGCTATCGCAACGCGGTCCATCTCGGCGAGCGCGATTGCTCGGTGCAGCGGCGGCACCAGAAACTGATTGAGGAGGCGCCGTCGCCGGCGGTGTCACCGCGATTGCGGGCGCGGATGGGCGAGGTCGCGGTGTCAGCCGTGAAATCGATCGGCTATGAGGGCGCCGGCACGCTGGAATTCCTGCTGGATAGCTCAGGCGAATTCTACTTCATGGAAATGAACACGCGGCTACAGGTCGAACATCCCGTCACCGAAGCGATCACGGGGCTTGATCTGGTCGAACTGCAACTGCGCATCGCCAGCGGCGAGCCGCTCGGGCTGGTGCAGGAGGATATCAAATTCTACGGCCACGCCATCGAGGTGCGGCTGTGTTCGGAGGATGCCGGCCACGACTTCATGCCGCAATCCGGCAGAATGGCGGTGTGGCAGATGCCGGATGGCATCCGCGTCGAACACGCGCTGCAATCCAGCTCCGAGATTCCGCCGTTCTATGATTCGATGATCGCCAAGATCATCAGCCATGGCGCTACCCGCGACGAGGCGCGGTCCAAGCTGATCGTTGGTCTGGAGCAGCTAGCCGCGTTCGGCGTCACCACCAATCAGGGCTTTTTGATTTCGTGCCTGCGCCATTCCGGCTTTGCTTCGGGTGAGGCGACGACGTCGTTCATCGGCAGTTACCGCGACGAGCTATTGGCGCCGCGCAAGAACGCGGCGGCCGAAGCCGAGCTAGCGGCGTTGCTGTTGTACGTGACGGATCCGTTTGCGCCGAAATGGAAGCCCGGCCGCTCGCTGGCCGCGGCGTTCCCGGTTCCCGTTCGTGTCGAGATCGGTGGCGCGGTCCATGAGATCGAGATCCTGCGCGAGCGCGACGGCAGCTATCGCGGGCTCAATGACATGCTCTACCGGATCGAAGTCCACGCAGTCGACGGCGACACCATTCGTTTCAGCCGCGACGGTCTTGCGGAGTCCGTCAAATTCCTCCGTGACCGGGACTGGCTCTACTTCCTGCATCGCGGCGCCACGATCGCGGTCCGCGATCTGACGCTCGCCGCACCGGTATCCGCTGCGGCTAGCGGCGGCGACGGTAAGGTGCGCGCGGCGATGAACGGCCGCGTCGTCGCCGTGCTGGTCAAGCCGGGCGATCAGGTCGTGGCCGGCCAGCCGGTGATGACGCTGGAAGCGATGAAGATGGAGCACGTGCATACGGCCGGTGTTGCGGGTATGGTCTCCGCAATTGACGTGGCCGAGGGCGAGCAGGTGACGACAGGGAAGATCGTGGTCGAGATCGAGGCGGCGGCGTAGCAGCAAATTCACTGTCGTCCCGGGCTTGACCTCAGATGCGCAATTGCGCATCGGGGGACCCATAGCCACCGATGTTGGCTGTGCGAAAGCTTAAGCCACAGCTCGTTTCAACAACAGATGACCGGGGTTATGGGTCCCGGGTCAAGCCCGGGACGACAGCGGAGATTACTCAGCCCGTCCCGTCCCCTCATTCAACCAGCACGCCACCTGGTGCCGTGCGCCGGCATCGATCAGCACCGGCCGCTCCACCTTGCAGCGGTCCATCACGTAGCGGCAGCGGGTGTGGAAGGCGCAGCCGGAGGGCGGGTTGATCGGACTTGGGACGTCGCCGTCGATCATCGGGGCCAGCTTCTTGGCCTTGGGATTGGCGACCGGCACCGAGGCGAGGAGCGCCTGCGTATAGGGATGGCGCGGGTTGGCGAACAGCTCGGTTTTGTCGGCGATCTCGACGATGCGTCCGAGATACATCACGGCGACGCGATGGCTGATATGGGCGACCACGGCGAGATCATGGGCGATGAACAAATAGGAAAAATTGTTCTTGCGCTGCAGGTCGATCAACAGATTGATCACCTGCGCCTGGATCGAGACGTCGAGCGCCGAGACCGGCTCGTCGCACACGATCAGGCGCGGCCCGAGCGACAACGCGCGGGCAATGCAGATGCGCTGCCGCTGCCCGCCGGAGAACTGATGCGGATAGTTCTTCATCTGGTCCGCCCGCAGGCCGACCTGCGCAAACAGTTCCGCAACCCGTTCCTGCTGCTTGGCGCCGGTGGCAAGACCGTGGACACCAAGCGGCTCGCCGACGATATCGCCGGCGGTCATGCGCGGATTGAGCGAGGCAAACGGATCCTGGAACACGATCTGCATCGAACGCCGATGCGGCCGCAGATCCGTCTTGCTGAGTTTGGTGATATCGGTGCCATCAAGCTTGATGGCGCCGCTGGTCGGTTCCACCAGCCGCAACACGCTGCGGGCGACGGTCGACTTACCGCAGCCGGATTCGCCGACCAGCCCGAGCGTCTCGCCCTTGCCGACCGAGAAGCTGACGCCATCGACCGAATGCACGGTGCCGATGCGCCGGCGCAGGATGCCGCCGCGCACCGGGTAATGCTTGACGAGCTCGGTGACCTCCAAAAGCGGCGTTGCGTCGGTCATGGCGCGGCCACCATTTCCGCCGCGCGCCAGCACGCCGCAAAATGCTCGTCGCCGAAATCCTCGAGCGGCGGATATTCGGCGCGGCAACGATCGATCGCAAACTGACAACGCGGTGCAAAGGCGCAGCCCGGCGGCAGGTTGGTCAGCGACGGCACCATGCCGGGAATTTCGGTCAGCCTCACTTCTTCCTTCGCGCCGAGCGATATCACCGCCGGCATCGAGGCCATCAGGCCGCGCGTGTAGGGATGTTTTGGATTTTCGAACAGCGCCTCGACGGTCGCCTCCTCGACCTTCTTGCCGGCATACATCACGATGACGCGCTGCGCGGTCTGTGCGACCACGCCGAGGTCGTGGGTGATCAGGATCAGCCCGGTGCCGAGCGTCTTTTGCAGGTCGACGATCAGCGCCAGGATCTGCGCCTGGATCGTGACGTCGAGCGCAGTGGTCGGCTCATCCGCGATCAAGAGCGTCGGGCGGCACGCCAGCGCCATGGCGATCATCGCGCGCTGGCGCATGCCGCCGGAAAGCTGGTGCGGATATTCGTGCGCGCGCCGTTCCGGTTCGGGAATCCGGACCAGGCGCAGCATCTCGACCGCTTTGGTCCAAGCTTCCTTCGCCGTCATGTCCTGGTGCAGCCGCACCACTTCGGTGATCTGGTCGCCGATCCGCATTACCGGATTGAGCGAGGTCATCGGCTCCTGGAAGATCATCGACATCCGGTTGCCGCGGATCTGGCGCATCTCGGCCTCGTCGATGCCGAGCAGATCGGTGCCCTCGAGCGTTACCGAGCCGCCGACAATCCGGCCCGGCGGGTCCGGCACCAGCCGCATGATCGACAGCGCGCTGACGCTCTTGCCGCAGCCGGACTCGCCGACGATCGCCAGCGTCTCGCCGCGGCGGACGTGGAACGACACGTCGTCGACCGCGCGGAACAGGCCCGAATTGGTGAAGAACACCGTCTGCAGGTTCTTGACGTCGAGAACCGTATCGTCCGCTCCAGCCACGCTCATCAGCCGCGCTGCCTCGGATCGAGAATGTCGCGCAACGCGTCGCCGAACAGATTGGTGCCGAACACGGCAAGGCTGATTGCGACGCCGGGGAAGATCACCAGCCACGGCGCGGTGCGGACATATTCCGCCGCCGATTCCGACAGCATGCGGCCCCATGACGGATAGGGTTCGGGAATGCCGAGGCCAAGGAACGACAGCGAGGCCTCGGTGAGAATGGTGGAGCCGAGCTGCGCGGTCGCCAGCACGATCAGCGGCGCCAGGGTGTTCGGCAGCACGTGGCGGATCGCGATCCGCGTCTCGCTCATGCCGATCGATTTGGCAGCCTCGACGAACGGCAGTTCGCGCAGCGCCAGTGTGTTGGCGCGGATCACGCGGGCCACTGTCGGGATCAGCGGGATCGCGATCGCGATGATGACGTTCGGCAGCGATGGTCCGAGCGCCGCCGTCATCACCAACGCCAGTACCAGCAGCGGCAGCGCCTGCAAAATGTCGGTGACGCGCTGGAACAGCAGATCGACCCAGCCCGAGAGATAGCCGGAGACGAGGCCGACGATGACGCCGAGGGTTGAGCCCAGCAGCGTGGCGCCGATGCCGACGGCCAGCGAAATCCGGGCGCCATGGACGATCCGGCTCCAGACATCGCGGCCGAATGAATCGGTACCCAGCCAATGCACGGCATCGGGCGCCGCCAGCCGGTGCGTGGAATCGACGCTGAGCGGGCTGAAGCGGCAGATCAGATCGGCCGATATCGCCACCCAGACGAACATCACCATGATGAACAGGCCGATGGTGCCGAGCATGTAGCGCTGCGCGAGGAACGTCAGCCGGCGCCAGCCATGCGTTGAATGGGCGCCGGCGCGTTTCAGTTCGCTATCGTAATTGACCACAGCCAAGGGGGGGTTCCTAACTAAAGCATGATGGTTGAGTCGATCGGGCGGCAGGCTCGCTGCACCTCTCCCGCTTGCGGGGGGCGAGACGAGCGAAGCTCACTGTTAGGTCGCCACGCTCGAAGAGCGCGGCGGGTGGGGGCTCTCTCCACACGATGACTAGCGGTGAGACCCCCACCCCAACCCTCCCCCGCAAGCGGGAGAGGGGCCGCACCTCCGTCGTGATTACTATTCTGGCCCAATTGCAGCACGCTAATCCCCGTAGCGGATGCGCGGATCGATCGCGGCGTAAAGCATGTCGACGGTGAAGTTGGCGAACACCACGACCACCGCGATCAGCATCACCAGGTTCTGCACGATCGGGTAGTCGCGCCAGCGCAGCGCCTCGACCAGGAAGCGGGCGATGCCGGGAATATTGAACACGGTTTCGGTGACGATCAGCCCACCGATCAGGAACGCGGCCTCGATGCCGATCACGGTGATGACCGGCAGGATGGCGTTTTTCAGCGCATGGCGATAATTGACCGAATTTTCCGAGGCGCCCTTGGCGCGTGCGGTGCGGATGAAGTCCTGGCGCAGGATTTCGAGCATCGAGGAGCGCGTGATGCGCATCGTCAGCGCGGCGCTGCGAAAGCCGACCGCCATCGCCGGAACGCAGTAGATGGCGATCGCCTCGGTCCAGGTTTTCGGGTTGGGATTGAAGATCGGCATGGTTCCAAACATCGAAACCGACGCCATCAGGATCAGCAGCCCGAGCCAGAACGAAGGCAGCGACAGCCCGCTCAGGCTGACGATGCGTAATGCATAATCGAGCTTGGTGCCCTGGTGGACGGCGCTGATGACGCCGAGGGGAATGCCGATCGCTGCGGAGAACAGCAGCGCCAGGCCCGCCAGCCGCGCCGTGATCGGAATCCGCGGCAGGATTTCCTGCAGCGCCGGCTTTTCCGAGACATAGGAATAGCCGAGATCGCCGTGCAGCAAGCCGCCGATCCAGCGGAAATACTGCACCACGATCGGGTCGCTGAGGCCGAGTTCCTTTTCCAGATTGGCCTTGTCGGCGGGATCGACGAAGCCGGCGGCGTCGAACAGGATGTCGACGATGTTGCCGGGCACGACGCGCAGCAGCACGAAGATGATGATCGAGATCCCGACCAGGGTCACGAACATCAAGGCGAGGCGTCGCACGATATAAGCAAACACCAGGCTGCTCCTGTCAACGCGTATCGAGGCAAACGATCGTGGCGGCGGACGCTACTTGTCCATCCAGACATCCTCGTACCGATAGCCGTTATAGGAGCTGTTCACCATGATGGTGATGCCCTTGACATAAGGCTGCCAGCACGAGCCCTGGCGGCTGTGGTAGATGATCGGGCGGGCGACGTCCTCCTGCAGCTTCTTGTCGATTTCCCAGACGATTTTCTTGCGCTTGGCAACATCGGTTTCCTGGGACTGCTCGCCGAACAGCTTCTCGATTTCCTTGTTGCAGTAATTGGTGTAGTTGCGCTCCGAGCCGCAGGAATAGTTCTCGTAGAACGACTGGTCCGGATCATCGACGGCATTGCCGGTCAGGTTGAGGCCAAGCGCATAATCCTTGCGCGCGACTTTCGAAAACCAGTTCGCGGTCTCGACCACGTCAAGCTCGCCATCGATATAGATGCTCTTGAGCTGATCGATCAGGATGATGGCCGGATCGCGATAGATCGGAATATTGCGCGTTGCGATCTTGACCGCGAGCCGCTTGTCCGGCCCAAAGCCCGCCTTCTGCATCAGCTTGCGCGCCTCCTCGCGGTTGGCGTTGATGTCAGGGCCGTAGCCCGGGATCGTCTCCAGCATCTCCTTCGGCATCGCCCACAACCCGCCCGGGGCGGGCAGCATGGTGCCGCCGATATCCGCCTGTCCCTCGAACAGGATCGAGACGAATGCCTTGCGGTCGATCGCCAGCGCCATCGCGCGGCGAATATCCAGGTTGTCAAACGGCGGCGAGGACGAGTTGACGATGATGTTGGTCGAGACGTTGACCGGCGCGACGACGCACACCGCGTTCGGCGACTGCTTCTTGACGTCCTTAAGCAGCGGGATCGACACTTCGGTCGGGAACGTCATGTCGAATTGGCCGGAGATAAAGCCGAGAATGGCGGTCGATCGGTTGGTGATGATGGTGTATTCGATGCCGTCGAGATGCGGCAGGCCCTTCTTCCAGTAGTCCGGACTGCGGGTGATCTTGATCGATTCGTTGGCCTTGAACTCGACGAATTTGAACGGACCGGTACCGATCGGCTTGGTGCGCATGTCGGCGGGCGAAACATGGCAGGGATAGACCGGTGTATAGCCGGAGGCGAGCAGCGCCAGCAGCGCCGGTTGCGGCCGTTTCAGAGTGAACGACGCCTCGAAATCGCCTGACGTGGTGACGTCGGCAACCTCATTATACCAGGACTTGCGCGGGTTCTTGCGGAATTTCTGCTGCGACTTGCCCATCAGCATGTCGAAGGTGCATTTGACGTCGGCGGAGGTGAACGGCTTGCCGTCGTGCCATTTGACGCCCTGCCGCAGTTTGAAGCTGAGCTTTTTCCTGTCGTCGCTCCAGGTCCAGCTCTCGGCGAGATCAGGGACGATCGAATCCATCGAGTTCTGCGCCACGTCCTGCTTGTACATCACGAGGTTGTTGAAAACAGGCATGAAGGGAATGTTGACCGAAAAAGTCGCTTCCTCGTGGATCGAGGCGCTGGCCGGACTGTCGCGGTGGTAGACCTTGAGGATACCGCCCTGCTTGGGCTCGGCCGATGCAACATGGTAGGCCGGCAGCAATAACAACGCTGCGGCGATAAGCGTTCGCACGCTCCGCATGGTGTCCCCTCCCTCGAATGTTCGGTCTCAAGTGGCCCGATTGGCGCCGACGATAGCATGACGGCGCGTCCGGGCAACCGGTCAAGTCCGTGCGGGATTGGCAATTCGCACTAATGGAAATCCGTATGACGGAACTTGTGCGATGCTTTGCGGCCATTTGCTTGGAAATGGGCGCGTTGCGACGCACACAAGATCGTCGCGCCATGATGGCTCAGCCGGCCATCCACGCGGCCGTGTCCCGGCATATTTGCGCTCGTCGGTCGGCAAGGCGCCGGATCGGTCGTGATCGTGTTCGCGGTCAGACGGACTTCGTCGAGGGGGATATTCCTGGCATGAAACCAGCATACTCGGATGTTATATGCCCTCATCTCAACAGGAGCGTGTCATGGATCCAGTGGCGCTGCGCAGAATGGCAATCGCCGCGGCCGCTTTTGGTTGCGCGGCGATTGTCGCAGGTCCGGCCCTGACCGAAGAGCGCCTGACCGGTTTCAACGCCGATATCCGCGAAAGCTCGGTATCCGGCATCTCGTCCGGCGCATTCATGGCAGTCCAGTTCGCGACCGCCTGGTCTTCGGTGATCAAGGGCGTCGGCGTGGTTGCCGGCGGACCGTACTGGTGCGCAAAAGCGGATGCCGACGACTTCCTGAACGGCTACATGCTCCCGATCATGAACGCGACCGGCCCGTGCATGTCCGGGCCGCCCCCGGAGCTGGGCAGCTCTTTCGCGAAGGCTGACGCCAAAGCCGCTTCCGGCGATATCGACCCCTTGCAGTTCGTGAGCCGGCAAAAAGTATATCTCTTCCACGGCTACAACGACGCCGTCGTAGCGAAGTCGGTCACCGACGCGGCGGCAGATTTTTATCGCCATTATCTGGGCGAGCCCAATCGCGGCAATCTCTTCTACCAGACGACGATCGGAGCGGGCCATTCGCTGGTCATCGCGCAGGAGCCGCACAAGCCGGGCCTGAACGAATGCGCGGCCAACGCCGTCCCTTACATCGACCAGTGCGGCTACGACCAGGCCGGAATCATCCTCCAGCACATTTACGGTGCGTTGAATGCGCCCAACCGGGGGCCTTTGACCGGGGCGCTCTGGCAATTCGACCAAGCGGTTTACACCAAGCCGCGTCATCCTGGTCTGCTCAGCCTCGGCAACACCGGCTACGTGTTCGTTCCCAAGGAATGCGAGGACGGTGCGGCGTGCCGCGTTCATATCGCGTTGCATGGCTGCAAGCAGGACAGTGGCAGTATCGGTCGACGTTTCGTCGATGATACCGGGTACAATGCCTGGGCGGATACCAACCATCTGATTGTGCTGTATCCGCAGACGGAGTCGAGTTCGTTCGCGCCGTTCAACCCTCAGGCGTGCTGGGACTGGTGGAGTTACGTCAACCACGAGGATAGCTATGTCACCAAGTCCGGGCCGCAGATCAAAGCGATCAAAGCAATGCTCGATGCGCTGACGGCGCGTGCCACGCCGGCGGCAGCTCCTGCGCCGGCGCCTGCAGTGGCGCCGGCTTCGCTCAAGGTCATCGACACGTCGGACAGCTCGGTCGATCTGGCGTGGAGCCCGCAGGCGGGAATGACAGCCTACCGCATCTCGCGCGCAGCCGCTGACGGCCAGTTCGTCGTGGTGGCTGAGGTAGCGGGTCCCAGTTTCGGCGATTCAAACCTGAAACCGGCATCCGCGTATCGCTGGCGCATCTCGGCCATTGTGAACGGAGTCGAAGGTCCAGCCTCGGAGGAGGTTGCCGCCACCACACGAGCTGTTCCGGCGCCCTGCGCGCACCCAGGCAGCTGCCCGATTGTCAAATAACCGGGTTCGGCGCCGTGCGCGCCGCGTACCCGTTTGTGCAGGATCGGTCCTCGTCGAACGATATCTTCCGGCCTCACACGATCCGCGAGGTCTTGTTGCCCCAATAGCGGTCGCGCAGCAGGCGCTTGTAGAGTTTGCCGGTGGGGAGCCGCGGCAGTTCTTTTTCGAAGTCGATCGAGCGCGGCACCTTCTGGCGCGACAGCGACTGGCTGCAGTACGCGATCAATTCCTCGGCGAGTTCAGGTCCCGGTGAAACGCCCGGCATCGGCTGCACCACCGCCTTCACTTCTTCGCCAAGATCCGGATTGGGTACGCCGAACACCGCGGCGTCGGCGATCTTGGGATGGGTAATCAGCAGATTCTCGCATTCCTGCGGGTAGATGTTGACGCCGCCAGAGATGATCATGAAGGTCGCGCGGTCGGTCAGATAGAGATAGCCGTCATTGTCGACATAGCCGACATCGCCCACCGTACTCATGCTGCCGTCCGCCGATCGGGCCTCCTTCGTCTTGGCCGGATCGCCGAAATATTCGAACGGAGTCGCGGTCTTGAACCATACCGTGCCCGGTGTGCCGACGGGAACGGCCTGCATGTTCTCGTCGAGGATATGCAGATCGCCGAGCAAGACCCGGCCGACGGTGCCGCGATGGGCCAGCCACTCCTCGCTGTCGCAGGCGGTGAAGCCGAGCCCTTCGGTGGCGCCGTAATATTCGTGGATGATCGGGCCCCACCATTTGATGATGTCGTCCTTGACCGCCGCGGGGCAGGGCGCGGCGGCGTGGATCGCGATCTCGAGCGAGGAGAGATCGTAGCGCTTGCGTACGTCCTCCGGCAGCTTCAGCATCCGCGAAAACATCGTCGGCACCAATTGCGTATGCGTAATGCCCCATTTCGGGATCAGCGAGAGATAGTGCTCGGGATCGAACCGTTCCATGATGATGGCGGTGCCGCCCATCTTGATCGTGAGGTTGACGGCGGCCTGCGGCGCCGAGTGGTAGAGCGGCGCCGGCGACAGATAGACCATGCCCTCGCGGTAATGCCAGACCTTCACCAGGAAATCGAACAGCGGCAATTGCTGATCGGCCGGCAGTTCCGGCAGCGGCCGCAGAATGCCCTTCGGCCGGCCGGTGGTGCCGGAGGAATAGAGCATCGCGGTGCCGACGCATTCATCCGATATCGGCGTGTGCGGCAGATCAGCCGTCACCTGCTGCAGGCCGACGACGCGGTCGCTTTCGGGCCAACTTTCTCCCTGGCCATCGGCGACGATGCAGAGTTCGACGTGCGGGCATTCCTTCAACGCCTCGCGCGCGACGTCGAGTTTTTCCCGAGACGTGATCAGGATGCGCGACTGGCTGTTGGTCAGGATGTAGGCGAGTTCGCTCGCGGTGAGATACGAATTCACGCAGGTGTAATAGAGCCCCGAGCGCTCGCCGGCGCCGCAGGCTTCGAGATAGCGGCTGTTGTTCTCCATGAAGATCGAATAATGGTCGAGCCGCTGCAAACCGCGCTTGCGAAACAGGTGCGCCAGCCGGTTGGAGCGCGCGTCCAGTTCGCGATAGGTGACGGTCTCGCCGGTGCCGGCCATGATGAAGGCGGGTTGCAGCGGACGCAGATGAACATGCTTGCCGGTGTACATTCGTTGCTCTGTTCTCCCTAGGCAGCCAATTCGAGAATCTCGCGCACCTGCGCCGGGCCTTCGATTCTGCGCGGGTTGCGCGGCACCCATGGCGTCGCCATCGCCTGCTGTGCAATCCGCTCGAAATGTTCAGGCCCGACTTTGACCTCGCGCAGGCTGCGCGGCATGCCGAGGCCGCGAATGAAATCGTCGAGCACGTCGCCGGCGTCTTCGCCCGGATGTCCCATCGCGGCCGCGACCAGCGCCTGGCGCTCGGCATTAACAGGCTTGTTCCAGCGCATCACGCTCGGCAGCATCACGCACGACGTATGGCCGTGCGGCACACCGAATTCGGCGCCGAGCACATAGCCGATGCCATGGCTGGCACCCATCGGCACCCCCGAGGCCAAGGGCCCGGTCGACAGCCAGGTCCCGATCTGGCAGTCCATCCGCGCGTCGAGATCTGACCCATCGGCCTTCACGCGCGGCAGCGCCTGCGCCAGCAGCGACAGCCCCTTCAACGCCTGGGCGTCGGCATAGGGATGCGCCTCGCGCGAACAAATGCCCTCGACGCAGTGGTCGACGGCGCGGATGCCGGTCGACAGCCACAGCCATTCCGGCGTGTGGGCGCCGAGCGCCGGATCGAGGATGGTGACGCGCGGGATCGCCAGCGGATGGCGCAGCATCTCCTTGACCTTGGTGCGCTCGTTGGTGACGCCGGCGATTGAGGTGAACTCGCCGCCGGCGATCGTGGTCGGCGCCGAGATCTGCCGCACGATCGGCGCGTTCATTGGCGGCGATGCGCCGCCCACGGCCTTAATCCTGTCGATGCCGTCAATCGTAGAGACATCATTGGCGAGACAGAGCTGTACGGCTTTGGCGCCGTCGGTGACCGAGCCACCGCCGACGGTGACAATGAGATCGGCGCGGGCCTCGCGGGCCTGATTGGTGGCCGATATCACCGCCGAACGCGGCGTGTGCGGCGGCATCGCGTCGAACGTGCCGATGCAGCGCGGGCCCAGCGCGCGGCGGATCTTCTCGATGACGTCGGTCTCGCGGTTGAGCGTACCGCTGACCATCAGGAACGCTCTGCCAGCGCCGAGCCGGTCCATCTGCTCGACGATCACCTCGGATGCGGGCCGTCCGAACACGACTTCATCCATGGCGCCGAACACCACACGCCCTTGATGCACGCTTGTCCTCCCCGGACATTCTGGCTTTGTTGGCAGCTTTTGGATGGCAGGTTAGCGGAGGAAATTCGACACGTCATGCCCGAAGATGGTGCGCATGGAATGCCGGTGTGGTATGGCCGTAATCGCCGCCCCTTCGTGCGGGCGCGTCGCGGACCTGACTTCCGAAAAGCTGAAACATCCTGCCCGTCGCCGGGACCAAATTGGCGAACGTTAGCTGGCGCGAAAAAAATGCATGCCCATTTGGGCACGGTCACGCTTTCGTTACGATCAAGGCTCAGGAAATGCATAACGATTGTGCTTGATCCCGTCCCGCTCTTGATCAGACTGTGCACCAGACACATCTGTGACCTCCGCCGAGTTCCACGGCAGCCGCCAGCATCGATCGCGATATTGGGGATGGGGAGATCGAATTGAATCCGACCGAAAAATGGAGCCGTCACTTTCGCGGCGTCTCCCCGCTGATCCTTGTGCCTCTGATCCTTGTGTCCGCGCTGGCGCTGTCCGGGTGCGGCGAGACGCCTCCGGCGCCGGCCGCCGCGGCGCCGCCGTCCGTCACGGTCGCGCAGCCGGTGAAACGCACCGTCACCGACTGGGATGAATTCACCGGCCGGTTCGAGCCCATTGCGGAAGTCCAGGTTCGCGCCCGCGTCGGCGGCTTCGTCAACTCCGTGGAGTTCAAGGATGGGGCGATCGTGCGTGCGGGCGATCTGCTTTATGTCATCGACCCGCGCCCGTTCGAGGCCGTGGCATTGCAGGCCGATGGCCAGCTCGCGGATTCGCGTGCCAGGGTGGAACTTGCCAGGCGCGAACTCGACCGCGCCCTGAACCTGGTCCAAACCAGTGCGGTCTCGGAACAGGTCGTCGACCAGCGTCGTCAGGCGTTGCAGGCCGCGAATGCAGCCCAGATGCAGGCCGAGGGCGCGCTCAAGGCGGCGAACCTCAACATCGAGTTCACGCATGTGAAAGCGCCGCTCACCGGCCGGGTCAGCCGCCACCTCGTCAGCCCCGGCAATCTGGTGCAGGGCAGCGAGGGCACGGCGACGCTGCTCACCTCGATCGTCACGCTCGACCCGATCTATATCTATTTCGACATGGACGAGGCGACGTACCTGAAGTACAGCCGGCTCTGGTTCGAAGGCAAGCGGCCGAGTTCGCGCGAAAACCCGAATCCGGTCCAGATAACGCTGACCGGGGAAACCAAGCCGTCGCATGACGGCGCGATGAATTTCCTCGACAACCGGCTCGATGTTTCCACCGGCACGCTGCGCGGCCGCGCCTTGGTTCCGAACAAGGATCTTTCGATCCTGCCCGGCCAGTTCGGCCGCGTCCGGCTGATCGGCAGTGGGCCCTATGAGGCGCTGTTGCTGCCGGATACCGCCATCGCCACCGACCAGTCGCGAAAAATAGTTTTCGTGGTCAAGGACGACAATACGGTCGAGGCCAAGCCGGTGACGCTGGGCCCGCTCGACGAAGGCCTGCGCGTGATCCGGGACGGTCTCAAGGCCGAGGACCGCGTCATCGTCGACGGCCTGCAACGCGCCCGCGTCGGGGCCAAGGTCAGTCCGCATCCCGCACCAGCCGCTGCCAAGACCGATACCAAGACAGATACCAAGACAGATACCAAGACCGGTGACAAAAAATGAATCTTGGCCGGCTCTCCATCAATCAGCCCATCCTGGCGATGGTGCTGTCGATCGTGCTGCTGATCGTCGGTGCGATCGCCTACACCACGCTGCCGGTCTCGGAATATCCGCAAGTGGTGCCGCCGACCGTGGTGGTGACCACGCAATATCCGGGCGCCTCCGCGCAGACCGTCTCCGATACGGTCGCAGCCCCGATCGAGCAGGAGATCAACGGCGTCGAGGACATGCTGTATCTCTACAGCCAGGCGACCTCGAACGGGCAGTTGACAATTACCGTCACGTTCAAGCTTGGCACCGATCTCGACAAGGCCCAGGTGCTGGTCCAGAACCGCGTCGCGATCGCGCAGCCGCGCCTGCCCGAGGAGGTGCAGCGCAACGGCGTCGTCACCCGCAAGAACAGCCCCGACATCCTGATGGTCGTGTTCATGCTGTCGCCGGACGACAGCTACGATCAGCTCTACATCTCGAACTACGCGTTGCTGCAGGTCCGCGACCAGTTGCTGCGGCTCGACGGCGTCGGCGACATTCAGATGTTCGGTGCGCGCGATTATTCGATGCGGCTGTGGCTCGACCCTGACAAGATCGCCAATCTCGGCCTGACATCGGGCGAAGTGATCGCCGCGGTGCGGGCGCAAAACGTCCAGATCGCGGGCGGCCAGATCGCGGAGCCGCCGATCGCCGATCGCGCTTTTCAGCCCAATCTCACCTTCACCGGCCGCTTGAAGGATATCGGCCAGTTCGAGGATATTCTGGTCAAGGCCAGCGCCGACGGCCGCACCGTGCGGCTGCGCGACGTCGCCAGGATCGAGCTCGGCGCGCTGTCCTATTCCACCAACAGCTTCCTGCTCCGCAAATCCGCGGTCGCCATGCTGGTGACGCAGCGGCCGGGATCGAACGCGCTGGCAACGGCGAAGAATATTTCCAACACCATGGAGAAGCTGAAGGCCAGTTTCCCGCGTGGGCTCGACTACAATATCGGCTACAATCCGACCGAGTTCATCGCGCAGTCGGTCAGCGAACTGATCACGACGATCTACGAGGCGATGGCGCTCGTCGTCATCGTCGTGCTGGTGTTCCTGCAGGGCTGGCGTCCGGCGATCATCCCGATCATCGCCATACCGGTCTCGCTGGTCGGCACCTTCGCTGTGATGGCGGCGCTGGGGTTCTCGATCAACAACCTCACTCTGTTCGGCCTGGTGCTGGCGGTCGGCATCGTGGTCGACGACGCGATCGTGGTGGTCGAAAACGTCGAGCGGCATCTCGAGCATGGCATGAGCCGGCGCGAGGCGGCGCTCAAGACGATGGAGGAGGTCGGCAGCGCGCTGGTCTCGATCGCGCTGGTGCTGTGCGCGGTGTTCGTGCCGACCGCGTTCCTCGGCGGTATCTCCGGGCAGTTCTTTCAGCAATTCGCGGTTACCATCGCGGTGGCGACCGCGATCTCCTGTTTCTGCTCGCTGACGCTGTCGCCGGCGCTGGCCTCGATGATCCTGGTGCCGCACGCGGAAAAGCGGCCGCCGGCAAGCTGGAATTTCATCGGGCGCGGCTGGGACGCGTTCACCGGGGTGTTCAACCGCGGCTTCGACCGGCTGGCGCATGGCTACGCCAGCGCGGCCAACTTCGTGATCCGGCACTCGGCGGTGATGCTGCTGTTGTATGCCGCGCTGATCGGCAGCGCCGGATGGCTGCTCTACACCACGCCGCAGGGCTTCATCCCGGCGCAGGATCGCGGCTACGTCATTGTGTCCGTGCAGTTGCCAGGCGCGGCATCGCTGGCGCGCACCACGGAAGTCGTGCGCGAGATCGAAAGAATCGCGCTCGACACCCCCGGCATCATCAGGGTGGCGGCGTTCGCCGGATTTTCCGGCGCCACCCGCACCCAGGCCAGCAACGCGGCCGCGCTGTTTCCGGTGTTCGAGGAACCGGAAGCGCGCATCAAGAAGGGGCTGACCGCAGCGGTGATTACGGGCGATCTGCGCAAGCGGCTCGCGCATCTGGAAGGCGCGTTCATTATCGTCATCCCACCGCCCGCGATCCCGGGCATCGGCACCGGCGGCGGCTTCACGATACGTGTCCAGGATCGTGGCGGACGCGGGCCGGAGATGCTGGCGTCGGCCACCGACGAACTCGTCGCCGCCGCGCGCAAGGCGCCCGGCCTCACGCAGGTGTTTTCTCCGTTCACCGCAAATACGCCGCAGCTGTTCGTCGACATCGACCGGATCAAGGCGCAGAAGCTCGGCGTGCCGATCCAGAGCATCAACGACACGATCCAGGTTTACTTCGGTTCGTCCTACGTCAACGACTTCAATATTCTCGGCCGCACCTATCGCGTGACCGCGCAGGCCGACCTGCCGTTCCGCAAGGAAACATCCGACCTGTCGCGGCTGCGCACCCGCAACGCCGCCGGCGATATGGTTCAGCTCGGCAGCGTGGTGGACTTCAAGGATGTTTCCGGCCCCGATCGGGTCGCGCGCTACAATCTCTATCCGGCCTCCGAGCTGCAGGGCGATGCGACGCCGGGCACGAGTTCGACGACCGCCATCAACACCATCAAGGCGCTGGCGGAGCAGACGCTGCCGAGCGGGTTCGCGTTCGAATGGACCGATCTGTCCTATCAGCAGGTCACCGGCGGCAATGCGGGGCTTTACGTGTTCCCGATCTGCGTGCTGTTCGTGTTCCTGGTGCTGGCGGCGCAGTATGGCAGCTGGAGCCTGCCGTTCGCGGTGATCCTGATCGTGCCGATGTGCCTGCTCGCCGCCACCATCGGCGTGCGGATCATGGGACAGGATGTCAACATCCTGACTCAGATCGGTTTCGTCGTGCTGGTCGGGCTGGCGGCCAAGAACGCGATCCTGATCGTCGAGTTTGCGCGCGACATCGAGAACGAGGGCCGCGACCGGCTGGAAGCGGTGATCGAAGCCTGCCGCTTGAGGCTGCGGCCGATCCTGATGACGTCGTTCGCCTTCATCCTCGGTGTGCTGCCGCTGGTGATCTCGTCCGGCTCGGGATCGGAAATGCGCCAGGCGGTCGGCGTCGCGGTGTTCTTCGGCATGATCGGCGTCACGCTGTTCGGCCTGGTCTTTACGCCGATCTTCTACATGATCGTGCGGGGACTGGCCGATCCGAAGAAGCCGAAACCTGCCGTTACGTGACGCAAGGCGATCGCCGTCTCACCCCTGCACGATGCGCCACACGATCGCGCCCAGCGCGCCCGCCAGCAGCACGAACGCCGCGACCGCCTGGATGGCGAAGCCGCGGCCGCGCTTGGCGGCAGCCTGCGAATAGCCGAACATGTAGAGAATGCGGCCGGCGATCCAGACCAGGCCGAGCCCGGCCGCGAAGGGGTCGCCGATATAGACCGCAAACAGCCACAGCGACGGCAGGAAGATCGGCATCCATTCCAGCGTGTTCATCTGCACGCGAAACACCCGCTCGAAATCCGGATGGCCCGAAATCGCCGGCACCTTGATGCCGAACGCGGCGCGCGCTTTCGAGACCTGAACCGAGGTGAAGAAGTAGAACAGAATGGCAAGGCAGGTGACGAGCGCGGTGAAGTGGTACATTGCGGAATTCCTCTTGGGAGTGCGTCGGCTTGTAGCGTGATCCGTCAC
>NZ_CAXUPS020000013.1:0-127627 GCF_964252915.1 Bradyrhizobium sp. LjRoot220
GACGGGATGGGTGAGGATATAAACTGATTTGCGATTCTGTAAAAGCGAAATATTTTTCATTCTCTATAATTTTTGACTTGACACGGATTCTGTAAATCGGAACTGATTTGCCCGACGGGCTGGATGCGTCACGTCGTACGCCGCTCGTCATCGCCGTGCCGTCGCCCGCATACGATCACCCCTCGTCAAACTTCTTTCTGCTTGCAAAACCAAGTCTATTCAACCAAAATTAGTTTATGGCACGTCCGGCTTTTCGCAACCTGCGCGGGTATAGCCTCGATCCCGGGTTTTCGACCCGGCTCGATACCGCGAGCTTTAACGAAGTCACGTACCGAATACCCTTCGAAGACCTCGAGCCCGGCCCGATCGGCGAATACGTCGAGATTGTCGATTTCGATCCGGCGAGCAAGTGCTGGTACGAGCCGGTCGATCTCAACCGGGTCGAGGTGGCTTCGCAAGCCGGCCTTGCGCCCAGCGAGGGCAACCCGCAGTTTCACCAGCAGTTCGTCTATGCCGTCGCGATGAAGACAATTTGGCACTTCGAACGTGCGCTGGGCCGCAAGATCGTCTGGTATCCCCGCTACGCCAGATCCAGAGCAAAAAATGCTGGCAGCCGGCTCCGGGAGGAATATGTCGGTCGGTTGAGGCTGCATCCGCACGCCCTGCGCGACGCCAACGCCTATTACGATCCGGACAAGAAGGCGGTGCTGTTCGGGTATTTTGCGGCGGCGGATCAGATCGAGGGCGCCAACTATCCCGGCGGGCTGGTGTGCACCTGCCTCAGCCCGGACATTGTCGCGCATGAAATGACCCATGCGATCCTCGATTCCATTCACCATCGATACATGGAAGATACCAATGCCGACGTGGCAGCCTTCCACGAAGGATTTTCCGATATTGTCGCGTTGCTGCAGCGATTCACATTCCTCGAGCTGGTCGAACACCAGCTTTACCTGAGCGGCGGGCGGCTGGATCGCTACACCGTCTTTGGTGAGCTGGCGACGCAGTTCGGACAAGCCCTCAAGGGAAATCGCGGCGCGCTGCGCAGCATGATCGGTGAGTGGGATGCCAAGGGCAAGTGGCACAAGCGGGAGCCCGATCCGGCAGATTATGCCAACAATATCGAGGCCCATGATCGCGGCGCCGTACTGGTCGCAACGGTCTTCGACGCGTTTCAGCGCCTGTACACCCATCGCACCGCCGATCTGTTCCGGATCGCGTCAAACGGGACCGGACAACTGCCCGAGGGCAGCATCAGCCGCGACCTCGTGCATCGGCTGGCGCTGGAAGCGCGCGACATCGCCGGACACCTGCTGCACATCTGCATCCGCGCGCTGGACTATTGCCCGCCCCATGACATTTCATTTGGCGATTACTTGCGCGCCCTCATCACCGCCGACCTCGACATCGCGCCCGAAGACGAAACCGGCTACCGGATCGCACTGATCGAAGCCTTCCGGGCGCGGGGAATCTTTCCCAACCGCGTCAGCACGCTTTCGGTCGAGAGCCTTGCCTGGTCGCCGCCGGATCTTCCCAAGGTGGAGCAGAAGATCATTCATCAGCTGGCCGAGACGATGAAGCCGCTCATTATGAAGCTGATCGAAACCGTCGACCGCAAACAGATCTACGAGCTGTCGCGCGAGGCCCGGCGCCAGATTCACAAATTGTTCAATGCGCAGGCTTTCGCAGGGCCGGAATGGGAGCGGTTTCTCAACAAGCTCGGGCTCACCTCCTTGCCGGTCTCGAAGATGTTCGGCCGGCTCGCCAAGCCGATCGCGTTCTACAAGGACGGCAAGCGAAACAACGATTATGTGCCGAAGGTCGAGGTACACACGGTGCGTGCGGCGCTGCGAAGCGGACGCGAGAACCGGCAGATCGAGCAGGTGCTGGTAACGCTGACGCAAAGCGTGACGGCCGACATCGGCCTGGATGGCGAAACCAGATTGATGACGTTCCGCGGCGGATCGTCGCTGATCTTCAAGCTGGGCGATCTCAATACCATCGATCTGGTGATTCAAAAAAACATACGAAGTCACGCCAGGTTCGAGAGTCAGCGTGATTATCTGCTGGGCGAGAGCGAGGCTGCTCCGGCCTCGATATCGCCATATGTCGACGACGACAGGCCGTGGCATCTGAACTTCAACCTGCTGCATCGGCATTGAGGGCGGCCGCTCATGGGCACACTCACCGCGAATGTAAGGATGTACCGCCTCGATGAACTGGGCGACTGCTTTCTGCTGACATTCACCGACGGAGCCAAGGTCAGCCGCATCCTGATCGACTGCGGATCGTTCAGGAATTCAGCCAAGTCGATTGCGCGCCTGAAGAAAATCACCGCCGACATCAAGCAGGAACTCGGCGGCGCTCCGCTTTCGGTGGTCGTCGGCACGCATCAGCATAACGACCACGTCAGCGGGTTCGTTCACTGCGAAGACATCTTTCGCCAGATCGGGGTTGAGCAGGTCTGGTTGTCCTGGCTGGATGATCCCAACGACAGGAAGGCCCGCAAGATCGGCAACGACTTCAACAACCTTCGAAAGACGCTGTTCAAGGTTCGCAACAAACTTCAGTCGATGACCGGCATGTCTGCCGGCCATCCGAGCCTGTCGGCGCTCAACGACGCGCTCGGCTTTTTTGGATCGAAAGACGCCGCCGAGCCCCCGGAACTTCCTGCCGATGCGGTCAAAATCCTCAAGGATTTGGGCAAAAAGACGCTCTACCTCAATCCCGGACAAGCGCTCGACATGCCCGGTTTAAGTGCCGGCAGCGTGAAGATTCACGTCCTGGGTCCGCCGCGAAACACCGACCTGCTGTACAGAAAGGATCCTCGCAAGGGCGAAAGCTACGATCACGCGCTCGCGTCGGCGCTGCTGGCCGCCTCGAAGTTTTTCGACGCCAGTGAGCATCAATCCCGCGGCACCTCCGCAGAGGAGCGGCAGTATCCGTTCAATCAGGCCTACAAGCGCACCGGCAACGAGCTGAAATCCGACCCCTTGGGCAAGCTGATCGCCGGCTACAACAGCCCCGCCGAAAAATGGCGCAGGATCGACGACGACTGGATGGACCAGGCCGAGACCCTGGCCCTCTTCCTGGACACCTACACAAACAACTCGAGTCTGGCGCTGGCGATCGAGCTGGTCGAAAGCGGCAAGGTGCTGCTGTTTGCCGCCGATGCCCAGACCGGAAACTGGATCAGTTGGGCGGACGTAAAGTGGGACAATACCAGGACCTCCACCGACGACCTGCTGGCGCGGACCGTGCTCTACAAGGTCGGCCATCACGGCAGTCATAACTCCACGCTGGTGGCGGCGTTCGAAAAGATGACTCATCCCGATCTGGCGGCACTGATTCCCGTCCACAAAAAGGACCCCAACATCACCAAGGCCAACGGCTG
Source organism: Bradyrhizobium sp. LjRoot220 (assembly GCF_964252915.1). Taxonomy (NCBI): domain Bacteria; kingdom Pseudomonadati; phylum Pseudomonadota; class Alphaproteobacteria; order Hyphomicrobiales; family Nitrobacteraceae; genus Bradyrhizobium; species Bradyrhizobium sp. LjRoot220. The sequence continues at coordinate 3,395 of NZ_CAXUPS020000013.1, forward strand.
GAAGATGCCGGCAAAGAAACTGTTCAGGAAATTGCGTGAAAGAACCTCGGGCAGGGTTTTGCAAATGGACGGTATCAATCCGGCAGGCTGCAATCCAGGCAAACAACCTGCGCTCGGTGCCTGGAAGAAAATCCGTATCAAGCCGAAACAGACCGACATGTTCGTCGAGCTTGAGATTCCGGGCTGACTGACGGCGGCAGAGCAAGTCTACCGCGGTTCCTGACATCGATCCGCGCTTTCCCGGCCCGCGCGATCGACCTCGCACCCGAGCGCCTTGGCACCCGAGCGCCTTGGCATCTGTGTGAGCCCAACAACAGCCGACAGCAAACGCTCCATCGGAGGCCAGTCGCGCCAAGCCGCAGTCCTGCTCGCGAAATGAATCTGTGGGATCGATCCTGACAATGATGCCGCGTCATTCACGTCCATCGATGACCTGCAACGGACGTCAACTTGCCCGAAAGGGCAATGCCCCGTCGGTAGATAATTTGATATCGCGAAACCTCTGCGGAGCCGAAGCAATCCAACCCACCCATCGAACTGGAGAATTGTAATGAGCATCACTCGTCGCGACGTAACTCTGGGCGGTCTCAGCCTGCTGGCCGCAACATCCGGCACCACCGTAAGCCGAGCCGAACTCGGCTCTTTTCTTGGGATCGGTGAAGGGCTCGAGGACTTCTGGCTCGCCACCGACGCCTACATTTTCGGCTACCCGCTCGTGACGATGGAGATGACGCGCCGCGTTTTCACCAACGTCGCGAAGCCGGAAGCGACCCGCGGCCCCATGGGCCAGATCGTCAAGGTGAGGTCGTACCCGAACGCTTCGTATCGCGACGTCACCGCACCCAACGCGGACACGCTCTACACCACTGGTTTTTTCGATGTCGGGAAAGAACCGTGGGTGCTGAGCATCCCCGACATGAAGGGCCGCTACGCCCTGCTGCCGATGTTGGACGGCTGGACCACAGTATTCCAGGTACCCGGCAAGCGCACGACTGGCACTGCTGCGCAGACTTATGCGATCACTGGACCCGGGTGGAAGGGCTCCTTGCCCGCCGGCGTCAAGGAATACAAGTCGCCGACCAGCCTCGTCTGGCTGCTCGGCCGCATCTACTGCACTGGTACGCCGGAGGACTACGCCGAAGTTCACAAATTGCAGGACGAGTTCAAGCTCGTCCCGCTGAGTTCCTATGGCAAGCCGTACACTCCGCCCGAACACACGGTCGATCCGTCAATCGATATGAAGACGGCGGTGCGTGAGCAAGTCAACCGGATGGACGCAGTGGCGTATTTTAGGTTGCTCTGCAGGCTGATGGTGGACAATCCACCGGCCACTGCGGATGCGCCGCAGCTCGCCAAATTCGCCAGGATCGGCATCGTCCCGGGCCAGGAGTTCGATGAAAGCAAGCTCAAGGCCGATTTTCTCAAGCGTGTGCCTGAAGCCGCCGTCGACCGGATCATGCTCCAGTTCAAGGTCAACAAGGATATGAAGGACGAGAGCGGTTGGGGTTTTACGACCAAGACCGGCATTTACGGCACGGATTATCTGATGCGGGCGCTTGTCACCGCGATTGGCCTCGGCGCTAACCGGCCCCAGGATGCGGTCTATCCGACCTCTCTGAAGGATGCAGATGGACGGAAATACAATGGCGCGAACAAATACGTAATCCGGTTCGCCAAGGGGGAGTTGCCGCCGGCGCTCGGCTTCTGGTCCCTGACCATGTATGACGCAGACTATTTTTTTGTGAACAATCCGCTCAACCGCTATTCGATCAGCGCGCGGCAAAATCTGAAATCCAATCCGGACGGTTCGACGGATCTCTACATTCAGAAGGACTCACCCGGCAAAGACAGGGAATCCAACTGGCTCCCAGCGCCGGCGGGCGACTTCATTCTGATGATGCGACTGTACTGGCCGAGCGAGAAGAACCCATCGATCATCAATGGGTCCTGGAAGATTCCGCCGGTGAAGAAGGTGTGATTTTCCGAGATTTGCACTGGGTCGGTAGTGCCGACTTGTCGAAGTTTCCGCATGGCGCCCGTAGCGGCCGTTCACGCGAAATCGCTTTTCGATCCCGAAGGCGATGTCGAACCCTTGTTACGCGCTGCGGCGCAACATGCAAAATGAGACTGGCGGTCAAGCAATATGGGAGCGAAGACATCCGCTCTGTGGGCATCATCGGCTAGCTTTCCCGCCACGTCCAAACAGCTCGATCGCACCGATAGCGACCGGGCGCAAAACGAATTTGGCGAAAAGGAGGAGGCAATGTTGAAGGGCAGTTTGGGACTGATTGCGTTGAGCAGCCTGTTGCTTTCGGGGACTGCGATGGCGCAGGAGAAGATCAAGGTTGGTGTCACCGCAACCCTGGAAGGCACCTACACGGTGCTCGGTGAAGACGGCATCCGCGGCCACCAGACCGCGCTCAACATCCTGGGCAAGAAGGTCGGCGACAAGGAACTCGAATTCATCATCGCGTCGACGGACGCGACCCCCGACTCCGCCATACGCGCCGTGCGCAAGCTGATCGAGCAGGACAAGGTGCAGATCCTGCTTTCGCCGCTGTCCGGCGACGAAGGCATCGCGGTCAAGAATTTTGCCAAGACCCGCCCGGAACTCACCTTCATCAACGCCGCTTCCGGCGCTCAGGAAACGACGTATGTCGATCCGGCGCCGAACTTCTTCCGCTACAACATGGACGGCGCGCAATGGCAGGTCGGGCTCGGCAAGTACGCCTATGAAACCAAGGGCTATCGCAAGATCGCGACCGTCGGCGATGATTATTCCTTCATCTACACGCAGGTGTTCGGGCTGGTGCTCGAGTTCTGCGGCGCCGGTGGACAGGTGACGAACCGGCAATGGGTTCCGCTCGGCACCAAGGATTTTGCTTCCGTCATCGCCGCGCTGCCGGACGACGTCGATGCGATCTATCTCGGCCTTGGCGGCGCCGATGCCGTCAATTTCCTGAATCAGTATCAGCAGGCCGGCGGCAAGGCCAAACTGATGGGCGGTTCGATCATGGTCGACCAGACCATCCTGTCGGCCAAAGGCAATGCCAAGAACGCGCTGATCGGCACCATCGCCGCCAGCGGCCAGGCCGATACCTGGGAGGATCCGGGCTGGCAGAAATTCGTCAAGGCCTATCAGGACGCGTTTCCACCCAACAAGCGCTTCCCGAGTCCCTCCCTGCTCGCCACCAATTATTATGACTCAACCATGGCGCTGATCCTGGCGCTGCGTCAGGTCAATGGCGACCTGAGCAACAACCAGGCCAAGTACAGGGAAGCGCTGGCCAAGATCGAGCTCGACGCCCCCAACGGCAAGATCAAGCTCGACTCCAACCGGCAGGCGATCGGAACCAACTTCGTGACCGAGGTCGTGGACGATGGCAAAGGCGCCTTGTTCAGCAAGGTCGTGAAGGTGATTCCAAATGTGAACCAGACGCTCGGCTATAATCCGGCCGTGTTCGCCAAGATCGGGCTGCCAAGCCGAACCGTTCCAGAATGCAAGAAGTATTGACCTATTTTTTGCAGATGCGAGCGCGCCGGCCACTGGCTGGCGCGGTTGCAACAGGAACGCGCCTCACCCTTGCATTCCCTCCTCGGATGTTGAACGCTGATAAAAAAAGCAAGGACACCCTGAAAGCGAAGACACCTTGGGGAGGGAGGACATGAGCAGGGCGCTTGCCGTCTTCCACGGCCAATTCGGTCGCGCGACGGTCTATCAGTTGAACCGTGCCTTCAACGTGCATGCACACCGCGAGGGACACCTGATCTTCCATGTCGGCGGAACGCCGGCGCAGATCGACGTATCCGATCAGCGCTGGCTGCTCACCGCGGACTCCGTCGTCGCAGTCAATCCCTGGGAACCGCACAACTTCCTGCCGATGGACACCGCAAACGGTGCGATCTTCTTCGTGCTTTATGTCAATGCGGAGTGGTTTGCGCCTTCTGCGGCGAACTCGCAAAATCTGCGCTTCGGCCGCACGCATTTCAAGCGCACGGATACGCTCGACAAACAGGTTCACCGCACGGCGGCGCTGGTCTGCGGCGCCCCCTCGCTCAGGACCCTCGATTGCGAACTCAGGCAACTGATCGATATCTGCTACGAGGAAAGCTGGCGGCAGTCGGAGGCGCTGGGAGCGCGCGCCACCGCTGCCATCACGGATTTTCGCGTTCGCAAATCCATCAAGCTGATGTCCGAAAACCCCGGCGCCGAGATCGAACTGGACACGATCGCCCGCGAATCCGGCCTTTCGCGGCCGCATTTCTACCGGCTCTTCCGCACCCAGACCGGCGTCACGCCGCATCTGTACCTGAACACGCTGATGATGGAGCAGGCGCTCGACGCGCTGGTCGCCACCGAGACACCGATCGCCGACATCAGCGTTGATCTCGGCTTTACCTCGCAGAGCGGTTTCACCCGCTTCTTCGCCGCCAATGTCGGGATGGCGCCGACCGATTACCGCCGTGCCGCCAAGGTCCTGCATCCCTGAGCAGGGCGCCGGCGCAGCGATAAAAGATACTCTCGATCAAATCCCTCCCTCCCGCCGCCGTTAGGATGCGGAAACGCGACACCTAAAAGACGGTCGCGACGCGGGAGGATGCACGTCAATGGCAGCGCACGCCGTGGACATGGAGGCATTGGCGGGTGCCCGGCAAAACGCCGCAGCGGCCGGAAAAGCCGCCGCAGCCGGAGAACTTGCGTGAGCAGGTTCATCGAGCGCCATCCGGCATGGGCGTTGATCACGATCCTCGCGGTCGCCGTGCTGTTGTGGCTGATCTTCGCGATCTGGCCGCCGGGTCTCGAGGCGGCGATCGGCCGCAAGCGCGTGTTCCTCAACGCCATCTTCAACGGCATCACGCTCGGTGGACTTTATTTCCTGGTTGCCAGCGGCTTCACCCTGATCTTCGGACTGATGCGCAATGTCAATCTGGCGCACGGCTCGCTGTATTTGTTCGGCGGCTATGTCGGATACGCCATCAGCACCTGGACCGGTTCCTGGGTCCTCAGTTTCGTCGTCGCATTCCTTGCCGTGGCGCTGGTCGGCGTGCTCCTGCAAATCCTGGTGTTCCGCCGCATGGAAGGCCAGGATCTGCGGCAGACCATGGTCACGATCGGGCTCTCGATCGTGTTCGCCGACCTGATGCTGTGGGCATTCGGCGGCGACTTCTACCAGATCCAGACGCCTAACTGGCTGGTCGGGCCAACGCAATTGCCGTTCGTCACCGCAGTGAGGTCCTCCGGCGAGGCGGTCTACCTGCAATATCCGCTGGTGCGGCTGGTGATCTTCGCCGCTTCGGTCGTGATCGGCGTTGCCATGTGGCTCGCGCTCAATCGCACCCGGATCGGGATGATCGTGCGCGCCGGCGTCGATGACCGCGACATCCTGGCTGCCACCGGCGTGCAGATCCAGCTCGTCTTCGTCCTCGTGTTCGCTCTCGGTGCGGGCCTTGCCGGCATCGCTGGCGTTGTCGGCGGCACGTTCCAATCGATTTCGCCGGGCGAGGACACGCGTTTCCTGCTCGCCTCGCTGGTGGTCGTGATCGTCGGGGGCATGGGCTCGATACCGGGTGCGGCGCTGGGCGCCGTCATCATCGGTCTCGCCGAGCAGCTCGGCTCCGTCTACATCCCGACCTACGCGATCGTCGTAACCTTCCTGATCATGGTGCTGGTGCTGGCGCTGCGGCCGCAGGGCCTGTTGGCGAGGCGATGACATGTCGTTGACCCAGGGTGCCGAGCTTCAAGCAGGCCAACCCGCTTCCGCGGTGCGGCGGGCGATCGCCCGCGCCTGGCCGGAACTCAACAACCCCTTCGCCTGGCTGGTCGCGCTGATCCTCGTGATCATGCCGCTGATCGCCAGCGGCTTTTTCCTGATCGAGATTTTCGCCACGACCCTGATCCTCGGCATCGTCGCCCTCAGCCTGATGTTCCTCGCAGGCTATGGCGGCATGGTCAGCCTGATGCAGCTCACCATCGCCGGCTTCGCGGGCTACATGGTCGCGGTCATCGGCGTCAGCGGCAATCCCAACATCAGCATGGGATGGCCGTGGTGGCTTGCGACCCCGATGGCGCTCGCGCTTGCAACCCTGTTCGGCACGCTTGGCGGCACGCTCGCGGTGCGCACCGAGGGCATCTACACCATCATGATCACGCTGGCGATCGGCGCGGCCTTCTATTACTTCACCAACCAGAACTGGCCGATCTTCGGCGGCCATACCGGCATCAACACCGTCGCCACCCCGCATTTCCTGGGCGTCGACTGGCGCTCCGACATTCCGTTTTATTACCTGGCCCTCGGCACAGCCGCGCTGTGCTATTTCGCGGTCCAGTATCTCTCGCGCGCGCCGTTCGGCCTCGCTTTGCAGGGCGTGCGCGACAATCCCCGGCGCATGGCGGCGCTCGGCTTCAATGTCAACGCGCATCGGGTCGCGGCCTACGCGGTCGCGTCGTTCGTCGCGGGACTCGGCGGCGTCCTGCAGGTCTGGAACTACCGGCAGATCTCGCCGGGGTCGGTCAGCGTCGGCGCCTGCATCGACATCCTGATCATCGCCGTGGTCGGCGGCATCACGCGGCCGATCGGCCCGTTCATCGGCGCTTTCATCTTCGTGATGCTGCGCACCTTTGCGCTCGACTTTCTCGTCAAATTCGGGCTCGACGGCAATCGCTTCCGGCTTTTGATCGGCCTTGGCTTCCTCGCCATCGTGTTCTGGTCATCGGACGGCGTGATCGGGCTCTGGGAGCAATGGCGCCGCCGCACCGGCCGCGGCCAGGCCCGCGCGGATGGTCGCGAGGAAAAGCGGCATGGATAGCGTCGCGCAACGCCTGTACACGGTCGGCGCCGGCGCCGCGCTGGAGCTACGCGGCGTGACGCGCATGTTCGGCGCGCTCGCGGCGCTGACCGATGTCACCATCACGGTGCGGCCGGGTGAACGGCGCGCGGTGCTTGGCTCGAACGGCGCCGGCAAGACCACGCTGTTCAACTGCATCACCGGCGACTTTCCACCCTCCTCCGGCACGATCCGCTTCTTCGGCGAAGACATCACCCATTTTCCGCCTTATGAGCGGATTCGCCGCGGTCTGCGCCGGACCTATCAGATCTCCGCGCTGTTTCCCGGCCTCACGGTGCAGGACAATGTCTATCTTGCCTGCTGCGGCGTTTCGCGCGGACGGTTTTCTCCGCTGCGCCCGGGCGCGGACGACGCGCTGATGCACGCCGCCGACGCGCTGGTGCAGGCGGTGCATTTGACCGCCGTCCGGGAACAGCGCGTTTCAGAACTTGCCCACGGCCAGCAGCGCCAGCTCGAGATCGCGCTCGCGCTCGCCGGCGCGCCGCGCTTCGTCCTGTTCGACGAGCCTGCAGCGGGGCTCTCGCCGGCCGAGCGGCTCGAGTTGATCCAGATCCTGACCTCGCTGCCCGCGCATATCGGCTACATCATCATCGAGCACGACATGGACGTGGCGCTGCGGGTGGTCGAGAGCGTGACGATGATGCACAACGGGCGCATCTTCAAGGAAGGTCTGCCCCGCGAGATCGAATCCGATCCCGAGGTGCAGGAGCTTTATCTCGGAGGCGGCCATGAGTGAAGCCCGCCGCGCCGCACCCGCGCTCGAGGTAAAGGGACTCGATGTCTATTACGGGCATTCGCATGCGCTGCAGGGCGTCGACGTCACGCTGCAAAGCGGCGTGTTCTCGGTGGTCGGACGCAACGGCATGGGCAAGACCACGTTGTGCAAGGCCATCATGGGCCTGGTTCGGGCCAGCAGTGGCTCGGTTCGGATCCGCGGCGAGGAAGCCATCGGGCTGAGCCCGGCGCGGATCGCGCGCCTCGGCGTCGGCTATGTGCCACAGGGCCGGCGGCTGTGGCGCTCGCTCAGCGTCAACGAGCATCTCGAACTCGCGGCCGGGATGCGTCGCGGGCCATGGACGATCGAACGCATTTACGAAACATTCCCCCGCCTTGGCGAACGCAAGGACCATGGCGGCAGTCAACTGTCCGGCGGCGAACAGCAGATGCTCGCGATCTCGCGCGCGCTTCTGACCAATCCGCAGCTGCTGATCATGGATGAGCCGACCGAAGGGTTGGCGCCGGTCATCGTCGCCCAGGTCGAGGAGATGCTGGTACGCCTCGGCGAAGACGGCGACATGTCCGTGCTGGTGATCGAGCAGAATATCGGCGTCGCGACGGCGATTTCCCAGAACGTCGCCATCATGGTCAATGGCCGCGTCAACCGTATCATCGACTCGGCGCGGCTAGCCGCCGACCGCGACCTGCAACAGCGCCTGCTTGGCGTCGGTCTGCACGACGACGTTGGTTTCGAGGTCGAAACACGCCCCGCAACGGCCGAAGCAGGCCATGCGCCGCAGCCGGTCCGCAGCAAGGGCCCGGTGCGGATATTCATCTCCAATCCCGCAGCCCCGACGCGATGGTCACAGCCGGTACCGATCGCGCGCATCGAAGCTGCCGCGCGCACCGTCACGACGGGCGTCACGCGGCTTGAGGAGGCCGCCCGGCAAAGGCGCGCGCCGGCCACGACCCAGACCTCCGGACCACCTGTCGTACTGGTGGTCGGCACGCTCGACACCAAGGGCGCCGAGTTGCGCTTCATCCGCGACATCATCGCGAAGAGCGGCCTGCGCACCCGCCTCGTCGACGTCTCCACCAGCGGAAAGGCTTCCACTTGCGACGTCTCCGCGCAGGAGATCGCGCTGAACCATGGCCGCGGCGGCTCGAGCGTTTTCGGTGCCGATCGCGGCGCGTCGGTGACGGCGATGGCGGAGGCCTTTGTCAATTGGTTGCGCGGACAGGGCAATATCGCCGGCATCATCGCCGCCGGCGGCTCGGGCGGCGCTTCGCTGGTTGCGCCGGGCATGCGCGCCCTGCCGATCGGCGTGCCGAAGATCATCATCTCCTCGGTGGCTTCGGGCGATGTCGGCCCCTATGTCGGGCCTGCCGACATCACCATGATGTATTCGGTGACCGACGTGCAGGGTCTCAATTCGATCTCGCGGGCGGTGCTCGCCAACGGCGCCAACGCGCTCGCCGGCATGGTCAAGGCGCGTCTCGACGCGCGTGAATCAGGGCCACGCGAGGCGGGCGTCGGCCTTCCGGCGATCGGCATCACCATGTTCGGGGTGACCACGCCTGCGGTGCAAAAGATCGCCGCCGAACTGAACGATGAGTTCGAATGCGTCGTGTTCCACGCCACCGGCGTCGGCGGCCGCTCGATGGAGAAGCTGGTCGATTCCGCACAGTTGGCTGCCGTCATCGACCTCACCACCACGGAGGTCTGCGACCTTCTGATGGGCGGCGTGTTTCCGGCCGGCGACGACCGCTTTGGCGCCGTCATCCGCAGCCGGGTGCCCTATGTCGGCTCGGTCGGCGCGCTGGACATGGTCAATTTCGGCGCGCCCGACACGATTCCGGAGCGCTACCGGCAGCGCAGGCTCCACGTACACAATCCGCAGGTCACCTTGATGCGGACCACGCCGGACGAGAGCGAGCGGATCGGAAAATGGATCGGCGAACGGCTCAATCAAATGGACGGGCCGGTGCGTTTCTTCCTTCCCGAAGGCGGCGTTTCGGCACTCGACGCGCCGGGCCAGCCGTTCTGGGACGTCGAAGCCGACGCCGCCCTGTTCCGTGCGCTGGAGCACACCGTACGCCAGACCGGCAATCGCCAGCTCATTCGCGTCAAGCAGCATATCAATGATCCTGAGTTCGCCGCCACGATTGTCAGCGCGTTCCGTGCCCTGCTCGGACGCGCCGGCGGGCGGCGAAGAGTGGTGAGGTGACCCATGCCCCGGTTTGAACGTGCGGAACTGTTGAAGAAGTTTCACGAGATGGCGGCCAGGGGCGAACCCATCGTCGGTGGCGGCGCCGGTACCGGGCTGTCCGCCAAATGCGAGGAGGCCGGCGGCGTCGACCTGATCGTGATCTACAATTCCGGCCGCTACCGCATGGCCGGCCGCGGCTCGCTCGCCGGGCTGATGCCCTATGGCGACGCCAACGCCATCGTGCTGGAGATGGCCAGCGAGGTGCTCCCGGTCGTGACCCGGACGCCGGTTCTGGCCGGCGTCAACGGCACCGATCCGTTCCGCAACATGGATCTCTTCCTCAATCAGCTGAAGACGCTGGGCTTCTCCGGCGTGCAGAACTTCCCGACCGTCGGGCTGATCGACGGCACCTTCCGCATCAACCTCGAAGAGACCGGCATGTCCTACGCGATGGAGATCGAAATGATCGCGAAAGCCCGCGAGATGGACCTGTTGACGACGCCTTACGTCTTCAGCGAAGCGGAAGCCGCGGCGATGGCGATCGCCGGCGCCGATATCATCGTCTGCCATCTCGGCCTCACCACCGGCGGTTCGATCGGTGCCCAGACAGCGCTGAAACTGCAAGACTGCCCGGCGCGGATCGGCACCTGGGCCGAGGCGGCGCTGAGCATCAATCCGCAAATTCTCGTGCTCGCGCATGGCGGTCCGATCGCGACCCCCGAAGACGCGGATTTCATTATCAGGAACACCCGCAACTGCCACGGTTTCTACGGCGCCTCCTCGATGGAGCGCCTGCCGGTGGAACTGGCGCTGACGGACCAGGTTCGGAAATTCAAGGCGATCGGCGCGCGCTGAGCGCCGGGACCAAGGGAGGAAAAAGATGTCGGGGAATCTGGTCGGTGAATTGATCCTCTGGCTCATCGTGGCGATCGTCGCGGTCGTCATTGCCGTCTACATCGTGAACTGGCTCTACCATCGCTCATCGAAGGAAACCTCCTTCGTCCGTACCGGCTTTCTCGGCGAGCGCGTCGTGATCAACGGCGGCGCCTTCGTGCTGCCCTTCATTCACGATTTCACGCCGGTCAACATGAACGTGTTGCCGATGGGCGTTGTTCGCGCCCGGCAGGATGCCGTCATCACCCGCGACCGGATGCGTGTCGACATCGAGGCCGACTTCTACGTCCGCGTCCAGGCTACCGCAGAGGCCGTTTCGATCGCCGCGTCAACGCTCGGACGCCGCACCCTGGAGCCCGAGCGGCTCCATGCGCTGCTTTCCGGCAAGTTCGTCTCGGCGATCCGCTCCGTCGCCTCGGAAATGACGATGGAACAGATGCACGAGCAGCGCGGAGAATACGTCGCGCGCGTCAAGGCCGCCGCCGCCGAGGCGCTGGCGCAGAACGGGCTCGAGCTCGAATCCGTCGCCATCACGGACCTCGACCAGACCGACCTCGAACACTTCAATCCCTCGAACCGCTTCGACGCCGAAGGCCTGACCCGCCTGATGGAGGACATCGAGGCCAGGCGCAAGCTGCGCAACGACATCGAGCAGGACTCGATGATCAGGATCCGCACCCGAAACCTCGAAGCCGAACGGCAGGCGCTCGATATCGAACGCGAGAGCGAGACCGCGCGCCTCGAGCAGGAGCGTGACATCGAGATGCGCCGGGCCCTGCAGCGCACCGAAGTGGCGCGCGAGCGCGCCTTGCGCGAGACCGAGGCCGAGCAGGCCCAGATCACCGCGCGCGAGACCATCGAGAAGGCGCGGATTGCCAACGAGCAGTCCATCGCCGAGGCACGCATCTCGTCCGAGCGCGAGACCAGGCACAGAGAGATAGAGCGCACGCGCGCGGTCGAAGAAAAGGAGCTCGAGGCCCGCGAGGAGATCGAAAAGGCGCGGATCGCCAACCAGCGCGCGGTCGATACCGCACGCATCGCATCGGAACGCGAGGTGCGCCAGCACGAGATCGAGCGCATGCGGACGGTGGAGGAAGCCGAGATCGCGGCACGCGAAGCCATCGAGAAAGCGCGCATATTGCAGGACCGCGCCGTGACCGATGCACGCATCGCCAACGAGGAGGATACCCGCCGGCGCGAGATCGAACGCACCCGGGCAATCGATGAAGCCGAGATCGCGGCGCGCGAGGCAACCGAGAAGGCGCGCATCGCGCAAACCATGACCGTCAACGTCGAACGCATCAGCTCCGATGAGCGCACGCGCGCGCTCGAAATCCAGCAGGTGCGCACGATCCAGGAAGCCGAAATCGAGGCGCAGAAGGCGGTCGAGGCCGCGCGGATCGCCCGCGAGCGGATGCTGGCGGCCGAACGCATCGGCGCCGAACACGCCACGCGCAAGCTCGAGATCGAACGCAATCAGGCCGTCGAGATCGCCGGCATCGCCGCGCGCGAGGCCACCGAAGCCTCCCGGATCGCCCAGGAAGAGCGCGTTCGGGCGCTCGAGATCACGCGCAACCAGGTCCTCGAGGAAGCCGACATTGCGGCCCGCGAAGCCATCGAAGCGGCCCGGATTGCGCAGGAGAAGACCGTTGCCGCCCAGCGCATCCGCGCCGAGAAGGAGACCCGCGGGCTGGAGATCGACCGCACCGAGGCGATCGAGGCGGCAGAGTTGAAGCGCCGCGATGCGATCGAGCGACAACGCATCGACGTCGAACTTGCACTCGAGAGCGAGCGCATCGCCTCCTCCAGGACCCGCGAAGTGCTCAGTATCGACCAGAAGAAGGCGATCGAGATCGCCGACGAGGAGCGCGTGATCGCCCTTGCCGCCAAGCGATCGGAGCGGATCGACGCCGACCGGCAGGTCAAGCAGGCCGAGATCGTCGCGCGCAAGGAAGTCGACACCACGGACGTCTCGCGTGAGCAGGCGCTGGAGGCGGCGCGGATCGAGCGCCGTCGCGCGATCGAGCAACTCGAGGTCGCCCGTGTCCAGTCGCTGCAGGAGGCCGAGATCGCCTCGCGCGAAGAAGTGGAGCGTGCCCGTATCGCCTCGGACCGCGGCCTCGATGAGGCCCGGATCGGCCGCGAACGCGAGCTGCGCAAGCTTGAAATCAACCGCGAAAAGGACGTCGAGACGACGCTGATGGAGAAGGCGATCAGCCTTCACCAGAAATCGCTGGAAGAATCGGCGGCCAAGGCGGCGGCAGAAAATGCGCGGGTGCACGCGACCGAAGCTGCCGAGCGCGTCGTGACCGCGCGGGAAAGCGAGGTCGCCAAGCGGCGCAAGACCGTCGAGATATTGCTCGCCGAGAAGAACGCCGAAGAGACTCGGATCGGCGCCGAAGCGGAGCGCGTCCGCGCCGCGGTCGAGGCCGAGGCGCAACGCCTGCTCAACGAGGCGGAGAACGTGCTCACCGACCAGGCGCGCTACTCGCTGTTCCGCCGCAAGCTGCTCGACCGGATCGAGGGCATCGTGCGCGAAAGCGTCAAGCCGATGGAAAAGATCGAGGGCATCCGCATCCTTCAGGTGGATGGCCTCAATGGCGGCGGCAATGGCGGGGGCAGCGGCCGCAGCGCCACCGACGAGGTGATCGATTCGGCGTTGCGCTACCGCGTGCAGGCCCCGCTGATCGACTCGCTCCTCGCCGACATCGGCGTTGAGGGCGGCAGCCTTGCCAGGATGCCCGGCCTGATGCGCGAGGCGCGCGACATGCAAGGCATCCGGGAAGCAACGACGCGGAGCGGCGGGGACGGCAAGCCGGCCACGCCAGCGGCAAGTCCACCGGCCGGTGAGCCGCGGGCCGAGCGCACACCGCGCAAGAAGGAGTGAGCGCGTTCCATGGCAAGGGTTTATATCTCAACCGTCGTCAATGCTCGCAATGACCGTGTCTGGGCGCGCGTGCGCGACTTCAACGGGCTGCCGAACTGGCATCCCGCGATCGCGGAAAGCCGCATCGAGGGCGGCGAGCCCGCCGACAAGATCGGTTGCGTGCGCGACTTTCGCCTGCGCAACGGGGATCGCATCCGCGAAAAGCTGCTGGGATTGTCCGACTACGACATGTTCTGCACCTACTCCATCCTGGAATCGCCGATGGGGGTGGAGAACTACGTTGCCACGCTGCGCCTGACGCCGGTCACCGATGGCGACCAGACCTTCGCCGAATGGACCGCTGAGTTCGACTGCGCACCGGAGCGCGAGACCGAACTCATCAACAATATCGGCGGCGGCGTGTTCCAGGGCGGCTTCGACGCGCTGAAACGCGCTTTTGGAGGCTAGCGTGCCGCATATTGTCAAAAGCACCATCGTCGACGCACCGACCGGCGCGGTGTGGAATGTGCTGCGCGATTTCAACGGGCACGACCGCTGGCATCCGGCGGTTGCGACCAGCGCCATCGAGCGTGCCCAGGCCGCCGACAAGATCGGCTGCGTCCGCCGTTTCAAGCTCAAGGACGGCTCGGAATTGCGCGAGCAGTTGCTGGCGCTGTCGGACCTCGAGCAGACCTTCAGCTATTGCCTGCTCGATACGCCGATCCCGATGTTCAACTACGTGGCGCATGTCCGCCTGCTTCCCGTCACCGACGGCGACCGCACCTTCTGGCAATGGGAATCGCGCTTCACCACGCGGCCCGAAGACCGCGAGGGCATCACGCAAATGGTCGCAGAGCAGATCTACCAGGCGGGATTCGAGGCCGTCCGCCACCACCTGAAGGAGGCCGCATGAGCGCGGAGGAGAACCGATGCCTGTCACGGTAAGGACATTCGCGAATTCCAGCGAGGCGGCGTCGGCATTGTCGGCCGATCGCAGCGCGCGCTACCTTGGCGGCGGCACGCTGGTGATGCGCGCGCTGAACGAGGGTGACATCTCGATCACCACCGTCGTGCGCGCGAACGACCTGGCGCTAACGCGGATCGACGCGGCGGGACCGCGGGTCACGATCGGCGCTGGCATCACCTTTACGCGCATCCTGGCCGAGCGCGATCTTGCCTTCCTGCACGGCGCCGCCCGCTCGATCGGCGGACCGGCGGTGCGCAACATGGGCACCGTGGGCGGCAATTTGTTTGCGCCCAGTCCCTATGGCGACTTCACAGTGGCCCTGCTCGCGCTCGACGCCATGGTTTCCGTGCAAGGCGGCCTCGGCAGCCGCGACCTGCCGATCGAGGAATTCCTGCAGTCACGCGAGCGGCAGGCCGGCGGCCTCGTGCTCGCGATCTCGTGCCAGAAACCCGGCAGCGCCGAGGCGTTCCGCTACCGCAAGATCGCCCGTATCAAGCCGAAAGGCGGCTCGGTGATCACGCTGGCCGCGCACCTGCCTGTCAGCAGCGGCCGCATCGTCGGCGCCCGCATTGCGCTCGGCTCGATGGCGCCGACGCAAATTCGTGCCCGCGCGGCCGAACGCGCGCTGGAAGGACGCGCGCTCGATGCATCAACGATCGACGCCGCGGCGGCGGCGGTCGTCGAAGGCACGTCCCCCGGCGATAACGCGCTCGCCAGCGCCTGGTACCGGCGCGAGATCGTCGGCGTTCACCTGCGACGTTTGTTGTCGGGCAAGGAATAGGCAAGGGAATAGAATCGACATGGCCAAGACCGCCCTGCAATTCCGCCATAACGGCCGCGATGTCGCGATCTTCGTCGACGGCGGCACCAATCTCCTGGTCGCGCTGCGCGAACTGATCGGCGACATGACGCCGAAGTTCGGCTGTGGCCAGGGCGGCTGCGGCGCTTGCAGCGTGCTGATCGACGGCGAACTGCATCTCTCCTGCCTCACGCTGGCCGAGACCGTCGCCGGACACTCGGTCGAAACGCTTGACGGGATCAAGGACGGGCCCAACCTGCATCCGCTGCAGCGCGCCTTTGCCGATAATTTCGCCGCGCAGTGCGGCTATTGCACGCCGGGCATGCTGATGGCGGCCAAGGCATTGCTCGACCGCAACCCCTCGCCGAGCCATGCCGACGTTGTCGAGGCGATCTCCGGGAATATCTGCCGCTGCACCGGCTATGAGCCCATCATCAACGCCGTGCTCGCGGCCGCCTCGGGCGGCCGGGTTCGCGCCTGAAGGATTTTGCCATGCTGGAACTGCGCAAGGACATCTTCGCCGACGAGCGCGACGACAATCTGAAGGAAATCGGCAAGGGAACGCAGCGGCAGGACATGCTCGGGCATGTCACGGGCACCTCGCCCTATTTCGACGACCACAAGCTGCAGGGCATGCTGCACCTGAAGGTGGTCCGCAGCACGCATTCCCACGCGCGCCTGCGTCGCATCGACACGTCAGAGGCGGAACATTCGCCGGGCGTGCGCCGGGTGATCCGCGGCGCCGATGTGCCGCGCAACCTCAATACCCTGCTCAGCCTGATCAATTTCGGCAAGGACGACGAGCCGTCGCTGGCGGTCGACAAGGTGCGCTACAAGGGCGAACCGATCGTCGCAATCGTCGCGGACAGTCCCCGCGAGGCCTATGAGGCGATGGCGAAGGTGCGGATCGACTACGAGGCGCTGCCGGCGGTGTTCGACGTCGAGGACGCGCTGAAACCGAACGCGCCCGTGGTCAACGAAACCTATCCAAAGAACGCGTTCATCTATCACGACGTCTACGATCACCAGAAACTGCGCTTCGGCGACGCCGACCGCGGCCTGGCCGAAGCCGATCATGTGCTGGAGCAGCGCTACCAGATGTCGCCGATCGAGCATGCGCCCACCGAAACCAACGGCTCGATCGCAGCTCCCGACACCAATGGACGCTACATCGTCTATACCTCGACGCAGGCGCTGTTCTTTTCGCTCGACACCTGCGCCAAGATCCTCGATGTGCCATCCAACACCTTCCATTTCATCGGCGGCACGGTCGGCGGCGGCTTCGGCGGCAAGGTGGATACGCTCACCGAGCCGCTGTGCATCCTCGGCGCCATGCTGACCGGACGCCCGGTACGCTATTCGTTCGGGCGCGAGGAGGAGATGCAGTATGGTCCGCCGCGAGGCGCCGAACGCATCTACATCAGGGATGGCGTGATGCGCGACGGACGCATCGTCGCGCGCAAGATCCGCGCCTATTTCGACAGCGGTGCCTATACGAGGCTGTCGAGCTATGCCGCCGTCAAATGCGCGGCGCATCTGCCCGGTCCCTACACGATCCCCAACGTCTACGGCGACGTCTATTGCGTGTTCACCAACCGCACGCCGGCAACCGCCATGCGTGGCTTCGGTGTCACCGCCATGGACTTTGCGATCGAGTGCCAGATGGACAAGCTCGCGCATCTCGTTGGCATGGATCCGATGGAGTTCCGCATCCTCAACGCCTACCGCGACGGCGATATGAAGGCGCACCGGCGCGAGGCCAAGAACACCGCTTTGATCGAATGCGTCCAGGTCGCCGCGGAAAAGGCCAAGTGGCCGATCGGCGAGGAGTTCAAGCGCATGTCATCGCGCAAGGATGGCGGTGGCAGCCGCGCTACGGTTCCGCCGACGCCGCGTGAACCGCACGCAACCCCGGTCGCGGCGTCGCAGCAGCGCACGACATACGATCGCGCGCCGGCCGTCTCTCGTGAGCCGCCGCTCCCAAGTCCGCCGTCAACGCAGCCGCCCTCTCCTCCCCGGCCGCAGGCGCCCTCGCACGGTGCCACCCGCTTCTCTTCCGTCTTCGGCACCAGGAGGCGCTGACCATGACAACGCATCGTGGACGCGGCATCGCGTCGATCAACTACCCCATCGGCATGAATCTCGGCGGCGACCCCAGCCAGGCACTGGTCCATTCCAACCCCAGCGGCAAGTTCACGGTGGCGCTGTCATCGATCGATCTCGGCCAGGGGATGAAATCGGTGACCCGGCAAATCTGCGCGGAGACGCTCGGCGTACCGGTCGAGGACGTCTACGTCGACACCGCCGATTCCGACACCGGGCCGCACTGCATGGGATCGTTTGCCTCGCGCGGCACGCACCGGGTCGGCAACGCCGTCATGGCCGCAGCCAGGGAAGCGCGCGGCGTGATGATGGAGGCGGCCGCGGAGGAACTGGAAGTCAACGCGGCCGATCTCGAAACCGACGGCCGCGGCAATATCCACGTCAAGGGCGCTCCGAACCGCTCGATCTCGACCAAGGACGTCGCGATCGCCGCCCAGTTCAAGCAAGGCAAGACGATCGCCGGACGTGGCATCTTCCTGGTGCCGCTCTCCAATGTCGATCCCGAGACCGGCGAGATGTCGCCGGCGACCTGCTATGCCCATGCCTGCCTGGTGGCCGAGGTCGAAGTCGACGACGAGACCGGCGAGGTCGCCATGGTCCGGATGGACAGCGCCTACGAACTCGGCCGCGCGCTCAATCCACGCTTGGTCGAGCAGCAACTGGTCGGCGGCGCGTGGATGGGGATCAGTCACGCGCTCTATGAAACGCCGGAGCCTTATTATCCGGACCCCAGCCACGGACCGCGCGACTTCGTCGAGTATCTGATGCCGGGCCCCGGCGACATCTGCCCGCACGACATCGCGGTGCTGGAACGGCCAGCCGCCGATGGCCCGTTCGGCGCCAAGGGGCCGGGCGAAATGTGCGCCAACCCGGTGCTGCCGGCGGTGGCGAATGCGATCTTCAACGCCGTCGGCGTGCGGATCGACGAGTTGCCGATCACGCCCGAAAAGGTCCTCCGGGCCATCAAGGCCCAGGGCGGCGCGCGGCCGCAGGCCCGGCGCTGAGGCAGGACGCATGCCGGTTCGCAGCAGCATCGTCGGTATCGACAGCCCGGAGGCGCTCGAGAAAGCGCTGCGGGCGGCCTATTATCTTGCGGACGACGCGATCGCGACCGCGGCCTATCTAGCGCTCGCGCTCGGCAAGCCGCTATTGCTGGAGGGCGCGCCCGGCGTCGGCAAAACCGAAGCCGCCAAGGCGATTGCCGCCGTGCTCGGCCGCAAGCTGATCCGGCTGCAATGCTATGAGGGCATCGACGCGTCAGCCGCGCTCTACGAGTGGAACTATCCGCGCCAGATGCTGGCGATCCGCCAGGCGGGCGAAGAGAGCATCGATATCTACGGCGAGGCCTTCCTGATCGAACGGCCGATGCTCGCGGCGCTGCGCGCACCGGATTCGACGGTGCTGCTGATCGACGAGATCGACCGCGCCGACCAGGAGTTCGAGGCCTTCCTGCTCGAATTCCTCTCCGACTTCCAGATTTCGATTCCCGAGCGCGGCACGCTGCGCGCCACCGAACATCCGGTCGTCGTTCTGACATCGAACCGGACGCGCGACCTGCACGAGGCGCTGCGGCGCCGCTGCGTCTATCACTGGATCGACTATCCGACCGAGGAGCGCGAAGCGCGTATCGTCATGATGCGGGCCTCCAGCGTCGCCGAGTCGACCGCGCGCGCGGTCGTCGCCGCCGTCGGCAAGCTGCGGCGGGAGCCGCTCAGCAAGGCCCCCGGGGTCGCCGAGGCGGTCGACTGGGCGGAAGCGGCGACACTGCTGCACCAGGGCGGCGCGCGCTGGCCGGACGCGTTCAAGCGATCGATTGGCGTCGCCCTCAAGGACGAGGAGGATCTTCACTTCATCGCGCCCCGGTTGGATGCGCTGATTGCGGAGGCGGCGGCGTGAGCGGCGAACTTACCCCTCCCCGCGCCATCCGTGGCTTCATCTCCTTTGTCGCCCTGCTGCGCGCCAATGGATTTGCCGTCGCGCCGGAGCAGACCACGGCCTTCCTGGCCGCCATCGAACTGCTCGGGCCGCGCAGCCTGCAACACATCCGCAAGGCCGGGCTGGCGACGCTTGCGCCTCCTCCGGAGCGGCACGCGACCTATCACCGGCTGTTCGACCTCCACTTCCGCGGCAGCGAAGCGATCGAGCCGGCGGAAGGCGAAGACGAAGAGATCGTCCGCCTGCAGGAGGAAGGACGCGGCGAGGACGAGCCGCCGCTCGCCGAAGAGGCCAACGAATCCGGCCTGGCCGCGGCGCGCGCGGAAGCCCTGGTCGAGCGCCGCTTTGGGCGAGATACGAACATCGACGCGCTGCGCCGGCTGTCGCGCGAGGCGGCGGCGCGCCTGCCGCGGCGGCGCGGTCATCGGCGCCGGCGGGCGCGGCGTGGACCGTTCGCCGATTTGCGCCGCACCCTGCGCGACAGCGTGCGCAATGACGGCGAAGTGCTGCGGCTGGGACGTTTGCGGCGCCGCCCGCGGCCGCGCCGGATCCTGCTGCTGATCGACGTGTCCGGCTCGATGAAGGCGCGCACCGAAGAGAACATGAAGCTCGCCCATGCGCTCTCGCAGGCAGCGCGCAATGTCGAGGTATTTACCTTCGGCACCCGCCTCACGCGCGTAACGCGCTCGCTGCGATTGAAGCGCCGCGAACAGGCGCTGAGCGCGGCCGCCCATCTGGTCAGCGACTGGGATGGCGGCACGCGGATCGGCGACGCGCTGCAGGCATTCCTGGCCGTGCCGCGGTTCGGCAGCTACGCACGCGGCGCCGCGGTCGTGGTCATCTCCGATGGCCTGGAGCGCGGCGATCCCGCCGCCTTGCGCGACGCGGTTGCAAAATTGTCGCGCCGTGCCTGGCGCGTCAGCTGGCTGACGCCGCTGGCAATGGCGGGCGGATTCCAGCCGCAAACCGAGGCGCTGATCGCGATCCGGCGTTTCGTCGACGATCTCGTCGGCGGCGGCTCGAGTGCGGCGGTGGTCTCGCATCTGCTGTCGCTGGGAAGCAGGAGGGCCGCATGATCGGCATTGTCGACGCCCATCATCATATCTGGCGTCAGGCGGATCTGGCCTGGTTATCCGGCCCGATGCAGCCCCGCATCTTCGGCCCGTATGAACCGATCCGCCGCGACTATCCGATTCGCGAATATCTCGACGACCTCGCAGGCACAGGCGTCCTTCGTTCGGTCTACGTGCAGACCAACTGGCCCAATGATCAATTCGAGCGTGAGGCGGCCTGGGTGCAGCAGACGGCAAATGAACACGGCTGGCCGCACGCGTTGGTCGCCTATGCCGATTTCAGCGTGGACGATGTTCGCCCGCAGCTTGACCGCCTTGCGCGCTATCCGCTGGTGCGCGGCGCACGCATGCAGTTGCACTGGCACGAGAACCCGCTCTATCGTTTCGCGGCGCGTCCTGACCTCTGCGCCGACCCCGCGATCCGGCGCAATGTCGGACGGCTTGCCGACTACAACTGGAGTTTTGACCTCCAGGTGTTCGCCCCGCAAATGGCGGAGGCAGCGGCGCTGGCCGAATCCTGCCCCAAGGTGACTTTCGTGCTGCAGCACGCGGGGATGCTGGAAGACCCTTCGCCGGAAGGCCGCGCCGCCTGGCGCGCCGGCATGGCGCGGCTGGCGCGTTGCCCGAACGTGGTCGCCAAGCTTTCCGGGCTGGGCACCTTCATCCACCGCAACGATGCCGCGCACATCGCCGCAGTCCTGGAAGACACGGTCGCGATCTTCGGGGCCGAGCGGTGCCTGTTCGGCTCCAATTTTCCGATCGAAAAGCTCTGGACCAGCTATCGCGACCTCGTCGATGCCTACCGCAGCGCGACGGCGCGTCTTCGCCCCGAACAGCGTGACGCCATTTTCGCAGGCACCGCCAAGCGCGTTTACCGGCTTGGACCGTGAGCAGGACCAGCCGCCGGCGCGATGATCAGAACAGGGATGAACCGGGAATCGGAGGAATAGATGCCGTTGGAAATCAAGATACTCGACTATGGCGATATCGAGCTGGAATCGAGTTTTCTCGTGCTCGGGCGCGACTGCGGCCGCACCCGCCGCGTCCTCACGCTCGGCTTCCTGATTGTCGGCGGCCCCTATCCCGTCGTGGTCGACACCGGCTATCGCTCCAACCAGATCATGGAAACGCTGGGCATGCGTGGCCTGCAATTCCACGAGAACATGATCGAGAACCAGCTGGCGCGGCATGGCGTTCGCATGGGCGACGTGCGCTTTGTCTGCCACACGCACCTTCATATCGACCACGCCGGCAAGGATGACCTATTCCCGATGAATACGACAGTCGTCCTCAACCGTAAGGAGCTGGAGTATTCCGTCTCCGGCTTGATGCATCCGCAGTATCCGGCGCCTGACATCAAGCATCTGATCGACCGCCTGCACACCAAGAGCGCGCTGCGCTTTCTGGATCTCGAACTCACCGGGCCGGTCGAACTGATGCCGGGCGTCTATTGCGATGCCGCCAACGCCCATACCGAAGGCTCGATGAACATCCACGTTCACACCGCTGACGGCATCGCGACGATCTGCGGCGACGTGATCTACGATTTCAACGACCAGATCGTGACGCCGTTCCACGAAATCCAGGACGCCGAGCCGCGCACCACCGGCAACCACGGCACCAGCAAGCGGGCGGAAAAGGCCGCGATCAAGAAGCTCCTGAGCAGCTCACGCTATCTGCTGCCGGTTCACGACAGGCCGGCCAAGATCGAAGGCGGCACCGTGGTCGGGCGGCTGCATGACCAGGTACCCGGCCCGGTCGTGCAAAGCCTGCCGCAGCGCAACTGGTTCCCGGCGTAACCCAAGGACATACAACCGATGACGCATGTCACGTTGCGATCGGAATTCGAGGACCTGATCGATCCCTACGCGCCGGTCGGCCAGACCGGAACCGGCTTCGAATTCACCGAAGGACCGATCTGGCACCCTGTGGATCACTATCTGCTGTTTTCCGACATGCCCGCCGACGTGCGCCGGCGCTGGGATAGCAGGCGCGGCGTAACCGAGGTCAAGCGTCCTTCGAACAAATGCAACGGCATGACCTACGACGCGGAGCTTAACCTGATCGTCTGCGAGCATGCCACGTCCTCGCTCATTCGCGAACGGCCCGACGGTCGCCGCGAGGTGCTCGCCTCTCATTTCGACAACCAGGAGCTCAACAGCCCGAACGACGTCTGCGTCCACTCCAGCGGCGCGATCTACTTCAGCGATCCCTGGTATGGGCGCATGCCGGTGTTCGGCGTCGAGCGTCCGCGCCAGCTCGGCTTCCAGGGCGTCTATCGCGTTCCGCCCGGCGGCGGCGCGGCGAAACTCCTGGTCGATCGTCATCTGTTCGAGCAGCCGAACGGATTGTGCTTTTCCCCGGATGAGCGGGTGTTCTACGTCAACGACACGGTGCAGGCCCTGATCCGCGCCTTCGACGTCGAGGCCGACGGCTCACTTTCCAATCCGCGCACATTTGCCGGCGGGATCCGTTCGGAACTCGAACCCGGATTGCCCGACGGGATGAAATGCGACCAGCGCGGCAACGTCTGGGTGACGGCGCCCGGCGGCGTCTGGGTCTATTCACCGGCCGGCGAACTGCTCGGCAAGGTCCGCCTTCCCGAGCTGGTCGCCAATCTCACCTGGGGCGGCCCCGAGTTCCGGACGCTCTATCTGACGGCGACCCATTCGGTGTATGCGATCCCGACCAAGGTCGGGCCGCGCCACGAACCCTACATGAGCGGCAAGCGCGGCGACGCCGGCAGCACGGCGGCCGCGCCCCATCTGGCTGACGGCGACATGCAGCTTGATCCGCGGCGCTGTGCGATGATCCTTCAGGACCTGCAGAACGACGTCATTATGGACGGCGGCGCGTTCGCGGATTCCGGCGCGCCCGCCCACGCCCGCGAGCAGCGTGTGGTCGACAATGTCCGCCGCCTGGCGGAGATCGCCCGCTCGCGCGGCGTCGTCATCATCCATGTCTGGTTCATCGTTGAAGCAGGCGCGCCCGGCGTCACGCTCAACGCGCCGCTGTTCGAGGGGCTTGTCGACAGCAAGGCCATGGTGCGCGGCAGCTGGGGGGCCGCCCCGGTTTCGGGGCTGGAGCCGCGCGCCGGCGACTTCGTCGTCGAAAAGATGCGCATGAGCGCCTGGGAAGGCACCCGGCTGGAAACCATCCTCAAGGCGACCGGGCGCGACATGATCATCAATGCCGGCGCGTGGACCAACATGTCGATCGAGCACACCGCGCGCACCGGCGCCGACAAGGGTTACTTCATGATCGTGCCGGAGGATTGCTGTTCGACGATGAACGCCGAATGGCACCACGCCTCGGTCAATTTCGCGATGCGGAACGTTGCGGTCGTGACCAACGCCGACGCCGTGATCAAGGCGCTGGGCTGAAAGCAGGACGTTGCCGAAACTGTTTCATCTCTCCTGTTCGCCGCGCGCCGATTCCGAATCGAGTGCCGGCGCGCGTGTCTTTCTTGATCGTTTCCGCCAGGCGCGGCCGGACTGGGACATCGACGTGATGAACCTCTGGAAGGACTATTTGCCTGAATTCGAAGGCTATGTCCTGGAAGCCAAATATGCCCGCCTCGGCGGACGCGCCTTCACCGACTCGCAGCGCGATGCCTTTGCGGTTACCGAACGCATTGCCGTTCGCCTGGCGCTTGCCGATCGCGTGCTGATCTCAACCCCGATGTGGAATTTCGGCGTTCCGTACAAGCTGAAACACTGGATCGACGTGATCACGCAGCCCGGACTGACATTTCGCTTTGATCCGGCGCAAGGCTACCAGCCCCTGCTCAAGGACCGGCCGACCATCGTGATCCTGGCCAGCGGCAGCGACTTCGTGACCGGCATGAACCGCGGGCGCATCGACATGGCGACGCCTTATTTGCGCGAGGCGCTCCGCTTCATCGGTATCAGCAACGTGCGCTTCGTGCCGATCGGCCCCACCGCCGGCCCGGCCGAACCGGCCCGTGCCGCGCAGCAGAATGCACATCGCCGCCTCGCCGAGATTGCGGCGGGTTTCTGACCGTCTCAGGGAACGCCGGCCAACCCGCGTGGCGCCGCGCGCCTGTAGCCATCAAATGGTTCCTATCGCTCCGCGATATGTGATCCGCAAAAGCCGCTGCATGTTGTGCTACAATTCCCTTGGCCAGTCCGTGTTCTTGTCATTGGCCTTGCATTTCCCATTATCTCTCACTCGGAAGGGATCCAGGATTGAGCGTTGCCTTTACCAAGGAAGACAGTGCCGAAACGGCGTCGGAAACTCTGCTGCCCGACCGCCCGATTTCGCCTCATCCGAACCTGGTTACGGAAGCCGGCTTGAAGGCGCTGGAACTTCAGCTCCACCAGGCTCGCGAGGCCTACGAGACGGCGCAGAAGATCGAAGACATCAATGAGCGGCGGCGGCAAGCCGCGACCCCGTTGCGGGATGTGCGCTACTTTGCGGCGAGAGTTCGGACCGCTCAGGTCATCGCCAACCCTGCGTCAACGGACACTGTTGTTTTTGGCAGCACCGTGACCTTCCGGCGCGACGACGGACGCGTGCAGAAATATCAAATCGTGGGAGAGGACGAAGCGGACCCCAAGGCCGGTTCCATTTCCTTCGTGTCCCCGGTGGCAAGGTCGCTGATGGGCAAGGCCGTTGGGGATGTCGTCGGCACAGCCGGGCAAGAGCTTGAGATCATGGCGATCTCATAGAGCCCCCGCGCAAGGCACGGTCGATGTTTGGAATGTCCTGCCTTGCGCCTGCGGCAGTGCCGGGTTCGAAGTTCGCGCCTTGCCTGCGTCGAGCGTTCGCAGCTCGCAAGTCGGCGGAATTCGACGGCTTCACGGCAAGTTGACGGCGCTTCCCGATAAGCGCCGTTTCGCGCGCGTAAGAGCATCACTCGGCTTCAATCTGACGATGGCTCGGTATGGTGACACGTTCTTCGCACTGGTGGCGGCATCGTCGAGCGATCGGCCTGATGATTTTTCCAGCCCTGCTGCTCGCACTGGCGCGCGGGTCGGCTGCGGATATCGGTATGGATGCCAAGGTTCAGCACATCGTAACGGCCGAGCTGGCTCCGGAAACCGTCGGCAAACCGGGCGGTCTCGCTGTGGCGGTCTACGCGGCGGGCCACACCCAATTTTTCAACTACGGCGTCGCCGACGGATCGACAGATCGGCCAATCACGTCAGACACGTTGTTCAACCTGGCGTCGGTGCGAAAACCGTTTGACGCCATCCTGGTCGCGCTGGGTACGCTGCATGGCGAACTGCGTCTGGACGATCCAGTGAGCAATTATCTCCCCGAGTTGCGCGGCGACTACATCAAGCGCGTAACGATCGGTGAACTGGCAACGCACACGTCAGGCCTCCTGCTGCCGACCGACCACCCGCCATGGCCGAACGATTCGTTTACGCGGCAGCAATTCCTGGACATGCTCAACGCATGGACGCCGCGAGCAGGCGAGCAACCGGGCAAGCAGCGCATCTATACACATGCAGGCTATGTGCTGCTGCAACTGGTGCTCGAACGTCGCTACGGTCGGCCGATCGGAGAGCTGATCGAAGCGCGCATCCTGAAGCCGCTCGGCATGAACCAGACATTCCTCCCCGAGCGCGGACCGGACAACCGCGCCATCCTGGCTCCGGAGCTGTTGAAACGTGTCGTGCAGGGTTACTCGGATACGGGCATGGCGATTGGCGCACCGGGAAACCAGCAGAGCTATTTCGATTTCCCCGGCACGGGTCAGATGTTCTCCTCGGCGCGCGATCTCGCCACCTTGCTTGCTGCCTTTATCGATGGCGCAGCGATCGATCCGCAATTGCGACAGGCATTGCAGATGACGCAGCGTGAGGCATTTCGTGTGGACGAAAAGTTCGGCCAGGCGATGTCCTGGGAAACTATTCATTTGAACGACGTGGTCGTTGTCGACAAGCCGGGCGGACTCAACAACACGACAGCCTATGTCGGCCTCGTGCCGGCACGCAAAGCCGGCATTGTTCTGCTCGCCAACCGCGGCGATTTCCCGCATGAGATCGCCCGCTACCGCGTGCTTCCGGAATTGGCGCGAGAACAAGAATAGCCGCAAATGTCGATTGGCGCGGCAGTGAGCCCACCTGGCGGAATCAGCGGTCATCGCGATCAAACCCCCAATCCAGCCAACGTCGGCCGCTGCCCGTCATGACGCCCAGACGTCGGCCAACTTCATTCCAAGCCACTTCGCCAATGCCGCATTCACTGCGACGGGGCATTCCTGCGCCATCCAGTGTCCCGATTGGACCACGACCTCAGTCAGGTCCGCACAGTATTCACGCATCGGCTCGGCGAGGCGGGAGCCCGTCGTGTCGCAGGTCACGTCGTTGGCCGCATGAAGGAAAAGCACGGGCATGTCGAGCCGACCGCCGTTGATCGCCTTTGCCGAGTAAGCAATGTTCCTATCGTGATTCATGTACCAAGAGGCCGGACCGAAGAAACCGTTCCGCTCCAATGCTGCCGTGTATGCGGCAAGGTCCGCTTCAGTTAGCACATCGCAATCGATAGGCACGTCTGGGGCTCTACCCGCGCCACCAAACCACCCACCATGCTTACGTATCAGCGCGGTGCGGGCCGGCTTGCCTCGAGCCGCGGGATCACCCTTGCGGAACAGCGCTTTCACGGTGTCTCGTGGGTTGGCTTCGAGCGCGGCACAGGCTGCCGAGAAGTTCTCTTGATAGAATAGTTTGTATTCCCACTGACCTGCCGGAAACTCGTTCTCCGGATAGAGCGTCCGATCAACAAGCGGAAGCAAGTTTTCCGGCGCGAAGCCCTTGGGCAAATAGGGTACGCATAGGTTGGCAACGCCGTGGCACCGGTCTGGATGGTGACTGGCAATGTCCCAAACCACCGGGCTTCCCCAGTCATGCCCCACCCACACAGCCTTCTCGCGTCCAAGCGAATCCAGGAGTTCGACCATGTCGCGCACACTATTTTCGACCGCGTAATCCGCATGCCGCCGATAGACGCTTGACCTGCCGTATCCACGCATATCTGGCGCCACGCAACGGAACCCCAGCTCGGCGAATATTGGCAACTGGTGACGCCAACTAATCGACAGTTCGGGCCATCCATGCAGGAAATTGATCATCGGCGCGTCGGCAGCGCCGCACGCAAGATAAGCCGTCGTATGACGACTCGTCTTCACGACATGTTCGGTGATCGGAAATGGCATTTGAAGCTCCGTTTGCGGCGACCGCGAAACCCGTGCCAAACCGCGACGAGATGTGTCTCGCCGCTCTTACTTCAATCAGACCGCTTACGCCGCGACGGAAGCGGACTTGCGCCTGTTGTCCAGGCTGAACGCGCCGGCGCCGAACGCGATCACCTGCAGAAGACCTCCGGTGATCGCGAGGTTTTTCATGAAGTGGATCATCTGGTTCTGGTCGGCCATGTTGTTGTGGAACAGCACGGCCGCGGCCAACGTGAAGATTGCCAGGGCTGCAGCGACGAGGCGGGTCTGAAAGCCAACCAGCAGAGCGAGCCCGCCGGTCACCTCGACGATAACCGCGACGGCGAAAGCGGCCGGAGCAAATGGCGCCCCGGCAGATTGGATATAAGCGATCGCGTTGGCGGGAGCAGCGATTTTCGACAGACCCGACAAGACGAAGATGAGCGCGATCAGCAGGCGACCCAGCGCAGGCAGGTAAGCAGGCGTGGACATCGAAGGACTCCTTGTTTGAGTTGGGTGGATTGACGACTTGTTGCGACGGTAAAGATGAGTGCGATGGGGCATGTCAGATTTGTCCCATCCGGCCCGCGTGATAGTCGCGAACCGCGCGTTCGAGTTCGGCAATGGTGTTCATGACGAAGGGGCCGTGACGGACGATGGGCGCATCGAGCGAATCGCCGCCGACCAGCAGCAGCTCACTGTTCTCCCGCACTGCTACTTGCAGCGTGTCCCCGGACGTAAGGCGGGCGAGCTGCCCCGGCTCGACAGTCTCATCGGCAATGGCGATCTTGCCCGTCATGACATAGAGTGCAAGTTCACGAGCACGCGACGCGTCAATGCGCAGGGTGCCGCCGGACATCAGGCTGGCGTGAACCACGAAGGGACTGCCGGAAGTCCAGACGGGGCCGGCGACGTTGCCGACCTGCCCTGCAATGAGGCGCACCGTTCCGTCGTCATGCGGCAACAGCGGAATCTCGTCGGCCTTCACGTGCCGATAGGCGGGATCAGCGTGCTTTCCGCCTTTCGGCATGTTGATCCACAGCTGCACCCCGTGCACGCGGCCGCCCGTGCGCACCAGGATCTCGTCCGGCGATTCATCGTGGATCACACCGCGGCCGGCGCGCATCCATTGCACCTCGCCTGGCCCCATCGCGCTGACATTGCCGAGGCTGTCCTTGTGCACCGACAGCCCTTCGAGGAGCAGGGTCAGGGTCTCGATACCGGCGTGAGGGTGAGCCGAGGCGCCCTTGGCTTCGCCCGGCCGCACCTCGATCGGCCCGAAATGATCAAGGAAGATGAAGGGGCCAATGGCCTCAAAGGCGGACGATGGAATGGCGCGACGAACCTCGAATCCATCTCCTTCAACGGTATGGAAGGCGGCATGGCGCGTCGCGACGTTGCGCTCGCGCGGGAGTGTGAGGGTATTCATGGGCAACCTCGTTTCAACTAAAGCGAGCGATAGCCCCCTTCCACATTTCAGAAAATGCGGATAATCTAGAGAAGACTATTCAGGATTTTAGAAATGAAGGTCGGTATTCCCACAATCGATCAGCTCCAGATTCTCTCCGTAGTCGCGGAGTGCGGCAGCTTCGCCGCGGCCGGGCGGCGCCTGAACCGTGCCACCTCGGCGATCGCCTACGGGATCGACAATCTCGAGGAGCAGCTCGGAATCGCCGTATTCGACCGCGCGGGGACAAAGAAGCCAGAACTCACCGAAGCCGGACGCGCGCTGCTCGCCCACGCACGGTCGGTTCTTCAGGGCGTGGAGAAGATGCGCGCCAAGGCCGCGAGCCTCCGCGAAGGCGAGGAAGCGGAGGTCTCGCTGGTCGCTGACGTGATGCTCCCAACGGCCCGCCTGGTCGACGCTCTGCAAGCCTTCCAAATTGCGTATCCGACAGTTCAATTGCGGGTGCATGCGGAAGCGCTTGGTGCGGTGACCCAGCTCCTGGCAGACGGCACCGCACGGCTTGGAATCAACTGCGCCATGCATCCGCTTCCCGATGACATGGACAGACAGCAGATCGGAAACGTCAGGCTAATCCCGGTCGCATCGCCGTCTCATCCGCTGGCGCGCTCGCGACGACATTCGCCTGGTGAGTTGCGCGAGCACATCCAGCTTGTTCTGACCGACCGTTCGCCACTGACACAAGGCCAGGATTTCGGTGTCGTCAGTAGCAAGACATGGCGGCTGGCAGATCTCGGCGTGAAGCATGCCTTGCTATTGGCCGCGATCGGTTGGGGCTTGATGCCGGAATTCATGGTCCGCGGCGACCTGGAGGCAGGACGACTCATCGAGCTGGATATCCAGGGCGTGAAGGATGCGCTGTATCCGCTGCAGGCGATTTGGCGAATCCAAACGCCGCCAGGTCCTGCAACGCAATGGCTGATCGACCGATTTGCCGCGCAGGTGTGAGTTACGATGACTGCGCTTTGAACGCCCGTCACATGCGCGGCGCAGGCATTGAACGAAGCGGAATGTCAGCCATCACTTTACCACCGTCAAATCAACGCATTCGACCGCAGGCGCTATGTTCGAGGAACTGTCGTTGGATCCCTCGGCGGCACCCCGCGTAACGCGTCTCGCATCGGCATGCCATGCTGCGCGCCGGCCTTCAGGCAACTCAAGGCCGCGGCCTCGCATCCCACTTCCAACGCCTTCTTTAGCGACGATTTTTCGCCAATCATGGAAGCAAAGGCACCGACAAACGTATCGCCGGCGCCTGTCGTGTCGACCGGTCTGATGCTCGGGGACGGCGTGCGGAACCGCGTATCGTCGGCAGTCACGGCCAGAGCTCCCTGTGCTCCGGCCGTCACCACGCAAGTCAACCCGCCCGATCTGGCCAGCCAGTTGCAGGCGGCCTCGAAATCCGTCACGCCTGCGTCGAGCGCGGCGGCAACGTCGAGCGCCTCGTGCTCGTTTACGATGAGATAGTCTGTCGCTTCGAGCAGATCGCGGATCATCGTGCCTGTCATCTGATCCGGGACCGGAGCCAGATTCCAGACAACTTTGCCATGGGCAGATTTGGCCTTGCGCGCAACGCGAAGCGACCCGGAGTACGGCACCTCCATCTGCAGCACCAGAACGGTGTCGGCGTTAAAGAGTGCGTCCGAGATATCTGCGGCGCAGGCCGTATTGTTGGCGCCACTCGCTACCGTGATCGCGTTTTCTCCGCTCGCATCGACGGCGATGAACGCGCAGCCCGTCGGCTCATCGACCCTGGCGATCTGGCTGGTGTCGATGCCGTTGCTGGAGAGGTTCTTGAGCGCCTCCTCGCCAAATACGTCCTGTCCCAGTCGGCCCGCCATGCGGACCTGTCCAGCGCCGGCGATCCGTGCGGCGGCGACCGCCTGGTTGGCTCCCTTTCCGCCGAAGTGGATTTGATAGGATGGGGCCAGCACGGTCCGGCCGGGACCGGGAATGACCGGCACCCTGGCGACCAGGTCGACATTGAGTGAACCGAACACAAGGATCATTGCCCACTCCAAGGCAAAGCCTCAGCCTTCCGCATCCATTTCGTGAAGCTTCTGGACGCGTCGCCGGAACTCTTCGTCCGTCGAAAACTCTGCGGCAAGAAACGAGGAGATCAGATCGATGGCGAGCCACGGTCCGACGATCTGCGCACCAATGCACATGACATTCACATCATCATGCTCGACGCTCTGATGGGCCGAATGGACGTCGTGACAGACCGCGGCGCGGATGCCCTTCATTTTGTTGGCCGCAATCGAGGCGCCAACACCGGTACCGCACACCATGATGCCGCGCGCGACTTCACCCGACGTCACCTTCTGTGCCACCGCCCGTGCGATATCCGGAAAATCCACCGGATTTTCGTCGTAGGATCCGACGTCGACGACCTCGTGTCCGAGGCTGCGGACGTGATCGATGACCGCCTTCTTGAGTGACCAGCCGGCGTGGTCGGATCCTATGACGAGACGCATATCATTTTCCTTATGTTGACTGGTGGCGGCTGCCACGGGTTTGTGGTTTTTAGCCGCGCATCTCGGGTGGCAGTTCGACACCATGGAATTTCCTGTAGATGGCGTTGAGCTTGCCGTTTTTGACGTTTTCGGTGATCCATGCGTTGAGCTTCTCCAGCAGGCGCGGCTCGCCCTTCTTCAGCCCGATGGCGAGCTCGAAGCTGGCGAGCGGGATCTTGGACTCGAAGACGCGCGCCGGATTCTTGACGCCGATCTGGTTGATGATCGTGGCCGACGAGCCCATGCAATCGACCTGCCCGGAGACGGCTGCCGTCACGCCGGTGGCATCGTCGTCATAACGCGCGATCTTCAGTTCCTTGTCCTTCATGTTCGACAGCATGGTATCCTGCGTGGTGCCGCGCGAGACGCCCACGGTCTTGTCCTTCAGGTCCGGCCAGTCCTTTACGTTCAGTGATTTCAGGCAGCCGATATCCGATTGCAGCGTCGCGTATTTCTTCGAGAAATCGATCACCTTGGCCCGCTCGGGCGTGACCGACAGGGTCGAAATGATGATATCCGCCTTGCCGGTCTGCACATTGGGGATCCGCGTCGCGCCGGTGGTCTGGATGAATTCCAGCTCAACGCCCCAATCCTTGGCCAGCAACTGGGCCACCTCGACATCGGAGCCGGTCGGCTTCATGGTGCCGTCCATCATGCCGGACGGGGGAATGGCAAGGTCCGTCGAGATACGGATCTTCCTGGCCTTCGTGATGTCATCGAGCAGGTCGGCGTGCGCCGGCCGGCCCTGCAGCACAACGAGACAGCATGCAGCGACGGCGCAGCCCAGAATTTTCCGGTTTCCGATCATTTGGTTTTCCTCTCCTGTTATGATTTTAGATTGCCCGTCCCCACGAACTGGACGAGTTCCGGCGTCGTCGGTGCCGTCAGGATCGAGGCAGGCCCGGTTTCGTGAACCTTGCCGCGATGCATGAAGACGATCCGATCGGCGATGCTCCTTGCAAATCCCATTTCATGGGTGACCATCACCATGGTCATGCCATCGGCTGCGAGCTGTTCGATCACCTTCAGCACTTCGCCTGTCAGTTCGGGATCGAGCGCCGAGGTTACCTCGTCGAACAGCATGACCTTGGGCTGCATGGCGAGCGAACGCGCGATGGCGGCGCGTTGCTGCTGGCCACCGGATAGCTGCTCGGGATAGGCGTGAACCTTCTCTTCGAGACCGACCTGCGCAAGCACCTTGTGCGCCAGCGCTTTCGCCTCGGACAGGCCCATTCGCTTCACCGAGCACGGCGCCAGCGTGATGTTCTGCTCGATCGTGAGATGGGGAAACAGGTTGTAGCTCTGGAATACGATACCGACATCCTGTCGCAGCGCCCGTAGATCGACCTCGGGAAGATCAACCCTGCGTCCGCAGACGGTGATCTCGCCCCCGTCGACCTTCTCGAAACGGTCGATGCAGCGTAGCGCGGTGCTCTTGCCGGAACCCGACCTGCCAATGATGGCAAGGACCTCGCCGCGCTCGACGGCAAAGCTCACGCCATCGAGCACCTTCAGCGAACCGAAGCTCTTCTGCACGTTGCGGAGCGACACGATAGGAGTGGAAGATGCGGATTGCTGCATTGTCAGGCCAGGCTGAAGTTGGCACTGCCACGCCCCATCCGCCGCTCCAGCTTCTGGCTGAACAGGGACAAGGGGTAGCACATGGCGAAATAAACGGCGGCGATGATGGCGTAGACGATGAATGGCTCGAACAGCGAGTTGTTGACGATCTGTCCCGAGCGCATCAGTTCGACGAAACCGACCACCGAGGCGAGCGAGGTGTTCTTGATGATCTGCACCATGAAGCCGACGGTGGGCGGCGTCGCAATGCGGATCGCCTGCGGCAGGATCACCTTCATCATGCGCTGGGTGCGGTTCAGCGCCAGGCCTTCCGCCGCTTCCCATTGCGGCTTTGGCACCGACTGGATCGAGCCGCGCCAGATCTCGCCGAGATAGGCCGCGACATAGAGGGTGAGCGAAGCGCTGGCGGCGGCAAGCGGCGACATCTTGAGGCCGATTGCTGCCAGTCCAAAATAACCGAGGAACAGGATGACGAGCAGCGGCGTGCCCTGAACCAGTTGCACATAGGCGGCGCTGAGCAGCCGCACGGACCTGAGGGGAGAAATCCGCGCGAGCGCGATCACGAAGCCGACGATACCGCCACCGATCAGCGCGATCAGGGAAAGCCCGATCGTCCATAGCGCGCCGTGGCCGAGGAACAGCAGGTGGTTGGCGTTGAGATGTCCGCCCATGCGCTACCTCACAACGTCGTGCCTAGCCGTCGCCGGCGCGGAAACAGGACGAGCCCGAGGCCCCAGAATCCCGCGCGCATGACCAGCGACAGCAGAATGTAGAGCACGGCGACGATGATGTAGGTCTCGAACGCCCGGTAGGTGTCCGACTGGATGTAGTTGGCCACCGCCGTCAATTCCTCGGCGGAGATCTGCGAGCAGACCGACGAGGCGAGCATCAGCAGGACGAACTGGCTGGTGAGCGCCGGATAGACCCGCTCGACGGCGGGCAGCAGGATGATGTGCCAATAGATCTGGAAGCGCGTGAGCGCGAGCCCTTCGGCCGCCTCGATCTGCCCGCGCGGGATCGCTTCGAAACCCGCGCGCATGATCTCGGCGGTGTAGGCCCCGACATTGATCGTCAGCGCGACCACCGCAACGGTGAAGGCCGACAGTTTCAGTCCGACGCTGGCAAGTCCGAAATAGACCAGGAATATCTGGACCAGCAGCGGCGTATTGCGGATGGCTTCCACATAGACTTTGCAGATGCGGGCAATCAGCCGGCTATGGGTGCCGCGGCCGACGGCCGCGAGTGTGCCAAGAACGGCGCCGGAAACCGTTGCGAGGAACGCAAGTTCGAGCGTCAGAATGGCGCCTTCGAGGAATTTCGGCCACCGTTCCAGCACTGCGGGAAAGTCGAGTTCGATGTTCATTGCGATGGGATCATCCAGCGCTTTGATTGGTCATGCGGTCGTAGACGCGGAACAGGGCCTGATTGCCGTTGGCGCCTTCGCCGTGCGCCCGCGCGTCGACATACTGGCTGGTGACGAGTGCGGTTCCGGGCAGCGGCACGCTCAGCGCCTGTGCATGCTCCTGCACCAGCCTGAGATCCTTGAGCATCAAGTCGATCCGAAAGCCGGCGCCGACGTCGCCTGCGATCATCGCCGGACCGAGCTTGTCGAGCATCCAGGATGCGGCCGAGCCGCCCAGCAGGACGCGACGAAGCAAGTCGAGATCGACGCCGGAGGCGCGGCCCAAGGCGAGCGCCTCGCAGATCGCCTGGATGTTGATACCGCAAATCAGCTGATTGCAGAGTTTGACGGTTTGTCCGGCGCCGGAGGCGCCGACATGGGTGATGGTGGTGCCCATGGCCCTGAAGAACGGTTCGGCCTTGCCGAAAGCTTCCGCGTCGCCGCCGGCCATGATCGAGAGCGCGGCGTTCTTCGCGCCGAGCGGGCCGCCGGAGACGGGCGCGTCGATGAAACTGACGCCGGCGCGTTGCAGATCCGCATGGATGCGGCGGACCGCGACCGGCGAGATCGTGCTCATGTCGACGATCAGCCTGCCCGCAGGCGGCGATTTCAAAAGTCCGTCCTCGCCGTAGATCACCGCTTCGACATACGGCGTGTCGGGCAGCATGGTGACAACGATCTCGCAACCACGGGCCGCGTCCGCAGGATTCGTGGCGCCTGTGGCTCCCGCCGAAACCACGTCGGCAATCGCGGCCTCGACAACGTCGAAAGCCCTGACGACATGCCCTGCCTTGAGCAGGTTGCGGACCATTTCCCGCCCCATCGTGCCAATGCCGATGAAGCCAACGCTTCCCTTGTCGTCCCGTCCCATCGCTTCTCTCGTCGTGTCGTTGTTTCCGCGTCGCTCGCAATCAGCCGGATATCTGCCGGCTATCTTCCTGACCGACGACGGCGCGCCGCCGGTATTCATCGCCGATCGCAAAATGTCGGCGCAGCGTCGTATCCGCCCGCTCGGGATCGCGGGCGAGGATCGCATCGAAGATGCGCTTGTGATCGTCGATCAGGTAGGTCTTCATCGACGGGAAGGCCTGCACCAGTTCGCGGCGGCTGCGGTGCGAATGCGTGAGCAGGCCGGCCATCGCATTGTGCAGGACGGCGAGCGTCTCCGAATGGGACGCCAGCACGATCGACTGGTGAAACTCGAAGTCGGCCATGCCGCCCGCATCGGCCTCGTCGATCGTTTCCGAAATTTTCGCCAGCGTACGCTGCAGTCGTTCGAAATCGGCGATGCTGGCGCGCTCGCAGGCCAGCCGCACGGCCTGACATTCGATGGCGATGCGCGCCTGCATCACGTCGTCGACCATGTCGGCCTGCTGGGCCAGCGCGAAGGTGAAGAAGTCGTTGAGCACGGAGATGTCCGGACGCGTCACCACGGTGCCGATGCGATCGCGAATTTCGACGATGCCAAGCATGGTCAGGGCGCGCAGGGCTTCCCGCACCAGCGGCCGGCCCACGCCGAGCTGTATCGCCAGCTCGCGTTCGGAGACCAGCCGGTCGCCCGGCTTGAGCGAACCGGCGATCAGCCGGTCGCGCAGGAAGGCGAAGACCTTCTGAAAGCCCTTTTCACCCTCGGCCGCTCGCTTGAGTTCCATTCCCGTCGGTCTTTTTTGATATATTGCCTTGGTAAGACCAGTAGGATGACCAGGATGCGGGCGTCAAGCCCCTTTGGATGTCGCGCCGGCCTGCACGGCGTGCCTGCTCGTTGCAGGACAGGTTCGGACAACTTGAATGAGTGAGGGCGGCCGGAAGTGGGCAAGCCGATCAACGTGAGGCGCTTGATGATGGGAGGGTCGACAAGGCCTTCCGGTGCGCTGTGCATGATGGCTATCCAGATGACGCCATGCTGGCTCCGCTCTTGCCGATGAGCCGACCGCCACAACTGGAGTGGGAAGAGATTGGGTTGGGCCGCGGCCACAGACCATTTTCTTAGCCTGGCCCCGGACGCAACAGCACGCTGCGAGGCGCATTCTACTTTGCATGGGGTTGTTTTCGCGATTTTGCGTCCGGCCCAGCGGTGCACCGTTGAACGGGCGCTGCGCTGCTGTGTCCGAGACGCGAGATCGATGGTTAGGGCTTCGCGCTGACGGCGAAGCAATTCAATTCCAACCCATCATGCTCGAGCGGCACGCGGATCTGAAATCAATGCATGAAAGACCGTCGCACAAGACGACGTCGGGCGCCCGCGACCGCGATGACGGCGTGCTTGCAGAATGGACTACTTTTGAAGGATACATGCTTCGACACTTGCACACTCTTGCAGGCCGGAAGCGTTGTCTTGCGAGGTTTTCGCGGTGTCCGAAAAGTGTCGGATGGTCAAATAAAACTGGCGGAGAGGGAGGGATTCGAACCCCCGATAGGCTTGCACCTATGCCGCATTTCGAGTGCGGTGCATTCGACCACTCTGCCACCTCTCCAGGCGCCAATTTGGGGTGATTCCTCAGGCCCGCGGTCGGGGCGAGTTCTAGGCGAGGATGGCGGGCCAGACAAGGCGCGGGGGCAAGATTTCCGCCGGGACCCAAGCGGACCCGGGAAAGCAAAAAGGAGCCGAAAATGCAGCATTTGACGGTTCGGGCCAATGGCGCGGCGTTCCATGTCGCCCGCGCCGGCAAAGGGCAGCCGCTATTATTGCTGCATGGCTGGCCCGAATTCTGGCTGACCTGGGAGCCTGTGATGGCACGGCTTGCCGATCGCTTCACGCTCTATGCGCCCGACCTGCGCGGTTTCGGCGACAGCGACAAACCCAACGGGCCGCACGGTCCCGATCAGCACGCCGCGGACATGCTGGCGCTGCTGGACGCGCTCGGTCTTGAGCAGGCCGGCGTCGTCGGCCACGATGTCGGCGGCGGGCTGATGCAACCGCTGGCGCGCACAGCACCGGAACGCATCGCGGGACTGTTCTTCTTCGACTTCGTCCATCCCGGCATCGGGCCGCGGATGGCGGAGCCGGACCGGCTGAACAATATCTGGTACCAGTCGTTCAACCAGCTGGAGATCGCACCATCGCTGATCGGCGCCAGCCGCGAAAGCTGTCTCGCCTATATCGGCTATTTCCTGAGACACTGGAGCCACCGCAAGCACGCCTTCGACAATGTGCTCGAAGCCTTCATCGACAATTTCCTGAAAGACGGAAACCTCGCCGGCGGCTTTGCCTATTATCGCGGCGCCCATGCCGGGCGCATCCGGATGCTGCAGGGCGAGGCGCCGCAGTTGGCGCCGATCGACACGCCGACCTGCGTTCGCTGGGCCGAACACGACCCGCTGTTTCCCTATGCCTGGACCGACCGGCTCGGCGAGACTTTTTCAAATCTCGATCTGGCAATGTTTGAAGGCGTCGGTCACTTCGCGCATCGCGAGGATCCCGATCGCGCGGCATCCGAGATCGCTGCGTTCTTTCAGCGCATCGGCTGGGTGTGACGAGGTTTGTTTGAATCGGTGCGGCGGCAGACTCGCTGCACCTCTCCCGCTTGCGGGGTCGAGACGAGCGAAGCTCGCTCTTACGTCGGATCACATCGCAGATGTGATCCGGGTGGGGGCTCTCTCCACAATACGACTCGCAGTGAGACCCCACCCCAACCCTCCCCCGCAAGCGGGAGAGGGAGCGCAGTCTTTTTTGCGGATGCGATCCAACTCAAGAGAAAGGTGAAAAAAGGTGGGGCCGCCAGACGCGACAAAACACTGGCGGCCCCGTGCCGCTGCTTTGAAATTCTGGCCGGGAAGTGCGGCTTCGCCGGCCAGGCGGAGCGACGATTTGACGGTAGCGGCGCGCGCGGAAAGGGCAACGCGATCCCGGTTTTAACCTAACCAGTCAACCTTACCGCGCGCGAGGGAACCCCGAACGCGCGCACCGTAAAAATCCGGAGCAAAGCACTCCGACCCCTTGTTTTGCAGCGTTTTCTCGACATCACCCGTTTTTCCGCCGCAAGCGAACGCGATCGTTAATCTTTACCCTTCTTCGTTTTCTTGTCGTCCTTGTCGCCGTTGTCCTTGTCTTTGGCCTTTTCGCCCTTGCCGTTTTCCTTCCTGCGATTGGTGAAGCGCGCATTGCCAAGACCAGTACCGATGGTCAGCACGCCCCATCGCTCGACATCCTGCATGTAAGGGACCTCGCAAAGCCCCTGTACGACGCCGTCATTATGCATCAACACCGCGGTGTCGTGATCGCCGATCATCGGAATCGCTTCCATGAGACTCGCCGGGAGGTTGAACCTGCTGCTCTCCCAATTGCCCGGCAGGTTTTGCGCGCCCTTCTCGATCGATCCGTCCTCGTTAATCACGCCGGGACAGGCGATGCCGATGAAAGGCGCCAGCTTGTGGCTTTCGGCTTCGGCGTCGGCGATCAGATCCTTCAGCATCTTGACCAGCCGTTTCACCGCGCCTTCGCGCGTCGGCTCATCGTCGGCATGCCGCCACAACTCAGACTTCCACACCGCGGCCTTGGAAAGGTCGGGCGATTTTTTCCAGCGCGTCTCGACCACGCCGCAACGGATGTTGGTGCCGCCGATATCGACGGCGAGAATGCTGTCATGGGCCTCGAAGATCCATGACGGCGCCAGATGCAGCGTACCGATCAGACCGGCTTCATCCGGGTGAAAGCGGATCGGCACCAGATCCACATCATACTCCTCGGCCTTGAGCAGGATGTCGGTGCGGGCGATGGCGAGTTCGCCGACCCGGCTTTGCCGGAAGCCGCCGCCGACGACGATGCGCTCGGTATCGGCCCAGGCCTTGGTCTTGAGAAAGCGCCTCGTCACATAGGCCAGTTCCTGCGCGAATTCCTCGATCGCGCCGTGCACCAGCGCCGCGGCCGCAACGTCGTCGCCCACCAGCACCTCGTCGAGCTCGCTCTTGGCAATCTCGCCGGCGGGCTTTTTGCCAAGGGGATCGTCGCCGTTTTTCTTCAGCGGCTTGCGCAGCCCCTCCAGAATCTCGCGAAACGCGCCCTTGCTGGCGCGGTCGCCGAGAAACCCGTCATCGTCCTTCAGCTCGATGTTGAAACTATCGACCTCCACGGACGGCAAACGCGTAGCGCCGTGCCGCGCGATACCCGTCGTCGTGACGTCTTCTGCCATTTTTGCCCTTGCCCAGCCGGATTTCATTGACACAACGGGCGGGGAACCCATTGGTTTCACGGCAGGAGCGCTCCAGCGCCACGGCACGCGGCGAGGCCCGGCCGAAAATGCGCCAAATCCCTCATTTCGGGCCGGTTTTCGGGCTTCTTTGCCTTGACTCGGGGCTGCCAGCGGCTATAAGTCCCCGCATCCGGCGCGGGATTTCTCGCGCCGCTTGTTTTTGCGTGAATTTGAGGGCATACGCCCCAACCGCGCGAAAATCGTACCCATAACGACTGACCAAAAAGCCGACCCGGACATGACCCAATTGGGCCTTAAGTCCGAGGCCGGGATCGAACACGAAGGAATAAAACGATGTTCGCAGTCATCAAAACCGGCGGCCGGCAATACCGCGTCGTTCCGAATGATGTACTCGAGATAGGCAAGATCGCCGGCGAAGTCGGCACGATCGTGCAACTTGGCGAAGTTCTGGTGCTCGGCGGTGACACGCCGGTGCTGGGTCTGCCCACCGTTGCGGGCGCTTCGGTTGCGGCAGAAGTGCTGGACCACAAGCGCGGCCCCAAGGTGATCGCGTTCAAGAAGCGCCGCCGCAAGAATTCGCGCCGCAAGCGTGGCTATCGCGACGAGCTCACGGTGCTTCGCATCACCGAGATCCTGGCCGATAACGCCAAGCCTTCGATCGGCCCGCGGCCGAAGCGGGAAAAGGCCGCTGCCGCGCCCGCCGCGGCCGAATAGGCGGCGACGGCGGTCAAAAGTGCAAAAGTGATCGGCCGCGCATCAAAATTTGATGCGTGACTAAAAGTGAAATGATTCCGTCAAGGAATTGATATAGAGATTACGGCGAAGTTGGAGACGGGCTATGGCTCACAAAAAAGCAGGCGGTTCTTCCCGGAACGGACGCGACTCGGCAGGCAAGCGCCTTGGCATCAAGGCATTTGGCGGCGAGCGTGTGATTCCCGGCAACATTATCGCGCGTCAGCGCGGCACCACCTGGCATCCCGGCCTTAATGTCGGCATGGGCACCGACCATACTCTGTTCGCCAAGATCGAAGGTCACGTCGAGTTCCGCGCAAAAGCCAATGGCCGCACTTTCGTATCGGTTGTCCCGATGGCGGAGGCTGCCGAATAGACGGTGGACAACATGAGTCCGCCGGGTCCTGTTGAACCGGCGAGCTCGAGAAGGCTCCAAGGGGAGGCGGGAAACCGGCCTCCTCTTTTGTTTGCGTATGTTTCGCATATCTGGAGCCCGACATGTTGCAGGACATCCCGACCCCGATCCCGACGTTGCGTGATGCGAGTAGCTGCGTCCTCGAGACCGAACGGCTGACCTTGCGGCGGCCGACGCTCGCGGACGTAAATGCGATTGCGCGTCTCGCCAATGACCGCCGGATTGCGGAAAACACCCGCCGCCTGCCGCATCCCTATCTGCAGGATCACGCTGTTGAATTCGTGCGCGCGCTCGCCGGCGCCGGCCGCGCGACCGTGTTCCTGATCGAGAACAATTATTCGCCGGTCGGCATGGTCGGCATCGACTGGCGCGAGCAGGAATCGCCGGAACTCGGCTATTGGCTTGGCGTCGAGCATTGGGGCCAGGGCTTTGGCACCGAAGCCGCGCGCGCGGTGATCGATTTCCACTTCGAGGAATTCGATGCCGAGCACCTGATCTCAGGCGCACGCGTCGCCAATCCGTCGTCACGCAACATCCTGGAGAAATGCGGCTTCCAGTGGAGCGGCGTCGAACTGCATCGCTTCGAGGCGCTGGGGTCGTCGACCCCGGTCGATTGTTTTCGGCTTTCTCGCAGTGTGTGGTCGTCGCTGAAGAACTGGGGCAGTTCGACGCGGCGGGAGCGGTAACGCTCTCTGCCGTCGTCCCTGCGAACGCAGGGACCCATAACCACCGATGTCTGTTGTTACACCAGATGTCGCTTCAGCTTTTCAAACAACAAGCGCTGGTGGTTATGGGTCCCCCGATGCGCAATTGCGCCATCTGAGCTCAAGGCCGGGACGACAGAAAGGCTACGCCGGCGGATTAACCACCGCTTCCTCGCGGCCGAGCTTCTGCTCGCGCAGAAAGATGTAAAGTCCGGCGCCGATGATGATCGCGGCACCGACGATGGTCGCCGGCGACGGCACATCGCCCCATACGACGAAGCCGAAGATCACCGCCCACACGATCATCGAATATTGATAAGGCACCACGACGCTGGCTGGCGCCAGTTTCAGCGAACGGTTGATGCACAGCAGTGCGACGACCGAAATCACTCCCGCGGCGGCGAACATCCCCAGACTACCGAATGTCGGCGTTACCCAGCCAACCGGCGACATCGCCGCGCCGAGCAGGAACGTGCCGCCGAACTGCGTGGTCGTCAGCACGATATCCGGCGTCGCCCGCAGCGAGCGCGTGATCAGCATCAGGAATGCAAACGACAGGCTGCCGCCGAGCGCGATCATCGCGGGCCAGCTCACGGTCTGCGCCGACGGCCGCAGCGCGATCAATACGCCGACGAAGCCGATCAGGATGGCGGTCCAGCGCCGCCAGCCGACGCGCTCGCCCAGCACCAGCCCCGACAGCGCCGTGACGAAAATCGGCGCCGCCAGATAATAGGTGATGACGTCGGCAAGCGGCAGATAGACGGTGGCGATAAAGAAGGCGGCGACTTCCAGCGTGGACAGCGTCACCCGCAGCAGTTGCAGCCAGGGCCGCTCCAGGCGCGTGAATTCGGCGCGCTGCTTCCAGATGATCGGCGCCAACACCAGCAGCGCCGCGCAGGCGCGCAGCCACAGCAATTGTCCGACCGAATAGGTCGCGACCATGAACTTGCCGAGCGCGTCGCCGAACGAGAACATGAAGATCGACAGCAGCATCAATCCGATGCCGGCCAGCCGGGCGGAACGCTCGTCATAGGTGGAAGGTTTTGCGAAGAGGCTCATTGATGATTTCGGCGCTTCCCCGTCATGGCCGGACTTGCTCCGGCCATCCACGTCTTTTTGTTGCTGCGATGTTTTAAGGACGTGGATGCCCGGGACAAGCCCGGGCATGACGATTTGAGCGGATTGTCGCAGCATGGCTGCTGCGCTACCGATACGCCATCTCGCAAAGCACCGCAGGAACCAGCCATGACCGATTTCGACCCCGCGCAGCATCGCATGGTGTCTGAACAGCGCTGGTTCGAAGATTTCGTGCTCGGCGAGCGTTTCGTGATCCCGAGCCGGACCCAGACCTCGGCGGTGTTCGCCGCGTTCCAGACCGCGAGCGGCGATACCCATCCGATCCACTACGATGTCGAATATTGCCACGCCCGTGGCATGCCGGACCTGCTCGCGCATGGATTCCAGACCCTGGTCCATACCGCGCCGGGCGCCGGGCTGTTCCCGTACATCGTCGAGGAATCGCTGGTCGGATTCCTCGAACAGTCGAGCCGGTTCTTAAAGCCGGTCTATGCCGGCGACACCCTCTATCCCGCGCTTGAAGTGACCGAACTCGTCCCCGGCCGCACCACCGGCGTGGTGACGCTACGCTCCACCGTGTTCAACCAGCGCAAGGAGCTGGTGCTGGAGGGCATGCAGAAGTTCTTGATCCGGAAGCGAGCAAGCTGATCGCGCCGTCGCATTCGATCACCCAGGCCCCGAAGTGAGCTGGCTGGTGCGATATCACGCCTGAGAGGCCGGAACATCGCCCAAAGCCGCAAAAACGCCCGAAAATTAAGGCTTTTCGCCAATGTTTGACGGCTTTAGGGTTGCCGCGGCGGCTCCCCTGCCTTACCTAGAGCCTATTCTGCACGGATTGATCGGAACGGGGCTCCAGCGCCCGTTTGACGCGTTTACCGCAGACAAGCCTACGCAATTTGCGCAAACTTGACTGCACCGCGAACCGCTGCCCCATTCGCTCGAAAACGCCATAGAAGCCATCATGAAATTTCTTGACGAAGCAAAGGTCTATATCCGCTCCGGCGACGGCGGCAACGGCTGCGTGGCGTTCCGCCGCGAGAAGTTCATCGAGTTCGGTGGCCCCTCCGGCGGCAATGGCGGCCGTGGCGGCGACGTCATCATCGAAGTGGTCGACGGCCTCAACACGCTGATCGACTATCGCTACCAGCAGCATTTCAAGGCGCAGAAGGGCACCAATGGCATGGGCAAGGACCGCCATGGCGCCAACGGCAAGGCGATCGTGCTCAAGGTGCCGGTCGGCACGCAGATCTTCGACGAGGATCGCGAAACGCTGGTCCACGACTTCACCACGCTCGGTGAAAAATTCGTGCTGGCCGAAGGCGGCAATGGCGGCTTCGGCAACGCGCACTTCAAATCCTCCACCAACCGCGCGCCGCGGAACGCCAATCCCGGCCAGGAAGGCGAGGAACGCTGGATCTGGCTGCGGCTGAAACTGATCGCGGATGCCGGCCTCGTCGGCCTGCCCAATGCCGGCAAGTCGACCTTCCTCTCGGTCGTCAGCGCCGCCAAGCCGAAGATCGCGGACTATCCCTTCACCACGCTGCACCCGCAGCTCGGCGTCGTGAACGCGCAGGGCCGCGAATTCGTGCTGGCGGATATTCCGGGCCTGATCGAGGGCGCGCATGAAGGCGCCGGCCTCGGCGACAGATTCCTGGGCCATGTCGAGCGCTGCCGCGTGCTGCTGCACCTGATCGACGCGACCTGCGAACATGCCGGCAAGGCCTACAAGACGGTCCGCACCGAGCTCGATGCCTATGAAGGGCAGCTCGCCGAGAAGATCGAGATCGTGGCGCTCAACAAGATCGACGCCGTGACGCCGGACGAATTGAAGAAGCAACGCGACCGGCTGAAGCGCGCCGCAAAGAAAACGCCGCTGCTGATATCGGCCGTGACCGGCGAGGGCATGCCGGAAGCGCTGAAGGCGCTGGTCGAGGTGATCGGCGAAGCCCCGGTCTCATTGAAGGCCAGGGGCGGCGCGGCACAGGCCGAGCCCTGGACCCCGGCGACGCAGGGCTGATTTTCGCACTACAGGCCCGTTTGCAATCGGCCGTTTGGTATTGCAGCATCGGACGATTGAAATTGCCCGATGTGTGAAACATGCCGAAGCCGAAGAACGTTCTCTGGATCATGTGCGATCAGCTGCGCCATGATTATCTTGGCTGTACCGGCCACCCGACGCTGACGACCCCGAA
Source organism: Bradyrhizobium sp. LjRoot220 (assembly GCF_964252915.1). NCBI lineage: Bacteria > Pseudomonadati > Pseudomonadota > Alphaproteobacteria > Hyphomicrobiales > Nitrobacteraceae > Bradyrhizobium > Bradyrhizobium sp. LjRoot220. Next base: position 48,222 of record NZ_CAXUPS020000013.1, read on the forward strand.
CATCGACGCGATGGCCAGGCGCGGCGTGCGCTTCTCCAAGGCCTATGTGCAGTCGCCGATCTGCGGCCCGTCGCGGATGTCGTTCTATACCGGCCGCTACATGCGCTCACACGGCTCGCACTGGAACGGCTGGCCGCTGCGGGTCGGCGAACCCACGCTTGGCGATCACCTGAATAAGATCGGCGTCCGCAACGTGCTGGTCGGCAAGACCCACATGGCGCCTGACATCGAAGGCCTGAAGGCGCTGGGAATCGCGCCGGATTCCATCATCGGCGTGCACGTGTCGGAATGCGGTTTTGAGCCTTATGAACGCGACGACGGCCTGCATCCCGATAACCGGCCCCGCCCGCGCTATGACGACTATCTGCGTGAACAGGGCTATCAGGCCACCAACCCCTGGGAGCACTGGGCCAATTCCGGCGCGGATGACGACGGCGCGCTGCAAAACGGCTGGCTGCTGGTGCATGCCGACAAGGCCGCGCGCGTTCCCGAAGAGCATTCCGAGACGCCCTATATGACCCGCCGCGCGATGGACTTTATTGCCGAGGCGGAAACAGACGGACGTCCCTGGTGCTTGCATCTATCCTACATCAAGCCTCACTGGCCCTATATCGCGCCCGAACCCTACGCCAGCATGTACAGCGCGGCCGACATTCTTCCTGCCGTGCGTTCGGAGAAGGAACGCCAGGAAGCCCACCCGGTGTTCGCCGCCTATATGGACATGCGCTACTCGCGCAACATGGCGCGCGACGAGGCGCGGGAGAAAGTCATCCCGACCTATATGGGCCTGATCAAGCAGATCGACGACCAGATGGGCGTGCTGATGCAGTTCCTGGAAGCGCGCGGCCTGCTCGACAGCACGATGATCGTGTTCACGTCCGATCACGGCGACTATCTCGGCGACCACTGGATGGGCGAGAAGGATCTGTTCCACGATCAATCCGCAAAAATCCCGCTGATCGTGATCGACCCGTCGCGCGAGGCCGACGCGACCCGCGGCACCGTCTGCGACGAACTGGTCGAGGCAATCGATCTGGCGCCGACTTTCATCGAGTATTTCGGCGGCAAGGCGCCGGATCATATCCTCGAAGGCCGCTCGCTGATGCCGCTGCTGCGCGGCGCAGTGCCGACGGATTGGCGCAAGGTAGTGTTCTCAGAATACGACTACTGCATGCAGGACGTTCGACTGAAGCTGAACCAGCCGATCGAACAATGCCGCCTGTTCATGGCGTTCGACGGCCGCTGGAAATATGTCCAGGCGTCAGGCTTCCGCCCGATGCTCTACGACCTCGAAAGCGATCCCTTGGAATTTTCCGATCGCGGCGAAGACCCGTCCTGCGCTGACGTGATCGCGCGGCTGCGGGCGGCGCTGTTCGACTGGGCCCTGCATCCCAAGATGCACATCACCACGCCAAACGCGAAGATCGCCGCCTATGCGGAGAACCAGCTCCAGGTCAAGAACGGCGTGCTGATCGGCATCTGGGACGAGGCGGAATTAGCCGCGATCAGGCACAAGATCGAGCAGCGCGCGAAGCCTTGAGATTTCCCGCCCCTCATGGTGAGGAGCGCGGCTTCGCGCGTCTCGAACCACGCTTTGCCCTTCGGGCTACGCGTGGCGCAGCCACTCACCAAAAAGACAAAGCGTGCCCGGCGAAGCCCAACGGGCGAAGACGGGCTCCTCCAGCAACAACGGCGAAGCCGTTGCGCGGGGATGAGGTCCGGACTCGTCAATTCGTAATCTTGTAACCCGTCGCCCTTACGATCGGCTGCCAGAACGCCGTGTCGGCGGCGAGCGCCTTGGTCAGATCGTCCGGGGTCGAGCCAACCGGAATGAGCGTGACCGCATTCAGCTTTTCCTTGACATCAGGCCTTGCCAGCACTTCGGCCGCAGCGGCGCTCAGCTTCTTCGCAAAGTCCGGCGAACTGCCCGCCGGCAACCACATGCCGTACCAGCCGTCCGCCACCAGATCGACGCCAGCCTCCTTCAGGTTCGGCACGTCGGGCAGGAAGGGCGAGCGCGCAGGGCCGCTCACCGCCACGATGCGGATGCCGCCGGCGCGGTGTTGCGTGATGGTGTCCGAAAGCGTCGTGACGGCGAAGGGAATGTGCCCGCCGACGAGATCGGTGATGATCGGCGCCGAGCCGCGATACGACACGCGCGTCATGGAAAGGCCGAGCGCCTTTTCGAGCTGCCATCCGGTGAAATGCGGAATGGTGCCGCTGCTCGGCACGCCATAACTGGCTTTCGAGGGATTGGCCTTGATCCAGGCCACCAGTTGCTTGAAGTCCGTCACGCCGATCGACGGGCTCACCACGACAACGAATTCGAAGCGGGCAATTTGTGAGACCGGGATGAAATCCTTCGCCGAATCGTAGCTCGGCTGGTTCTCCACCATCGGCAGCAGGTACATGGTCGGACCCGTCGTCACCAGGACGGTGGTGGTGTCGGGGGCGGCGCCCTTCACCGCCCGGATGCCGATCAACCCGTCGCCGCCGGTACGGTTCTCGACGATGACGCTGCGATCAAGCAGCGGGGGAAGATGTTGCGCCAGCTGGCGGCACAGCATGTCACCGCTGCCGCCGGCCGCGAACGGGAAGATGATCCTCGTCAACGGGCCGGACTGGCCAAGCACCTCGCCCGTGTGCACGGCCAACGACAGTCCAGCACATCCCGCCAAAAACGCCCGGCGATCCATTCGGCTTCCTCCCCGCAAGATTTGGCCCATTACACCAGACTGCGGCCACTATTGAAACATAGGTCATACGATGCTGGGTCGCTTGCACCGGTCCCCGTCCTGCTGCAAAACACCTCCCTTCCAGCGCATTTCGAAGACCTGATCCATGGCCCGTCCCGCCCTCAAGAATTTTCGCCGCATCGTCGTCAAGGTCGGCTCGTCGCTGCTGATCGATTCAGACGCCGGCGAGGTGCGTTCGTCATGGCTGTCAGCGCTGGCCGCCGATATCGCCAAGCTGCATGGCGAGGGCCGCGACGTGCTGGTGGTCTCGTCGGGCTCGATTGCGCTCGGTCGCAGCCGCCTGAAGCTGCCGCGCGGGCCATTGAAACTCGAGGAAAGCCAGGGTGCGGCGGCGGTCGGACAGATCGCATTGGCGCGGATCTGGTCGGAAGTGCTGGGTAACCACGGCATCGGCGCCGGACAGATTCTGGTGACGCTGCAGGATACCGAGGAGCGGCGACGTTACCTCAACGCCCGCTCCACCATCGCCAAATTGCTGGAATGGCGCGCGGTGCCCGTCATCAACGAGAACGACACGGTCGCCACCAACGAAATCCGCTACGGCGATAATGACCGCCTCGCCGCGCGGGTCGCCACCATGACGAGCGCCGATTTGCTGATCCTGCTGTCCGACATCGACGGCCTCTACGACGCGCCGCCCGGTGCCAATCCCAATGCGAAGCTGGTTCCGGTCGTCGAATCCGTCACCTCGGCAATCGAGGCGATGGCGGGGGCAGCCGAATCCGAGCTGTCGCGCGGCGGCATGTATACGAAGATCGAGGCCGCGAAGATCGCAACCACGTCAGGCACGCATATGCTGATCGCCTCGGGCAAGATCGAGCATCCGCTCAAGGCCATCGCCGACGGCGGGCGCTGCACCTGGTTCCTGACCCCGGCCAATCCCGTCACCGCGCGAAAGCGCTGGATTGCCGGCTCGCTGGAGCCCAAGGGCACACTGACCATCGATGCCGGCGCAGTCACGGCGCTGCGCGCCGGAAAAAGCCTGCTGCCGGCCGGTGTGATCCGGATCGACGGCCAATTCGCCCGCGGCGACGCCGTGGTGGTGCGCGGCCCCGACACCCATGAGATCGGCCGCGGCCTCGTCGCCTATGACGCCGAGGACGCCGACAAGATCAAAGGCCGCTCGTCGCCTGATGTGATGGCCATTCTCGGCATCAGCGGCCGGGCTGAGATGATCCACCGCGACGATCTGGTCGTCGGGCCAGCCGGGACCATTCCGGCCAAATAGGTCATTGGCCGACCTGCCTGCCGCCCTCCGGCCACCTGCCATGCCGGTTCCGCACCTCGCAAGAGCGGGATTTCCGTGCTAGGACATGGCCTTAACCTGATACCTGCCTGATACTTGGGACCGCCATGACTGCGCCGCTGAAAGCCATCGACGGCAACGCCGATTTGCCCGCTCTGATGACCGAACTCGCTGCCCGCGCGCGCGCCGCTGCGCGGGTGCTGGCGCTTGCCTCGCCGGATCAGAAGAATCTGGCGCTCGACGCCATCGCGGCTGCGATCCGCTCCAGTGCGCCGGCGATCCTCGCCGCCAATGCCGAGGATGTCGCCGACGTGCGCGCGGGCGGCGCGACCGCGGCTTTCATCGATCGCCTGACGCTGACGCCGGCCCGCATCGAGGCGATGGCCGACGGCGTCGCCACCGTGCGCGGCATTGCCGATCCGATCGGCGCGGTCACCGAACGCTGGCAGCGCCCCAACGGCATGACCATCGAGCGCGTGCGCGTGCCGCTCGGCGTCATTGCCGTGATCTTCGAAAGCCGCCCCAACGTCGCCGCTGACGCCGGCGTGCTGTGCCTGAAGTCCGGCAACGCCGTGATCCTGCGCGGCGGCTCCGACAGTTTCCGCTCCTGCCGCGCCATCCACGAATGCCTGGTGCAGGGTCTTCGCGAAGCCGGCCTGCCCGAGGCCGCGATCACGCTGGTGCCGACCCGCGATCGTGCCGCGGTGGGCCTGCTGCTGACCGGCCTGAACGGCGGCGTCGACGTGATCGTGCCGCGCGGCGGCAAAAGCCTGGTCGCGCGCGTCGAAGCCGAAGCGCGCGTGCCGGTGTTCGCGCATCTCGAAGGCGTCAACCACGTCTATGTCGATCACACCGCCAAGCTCGAGATGGCCAAATCGATCGTGCTCAATGCCAAGATGCGCCGCCCCGGCGTCTGCGGTGCCGCCGAGACCTTGCTGATCGACCGTGCGGGTGCGCCGGTCAGCCTGAAGCCGCTGATCGAAATGCTGCTCGAGGCCGGCTGCGAAGTGCGCGGCGACGCCGCCGTGCAGCGCGTCGATGGCAGGGTGAAACCCGCGTCCGACGAGGACTGGGACACCGAATATGAGGACGCGATCATCGCGGCGAAAGTCGTCGATGGGCTCGATGACGCGATCGCGCATATTCAGCATCACGGCTCGCATCACACCGATGCGATCGTGACGGAGGACGCAAAAGCTGCGGAGAAATTCCTCAACGAGGTCGACTCGGCAATCGTGCTGCACAACGCGTCGACGCAGTTCGCCGATGGCGGCGAGTTCGGCTTCGGTGCCGAGATCGGCATCGCCACCGGCAGATTCCACGCCCGCGGACCTGTCGGCGCCGAGCAACTGACCAGTTTCAAATACCGCGTCCACGGCACCGGGCAGACCCGGCCGTGAACATCGCAGCGTTTTCGCGCGGAGCGCCACACGCGCCATGGCGCCGTTGATGTCACAGCCATCCACTGCGCAAGCGATTCCGTTCCATACCAACGGCATGCGCGTCGGCCTGCTCGGCGGCTCGTTCAATCCGCCGCATGCGGCGCATCGCGCCATCAGCCTGTTTGCGCTCAAGCGCCTCAAGCTCGATCGCATCTGGTGGCTGCTGACGCCGGGCAACCCGCTGAAGGATAATGGCGGGCTGCATGACCTTGGCGAACGCGCCGAGGCCGCGCGGAAAATCGCCGACGATCCGCGCATCGACATCAGCTGTCTCGAAGCTGTCATTGGCGTGCGCTACACTGTCGACACGATCATCCATCTGCGGCGCCGCGTCTCCGGCGTGCATTTTGTCTGGATCATGGGCGCTGACAATCTTGCGCAGTTCCATCGCTGGAAGGACTGGCGGCGCATCGCCTCCGAGGTGCCGATCGCTGTGATCGACCGCCCCCCGCAGAGCTTCCGGGCGCTTGCCGCCCCCGCCGCGCAGGCGCTGGCGCGCTATCGTCTGCCCGAGAATCAGGCCGCCCGGCTCGCGGATCAGCATACCCCCGCCTGGGTCTTCCTCACCGGCATGAAACTGAACCTGTCTTCGACCGGCCTGCGGAACTCGGACGGCAGCTGGAGGACCAAGTGAGCCACGAAGTGGGCCTTGAAGTGCCCGTTGGGGCTCACTGGAATATTGAAACCGTTAACCCCACATGCCTAATATAGCCCGTGGGCGCCAAGGATTCGGCGTTCGCGATACAGTGAAAGGAATGGTCCCTGGCCACATCTGTATTGTCCAAGTCTGTTTTGCCCAAGGTTTCCAAGACTCTTGCAGAGAAGACCCCTGCAAAGGCTGCCTCTAAAAAGCCAGCTGCAAAAACCGGGCGTAAAACATCGACCGAAGCTGCGGCCTTGAAGGCGCAACCCGACGCCGACAAGACGCTGAATATCATCCTCTCCCGCCTCGACGATATGAAGGCGGAAGAAACGGTCACCATCGACCTTCGCGGCAAATCCGCCTTTTCCGACTACATGATCGTCACCACCGGCCGGGCCAACCGGCACGTCGGCGCGATCGCGGAAAACGTCACCAAGGCCCTGAAGGAAACCGGCATCAAAGGCATTCACGTCGAGGGCTTGCCCAATTGCGACTGGGTGCTGATCGATTCCGGCGATGTGGTCGTGCACGTATTCAGACCCGAGGTGCGCGAATTCTACAATCTGGAAAGGTTGTGGACGCAAAACCCGGTGGCGGCGGAGGCGATCTAACTTCCGGCCGGTGCGAATCGGCTTGCAGCGCCTGTAGCGTGCATGCGCGCAGGTGCGCGCGGCTGGTCGATTCGACGCATCTTCTGCGGCAAACCGGCTTCCACTTTGCCGGAAGGTTTCACTTTGCCGGAAAATGCTTCGGATGAAGATCGTCGGATGAAGATCGTCGTCGTTTCAATCGGCCGGCTGAAACAGGGCCCGGAGCGGGAACTGGCCGAACGCTATCGCGAGCGCTTCGAGGACATCGGCCGCAAGCTCGGCTTTCGCGGCCTCGAGATTCATGAAATTCCGGAAAGCCGCGCACGCGACGCCGCGACCCGGATCGCCGAAGAGGCCGCGGCGATTTCGGCGCTGATCCCGGAGAAACACCTGCTGGTGGCGCTCGACGAACATGGCAAGAGCATCGACAGCGCAAGCTTCGCCCAGCAGCTCGGCCGCTGGCGCGACGAAGCGGTCGCCAACACAATTTTTACAATCGGCGGCGCCGACGGACTTTCGCCCGATTTGCAGCGCAAGGCTAAACTACGCATTGCGTTCGGCTCGGCGACCTGGCCGCATCAAATGGTCCGCGTCATGCTTCTGGAACAGATTTATCGGGCCGCGACGATTCTGGCGGGCCATCCGTATCACCGCGCTTAGGCACGGTGGCGGGAATACGAATAACGTGAATACGAATACCATGGATACGAATACAGAGAGCGCTGAATAACTGGATGCAGGCAACACGGCACATTCAATTGCAGGCTGACACCATCCGCCGTGATGGGCCGTTGGCGTACCGTGTTCCGCTTTGCGCCGCGCTGTTGTCCGCAAGCCTGCTGGGCCCAGCGCTTTCGCCCGCGGTCGCGCAGCTGGCGACGCCCGCACCGCCGGCAACGGCCGAGCAGTCGCCCACACAACAGTCGCCCGCACAACAGGCCGCCGCGCCTTCGCCCGAAGCCATCAAACAGCGCGAGCAGGAACTGGAAGCCGCACGCGAGCAGCAGAAGAAAGCCGCCGAGCTGCAGCAGAAGCTGAAGGCCGATATCGCTGTGATCGGACAGGACCGCAGCAAACTCAACGCGCAGCTGATCGATAGCGCCGCCCAGGTGCGCGGCGTTGAAACCCGCATCGGCGACGCCGAAGCGCATTTGCGCCGGCTCGACGGCCGCGAGCAGCAGATTCGCGGCTCCCTCGAGTCGCGCCGTGCCGAGATCATCGAAGTGCTGGCGGCGCTGCAGCGTGCCGGACGGCGCACGCCGCCGGCGCTGCTGGTCCGCCCGGAAGACGCGCTGCAATCGCTGCGCACCGCCATGCTGCTTGGATCTGTCGTGCCCGAACTGCGCGGCCGCGCGGAAAGCCTGGCCGCCGATCTCGGCGAACTGGTCGCGCTTCGCAAGACCATCGCCACCGAGCGCGACGCGCTGGCGCTCGACCGCGACAAACTGAAGGACGATCAGGTCCGGCTCGCGGCGCTGGTCGAGGAGCGGCAGCGCAAGCAGAGCGCGATCGAAAAGGACATGGAAGCGGAAGGCACGCGGGCCATCACCCTGTCCAAACAGGTCGACAGTTTGCAGGGCCTGATCGCCAAACTGGAGCAGGACCTGAAAAGCGCCGCCAAGGCCGCCGCCACCGCCAGCCTGAAGGGTGCCCCGGTGACCCCCGGCGGCAAGCCCAATCTGGGGGCGCTGAAGGACCCGGCCCGACTCAGCCCGGCGATCGCGTTTGCCTCCGCCAAGGGATTATTCGCTCTGCCGGTTAATGGCGGCAAGATTCGCGATTTTGGCGGTTCCGACGGCGCCGGTGGCGTGGAAAAGGGCATTTCTTTGGCAACCCGGGCCGGTGCCCAGGTCACAACCCCGTGTGACGGCTGGGTAGTTTACGCCGGGCCATTCCGCAGCTACGGACAACTCTTGATCCTTAATGCCGGTGGCGGGTATCATGTCTTGATCGCCGGGATGGAGCGCATTTCGGTTAACATCGGCCAGTTTGTACTTACGGGGGAGCCGGTCGCGACCATGGGGTCGACATCCCAGGTTGCCTCCATTCTCGCCGCCACCGCGAGCCAGCCCGTGCTCTATGTTGAGTTCCGTAAGGACGGCACTCCAATCGATCCAGGCCCATGGTGGGCCGCAAATGAAGGCGAAAAGGTTCGCGGATGATGCGCAAGACCTCAGTAATTCTCCTCAGCGCCGCCTGCGGCGCAGCATTGACGCTCTTCGTGACGCAGCCCCGTTCCGTGCTGATGGGATCGAGCGCGCGTGCCGCGACGTCGGACACCTATCGCCAGCTCAATCTGTTCGGCGACGTGTTCGAGCGCGTGCGCAGCGACTATGTCGAGAAGCCCGACGATTCCAAGTTGGTCGAGTCCGCGATCTCGGGCATGCTGACCGGTCTCGATCCGCATTCCAGCTACATGGACGCCAAGAGCTTCCGCGACATGCAGGTGCAGACCCGCGGCGAGTTCGGCGGGCTTGGCATCGAAGTCACGATGGAGGACGGTCTGATCAAGGTCGTCTCCCCGATCGACGACACGCCGGCGTCGAAGGCCGGCATCATGGCCAACGACATCATCACCACTCTCGACGACGAAGCCGTGCAGGGTCTCACCCTCAACCAGGCCGTCGAGAAGATGCGCGGGCCGGTCAACACCAAGATCCGGCTCAAGATCGTCCGCAAGGGCCAGGACAATCCGATCGAGGTCACGCTGGTGCGCGACAATATCCGCGTCCGCTCGGTGCGCGCCCGCGTTGAGAGCGAAGACATCGGCTATATCCGCATCACGACCTTCAACGAGCAGACCACCGAAGGCCTCAAGCGCGAGATCGGCAACCTGACGACCCAGATCGGCGCCGACAAGCTGAAGGGGTTCATCATCGACATGCGCAACAATCCCGGCGGCTTGCTCGAAGAAGCGGTGACGGTGTCCGACGCTTTCCTCGAGCGCGGTGAGATCGTCTCGACCCGCGGGCGCAATGCCGAAGAAACCCAGCGTCGCGCCGCGCATGTCGGCGACCTGACCAAGGGCAAGCCGGTGATGGTGCTGATCAACGGCGGCTCCGCCTCCGCTTCCGAAATCGTGGCGGGCGCGCTGCAGGACCACAAGCGCGCGACGCTGATCGGTACCCGCTCGTTCGGCAAGGGCTCGGTGCAGACCATCATCCCGCTCGGCAGCGGCAACGGCGCGCTGCGTCTGACCACCGCGCGCTATTACACGCCGTCGGGCAAATCGATCCAGGCCAAGGGCATCGTTCCCGATATCGAAGTGCTGCAGGACGTCCCGGACGAGCTGAAGGCGCGCACCGATACCAAGGGCGAAGCCTCGCTGCGCGGCCATCTGAAGAACGACGGCGACGAGAAGACCGGCTCGCAATCCTATGTGCCGCCGGACGCCAAGGACGATAAGGCGCTGAAGATCGCGGCCGACCTGCTGCACGGCATCAAGTCCACCGCCACCACGGTGCCTGCGACCGGCGACAAGGCGGCGATCGACAAGCCCGCCACCAAGGCCGCGAACTGATCTAGCCAGCTCAATTCCCGCGGAAACGGGCGGCCTTCGGGCCGCCCTTTTTTGTTGCCGGTTCCAACCACCCCCGCGACATCCCGGATGGACGGCGTTTGAGCGCGTCTCGAGCGCTCGATTCCGGTCCATCGTGGTATCTTGGCCGCGGGTTTGATTCGGGGGGTCGGGGAGGTTCATGACGGAAACGGCCGACGAGCTGAGCGCGCCGCTCGGACAGGAAACCAAGCGCAAGAAGCGCCGGTTTCGGCTGCCGTTCACCGTGATGCAGGCGCTGGCCGTGCTGCTCGGCCTGTTCCTGGTCGGCTTTGCCAGCATCGCCCTGTTCACGGACAACCCGTTTGGCGGCGAGCCGGTCGCGCACATTGCCTTGCGCAAGACGCAAGCGGCGGACGAGAAGGCTGCCGCGCCGGCTTCCGGCCACCAGGCCGAACAGGTGACGAAATCCGCGCCCAGGCAGCCTGCCGGTGAAAGCAAGACCGTCACCATCATCGACGGCTCCAGCGGCAAACGACAGGACGTCGTGATCGGCAGCGACGCCGGCGACAGGACCGATACCGAATCGGCGCCCGCCACCGCGATGGCCGGAATCGATCAGCGCCTGCTGGAGAAATCGCGCTACGGCATGATCCCGGTGGTCACCGACGGCCTCAAGCCGTTTACGGTCTATGCCGCCGATGCCGACCGCGCCAAGGCAGCCAAAATGCCTGTTGTCGCCATCGTGGTCGGAGGGCTCGGTGTCGGCGCGGCCAAGACCGTCGATGCCATCATGAAGTTGCCGCCCGCGGTGACACTGGCGTTTACGCCTTACGGGGCAGACCCGACCAAACTCGCCGAGCGGGCACGGGCGCAGCGCCACGAGATCCTGCTGCAGGTTCCGATGGAGCCGTTCGATTATCCCGATAATGATCCGGGCCCGCAGACCCTGCTCACGACGCTGGCGCCTGAGCAGAATATCGACCGCCTGTATTGGCATATGAGCCGGATTCAGGGCTATGCGGGGATCGCCAATTTCATGGGCGCGCGCTTCGTGGCGACGGATGCCGTGATGCAGCCGGTCATCCGCGAGGCCGCCAAGCGCGGCCTCGGCTATCTCGATGACGGTTCCACCCCGCGCAGCGCCGCTCCCGCATTGGCGGCGGGTCAGGCGATGCCGTTCGCCCGGGCCGATTTCACCATCGACGCGGTGCCGACCTCGGCCGAGATCGACCGGACGCTGGTCAAGCTCGAAACGCTGGCCAAGGAGCGCGGGCTGGCCGTTGGCGTCGCCTCGGCCCTGCCGATTTCGATCGAGCGGATCGCCGCCTGGATCAAGACACTTGAGAACCGCGGCATCCTGCTTGTGCCATTGACAACGGCGATGCTGAAATCAAAATCAGGCTAGGGTGCCGGTCCGGGATCCCTGGATTTCGCCCGCCTGACCGCTCGAACTGTGTGTAGGAAACCTGCAAGGAAAATCGACGGAATGGCGCGCTACGAGGACCTGCCTTACCGGACATGCGTCGGCATGATGCTGATCAACGCAGCGGGGCTGGTCTTCATCGGTCGCCGCGCCGGCGGCATCGAACATGTCGATGAAACCCACGTCTGGCAGATGCCGCAAGGCGGTGTCGATCCCGGTGAGGATACCTGGGAGGCGGCAAAGCGCGAGCTCTATGAGGAAACCAGCGTTCGATCGGTGGAGAAACTCGGCGAAGTCCCCGACTGGCTGATTTACGACATTCCGCGCACCGTGGCCGGCCGTACCTGGAAGGGCCGCTACCGCGGGCAGCGCCAGAAATGGTTCGCGGTCCGCTTTACCGGCAAGGATAGCGAGATCAACGTCGCGAGCCCCGGCGGTGGCCACAAGGCCGAATTCGTCAGCTGGCGCTGGGAGCCGATGAAGAATCTCCCGAACCTGATCGTGCCGTTCAAGCGGCCGGTTTATGAACGCGTGGTGAAGGAATTTTCCAGCCTCGCGGGCCAATAGTATTGTGTCTTCGGAGTCCACTTACAGTAGCGACGTCATTCCGGGGCATGCGAAGCATGAACTACGATGTGCAATTGCACATCGTAGTTCGCGCGGACGCGCGCCCCGGAATGACAGCTAAACCTTCATGACAGATACAAAACCCTACCGCCCCAATGTCGGGATCGCCTTGTTCAACGCCGCCGGCCAGGTGCTGATCGGCCGGCGCTTCCGTGACGATGGACCGGAAATCATCCTCCCGGGACTTGAATGGCAGATGCCGCAGGGCGGTATCGATGCCGGCGAGGAGCCGCGCGATGCCGTGATGCGCGAACTCTGGGAGGAGACCGGCGCGGTCAGCGCCGCGCATCTCGGCGAGACCGACTGGATGACTTACGAATTTCCACCCTATGACGGTCCGCCCTCGCATCGCCTGGCCAAATTCCGCGGCCAGCGGCAGAAATGGTTCGCGCTGCGGTACACCGGGGCCGACGACGAGATCGACCCGCTGACCCCGCGCAACGGGCAGCCGGCCGAGTTCGATGCCTGGCGCTGGGAACGGCTCGACCGCGTCGCCGACCTCGTGGTGCCGTTCCGGCGCGAGGTGTACGTGGCGGTCGTCAGGGCGTTCGCACGATTTGCAACCACGCCGGGCTGAGAGAGTGTCGATGCAGATCCGCGCGATTTTCTTCGACGTTGGCGAAACGCTGATCGACGAAACGCGCCTGCTGCACGGCTGGGCCGACACCCTGGGCGTCGACAGGACCGAGTTTCTGGCCGAGCTCGACGCCATCATCGCCAAAGGCGAAAACTACCGGCTGATCTTCGAGCGGCTGCGGCCGGGCTTTGACGTCCGGGCCGCCGTCGCCGCGCGCAAGCGAAGCGGAACTGAATTCAGGATTGAAGCGCGCGATCTCTATGCCGACGCCAGGCCGTGCCTGGCCGAACTGACGCAGGACGGCTGGTTTGTCGGTGTCGCCGGCAATCAGCCGCCTACGGCCAAGGCGGCGCTCGAATCGTTCGGCCTCGCGGCCAGATGGATCACGACCTCGGCGGAGCTCGGCGTCGACAAGCCCTCGCTCGATTTCTTTCGGAAGACCCTCGCCAAGACCCGCGCCATGTCTGACTTCGATCCAGCCGAGGTGCTCTATGTCGGGGATCGTCTCGACAACGACGTCATTCCGGCAAGGCGTTTCGGCATGAAGACCGCCTTGCTTGAACGCGGCCCCTGGGGTCGCAACCACGTTCGCTGGCCCGATGCCGCGCTCGCCGATTTCATCCTGAAAGATCTCGCCGGATTGCCGGCCTTGCTGCGCGAGATGAAGCGCCGGAGCTGAGATCCGCTGAAAGCTTGAAAGTGGGCGCCGGATTTTCCTCGGGACGAGCGGGAGAGGTGCAACTATGCTTCAGCGCCCACCACGGTATGGCGAGCGCTGAACCTGTCTGATTTTCGAGGGTTGGCGCGCAGCCGAGGCTTAATGCATCGCCGTGGCGCTGAGCACATGCTGGATGCTCTTGAAGTGGTCGAGCCGCTCGATGGCGTGGTCGAGTTCGGTGCCTTCCTTCTCGGCGAGCTTGGCTTCCATTTCCGCAATCGTCTCGGCGAACTGTGTCCTGTCGAGTTCCTGCGTCGAGATGGCGACATCGGCGAGCACGGTGAGGCCCTTGTCGGACATTTCGGCGAGGCCGCCGAGCACGATCATCTTCTGGTGGGTGCCGCCGGAGCTGATGGTCAGGATGCCCGGACGGATCGCAGCGACAATCGGCGCATGTCCGGCCAGCACGCCGAAATCGCCTTCGACGCCGGGAACGTCAACCTGATCGACTTCGCCGGAGAAGGCGAGTTTTTCGGGGGATACAAGGTCGAAGTGGAAGGTGGCCATCAGAGAATCCGTTTTCCGCTAGCAACAGAGGCAGTCGTCATCCTGAGGTGGCCGTTCTTGCGACCCTCGAAGGATGGCAGAAGTCGCCCTTCGAGGCTCGCTGCGCTCGCACCTCAGGGTGACGGCGCAGCCTGCTTACGCGTTACGCCGCTTCCGCCGCCAGCTTCTTGCCCTTCTCGACGGCTTCTTCGATGTTGCCGACCATGTAGAACGCCGCTTCCGGCAGATGATCGTATTTGCCTTCGCAGATGGCGCGGAAACCCTTGATGGTGTCGGCGAGGTCGACGAACTTGCCCGGCGATCCCGTGAAGACTTCGGCGACGAAGAACGGCTGCGACAGGAAGCGTTCGATCTTGCGGGCCCGGGCCACCGCGATCTTGTCCTCTTCGGACAGTTCGTCCATGCCGAGAATGGCGATGATGTCCTGCAGCGATTTGTAGCGCTGCAGCACCTGCTGAACCATACGCGCGGTGTCGTAGTGCTCCTGACCGACGACCAGCGGGGAAAGCATGCGCGAGGTCGAGTCGAGCGGATCGACCGCCGGATAGATGCCCTTTTCCGAAATCGCGCGGTTGAGCACCGTGGTCGCGTCCAAATGGGCGAACGAGGTCGCGGGCGCCGGGTCGGTCAAGTCGTCGGCCGGCACGTAAATCGCCTGCACCGAGGTGATCGATCCCTTGTGCGTGGTGGTGATGCGCTCCTGCAGCGCGCCCATGTCGGTGGCGAGCGTCGGCTGATAACCCACCGCCGAAGGAATACGACCGAGCAGCGCCGACACTTCGGAGCCTGCCTGGGTGAAGCGGAAGATGTTGTCGACGAAGAACAGCACGTCCTGGCCCTGGTCGCGGAAGTGCTCCGCGACGGTGAGACCAGTAAGGCCTACGCGGGCGCGGGCGCCGGGCGGTTCGTTCATCTGGCCGAACACCAGCGCGCATTTCGACTTCACGTTCGGATCGGGATTGTGCGGGTCGGCGTTGACCTTGGACTCGATGAACTCGTGATAGAGGTCGTTGCCTTCGCGGGTCCGCTCGCCGACGCCGGCGAACACCGAATAGCCGCCGTGCGCCTTCGCGACGTTGTTGATCAATTCCTGAATCAGCACGGTCTTGCCGACGCCGGCGCCGCCGAACAGCCCGATCTTGCCGCCCTTGGCGTAGGGCGCCAGGAGGTCGACGACCTTGATGCCGGTGACGAGAATTTCAGCTTCGGTGGACTGGTCGGTATAGCTCGGCGCTTCCGCGTGGATCGGGCGCAGGCCTTCGGATACCATCGGACCGGCTTCATCGATCGGCTCGCCGATCACGTTCATGATGCGGCCGAGCGTGCCGGCGCCGACGGGAATGCGGATCGGCGCGCCGGTGTCAGTGACTTCCTGGCCGCGGACCAGACCTTCGGTGGTGTCCATCGCGATGGTGCGCACCGTCGATTCACCGAGATGCTGCGCCACTTCGAGCACCAGACGGTTGCCGCCGTTCTTGGTTTCGATCGCGTTCAAAATGGCGGGCAGGTGCCCTTCGAACTGCACGTCGACGACGGCGCCGATGACCTGGGTGATGTGTCCGGTCTGGTTTGCTGGTGCTGCGGCCATAAAACTCTCTCCTTCGAATTCTGTGCGTGAAGTCCGTCAGTCTGCTCGCGCGAACGGCTAGAGTGCCTCGGCGCCGGAGATGATTTCGATCAGCTCCTTGGTGATCTGGGCCTGACGGGTGCGGTTGTAGATAAGGGTCTGCTTGCGGATCATGTCGCCGGCGTTGCGGGTGGCGTTGTCCATCGCGCTCATCTGCGCGCCGTAGAACGAAGCGTTGTTTTCCAGCAGCGCGCGGAAGATCTGCACCGCGAGATTGCGCGGCAAGAGGCGCGTCAGGATCTCGTCTTCTTCCGGCTCATATTCGTAGGACGTCGACGGGCCGGCATTCGCGGCCGGCGCTTCCACCACCAGCGGGATGATCTGCTGCGCGGTCGGGATCTGGGCGATGACGGATTTGAAGCGCGAGTAGAACAGCGTGCAGACGTCGAACTCACCGGCGTCGAAGCGCGCGAGGACCTTCTTGGCGATGTCCTCGGCGTTGATGAAGCCGAGCTGGCGCACCGATTTCAAGTCGAGATGTTCGACGATCTGCTTCTCGAAGGTACGGCGGAGCTGCTCATAGCCCTTGCGGCCGACGCAGAAGAACTTGACCTCTTTACCCTGGGCGATCAGCGACAGCGCGCGGTCGCGGGCCAGCCGCACGATCGAGGAGTTGAAGGCGCCCGACAGGCCGCGCTCGCCGGTGCAAACCAGCAGCAGGTGCACCTGATCGTTGCCGGTACCGGCCAGCAGCGGCGGCGCGCCGGGCGAACCCGCGGCAGAGGTCGCGATGTTGGAAATCACCGCGTCCATCTTTTCCGCGTAGGGCCGCGCCGCTTCGGCGGCGGTCTGCGCGCGGCGCAGCTTGGAGGCCGCGACCATCTGCATGGCCTTGGTGATCTTCTGCGTCGCCTTGGTGGAGGCGATGCGGACCCGCATGTCTTTCAGTGAAGCCATTCTTAGTTCACCCCGGCGACCTGCTTTTCAACTCGGCCGCGAACCCCTCGTTGGTCATGCCCGGCCTTGTGCCGGGCATCCACGTCTTGTCTTTTCACCACGCCAAAAGACCTGGATGGCCCGGCCATGACGGACTTAAGCAAGCGTCTTGGTGAAACCTTCGACAACCGCCTTCAGCTTGCCCGCGGTGTCGTCGCTGAGATCGCGGCTTTCGCGGATGCTGTTGAGTATCTCGACGTTCTTGCCGCGCAGCAGCGACAGCAGGCCGTCTTCGAACGGGCGCACCTTGTTGAGCGGGAGCGCATCGAGATAGCCGTTGGTGCCGGCCCAGATCACGCAGACCTGCTCTTCCATCTTCAGCGGCGAGAACTGCGGCTGCTTCAGGAGTTCGGTCAGGCGCGAACCGCGGTTCAAGAGGCGCTGGGTCGAGGCGTCGAGGTCGGAGCCGAACTGCGCGAACGCCGCCATTTCGCGGTACTGCGCCAGCTCGCCCTTGATCTTGCCGGCGACCTTTTTCATCGCCTTGGTCTGCGCCGACGATCCGACGCGGGACACCGACAGGCCGACGTTCACCGCCGGGCGGATGCCCTGGAAGAACAGGTCGGTTTCCAGGAAGATCTGGCCGTCGGTAATCGAAATCACGTTGGTCGGAATGTAGGCCGACACGTCGTTGGCCTGGGTTTCAATGACCGGCAGCGCGGTCAGCGAACCCGAACCCTGGTCCTTGTTGAGCTTGGCGGCGCGCTCGAGCAGGCGGGAATGCAGGTAGAACACGTCGCCGGGATAGGCTTCGCGGCCCGGCGGGCGGCGCAGCAGCAACGACATCTGGCGGTAGGCGACGGCCTGCTTGGACAAATCGTCATAGATGATGACGGCGTGCATGCCGTTGTCGCGGAAATATTCACCCATCGTGCAGCCGGTGAACGGCGCGATGTACTGCATCGGCGCCGGATCGGACGCGGTGGCGGCGACAACGATGGAATATTCCAGCGCGCCCTGCTCTTCGAGCACCTTCACGAACTGGGCAACGGTGGAGCGCTTCTGGCCGATCGCGACATAGACGCAATACAGCTTGATGTTCTCGTCCGGCTGCGCGTTGAGCGGCTTCTGGTTCAAAATGGTGTCGAGCGCGATCGCGGTCTTGCCGGTCTGACGGTCGCCGATGATCAGCTCGCGCTGGCCACGGCCAACCGGGATCAGCGCATCGATCGCCTTGAGGCCGGTCGCCATCGGCTCGCTGACCGACTTGCGCGGAATGATGCCGGGCGCCTTGACGTCGACGCGCTTGCGTTCGGTGGACTGGATCGGACCCTTGCCGTCGATCGGATTGCCGAGCGCATCGACGACGCGGCCGAGCAGGCCCTTGCCGACGGGCGTATCGACGATGGCGCGGGTGCGCTTGACGGTCTGGCCTTCCTTGATCTCGCGGTCGGCGCCGAAGATCACGATACCGACGTTGTCGGTTTCGAGGTTCAGCGCCATGCCGCGGGTACCGTTCTCGAACTCGACCATCTCGCCGGCCTGGACGTTGTCGAGGCCGTAGACGCGGGCAATGCCGTCGCCGACGGACAACACCTGTCCGACTTCGGTAACTTCAGCCTCCTGGCCGAAATTCTTGATCTGGTCCTTGAGGATCGCGGAAATTTCCGCGGCGCGGATGTCCATCAGCCTGCCTCTTTCATCGCGTGCTTGATCGAATTGAGTTTGGTGCGAAGCGAACTATCCACCATGCGGCTGCCGAGCTTGACCACCAGGCCGCCGATAATGGAGGGATCGACTTTCACGTTGAGCGCGACGTCCTTGCCCGTCACTGACTTCAGCGCGGTTTTGAGAGCGTCGAGATTCTTGTCGTTGAGTTTTTCGGCGACGGTGACGTCTGCCGTAGCTTCACCCTTGAACTTCGCCACCAGCGCGCGGAAGCCGCGGATCACATCGGCGACGGCGAACAGGCGGCGATTGGCGGTCAGGACCTTGAGGAACTTGGCGGAGGTGCCTGCAATTTCGGCCTTGTCGAGCACCGCGCCCAGCGCCTTTGCCTGCTCGCCTGCCGAGAATACCGGACTGCGGACCAGGCGTTTCAAATCAGCGCTGTCGGCCAGCATGGCCTCGAATCTATCGAGATCAGCTTTTACTGCGTCGATCGATTTCTCGTCGCGCGCCAACTCGAACAAGGCCGTTGCATAACGGCCTGACACTCCCGAAACGGACGGATCTTCAGCAGCCACAGAGACGCTCTTTTTTTGCTGTCAAACTCGCAAGGGAAAAACCGTCGCCACGGGAAGCGGCGCCTAGCGATCCAAGCCCTTGGAATTCAAGCGGGACTTCGATTTTCGACCGGCACGAGAGGTGCCGGGACCGTTAAAATCGCGGCTTTGCTAACATAGCAAGCGCGCAGGTGCAACATGACGGCGCGCGCGGATGATGCCTTGTCGCGCGTCTCTTTCCGTCACTCTTCAAGGCAAATTTCCAGGGCAAATTTCAAGGGCCAAATTTCAAGGCCAGATTTCAAGGCAACTTCAAACGCCAATCCGCAGCAATTCGGCCGTCACGATTTTGCCGTACGGAGCCGCGCGCCGGAAGCTCGCGTCAGCTGCAAACCCGCTAGTTCCTTCCGTATTTGCATGGGCGCCATGAGCCTCCCAGGCGGGCCGAATCCGGTTCCCCGCCGTTTACTTCATAGCGACTTCGTGAACACTAACGAACACTTAATTCATCAGTAATACCAAGTATTGAAATGGTTAAAAATTCGTTAAAGCAACGTATTTAGAACTGCGATTTGTTTAGTTGATCAAAGTAACAAGATATGTCAGCCGGCAACAAACAGGGATTACTGCCCAATTCACGCCTCATTGCCTAATCAAACGGCGACTTCGCAAAGGGAACGGGGGTTCCACTTGTCACACATGTGGCAATACTGTCTGAGGGACTATTTTAATGTTGAATACCAAGAACCTGCTTCCGGGATCCATCACCCGGTCGCGTACAGCGTTCGCTTTGATCGCCGCAACTCTCCTGGTCGGCACCAGCGTTACCGAGGCTTCGGCCAAATCCAGGCATCACCGTCATCACCACCACCACGCCCAGAAGGCCAAGAGCAGCTGGCAGGACGCCAACGCCTCGATCGGCTCGAGTTCCGGTCGCAGCTTCTCGGGCATGGCTTCCTTTTACGGCAATGAATCCGGCAGCAAGACCGCTTCCGGTCAGCGCTTCAATCAGAGCGCCATGACCGCAGCCCATCGCACGCTGCCGTTCGGCACCAAGCTTCGGGTGACCCATGGCGGCCGCAGCGTCGTCGTCACCATCAACGACCGCGGCCCGTTCATTAAGGGGCGCGTGCTCGACCTTTCGACCGGCGCTGCCAGCGCCGTCGGACTGACCCGCGCCAAGGGCGTCGGCCGCGTCACCGCCGAGGTCATCTAAGGCGCTGATCACGCGCCGTTTCCGGTTCGAACAGTTCTGGTAAGCGTAGCGTAACGGTCGTGAATTCGTTCACGCACCGATAAGGGCCTGCCGTCGTAAATGACGGCAGGCCTTTTATTGAGTCCAACTGCCCCCTCCACCGTCATTGCTCCTCGCAATGACGGAGAGGAGAAGCGGCCACGGCTACAGAAAGCTCTGCGGATCGATGTCGACCTCGAGCTTGAGATTGCCTTTTGTCTTCGGGCCCGCGGCGAGCCATTCGCGCAAGTACTCCGACAGGTCGACATTGCGCAGCGACTTCACCAACAGCCGGAAACGATAGCGGCCCTTGATCACCGCCAGCGGCGCTTCGGCGGGACCGAGCACCTGGATGCGCTCGTCGATCGGCGCGATGGCAGCCAGCTTGCGCGCAAAGCCTTCGGCGGTCGGCCGGTCGCCGGCGGAAATGATCAGGCTGGCGAGCCGGCCGAACGGCGGATAGCCGGAGCGCTCGCGCGCATCGATTTCGCTGGCATAGAACGCCTCGCGATCGCTGGCGACCAGCGCCTTCATCACGGGATGCTCGGGCTGATGAGTCTGCAGATAGCCGATGCCGCGGCCCTGGTCGCGCCCGGCGCGGCCGATCACCTGATTAAGCAGTTGAAACGTCCGCTCGGCGGCGCGCGGATCGCCGTTGCTCAAACCCAGATCCGCATCGACGACGCCGACCAGGTTGAGCCGCGGGAAATTATGTCCCTTCGCCACCAGTTGGGTACCGATGATGATATCGACGCGGCCTTCGGCGATTTCGTTCAGTTCGCTGCGCATGGTTTCGATCGAGGTGATCAGGTCGCTCGACAGCACCATGGTGCGCGCGTTCGGAAACAATTGCGCCGCCTCCTCCTGCAGCCGTTCGACGCCGGGCCCGATCGCGGCCAGCGATTCCTCGGCCGCGCAATGCGGGCAGATGTTCGGGCGCGGTATCGAGAAGCCGCAATGGTGACAGACCAGCCGCTGGCGAAAGCGATGATCGACCAGCCAGGCATCGCAGATCGTGCAGGCGAAACGATGCCCGCAGGCGCGGCACAGTGTCAGCGGCGCGTAGCCGCGGCGGTTGAGGAACAACAGCGCCTGCTCGCGCTTCTCGATCGCCTGCCCGATATAGTCGGCGAGCCGCGGCGAGACGAAGCGGCCGCGCGGCGGCGGCTCGCGGCGCAGATCGATCGCCTCGATATGCGGCATGTGCTGGCCGCCGAACCGCGACGGCAGCGCGACGCGCTGGTAGCGGCCCTTGCGCGCATTCACTTCAGTCTCGATCGATGGCGTCGCGGACGCCAGGATGATCGGGATTTTGGCGATATGCGCGCGCACCACCGCCATGTCGCGGGCGTGGTAATGCGCCCCGTCATCCTGCTTGTAGGCCTGATCGTGTTCCTCATCGACGATGATCAGGCCCAACTCGGCATAGGGCAGGAACAACGCCGAGCGCGCGCCGACCACCACCGGCGCTTCGCCCGCCGCAATCGCCGCCCAGTTGCGCGCGCGGGTGCGCGGCGTCAGTTCGGAATGCCATTCCAGCGGACGCACGCCGAAACGCAGCGCGAAGCGATCGAGGAACTGTCCGGTCAGCGCGATCTCCGGCATCAGGATCAGCGTCTGCTTGCCGCGGCGGATGATTTCGGCGATCGCCTCGAAATAGACCTCGGTCTTGCCAGAGCCGGTGACGCCATCGAGCAGTGCGACGTGAAAGCTGCCGTTGGCCGCCAGTGCCCGCATCGCGTCGACCGCGGTGCGCTGCTGGCGCGAGAATTCAGGCTGCGAATACGACGGATCGGGTGCCGGCGGCGCGGGCGGCGGCGGCATCGCCTCGGTCTGCAGCGTGCCCTCATCGACCAGCCCGTCGATCACGCCCGAACTGACGCCGGCCTCCCGCGCGGCATCGGACTTGCCGTGCAGCAGTCCGTCCGACAGCACGTCGATCACCCGCCGCCGCGCCGGTGTCATGCGCCGCGGCGGCTCGCCGACCAGCCGCACGCCAAGGCGCATCCGCTCGGGCCCGAGATTGTCGCCCATCCGCAAGCTCATGCGCAGCACCATGCCCCGCGCCGAGAGCGTGTAATTGGCGACCCAGTCGACCAGCGAACGCAGTTCCTCCTTGAGCGGCGGCACGTCGAGCTTCTCGCCGACATCTTTTAGGCGGTTATGCAGGCGCGGATCGGGACTGGCGTTTTCCGCCCACACCACCGCCACCACCTCGCGCGGCCCCAGCGGCACGCAGACGACATCGCCCGGCTTCAGCTCCATGCCGCGCGGCACGCGATACGAATAGGCCTGATTGAGCGCAACCGGCACCAGCACATCGACGACGCGCGTCGATGAGGCGGAGGAAGTGCTGCTGCGCGTCGAGTGGTCCATCGGGATCAGGTTTAGGGGATGCAAGCGCTGAAGTTAAGGGCGCCCCGTCGCAGGACCAGTGGCACCCGGCCGCGCGGGGCGCAAGTTAGCGAACGGTAAACGAAAGGGGTGCGATATAATCAGGAGAATCAAGGCGACCATAGTCCATGACCAAGCCTGTTCCGTCACTTCAACCGATCGAGCTGGATTGCGCCGACGCGACGCTGGCGCTGGAGATGACGCGCTGGCTGTCGCATCTGCGCGCCGAACGGCGGCTGTCGCCGAAGACGCTGGAGGCCTACGCCCGCGACGTCAGGCAATGCCTGATTTTCCTCGCCGAGCACTGGGGTCGAAAAGTTACGCTGAAGGGATTTGCAGCGCTGGAAGCCAGCGACATCAGGGCCTTCATGGCGATGCGCCGCGCCGACGACATCGGCGGCCGCTCACTGATGCGGGCGCTGGCCGGCTTGCGTTCGTTCGGCCGTTTTCTGGAACGCGAAGGCAAGGGCAAGGTCGGCGCGCTCTCGGCGATCCGGGCGCCGAAAATCGGCAAGAGCCTGCCGAAGCCGATCCAGATGGCGGCTGCCAAACGTCTTGCCGATGCCGACGAGCGCGCCGGCGAGGACCGCGAAACCTGGATCTGGGCGCGCGACGCCGCCGTGATGGCGCTGCTGTACGGTTCGGGCCTGCGCATCTCCGAGGCGCTGGGATTAAAGAAGCGCGACGTACCGCTGCCCGGCGAGGGCGACGTCATCATCGTGACCGGCAAGGGCAACAAGACCCGCATGGTGCCGGTGCTGCAGAACGTGCTGGCGCTGATCGCCGACTACACCGCGGTCTGTCCGCATCCGCTGCCGCCAACAGGGCCGATCTTCGTCGGCGCCCGCGGCGGGCCGCTCAGCCCGCGAATTATCCAGCTCACCATGGAGCGGCTGCGCGGTGCGCTTGGGCTGCCCGACAGCGCGACGCCGCATGCGTTGCGGCATTCCTTTGCCACCCATCTGCTGTCGCGCGGCGGCGATCTCCGTGCGATCCAGGAATTGCTCGGCCACGCCTCGCTCTCGACCACGCAGATCTACACCGGCATCGACAGCGAGCGGCTGCTGGAAGTGTACAAGACGACGCATCCCCGCGCCTGATCGTTTCAATCCCCTGACACGTTTCCGTCACATCCGCCTGCCCCCTTGCGCCAGCGGCGTTGTTCGGTCAATCGTTGATCCCGTCACGCCAGTTCATCGGGGAGGGAATCATGGGCGCACATGAAAGCATGGAGCATGCCGAGCACGCCGAGCACGCTTCCAGCTCCAACAAGCGGATCGCATTGCTGATCGCCGTCATTGCGCTGTTTCTTGCGCTGTCGGAGACCCTGGGCAAGGGCGCCCAGACCGAATCGATCAGCAAGAATGTCGAGGCCTCGAACCTCTGGGCGTTCTTCCAGGCCAAGAGCATCCGCCGCACCGTGGTTCAGGCGACATCGGACCAGGCCAAATTGAGCCTTGGCGTGATGGGCGACGATGCCGCCAAGGCGGCGCTGAAAAAGCAGATCGAGGATTGGGGCAAGACCGCCGCGCGTTACCGCTCGGAGCCGGAGACCGGCGAGGGCTCGGAGGAGCTCGCGAAACGCGCAAAGCATGCCGAACATTTACGCGACGAGGCGATGGCCAAGTACCATCACTATGAAGTCGCCTCGGCCGCGTTCCAGATCGGCATCGTGCTGGCATCGGCGACCATCATCACCGGCATGATCGTGCTGGCCTGGGGTTCCGCCCTGCTCGCCGTGATCGGAGTTGGCTTCACGTTGATCGGCCTGTTCGCGCCGCATGCCGTGCATTTGATGTAGCTTGCTTCAGCTCTCAAGGCTTGGTGAGTTTAGGTCTGATTGCGAGCCGCGAAGCAGGTGCGCTCCCTCTCCCGCTTGCGGGGGAGGCGTAGGCGGCCTACGGCCGCCGTCCTTTGGTTTAAGAACGCCGATGCAAAGCATCGGCTATGGGTGGGGGTGTCTCCGCAATTGACACTCCCGACGTGGAGAGAGCCCCCACCCGGCGCTTCGCGCCGACCTAAGAGCGAGCTTCGCTCGTCTCGACCCCGCAAGCGGGAGAGGTGCAGCGAGTCTGCGGCCCCACCGATTCAACTTAAATTCATCCCGCGCTACCGCGCTTCGTGCACGCGTTTACGATAGCGCTGGATCAGTCGCAGCATCCGGCTTGATCCGCCCTCACTGTCGCCGCGCAGCATCTCGGCGATGCGGCGCTTGACCGGCGCGACCAATGCAGCCGCTCTGGCGCGCAACGCCATGATGAACTCATAAATCGTCTTGAACCACGGCATCTGCAGCAGCTTCGGCCGCGTCACGTCGAAGATGAAGGCGGTGACGCCGACGCCGACGAGTTTTCCAAGCACGATGACGGTGATCGCGCTGACCCAATACTGATTGGCGAGCAGCCAGAGCCCGGCCAGTTTGAGCGGAAACAGCGGAATCACCGGCACCGCGAACACGATCAATGTCATTGCCGGCGACAGCGTATCGACACGTGCGGACAGCCATTGCTTGAACGCGCGGAACGGAATCCACGCAACGAGGCGCTCGACGATCGGCTCGAGATGATCCCACAGCCATGCTTCGATCAAAAAGATGATCGCAAGCAGGACCCATAACGGCTTGAGCAGGCGGCGCATCATCTTGTCATCTCGACCCGGCGTGTGCCGGGCATCGGTCACATATGGATCGCCCGTTTGCCGACCGCAAGCGCGGCTTCCTTGATGGCCTCCGAGCGGGTCGGATGCGCGTGGCAGGTTCGTGCCAGGTCCTCGGCGGAACCGCCAAACTCCATCAGAACCGCCGCTTCATGGATCATTTCGCCGGCTTCGCGGCCGACGATGTGCACGCCGAGCACGCGATCGGTCTTCGCGTCTGCGAGGATTTTCACGAAGCCGTCGGTGGTCTGGTTGACCTTGGAGCGGCCGTTGGCGGTGAAGGGGAATTTGCCCGACGTATACGCCACGCCCGCCTGCTTCAGCTCTTCCTCGGTCTTGCCGACGGCCGATACTTCCGGCGTGGTATACACAACGCCCGGGATGACGTCGTAATTCACATGCCCGGCCTTGCCCGCCATGATCTCGGCACACGCGACGCCTTCGTCTTCGGCCTTGTGCGCGAGCATCGGACCCGCCACCACGTCGCCGATCGCATAGACGCCCTTCACGCTGGTGGAGAAATGCGCGTCGATCTGGACACAGCCGCGATTGTCGAGCGCAATGCCCGCTTCTTTCAGACCGAGTCCCTCGGTGTAGGGCACGCGGCCGATACTGACCAGCACCACATCGGCTTCGATGGTTTCGGCCGCACCGCCGGCGGCCGGCTCGACCTTGGCCGACAGCCTGTTGCCCGAAGTGTCGACGCCGGTGACCTTGGCACCGAGCTTGAACGCAAAGCCCTGCTTTTCGAGCATGCGCTGGAATTGTTTTGCCACTTCACCGTCCATGCCCGGCAGGATGCGGTCGAGAAACTCAACCACGGTGACTTTCGCACCTAACCGGTGCCACACCGAACCGAGTTCGAGCCCGATCACACCGGCACCGACGATCAGGAGGCTCGACGGCACCGCGTCGAGCGACAGCGCCCCGGTTGACGACACGATCCGCTTCTCGTCGATCTCGATGCCCTTCAGGCGCGCGATATCGGAGCCGGTGGCGATCACGATATTTTTGGTCTCGACCGTCTGCGCCTTGCCGTCGCTGCCTGATACCTCGACCTTGCCGGTGCCGAGGATCTTGCCGGTGCCGCTGATGACGTCGATCTTGTTCTTCTTCATCAGGAACTCGACGCCCTTGACGTTGCCGTCGATGCCCTGCTGCTTGAAATTCATCATCGCCGGCAAATCGAGCTTCGGTGTGGAAACGCTGACGCCCATCTTCGCAAACGAGTGTCCGGCCTCCTCGAACATCTCGGACGCATGCAGCAGCGCCTTCGACGGCATGCAGCCGACATTGAGGCAGGTGCCGCCCAGCGTCGCGTTCTTCTCGACCACGGCAACCTTCATGCCGAGTTGCGCGGCGCGCACCGCGCAGACATATCCGCCCGGACCGGTGCCGATGACGACGAGATCGTAAGTGGCCATGATTGAAGTCCTGTAACTGAATTCTATGACAGGTATTACCGACCACCCGAGACATCGAGGATGGCGCTGGTAACGTACGAAGCGTCGTCCGACATCAGCCAGACGATGGCATTGGCGATTTCTTCCGCGGTGCCGACGCGCTGCATCGGGACCATATGCGCCAGCCGGTGCGCGCGGTCGGGTTCGCCGCCGCTCGCGTGAATTTCGGTATCGATCAGTCCGGGCC
Organism: Bradyrhizobium sp. LjRoot220; assembly: GCF_964252915.1. NCBI lineage: Bacteria > Pseudomonadati > Pseudomonadota > Alphaproteobacteria > Hyphomicrobiales > Nitrobacteraceae > Bradyrhizobium > Bradyrhizobium sp. LjRoot220. Next base: position 74,911 of record NZ_CAXUPS020000013.1, read on the forward strand.
GGATCGCGGCGACGCGAATGCCTTCGCCGGCGACTTCATGGCCAAGACCGATCGTGAAGGAGTCGACCGCGCCCTTCGACGCCGCGTAATCGACATAGGTATTGGGCGCGCCGAGTTTGGCGGCGACTGAGGACAGATTGACGATGACGCCGCCGGCGCCGCCGTTGCGGGTCGACATCCGCTTCACCGCTTCGCGCGCGCAAAGAATGCTGCCGGTGACATTGACCGCCATCATGCGCTGGATGCGCTCGGCCGACATGTCCTCGACCCGCGCCGAGGGTCCGACGATGCCGGCGTTGTTGACCAGCGCGCCCAGCGTTCCGAAATCATCCGATGCCTTGAACAGCGCCAGGATGTCCGTCTCGCTGCCGACATCGCATTTCACCGCGACAGCCTTGCCGTTCTTGCGCTCGATTTCGGTGACGACTTGCTTCGCCGCCGCCTCGTTACTGGCGTAACCGACGACGACCCGAAAGCCGCGCGCGGCGGCGGCAATCGCGGTGGCGCGGCCGATGCCGCGGCTACCGCCGGTAATGATTACAACCTTGTCCGTCAAATCCGCCCCCATCCGTCCACGCGCTCAATACCCCACGCCAAATGCCCGCCGAGGAGCGGGCATCCGAACGCGGTCTACTTCAGAGATCCAGCACCAGCCGCGCCGGATCTTCCAGGCTCTCCTTGACGCGGACCAGGAAGGTCACCGCTTCCTTGCCGTCGATCACGCGGTGATCGTAGGACAGCGCCAGATACATCATCGGGCGGATTTCGATTTTGCCGCCGATCGCCATCGGGCGCTCCTGGATCTTGTGCATGCCGAGAATGGCGGACTGCGGCGCGTTCAGGATCGGCGTCGACATCAGCGAACCGTAGATGCCGCCATTGGTGATGGTGAAGGTGCCGCCCTGCATCTCGTCGATCTTGAGCTGGCCGTCGCGGGCGCGGCGGCCGAAATCGGCGATGCTCTTTTCGATGTCGGAGATCGACTTGTGGTCGCAGTCGCGCACCACGGGCACGACCAGGCCCTTGTCGGTGCCGACCGCGACGCCGACGTGGTAGTAGTTCTTGTAGATCAGATCCGTGCCGTCGATCTCGGCGTTGACGGCCGGGATGTCCTTCAGCGCCTGCACGCAGGCCTTGGTGAAGAAGCCCATGAAGCCGAGTTTGGTGCCGTGCTTCTTCTCGAACACATCCTTGTACTGCGTTCGCATCGCCATGATGTGGCTCATATCGACCTCGTTGAAGGTCGTGAGCATCGCCGCGGTGTTCTGCACGTCCTTTAGCCGGCGCGCGATGGTCTGGCGCAGCCGCGTCATCTTCACGCGCTCTTCGCGCGCGGCATCGTCGGCGGGCGAAGGTGCTCGCACCTGCACGGCGGCGGCGGGCTGATTGACCGGGGTCGGCGCCGAAGCGGCCTTCTCGATCGCAGCCAGCATGTCGCCCTTGGTAACGCGGCCATCCTTGCCGGAGCCGGGCACGGTGGCGGCATTGATGCCGCTCTCGGCGGAGAGTTTGCGCACCGACGGCGCCAGCGGCGCGTCCGAAGGCGCAGCCTTCGGAGCCGCCGCGGGTGCGGCGGCAGCAGCGGGCGGCGGTGCGGCCGGAGCCGCCGCCTTGGGCGGTGCGGCCGCCGGCCTGGCGCCCGCCGCGCCGTCATTGATCTGGCCGAGCAGCGCGCCGACGGCGACGGTTTCGCCATCCTTGGCGGCGATCTCGCCCAGCACGCCCGCGGAGGGCGCCGGGACTTCGATGGTGACCTTGTCGGTCTCGAGCTCCACCAAAGGCTCGTCCACCGCCACGGCGTCGCCGGCCTTCTTGAACCAGCGGCCGATGGTGGCCTCCGTCACGGACTCGCCGAGCGTCGGAACGCGAATGTCAGTCATGGTGTGTTTTTCCTCAATAACCAAACGGTCATAAAAGTTCTGGCTGTCATCGTCCGCCTTGTGCGCAATTGCGCACTGGGGCGGACGATCCAGTACTCCGTGACAGGCGTGCTCACGAGATGGCGCGGAGTACTGGATGCCCCGCCTTCGCGGGGCATGACGGGTGAAGGATGGTCTAGTTCAGCGCGTCATCCAGCAGCGCCTTGAGCTGCGCCAGATGTTTCGACATCAAACCGGTGGCCGTCGCCGCCGCCGCCGCGCGGCCGGCGTAACGCGGACGCTTGTTCGGCGCGTGGATCTGGTTCAGCACCCATTCGAGATAGGGCTCGATGAAGTGCCAGGCACCCATGTTGCGCGGCTCTTCCTGGCACCAGACGACTTCCGCATTCTTGAAGCGGACGAGCTCGTGCACCAGCGCCTTCAGCGGCACCGGATAGAGCTGCTCGACTCGCATCAGATAGATGTCGTCAATGCCGCGCTTCTCGCGCTCCTCGTAGAGGTCGTAATAGACCTTGCCCGAGCACAGCACGATGCGGCGGATCTTGTCGTCGCCCACCAGCTTGATCTTCTCGTCCGGCAGCATCTGCGCGTCATCGTAGAGGATGCGGTGGAACGTGGCGTCCTTGCCGAGTTCGTCGAGCCGCGACACCGCCCGCTTGTGGCGCAGCAGCGATTTCGGCGTCATCAGGATCAGGGGTTTACGGATCTCGCGATGCAGCTGGCGCCGCAGCACGTGGAAGTAATTCGCCGGCGTGGTCGGGTAGACCACCTGCATGTTGTCCTCGGCGCACATCTGCAGAAAGCGTTCGAGACGCGCCGAAGAGTGTTCCGGGCCCTGCCCTTCGTAACCATGCGGCAGCAGGCAGACCAGACCGGACATGCGCAGCCATTTGCGCTCGCCCGAGGAGATGAACTGGTCGAACAGCACCTGCGCGCCGTTGGCGAAGTCGCCGAACTGGGCTTCCCACATCGCCAGCGCATTCGGCTCGGCCAGCGAATAGCCGTACTCGAAGCCGAGCACCGCCTCTTCCGACAGCAGCGAGTTGATCACCTCGTAATGGCCCTGATCGGGACCAAGGTGATTGAACGGCGTGTAGCGGCTCTCGTCCTCCTGGTCGATCAGCACCGAATGGCGCTGCGAGAAGGTGCCGCGCTCGCTGTCCTGCCCCGACAGGCGGACGTGCCGGCCTTCCTGCATCAGCGTGCAGAACGCCAGCGCCTCGCCGGTCGCCCAGTCGATGCCGACGCCGTTGTCGATCGCCTTCGCCCGATTTTCCAGGAAGCGCTGGATGGTGCGGTGAACGCGGAAGCCATCCGGCACCTTGGTGATCTTGCGGCCGATATCCTTGAGGATCGCGGTATCGACGCCGGTGATGCCGCGGCGGGCGTCTTCTTCCTGGTCAGCGGACTTGAAGCCGGCCCATTTGCCGTCGAGCCAGTCGGCCTTGTTGGGCTTGTAGCCCGAACCGGCTTCGAGCTCGGCATCGAGGCGGGCGCGCCAGTCGGCCTTGGCCTTTTCGACCTCGCCCTCGGTCAAGACGCCGTCGGCAATCAGCCGCTTGGAATAAAGCTCGACCGTGCCGGGATGCGTCGCGATCTTCTTGTACATCACCGGCTGGGTGAACATCGGCTCGTCGCCTTCGTTATGGCCATGCCTGCGGTAGCAGAACATGTCGATCACGACGGGCTTGTGGAACTTCTGCCGGAACTCGATCGCGACCTTGGCCGCGAACACCACGGCTTCCGGATCGTCGCCGTTCACATGGAAGATCGGCGCGTCGATCATCTTCGCCACATCGGACGGATAGGGCGAGGACCGCGAGTAGCGCGGATAGGTGGTGAAGCCGATCTGGTTGTTGACGATGAAGTGCAGCGAACCGCCGGTGCGGTAGCCCTTCAGGTCGGACAGGCCGAAGCATTCGGCCACCACGCCCTGGCCGGCGAAGGCGGCGTCGCCATGCATCAGCACCGGCAGCACCGAAATGCGCATGTCCGGCGGATCGCCATGCTGGTCCTGCTTGGCGCGCACCTTGCCGAGCACGACCGGATCGACGATTTCCAGATGCGACGGGTTGGCGGTGAGCGACAGATGGATCCTGTTGTTGTCGAATTCGCGGTCCGACGAGGCGCCGAGATGATATTTGACGTCGCCGGAGCCCTCGACCGCGTCGGGATTGGCGGAGCCGCCCTTGAATTCATGGAACAGCGCACGGTGCGGCTTGCCCATCACCTGGGTCAGCACGTTGAGGCGGCCGCGATGCGGCATGCCGAGCACGATTTCCTTTACGCCAAGATTGCCGCCGCGCTTGATGATCTGCTCCAGCGCCGGAATCAGCGATTCAGCGCCGTCGAGGCCGAAGCGCTTGGTGCCGGTGAATTTGATGTCGCAGAATTTCTCAAAGCCTTCGGCTTCGATCAGCTTGTTGAGGATCGCGCGCCGGCCTTCGGGGGTGAAGCTGATTTCCTTGTCCGGGCCTTCGATGCGCTCCTGGATCCAGGCCTTCTGCGCCGCGTTGGTGATGTGCATGAACTCGACACCGACCGTCTGGCAGTAGGTGCGCTCGCAGATCGCGACGATTTCGCGAAGCGTGCCGTATTCGAGGCTGAGCACGTGATCGAGGAAGATCCTGCGGTCGAAATCGGCCTCGGCAAACCCGTAGCTGCGCGGATCGAGTTCTTCGCGGTCGCGCTGGGCCTCGATGCCGAGCGGATCGAGCTTGGCGTGGAAGTGGCCGCGCATGCGGTAGGCCCGGATCAGCATCAGGGCGCGAACCGAATCGCGTGTCGCCTGGTTGACGTCGGCCGGCGACGCTTCGGCGCCCTTGGCAAAGGCTTTGGACTCGGCCTTGGCGGCCAGCTTGGCGCCCACGGCCTTCTCGACCTGCGCCCAGTTGCCATCCAGCGCCGAGGTCAGGTCGTCGCGTGGCGTCACCGGCCAGTTGTCGCGACCCCAGGAGGGGCCGTCGGCGTTCTTCCGGACGTCGCCCGGGGTGTCTTTCAGGCTTTTGAAGAATTCCTGCCAGTCGGGATCGACCGAAGCCGAGTCCTGCTCGTAGCGGGCATAGAGATCGTCGATGTAGGTGGCGTTGGTGCCCTGCAAAAAAGAGGAGAGAGCAAATGCGGCATTCGCGTCCTGGCGAGACATGATGGCGTCCTGGTAATTTTGGCTTCGCGCGTGGAAAACGGCGCTTTGGCCGGTCCGGAGGCCGGACCAGCGAGGTAAAGCACCCTTACCCTATTTAGCGCGAGATTTCCTGCCCAAAAGGACCAAGAACTGAATTAGGACTTCAATTTTTCGGCAAGGGTGTGTCCGAGCCGCGCCGGCGACGGAGAGACCGTGATTCCGGCCGATTCCATCGCGGCGGTCTTGGAACCGGCGTCGCCTTTGCCGCCGGAGATGATGGCGCCGGCATGGCCCATGCGGCGGCCGGGAGGGGCGGTGACGCCGGCGATGAAGCCAACCATCGGCTTCTTGCGGCCGCGCTTGGCCTCGTCCTTGATGAACTGGGCGGCGTCTTCCTCGGCGGAACCGCCGATTTCGCCAATCATGATGATCGACGTAGTCTTCTCGTCGGCCAGGAACATTTCAAGTACGTCGATGAATTCGGTGCCCTTGACCGGGTCGCCGCCGATGCCCACGGCCGTGGTCTGGCCGAGGCCCTCCTGGGTGGTCTGGAACACGGCTTCATAGGTCAGCGTGCCCGAGCGCGACACGATGCCGACATTGCCGGGCTTGAAGATGTTGGCCGGCATGATGCCGATTTTGCATTCACCCGCGGTCATGACGCCGGGGCAATTGGGTCCGATCAGGCGCGACTTCGACCCCGACAGCGAGCGCTTGACGCGGACCATGTCGAGCACCGGAATGCCTTCGGTGATGCAGACGATCAGCGGGATCTCCGCAGCGATCGCTTCGCAGATCGCGTCCGCCGCCCCCGGCGGCGGCACGTAGATGACGCTCGCGTCCGCTCCGGTCTTCTCACGTGCTTCGCCAACAGTGTCGAACACCGGCAGACCGAGATGCGTCGCACCGCCTTTGCCCGGCGAGGTGCCGCCGACCATCTTGGTGCCATACGCGATCGCGGCTTCGGAATGGAACGTGCCGTTCTTGCCGGTAAAACCCTGGCAGATGACTTTGGTGTTTTTATCGATCAGAACGGACATGGTGGATGTTACTTCCCTGGGTGATCGGAAACGGGATCAGTGGATTCGCCGATACGTGCCGGTGAGCACGTCGGCCCATCCTTCGGCATCGGGCGAGAACTGGATTTTCATGGTGTAGTTGTTGTCGTCGACGACTTCATAGACGTGGCGCGCGTTGCCGCGGAGCGAGCCGCGCACCAGGATCAGCGTCTTGCCGGTCCAGCCGCCGGAGGCCGGCGCCGGCGAGTAGTAGCCAAGCGAATCGTGCCAGAACAATTTGTAGTGCCGGTCCTCGCGGTCGTAGGTGAACACGCCGTGGGTGGCGAAGGTCTGCGCGCCGTTGCGCATCTGCACCGCGTCCTGGATCAGATAGAAACCGTTGAGATCCATGCGGGCCTTGACGTGCGCGGTGGCCGGCCCGCCCGCGTTCCAGCGCGAGGGATAGACCATCTCTTCGCCGCTCCACTCGCCGGCAAACACGGCGAGCTTGCGGTGTTCCTCCAGTGCGGTCGGTGCGGTGAGACGGTCAGCCATCGCTAGCCTCCCTTGACGGCATTCACGATTTTCTGCGCGGCGTCGTCGAGATTATCGGCGGGCAGCACGTTGAGGCCGGATTCGCGGATGATCTTCTTGCCGGCGTCGACATTGGTGCCTTCGAGGCGAACCACCAGCGGCACTTTCAGGCCGACTTCCTTGACGGCGGCGACCACGCCCTCGGCGATGATGTCGCATTTCATGATGCCGCCGAAGATGTTGACCAGGATGCCCTTCACGTTCGGATCGGCGGTGATGATCTTGAAGGCGGCCGCAACCTTTTCCTTGCTGGCGCCGCCGCCGACGTCGAGGAAGTTGGCGGGCTCCATGCCGTAGAGCTTGATGATGTCCATCGTCGCCATGGCGAGACCGGCGCCATTGACCATGCAGCCGATGGTGCCGTCGAGCGTGACGTAATTGAGATCGTGTTTCGACGCCTCGATTTCCTTGGCGTCCTCCTCGGTCTCGTCGCGCAGGGCGGCGACTTCGGGGTGGCGGTACATCGCGTTGTCGTCGAACGCCACCTTGGCGTCGAGCACGCGCAGATCGCCCTGCCTGGTGACGACCAGCGGATTGATCTCCAGCATCGCCATGTCCTTGGCGATGAAGGCGGTGTAGAGTTGCGCGACCAGCTTCTCGGCCTGCTTGGCCAGATCGCCGGTCAGCTTCAGCGCCTTCGCCACCGTGCGGCCGTGATGGCCCATGATGCCGGTGGCCGGATCGACCGAAAACGTGATGATCTTCTCGGGCGTGTTGTGCGCGACGTCCTCGATGTTGACGCCGCCTTCGGTCGACACCACGAACGAGACTTCGCTAGTCTCGCGATCGACCAGGATCGAGAGATAGAACTCCTTGTCGATGTCGGAGCCTTCCTCGATGTAGAGGCGGTTGACCTGCTTGCCGTGCGCCCCGGTCTGGATCGTGACCAGGGTGGCGCCCAGCATCTGCCTGGCGAACTCGTTGACCTCGGCGACCGACTTGGCGATGCGCACGCCGCCCTTGTCGCCGGCGGAAGCTTCCTTGAACTTGCCCTTGCCGCGGCCGCCGGCGTGGATCTGGCTTTTCACCACCCAGATCGGCCCGGGGAGCGCCGTGGCCGCCGCTTCCGAATCCGAGGCCTTCAAGACAGGCACGCCGCGTGAAATCGGCACTCCGAATTCATGCAGCAACGCCTTGGCCTGGTATTCATGGATATTCATCTGGACGCTCCCCAAAGCCTGGTGCGGTGGGTTCGAAACTCACCGCGATTTCCTGGCGATCTCTTGCCGAATTTTTTATTGGTATACCATATACCAACAAAACTGCAAATCTGACGCGAATCCGGCGAATAGCCGAAATCGATCAATGTCCTAGCAGATCCGGCGCGATTTTCTTGCAGGCGTCGACCAGGCCCTGCACGGCGCCGACCGACTTGTCGAAGGCTTCGCGGTCCTTGCCGGCCAGTTCGATCTCGACGATGCGCTCGACGCCCTTGGAACCGATCACGACGGGCACGCCGACATACATGTCCTTCACGCCATATTCGCCGTTGAGATAGGCGGCGCAGGGCAGCACGCGCTTCTTGTCCTTCAGATAGCTCTCGGCCATCGCGATGGCGGAAGCCGCCGGGGCGTAGAAGGCAGAGCCGGTCTTCAGCAGGTTGACGATCTCGGCGCCGCCATTGCGGGTGCGATCGACGATCTCGTCGATCCGCGCCTGCGAGGTCCAGCCCATCTTGACGAGATCGGGCAGCGGAATGCCTGCCACGGTGGAGTAACGCGTCAGCGGCACCATGGTGTCGCCGTGGCCGCCAAGCACGAAGGCGGTGACGTCTTCGATCGAAACGTTGAATTCATCGGCGAGGAAATAGCGGAAGCGCGAGGAGTCCAGCACGCCGGCCATGCCGACGACCTTCTTGTGCGGCATGCCGGAGGCCTTCTGCAGCGCCCATACCATCGCATCCAGCGGATTGGTGATGCAGATGACGAAGGCGTCGGGGGCATACTTCTTGATGCCGGCGCCGACCTGCTCCATGACCTTGAGATTGATGCTCAGGAGATCGTCGCGACTCATGCCGGGCTTGCGCGGCACGCCGGCGGTGACGATGCAGACCTTGGCATTGTCGAGCGCCTCATAGGAGTTGGCGCCGGTGAAATGCGCGTCGAAACCGTCGACCGGCGACGACTGCGCAATGTCGAGCGCCTTGCCCTGCGGAACGCCCTCGGCGATGTCGAACATGACGACGTCGCCGAGCTCCTTCAGGCCAATGAGGTGAGCCAGCGTTCCGCCGATCTGACCGGAGCCAATCAAAGCAATCTTGTCGCGCGCCATGGGAAATTTGTCCTTCTGAGACGTAGAGGAGGGTGGAAAGTGAACTGGGAGGCTGGTTATCCCTTTCGAATGATAGGTTCAAGTCGCGGCGTGCCCAATTGTAGGCCTCGCCCCGGACCTGCCTTGATTTCGATCAGGGAGGTATCCAATGCCGTCATTCCGGGGCGTCCGTAGCGCGAGCCCGGAATCCATACTCCCGATCGTGGCTATGGATTCCGGGCCTGCGCCAAGTGGCGCATCCCGGAATGACGATCTACGTCTCCACCAACCCGGTACTGGAGCCGCTGGCCGCCGAATCCTTGCGCCCGTGCGGGAGCGCCAGATAGGATTCCGAGCTCATTTCGATCAGCCGCGATGAAGTCCGCTTGAATTCGTTGGCCTCAACGCCATCGGTTGCCAGGTACAGCGACACCGGATCAGCGTCCGCCGACGCCATCAGCTTCACGGCATTGTCATAGAGCGTATCGATCAGCGAGATGAAGCGCTTGGCGGCATTACGCTCGGCATAGTCCATCACGGGAATGCGGTCGACGAGGATGGTGTGATAGTCGTGCGCCAGCCGCAGGTAATCGGATGCGGCCAGCGGCTGCTCGCAGAGTTCGGCGAACGAAAAGCGGGCGACGCCATGCGACGAACAGGGCACGCGCAGGATACGGCCCTTGATTGCGATATCGCGCGCCTTGCAGGGCGCATTGCCGGTCATCTTGCGCCAGGCCTTGTCGAGCGCGTCGCCGGCGGCATCATCCGCCGGCACCAGCCACATCTTCACGCCGGCGAGTTTTTCCAGCCGGAAATCCGTGCGGGCGTCGAGCCGCAACACGTCCATGTGATCGGCGATCTGCGCGATGAAAGGCAAAAACAGCGCGCGGTTCAGGCCGCCTTTGTAGAGGTCGTTGGGCGCCACGTTGGAGGTCGCCACCACCACGGTGCCGAGTTCGAACAGTTTTGTGAACAGTCGGCCCAGGATCATGGCATCGGCAATATCGGTGACGTGGAATTCGTCGAAGCACAATAGCCAGGCCTGATCGAAGATCGCATGCGCGGTCAGCGCGATCACATCGCCATCGGCAATCTCGCCGCGCGCGATGTCCTGCCGGTGGCCATAGATCCGTTCATGCACCTCGGCCATGAATTCATGGAAATGCGCGCGGCGCTTGTGCTCGATGGCGCTCTGCTGGAAAAAAAGATCCATCAGCATGGTCTTGCCGCGGCCGACTTCGCCGTGAACGTAGAGCCCGCGCGGCGGCGGCTCGTCCTTGTCGGCGAACAGCCGCCCGAGCAGGCTTTGCTTGCGCAGCGGCTTGTAGCTCGAGAGCCGGTCTTCCAGCGCCGAAAACGCGTCGGCGGCAAGCGCCTGCGCGGGATCGGCCTCGATCGCGCCGGAGGCGACCAGGGACTGATAATGGGCGCGGAACGAAGTGGGTGGTGTGGTCGACAGCATGGCCCACCTTACGGCCCCAGGCGTGCGAAAATTGCAAGCCGCGAATTGGTGGTGGGGGTATGCGCTGCCGGTGCTTCTATGCACTCAGCGCGTAGGAATCCTCGACCACATAGGGGCCGCCGCCCGTCGAGGCGCGCGACGAGAACAGCACGAAGCGCGACGCCATGAAGGTGCGGCTCGGGAAATAGCCGCGCACCGACAGATAGTCGGCGACATCCTGGCTTGAAGCGTCGTGCAGCCGGGCCAATGTCACATGGGGGGTGAATTTGCGTCCCTCGGGATCGAGCCCCATGCGCTGCATCATGCGCTCGAGTTCGGCCTGCAATTCGATCAACGGCCGGCTCGGCTCGACAGCGGCCACCACCGCCCGCGGCTTGCGCCCGCCGAAACTTTGCAGGCCCTGCACCTTGACCTCGAACGGCTTGCGGTTGACCCGAAACAACATCGACGCGATTTCATTCGCCGACATGCCGTCGATGTCGCCGATGAAACGCAAGGTGACGTGATAATTTTCGGGATCGATCCAGCGTGCGCCCGGAAGGCCGCCACGCAAATGGGAAAGGGTCTGGCCAATCTCGGCCGGAATTTCCAGTCCAGCAAACAAACGCGGCATCGCGCGGACTCCCGATGCTGAAACCCGATGACGAATCACCGATTACCAATTCCTACCTGAGTTATATGACTCTGCGAAGCAGCCGGCGCCAGAAGACCGGAAAGCTACGGGGAAAATTATCCGGCAGGGTTATTCACTGCTCTATTTTCAGCTGCGTTGCGCAGATAATGCGCCGAGAAATGCCTCCACACTGGGCAGAACATTCTTCACGATGATGTCGATCCCCTCGGCGGTCGGGTGCAAGCCATCCGGCTGGTTGAGCTTGGCCTCCGCCGCGACGCCATCGAGGAAAAAAGGATAGAGCGGCACGCCGAAAGATTTCGAAAGCTCGGGATAGATCGCGTTGAAGCGGGCGGCGTACTCGCTGCCGTAATTCGGCGGCGCCAGCATTCCGCACAGCAGAACGGCGATCTTGCGGGCTTTCAGCCGGGTCAGGATATCGGCGAGCGCGGCGCGGGTGACATCGGGACTGGTGCCGCGCAGGGCATCATTGGCGCCGAGTTCGAGGATCACGGCCTCGGTTCCCTCCGGCACCGACCAGTCGAGCCGGTCGCGGCCGCCCGAAGCGGTGTCGCCGGATACCCCGGCATTGATCATATCGACCTTTATGCCCTTGGCTTCCAACGCCTTTTGCAGGCGGACGGGGAACGCCCCGGTGGCCGCCAGGCCATAGCCGGCGCTCAGGGAATCGCCGAGCACGACCATCTTGACCGGCTTTACCGGGGTAGTGGCCGGCGTTTGCGCAAAAACCGTCTGTGTCGTCATCAAGGCCATAATCAACACGAGTATGTGCACGAACATAGCGATCCAGCCCTCGACCCCGGCGGCGGAAGTGCCATATGACCGATCCATGGACAGTCTCATCGAACCCTCTTCACTGACCGGCCTCGAGCCGGACACCATTTCCATTTCCAACGTCAACCTCTCGCTCGGCACGGGCGCGGCACGCGTTCATATCCTGAAAGATATCAGCCTTCGTGTGGCACCGGGCGAAGCGATCGGCCTGATCGGACCGTCAGGTTCGGGGAAATCCACCTTGCTGATGGTGATGGCGGGGCTGGAGCGTCCCGACAGCGGAGAGGTGGTGGTGTCAGGCACGCCATTCAATGCCCTCGACGAGGACGCGCTTGCCCGCTTCCGCGGCCGCCAGGTCGGCATCGTGTTCCAGTCGTTCCATCTGATCCCGACCATGACGGCGCTGGAAAACGTCGCAGTGCCGCTGGAGCTTGCCGGCAATCCCGATGCGGCCAAACGCGCCGCGCAGGAATTGACGTCCGTCGGTCTCGGCGATCGCCTGCATCACTATCCAACGCAACTCTCCGGCGGCGAACAGCAGCGCGTCGCACTGGCGCGGGCGCTGGCGCCGGATCCCGCCATCCTGGTGGCGGACGAGCCGACCGGCAATCTCGATGAGGTGACCGGCAAGCAGATCGTCGACCTGCTCTTCACCAAGCATTCCGAGCGCGGCATGACCTTGGTGCTGGTGACGCACGACACATCGCTGGCGCAACGCTGCGACCGCGTGGTGCGGCTGCGCTCAGGCCGAATTGACGGACATACCGCTTCATGACCATGGCGACTGAAGCCGCTGGCGGCAGCCGCGCGTCATCATTGGCGCTGCGTTACGCGCTGCGCGAGATGCGCGGCGGCCTGCGCGGCTTTTACGTGTTCATCGCCTGCATCGCACTCGGCGTGATGGCGATCGCCGGCGTCGGCTCGGTCGCGGCCAGCCTCAGCGACGGCCTGAGCCGGGAGGGCCGCACCTTGTTGGGCGGTGACGTCGCGTTCTCGCTGATCCAGCGCGAAGCCACGCCCGAAGAAATCGCTTTCCTGCGCGCCCGCGGCGAAGTTTCGGTCGCCGCCGCCTTGCGGGTCATGGCCCGCAGCGGCGACGGCAAACTGGCGCTCGTCGAACTCAAGGCGGTGGATGGCAAATACCCGATGCTCGGGGAGTTGACGCTTGATCCCAAAATGCCGGTTGCGGACTTGTTGGCCGAGCGCGACGGCGTATTCGGCGCGGCGGTGGATTCCGTGCTGCTGGCGCGGCTCGACCTCAAGATTGGCGACCGCATCAGCATCGGCAACGCCAACTACCAGATCCGCAGCGTGGTCGGCGCCGAACCGGACAAGCTCGCCGGCAATGTCGGACTCGGCCCACGCGTTCTGGTCAGCGAGACCAGTCTGCGCGCGACCGGATTGTTGCAGCCCGGCAGCCTGGTGCGCTGGATCTACCGGTTAAAATTGCCTGATAATGCGGCCGACGAGCGCGCGGCAACCCAACTGATCGACAGCGTGCGAAGCGCGTTGCCGGAAGCCGGCTGGTGGATCCGCAGCCGCGGCAATGCCTCGCCGCAGCTCGAGCGCACCATCAGCCGTTTCACCCAGTTCCTGACCCTTGTCGGCCTTGCCGCCCTTCTGGTCGGCGGTGTCGGCGTCGCCAACGCCGTCAAAAGCCATATCGACCGCCGCCGCGACGTCATCGCCTCGTTCAAGGCGCTGGGCGCCACCGGCCGTGACGTCTTCACGATCTATCTGACCCAGGTGGTCGTGCTGGCCGGGATCGGCTCCATCATCGGGCTCGCCGCCGGCGCCGCGCTGCCGTTCGTCATCGTCGGTCTGTTCGGCAAGCTGCTGCCGCTCCCGGTGATCCCGGCGCTGCATCTCGATGAACTCGCATTGTCCTTTATCTACGGCCTGCTGACCGCGCTCGCCTTCGGGCTGTGGCCGCTCGGACGGGTGCACGACGTGCCGGTCGCGGCCCTGTTCCGCGAGGAAGTCGCCCGCGAATGGCATCGTCCGCGCTGGCGATACCTCGCCTTGATGGCGATCGTGATTGCGCTGCTGATCGCGGTCGCGATCGGCCTTGCCTACGACAAGCGGATCGCGGCGGTGTTCGTCGCCTCGTCGGTCGGGGTGTTCGTGCTGCTGCGCGGCGTCGCCGCCGGCCTGATGGCGCTGGCGCGCCGGCTGCCGCGATCGAACATAACCATGCTGCGGCTGGCGGTTGCCAACATCTACCGGCCCGGAGCGCTGACGCCCTCGGTGGTGATGTCGCTTGGCCTCGGTCTCGCCGTCCTCGTCACCATTACCCAGATCGACGGCAATTTGCGCCGGCAGTTCCTCGCGGCGCTGCCGGACCGCGCGCCCTCGTTCTATTTCATCGACATCCCGACAGCGGAGGCCGACCGCTTCGGCGCCTTCCTCAAGCAAACCGCGCCGCAGTCGACCGTAGAGGATGTGCCGATGCTGCGCGGGCGCATCGTCGCGGCCCGCGGCGTCAAGGCCGACGAACTCAAGCCGTCGCAGGATACCGAATGGGTGCTGCAGAGCGACCGCGGCCTGACCTATACCGCCGACGTCCCCCGGGGCTCGAAACTCGTCGAGGGCGATTGGTGGAGCGCGGACTATCGCGGGCCGCCGCTGGTCTCGATCGAGAAGAAGATCGCCGACGGACTGAAGCTCAAGATCGGCGACGAGATCGTCGTCAACGTGCTCGGCCGCGACATCCCGGCGAAGATCGCCAATCTGCGCAACGTCGACTGGCAGGGCCTCGGCATCAATTTCGTGCTGGTGTTCTCGCCAAACGCCTTCAAGGGCGCGCCGCACACCCATGTCGCGACCCTGTCCGAGGCACATCCGGATCCGGCCGGCGACGCCCGGATCATCAAGCAGGTCGCCGACGCGTTCCCGATGGTGACCAGCGTACGGGTCCGCGAGGCGCTGGACACGATCGGCACCGTCATTACCAATCTGACGCTCGCGATTCGCGGCGCCAGCGCCGTGACGCTGATCTCGGCCATCCTGGTGCTGGGCGGCGCGCTCGCCGCCGGCCATCGCCACCGGGTTTACGACGCGGTGATCCTGAAGACTCTGGGCGCAACCCGCGTCCGCCTGCTCGGCGCTTACGCGCTGGAATATCTGATGATCGGCCTGGCCACCGCGGTGTTCGGCGTCATCGCAGGCTCGGTCGCGGCTTGGCTGATCGTGACCCGGCTGATGACGCTCAGCTTCATCTGGCAGGCCGGCAGCGCCGCCGGCGTCGTCGCCGCGGCCCTGATCGTGACGGTCGGCCTCGGACTCGCCGGCACGTTGCTGGCCCTGAACCAGAAGCCGGCCAGCGTGCTGCGAAATTTGTGACAATTTGTAGCGGGCGGCAAGGCGGCGTTAACGCTGCTTTTGCTGGGAAATAGCTGACGAGAGCGACATTCAGCCGCGCGTGGAAGCTTGCAGCGAGTGTGCTAGTTTCCCACATACCAGCCTGGGACGGAGGCCGGTTTGATGACGCCATATTAATGTCAGCAAATTGTGCTTCTGGGCTAGATAACTAACCGGCGTCGTAAACCCCTTGCGCATCGCCGGGCAACCAACGGGAATTCGACCATGTCGGACCTAGACCGTAACTATGCTTCACCTTTCGGCCGGGCCGCCGGGCGCGTTGACGCCGCGACCGTCGATGCCGGTCTGCGCGCCTACATGCTGCGCATCTACAACTACATGTCGATCGGCCTGGCCATCACCGGCCTCGCGGCGCTCGGTGTCTATATGGCGGCGGTGACCCCTGATCAGTCGGCTGGCGTCGCCAAGATCGGCACCCAGTTCCTGACGCCGTTCGGCTACGCGATGTATGTCAGCCCGCTGAAATGGCTGTTTATCCTCGCACCGCTGGTCATGGTGTTCGCGATCTCGTTTGGCATCAACCGGCTGAGGCCGGCGACGGCGCAATTGCTGTTCTGGGCGTTCGCGGCGCTGATGGGCGTCTCGCTGTCGTCGATCTTCCTGATCTACACGCACACCTCGATCGTGCGGGTGTTCTTCATCACGGCGGCGACCTTCGGCGCGCTCAGCCTCTACGGCTACACCACCAAACGTGACATGAGCGGCATGGCGTCGTTCCTGTTCATGGGCCTGATCGGCATCATCATCGCGAGCTTGGTCAACCTCTTCCTCGCAAGCTCGATGCTGCAGTTCATCATCTCGGTGGTGGGCGTGCTGGTGTTCGCGGGCCTCACCGCCTATGACACCCAGCGGCTGAAGAACGACTACATGTACGGCTATGCCTCGCAGGGCGGTGACATTGCGGAAAAGGCGGCGATTACCGGCGCACTTTCGCTCTATTTGAACTTCATCAACCTGTTCACGCTGCTGCTGCAGCTGCTCGGCCAGCGCGACTAGCGCTTTCAGCCTGCCCAAGAATTGAAGCCCCGGCCTCGCGGCCGGGGCTTTTCTTTTGCGCCCGGCAAAAATAATCTGCCCTCATGTCAGCACCCGATATCAGGCCCGCCACCGAGGCCGACCTCCCCTTTGTCACCGAGATCTACGAGCACGCGGTGCGCTATGGCACCGCGACATTCGAGCTGATCCCGCCCGATCTCACCGAGATGACCCGCCGGTTCCGCGCGCTGATGGACGGCGGTTTCCCTTATTTCGTCGCCGCGGTTGAAGGCCGGGTGATCGGATATGCCTATGCAGGCCCGTACCGGCCGCGGCCGGCCTATCGCTTCACGGTGGAGAACTCGGTTTATCTGCAGCCGGCGATCCACCGCCGCGGCATCGGCCTGCTGCTGCTGCAGCGGCTGATCGGCGAATGCGAGGCGCGCGGCTACCGGCAGATGATCGCCGTCATAGGCGACTCCGCCAATGCCGGCTCGATCGGCGTCCACACCAAGACCGGCTTCCAGATGATCGGAACCCACCCCAGTGTCGGGCTCAAATTCGGGCGCTGGCTCGACACGGTGATGATGCAGCGGGCACTTGGCGAAGGCGCGACGACGGTGCCGGCTCCGTAGCCCGGACGCAAAATCGCGAAAACAACCCCATGCAAAGATAGGATCGGCCCGGCCAGCCGCGCTAAACCACCGCCAGTTTGCGATCGATCACCAGCAGCACGCGCTCCAGTTCGTGGCCGCGGCGCAGAATCAGCCCGGTCGCCGAGATCACGCTGTACATGCCCTGCTTGCGCGCCAGCCGCGGATCCTTCTCGATGCGATAGATCGGGACTTCAGAGGCGCGGCGGAACACCGAGAACACCGCACGGTCCTTCAGGAAGTCGATCGCATAATCCCGCCACTCGCCGTCGGCGACCATGCGGCCGTACAGGTTGAGGATGCGATTGAGCTCCAGCCGATTAAACGTGACGCTGTTCGGCAGCGGGCTTGCGGTAGCGCTGCGCGCCGCTGCGCGATTCGCACTTGGATCAGTGTCCTCCGACATCGAGCTCATCGAGCGCCTCCTGTCATCGCGGGCATGATCTTTTTTCGATAACCGGTCCCACTTTTCGGGATCATGCCTCCGCAACATGATCGCGCTAACCGCCGGACATCGCAAGGGGACCTTTGAAATTACAACGGAAAACCGCCACGGGCTGTTCAATATCGCGGGAAATACCGAGTCACGGGAACGTTAGCGGAATCATATTACCGCCCCACTTCCGCCCATCGCCCGCCCCGCTGGCTTGCGACAAGGAAATCCTGCGTTGACCCGGTCCTTTCGGTTCCGGATTCCTCAGCCCCCAGCCCCCCGGGGCCGTCGGGATCGGGTCTGTTCGCAGGGGAGCTTTCTCCCGACACTGGGCCAACGAAAGTTGGTCCTTTTTCTTTTTGAGGGCCGCGTTCGTCATTCCGGAGCGTGCCACCGGATCCGCACAAGGCGCGCCACAAATTTCGCTGTCGTCCTCCGCGAAAGCGGGGGACCAGTACGCCGCGGCGGCGAGATATATCGGCGGCGTACCGGATCGCCCGATCCCGGCTACGCCAAGGCTTCCCTCGTTGGCTCGCCGGAGCTTTAGCGAAGGCGGCAAGTCGGGCGACGACAGCTCGGGTGGCGCGCGAAAAATCCGAGTTCAGTGCAGCGGCGCGTAGGCCGCGCCCAGCATGGGCCCGGGCTTCTCGCGGTTGCCGTCCTGGACATAAACGACGGCGGCATCGACACCATCGCGGGAAATGCTTTCCAAGGGAACGGTCCAGCTGCCGGAATTGCCGTTCCAGTCCCCGACCTTCAGGATGTTGCGCACCACATTGTAGTAGGTGACCTGGCGGCCGCGGTTTTCGCCGCGCCCGATCGAGATCGGCACCGCCTTCGAGACAGAGCAAATCCAGATTTCGCCCTGCGATGAAGTCGGCGCTTCGCTCGCCGCCACCGACACGTTGATGTGCTTGCCCGACATCGTCATCGTCACCGGCACCGACATCACACCGGGGGCCTTCTGCGTGTTGTTGATTGCGCTGTCGATCCCGGCACGATCGCTCCCGATCACCTTCGCCGAACCGTTGACGATCACCTGCGGCGTGTAGACGTCGCGATCGCCGCGCATTTGCGAATAGGCTTTCTGGCGCGCGCTGAAGCGCGTGTCCGCCAGCGTATCCTTCCAGCCTAGGTAATCCCAATATTCGATCGGCATGCTGAGCGCGATCACGTTGGGATCCTTGGCAAGCTCGCCAATGATCTCGTCGGCCGGCGGGCACGACGAACAGCCTTGCGAGGTGAACAGCTCGACGACCGCGCGCGGATCGGCATGAGCGGGACGTATAATCGCGACGATGGCACATACGCCAAGCGCACCCGACCATCGCGAAATCGAACTATGGGCCATCATCGCTGTCATACTGCGAATCGGTCCCGGCGGATTTCCATCCGTATTTGTACGGAGCATGATTCTATCCCTAAGAGCGCACCCCAGACGCAAGAAAGCGGGCCTTTTCATAGGCCGCCTTCTTCCCGGTCGCTACTCACTTCGCAGTGAGCCGCCGATCACGAATCCGCGTTTCATGGCGTTTCAAGCGAAGTGGGCTCCGGGGCGTGCAACGGAAAACGCGTCAAACAAAGGGCTGGAGCCCGGTTCTGATTACATCAGAACCGGAAAAGCTCTAGGCCGCGAGTTTGCGCAGCACATAGTGCAGAATGCCGCCGTTTCGGTAGTAGTCGAGCTCGTCGAGCGTATCGATGCGGCAGAGCAGCGAAACGCGCTGCAGCGAGCCGTCGCCGGACACGATTTCCGCGGTCAGCTTCTGGCGCGGCTTCAGATCGCCCTGCAGGCCGCGGATCGTCACCTTCTCGTCGCCCTTCAGGCCGATCGACGTCCAGGACTGGTCGTCCTCGAAGGTGAGCGGCAGCACGCCCATGCCGACCAGGTTGGAGCGATGGATGCGCTCGAAGCTCTGGCAGATCACGGCGCGGACGCCGAGCAGCCTGGTGCCCTTTGCCGCCCAGTCGCGCGACGAGCCGTTGCCGTATTCGGCGCCGGCGAACACCACCAACGGCACCTGCTCCGCCTGGTACTTCATCGCCGCGTCGTAAATCGACATCTGCTCGCCGTCGGGCCAATGCTTGGTGAGGCCGCCTTCCGGGATATTTCCATCAGCGCCCTTCAGCATGAAGTTCTTGATGCGGATGTTGGCGAAGGTGCCGCGCATCATGATCTCGTGGTTGCCGCGCCGCGTGCCGTACTGGTTGAAGTCGGCCGGACGCACCTGATGCTCGCTGAGGAATTTTCCAGCCGGCGAGGTCAGCTTGATCGCGCCCGCGGGGGAAATGTGGTCGGTGGTGATCTTGTCGCCGAACATCGCCAGAATCCGCGCATCGACCACGTCGACGATCGGTTCCGGCTCTTTCTTCATGCCTTCGAAATAGGGCGGATTCTGCACATAGGTCGAGCTCATGTTCCAGCGATAGGTCTCGCTCTCGACCGTCTTGATCTTGCGCCAGTTGGTGTCGCCCTTGAACACGTCGGCATAACGCTTCTTGAAGATCGTCGCGGTGACGAACTTCTTCATATACGCGTTGATTTCCTTGGTCGTTGGCCAGATGTCCTTCAGGTACACCGGCTTGCCGTCCTTGCCTTCGCCGATCGGCTCGACCGAAAGGTCCTTGGTCACGGTGCCCGCCAGCGCATAGGCAACGACCAGCGGCGGCGAAGCGAGATAATTCGCCTGCACGTCCGGCGAGACGCGGCCCTCGAAGTTGCGGTTACCCGACAGCACGGCAGCGCCGATGATGCCATTGTCGTTGATCGATTTCGAAATCTCTTCCGGCAGCGGGCCGGAATTGCCGATGCAGGTGGTGCAGCCGAAGCCGACCAGGTTGAAGCCAACCTTGTCGAGATCTTTCTGGAGACCGGAATTGGAAAGATACTCCGCGACCACCTGGCTGCCCGGCGCCAGCGAGGTCTTGACCCATGGCTTGGCCTTCAGGCCCTTGGCGGCGGCGTTACGGGCCAGCAAACCTGCGCCGATCAGCACGCTCGGGTTAGACGTGTTGGTGCAGGAGGTGATCGCCGCGATCACGACATCGCCATGGCCGAGATCGAAATTGCGGTTCTCGACGGCGTAGCGATGCGAGGCATCCGCCGCCTTCTTGTATTCGCTGGTCATCGCCGCGGAGAAGCCCGAGGCAACCGCCGGCAGTGCGACGCGGCCTTCGGGGCGCTTCGGCCCGGCCATCGAGGGCACGACGTCGGCAAGATCGAGCGTCAGCGTTGCCGTGAATACCGGATCGGCCGATTTGGCCGTACGGAACAGGCCCTGCGCCTTGGCGTAGGCCGCGACCAGTTTCACACGGTCCGCCTTGCGGCCCGAGGTTTTCAGATAATCGATGGTTGCGGCATCGACCGGGAAGAAGCCGCAGGTCGCGCCATATTCCGGCGCCATGTTGCCGATCGTCGCCTTGTCGGCGACCGACAGATAGTCGAGGCCGGGGCCGTAGAATTCGACGAACTTTCCGACCACGCCCTGCTTGCGCAGCATCTGCGTCACGGTCAGCACCAGGTCGGTGGCGGTGACGCCTT
The DNA here is from genome assembly GCF_964252915.1 of Bradyrhizobium sp. LjRoot220. Taxonomy (NCBI): domain Bacteria; kingdom Pseudomonadati; phylum Pseudomonadota; class Alphaproteobacteria; order Hyphomicrobiales; family Nitrobacteraceae; genus Bradyrhizobium; species Bradyrhizobium sp. LjRoot220. The sequence goes on from NZ_CAXUPS020000013.1 coordinate 95,610, forward strand.
CCTTCATTTGACCCTTGAGCTTGAAGCCGATCACTTCAGGCAGCAGCATCGACTGCGGCTGACCGAGCATCGCAGCTTCCGCCTCGATGCCGCCGACGCCCCAGCCAAGCACCGCGAGGCCGTTGACCATCGTGGTGTGCGAGTCGGTGCCGACCAGCGTGTCAGGATAGGCGACTTCGAAAGTGCCGGTCTTCCTGCCGACCGTCATCTTCTCCTTGCGGGTCCACACCGTCTGGGCGAGGTATTCGAGATTGACCTGGTGACAGATGCCGGTGCCGGGCGGCACCACCGAGAAATTGGTGAATGCCTTCTGGCCCCACTTCAGGAACTCGTAGCGCTCCTGGTTCTGCTTGTATTCCTCGACCACGTTCTTGCCGAACGCCTTGTTGTCGCCGAAGAAGTTCACGATCACGCTGTGGTCGATGACGAGATCGACGGGTACCAGCGGATTGATCTTTTCGGCGTCGCCGCCGAGCGCCTGCATCGCATTGCGCATCGCGGCGAGATCGACCACTGCCGGCACGCCGGTGAAATCCTGCATCAGCACGCGTGCCGGGCGAAACGAGATTTCATGCTCGAGCTTGCGCGTCTTCAGCCATTTCGACACCGCGATGATGTCGGCCTTCTTGACCGTGCGATCGTCTTCGAAGCGCAGCAGGTTTTCGAGCAGCACCTTCATCGAATAGGGAAGCTTGGAAATTCCCTTCAGACCGTTCTTCTCGGCGGCGGGCAGGCTGTAATACACGTAGGTCTTGCCACCGACCTTGAGGGTCTTGCGGCATTTGAAGCTGTCGAGCGAGGTCATGTGCGGAAATCCCAATTCTCAGTTATACCCGGCAAAGGGTATCTAAACACCGTAAGCGGGGTTGGCTTACCGGCTTGCGGCCGCCGGTTGTGTGCTGCATCAAGTTCCGGGCTTATAGAATCTTTCTAGAAGCGCCGCCACAACCACGAGCGTGCTGCAGCATTGCACGACCCAAAAATTCTGATGCGGTACCCCAAGCTTTTCAGAGGGCCGTAACGAGGCAAGATGCGGCTTTCAGGACATCAGATCGATTGTGTGCGGGGCGGTCGCGCGGTGTTTTCCGGGCTCGATTTCGAAGCCGCCTCGGGCCACGCGCTGGCCGTCACCGGTCCCAACGGCTCCGGCAAGACGTCGCTGCTGCGGCTGATCGCGGGCTTGCTGGCGCCGGCTGGCGGATCGGTCGCGCTGGAAGGCGGCGCGGACGAACTGACGCTACCCGAACAGGCGCACTATCTCGGCCATCGCGACGCCCTGAAGCCCGCGCTCAGCGTGCTGGAAAACCTGTCGTTCTGGCGCGATTTTCTCGGCGGCGACGCCAGCGATCTCGACAAAAGCCTCGCCAGAGTGGGGCTCGCGCACGCTACGCATTTGCCGGCGGCGTATCTGTCGGCCGGCCAACGGCGGCGGCTGTCGATCGGCCGGCTGCTCGCGGTGCGGCGGCCGGTCTGGCTGCTCGACGAGCCGACCTCGGCGCTCGATGCCGCGGGACAGGATTTGTTCGCCGGCCTGATGCGGGATCATCTGGCGAGCGGCGGCATCATCGTCGCCGCCACCCATGCGCCGCTCGGGATCGAGGCGGGCGAAGTGCGGATGGGAGGGCCGGTATGACCGCCCTTGCCGCATTGATCCAACGCGACATCCGGATTGCGCTGCGCGTCGGCGGCGGGGCCCTGATCGGAGTGCTGTTCTTTCTTACGGTGACGGTGCTGATGCCGTTCGCGCTCGGGCCTGACCTCGCGCTGCTAACGCGGCTCGGGTCCTCGATTCTCTGGCTCGGGGCGCTATTGGCCAGTTTGCTCACGCTCGACCGGCTGTTCACAGCAGATCATGAGGACGGCTCGCTCGACCTGATCGTGATGGGCCGGACGCCGCTGGAACTGGCCTGTGCCGCGAAGGCGCTGGCGCACTGGCTCGCCGCCGGACTGCCGCTGATCCTCGCGACCCCCGTGCTGGGGCTGATGCTCAATCTCGACGCCACCGCGACCTCCGCCGTGGCGCTGACGCTGCTGGTGGGAACGCCGGCGCTGACGTTTATCGGCATGATCGGCGCCGCGCTGGCGGTGACGCTGCACCGCGGCGGGTTGCTGCTCGCGGTGCTGGTGCTGCCGCTGTCGATCCCGGTGCTGATTTTTGGCGTCGCAGCGTCGCAGGCCGCCATCTCAGGACCGCTGCCGTTTGGAACACCGTTCTCGATCCTGTGCGCAATCTCGCTGGTCAGCTTCGTGATCGGACCGTTTGCCGCAGCCGCCAGCCTGCGCCACGGGCTGGACTAGATTCTTGTTTTGACGCGTTTTCTTGACGCGAACCGGTATCCACTTCGCTCGAAAACGCTCTGGTTGATGCCAATCAACTCTCGCGGAGGCGAAATGAAACAGACCAAGCCGCATTGCCTGCCCCGCCGCTGACGACTATCAGGATGCCCATGACGCTGATCGACCTCGCCAACCCCACCAAATTCCTGTCGCTGACGGCGCGCCTGTTGCCGTGGCTGGCGGGCGCGACCGCGATCCTGCTGCTGATCGGCTTCTATCAGGCGGCGATGGCGCCGGACGATTACCAGCAAGGCGCCACCGTCAAGATCATGTTCATCCACGTGCCCAACGCCTGGCTGTCGATGTTCGTGTGGGGCGTCATGAGCCTTGCGGCGCTGGGCACGCTGGTGTGGCGGCATCCGCTCGCCGATGTCGCCGCGAAGGCCGCCGCGCCGATCGGCGCCGCCTTCACGTTTCTCGCGCTGGTCACGGGCTCGCTGTGGGGCCGGCCGATGTGGGGCACCTATTGGCAATGGGACGCGCGACTCACCTCGGTGCTGATCTTGTTCCTGATGTATCTCGGCCTGATCGCGCTGTGGCGCGCGGTGGACGACCCCTCGCGCGCGGCACGGGCGGCGGCGATCCTCACCCTGGTCGGCGCGCTCAATCTGCCGATCATCAAATTCTCGGTCGACTGGTGGAACACGCTGCATCAGCCGGCCTCGGTGCTGCGGATGGGAGGCTCCACGCTTGACCGCGCCTTCCTGATTCCGCTGCTGGTGATGGCGGTTGGATTTTCGCTGCTGTTCATCACGCTGCATCTGGCGGCGATGCGCAACGAGATCCTGCGCCGCCGCGTGCGCAGCTTGCAGATCATGCAAGCCAGCCAGCAGGCGGCGTGACGCGATGGCGCTCGGTCCCCACGCCACCTTTATCGTGACCTCCTACGCGCTGGTGGCAGCCGTGGTCGCGATCCTGATTGCCTGGATCGCAATCGATTTTCGCCGCCAGAAGGCGCGCCTGCGCGAGCTCGAGGCCAGCGGCATCGTCAGGCGTTCCGGCCGCAGCGCGGCGGATATCCGATGAGCGGGCCGGCGGCATCTGGCGCACCGCGGCACAACCGGCGCTGGCTGGTGACGCTGCCGCTGATCGGGTTCATGGCGGTGGCCTCGCTGTTCCTGCTGCGGCTGCACGGCGGCGACCCTTCCAAAATACCTTCCGCGCTGATCGGCCGCCCCGCGCCGCAAACCGCGCTGCCGGCGCTGGCAGGCCTGGTCAACGATGGGGTTGCGATCCCAGGACTCGACCCCGCCGCCTTCAAGGGCAAGGTCAGCGTCGTCAATGTCTGGGCGTCCTGGTGCGTGCCCTGCCATGACGAGATGCCGCTGCTGACCGCTTTGGCCAAGGACAAGCGGCTGCAGATTGTCGGCATCAACTACAAGGATGCGCCCGACAATGCCCGCCGCTTCCTCGGCCGCTACGGCAACCCGTTCAGCATGGTCGGCGTCGACAGCAACGGCCGCGGCTCGATCGAATGGGGCGTCTATGGCGTGCCCGAGACCTTCGTGGTCGGCCGCGAAGGCACCATTGTCTACAAGTTGGTCGGGCCGGTGACCGCGGCCAATATCGATACCGTGCTGAAGGTGGAAATCGAGAAGGCGTTGCGGGCGGGGAGCTAGTCCGGACCTCATCCCCGGATGAGCGCTTCGCGCTCACCGAGGGAGCGGCGTCTTCGCCGCGTCTCGAAGGATGGGCTGCGGGCTCTCAAGGTTCGAGACGGCGCTGAAGAAGCGCCTCCTCACCATGAGGGTCAAACGACTTCAAATAATTTTCAGCTTTTATCTAGCGTTCATTTGGCGGCCATGGCGCCGCCACGAATTCGAAGCTAGCTTGATGCGTTACTTAAACCGCCCTGGGAGGGACACTTCTATGCGTCATTTCACGCTCGCTTCTCTTCTCGCAACTGCGCTCACGGTTGGCCTGATGACGGCAACCCCGTCGATGGCCCAGACCGCGCAGCCCGCCGCCAAATCCGACAGCAAGATGGCTCCCGCGCCGAAGGCCCCGGAGTCGAAGATGGCGCCGGCCCCGAAGGCCGAACTGCTCGACATCAATTCGGCGACCGCCGAGCAGCTCGAGGCGCTGGCAGGGATCGGCAAGGCCTACTCCGCCAAGATCATCGCGGGCCGTCCCTACAAGGGCAAGGACGATCTGGTGCACAAGAACATCGTCCCGCAGGCGACCTACGACAAGATCAAGGATCATGTGATCGCCAAGCAGAAGAGCTGATTTGATCTCGTGCCCCGGACGCGGCGCAGCGCTGTTGCGGTGCGCTGCTGAGCCGGGGCCCACTCTGACGGAAAGATGGGCTCTAGCGGATAGATGGGTCCCGGTTCTGCGGTGCATCGTGAAGAACGCTGCACCGCATCCGGGACACCAACTTCACCGCTTCCTGACGTCGCCCGCGTCGGCTTCGCTCGCCTCCAGGGAAGCCGGCTCCAGATGATAGCGCTTGATCAGCGGCATCTGGGTGATGGCGAACAGCATCGTCAGCGGCACCATGCCGAACACCTTGAAGCCGACCCAAAAGTCGGTGCTTTGCGTGCGCCAGATGATCTCGTTCAGCACCGCCATGGCAAAAAACCACAACGCCCACCGCATCGTCAGGGTGCGCCAGCCCTGCGCGGTGAGATTGAACATCTGGTCGAACATGATGGCGATGAAGGAGCGACCGAACAACAGGCCGCCGGCGAGAATGGCGGCGAACAGCATGTAGACGATGGTCGGCTTCATCTTGATGAAGGTCTCATCATGCAGGATCAGCGTCAGCGTGCCGAACACGACGACGACCACCGCCGTGACAATCGCCATCATCGGCACATGCCGCGTCACCACGTAGGACGCGATCATCGCGGCCACCACCGCCACCATGAATACGCCGGTGGCGACGAACAGGTTGGACTTGGCGTTGGCGACGAAGAAGATGAGAAGCGGACCAAGCTCGGTCGCAAGCTTGAACAGCGGGTGCGGTACTTTCTTGTCCATTAGTTCACGCTCTTGGTTTGAGGCATGACCTTATCCGAAAACCGGTTCCCACTTTTCGGGGTCATGCCTCTATTCCTGCAATCGCCTGCGCGAAATCCCGCGCGGTGAACGGCGCCAGATCGTCGACGCCTTCGCCGACGCCGATGAAGTGCACCGGCAGTTTGAATTTCTCTGACAGCGCCACCAGGATGCCGCCCCGCGCGGTGCCGTCGAGCTTGGTCATCACAAGGCCGGTGACCCCTGCGGTACGATGAAAAGCCTCGACCTGCGACAGCGCATTTTGTCCCACCGTGGCGTCGAGCACCAGCAGCACCGCATGCGGGGCCGAAGCATCGACCTTCTTGATGACGCGAACGACTTTTTCGAGCTCTTTCATCAGCTCGGCCTTGTTCTGCAATCGCCCGGCGGTATCCACCAGCAGTACGTCGATGTTCTGCTCTTTCGCCGCCGTCAGCGCATTGAAGGCAAGGCTCGCCGAATCCGAACCCTGGGCGCCCGCGATAACCGGCGATTTGGTTCGCTCGCCCCACACCTTCAATTGCTCGATCGCGGCGGCACGGAAGGTGTCGCCGGCTGCCAGCATCACCTTGCGGCCTTCGGCGCTGAGTTTCGCCGCCAGCTTGCCGATGGTGGTGGTCTTGCCGGAACCGTTGACGCCGACGACCAGAATAACGAACGGCTTTTGCTCGGCGTCGATCACCAGCGGCTTGGCCACTGGCGCCAGCACCTTTTCGACCTCGGTCGCGACTACGCTCTTCACTTCATCCGCCGAAATCGCCTTGTCGTAACGGCCGGCGCCGACGGCGTCGGCGATGCGCACCGCGACTTCAGTGCCGAGATCGGCGCGCAGCAGCACATCCTCGATATCATCGAGCATGGCGCGGTCGAGCTTGCGCTTGGTGACGAGGTCGGCAACGGCTGACCCGATCGAACTCGAGGTTCGCTTCAGGCCGCTCGAAAGCCGCCGCCACCAGCTCAGTTTGGGGGTTCCGGGAGTGGTATCGCTCATGTCGGACGTGTGTTAGCGGTTTCGCGCCATGAACGAAAGCCACAACAAACCCGTTGATATTCCCCGGACATCCCTCGATGTTCCCGGGACTTCCCTTGATGTTCCCCGGGCATCGCTTGATGTTCCCGCGGCATCGCTTGGTGTCCGCGAATTGACCGCGGAAGAAATCCAGGCCCGCGTGCTCCACCGCGACGGGCTGATGCTGGTCATCGACAAGCCCTGCGGCCTGCCGGTGCATCGGGGGCCCAAGGGCGGCGCCAACCTGGAAACTTCGTTCGATGGCTTGCGATTCGGCCTGCCGCGGCCGCCGGTGCTGGCCCACCGGCTCGACAAGGATACATCAGGCTGTCTCGTGCTGGGACGCCATCGCAAGGCCACCGCCTCGCTCGGCCTGCTGTTCAAGCACGGCAAGATCGGAAAGACCTATTGGGCCGTGGTCGAGGGCGGACCTGCCGAAGATGAAGGCACCATCGACATGCCGCTCGGCCGGCTCAACGTCGAACGCGGCTGGTGGCAGAAGCCGGACCCGGATGGTCAAACAGCCGTCACAAACTGGAAAGTGCGCGGCCGCGGCAACGGCCTCGCCTGGCTAGAGCTGGAACCGGTCACCGGCCGCACCCATCAACTGCGCGTGCACACCTCGGCGACGGGCTGGCCGATCGTCGGCGACAACATCTACGGCAACGGCCCCCGCTTCGGCGAACCGCGCCTGCATCTGCACTCCCGCGAGATCGTGATTCCGATTTCACGGAACAAGGACCCGGTCCGCGTGGTCGCGCCGGCGCCGGAGCATATGCGGGAGCGGCTCAGTGCGTGCGGGTGGAACGGGGAGTAAGTAGACACACTCGCGAGCCTCACCCACGGCTGTCGTCACCCGCGAAGGCGGGTGATCCAGTATTCCAGAGACGTCAGAGATTCACAACGAAGGCCACGGCGTACTGGGTCGCCCGGTCAAGCCGGGCGATGACAGTCGGGGATTAATCGCGCGCCGTCATGTCCGGTCATCGTCAGCGCCCGCACCGCGCCCGGCGTCTCACCCGCAATCGCGACCGGCAGGAAATGCTCCGTCCGCCCCTGCCTGGCACTCTCGATCAGAACCTGACGCGTTGCGCCAATCTCCGACGCGAGGCGTTTTCGCAGCGCCGCCTCACCCGTCGCGCGCAAGCGCTTCGCGCGTTCCTTGATCGCCTCGCCCGCGACCTGCGGCATTCGCGCCGCCGGCGTGCCCGGGCGCTTGGAATAGGGGAACACATGCAGGAAAGTGAGACCGCATTCCTCGACCAGATCCTGCGAGCGCGCGAACATCTCGTCGGTCTCGGTCGGGAAGCCCGTGATGATGTCGGCGCCGAGCGCGATGTCCGGACGTAGCCGTCGCACCTGCGCGCAGAACTCGATGGCCTGGCTGCGTGAATGCCGCCGTTTCATCCGCTTCAAAATCAGATCGTCGCCGGACTGCAGCGACAGATGCAGATGCGGCATCAGGCGCTCGTCACCGCCGATGGCGTCGAGCAGGTCGCGGTCGGCCTCGATCGAATCGATCGATGAGATCCGCAACCGCTTCAGATCCGGCACGTGCCGCAAAATCTGCTTTGTCAGCTGGCCGAGCTTTGGTGTGCCCGGCAAATCGGCGCCGTAGCTGGTGAGATCGACGCCGGTCAGCACGATCTCGGCATGGCCGCGTTCCACCAGCGCGCGGACCTGATCGACCACCGCGCCCATCGGCACCGAGCGCGAATTGCCGCGGCCGTAGGGGATGATGCAGAAGGTGCAGCGGTGGTCGCAGCCGTTTTGGATCTGCACGAACACCCGCGGCAGGCCGCTCTGAAAGCCTTCCAGCAGATGCGGCGCCATCTCGGTGACCGCCATGATGTCGGCGACCGCGATCTTCTCGCTGGCCGCGATTCCGAAGGGGGAATCGAACGCCGCGCGCGCGCCGCGCCAGGCCTCGCGGCGCATCTTCTCGTCATTGCCAACGACGCGATCGACTTCAATCATGCCGGCGAACATTTCCGGCTGGGTCTGCGCCGCGCAGCCGGTGACGACGATGCGGGCGTCGGGCCGCTCGCGCTTCAATCGGCGGATCGATTGCCGCGCCTGCGCCACGGCCTCGTTGGTGACCGCGCAGCTGTTGATGACGATGGTATCGGAAAGGCCCGCGCTCTCGGCCTCGTGCCGGATCACTTCGGATTCGGACGAGTTGAGGCGGCAGCCAAAGGTGAGGACGTCGACGCTCATCGTGTTATCTTTTTTGAGCATGATCTCCGAGCAAACGCTTCGCGTTTGTCGAGGGAAAACCGATTCACACTTTTCCGGATCATGCTCTACGCGACGCTAGCGAACAATGCCGGATCGAAGCGGCCTTCATATTCGAAATCGGCCGTGCCGGTCATCAGCACATGATCGTCGCGCTCGCGCCATTCGATCGAGAGCTTGCCGCCGGGCAAAGACATGTTGACGATGCGATTGGTGCGCTTCAGCCGCGCCGCGGCCACCGCGGTGGCGCAGGCGGCCGAGCCGCACGCCCTGGTCAGCCCGGCGCCGCGCTCCCAGGTCCGCATTGTGATATGATCGCGATCGACGATATGGGCGAGCGTGATGTTGGCGCGATCGGGGAAGATCGGGTGATTTTCCAACAGCGGCCCGAAGCGCTCGAGGTCGAAGGCGTCGATGTCGTCGACCCAGAAGATCGCGTGCGGATTGCCCATGCTGACGACCGAGGGCGAATGCAGCAGCGGCGCGTCGATCGGCCCGACCTGCAACTCGATGTAGCGCGTGTCACGAAACTCTTCCGCCAGCGGGATATCCTGCCAGCCGAATTTCGGCGCGCCCATGTCGACCGTGTAAAGATCGGGCTGCGGCCCCTGCCAGCAATTCAAGAGGCCCGAGCGGGTCTCGAACGTCACCGCGGTCTGGCCGGTCTTCTCAAACAGCCGCCGTACCACGCACCGCATGCCGTTGCCGCACGCACCGGCCTCCGAGCCGTCATTGTTGTAGATGCGGATGAAGGCCTCGGTGCCCTCCAGCCGCGGCGGCTGCAATACCATCAGCTGGTCATAAGGCACGCCGGCGGGCGAGGCGACGGCGCGCGCGTCCTCCGCCGTCACCTTGGCCGGCTTGTCGCGCAAATCCACCACCACGATCTCGTTGCCGATACCGTTCATCTTGGCGAAGGCGTGATTGGCGAGCGCGCTCATGGAATTTCCCAAATTCTGCCTGCCTTATATGGCGAATGGTGGCCGATTGCCTAGAGCAGGGGCCCATGACGCATCTGTCATGGGACGAAAGCGGACCTTGCGTGTTAGGGATGGCGGCGTTTTGCGGGCGTGGGCCGGGACATATCGCGACCGCTTGGGATGGATGGAGAATACCTAAAATGAGCCGTATCAGCCCTTTTCGCGCGACCATGGTCGCGCTGGTCCCGATGGTAGCAATAGCGTTGGGCGGCGCCGCGCTGGCGCAATCGCCGGCGCCATCAGCCGCTCCGTCCGCCAGCCCCTCCGCGGCACCGGCGCCCGCCGCTTCTGCTTCCCCTGCCCCGACGGAGACGCCCGCACCCGCGGCTTCCGCGACCCCGGCACCGGGAACCACCCCCGCACCGCCACCCGCGGCGGCCCAGACGCCGGCCTCACCCCCCGCGGCAACCGTTCAGGCCGCCGATCCGTTCGGCGAGCAGTTCACGCTGGAGCCGAAAAAAGTGCTGGTCATGAAGGGCACCGCGACCTGGGACGCGGCGTTCGACACCCTGATCGATTCATTCAAGGCGCTGACCGCGGTGCTCGACAAGCAGGGCATCAAATCGACCGGCAATGCCATGATCGTCTACACGTCCACCGACGATTCCGGCTTCACCTTCCTGGCCGAAATTCCGGTCGATCAGGAGCCGAAGAGCCTGACCAAGGACATGAGCATCGGCAAGTCGCCCGAGGGCAAGGCCCTGAAGTTCGTCCATCGCGGCTCCTACGACAACATGGACAACACCTATGAGGCGATCACCAATCACCTTGACGACAAGAAGCTCGAAGCCAAGGACACCTTCGTCGAGGAATACATCACCGATCCCTTGAAGACGGCGGAGGACAAACTGGTGATCAACGTCTACGTGCCGCTGAAGTGAGCGACATGAAACATCCGCTCGCGCTCGTCATCGCCGCCGCGCTGCTGGCCACGCCCGCGCTGGCGCAGACGGTGCCGCCGCCGGCCATCGCCGTGACCGGCGAAGCCACGGTGTCGGTGCCGCCGGATCAGGCGCAGATCAATGGTGGCGTGACCACCGAAGCCAAGACCGCGCGCGAGGCGTCCGAAGCGAATAACGCCGCGATGGGCAAGGTGCTGCTGGCGCTGAAAGGCGCCGGGATCGAGGAGAAGGACTACCAGACCTCGCGGCTGTCGCTGCAACCGCAATATCCGCCCAACCCGAACCGGACCGGGCCGGCGGCGATTTCCGGCTATCGCGCCAGTAACCGCGTGACCATCAAACTGCGCGACGTCACCAAGGTCGCCAATATCGTCGACGTATTGGTCGGTGCCGGCGCCAACGACATCGGAGGCATCAATTTCGTGGTCACGCAGGCCTCGAAGCTGCTCGACGATGCCCGCGAGCAGGCGATCGCCGACGCGCGCCGCAAGGCGCAAATCTACGCCAAAGCCGCCGGCGTCACGCTCGGCGAACCGATCAGCATTTCCGAGGAAGGCGCGCCCACCCCGATGTTCCGCAGCAAAGTCGCCGGCGGCATGGCCGCATCCGCACCGGTGGCGCAAGGCGAAGAGACGCTGTCGGTTGCGGTGAACGTGTCCTGGGCGATCAAGTCCAAGGAATAGTCAAAGGAAATAGTCCAGGCGCCCTATCGCTCGTGCAGGACCTCCTGCTGATAGCGCAGCAGCGGTGAGAGCAGATAGCTCAAAATCGTACGCGACCCCGTCTTGACCTCCACGGTCACCGCCATGCCGGGCGACAGGTCGACCATCCGGTTCTCAACCTGCATTCGGGTGGCGCCCAGAGAAATGCGCGCGCTGTAATTCAACTCCTGGCCCTTCGGCTCGCTGGTGTCGTTCTGTGCCCCGAGCCGCCGATCGCCGGAACGGTCTTGCGGCTGGTTACGGATGATGGCGTCCGGCGAGACGCTGAGCACCTTGCCCTGCAACAGGCCGTAACGGGTGAAGTTGAAGGTATCGACCTTGATCTCGGCATCCTGCCCAACGTGGACGAAACCGATGTCGCGATTTGAAACCATGGCTTCGATTTCGAGGCGGCTGTCGCTGGGGACGAGCACCAGCAGGGCCTGCGCGGGCGTGACCACGCCGCCGACCGTATGGATGGCGAGTTGCTGCACCACGCCGTCGACGGGGGCGGTCAAGCGCTGCAAGGTGGTCTTGCGCTCGGCCTTGATCAGGTCCTGCATCAGCCCGCTCGCCTTTTGCTCGGACTTGGCGAGTTCGTCCGACAGGCTTCGCCGGTATTCAGCCATGGCCTGGCCGCGGGTCTCGCGGATGGCGGCGACGCCCGACTCCGCTTCGCGCTGGCGGCTCTTCTGAACCGTGAGCTCCTCCTGCTGTTCGACCAGCAACTGCAGGATCTCGTAATAGCTGATCTTCGAACTCAGCTCCCGCTCCATCAGCGTCTTGCGGATATCGACACGCTGCTGGACGACGGGAATCATCGCCTCCAACTTGTGAATGGTGGCGCCAGTGGTGGCGTGCTCGGCTTCCTTCTGTGCCTGCTGGCGCGAAAGCGCGGCGATCTTGGCACGGTGCTCGGTGACCTGGTTCTGCAGGAGCTGGCGCTGGGTGCTGACCAGGATGGGATCGGCGCCCGCGGGCGGGGTGAAATCAGCCGTATGGTCATCGCTGGCCGCAAGCGCGGCGCGAAGCCGCGCGGCATTGAGTTGCTCGGCGAGGACGTCGCTCTGCAGACGGTCGCGTTCCGCGGCGTTCACGGTCGGATCAAGCTCGATCAACAGGTCGCCGGCCCTGACGGCCTGCCCGTCCTGCACCCTGATGGCCCGCACCACGCCGGTTTCGAATGGTTGGATGACCTTGGTGCGGCCGCTCGGCACGATTTTGCCGGTGGCGGACGCCACGATGTCGATGGTGCCCCACCAGGCCCAGATCAGCGCTGCGCAGAACAGCACGATAATCGTCGCCACCATGGTGCGCCCGATCGGCGAGGGCGGCGTCTCCACGATCTCGAGCGCCGCCGGCAGGAAGGCGAGCTCTTCGCTTCTCGCATGGAGCGGCCGGAAAGGGACGACGGTTTCTGTCCGCTTGACCGGAAGCGCTGCGCTAGACGACTTCATAGATACCTCCCTGTAACCGGTGCAAGGCCGCGTAGCGCCCGCCGGTCTTGATGAGTGCGTCGTGGGTGCCGTCCTCGACCAGGCGGCCTTGATCCAGGGTGACGATCCGGTCCGCCCCGCGCACGGTCGAAAGCCGGTGCGCGATGACCAGAACGGTGCGGCCCTTGGCGATCTCTTTCATGTTCTGCTGGATGATGCGTTCGCTCTCGTAATCGAGGGCGCTGGTGGCCTCGTCGAAAATCAGAATGCGGGGATCCGAAATCAGGGCGCGGGCAATCGCGATGCGCTGACGCTGGCCGCCCGAAAGCGTCGAGCCCCGCTCGCCGACGATCGTGTCGTAACCCTCTTCCAGCTCGAGGATGAAATCGTGCGCGCCCGCAAGCTTCGCCGCCTCGATCACCCGCTCCATCGACATCGCCGGATCGGCCAGCGCGATATTCTCGCGCACCGAGCAATTGAACAGCACGTTTTCCTGCAGCACGACACCGATCTGACGGCGCAACCAGGCCGGGTCGGCCATCGCGAGGTCCATGCCGTCGATCAGCACGCGCCCGCTTTCCGGCGTATAAAGCCGCTGGATCAGCTTGGCGAAGGTGCTCTTGCCGGAACCGGAAGGTCCGACAATGCCCACCATCTGCCCGGCCGGCACATCGAAGCTGATGTCGTGCAGCACTTCCCGTCCGTTGAGCCGATAGCGGAACGTGACGTGGTCGAAGCTGATATTGCCGCGGATCGCAGCAAGCCGTGCCCGCGCCGGCGCGTAGGTCGGCTCCGCAGTGGCGTTGAGGATGTCGCCCAGCCGCTGCACCGACAGGCGGGCCTGGTGGAAGTCTTGCCAGATCTGCGCCAGCCGCAGCACCGGAGCGCTGACCCGGCCGGCCAGGATGTTGAAGGCGATGAGTTCGCCGACCGTGAGCGCGCCGTCGATCACCTGCCGCGCGCCGAAATAGAGGATCGCCGCGGTGACGACCTTGCTGATGAACTGCACGATCTGGCTCGCCGTGTTGCCGAGGCTCAGGACCTTGAAGCTGGCGCCGACATAGCCGGCGAGCTGCTCCTCCCAGCGGCGCTGCATTTGCGGCTCGACCGCCATCGCCTTGAGGGTCTCGATCCCGGTCACGCTCTCGACCAGGAAGGCCTGGTTCTCGGCGCCGCGCCGGAATTTCTCGTCGAGCCGTCGCCGGAACAGCGGCGTGATGCCCGCCGAGATCGCGATGTAGAACGGGAGCGAGCCGAGCACGATCCAGGTCAATAGCGGCGAATAGGCAAACATCACCGCCAGGAAGACGGACGTGAACAGCAGGTCGATGACGAGCGTCAGCGCCGAACTGGTGAGGAAGTTGCGGATGTTCTCCAGCTCACGCACCCTCGCCACCGAATCGCCGACCCGCCGTGCCTGGAAATAGGCCATCGGCAGTGCCAGCAAATGCTTGAACAGCCGCGCCCCGAGTTCGACGTCGATGCGGTTGGTGGTGTGCGAGAACAGATAGGTGCGCAGGATACCCAGAACAGTCTCGAACAGCGAGATTGCGACCAGGCCGACGGCCAGCACGTCGAGCGTGCTGAGCGAGCGATGCACCAGCACCTTGTCGATGACGACCTGAAAAAACAGCGGCGAGACCAACGCGAACGTCTGCAGGAAGAATGACGCCAGCAACACCTCGCCGAGCAAATTCCGGTATTTCTGGATCGCGCCCAAAAACCAGCTGATGTCGAAGCGGCGGCCGAGATCCGACAATCCGGCCCGGCGCGTCATCAGGATCAGCCCGCCGTCCCAGATCGCGAGCAGTTCGGCACGCGTCATCAGCGAAGGTCGAGAGGTATCGGGCGACTGCACCAGGACTTCGTCCTCACCGGCCTTGGCCACCACCATGAACCGGCCGTCCCGCAGGCTCGCGATTGCCGGCAGCGGCGTTTTCGCGAGCCGCGACCATTTGGTGCTGCAGGCCCGGGCCTTTAATCCGAAATCCCTGGCGCACCGGAGAATCTCCGATGCGCCAAGCTTGTTTGTTCCGAGCCGGTGACGGATCTGCTCGCGATCCGCCGCGACGCCCTGGAAATCCAACAACGTTACGAGGGCTTCGAGGCCTGAGTCCGTTCCGTTGCTTTCAGTTACCGTGCTCATCTGCATTCTCCAGGGATCGGCTGCGTTCAGGCGTGCTGCGGCATCGCCAGCATGGGCGGCTGGCCCGCCAGTGGATCAGCCATCGGCATCGCGCCGTGACATCCGCCATCAGAGACGAAGCACGTCGCCATGGCCTGCCCGAGCAGAGCGGCGCACGCGCCCGGCGATGTTGATGGCAGCATGCTGCCGATCGCCGGAGGCGAAGCGACGGGGGCCGGCGTGGTAACCGGCGCCGAGCCAGCACCCTGGATGACGACGTTGTCGCCAGTGCCGCCGTCGAGCACATCCATGCCGGGCCCACCGAGCAGGACGTCGTCGCCGGCACCGCCAAGCAGGACGTCGTTGCCGGCACCGCCGAGCAGGATGTCATCGCCGTCGCCGCCATTGGCAGTGAGCAGCAGGCCGGCCGGGAGTCCCGACGCGTCGATGACGTCGTCGCCGCCGAGGCCATTGATCACCAGGCGGTCGCTCGCATCGAAGTTCTTGATCGTCACGGTTTCACTCAGACCCGTTATCGTGACGACGCCATTGACTTTGGTGACGCTAATCACGTCGTCGCCATTGGTCGCGTTGATGACGACAGTGTCTGCCGCAGAGTCATTGCCGCCCAGATCGACATTGACCTGACTGATGTCGGTTCCACTCAGATCGTTGACCGTGATGGTATCGACACCACCCAAGGTCTTGAGCTCAATGGTCTCCACATCGTTGGTGTCCATGGTAATGTTGGCGATGTTGCGGGTCATCCGCACGCGGCCGCCATTGGCCGAGATGTCGAAAATCTCGCCGGCGTTCGATCCGTTGAACAGCAGCGTGTCGGTCCCGTCCTGACCCTCGACGGTGTCGTTGGCATCGCCCGGATTCCAGACGAAGCTGTCATTGCCGGCGCCGAGGAACGCCACGTCGCTGCCGCGGCCGCCGGTGATGACGTCGTTGCCCTCGCCGCCGAGCAATAGATCGTCGCCGTCGCCGCTGGTGATGGTGTCGTTACCCGCGCCACCGTCGACCGTGAGCTTGATGAGGGTGGCGAGGCCGTTGCTTGCGATGATGACGTCGTCGCCGCCATTGGCATTGATTACGAGATTCTCGGTGGTTCCGATATCGAGGGCGAAGGGCGCCGGCGTGACGCGATCGAGACGCACGCGGGTGCCGTTAGGAGTGATCGTGAAAGTTTCGGCACCGTTTCCGCCATTGACTTCGGCGGTGTCGTTGCCAGCGCCGCCTTCGAACAGGTCGGTGTCGTCGCCGGGATTCCAGATCATGCGATCGTCGCCGCCCTGGCCGAACACCTGGTCGTCCCCGTCGCCGCCCGTGAGCGTATCGTTGCCCGCGCCGCCAAACATCAGGTCGCTGCCGCCCTTGCCCAGCAGCGTGTCGTTGCCCGCGCCGCCGAACAGCTGATCGTTGCCCGAGCCGGCGGCGATGACGTCGTTGCCGGCGCCCCCGAACAGATTCGCCGCGGGCAACGCGCCGTTGACCTCGCTGAGGCTGATCGTGTCGTTACCGCCGGTGCCGAACACCTGCATCAAGGTGGTGTTAGCGACGGTCGGGGTACCTCCGGTGACGGCGACCGCGCCGCCATTGACTAGAATGTTACCGGCCGCGTTGCGGCTCAGGGTGATGGTGTTGTCGAGAGTGTCGTCGATTATCGTGAGAAACCCGCTGGGTGAAAAACTCGCCTTGATAGCCATGCTCTGAAATCCTTCTGTCGTTAAAATCCCCACCGCCGTGTTTAGGGGGAGCCCGCTTGACAGACTTGAACCCGAGCTTCAGACGATCTTGAAAACTTCTCCTGATTCCCTGATTGTTTCCCCGAATGTGAGATATGGTTCACATTTCCTGCGCCATCGCAGGCCGAGGCACACCGTGCGCTTGCTTTTTTCGGATTACGTTCTCGATACTGCCCGCCGCGAGTTGCGCTGCGGAGCTCAAGCGATTGAGGTCGAGCCGCAGGTGCTCGACCTTCTGGTCTACCTGATCCAGAACAGGGATCGCGTCGTCACCAAGGACGACCTGATCGATTCGGTCTGGGGCGGACGCATCGTGTCGGACACCACCTTGACCAGCCGCATCTACGCGGCCCGAAGGGCGGTCGGCGACAGCGGCCGAAATCAGCAGCTGATCCGCACCATCGCGCGCAAGGGCCTCCGCTTCATCGGAGACGTGCGCATGCAATCCGATGACGATGCGGCGCAGGCAATCGATCCGCAAGCGAATGAAGCACCGGCGCTCGCGCAACCGGCACCGGCGCTGCCCGACCGTCCGGCCATTGCCGTGCTTCCTTTCAGCAATATGAGCGACGATCCGGAGCAGGAATACTTCTCGGACGGCATCAGTGAGGACATCATCACCGCGCTGTCCAAGCTGCGCTGGTTTTTCGTGATCGCGCGCAACTCTTCCTTCATGTACAAGGGCAAGGCCGTTCATGTGAAGCAGATCGGCGAGGACCTCGGCGTCGGCTATGTGCTTGAGGGCAGTGTGCGAAAGCACGGCGGACGCCTGCGCATCACCGCGCAGCTCAACGACGTCGCCAATGGCAGCCAGGTTTGGGCGGAGCGTTACGACCGAGACGTCGCCGATGTCTTCGTCGTGCAGGACGAAATCACCGAAGCCATCGTCGGGGCAATCGAGCCGCAGCTCTATGCGGCGGAAAATATCCGTATCCGGCGCAAGCCGCCATCCAATATGGACGCCTGGGACCTGGTGATGCGGGGGCTGTCGTATTACTGGCGCGTGACGCGGCAGGACCACGCGATCGCGCAAGATCTGCTGGAGCAGGCTATCGCCATTGAGCCGCACTATGGTCAGGCGCTCGGCATGCTTAGCGCAAGCTATACATTTGGCGCCCACATGGCTTGGCTGGAACTGGACACCATCGCGCCGGTGGCCGAACGCACGGCATTGGCCGCGGTCCGCGCTGACAGCGAGGATGCCTGGGCGCATTATGCACTTGGCGGCGTATATCTCATCACGCGGCGCTTCGACGACTCGATCGCCGAATTCGAACTGGCGCTGCGCCTCAATCCGAATTTCTCGCAGGCCCAGAACTATTATGCCGCAGCACTGGGCTTTTGCGGCCGCTGGCAGGAAGCCATCGGGGCGGCCAGCCGTGCAATCCGGCTGAGCCCGCGTGATCCGTTCCTGGCGCTCTGTTATGGCTCGACCTGCCTGGCCCAGTTCATGGGACGCAATTACCAGGAAGCCATGCAAGATGCCCGCACGGCAATTCGCTTAAGGAGCGATTATGCCGGCGCGCACCGGGTGTTGACCGCCGCCGCGGGCATGTCCGGGGATCCCGAGGCTGCGGCCGCCGCACTCGGAGAGCTTCGCCGCGCCCAGCCCGATATTTCGCTGGCCTGGATCGCCGATCACGTACCGATCAAGCACGATTCGGATCGGGTGCATTATCTCGAAGGCTTTCGTCGCGCCGGTCTGGATTAGATCTCCACGACTTGCCCCGGCTTCAGCGCCGCAAATCGCTCGCGCAAAATCTTCGCCTCATCCAGCGCTTCGCCAAGCGCAATCACCGGCGCGTCGATCGCCTCGTCGGTGAGCTGGAACGTGCCATGATGATGCGCCAGCGCTGTCTGCGCACCGCAATCGGCCAGCGCCTTCACCGCATCCGACGGGTTCATGTGCTGGTCGCGCATGAACCAGCGCGGCTCATAGGCCCCGATGGGCAGGATCGCCAGCCGCAGCGGGCCGTGCGCTTCGGCGACTTTTCGAAAATGGCTGCCGTCGCCGTAGCCGGAATCGCAGACGATGTAGAGTTTGCCTGCAGAGGTCTCCAGCACGAAACTCGCCCACAGCGCCTTGTTGCGGTCGAACAGCCCGCGCGCCGACCAATGCCGCGTCGGCACGAGCGTTGCCGCGACGCCGTTGCCAAGCTCGACCCGGTCCTTCCAGTCGAACGCCTCGACTTTGATCGCTGGATCCGCATCGCGCATCGTGATGTCGTTGCCAAGCGGCGTGATCACGCGCGGCGAAAACTTTTCCGAAAGTTTCGACAGCGTCGCCAGATCGAGATGGTCGTAATGACCGTGCGACACCAGCACGATATCGATCTTGGGCAACGCATCGAAGGCGATGCCGGGATCGTTGTACCGCTTCGGCCCGGCCCAGCTGAACGGCGACGCCCGCATCGACCACACCGGATCGATGAGGATGTTGAGGCCGGCGGTCTGGATCAGCCAGCTTGCGTGGCCCACGAACGACAGCCGCACCTTGTTGCCGTCGACGCGCGGCGGCGGCGTATCGGCATGCGGGCTCGGCATCCAATCCGGCCAGGTAGCGCGCTGCCGGCCGCCGCCGAACTGCCAGCGCAGCACCTCGGCCAGTGATTTCGGCGGCGATCCGTCAGGATCGAAGAAGGTCAGGCCGTCGAAATGATCGGAGACGGGGCCGTCATAGGTTTTCATGCGGGACATCCAGACAGACGGCGCGCCGACGGCCAGACCGAGACCGGCGAGCACTCCAAAAACGCGGCGGCGGGTGATGGGCACGGCGGGGTCACGAGGCAATGAGCGCGAGAGGCATGGGGCGTTATATGGCGTGCGCTGGCCAGGTTGGAACTGCGGCAAAATATGACATCCGCGCGAGCTGTCCAGAATTTTCCAACTGAACTAAATTTACGTAATTTCAACTGCTTAGTCGGACAGAGACGGATTTGGGCCGCCCGTCTTTCCTTGACTTTCCGCCCGCACAGGGGTTTAACCCCGGCACTTCTCGGAAAGACGTTCTTTTCGACCCGCCGCCCGGCCCTTGAGACCGGAGGCCAACGCCCGACAGCGCGATGCGCCCTCGGGCGTAAAGGTGTTTGGACTATCGTTTTGGCATTCCGCGCCGAGACATATTAGGTCGTCATCACCCGCGAAAGCGGGTGATCCAGTATCCCAGAGCAGCTCGGATTGAACCGAGGAGCTGCGGCGTACTGGATACCCCGCCTTCGCGGGGTATGACGGCGGTGAATGACGCAACCCCCTGCGCAGGCAGGACAGAGGATAACGGCATTGTTCGACAATCTGTCGGAAAAGCTTGGTGGGATACTCGATCGGCTGACGGGCCGCGGTGCGCTGTCTGAAAAGGACGTCGATGCCGCGATGCGCGAGGTACGCCGCGCGCTGCTCGAGGCCGACGTCTCGCTCGAGGTCGTCAGAAGCTTCATCGACCGCGTGCGCGAGCAAGCGATCGGCGCCACCGTCGTCAAGTCGGTCACCCCCGGCCAGATGGTGGTCAAGATCGTCCATGACGAACTGGTCGCGACCCTGGGCGCTGACGGCCAGACCATCGACCTCAATGCGGTGCCGCCGGTCGCGATCATGATGGTCGGTCTGCAAGGCTCCGGCAAAACCACGACCACCGCAAAGCTCGCCCGCCGCATGACCCAGCGCGACAAGCGCAAGGTGCTGATGGCCTCGCTCGACATCTATCGCCCGGCGGCGATGGAGCAGCTCGCCGTACTCGGGCGCGATCTCGACATTCCGACGCTACCCATTGTCGCCGGCCAGAAACCGGCGCAAATTGCAAAACGCGCGCTGGAAGCCGCCAAGCTCGGCGGTTACGACATCGTGCTGCTGGATACCGCCGGCCGCACCACGCTCGACGAAGAGATGATGTCGGAGGCCGCGGAAATCAAAACCGCCGCCAACCCGCATGAAGTGCTGCTGGTCGCGGATTCCCTGACCGGCCAGGATGCGGTCAATCTCGCCCGCTCGTTCGATCAGCGCGTCGGCCTCACCGGCATCGTGCTGACACGGGTCGACGGCGACGGCCGCGGCGGCGCTGCGCTGTCGATGCGCGCGGTCACCGGCAAGCCGATCAAGCTGATCGGCACCGGCGAAAAGACCGACGCGCTGGAAGATTTTCACCCGAGCCGTATCGCCGGCCGCATCCTCGGCATGGGCGACGTGGTGTCGCTGGTCGAAAAGGCGGCGGCCAATATCGACGCCGAAAAGGCCGCGCGCGTCGCCGAGAAGATGCGCAAGGGCCAATTCGACCTTGCCGACATGCGCGAGCAATTGCTGCAGATGGCCAATATGGGCGGCATCAGCGGCCTGATGGGCATGATGCCCGGCATCGCCAAGATGAAGAACCAGATCGCCAACGCCGGGATCGACGACAAGATCCTCAAGCGCCAGGTCGCGGTGATCGATTCGATGACGCGGCAGGAGCGCAAGAGCCCCGACCTCCTCAAGGCCAGCCGCAAGAAGCGCATCGCCGCCGGCGCCGGCGTCAAGGTCGAGGAAGTCAACAAGCTGCTCAAAATGCACCGGAACATGGCCGACATGATGAAGGCGATGGGTTCGGGCAAACGCGGCCCGATGGCCGGCATTGCGCAGGCGATGGGTTTTGGCGGCGGCATGCCCTCGGCCGACCAGATGAAGGCGCTGGCGGAGAAAATGCCCGGTGGCGCCGGCCCCGGCGGCATGCCCGCGCTGCCGAAAGATATTCCGGTCGGCCTTCGTCAGGGCCTGCCGAATTTGCCGGGACTGACGGGCCTCAGCGGCAAGCCGACACTGCCGGGCCTCGGCGGC
Organism: Bradyrhizobium sp. LjRoot220; assembly: GCF_964252915.1. Lineage (NCBI taxonomy): Bacteria > Pseudomonadati > Pseudomonadota > Alphaproteobacteria > Hyphomicrobiales > Nitrobacteraceae > Bradyrhizobium > Bradyrhizobium sp. LjRoot220. Next base: position 116,892 of record NZ_CAXUPS020000013.1, read on the forward strand.
TTCCCCGGGAAGAAGAAATGAGGAGGTTCGCTCCCTCTCACCACTCGTCATTCCGGGACGCGCCTCTTGGCGCGGGCCTCAGATGCGCAATTGCGCATCGGGGAATCCATACTCCCGATCGTGGTTATGGATTCCGGGCTCGCTCGCTTCGCTCGCGCCCCGGAATGACGAGCTAACTGAATACGTACACATCAAACCAAACTTTACGGAGACTAAAATGTCAGTCGTTATCCGCCTCGCTCGCGCAGGCACCAAGAAGCGCCCGGTCTATCACGTCGTCGTCGCCGATTCGCGCTTTCCCCGCGACGGCCGCTTCATCGAGCGTCTCGGCCATTTCAATCCGCTGCTGCCGAAGGACAATGAAGCGCGGCTGAAGCTCGACATGGACAAGGTCAAGTCCTGGCTCGCCAAGGGCGCGCAGCCGTCCGACCGCGTGACGCGCTTCCTGGATGCCGCCGGCGTCGTGAAGCGTACCGCGCGCAACAATCCGGAAAAGGCGGTGCCGCGCAAGGAGCGCAAGGCCGCTGCCGAAGCCGCCTCGAAGTCATAAGCGTTAGCGGCGCGGGGCGGTGGCAGCACCGATTTGTGTCGCCCGGATCGGCGCCGCGCATGGTGTGCGCGGCGCAGTAAAACTGTGGACGTTTACCGAAGACCCGCTGGCCGTAAGGGATTACGGCCCGCTGACGACCAAGGACGGCGCGCGCCAGTTCGAGGTGACGCACGTCCGCGAGGCGAAAGACCATCTGGTCGCCACCATCAAAGGCGTCGCCACCCGCGAGGACGCCGAGCGTCTCAACGGCATCGAACTCTACATCGCGCGCGACAAGCTGCCTGCGACCGAAGACGACGAATATTACCACGCCGATCTGATCGGGCTCGCCGCGGTCAATGCCGCGAACGAGCCGCTCGGCCGCGTCGCCGCGATCCATAATTTCGGCGCCGGCGACATCATCGAAATCGCGCCGCCGCAGGGACCGACGATGCTGCTGCCGTTCACCAATGCCGTGGTACCGACGGTCGATCTTGCGGGCGGCCGCGTCGTGATAGAACTGCCCACGGAAGTTGAAGGCGACGACGACGCTCCGACGCTCACGTGATGGGCTCATAAATGACCTGGCGCGCCACCATCCTCACGCTATTCCCGGACGTGTTTCCGGGACCGCTCGGCGTCAGCCTGGCGGGCAAGGCGTTGGCCGCCGGGCTGTGGGCGCTGGAAGCGCGCGACATCAGGGATTCGGCCACTGACCGGCATCGCAGCGTTGACGATACCCCGGCCGGCGGCGGGCCCGGCATGGTGCTGCGCGCCGACGTGCTGGCGGCGGCGATCGATGCCGCCGATACCGGCCAGGCCCGTCCGCGCCTCTTGATGAGCCCGCGAGGCCGGCCATTGACCCAGTCCCGGGTCCTGGAGCTTGCGGCGGGTCCGGGACCGCTGATCGTCTGCGGCCGGTTCGAAGGCATCGACGAGCGGGTGATCGCGGCACGCGGGCTCGAGGAGGTCTCGATCGGCGACTATGTGCTGTCCGGCGGCGAAGTCGCCGCCATGGTGCTGGTCGACGCCTGCGTCCGGCTGTTGCCGGGGGTGATGGGAAAACAGGCTTCGGGGACCGAGGAGAGCTTTTCCGAAGGACTACTGGAATACCCCCAATATACCCGCCCGCAGGAGTTCGAGGGCCGCACGATCCCGGAAATCCTGGTTTCCGGCGACCATGCCAAGGTCGCCGCCTGGCGCCAGGCCGAGGCTGAAGCCCTGACCAGGGCGCGGCGGCCGGATCTGTGGGCGATTAAGACGCGCCAAAAACGCCCAAAAAGCACGACAGACGGGTGACAAGCCCGCGCCTTTGCCTTATACGGGCGCCAAATCCGCAGCAATCAGCAGGATAGATGGACGTTCGCGCAGCCCGCGCTGGACTGGCTGGGCGCGCCGCCGATGGAGATTTCAATGAACATCATTCAACAGCTCGAAAAAGAGCAATTCGATAAATTGGCCGCGACCAAAGCCATTCCGGAGTTCGGGCCCGGCGACACCGTGATCGTCAACGTCAAGGTGGTCGAAGGCGAACGCACCCGCGTGCAGGCCTATGAAGGCGTCTGCATCGGCCGTTCCGGCGGAGGGCTCAACGAGAGCTTCACCGTTCGCAAGATTTCCTACGGCGAAGGCGTGGAACGCGTCTTCCCGGTGATGTCGCCGATGATCGACTCGATCAAGGTGGTGCGCCGCGGCAAGGTGCGTCGCGCCAAGCTGTATTACCTGCGCCAGCTGCGCGGCAAGTCGGCCCGCATCGTCGAGAGAACCGACCGCGCGGCCGCCGTCGGCGAGTAATTCGTCCTCTGCAGGGGGATGTGACCAAAAGCGCGGGGTTTTGCCCCGCGCTTTTTGTTGCGCCGTACCTATTTAAGCAATGGGCCCTGCGCATCGATTGATTGTCGCGGGCGCGGCCCCTGTGTTAGAAATTTAAAATGGTTCCAGATCAGACCAGCTTTGCCGGCCGGCGCGTCGATCCCTTCGTGATCGATGATCGCTCGCGCCTGCCCGGCCGCTTCTTCGGACGCTTTGCGACTTCGGCGACGTCTGAGCTTGGCTGCGGCCTTTGATGCCGCGCTGACTGCCCGTTGCTTGCGCGCGTAACCGCGCTGACCGATCACACAGAATCATTTTTGGAGCTTACGCTCATGTCCCAACCCACCACGCTGTACGACAAAATCTGGAACGACCATCTGGTGCACGAAGCCGATGACGGCACCTGCCTGCTCTATATCGACCGCCATCTGGTGCATGAGGTGACCTCGCCGCAGGCGTTCGAAGGCCTGCGCATGACCGGCCGCAAGGTTCACGCGCCCGAGAAGACGCTGGCCGTGGTCGATCACAACATCCCGACCACCGACCGCTCAAAGCCGAATCCCGATCCGGAAAGCATCGAGCAGATGCGCGTGATGGCCGACAACGCCAAGGAATTCGGCATCACCTACTTTAACGAACACGACAAGCGTCAGGGCATCGTGCACGTGATCGGGCCGGAGCAGGGTTTTACGCTGCCCGGCACCACCATCGTCTGCGGTGACAGCCACACCTCCACGCATGGCGCGTTCGGCGCGCTGGCGCACGGCATCGGCACCTCGGAAGTGGAACATGTGCTGGCAACCCAGACCCTGATCCAGAAAAAAGCAAAAAACATGCGCGCGGTGGTCGACGGCACATTGCCCGACGGCGTCACCGGCAAGGATATCATCCTGGCGATCATCGGCGAGATCGGCACCGCCGGCGGCACCGGCTACGTGCTGGAATACGCTGGCGATGCGATCCGCGCGCTGACAATGGAAGGCCGCATGACGGTCTGCAACATGTCGATCGAAGGCGGCGCCCGCGCCGGCCTGATCGCGCCCGATGAAAAGGCATTCGAATTCCTCAAGGGACGCCCGATGTCGCCGAAGGGCGAGATGTGGGACGCCGCGATGCGCTACTGGGAAACCCTGCGCTCCGACGAAGGCGCGCATTTCGACCACGAGCTCCGGCTGGATGCGGCAAAACTGCCGCCGATCGTGACCTGGGGCACCTCGCCCGAGGACGTGGTGTCGATATCAGGCAAGGTGCCGGACCCCGACCAGATCGCCGATGAAGCCAAGCGGCTCTCAAAACATCGCGCGCTGAAATACATGGGCTTGACCGCCGGAACCAAGATCACCGACATCAAGCTCGACCGCGTCTTTATCGGCTCCTGCACCAACGGCCGTATCGAGGATTTGCGCGCGGCGGCGAAGGTCGCCGAAGGCAAGACCGTCAACGGCCATGTCAGCGCGATGATCGTGCCGGGCTCGGGCCTCGTGAAAGAGCAGGCGGAGGCCGAAGGCCTCGACAAGATCTTCATCAAGGCCGGCTTCGAATGGCGCGAGCCGGGCTGCTCGATGTGCCTCGCGATGAACCCCGACAAGCTGTCGCCGGAAGAGCGCTGCGCCTCGACCTCGAACCGCAATTTCGAGGGCCGGCAAGGCTTCAAGGGCCGCACCCATCTGGTATCGCCGGCGATGGCGGCGGCGGCGGCGATCGCCGGGCATTTTGTCGATATCAGGGAGTGGCGTTAACCGCCCCTTGCCTCAACCTCGATCCATTCTGGCAACGCCCCGTTAAGGCGCGGGGCGCAGACTGGCTCTTTGCGGGAATGAACTTCGCGAGGAGCCAGCAATGGCCGATAAGCCAGAATATGTCGATATGATCAGCGAGGCGACGCGCCAGAGCCGGCGCAACGTCTCGCGAATCGTCGATCTCGTCCCCGTCACCCCCAAGGACACGCGGCGCCTCAGCAACTGGCCCCCGGAGCACTGGCAGCAATGGCGGCTGGAAGCGGTGACGCCGTGGAAGATCAAGCCCTGGAAGGGCAAGGACTGGGACTGAGTCCTTCGCGCTCGTCACGGCATTCAAAAAAACAGGCGCCCCGCGGGCGCCTGTTTTGTTTCAACTCAACCTTACCAGTACCTGTAGTGGTGCACGCGGTAGTAGGGACGCAGCCACGGGCGATAGCGGCAGATCTTGCGCGGCCCGTAATAGGTCCAGACCACCCGGCAGTAACGCGGATATACGTAGGTGCGCGGATAGCCGTAATAGACCGGCGCAGCGTAGAAGCGCCGGTGAAAATGATGCCTGTGGTGAAAGTGGCGATGGTGCCGGTAGTGCGGCGCTACGCGATATCCACCGTGACGGAAGCCGCTGTAGCCGATGGCGCCGCCGCGGAACACCGGCGCGGCGCGAAAGGCGGGCGCGCCTCGAAATCCGCCGCCGTGGATCGCGACCCCGCCGCCTCTAAAGCCGCCGCCATGGAACGCCGCGCCGCCACCGCGGAAGCCGCTGCCTCCGATGGCACCACCGCCACCTCGAAAACCTCCACCGCCAATGGCGCCACCGCCACCCCGAAAACCGCCGCCGCCAATGGCGCCACCGCCACCCCGAAAACCGCCGCCGCCAATGGCGCCACCGCCGCGATGCTGGACCGTCACTGCGTCGGTTGCGAATTTCGCTGACGCCGCCGTGCCGGGACTGGCGAGTGACAGCGCCTCGGCGCGCTGCTGCGACATTGTCGTGAAAGCGATGACGGCCGCAGCCGCAACACCCAGACGGCGGACGAGGCCGCGTCCGGGAGAGCGGATAAGTCCGCGTCCGGGATCCGATATCGTCATGGTTGAACCTCCCTGGGACCGGCAACGAGGTTTCGCGCCGCATTGCGCGCTGGCCCTCGTCGCGTTCATTTGTTCAATTGCGGTCGCTCTCGACATTAGGTTAGAAATTGGCACGTGAACGCGCCATGAATGCGCCGGCCGCAAGGATGAACGCGCGCAGGAGGAGTTGAAGTTGACGGTCTATGTGATTGCGCAATTGAAGATGATCAACCCCGCCGCCTATGACCGCTATCTGGCGCGCTTTTTCGCCGTGTTCAGAAACTTCAACGGCAAGCTGTTGTCGGCGGATGACAGCCCAATGGTAGTGGAAGGCGAATGGGACCGCGACAGGGTGGTGATGATGTCGTTTCCCGACGAGACCTCATTCCGTGCCTGGTCCGAATCGCCGGCATACGTGAAGATCTCCAGGGACCGCAAAGCCGGCGCTGATTGCCTCGTATTGCTGGTGAAGGGATTTGACCATCGGGCTTGATCAGGCAGAGTCGCCGCCTTGCCGACAACCCGTGCCAGTTAGCGTCAACACTTTGCTAACGGCCGGCGGGTAAAGCTTAACCAATCAGAAAATCGATAGCTCGCCTCGGGATCCCCTCGCTGTGAGGGCTTGATCCGGCGTGGCGCCGTGCCGGCATGAGCGGTTCTCAGGCTCGCAACGACGCGGCAGCGTAAATTCACCCCAGCGAGAGTTAGAAATGATCGCCAGATTCCAAAACCTGCCCATTATTGCCAAAATCGCGGTGCCGGCCGCGATCGTCGCCCTTGTCGCAATCGGGATCGTCGTCCAGGCCTCGCTGGCGCTGAGCAACCTGTCCGCGACCGCGGCCAGCCTGGTCGACGGCAACGCGATGCGGGTGCAATACAGCCTGCAGGCCGAGAGCCATTTCAACAGCGCCGCGGTGAGCGAAAAGAACGTCATCCTCTCCGGCGACCGCAAGACGATCGACCAGCACATCGAGTCCTATAACAAGGCCACCGACGCCACGTTGAACGCGATCGATCGCCTGGCGGCCATCACCACCGCTCCCGAGCAGCGCCAGTTGATCGAGACCCTGCGAACCGCCGTCAGGGATCGCCGGGAAGCCAGCGCCAAGGTGTTCGAACTGACGATCGCCGGCAAGATGGAAGAGGCCTTTGCCTATTCGCGCAACGTCGCGGCCAAGCACCGCCAGACCGCGATTGCGGCTGTGGGCCAACTCATCACCATCAATACCGATGCCATGCGCGCCGCGCGCGACGCGAGCGTCGCCACCGCCGATTCCACCCGCCTGTTGCTCATGGTCGGGGCCGCTATCGGCCTGCTGCTGGCTTTCGCCATCCTTGGCTGGATCGCGTTCGGCCAGATCGCCCAGCCACTGTGGCGCATGACGGTTGAAATGACCAAGCTTGCCGGCGGCGATCTTGATGTCTCGATTGTCGGCGCCAGCCGGACCGACGAGGTCGGCGGTCTCGCCAAGTCGCTCGCCGTCTTCAAGGAAAATGCGATGACGGCGCGGCGCCTCGAAGCCGAACAGCGCGAGGAACAGGTCCGCAAGGAAGCCCGTCAACGTACCATCGAAGGCTACATCGCGACCTTCGATTCGCAGGTCTCCGAAGCCCTGCAGACGCTGACCGCGGCCTCCGCCGAAATGCACGCCACCGCCGGCAGCATGACGGCAACCGCCGAGGAAACCAGCCGGCAGGCCACCGCCGTCGCCAATGCCTCGGACGTCGCCTCCGCGAACGTGCAGACAGTTGCCGTGGCGACCGAGGAACTGCACGCCTCGATCAGCGAAATCTCGCGCCAGGTGGCGCAGGCATCCGAGACGGCCAACCTCGCCGTGGACGAGACCAATCGCACCAACAAAACCGTCGAGGGACTGGCCGAAGCCGCGCAGAAGATCGGCGAGGTCGTTTCGCTGATCCAGAACATCGCGTCGCAGACCAACCTGCTGGCGCTCAACGCCACGATTGAAGCGGCGCGCGCCGGCGAATCCGGCAAGGGCTTTGCCGTCGTCGCCACCGAGGTGAAGGCGCTCGCCACCCAGACCGCCAAGGCGACGGAGGATATTTCAGCCCAGATCGCGGCCATTCAACAGGAGACCGGCAACGCGGTGACGGCGATCAAGACGATCGGGACCACGATCGCGCAGATGAACGAAATCGCCACCGCCATCGCCGCCGCGGTCGAGCAGCAGAGCGCCGCGACCCGCGACATCGCGCAGAACATTCAGGAAGTCTCGAAGGGAACGACCGAGGTCTCATCGAACGTCGGCAGCGTCAACAACGCTGCCAACGAGACCGGTGCCGCCGCATCGGAAGTGCTGACGGCGGCCGACGACCTCAGCCATCAGTCGGAGAAGCTGCGCGCCGACGTCAACACGTTCCTCGATCTCATTCGCGCCGCCTGATCCCAGGTCCTATTGCACGAGAACCAGGGTCGTCGCGCTCATATCCCGAGCGCGATGGCCGTCCGTCACCAATACGGACCGAAGCCGAAGCCGAACGCGAACGGTGCCGGCGCGTAATAGGGATACGGCCGATAGTACCTGGGCCGCGCGTAATAGGGATATGGCCGGTAATACGATCGATAGTACGGGCGATAGTATGGCCGGTAATAACCGTAACCATAACGCCGGTAATAGGGCTGCGCGCTAAAGTCGGTCGCACCGGACGTGCCGGCGGTTTGTCCCTTCATTTGCGGCGACGCCGCGGCCGCCGAATTGACCGCCGCCGGGCCGGCAAACACCAGAGCGCCTGCAATAGCAGCTGCTCCGATCAAGGTCTTCATGACGATCTCCCTGTTCTGATCAAGATCATCAAATAACAGGCAGCAATCCCGTCCGTTTCATGGCAGTAAACTTGAAGTGAAAACAGGCCCGCGATGAACGTGCCTGCTGACGTCACATACGCAAACTGGTGCTCACCAGCGGCGATGATGATGGCGGTGGTAGTGCCGACGGTGGAGATGAGGACGATGCCAGCGATGATAGCGGTGCCGCCACCCCGCCTCTGTCGGCTCGAGCTTATACTCACGCTGGGATGTCACGTCCGCAGCGGACGGTTCGCGGCAGCGTGCTGCTTCGCGCGACGCAGTTCAAAGCTTGAAGCCGACGCCCTCGTTCATGGTACATCGGCAATCATGGATTGCGCGGGCTTGATCGGCGCTGCGCGAAGGCTGCTAACCGGGCCGCCAGTAGCAGTTCATGCGCGGCGTGATGACCGTGCCGCTCGGCCGGTATTCCTGCACATAGGTCGCGGTGCAGCTGCGCACCGCATTCGGGCCTGGATTGTAGCGCGGATAGACTTCGGGCTCCCACGGCTCCTGCCGGTAGATCGGCACGCGGCGGAGCGGGCGCCGGCGCTGCGCGGAGGCGTCGGTGGCGGCCGGTTTAGCTGCCTGTGCGGTGCGTACCCCTGACGGCGCCGTCTGGGCCTGCGCGCCTCCATCCGGCACCGACAATCCGGTCAAAATCGCCACCGCCGCCGCCGTCACAATCCGCTTCATTCCGACCACCCAAACCTGTTATCGGGCCGTACGGTCTCCGATTGCCGCGCCAAGGTCAACCGGTCGAGCGTATTCAAAATCAGTAGGCGCGACGGCCGAACACGCGCTAAACAGGCGCGATGTGGAAGCAAGCAAAGGCCCCCTCGCTGGCCGAAATGGAGGCCATGGCGCATGAGGTTTTCGAGCGCCTGCCAAAGGGCTTTCGAGCCCTGTGCGAGGGCGTGATCATCCGCGTCGACGATTTCCCGACCGACGAAGTCCTCGACGAAATGCAGGCCCAAAGCGAATTCGACCTGCTCGGCCTGTTCCAGGGCGTCGGCCTGCCCCAGCAAAGCAATAACGACATCGCCCGCCTGCCCAACATGATCTGGCTCTACCGGCGGCCGATCCTGGACTATTGGGCCGAGCACGAGGAAACGCTGGGCCATATCGTCCGCCACGTGCTGATCCACGAAATCGGCCACCATTTCGGCCTGTCGGATGCCGATATGGAGGCGATCGAAGCTCAGGCAGGGTAAGGGCGGGTTAGGAGCAGCAGGGTAGGATTGCGCAAATTGGCCTTTTGCCGGGGCCAGTTTCGCGATAAATCAACGGTCCTGTCCCCTCATTTCAGCCGGGAAGTACGTTCGATGGACAAGTTCACCACCCTGGAAGGCGTCGCTGCGCCGTTGAAGATCATCAATGTCGACACCGACATGATCATTCCGAAGCAGTACCTGAAGACCATCAAGCGTACCGGCCTTGGCAAGGGTCTGTTCTCGGAACAGCGCTACAAGGACGACGGCAGCGAGAATCCGGATTTCATCCTCAACAAGCCGGCCTACCGCAATTCCAAGGTGCTGGTCGCCGGCGACAATTTCGGCTGCGGCTCGAGCCGCGAGCACGCGCCGTGGGCGCTGCTGGATTTCGGCATCCGCTGCGTGATCTCGACCTCGTTCGGCGACATCTTCTACAACAACTGCTTCAAGAACGGCATCCTGCCGATCCGCGTCACCCAGGACGACCTCGACAAATTGTTCGACGACGCCGAGCGCGGCGCCAACGCGACGCTGACCATCGATCTCGCGGCCCAGGAAATCCGTGGCCCCGACGGCGGCACGGTGAAGTTCGAGATCGACCCGTTCCGCAAGCATTGCCTGCTCAACGGCCTCGACGACATTGGCCTGACGATGGAGAAGAAGACGTCCATCGACACCTACGAGGCCAAGGCCAAAAACGAGCGCGCCTGGGCCTGATCGCGGACGCGGGTCTCGCTCGGCAACCGTGAGGCGACGCCGATGCGGCCTGACGTCGTCACCTTCTGGCATGGCCCGCTCGATGCGCTCCGGCGGACATGCCTGCGATCGCAGGTCGCAGCGGGCCACAAGGTCACCGTCTACAGTTTCGACCCGCTTGCCGGTCTGCCCGATGGCGTCGGCAATGCCGAGGCGGAAGCGATCCTGTCGCATTCGTTTTCCGAGCGGCTGCGCCCGCCGCAGCCGGACGGCAGCTGGCGCGACTGGACCATTTTGCAATTCAGCGATTTCTTCCGCATGCGGCTGATGGCGCAAAGGGCCGGCCTGTGGCTCGACGCCGATGTGCTGCTGCTGAAGCCGGTTGAGATCGATCCTGCAAAACCCTATTTCGCCTGGGAGCGGCCGCGCCAGCTCGGCAATTCGGTTTTGTATCTGCCGCCGGGCGATCCCATCGTCACGGCGTTCGAAAATCTGATGAGGCAGGACGAACTGACGCCGGACTGGCTGGCGCTGCGCCATCGCCTGACCTTCATACTGCGGCAGCTTGGCGGCGGATCGAAGCGTCTCTCCGACATTCGCGTCGCGATCTTCGGTCCGGCCGCGCTCACCGCGCTGGCGCGGCGCGGAGGCGAACTGCAGCACGCTCTGCCAAAGCAGTCATTCTATGCGGTCCACGCCGAGCCGAAATTGTTTTTCGACCCAACCGATTTTTCGGAGTTGCTCGCGGATCCCGAGATCATTGGTTTGCATATTTCGCCCAAGGGTCGCGGCAGCGATAAGCCCATTCCGGGCAGCCTCTACGCGTGGGCGGCGGAGAGGTTTGGTTGATCCCGTCATCCCGGCCTTGAGCC
>NZ_CAXUPS020000014.1:0-126763 GCF_964252915.1 Bradyrhizobium sp. LjRoot220
CTTTTATCCAGGAGGGGAGCAAACGGAGGCAAACCTCGGGCTTTTTGCGCCGCGAGAACGCGGCTGCACGCCCTGTCGCTGTTTGACAATTGGACCCGAATCACAGGGTCGGTTGGGTCCCGAACACGAAGATTAATGAACAATGGCCCGTTTGGCCGAAGGACTTTATGACAGAAGGGCTTTCTCTGTGTCCGGGCCCTTGACCATCGGCACATTCATCGGTTGAGATACAATCATGGTCTGGGGTAGGTCGATATTTCTTGTCGTTGCGCTCACTGCGCCGTCGCTGGCGACGGCGCAGACCATCAGCTTTGGCGAGGGAGCGGCCATACTCGGCAAGAGCTGCGCCCCTGACATCACCGCCAATTGCCGCGGCGTCAATATCGACTCCACCCGCCTGAAGGAATGTCTCTACCGCAACCAGGACGTGATGTCGGCGGCGTGCAAGGCCGACTATCCCCGGGCGTTCGACGCGATCCAGAAGCGCATCGCGGCGCGCGCCACCGTCGGGCGCGAGTGCGAGTTCGAGGTGGTCAAGAAGTGCGGCGGCAAGGGACGCGAAGTCTTCAAATCCCTGAATTGCCTGCTGGCGCTGCCAACCGTGAGCGCGCGATGCACCAAGTCCATCGCCGATGTCGGATACCGGGCGACGGACGAGGTCGCAACCAAGCTGAGCGGGCTGGAAACACCGCTGGAGCTGGACATCCCCGCGCTGCGCGCGCAGGTCCTGGAGCGGTCGAAATTGCGCGGCAAGAACGAGCCGCCGCCACAGAAGCGGCCGCCGATTGCACCCGAACTGAACAAGCTGCCGAGCTTCAATATCGACATCCAGTTCGATACCGACACCCCGATCGTACGGCCGGAATCCTATCAGACAATCGGACGGCTGGCTGACACGCTGGTCAATGCCGCACTGCTGAACTACACGTTCCTGATCGTCGGCCATGTCGAATCCACTGGCAGGCGCGACCACAACGTCTATCTCAGCCAGCGCCGCGCCGATGCGATCCGCGATATCCTGGTCAACACCTTCAAGATATCCGCCAAGCGGCTGCAGTCGGTGGGCCTCGGCGAGGAACAATTGCTCGATCCCGCCCGTCCCAACGGACCCGTCAATGCGCAGACCCAGATCATGACGCTGGCGAAGGTGCCCGAGCAGAGCGACACGCCCGCGGCGGCAAAGGGCGCGGCCGCGAAAAAACCGGCCAAGAAAAAGAAATAAAGCGGGATAATATTCTCGCCGCCGATTGCGAAGCCGCCGGCCCATTCCTATCTGCTAGTTCCCGCTGCCCCCGCCCGCACCGACGCGGCCGCAGCGCCGTGCCAGAACCATCGCAACCAATCGCAATTTTCGAATCAGACCGCCATGCACTCGATGCCTCCGATCATTTCCGTCACCAACCTGTCCAAGACCTACGGTTCGGGATTCAAGGCGCTGAACGGCATCAATCTGGATATCCGCCGCGGCGAGATTTTCGCGCTGCTGGGACCGAACGGCGCCGGCAAGACCACGCTGATCAGCATCATCTGCGGCATCGCCAATCTGAGCGAAGGCCGCGTCACCGTGAACGGGTTTGACATCAACAAGGATTACCGCGCCGCGCGCTCGCTGATCGGGCTGGTGCCGCAGGAGCTGCACACCGACGCCTTCGAATCGGTGTGGGCGACCGTGAGCTTCAGCCGCGGCCTGTTCGGCAAGCCGAAGAATCCCGCCCATATCGAGAAGGTGCTGAAGGACCTGTCGCTGTGGGACAAGAAGGATGCCAAGATCGTCACGCTGTCCGGCGGCATGAAGCGCCGCGTCATGATCGCCAAGGCGCTGTCGCACGAGCCGCAGATCCTGTTCCTGGACGAGCCGACAGCGGGCGTCGACGTCGAACTGCGCAAGGGCATGTGGGAAGTGGTGCGCACCCTGCAGGCCTCCGGCGTCACCATCATCCTGACCACGCATTACATCGAAGAGGCCGAGGAAATGGCCGACCGCATCGGCGTCATCAACAAGGGCGAGATCATCCTGGTCGAGGACAAGGCTGGGCTGATGCAGAAGCTCGGCAAGAAGCACCTCAAGCTGTATCTGCAGGGCAAGGTCGACGCGATCCCCGAGGCGCTGGCGGCCTACAACCTCGAACTGTCCGAGGACGGCCGCGAGGTGACCTATAATTACGACACCAAGGGCGACCGCACCGGGATCACCAGCCTCTTGAGCGACCTGCGCAACGCCGGCATCCGCATTTCCGATCTCGACACCACCCAATCGTCGCTGGAAGACATCTTCGTCAGCCTGGTGAGGGCACCATGAACTGGCGCGCGGTTCAGGCTATCTATCTGTTCGAAATGGCGCGCACCTGGCGCACGCTGCTGCAGAGCATCGTCTCGCCCGTGGTGTCGACCTCGCTGTATTTCGTGGTGTTCGGCGCCGCGATCGGCTCGCGCATCACCGAGGTCGACGGCGTCAGCTACGGCACCTTCATCGTGCCGGGACTGGTGATGCTGTCGGTGCTGACGCAGAGCATCGCCAACGCCTCGTTCGGCATCTACTTCCCGAAATTCGTCGGCACGATCTACGAAATATTGTCGGCGCCGGTGTCTTATCTCGAGATCGTGGTCGGCTATGTCGGCGCCGCCGCCACCAAATCGATCATCCTCGGCCTGATCATCCTGGCCACCGCCGCGCTGTTCGTGCCGCTGCACATCATGCATCCGTGGTGGATGCTGACCTTCCTGGTGCTGACGGCGGTGACCTTCAGCCTGTTCGGCTTCATCATCGGGATCTGGGCCGACGGTTTCGAAAAGCTGCAGATGATCCCGATGCTGGTGGTGACGCCGCTGACCTTCCTCGGCGGCAGCTTCTACTCGGTGAACATGCTGCCGTCGGGCTGGCGCACCATCACGCTGCTCAATCCGGTGGTCTATCTGATCTCGGGCTTCCGCTGGAGCTTTTACGAAATCGCCGACGTCAGCGTCGCCCTCAGCCTCGGCATGACGCTCGGGTTTCTCGCGGTCTGCATGGTCCTGGTGTGGTGGATCTTCAGGACTGGGTACCGGTTGAAGAATTGACGGATCGCTACAGGCGAGCCGTCATCCCGGCGCGTGCGAAGCACGAACCTCAGATGCGCAATTGCGCATCGGGGGATCTCGAGATTCCGGGTCTGGTCCTTTGGACCATCCCGGAATGACGGCTTGGAGACGGAGATCACCGGTAACACCTGAAATGCCCATGCCGGTTGTAATAGCCGTGGCAGCGATAGCCGCGCCGGTAGCCGCGATCGGGAATTCCGAACACGCCCTTGACCGCGCCCATGGCGCCGCCGACGCCCGCGCCGACCGCTCCGCCGACCACGCCACCTACCGGGCCGGCGATCCGGTTACCCTCGTAGGAGCCCTCCTGGGCGCCGCGGACGATGCCCTGAGCGTAAACGGCATGGGGGATCGTCAGCAGCGCCAGCAGAATGGCGGCCGCCGCGAGCGCCAGCCGCACCGGCAAACCTGCCAACATCAAATCCGCCGATAAATTCCTGGGCAGCGCTGCCGTCTCAAGCTTGCTGTGCTTCATGTGGATTCCTCAAAACTCGGCGCGAATCGGGCCGTTGGGGCGGGAATCTGCAACGCCGATGCGGCGGAAAAGTTGCGCGGCTGTGACACCTTCCGGGCGACCCGGTGCCGCCGCCGCTCGCGAAAACGTCAACACAACCAGCCGGCTTCGGCCCCGCTCCGCCTTGCTCGCGCCGCGGGGCGCATTAACGATGCAGTCGGCAAGCCACTGGAACCGAGGCCGGATTCCGGGCATATTAAATGCCGGGGACGGAGAGCCGCGGCGTTGCATGGCCTGGAGGCCAGGGTAAAATGCGTTCCTTCCTCGTTGCCTTAACCGGCCTGATGCTGTTCGCAACCGGCGCCGCGCAGGCCAAAGTCGCCATCACCGTCGACAAGGACAGCCAGCAGATGACCGTCGCCGTCGACGGCGTCGAGCGCTATCGCTGGCCGGTGTCGAGCGGCCTGCCTTCCTACGAGACGCCGAACGGCAGCTTCCGCGCCTTCCGCATGGAACTGGACCACTATTCCAAGGAATTCGACGACGCGCCGATGCCGCATTCGATCTTCTTCACGAAGATCGGCCACGCCATTCACGGCACCGATTCTGTCAACCGGCTCGGTTCGCCCGCCTCGCATGGCTGCGTGCGGCTGTCGCGCGACAACGCCTCGAAGCTTTATGCACTGGTGAAGGAGCAAGGCGTGCTCAACACCACGGTGACGCTGACCGGCTCGTCGCAGGTCGCATTGGCGCGCCATCCGCGGCCGCGCACCAATGCCGTCGCGCGCCGCGCCCCGGCCCCGCAATATGAGCAGCAGACCGAAGCTTCGGTCGGCGACCCCGTCATGATCGCGCCGCAGGCCGGCGTGGCGCCGCAGGTCCGCGCCGACGACGGCTACATCTATCCGGCTGACGGCAGCTCCAGCGAGGCGCGCTATCCGGCGCCGCGCGACCGCCGCCTCTACGGCGCCCAGGCCCATCCGCAGCCACAGCCGCAGCAGCAATATTATCGCGGCTATCCGCCGGCGCCGCAGGGCTATTACTACCAGCAGCCACAGCCGCAGCCATATTACCAGCCACGCGGGCTGTTCACCTATCAGGATTGAAGCAGAGACTAGGCATCGATCGGGCCTGGGCCGCGCGTCATCAAAACCCCGGTCGACCCGTCAAATTGACAATGCGCAATGCAGCCGTATTGTCGTCGGGTTCTCGGCTGGATTGTGATGACGCAACAAGAAATCTCCGAGCTTTGCGTGGCTTCGCTGGCGAATGTGCTGCGGATCGCAAAGGATCGGGTCAAAACCGACGCCAAATTCAGCCGCATCGGGCTCGATTCGGCCATGGTTGTTTATGTCATGCTGGAGCTCGAGGAAAAACTCGGCCTCGAACTGTCGACCGACGATTTCTACGACCATCCCACGATCGACGAACTGTCCCGCGCCCTTGCCGAAAGGCGCGCAGCGCGCTCCGCCGCCTGAACCCGCCACCGGCAGACATTCCTGGCCGATATGGAACCGTTCTCCTCGCTGGTCGAACTGCTCGCGAAGCGGGCGCAAAGCCAGCCGGATGAGCGCGCTTATGTTTTCCTGTCCGACCGCGGCACCGAGGAAGCGGCGCTCAGCTTTCGCCAGCTGCATGATGCCGCGAATGCGCTCGCGGCGCGGCTCCGCGGGATCGTCGGCCCCGGCGAGCGCGCGCTGCTGGTGTTTCCGCCAGGCCTCGAATTCATCGTTGCCTTCTTCGGATGCCTGATCGCCGGCGTGATCGCGGTTCCGATGATGATGCCGCGCCGGCAGGCTGCGCGCGATTCAAGCGCGGCGTTCATCGCCAATTGCGAACCGGCGGTCGCGCTCAGCAGTGCGTCATTTGCGGTCCGCGGCGATTTGCAGGCGCGATTTTTACGCGAAAGGCTGCAATGGCTGTCGGTGGACCTGGCTGCCGCGTCGGCCGCCACCGCAGGATCCGGCATGCCGCCGCCGAAGGCTCAGGACATTGCCTTTCTGCAGTATACCTCGGGCTCGACCTCCGAGCCAAAGGGCGTCGCGGTCAGCCACGCCAACCTGCTCGCCAATCTGGAGATGATCCGCTGCGCGCTCGGCAACACCAGCCGGTCCACCTATGTCAATTGGGTGCCGCTCTACCACGACATGGGCTTGATCCTGAACGCGTTGCAGACGCTCTATGTCGGGTCGCTGTGCGTGCTGATGGCGCCGAACGCCTTCACGCAGCGGCCGCTGAACTGGCTGCGCGCCATCCATGATTACCGCGCCGAGGTCGGCTGCAGCCCGAATTTCGGCTATGACCATTGCGTCAGCCGGTATCGCGCTGACCAGATGCAGGGCATCGACCTCTCCTGCTGGAAGGTCGCGCTCAACGGCGCCGAGCCGGTGCACGCCGAAACCATCGACCGTTTCATCGGGACCTTCGCCGGCCATGGCTTCGATGCCACTACAGTCTTCCCGGCCTACGGCATGGCGGAAGCAACCTTGCTGATCTCGGGCGGGCGGCGCGGTGCGGGTCACGTGACGTGCAGCGTCAGCAGCGTCGGGCTTCAATCGCATGCGGTCACCGCACCCGCCGGTGCGGCTGACGCACAATTGCTCGTCGGTTGCGGCCGCGCGTTGGTCAATGAACGGATCGCCATCGTCGACCCCAATCAACGTGTGCGCCAGCTCCCCCACATGGTCGGCGAAATCTGGGTGAACGGACCGAACGTCGCGCGCGCCTATTGGAACAACCCCGAGGCCACGCAGGCAACCCTCAATGCCGACATCGCCGGCGAGGATGACGGCGGACGATGGCTGCGCACCGGCGATCTCGGCTTTCTCGACGAGGCCGGTGAATTGTTCGTCACCGGCCGGATCAAGGACCTCATCCTGGTCAGGGGCATCAATCATTACCCGCAGGACATCGAACGGACGGTTCAGTCCGCCCAGCCGGCGCTTCGCGCCAATTGCGGCGCCGCCTTCGCCGTGCCCGACGAGCGCGGTGAGGATACGCTGGTCATCGTGCAGGAGATCGAGCGCACCGAACGCAACCGGGTCGATGCCGCCGGGATGAAGGGACTGATCCGCGAAAGCGTGACCGATCAGCACGAATTGTTCGCCCGCCACATCGTGCTGATCCGGCCCGGAACGCTGCCGAAGACCACCAGCGGCAAGATCCAGCGCAGCCTGGCGCGCAAGCTGTGGCTCGAGCGGCGCTTTGAAGATCTCGCGGCCGACGCGGACTGATCAGAAGTCGATTTTGGCGGCTTCGCCCAGCCTGATGCTGTCGGCAATGCCTTCCGCCATCTTGCTGGCAATGCTCGGACGGTAATGAATCAAGTCCGCAAAATTGTCGGGATTGCGGGTCAGCGCATTCTCGATGCGGTAGTTGATGAAATTGCTGCGGGCGCGGCCGGCTACAATCCGTTGCAACGCGGCATTGCAGGCGTCCCGTTCCGCCGCCGCTGGCATGCCTGGTTTCGCCACCGCCGCATGGAAGGTTGGCGGGACCACCAGAACGACGGCAACATTGGCCGGGAGCTGTTTGATAACCGCGTCGAGCCGCATGATCTCGGGAAAACCATCGCGGCCGCCGACCGGGGCCCCGGGCACGAAATCCCTCGGTGGGCTTACGGGACGAAACTCGCCCCGATGCCAGAAAGCCTCATAGCTGAAGTAGCCGTTCGGTTCGTCGCGCTTACGCCAACCCAGACCGATCGAGATCCGCCGCGATGCGCGCTGGATCGCCGGCCACGACAACAGCCGGACGGCGTAGGCAAGCGAACTGTCGTCGTAGAGCCAATAGGGAAAGCGGTCGTTTGGATCATCGACCCGCTGATGCACGCACCACAAGGGATCGGTGACGATGACCAGCGCACCCGGCCTTTGATGATGTCGCAGGAAGGAATCGAGCACGGTGAGCTGCTGGCGGGGAGAGCCGCCGGTCAGATAGAGTTGCACAAAGCGCAAGCCCGTGGCCCGCGACAGTTCGGCCGGATGGAGCATTTGCGCGGTGGAACTTCCGACAATGGCAGAGTCGAATTGGGCGTCCCGCGCCCGGCTTGCGCTCGCCGTGTGAGTATTCTGGTCGTCGACGCCGTCAATGCCGAGCCAGCCGAACTTTCCGGTGTCGTAGGGATCGACCGCGACCATCAAGGCCAGCAACAGCAGCGCGCCGATGCCGATCGTGCCGAGGCACGCCGTCAGGCAGCGGGCCCATCCGTCCGACTCGTCAGAAGTAGAAGTAAGCAAAGCCATTGACGTTGCGTTCTCCGAGCTCGATCAGAATTGCCAGCAGGACGATGCCCACCAGACCGGCAAGCCAGGGTCTTGGCCGCCGCGTCAGCATTTCGATGATGTCCTGGCTGGCAGGCAGCAGGAAAGCCACCAGCGGAATGATGAAGAATGGCTCAAGGTGCCCGCGCCCGAGATCGAGCGGAATGGCAAGCCCCTGAAAAATATGCCAGGCGGCTTGTAGTGTCCCGGCGCGGAAGATCACGCCGGTCAGCAGCACGAACATCGCCGTCAGCGCCCATCCGAGCAGCGACGGCATTCGCGGGCCATAGCGGCGCCAGAGCGAGCAGATCACCAGCGCGCAGCCGTGCAGGACACCCCACAGCACGAACGACCAGCTTGCGCCGTGCCACAGGCCGCACAGCGCCATCGTCAGCAGCATGGCGCCGAAAAACTGCAGCGGAAGAAGGCGCCTTGGCAGGATGCGGCTGTTGGCGAGCGGGTAGAAAACATAGTCGCGCAGGAACAGCATCAAGGTGATGTGCCAGCGCTGCCAGAAATCCTGAATGCTGGTGGAACGAAACGGCGCGTTGAAATTGAACGGCAGTTTGACGCCAAACAGCAGACCGAGCCCGATCGCGATGTCGGAATAGCCGGCGAAATCAAACAGAATCTGGATGTTGAAGCTCAGCGCCAGCCAGGCGTCACCATTGGCCACCGGACCGGACAGCGCCTTCGCATAGACGGGATCGATGAGGCGACCGAGCCGGTCGGCCAGAAAGACCTTTTCGAACAGCCCCGCCGTGATGAAGGCAATGCCGAGGCAGAATTCGCGCTGCCAGCCCGGCGCATAGATCCTTCTGCCGAACTGGTCCATCACCTGCGACCAGCGCGCCAGCGGCCCGGCGAGCGCTTGTGGGAAAAAACCAATGTAGAGCGCGTAATGGCCAAGCGGGTAGATCGGCGCTTTGCCCTTGCGCAGATCGACCAGGTACATGATGTGGTGGAACGTGAAGAACGAGATGCCGAGCGGCAGCGCGATGTCGAGCAGCGGCATCGGCCGGCCCAGCACCAGACCGAGATTGTAGCCGAGAAAGTTGGTGTATTTGAAAAATGCGAGCACGCCGAGATCGGCAATGATCGCCGCCGTGATGATGCCAGACAGTTTGGTCCTGACATAGGCCAGCGCAGCCAGCCAGTTGATCAGGACCGACAGCACCAGCAGCAGGATGAACGGCGGACTGCCATAAGCGTAGAACGCCAGCGACAACAGCACCAGCATCCAGATCCGGAAATGCGGATAGGAGTCCACCAATCGACAGAGCAGGACAGCTAGCGGCAGGAAGCCCAGCAGAAACGGGTAACTGTTGAACGCCATCAGTCCGCGATCCCGGGCATGTTCAACTCCCGACACCGCTCGGGATCAACTCCGGCTTCGCTGCGGTGCTCGTCCTGGAGCGAAGACTAGCCACGTTCGAGATCGGCCGCCTCTAGCGCGGGGCCATTCATCCGGCGCAGCGCGATCTTCTCGGGGCTGGGCACCTTGACGTTCCACGCCAGTCCCAGAGCGGCGAGCAGACGGATGAAGAGATATCCCGGATCGAATTCGAACCAGCGCAGCCCGAACGCCGCCGAATACGGAAAGGCATGGTGGTTGTTGTGCCACCCCTCACCCCAGGCCAGCCACGCCATCACGCCGAGGTTGCGGCTGTTGTCGTCCCGGGTCCGATAAGGCCGCGCGCCGAATGTATGCATCAATGAATTGATCGCCGACATCGACTGCTCGACCACGAACATGCGCACGATACCGCCCCAGAGAAATCCGCCAACGGCACCCCACAGCGTGCCGCTGGCGAGACCGCCGATGGCCGCGGGAATCAGCAGCCCCAGCAGTACCCACGCATAATAATGCCGGTTCACGGCAACCAACGTCCGCTCCGTCATCAGGTCCGGCACGTAGTGCGCGACGTTGGGATAATCGTGTTCGATCATCCAGGTCAGATGGGCATGCAGGAAGCCACGCAGGCGACCCAGCACGGTATCGCCGTGCAAATTCGGCGAATGCAAATCACCGTCGTGATCGGACAGCTCGTGATGCCGGCGGTGCATGGCGACCCATGACAGCATCGGGCCGCGTCCTGCCATCGAACCCATGACAATGAGCATGCAGCTCACGGCAATGCTGGTTGCGAACGCGCGGTGGGTGAACAGCCTGTGATAGCCGACGGTAAGCCCGAGGCCGGTGAGCAGCCACATGCCGAAAAACAGGCCGATCTCGAGCCAGCCGATCGGCCGGTAGAACAGCAGGCCCAGCGCGATCAGCGTGCCGCAGAAAGGCAATACGTCGAACATGACGAAGTGCCGGCGCTGCATCCGGTGGAAGTGCCGGCTTCTGATGATCCTGATATCGCGCATGTCGGCACAGGCAATGATTGGGACTCACGGCAGGGTATCACTTCATAGCCCGGGCAACCGCTTGCGCCAAGCCTGCCGGATGCGACCATCGCTCCACAGCCGCAGTTGTTCGCCAGTCCCCTCGGCTGTGATTTGGGCCGCTTCGCTTGAATTCAGCCGTCCGTGGCGCGGGCAACCGGCGCGTCGCGGGGAATTATCGGCCGCGACGACTGCCATTTGTCGTGCAGAATCATCCCGCTGGCCATCGCCACGACGAAGACAACCACACCTGGCGACAGCGTCGCCAGGCTCTCCAGCGCCGGCCCCGGGCACAATCCGACGAGACCCCAGCCGACGCCGAACAACCCTGCTCCCAGCAGCAACGGCGCATCGATCTCCGATTTCCCCGGCCAGAAATACTGCCCGGCCAGCACCGGCCGCGCGCGCTGTCTTGCCAGCATGAAGCCGGGCGTTGCGACCGCCAGTGCGGCCGCCATCACCACGGCGAGGCTTGGATCCCACGCCCCAAAGACATCGAGGAAGCCGAGCACCTTGGTCGGCTGCACCATGCCGGAGATGAGCAAGCCCGTTCCGAAGATCAGGCCACACAACAACGGCGCGATCATGCGCGAGACGGTTTCCATGGCTCAACCTCCCAGCACGTGGCGTGCGATCGCCACAGTGATCACCGCCGTCACCATGAAGACGACGGTCGCCGCGATCGAGCGCACCGACAGCCGTCCAATTCCGCAAATGCCATGACCGGAGGTGCAGCCACCGCCGAGCCGTGTGCCGAAGCCGACCAATAGCCCGGCGACCACGATGACGGCCCAACTGGCCGGCAGCCTGGGCGGCGCCATGCCGTAGCCGATCCATCCGGCGATGACGGGGACCAGCATCAGCCCCGCGATAAAGGCAATGCGCCAGGCCTTGTCGTCGCTCCTGATGGTCAGGAGCCCGGCGAAGATGCCACTGATGCCCGCGATCCGCCCGGTCAGCAGCATCAGCAGCACGGCCGAAAGGCCGATCAGCGCGCCGCCGATCGCGGCCGACAGGGGAGTGAAATTGGCCATGACGAAAGAGCCCGGGTTCGATTCAATCGAAACCGGACTCTAGACCCGCAACGAATTATCGCAATGGGCCTATTGTTCGCCGTCGCGCATCCGGCGCCAAACGGCGCCCAGCACGTTGGAGTAATCGTCGGTCCAGACCCGCTGATGGTCTTCGGCTTCGGTCTCCGCCCATTTGTCCGACGATGCCAGCGCGCCGACATCGGTTTCGTGCCGCGCCGACACCACCACCGAGGTCGAGAAGATGTATTCGCTGTCGCGGCCGGAATCCTCGCTGTAGACCCAGCTTTTCATGTCGTTGGCGTCGGCGATGCCGACCACGACGCTGGACAGTTCCAGATGCCGGTTGGAGACGTGCATCGCGACCACGCCCTGCGGCGCCAGCTTTTCCTTGTAGATCTCCATCGCCTCTTCGGTCGCCAGATGAATCGGAATCGCATCCGACGAATAGGCATCGACGATGATCAGGTCGTAGACCCCGTTGGGTTCGCGCGCGAAGGTCAGCCGCGCGTCACCGATCACCGGCTTCATGTCCGGCGCGCACTTGCTGACATAGGTGAAATATTTCGGATCGCGCGCGGTATCGACCATCGTCTGGTCGATCTCGAAGAACTTCCAGTCCTCGCCCGGCAACGAGGCGCAGGTCAGCGTGCCGGAGCCAAGGCCGATCACCGCCACCCGCAGCGGCGCCGCCTTGCGCTCGCGCACCGCCGTGATCGCCTGACCGATGCCGCCGTCCTTGTGGTAGTAGGTGATCGGCTCGGGCCGGCCGGTCACCGGCGTGCCGTCATCGTTCTTGAATTTCTCGGCGCCGTGGATCGTGGTGCCATGCATCAGCACGTGATACTGGCCATTCGACGTCACCACGATCTTGTGGACGCCGAAGAAGCTGCGCACGGTCTCCACCCGCCCGTCGTCAGAGGGATAAGCGCGCAACAACACCAGCGCCACCACCACGGTCGCAAAGATCTTCCATCGACTGGCGTTCAGCCCAAGCGCCAGCAGCGCCGAGAGCACGCCGACCGCGCCGATCATCCAGACCCGGTGATCGTCGAGCCAGTGCATGACCTTGCCGGATGACCAGGACGGCACGATCAGTGCCACCGCCAGTGCCGCGAGGAACGGCCAGTACCAACCGCTCCAGCGCGGCCACCGTTCGCTTCCCGTCGGCCGGCACAAGGCGGCCAGCGCCAGCAGGATCGGGTATTCGGCGATCCAGGAAAAGGTGAAGGGGGCGATCAGGCCGGCAAAGAGACCGCCGACCATGCCGCCGAACGACAGCGCGACATAAAAGCCGGTGAGGTATTTGGCAGCCGGTCGCGTCCGCGCCAGTTCGCCATGGCAGGCCATCGCGATGACGAAGAAGCACAGCTGGTGCCCGCCGAGCGTCAGCAACAGATTCTGCTCGCCGCCGAATGCCAGCAGCACGACGACACCGGCGATCGCCAGCGGTTGCGCCAGCAGCATCCATTTGTGCGGCAGCAGCGGCCGCGACTGGAACACCAGCACCCAGGTCAGCAGATACAGCGACAGCGGCAGCACCCACAACAAGGGCGCCGCGGCAACGTCGGTGGAGATATGCGCGGTCACCGCGATCAGCAGACCCGACGGCACCGCCGCGAGGAAAATCCAGCGCGCACGCGTCATCCACGACGGCGCCGGCGCATCCGCATCGTCGGCGGGCATGTTCAACTCTGCCGCATTGGCCGGCGAGCGCAGCAGCAATATTGCGCAGCTTGCGATCAGAACGATAAGCAGGCCATAAACAGCGGTCCAGATCAGGTTTTGCGCGCGCAGCGTGAACATCGGCTCCAGCAGCACCGGATAGGACAACAGCGCGAGGAAACTGCCGATGTTCGAGGACGCATAGAGGAAGTACGGATCGGGGCCGCTGGGGTGGCCGGTGCGAACGAACCAGGCCTGCAGCAGCGGATTGTTGGCGGCGAGCGCGAAAAACGGCAGACCGATCGACACCGCAAACAGACCCAGTAGCCAGATCGCATAGCCGGAACTCGGCGGCTCGCCCCAGCCGATCGCGATCGACAGCGGCAGCGTCAGCATCGCAATGGCCAGCAGCGCCAGATGCACGGCCACGGGGATCACGCGGTTGCGCAGCTGCATCAGGAAATGCGCATAGGCGTAGCCGCCCAGCAGCAGCGACTGGAAGAACACCATCGCCACCGACCACACCGCTGGCGAGCCGCCGAGCCGCGGCAGCACCATCTTGGTGAACAGCGGCTGCACCGAGAACAGCAGCAGCGCGCTGACGAAGATCGCCGCGGTGTAGACCACGAGGACCGTCCGGTTCCGGGAATCGGACGACAGGTCCGTGGCGGCGGACGGTTTAGAAAAGCTCATGGATGCTCCGGCGTGGGTCCGGCGGGAGCCGGTGGGCGGAATTCCGGCATGGAAGCGCCAGAGACGTTTAATGGAGCATATGGCAACATGGCTAGCAAGGAATCGGAAAATGGTGGATTGACGGGAGCGCCGGGGCGGCGCAACGGCGGCTTAATCAAACTTTCTTGAAGCGGACATGAA
Source organism: Bradyrhizobium sp. LjRoot220 (assembly GCF_964252915.1). Lineage (NCBI taxonomy): Bacteria > Pseudomonadati > Pseudomonadota > Alphaproteobacteria > Hyphomicrobiales > Nitrobacteraceae > Bradyrhizobium > Bradyrhizobium sp. LjRoot220. Next base: position 13,755 of record NZ_CAXUPS020000014.1, read on the forward strand.
CGGAACAGACGTCGTCATCATCGGTGCGGGGCATAACGGCCTCACCTGCGCGGCCTATCTCGCGAAGGCCGGCCTGCGCGTGAAAGTAGTCGAGCGCCGCAAGGTGGTCGGCGGCGCCGCCGTGACCGAGGAATTCCATCCGGGGTTTCGCAATTCGGTGGCCGCTTACACCGTCAGTCTGCTCAACCCGCAGATCATCGCCGATTTGAAGCTGGCCGACCACGGCCTGCGCATCGTCGAACGCCGCGCGCAGAATTTCCTGCCGGCGCCCGACGGCAGCTATCTGCTCACCGGCGAAGGCCGCACGCGGGATTCGGTCGCCAAATTGAGCCCGCGCGACGCCGATCGCATCGATGCGTTCGCGCACGAACTCGAAGGCATCGCCGACGTGCTGCGGCAACTGGTGCTGCGCGCCCCGCCGAACATCGTCGAAGGCTTCAGCCTCGGCGCGATCCGCGAGACGTTCAATGCGTTCGGCACCGCCAGCATCCTGAAAAAATTGTCGCTCGAACAGCAGCGCAGCCTGCTCGACCTGTTCACGCGCTCGGCCGGCGAGATGCTGGACGAACGCTTCGAGAGCGATCTGGTGAAAGCGCTGTTCGGCTTCGACGCCATCGTCGGCAATTACGCCAGCCCCTATGCGGCCGGCTCCGCCTACGTGATGCTGCACCATGCGTTCGGCGAAGTGAACGGCAAGAAGGGCGTGTGGGGCCACGCCATCGGCGGCATGGGCGCGATCACCCAGGCGATGGCGCGCGCGGCGCGCGGCCATGGCGCCGGCATCGAACTGGAGGCTGGCGTGCGCGAGGTGATCGTCGAAGGCGGGCGCGCAGTGGGCGTCATCCTCGACAATGGCAAGACGGTGCGCGCGAAATACATCGTCTCCGGCGTAAATCCGAAGCTGCTGTACACGCGCCTCGTGCCGCCGGGCGCGCTGGCGCCGGAATTCCTCGATCGCATCAGCCACTGGCGCAACGGCTCCGGCACCTTCCGGATGAATGTGGCGCTGAGTGCCCTGCCCTCGTTCACGGCACTGCCCGGCGAAGGCGATCATCTGACGGCGGGAATCATCCTCGCGCCCGGTCTCGATTACATGGACCGCGCCTGGCAGGACGCCCGCGCGCGCGGCTGGAGCCGCGAGCCGGTGGTCGAATTGCTGATCCCCTCTACGCTCGACGATTCCCTTTGCCCGCCCGGCCAGCATGTCGCGAGCCTGTTCTGCCAGCACGTCGCGCCGCAGTTGCCGGACGGAAAATCCTGGGACGACCATCGCGAGGAAGTGGCCGATCTGATGATCGCGACGGTGGACAAATATGCGCCGGGCTTTGCGAAAAGCGTCGTCGGCCGGCAGGTGCTGTCGCCGCTCGATCTGGAGCGGCAGTTCGGGCTGCTCGGCGGCGACATCTTTCACGGCGCCCTGACGCTGAATCAGCTGTTCTCGGCGCGGCCGATGCTGGGCCATGCCGATTACCGCGGCCCGCTGAAGGGCCTCTACCATTGCGGCTCCGGTGCCCATCCCGGCGGCGGCGTCACCGGCGCCCCCGGCCACAACGCCGCAAAAGTGATCCTGGGCGATCACCGCGCACTGTTTGGTTGAGGGGCGCAACACCGTTGCCGGCGCCGCGCCCTGCTCAGTGGTCAAATAGCGTCGTAGGCTTCCGTCGGAAGCGCCCGCGCGGTCTGCATCATCGCCAGCGGCGAGATCGTCTCCATCGCGGACTGAGGGCGCTCCTCCGCCAACGGATAGCTGACGAACGCGCACAACGCACACATCACTGCAATAACTGCGGTAATTTTTGTCATTTCAATTTCCCCCTTGTTATATTTCTTAACGGCACCGATCCTGGCATGCGCCCATTTAACGCCCGGTTCCCGCATCCCCGGTTGCAGCTCCGATCTGGAAACGCTGTGAATCGCCCGTGAATTGGCTAACAAGCCTTGAAAATTCCGATTGCGTCACCGTGGCCAAGGTGTGGACAAACCCTTGGACGACCGGTGGAGAAGCCGGTGTATTCGCGGTGCAAACAGGTTGGGCTGCCTGTGGAAGCTGCCTGTATGTTCCGGTGCATGACGCTGTGGACAAGCCTTGCGTTTAGGGTCGATAAACTGTGCAAGTGCTGCCACACCGGAGCGGAAGTTTCGCCCAGGATGAATACATGCCGTGCTGACCGTGTCAGGCTTCATGGCGTTTCAAGCGTCGGTTTGCTACCCATGGAACCGAGGGCCCCCCGTTCAGTGGAGCTGCCGGTGAGGTTGTTCTAATCGCCTACGCGTAACTTTTCGCGATTTGCTCACGTTCGAGCTACCCACCTTATCCTTTGGTTCCCAATGACCTTCACCCCCTCTACGTACCGGGCCGGCTTCGCGATCGGCGACGAAACCGCCGCCAAGCGTGTTGTCGATATGCTTAACGAATTGTTCGTTGAGGACGAGGCAGCCATCGCCGCGTTTGAAAATCCGGGCGGCCGCTGGGACGTGATCATGCATTTTGCCGCCCCGCCGGATCAGGCCCGGATCCGCGACCTCGTGGCCACCGCCACCGGCGACAAGATCGCAGAAAATATCACTTTCGATACGGTCGAGGCCAAGGACTGGGTCAAGGCCACACTCGAAGATCTTGTCCCGGTCCCGGCCGGGCGCTTCGTCGTGCACGGCCAGCACGACCGCGCGCGGGTGCCGCCCAACAAGCTCGGCATCGAAATCGAAGCCGCGCTGGCGTTCGGCACCGGCCACCACGGCACCACGCGCGGCTGCCTGCTGCTGCTCGATCATGTCCTGAAGGCCTGGCGGCCGCAGCGCGTGCTCGATCTCGGCACCGGCACCGGCGTGCTGGCGATCGCCGCGGCCAAGGCGCTGCAGGAAAACGTGCTGGCCAGCGACATCGATCCGCTCTCGGTGCGGGTCGCGCAGGAAAATGCCCGGCTCAATGGTTCGGGGCATCTGGTGCAGGTGATCCCCGCCACCGGCTTTTCTGCGCCGCAGTTCGCGCAGGCCGGGCCGTTCGATCTGGTGCTGGCGAACATCCTCGCCAATCCGTTGCGGCAATTGGCAACGCCGATGGCGCGGCATCTGGCACCATCGGCGCTGGTCATTCTGTCGGGACTGCTGACGCCGCAGGCGGCTTCCGTCATATCCGCCTATCGTGCGCGGGGGCTGGTCCCGGTGCGTCATCTGCGTATCGCAGGCTGGAGCAGCCTGCTGCTGCGCAACGCGGGCTAGAATCTCATTCAGGAGGTTTGTAGCGGGCGATGACGCCCTTTTCCTCTTCCTGCTTGGTACGTTTGACGCGCGCCTCGGCGAAGCGGTCCAGCAACTGGACGATGACGCCACGTTGCTTCTTGTTGGCGACGGGCGAAACCGGGCCACGGCGCTCGGGCGGCGAGATCTTCTCAAACGTGAAAGCAGGCATGGTGAATCCCCTCTTCGTTGAGTTGAAACACTCCTGGAATTTCCCCTGGTGTCGTCACGTGAACGGCTTGCATGGCCAACCGTTCCGTCCGGTCTAACGCGGACATGGATATTCAAGCACAGATTATGCCAAAATATGGCTATGTTATGCGGACCGCACCCCAACCCTAAAGTGACGTGACGATGTTCGAAGCCCACTTCCAGACATTCGAAGAACCCGAGGGCGGCGTGGCGCTGACGGCCCGGCTGGCCGCCTTCCGCGAGGAACTGGCGCGGCGCAAGCTGACGGGTTTCGTGATTCCCCGCGCCGACCAGCAGCAAAATGAATATGTGCCGGCATCGGAAGAGCGGCTGGCCTGGCTCACCGGCTTCACCGGCTCGGCCGGCATGGCTGTTGTCCTGACCAAGGAGGCCGCGGTTTTCGTCGATGGCCGCTACACGCTGCAGGCCGCCAAGCAGGTCGACCGCAAGGCCTGGCATATCGAGCCGCTGGCCGATCCGCCGCCGGAGCACTGGCTGACCAAGCATCTTACCGCCGGCGACCGCCTCGGTTTTGACCCATGGCTGCACACTTCGGCGGCAGCCGAACGGCTGGTCGCCGCCTGCTCCAAGGCCGGCGCGGAGCTGGTCGCGGTGGACGGCAACCCGCTCGATTCGGTGTGGCACGAACGCCCCGCCCCGCCGCTCGGCCGGGTCGCCATTCACGGCACGCAATTTTCCGGCGAGATCGAGGCCGAGAAACTCAAGCGCATTCGGCTGGAGATCGCAAAACTCGGCGTCGAGGCGCTGGTGCTGTCGGATTCGCACGCGGTGGCCTGGACCTTCAACATCCGCGGCGCCGACGTCTCGCATACGCCGCTGCCCTTGTCCTACGCGCTGGTGCCGAAGGACGGCCGCCCCACCATCTTTATCGACCACCGCAAGCTCTCGAACCTGACGCGCGACCATCTCGAACGATCCGCAGACGTCCGCGAGTCCGACGCGTTGGCGCCGATGCTGACTGAACTGGCGCAGAAGGGCGCTGCCATCGCGCTCGACAGCGTCACCGCGGCCGATGCATTGAGCCGCCTGATCGCGGCCGCCGGCGGCAAGCCGGTGCGCGGCAGCGATCCGGTGGCGCTGCTCAAGGCGGTGAAGAACATCACCGAGATCGAAGGCGCCCGCACCGCGCATCAGCGTGACGCGGTGGCGCTGACGCGGTTTCTGGCCTGGATCGACCGCGAGGCCCCGTCGGGTTCGCTGACGGAGATCGACACCGTGGAGGCGCTGGAAACCTTTCGCCGCCAGACCTGCGCCCTGAAGGACGTGTCGTTTCCGACCATTGCCGGCACCGGGCCGAACGGCGCCATCGTGCACTACCGCGTCACCCGCAGGAGCAACCGGCGGATTGCGTCCGGCGATCTCCTGCTGATCGATTCCGGCGCGCAATATGAAGACGGCACCACCGACGTCACCCGCACCATCGCGATCGGCGAGCCGACGGCGGAGATGCGCGACCGCTTCACCCGCGTGCTGCGCGGCCATATCGCGATCGCGCGCGCGGTATTCCCCGACGGCACCACCGGCGCCCAGCTCGACAGCTTCGCGCGGCAATATCTTTGGGCTGCCGGCCTCGATTTCGAGCACGGCACCGGCCACGGCGTCGGCAGTTATTCCTCGGTGCACGAAGGCCCGGCACGGATTTCCAAGCTCGGCACCGCGCCGCTGAAGCGCGGCATGATCCTGTCCAACGAGCCCGGCTACTACAAGACCGACGCCTACGGCATCCGGATTGAAAATCTCGAACTGGTGGTCGGCGCTGACGTCGCCGGCGCCGAAAAGCCGATCAACGCGTTCGAGACGCTGACGCTGGCCCCGATCGACCGCCGCCTGATCGACGTGCACATGCTGAGCGCGACCGAACTGAAATGGCTGAACGACTACCACGAACGCGTCAACCGCTCGGTGCGCCCGCATCTCGATGACAACTCGACCAAGCTGTGGCTGGACGACGCCACGGCGGCGCTGCTGCCGCTTTAGGCGCCGACCATGGCCTGTCGTCCTCCGCGAAGGCGGGGGACCCAGTACGCCGCGGCCTCTCGATTTGAAACTCCCGCCTCTGGATTACTGGATCACCCGCCTTCGCGGGTGATGACAACAATGCGCCTCCCGATCCCGGCATAGCCGCATGCCGAAACGGCCGTATTCGCCCTGAGCCATCCCGCTACAGTCCGAATTCACAAAACGGATCGGACCTGAATGCATGGCGTGATGGGCAAGCCGCCCGGTGCTGCTGGTGACACCGGCGGCGTCGCGACGTCGAAGATAATGCTGCTGATGCTCGTCGCGATGACGGGCGTCGCGCCGATCTCGCTGTACATGCTGGTGCCGGCACTGCCCGTGCTGGCGACCACGTTCGGGCGCGATATTTCGATCGCGCAGATGACGGTGTCGCTGTTCATGGTCGGCATCGCCTGTTCGCAGATCATCATGGGGCCGCTGTCGGACCGTTTTGGGCGCCGCCCGGTGCTGCTGTGCGGGCTCGCCCTGATGGTCGCGGCGAGCGCAGGCTGCAGCTTCGCCGAAACCCTGCCGCAACTGATCGCCGCGCGCTTCCTGCAGGCGCTCGGCGGCGCCACCGGCATGGTGGTGAGCCGCGCCATCATCCGCGATCTCTACAGCCGCGAGCGCATCAGCTCGATGATCAGCCTCGTGGTCGCGGTGATGATGATCGCGCAGATGCTGAGCCCCTTGACCGGCGGCCTGCTGGAAATCGCGTTCGGCTGGCGCGCGATCTTCTATCTGATCACGGCGGCGGCGCTGACGATCACGGCGGTGATCGCGTGCATGCTGCCGGAAACCCGCCGTGAGCGCGCCGCCGGCAGCAGCTTTCGCCGCGACATCGGCGGCCTGATCACCTCGCGGGCGTTCATCGGCTATGCGCTGTGCCAGGTGCTGGCCTCGCAGATCATTTTCACCTTCGCCGGCGGCGGGCCTTATATCGTGGTCACGCAAATGGGCCGCAGCAGCGCCGAATATGGCGCATGGTTTGCGACCAGCGGCCTCGCCTTTCTGGTCGGCAACCTGTTCTGCGTCCGCTTTGCGCCGCGCTATCCGCTGGAGAAGCTGATCTGGTTCGGGCTGGCGCTGCAGCTCGGCGGCAGCCTGCTCAATCTGGTGTGGAGCCTTGCGGGGACCAACCAGGTGCCGTCGGTCCTGTTCGGCACCCAGATGATCGTGATGCTCGCCAACGCCTTCGTGATGTCGAACGCGGTCGCCGGCGCGATCAGCGTCCGCCCCGAAGCTGCCGGCACCGCCTCCGGCGCGATGGGATTTTTGCAGATGGGGCTCGGCTCGCTGGTGTCGCAGTTCGGCGCCTATCTCGGCGGCCATTCCACCACCACGCTGCCGCTGACATCAGCGGTCTTCACGATCTCGCTCGCCTGCGCCGCGACGATGATCTTCATCGTGCCGCGGCGGAAGATGGTTGTCAGCGAGGCGAAGGTGCAGAAGGAAGATCAGGGGAGGTTGTGAGGGAACGCAATGAATGCCGCCCCATCCGTCGTCCCTGCGAACGCAGGGACCCATAACCCCGGTCATCTGTTGTTGAAAAAAGCTATCGACCATCGTGCTCAATAATTTCCGCCGGGGCGTATGGGTCCCTGCGTTCGCAGGGATGACGTGAGGAGAATTGCTGCTTCATGTCTAGGAAGCCGTGGGGATGTGAGTTCGCCTTCTCGCGACGCGATGCGCCCGAGCTATGCTGGAAACTTCCCGCCCTCGAAAACAGAGGGCGCAGGGAAGACCGGGTGCGCGCTGCACCCGCGGTCCCGTGTGCGGTTGGTAGATAGAAAGCTGCACACGAGCATACAGGGCAGCGGTGAACACCCGGCCTTCCCTGCGCAATGGCTTTACGGCTTATAACGAGCTCTCCCCGGAGAACGGCTCTTTTGCCTCCGTTGCGCCCTGGAAGCTATTGCCTCCAGGTGCATTGACGCCAGCACCGCGACGTCGGGACCACTCGTCTTTGCCGTACGCTTCGGCGCCTTTGGTCAAGGGCACCGTCACGTCCACCGCAACCCCGTCCAACGTCCGTGACCACGGCCGACGCCCTTCTGACTAGGACGGGATGGCCAAACTATGCCCCTGAGTCGGCCTTCCGTAAAAGCGAAATATTTTTTATTTTGGGGCTTGACATTGGTTCTGAATAACAGAAGTGACTTGCCCGTCGGGTCGTTCCCTCCGTCATTCCGGGGCGTGCGAAGCACGAGCCCGGAATCCATCGAGCGACAGAGCTTGCGGCCTGATGGATTCCGGGTTCGCGCTATGCGCGCCCCGGAATGACACCAACCTCACTCCCCGATCAGCGTCAGCCACTCGTCTTCCGTCAGCACGGCCACGCCGTGTTTCTTGGCTTCCGCCAGTTTTGAACCCGCGCCGGGGCCTGCAACCACGTAATCGGTTTTCTTCGATACCGAGCCTGCGGCCTTGGCGCCAAGCCGCTCGGCCTTGGCCTTGGCTTCATCGCGCGTCATTTTCTCCAGCGAGCCGGTAAAGACGACGGTCTTGCCGGCCACGGCCGAATTGCTCTTGGGTTTTTCGGCATCGAGAATGGTAACTTCTTTGGTCAGCCGCTCGACGATCCCGCGGTTGTGGCTTTCGCCGAAATAGGCGGCGATGCTCTTGATCACGGTGTCGCCGATCTGGTCCAGCGCATCCATCTCGGCGATGGTCTCCTCGTCACCCTTGGCGACCTGCAGGCAGGCGTCGTGGAAGGCCTGCCAGGAACCATAGCCACGCGCCAGCGCCAGCGCCGTGGTCTCGCCGACATGGCGCATGCCGAGCGCGTAGATGAAGCGCTCCAGCGAAACCTTGCGCCGGCCCTCGATCGAAGCAAACAGGTTGCGCACCGACGTCGCGCCGTAGCCTTCGATCTCTTCCAGCTTCAGCTTGGCGTTGCGCTTGGGCAGCGTGAAGATATCGGCGGGCTCCTTCACCCATCCTTCGTCGAAGAAGAACTGGATTTGCTTTTCGCCGAGCCCTTCGATGTCGAAGGCGCGCCGCGAGACGAACAACCTCAAGTGCTCGATTTTCTGGTAGGGACAGGCGAACTCGCCACTGCACCGCGCGCGCGAGCCCTCCTCGCCGGCCGCCGTCTCCTCGCGCACCACGTCGGTATGGAGCGGACACGGGCATTTCTTCGGGAAGTGAAACTCCTTTGCGTCCTTTGGCCGCTTGTCGATGATGACATCGACCACTTGCGGGATCACGTCGCCGGCACGCTGGATGACGACGGTGTCGCCGATCCGAATGTCGCGACCTTCGCGCAATTGCTCACCGCCGCCGCCGATGCCCCTGATGTAGTCCTCATTGTGCAACGTGACGTTTTGCACAATGACACCGCCGACGCCGATCGGCTCCAGCTTGCCGACCGGCGTGAACGAGCCGGTACGGCCGACCTGGATTTCGATATCCCGGAGCACCGTCATCGCGCGCTCGGCCGGGAATTTGTGTGCGATCGCCCAGCGTGGCGTGCGCGACACGAAGCCGAGCCGCTGCTGCCAGTCCAGCCGGTCGATCTTGTAGACCACGCCGTCGATATCGTAGTCGAGTTTGCCGCGCTGCTCCTCGATCTTGCGATGGAACGCGATCAACTGATCGACCGAGTGACAGAGCTTGGTCAGCGGGTTGGTCTTGAAGCCGCAGCGCTCGAACCAGTGGATCATGCCGGTCTGGGTTGCTTCCGGCATCGCGCTCATTTCGCCCCATGCATAGGCGAAGAAGCCGAGTGGACGCGACGCGGTGATGGTCGGGTCCTTCTGCCGCAGAGAGCCCGCCGCCGAATTGCGCGGATTGGCAAAGATGGTGTCGCCCGCCGCCTTTTGCCGTTCATTCAGCGCAAGGAAGGCTTTTTTGGTCATGTAGACTTCGCCGCGCACCTCGCAGATGTCGGGCACATTACGGCCTTTGAGCTTCTGCGGCACGTCCTCGAGCGTGCGGATATTGGCGGTGACGTCCTCGCCCACCGCGCCGTCGCCGCGGGTCGCCGCGGTAACGAGTTCACCGCCCTCGTAGCGCAGCGACATCGAGAGCCCGTCGATCTTCGGCTCGGCGGAAAAATCGATCTTGTCGTCCTGCAGTTTGAGAAACCGCTCGATACGGCCAATGAAATCGAGCACATCCTGTTCGGCAAACGCGTTGTCGAGCGAGAGCATCGGCAGTGCGTGACGGACTTTCCTGAAACGTCCCGAGGGTGCCGCGCCGACCTTCTGCGACGGCGAATCCGGCGTGACGAATTCGGGAAAGCGCTTCTCGATGGCGTCGTAGCGCTGCCGCAGCGCGTCGTACTCGGCATCGCTGACGCTCGGCGCATCGTCCTGATAATAGCGCTGGTTGTGCGCCTCGATCTCCAGCGAAAGCCTGACGTGCTCGACCTTGGCCTGGGCCTTGGTAAGCTTGGCGATATCAACGAGGGTTTTGGGTTTTGATTTTGCTATCATGATAATGATTTAGCTCGTCATTCCGGGATGGTCCGGAGGACCAGACCCGGAATCTCGAGATTCCGGGTTCGTGCTACGCACGCCCCGGAATGACGGGCTCCTGAGGTTGTGAGCGACAATCATGAGTTACTACGTGTACATCCTCGCGAGCCGACGAGATGGAGCGATCTACGTTGGCGTGACCAACGACATCGTGCGTCGAGTCTACGAGCATAGGATAAAGGCCGTCCCGGGGTTCACTTCCAAATACAATATCACACAGCTAGTTTGGTTCGAAGCATACGATGACCCGACTTCCGCGATTTCCCGTGAGAAAGAACTCAAGAAGTGGAAGCGGCGTTGGAAGACTGAACTGATCGAAGCGCAAAATCCGCTTTGGAAAGATTTGTACGAATCGATCTGTAGTTAGGTTCGTCATTCCGGGGCGATGCGAGGCATCGAACCCGGAATCTCGAGATTCCGGGTTCGCCTGCGGCGCCCCGGAATGACGAAGAGAAAATTACGCTGTCGCCGCGCGAAGCAGCCGGTCGGCGGCGGCGCGGGCTTCGGCGGTGATCTCGGCGCCGGCCAGCATGCGGGCGATTTCCTCGCGGCGGTGGTCGGCGGCGAGCGCGTTGACGCGGGTGGCGACGCGCTTGCCCTTGTCCATCGCATCCTTGGAAATCAGGAGATGATGGCTGGCGCGGGCGGCGACCTGCGGCGCGTGCGTCACCGCCATCACCTGGACCTTTCCGGCAAGCCGCGCCAGCCGGGCGCCGATCGCGTCCGCCACCGCGCCGCCGACACCGGTATCGATTTCGTCGAACACCAGCGTGGGGGCCGAACCGCGATCCGACAGCACGACCTTGAGCGCCAGCAGAAAGCGTGACAGTTCGCCGCCGGAGGCGACCTTCATCATCGGGCCCGGTTTGGTGCCGGGATTGGTCTGGACCCAGAACTCGACGCGGTCGATGCCCTGCGGGCCCGGCGCGTTGGCGTCGGTCTCGACCTGCACCATGAATTTGGCACGTTCGAGTTTCAGCGGCGCCAGTTCGGCGTTGACCGCCTTGTTGAGTTTTTCGGCGGATTTGGTGCGGGCGGCCGAGAGCTTCGCCGCTGCCGCGCCAAAACGCTGGTCGGCCTCGGCGGCGGCGGCTTCCAGCTTCTTCAACTGGTCCGCGCCGGCATCGATCAGCGCCACGTCGGAGGCATATTTTGCGGCCAGCGCCGCCAGCCCCTCGACCGGCGTCGAGTATTTGCGCGAGGCGGCGCGCAGCGCGAACAGCCGTTCCTCGATCCGCTCCAGCTCGGCCGGATCGAAATCGGCGGCAATCAGCGCGGCGCTGAGATGCTGATCGGCTTCCTCCAGCGCGTTGATCGCGATATCGATCGCCTTCACCGCGGGCTCGACCAGCGCGGGCGAATTGGCGGCGCGGCGTTCCAGCCGCCGTACCGCGGCCGCCAGCGCCGGCACCGGCGAATGGTTGCCGCCGACCGCCTCCTGCGCCTCGCGCAGGTCGCTGGCGATCTTCTCGCCCTGCATCATCGTGGTGCGGCGTTCGGCCAGTTCGGTTTCCTCGCCTTCCCTGGGCCGCAGCGCTTTCAGTTCGTCGGAGGCATGGCGCAGATAGTCGGCTTCGCGGGCGGCGCGCTCCATGCTGGCGCGATGCACATCGAGCGCATTGTTGGCGGTGCGCCTGATATCCCACAGCGTTGCCAGCGCGGTAACTTCCTTTTCGAGGCCGGCAAAGGCGTCGAGCAGCTGCCGGTGCGTCGAGGCGTCGACCAGCGCGCGCTCGTCGTGCTGGCCGTGGATCTCGACCAGCGCAGCGCCCACCGCTTTCAGCGTCTGCACGCTGATCGACTGGTCATTGATGAAGGCGCGGGTGCGGCCGTCGGCGAGCTGCACGCGGCGCAGGATCATCTCACCGGTATCGTCGAGGCCGTTTTCGGAAAGGATTTCTGCGGCCGGATGGCCCTTGGGCACGTCGAAGGTGGCGGTGACCTGGCCCTGCTCCACGCCATGGCGGACCAGCCCGGCGTCGCCGCGGCCGCCGAGCGCCAGCGCGAAGGCATCGAGCAGGATGGATTTGCCCGCGCCGGTCTCGCCGGTCAGCACCGCGAGGCCACGGGAAAACTCGATATCGAGCCGTTCGATCAGGACGATGTCACGGATCGACAGACGCGCCAGCATGCGAGGTAAATTCCTAGCCGAGACCCATCTTCTTGAAGGCCCTGGAAATATAGGACCCCTGATTCTCGCTCGGCTCGAGACCGCCGGACTTTACAAGATTATAGGCGTCCTTGTACCAGCGGCTGTCAGGAAAATTGTGCCCAAGGACGGCGGCGGCGGTTTGCGCCTCGCCGGTGATGCCGATCGCGATATAGCCTTCGGTGAGCCGGAACAGCGCTTCTTCGACATGGCGGGTGGTCTGATAGCGGGTGACTACGGTCTTGAAGCGGTTGATCGCCGCGGTGTAGTCGCGCTTTTTCATGTAGTAGCGGCCGACATCCATTTCCTTGCCGGCGAGCTGGTCGCGCGCGCCCTCGAGCTTGGCCTTGGCGCTGGTGGCGTATTCCGAGGTCGGATATTTGCGAATCACCTCTTCCAGCGCGGCGATTGCCTTCTCGGTGCGGCCCTGATCGCGCGAAATATCCGGGATCTGGTCGTAGTGGGAGGCCGCGATCAGATATTGCGCGTAGGAGGCGTCGGGGCTGCCCGGATGCAGGGTGACGTAACGGGTCGCCGCGCCAATGCAGCCGTCATAATCGCCGGCGGTGTAGAACGAGTACGCCGACATCAGCAGCGATTTGCGCGCATAGTCGGAATAAGGATGCTGGCGGTCGACTTCCTCGAATTTCTTCGAGGCCGCCTTCGAATCCTTGCGCTGGTTCATCAGGTACAAGCCCTCGTTGTAGAGCTTGTCCGCGGGTTCCTCGACGAAGGTGTCGTCCTTGGCGGTGAACTTGTCCCACAGCGAACCGGTGCCGCATCCGCTCAAGGGGACAGTCAGCGCGATCAGTCCCGCCGCCAGCCGAAGCGAGCGGCCCGCCCGATGAAGGCAGAAAATACCGGATGAGAGGCCGGATGATTTGCGGGGTTCGAGCGTCATACGCTGTGCCGACATGAAATGTGAGACCTGACGCCTGTTACGCAGTTGGTAGCCACGCCGTTGGTGGCGATGCGGTCGGTGGTTGAGCGCGTCGCTCCATGAACCGCGGTCATGAACGCAATAATCCCCGTGCCCCAAGGTCGCCGGCGAGATTGCCGTGCCCGAGCGCCAACATTGGTAGCGCCCTGCCTTGCAACCGCGGGCCTATCTAGCCGAAAAATGGTCGCTAACCAACCGAATACGCAGGCATTTCGCCCGGATTAAGGCGGCAGGGCAGCATCGTTACCAATTGTGGTTACTACGGAAATCGGGATGGGCGACCGGCCAGCCAAGCTCCAGGACAAGCCGGGTTCAAGACAAGGCGCCTTCAGAAGTGGCCCAGCTTCAGGACATTTCGAAGTCGAAAGTCAGGAAACGTCCGGACCATAGGCCGGAGCGACCATGCCGCCGACCATTCCGGCGCCGGCTTCGACGCGGGGGCGGCGTGCCGGTTCGGCTTCGACCACCCGCCAGGCGCTGCGATCGGCCATCAGGGCCGTCAGCACCGCGTGGTTGAGCTTGTGGCCGCCACGCGAGGACCGGTAAGCGCCGAGCAGCGGCAGGCCGGCCAGCGCGAGATCGCCGATCACGTCCAGCACCTTGTGACGGGCGCATTCGTCGCTGTAGCGCAGGCCTTCGGTGTTGAGCAGACGGGTCTCGTCGAACACCACCGAATTCTCAAAGGACGCGCCGAGCGCGAAACCGGCGCTCCAGAGCCGCGCCACGTCATTCATGCAGCCGAAGGTCCGGGCGCGGGAAATCTCGCGGCGGAAGCTTTCGGGGTTCAGATCGAGCGAATAGTTCTGGCGGCCGATCACCGGATTGGCGAAGTCGATTTCGACCTCGGCCCGGAAACCGTTGGCATAGGGGCGCAGCTCGCCGAACGAATCGCCAAGCGCGACCTGCACCGGCTTCAATACCTGGATGAAACGGCGGGTGGCGGATTGGGTGACGATGCCGGCCTGATCGATGGCGGCGACGAAGGCGGCCGCGCTGCCGTCCATGATCGGAACTTCCGGGCCGTCGACTTCGATGGTGGCGTTATCGACGCCCATGCCCCGCAGCGCAGCAAGCACATGCTCGGCGGTGGAGACGAGCGGGCCCTGGCGGTCGCCGAGAACGGTCGCAAAGTCAGTGGCGATGACGGATTCCGCGATGGCCGGAACTTCGCGGTCGCAGTCATCGAGGCCGGTGCGGACAAAAATAAAACCCGCGTCGACAGGCGCAGGCCCAATCGTCAGATTAACCGATAAACCGGAATGAACGCCGACACCCGTCACGGTGGCAAGCGACCGAAGCGTCGTTTGACGGCTGAATTTCATTCGATAATCGCCCACTACCGACTTATACCTTCAGACAGAAACGGTCCTTGTTCGCGCCGAATCTGCTTCCGGTATCCCCAAGTCACGGCAAACCATAGTCACTGCCCCAAAGCGCGCCAACTCACGCTTTTTTACCGATTGTTACCCTATCTCTGCCGCATTCACGCCAAGGGTTAACCAAACTCCAGCGTGGTTTGAGCTGGTTCCGGTCGCGGCATCAGAACACGGAACAGGTAATTAATCATTTAAAATCAGTTGCTTGCTGAGTGAACGACCACGGTGCGCAATGCACAAGAAAAAGGCCCCGGCTGATACCGCCGGGGCCTTTCGGGTTGCCTGAATTGTAACAAAACTCAGTTGGACTGCCGCCGGAGGAAGGCCGGGATATCAAGATGGTCGTCGCCCTGTGGCGCGGCGGCAACAGGTGCGGGGCGGCCATGGGCATCCAGACCCTGCGGCGCCGGACGCCGAGCATACTCCGATACCGGCTCGTTCCCCATCTGCTGAGCCACGGAACGTTGCGGCTTGCGCTCGGGGAGCGGCGGCAGCGGTGCCATCGCCGGACCGGAGGCGCGGGCCGAGATCGGCGGCTCTGACTCTTCGTCGCGGCGGCCGAGGCCGACATTGGCGAGGCGCTGCAGCAGCGACAGCCGGGTCTTCTGCGGTTGATCTTCCTCCGTCTCGCCGCGGGCCTGCCGGATCTCGGCCTGGGCCGGCATCGGAAGGTCCTCGAACTTCGGCATCCGCGGGCTGCGGGTCGGCGGCCGTTCCGCCGCCTGCGGGATGAAGGTCTCCGGCGGCGCAATCAGCTCTTCGAGCTCGGCGCGGACCTGCTCCTTGTGATCCGGGAACAGCGTGGGCTTCTGCGCGATCGGGCGAACCGTGACGTCGCCATAGGAGCCGGACTGCAACGGCCCTTGAGCCTGCGGGGCCTGGGCCTGCGGCACTTCCGGAGCGACGGCGGCGGCAATGGCGGCGAGCGCGGCACGCTCGTGATTGCTGGGCGCGCGCTGCTGCGGGGCGGCGGCAGCCGGGGCTGCCGGTGCGGCCTGCGCCGGCGCGTCGGGCTTCTGGGCGCGCTCGGCGATCCGCTGGTTGTCAGCGCGCAGCCGCGCGGTGAGGTCGGCCAGACGGCTGTCCGGCGTCGGAGCCGCCGCGTTGGTCGCAGCCGCAGGGGGCGCCGCCGAGTTGCGCGCGATCAGCGCCTGTTCGATGCCGGTGGCAACGACGGAGACGCGGATGATGCCGTCCAGCGTTTCGTCGAAGGTCGCGCCGACGATGATGTTGGCATCCTGGTCGACTTCCTCGCGGATGCGGGTGGCGGCTTCATCGACTTCGAACAACGTCAGGTCCTTGCCGCCGGTGATCGAGATCAACAGGCCGCGTGCACCCTTCATCGAGCTATCGTCGATCAGCGGGTTGGCGATCGCAGCTTCGGCCGCGGTCAGCGCGCGCTTCTCGCCGGTGGCTTCGCCGGTGCCCATCATCGCCTTGCCCATTTCACGCATCACAGCGCGGACGTCGGCGAAGTCGAGGTTGATGAGGCCTTCCTTGACCATCAGGTCGGTGATGCAGGCGACGCCCGAATAGAGCACCTGGTCGGCCATCGCGAAGGCGTCGGCGAAGGTGGTCTTTTCGTTGGCGACCCGGAACAGATTCTGGTTCGGGATGATCAGCAGCGTGTCGACCACCTTGTGCAGTTCGGCGATGCCGGACTCGGCGGTGCGCATGCGGCGCTGGCCTTCGAAGTGGAACGGCTTCGTCACCACGCCGACGGTGAGGATACCCATATCGCGCGCGGTCTTGGCGATGACGGGGGCTGCACCGGTGCCGGTGCCGCCGCCCATGCCGGCGGTGACGAACACCATGTTGGCGCCGGTGAGGTGGTCGCGAAGCTCGTCGATGACCTCCTGGGCCGCGGCCGCCCCGACATCGGGCTGCGATCCGGCACCCAAGCCCAGGGTTACCTGGGTGCCCATCTGCACGATGCGCTGGGCCTTGGACATGCTCAGCGCCTGCGCGTCAGTATTGGCGACGACGAAATCGACGCCCTGCAGCCCGGCAGTGATCATGTTGTTGACGGCATTGCCGCCTGCTCCACCGACGCCGAAGACGGTAATCCGCGGTTTCAGTTCGCTGATGTCAGGGGGTGTCAGATTGAGTGCCATGGTTGCCTCTCGATTATTACGCGCGCGTTGGTTCGCCCCGGCCGGCGGCCGCGGGAGTGGGTGCAGAAGTTGGTGCAGGAGTTCTTGAATGTCGTTTGGTATGAAAACCGGTCATTAGAAGCCCTCTCGAAGCCATCGTCCGACCCTTCCGAAATAGCCGTCAGTCCCCGTCCTGAGCTGCCGCGTATGCCGCGGTTCGACATGTTCAAGGTGTGCGTATTGCGGATAGACCAAGAGGCCCGCAGGCACCGCGAACGAGGCGCTCTTGGCTTCGTTGGGCAGCCGGCCGAAGCCGAGCGGGCGGCCGATCCGCACCGGCCGGTTGAGAATGCGGGTGGCGAGCTCGACGGTGCCGGTGAGTTGGGACGCGCCGCCGCTCAGGACAACCCGCGCCCGCGGCTCTGCCGCAAACGGGGAATCCGCGAGCCGGTCCCGGACCATTTCAAAGATCTCCTCGGCGCGATGCCGGATGATGTTCGCGATCGTGGCGCGCGAGACGATCTGCGGCGCATCGCGTTCGTCATCGCCTGCAGTTGGTACCGACATCAGCTCGCGTGCGTCCGACCCGCCGGTCAGCACGGTGCCGTATAAGGTCTTGATTCGCTCGGCATCCGCAATGCACGCGCCGACGCCGCGTGCAAGATCCATCGTCATGTGCTGCCCGCCGACGGCAAACCCTGAAGCGTGCACAAAGCGTCCGGCCGAATAGGTCGCGATCGTGGTCGATCCGGCGCCCATCTCGACCACGGCGGCGCCCAAATCCGCCTCGTCGTCGGTCAGGACCGAAAGGCCCGCCACATAAGGGCTTGCCGCCATGGCTTCGACGTTGAGATGGCAGCGCTCGACCACCAGCATCAGATTCTTGGCGACCGTCGCATCCGCCGTCACGACGTTCATGTCGACGCCGAACTGCCGCGCCACCATGCCGCGGGGGTCGCGGATGCCCTTGACGCCATCCAGCGTGTAGCCGACCGGCAGCGCGTGCAGCACGGTGCGGCCTTCGCCGGTGGCGTGGCGCATGCCGGTGGACGTCACGCGGGTGACATCGTCAGAGGTGACCGAGCCGCCGCGAATGTCGGCCGCGGCTTCGACCAATTGACCCTGCAGCCGGCCGCCGGAAACCGACAGCAGGACGGATTCGACGCGGACTTTTGCCATGCGTTCGGCCAGCGCCACCGCCTGGCGCACCGCCTGTTCGCATTCGGCAAGATCGACCACCGCACCGGCCTTGACGCCGCGCGACTGGATCTGGCTGTAGCCGATCAGTTCGACGGCGTGGCTGCGGCCGCGCAGCGCGTCGTTCGGCGGCGACGGCCGCAGCCGCGCGATCATGCAGGCGATCTTGCTGGTGCCGATGTCGAGCGACGCCACCAGCGCGGTGCGCTTCTGCGCCATCGGCCGCGTCTTCGGGGTCTGGTTGCGATCGAGACCGGTCATGCGTCACCGGCCTTCTTCTTGGTCTTCTTGTCCTTGAACAGTTCGTCGCGGGCTTTCGCCGCGTCTTCGGACTGCAGCACCGTCAGGCGGTCCGGTAGGCGCATGTCGACCACGACGATGTCGCGCGAGAACAACCGGTCCTCCTTGTCGAGCTTGCTCAACAGCGCCAGCGCATTGCCGACGTCGTGCTCCGGCAGGCGGATATCGAGGCCGTCCTTGAGACGCAGGTTCCAGCGCCGTTCGCCGACATAGATCGCCGCCTTGGTCACGCCGCGGACCTGCGGATAGCGATCCAGCAGCGCCAGGAAGTCCCGCGCCTTGTCGGCGGCGCCCTTGCCCACCACCAGCGGCAGCGAAATGAAGCGCCGCGACATATAGGCTTCGAGCACCGCGCCATCCTCGGCGATGACGGAAAGCCGGCCGTCCTGCTGCCACAGCGCGAACGCCTTGCGCTCGACGATGTCGATCTGCAGCCGGCCGGGATAAAGTTTCAGGATCGTGGCGTCCGCTATCCAGGGATTGGTCTTGAGCTTGTCGCGCACGGTGGCGGCATCGAGGAACAACAGCGAGGAGCGGCCGTTGACGCCGCCGATCGCGAGCACTTCATCCTGGCTCAGCTGCTTGCGGCCGTTGATGGCCACTTCGGTGATGCGAAAGCCGGCCGAATTCGCCAGCGCATTGCGGGCATCGCTGAGCGCACCGACCAGTTCGTCGAGATGGCCGCCCTTGATGATACCGAGCGAGGTGCTGCCGAGCAGCATTAACACCGTGAGCACGACGCCGAGACGGTTCGGAAGGTAACGTTCGAGCCAGAGAATCAGACGATTCGGCGGTTCGCGGTCGATCACCCGCCTCGCGGGGACGCGGGCGCGAAGGCCCAGCCGCTCGCGCAGCAGCACGACCGCTCCGATGGCGGCGGCTTTCAGGTCAGCTTGGGGCCTCAGCGATCGCAGCGATCGGGCGAGGCGTCCTGCACCATCCATTGCACGAGCTCGTCAAAAAGTTGTTCCCGCAAAAGGACTTGCGGGCTCTGACGCACGTGATGTCTCGGTGATGCCGGGCTGGGTTAAGACCTCGGTTGTGAGGAGGCCATTGTTCCCTCGATGCGGTCGTCGAAGCGGAAATCCGCAACAGCTTACGCCCCGGCAGCCAAGCGCCACATGCGCCGCCAGCGTTAACCTTCGGACTTCCTGGTAAACAAAGGGTAAATTCGGCCGGTCATGGGCGCGTTTTGAGCAGCCTAATGAGTAGTTTGCCGGGCATTGGTTAGGATTTTAGTAATATTTCATCCGGGCCGGGCCGGTTCCCTCGCCCGGCACGTTAATCGGGCGAATCAGCCCCGCGGATGAAGACGCTTCTCAGCCAGCGCAATCTGGTCGCGCAGGAAATCCGCGAACTCGATGCCCTCCGCCTTCAGCGCCTTCGGGTACAGCGAGGCCGCGGTCAAGCCCGGCAGGGTATTGGTCTCGAGATAGACCAGCCCCTTGGCCGAGACGATGAAATCGCTCCGGGAATAGCCGCTGCACGACAACGCCCGGTGGGCCCGGTGCGCCTGGTCCATCAGACCAGCGGTAATCTCGGGCGAAAAACGGCCCGGGCAGATCTCCTGGGTCGATTTGAGCAGATATTTTGCCGTGTAGTCGAACGCGCCCTCGCCCGGGATGATTTCGACCGGCGGCAGCGCCATGATGGTGCCGTCGGAGCGCTCCAGCACGCCACACGTGGCTTCGACGCCGGAAACGAACGGCTCGATCAGATATTCCTCTGATTTGGCGGCGTTGCGGACGGCCACGAGGTCCTGCCTGGCGTTGACGAAGATCAGGCCGTAGCTCGATCCGTCCCGCGCCGGCTTCGCAATCAGCTTGCCGTATTCGGCAAACGCGGCATCGATATCGTCGAGCGCGATGCCATCCGGCGCCGTCACGCCCGCAATTGCCGCAAAGCGCTTGGCCGCGGTCTTGTCGAAGGCAAGGTTTGAGGACGCCGAGCCAGACCCGGTGAAGGGAATGCCGCGCAGCTCGCACATCGCCTGCAGTTCACCATTCTCTGCCCGGCCCCCATGCAGGCCGAGCACCAGCACGCGATCTTCGGCTTTTGCTTTATCGAGCGCCGCTTCCAGCCCGATGCCGCGATTGCCGGGATCGAATTCATCCTCGAACGGCCGCTGGTGATTGAGCAGGGCTTCCGACTTCACCTCGTGCACGGTGTCGGCGACGTCCCAGAACCAGAGATCGGCCTCCGGCAGAGCCCGATGCAGCGCCTGCGCGCTCGCCACCGAGACCAGCCGCTCCTTGTTGGTGCCGCCGAAGAGAATGGTAATCCGCATCAGCCCTGCCCTTTCGTCATTCCGGGATGGTCCGAAGGACCAGACCTCAGGTGCGCAATTGCGCACCGGGGAATCTCGAGATTCTCCGATGTGCAATAGCACATCGTAGTTCTCGCTTCGCGCGCCCCGGAATGACAATTAGATCGGAATCCCGATCCGCTTGATTTCCCAGTGTAACTCGATTCCGGAGTTTTCCTTAACCCGCGCCCGCACGGTTTCGCCCAGCGTTTCAATATCATGCCCGGTCGCGTTGCCGGTGTTGATCAGGAAGTTGCAGTGCATTTCCGACACCTGCGCGCCGCCGACGCGCAAGCCGCGGCAGCCGGCGGCATCGACCAGCTTCCAGGCACTGTTGCCGGGCGGGTTCTTGAAGGTCGAGCCCCCGGTTTTTTCGCGGATCGGCTGCGCGGTCTCGCGGTGCGTCTGCACTTCCTCCATCCGCGCCCGAATGATTTCCGGCGCGGCAATGGCGCCGCGAAAACGCGCCGAGGTGAAAATGATCTGGGGGTCGACGCCGCTGTTGCGATAGACAAACTTCATGTCGGCATTGCCAAAGACGTGTCTGGTGCCGTCGCGCCCGATCCCGGTGGCCTCAATCAGGACGTCCTTGGTCTCGCTGCCGTTGGCGCCGGCATTCATGCGCAGCGCGCCGCCGATCGTGCCGGGAATGCCGAAGAAGAACTCCATGCCGCCGATATTGGCCGATGCCGCGGTTTCCGCCACCCGCTTGTCGAGCGCCGCGGTGCCGGCGCTGACGACGTCGCCCGCGGCGCGGATGTCGCCGAACGCGCGCGGCGACAACCGGATCACGATTCCAGGAATGCCGCCATCGCGCACAATGAGGTTGGAGCCGACGCCGACGACATAGACCGGCAATTCGGTCGGCAGGTTTCTCAGGAAGTAAGCCAGATCGTTTTCATCCGACGGGGTGAACAGCACCTGCGCCGGACCGCCGACACGAAACCAGGTCAGCTCCGCCAGCGACTGGTTCGCCAGCAACCGCCCGCGCAGTTGCGGCATTGCGGATTTCAGGTCGGGGGTGATGTCGGGAAACGCTGCCACGTCTAGCCCAGCGCCTTCAATTCGCCGGGCAGCGCGTAGGCCCATTGCGTGATGTTGCCGGCGCCGAGGCAGACGACGTAGTCGCCATTATCGGCGATGCCGCTGATCACCCTGGCGAGTTCGGACGAATTTTGCAGCGCAATGACTTCGCGATGGCCGTGGGCGCGCAGGCCGAGCACGAAATGATCGCGGTCAATGCCCTCGATCGGCGCCTCGCCGGCTGGATAGACCTCGGCGACGACGACGGCGTCGGCATCGTTGAAGCAGGTGCAGAATTCCTCGAACAGCGATTGCAGGCGGGTGAAGCGATGCGGCTGCACCACGGCGACGATCCTGCCGCTGGTGGATTCCCGCGCCGCCTTCAGCACCGCCGCGATCTCGACCGGGTGATGGCCGTAATCGTCGATGATGGTGACGCCGTTCCATTCGCCGGTCCTGGTGAAGCGCCGCTTCACGCCGCCAAAACCCGCCATCGCCTTGCGGATCACCTCGTCGGCAATGCCGAGTTCATGCGCCACCGCGATCGCCGCCGTCGCGTTCGATGCGTTGTGGCGTCCCGGCATCGGCAGCATGATGTCGGATATTTCGTGCGTGGCGTCGGTCTTGCGGTTGCGGAACACGACCTTGAATTTCGAGCCGCCGCCCGTCGGCGCAAGGTCGACCAGCCGCACATCGGCTTGCGGGTTCTCGCCATAGGTGATGATGCGGCGGTCCTCGATCTTGCCGACGAGGGTCTGCACGACGGGATGATCGGTGCACATCACGGCAAAGCCGTAGAACGGCACGTTCTCGATGAAATTGCGGAACGCATCCTGGATTGCCTCGAACGTCTTGAAGTGATCGAGATGTTCGGGATCGATGTTGGTGACGATCACGACATCGGACGGCAGCTTCAGGAATGTGCCGTCGCTCTCGTCGGCTTCCACCACCATCCAGTCGCCGGCACCCAAACGTGCATTGGAGCCATAGGCGTTGATGATGCCGCCGTTGATCACGGTGGGATCGAGATCGCCGGCGTCGAGCAGCGTTGCCACCATCGTCGTTGTCGTGGTCTTGCCATGGGTGCCCGCGATGGCGACGCAGCTTTTCAGCCGCATCAATTCGGCGAGCATTTCGGCGCGGCGCACCACGGGAATGCGCTGGGCGCGGGCCGCCATCAATTCGGGATTGTCGCGCTTGATCGCGGTCGAGACCACCACCACGTCGGCGCCGTCGACATTCTCCGCCTTGTGGCCGACCGAAACCGTGATGCCCTTGTCGCGCAGCCGCGTGACGTTGCCGCCCTCGGAGGCGTCCGAGCCCTGCACGGTATAGCCGAGATTGCACAGAACTTCGGCGATGCCGCTCATGCCGATGCCGCCGATCCCGACGAAGTGAATGGGTCCGATCTCACGCGGCAGTCTCATGGTTCAATCCTTGGGCGTCCTCGCCCGCCAACGGGTCGGCTGAAGGGCCGCCCGATGACAGGCGCCAGCAGGCGATCCAGTATTCCGCGCGGCCGTTAAGTCAAATCAGCCGCGCGACGTACTGGATGCCCCGCTTTCGAAGGCGCTGACAAGGCCAAAAATGGGCTTGCGATCTGCTAAATTCCCACAACGCAGCGCGATTATTCCGCGGCCACCACCGTCAGCCGGCGCCTCCGGTCGCCATGGATCGCGAGGGCGGCGACGCCGGCCGCGGCGAACGGAACCAGCGCCGCAACCCAGGGAACCGCGCCGAGCCCCGGCCCGTGGTCGATCACGACCCCGCCAAGCCAGGCGCCGATGGCGTTACCGAGGTTAAAGGCGGCGATGTTGAAACTGGAAGCGAGGCTTTGGCCGGCGCCGTCAGCCTTTTCCAGCACCCACATCTGCAACGGCGGCACGGTTGCGAACGCGGCTGCACCGAGCAACGCCACAAACATGACGACGGCGATCTGGTTGTGCGCAGCGAAAGTCATCAGCAACAGCACCGCTGCCAGCGTCAAGATACTGCCAAGCAGCGCGGGGATCAGCCATCGATCCGCCAACCGTCCGCCCAGAAGGTTACCCACCAGCAAACCGCCGCCAAAGACGAGCAGGATCGGCGATACCGCTGATTCAGAAAAGCCGGAAATGCGGATCAGGATCGGCGCGATGTAGGTGAACACCGCGAAGACACCAACCCAACCCAGCACCGTCGTCAGCAATCCCATCAACACCTGCGGTCGGGCCAGCACCGCAAGGTCATTGCGAAGGTTCGAGGCCGCGGGCGCCGCTTTGTCCTTCGGAACGAAAAACGCGATGATGACAAGCGCCATCAGCCCAACCAGCGTTACCGCAGAGAATGCCGATCGCCAGCCATAAGCCTGTCCAAGCCAGGTGCCGAAAGGCACGCCAAGAATATTGGCAACCGTCAGGCCAGTGAACATAATGGCGATGG
This sequence comes from Bradyrhizobium sp. LjRoot220, assembly GCF_964252915.1. Lineage (NCBI taxonomy): Bacteria > Pseudomonadati > Pseudomonadota > Alphaproteobacteria > Hyphomicrobiales > Nitrobacteraceae > Bradyrhizobium > Bradyrhizobium sp. LjRoot220. Next base: position 37,488 of record NZ_CAXUPS020000014.1, read on the forward strand.
CGGAAGCTTTCTTGTTGGGCGCAACAAGGGTCGTGGCCACCACCGAACCGACACCGAAGAACGTGCCGTGGGCAAAGGCGGTGAGCACGCGCGCCGCCATCAGGCTCCAATAGTCCGGCGCCAGCGCACACGCCGCGTTGCCAAGGGTGAAAACCGCCATCAGCACCAGCAGCACGGTTTTGCGCGGCCATTTTCCGGTGGCGATGGTCATGATGGGCGCACCGACGACGACGCCGAGTGCATAGCCCGAGATCAGCAGGCCGGCGGCGGAGATCGAAACGCCGAAATCGGTCCCGACCTCGATCAGCAATCCCATGATCACGAATTCAGTGACGCCAATTCCGAAGGCGCCGGCGGTTAGTGCGTAGAGTGCGAGCGGCATAGAGGATTCCCCAGTGGATTGCCCGGCACTGCGCCGGGCCCCACCAAGGTGGACGCGACGACATTCATGAATTAGAATGCCAACAGGAACATCATTTATGAATTGAAGTCACAATGTCTCGATTGGATGTGAATCGGTCCGGCGAAATGGAGGTTTTCGCCCGGGTGGTGGAGTTGGGCGGGTTCTCGGCGGCGGCAAAAACCTTCCGGATGACGCCGTCGGCGGTAAGCAAGCTGGTGGCGCGCCTCGAGGCCAGGCTGGGGGTCCGCCTGATCAACCGTTCGACCCGCAAGCTGCAACTGACGCCGGAGGGTGCCGCCTATTACGACCGCGTGGTCCGCATCCTCGATGACATCAGTGGTGCGGAACGCGAAGCGGCAATCGGCGCCACCCCGCAAGGTCGGCTGCGGATCAACAGCAGCGTGCCATTCGGGCTGCATCGCCTGTTGCCACTGGTTCCCTCTTTTCTCGCGCGTTATCCCGGAATTTCCGTCGATATCGCTCTCACCGACATCGTCGTCGACCTGATGGAGGAGCGCGCCGATGTTGCGATCCGAGTGGGGCCGCTTCGTGAATCGCGATTGCTGGCGCGCAAGCTCGGCGAAAGCCGCATGGTGGTCGCCGCATCGCCGGCGTATCTGGCGCGGAACGGCACGCCGCAAACGCCGGCCGAACTCGCCACGCACAATCTGCTGGGCTTCTGTTTTCCCAAACAGTTTGATGGCTGGCCTTTTCTCGATGGCAAGGGTGGCGTAGTCACCGTACCTCCCATCGGCAGCGTGCTGATCAGTGACGGCGAGGCGATGCAGCAACTGGCCATCGCCGGAACCGGCATCGCGCGGCTCACCCGCTTCCATGTCGAGAACGAGATCAAGGCCGGCCGGCTGGTGCCGGTGCTGGAGGCCTTCAATCCCGGCGACCTCGAAGTGATTCACGCGGTATTCGTTGGTCACGGCGGCCAGCTCCCGGCGCGCGTCCGCGCGTTCCTCGATTACCTCGTCGAGAACGTTCGGCTGGACTGAAGCGAGACGTCAGATTGCGGCGACCTTCACAACCAGATCGGCCAGCCGCTCAGCCGCATCCAGCCTGCCGACCGTGCGGGCGGCGGCGGCCATCGCGGTCAGCCTGGCCGGTTCGGCGGCGAACGCGGAAATTTCGGAAGCCAGACGGTCCGGCGTGAATTCCGTCTGCGCGATGCGCAGCGCGCCGCCGACCTTGTCCAGCACGCCGGCATTGGCGAACTGGTCCTGATCGATCGCGCCGGGCAGCGGCACCAGAATAGATGGCCGGCCGATCGCAGCGAGTTCGGCCACGGTACCGGCGCCGGAGCGCGAAATCACCAGATGGCTGGAGGCCAGCCGCGCCGGCAAGTCGCTAAAGAACGGTGCGAGTTCGGCGTTGATCTTGAGCCGGTCGTAGATCGCGCGCACCCGCGCCATGTCTTCTTCGCGCACCTGTTGCGTCAGCATCAGCCGGCTCCACAACACCGGCTCCAGCCGCTCGATCGCCGACGGCACAATGTCGCTCATCACGCGCGCCCCTTGGCTGCCACCGACGACCAACAGTCGCAGCGGCCCGTTCGCCTCGGGCGATGCAAAAGGTATTGCGGCCGCGGCCAGGATCGCCGGGCGCATCGGCGTGCCGACCGTGGTTGCCTTGCCGGCCAGCGCCGGATCGCGATCGAGCACGCCCGGCAGCGAGGTCGCGATCGCATTGACGCGGCTCGAGAGAAACCGGTTGGCGCGGCCGAGCACGGCGTTGGCGTCGTGAATGAGACTGGGCACGCCGAGCCATCTGGCCGCCAGCAGCGGCGGCAGCGTCGGATAGCCGCCGAAGCCGATCACGGCCGCGGGCTTCAGTCGCCGTACCAGATTGAGCGCGATGAGGCCGCCATAACCGAGCATGATGGCGGTGCGCGCCAGCGAGATCGGGTTGCGGCTGCGCACGGTCTCGCTCGGCACCACATCGATATTGTCCTTGGAGAACAGGCCGCTATAGCGCAGCGCGCGGGCATCGGTCGCGAGCCGCACGCGAAAGCCGCGTTTGATCAGCTCGACGCCGAGCGCTTCGGCCGGAAACAAATGCCCGCCGGTGCCGCCGGCCGCGAGGAGGATCAGGGGGGAGGTATCCATGGAGGTTCAAATAGCCGATGGCGCGGCTCCAGTCACGCCCTAGACGGGAATTCTCGCGCAACGGCCTCGCCGTCATCCTGAGGTGCGAGCGCAGCGAGCCTCGAAGGATGGGCCACGGGCCGTACTCATCGTTCGAGGCGCGCAAGAGCGCACCTCAGGATGACGGGGAGACTGTGCAGCGCGACGCCGATCTAAAGTCAGCACGCCGTCACGCGTAGCTGCGCACCGCGTTGGCATTGTTCTGGGACTCGATCTCGGTGCGCGGCCGCTGCCGGGTCAGCGCCAGCATCATGCCGACGCCATAGGCCAGCGAGATGATCGAGGAGCCGCCATAGGAGATGAACGGCAGCGTCATGCCCTTGGCGGGGATCAGCTGCAGATTGACTGCCATATTGATGGCGGCCTGCACGCCGAACAGAATGGCGAGGCCGGAAGCGGCAAACCGCGAGAACATGTCCTCGCTGGCATAGGCGCGCAGCAGCGTGCGGATCACGACAAAGGCGAACAACGTCACCAGCACCAGGCACAGGATGATGCCGAATTCCTCCGCCGCGACCGCGAACACGAAATCGGTATGGCTGTCCGGCAGGCTGCGCTTGGCGATGCCTTCGCCGGGACCGAGGCCGAACCAGCCGCCGTTCAGGAACGCGTCCATCGCCATGTCGAGCTGGAACGTGTCGCCCGAGCCGGGGTTCATGAAGCGCTTGATGCGGTGCGCGACGTGCGGCACCAGCAGATACGCGCCGAACAGTCCGGCGGCGGCGGCGCCGGCAAGGCCAGCCACCCAGATCATCCGCATGCCCGCGATGAAGAACAGCGCGCCCCACACCATCAGGACCAGCATGGTCTGACCGAAATCCGGCTCCATCACCAGCAGCGTCACCAGCATCAACAGCAGCACCATCGCCATCGAGGTCGCCGGCATTTCCGGCCGCTTGGTCGATTCGGCGAACAGCCACGCCGCGATCACGACGAAAGCGGGCTTGGCGGATTCGGAGGCCTGGATATTGACGCCGAGCAGCGTGATCCAGCGCCGCGACCCCTTGACCTCGGCGCCGAACACCAGCGTCGCCACGATCAGCGCGATCGAGACCGCGAACACCAGGAGCGCCGCGCGGCGGATATGCTTCGGGGACATGAACGACACCCCGATCAGCACGATGAAGGACGGCAGCAGGAACAAGACGTGGCGGCCGAAGAAATGGAAGGGATCGAGCCCGATCCGTGTCGCCACCGGCGGGCTCGCCGCCAGCGACAGGATGACGCCGGCCAGCACCAGCCCGAGGATCGCCGCGAGCAGCAGTCGATCCACGGTCCACCACCATTCCGAAAATGGGGTGCGTTGGTCACGGGCAAGCATGGGCGTCCCCAAATGGCAGAGGTAACGTCCATTGGTGGGGCAGGATGGTTTATGGGGGGTTAATGGACCATCTCAAATTTTCGGTTTCACGATTTGCACCCGCGGCTCTAGAGTCCTGTTCCGATCAGAATCGGAACAGGATTCGAGATTTGACGCGTTTTCTTGACGCGAACCGGTATCCACTTCGCTGGAAAACGCACTAGGGTGGGCCCAAAATCACAAGGGGGAAACCATGCAATCGCTCACCTGTCTCGTCGCGGCGTCGCTGCTGGTCGCATCGCTTCAGGGCGCATCCGCCAAGGAAGAGAACTGGGTGGTGTCATGGACGGGTTCGGTCCAGGGACCCTACCCCGTCGGCAACCCTTCCGCCCAGCCTGACCAGAAATTTGCGTTCCCCGATCCTGCGGCCGGCGCGCGGGACCAGACTTTTCGCCTGATCGTGCGGCCCGATTTGTGGGGCCGTCAGGCTCGCCTCCGTTTCAGCAACGCCTTCGGCACCAGGCCCGTGACCTTCGACGGCGTTTGTGCCGGCCTGCAATTGGGCAGTGCGGCGCTGCTGCGCGGCTCCAATCGCCTGGTGACGTTTGGCGGCAAAATGTCCGTCACCGTCCCGCCCGGCAGTTCGGTCTGGAGCGACCCGGTCACGCTGCCGTTGGCAGGGCAGCCCGACAACCTCGCCGGTCGCAAGCTCGCGGTGAGCTTTCACATCGCCGGCGAAAGCGGTCCGATGACATGGCACGCCAAGGCGCTGACGACGTCCTACGTCACCGCGCCCGGCGCCGGATCCAAGAGCACCGTGGAGGACGAGGCGGCATTTCCGTATACGACCGCGTCATGGTTCTTCCTCGATGCCATCGAGATGACGGCGCCGACCGACGCCTTCGCGATCATGGCGTTCGGCGATTCCATCACCGACGGCACGGCGTCTACCATGAACGGCGACGACCGCTGGCCCAACGTGCTCTCGCGCCGCCTCAAGGCGATCCATGGCAACAAGGTCGCGGTGGTGAATGGCGGCATCGGCGGCAACCAGATCGCCGGTCCGGCCGAGTACGGCGCAAACAAACCGTTCCCCGGCGGCCCCGCATCAGGCCAGCGGCTTGAGCGCGACGTGCTGACGCTGTCGGGCATCTCCAGCCTGATCTGGCTGGAAGGCATCAACGACTTCAGCAAGAACGGCAACGCCGAAAGCGACAAGGTCATTGCCGCGATGAAGGAAGGCGTCGCGCGGCTGCGCGCAAAATGGCCGCATGTGAAAATCATCGGCGCCACCGTGACGACGGCATTGGGCAGTTCCAGCGCAGCGCATGGTTTCGCCGAACAGGACGCCAAGCGGAAAGCGCTGAACGACTTCATCCGCACGTCAGGCACATTCGACGGCGTGATCGATTTCGACAAGGCGACGCTCGATCCGCAATCGGGCGGCCTCAAGCCGGAATTCGTTCCCGACAGCACGACAGGAGGCGCCGGCGACAAGCTGCATCCCAATCGCACGGGTTATCTGGCGATGGGCCAGGCGATCGATCTCGATCTGTTCAAGCCGGTGCGTGCAAGTCGGAGTGCGAAGTCGAAGGAATAGAGCGATGGATCATTCGTACTCTATCTTGATGTCACCAACGCTCCGTTCGCGCTTATAGAACGTATCGCCGCCAGGAATGAGACCTATTCTGACAGCATGCTCGCCACTCCAGGCGGCGACGACGTTCTGGTTACCGCGAACACTGAAAAACGGTGGGGGCGCTGCGGGCGAGAGGGACGCGCCGGTTGAAGCAATGCTCGCGTGCGTACTGTCGGGTACCGTCGCCCCGCACTCTTTTCTGAATGTTATGACTGACTTGCTCCCGTCCGGGGATGGGGTCGAAGTCAAATGGAGAATGCGACATTCACCGAATTTGCTGAAGGCAGAATCGAGATAGAGAAAGGCGCCGCCAATCAAACCGAATAGTGCAACGATGAAAACTCCGACCGAAAGCCGCTTCCGCATCGTCACACCACCGCCTTCACACCCGCCATCGCCATAACCGGATCGCGGAACGTCGCGCCGTTCTGCGCCCCCATCCGAAGTCATCGAACCGGAAGCAATCCCTTCAACAGACAGACATCAGGCACGTCGGAAACCCGGTCTCGGGCAGTCCGAAGCAGGTCTTGATCGGTCTTGGGAAGAGACGGCAAATCGCCGTCCTTGAAGAAACCCAGGGCCTTGAGAGGAAGCGCGGGATCTCTTCGGTAGTTCGCGGTGAATGCCCCCAACGCCTTTTCCAGCGAAACGCCGGCTGACAACATCGCTGAGATGTCGCGATAATCCTTGGCTTCAGCCCGGTCCAAAATTGCCTTCAGCTTGGTGGCAAGCAGGTCCTCGAGCGAAGCAACCACAAGCACCCGATCCCTCGTTCGGAGCGGATCATTGATGCGGCCCAGCGTTAGTCCCCCGAAGAAGGATACCTTGACCAGGCCGGATGGCATCGACACGTCCATGACAAGGGTATTTTCGTCTTCCTGAATGGTCCACGCATTTCGGACAAACTGAAAGCTTGCCTCAATCCGCGCTTTCTCCAGGGGCTCGGCCTTGAAGAAATCGAAATCGATCGAGACGCGATGGCCCAGATGGAGCGCGACGGCAGTGCCGCCATACAGTACCAGGGACAGATCGGGCGCTGGAGCGAGCTGGGGCCAGATCTCCTTCTGGGCCGGCGGAAGGATTTCGATCCGAGGGTCAAACGGGTCCGACATGGAACGATCTCACCGGAGCTGCATCGGGTATCGAGCGGCCGGTAGCTCGCATCAAGCGGCCACGCCAAAACTCCCATGAACGCTCGTCAATCCATCCCGGCTCGGCCCGAAGCATCGTCTCGGCGAGCCGATCGTAGCCAAGCATTCGCTCCAACCGCCGCACCTCCGCGAAACCTGCCATGCTCATCGCCTGGGCCAGGATTCTTGCATCCGAACGGGGCTCCGAACCGACAGGCTCCCACCAGAAAAACCTCTTCTCCAGTTCCGACAAAAATCCGTTGGGGAGGCCACTGGTCAATGAAGTTTCCATAGCGAAAACTTAGCACGAGCGACCAAACGAAGCCAGCCGCCGCGCATGCTGGCCGGACGGACCTGGCCATCACACCACCGGCTTCACGCCCGGCATCGCCGTGACGAGATCGCGGAACCTGGCGCCGCGGATTTCGAAATTGCGGTACTGGTCGAACGAGGCGCAGGCCGGCGACAGCAGCACCACGGGATCGGTGAGGCCTGAGGCTTCGGCGTCGCGCGCGGCGCTGGCGACGGCGACATCGAGCGTTTGCGAGATCTCGTGCGGCACGCGGGTCCCGAGCGTACCGGAAAATTCCTGCGCCGCTTCGCCGATCAGGTAAGCCTTGCGGATGCGCGGGAAATATTCGGTGAGGCTGGTAATGCCGCCGAGTTTCGGCTTGCCGCCGGCAATCCAGAAGATGTCAGCGAATGACGACAGCGCATGCGCCGCGGCGTCCGCGTTGGTGCCTTTTGAATCGTTGACGAACAGCACGTTGCCGCGGCGGCCGACCTGCTCCATGCGGTGCGCCAAACCGGGGAAACTGCGCAGGCCGTTCTGCAGGACGTCGGTCGAGATCCCCATCGCCAGCGCGCAGGCCGAGGCGCAGGCGGCATTCTGCGCATTATGCAGGCCGCGCAATGAGCCGATGCCGCCGAGCAATGCGATTTCGCTGCGCGCGCCACCGGAGGCACGGACGATGGTTTCGCGCTCGACATAGATGCCGTCGGCCAGCGGGTTCCTGACGGAGATGCGCACCACGCGCTTGCCGGCCTGATCGAGCCGGTCGGCGATGTTGCGGCACCAGCCGTCGTCGACGCCGACGATGGCGGTGCCCTGCGGCTGCACGCCGGCCACCAGGCGCGCCTTCACCGCCGCGTAATGCTCCAATGTGCCGTGGCGGTCGATATGGTCTTCGCTGACATTGAGCAAAATGCCGACGGAGGGATCGAGCGAGGGCGCCAGATCGATTTGGTAGGACGACATCTCGACCACATGCACCCGCCCCATCCGCGGCGGTTCCAGCGACAGGATCGCGGTGCCGATATTGCCGCCCATCTGGGTGTCGTAACCGGCGACCTTCATCAGGTGCGCGATCAGCGCCGTGGTGGTGGATTTGCCGTTGGTGCCGGTGATGGCGACGAACGGCGCGTCCGGTGCGTGACGCCTTCGTTCCCGGCAGAACAATTCGATGTCGCCGATCACCTCGACGCCGGCCTGCCGCGCCATCAGCACCGACCAATGCGGCGCCGGATGGGTCAGCGGTGCGCCGGGGGTCAGGATCAGCGCGGCGAAATTATCCCAGGGGACGTTGCGCAAATCCGCCGTCGTAAAACCGTCCTGCGCCGCCTTGGCGACGTTGTCGGCGCTGTCGTCAGCAGCGATCACCTCCGCGCCGCCGGCCTTGAGGGCGTGGCAGCTGGCGAGCCCGGATCCGCCGAGCCCGAAGACGGCAACGGTCTTGCCGGCGAAGGAAGTGACGGGGATCAAATTATCACCGCAGCTTCAGCGTGGAGAGGCCGGCCAGTGCCAGCATCACCGAGATGATCCAGAACCGGATCACGATCTGCGGTTCGGTCCAGCCCTTCTGCTCGAAATGATGATGCAGCGGCGCCATCCGGAATACGCGTTTGCCGGTCAGCTTGAACGACACCACTTGCACGATGACCGATACCGCTTCCAGCACGAACAGACCGCCGATCACGGCCAGCACGATCTCGTGTTTGACCGCGACCGCCGTCGCCCCCAGCATGCCGCCGAGCGCGAGCGAGCCGGTATCGCCCATGAAGATCGAGGCCGGCGGCGCGTTGAACCAGAGGAATCCGAGGCCCGCGCCGAGCACCGCGCCGCACAGCACCGCGAGTTCGCCGGTGCCGGCGACGTATCTGATCTGCAGGTAGTCGGAGAATACAGCGTTTCCGGTCAGATAGGCGATCATGCCGAAACTGGCGGCCGCGATCATCACGGGAACGATCGCGAGGCCGTCAAGGCCGTCGGTGAGGTTGACCGCGTTGCCGGCGCCGACGATGACGAAGGCGCCGAAGATCACGAAGAACCAGCCGAAATTGAACACCATGTCCTTGAGGAAAGGAATCGCCAGCGACGTCGACGTCACATCGCGCCCGAGCCGCACCAGCGCATAACAGGCGATCAACGCGATCAAGCCTTCGATGGCGAGACGAAACTTGCCGGCAAAACCGCTGTGGGTCTGTTGCGTCACTTTCAGATAATCGTCGTAGAAGCCGACGAAGCCGAAGCCGAGCGTCACCGCCAGCACGATCCAGACATAGGGGTTGAGCGGGTTGGCCCACAGCAACGTCGAAACGACGAGGCCGGACAGGATCATCAGCCCGCCCATCGTCGGCGTGCCCTTCTTGGCGATGATGTGCGACGCCGGGCCGTCGGTGCGAATCGGCTGCCCCTTGCCCTGACGCAGCCGCAGATGATCGATGATCCAGGGTCCGAACAGGAACACGAACAGCGCGCCCGTCACCATCGCCCCGCCGGTGCGGAAGGTGATGTAACGGAATACGTTGAGGAGACCGCGCAGAAAAGAGAAAGCGGGGACGGTGTTGGAAAGTTCGATCAGCCAGTAAAACATTCAATATGCCCTATTGCGCGGCTTGGTTGCGCCGTCTTGCCGGGTAAGCGCATTGCAAGCGCGTTGACAATCGTTTTCATCCCAGGAACCAAGCAATTCCTGGTCATGATCGCGGCGGCACATCAGCGAATCACCGCTGACATCACGGGTGGGTCGACCCGGCCAGTTTACGCTTTTGCCTGTAAGGCGGCCAGCAGCTTGGGCACAAACTTGTTGACCCAGAACATCTTTTTGCTGCCCTTGACCACCACGACGTCACCGCTTTGCAACAATGCGGCGACTTTCTGCGGCTCCAGCGTGGCGGGGTCTTCATGCCAGCCGAGCGCGTGATGGGCCGGCAGCAGGTCGTACAGATGGCGCATTAGCGGGCCGACACAATAGACGCCGTCGATGCCGGGCAGATCCTTGGCCAGCCTGACATGATAGGCCGGCGCGTCGGGGCCGAGTTCCAGCATGTCGCCCATGATGGCGATCCGCCGGCCGGACGCGACCGGCCGCGCCTTCAGGCTGTCGAGCGCCGCGACCATGCTGGCCGGGTTGCCGTTGAAGCTGTCGTCGATGACGGTCACGCCGGCGGCGGTCTGCTCGACCCCGCGCCCGGTCATGATGCCGACCTTGCCGAGTTCTTTGGCGAGTTCCGCAGCATCGAGGTTGGCGGCATGGACCGATGCCAGCGCGGCCAGCGCGTTCTGCAGGCGGTGCGGCGCGCCCGGCGTCAGGCCGAACGAAATCTCCTTGCCACCGACCTGCGCTGAAACGTCCCAGCTTTCGCCATGCGCGGTGCGATTCAATTCGCGCACCTCGGACGTGCCACCGAAGCGGACAAGCCTGCCGTTCCATTCCGGCGCTTCGACTTCGGTCGGCAGCACCAGCACGCCATTTTGCGGGAGGCCCTGCGCGATGCTGACCTTTTCGCGCCGGATCGCCTCCAGGCTGCCGAGCTTTTCCAGATGCACCGGTTGTACGTTTACCACCAGCGCCACGGTCGGCTGCGTCAGTTCGCTGAGCCGCGCGATTTCGCCGGTCTGGTTCATGCCCATTTCCACCACCCACAACGAGGCGCTGGGGCTGGCATTGCACAGCGTCAGCGGCACGCCCCAGAAATTATTGAAACTGCTCGGGCTGGCATAGGCGTTCGGATAGGCGGCGAGGAATTCCTTGGTGCTGGTCTTGCCGGCGCTGCCGGTGAGCCCAATGACAGACCCCTTGAACCGCGCCCGCGCCGCGCGCGCCAGGCCCCAGAGGCCGTCGATCAGCGTATCCTCAACGATCAGCTGGGGAACGCTGACGCCTTCGATCTTGTGCGGCACGATCATCGCCACGGCGCCGGCGGCTTCCGCCTTGTCGGCGAATTCCCAGCCGTCGCGCGCGCTGGCGAAACTCGAAATGAAGCCGCCGCTCGGCGTGCCGCTGAGCGCCACGAACAGGCATCCGGGCTTTACCAGCCGGCTGTCCTGCGTGACGAAATCGATCGCGGTGTCGGGAAACTTCCCGGCCACGCCTAAAGCCCGGGCCACTTCGGCGATCGTCCACAACGGCGCAGCGCTCATGTCGTCCTCTCCGCGAGCGCGGCCGCGACCGCGTCGTGATCACTGAACGGCAACGTCTTGTCGCCGACGATCTGGCCGGTCTCGTGACCCTTGCCGGCGATCAATAGCGCGTCGCCCGGCTGCAACGCCGCAATGCCGGCCTTGATGGCTTCCGCGCGATCGCCGATGTCATCGGCGCCCTTGGCGGCGTCCAGGATGGCGGCGCGAATTTTTGCCGGATTCTCGCTGCGCGGATTGTCGTCGGTGACAATCACATGATCGGCGTTCTCGACCGCGATCGCGCCCATCAGCGGGCGCTTGCCGGCGTCACGGTCGCCGCCGCAGCCGAACACCACGACCAGCTCGCGCCTGGCATAAGGCCGCAGCGCCTGCAGCGCCTTCGCCAGCGCGTCCGGCTTGTGCGCGTAATCGACGAAGATCGGCGCACCATTATGCTCGCCGACCTGCTCCAGACGCCCTTTGGCGCCTTCGAGATGTTCGAGGCTGGCGAGCACCGCCGCAGCCTCGCTACCGGTCCCGATCGCGAGCCCCGCCGCGACCAGCGCGTTCTCGATCTGGAATTCGCCGACCAGCGGCAGCTTGATCAGGTGCCTGCGCCCGCGATGTTCAAGCGTCAGCTTCTGCGCAAAACCATCGACCACGGCGTCGACCAGACGGATGCCCTCACCCGCCTCGTCGGCGTTGCGGCCGACGGCGATGATCCGCAGTTTCCGTTCCCGCGCGGCGTCGATCACTTGCCGCGAGCAATCATGATCGGCCGAGATCACGGCCGCACCGTCGGCCGCGATGAGATCGCGGAACAAGCGCAGCTTGGCGGCGAGGTAATGCGCCACGTCAGGATGATAATCCATGTGGTCGCGCGTCAAATTGGTAAACCCGCCGGCGGCGATGCGCACGCCATCGAGCCTGTATTGGTCGAGCCCGTGCGACGACGCTTCAAAGGCGAGGTGGGTGACGCCATCACCTGCGATCTCGTCGAGCTGGCGATGCAGCGCGATCGGGTCCGGCGTCGTCAGCGACCCATAGACCGTGCGTTTCGGCGACACCAGGCCGATGGTGCCGATGCTGGCGGAGGCGTGGCCGAGCTGTTGCCAGATCTGGCGCGTGAACGCCGCGACCGAGGTTTTTCCACTCGTGCCGGTGACGGCTGCGATCATCTGAGGTTGCTTCGGATAGAATCTTGCCGCCGCCAGCGCCAGCGCGCGGCGTGGATTTGGCGTCGTGACAAACGGCACGCGGCAATCCTTGATCGGGTGATCGCCCACGATCGCCATCGCGCCCGAGGCGATGGCTGCATCGACAAAGCGCGAACCATCGGTCTTGCTGCCGGCGAGCGCAAAAAACAAATCGCCGGGCTTCACCGCGCGGCTGTCCACCGCCAGGCCCGTGACGTCGAGCGCTTCCGCCTGCGGCTCGATCGCAGCATCATTGCTGAAGAGGTCGCGAAGTCTCATGTCTTCCAGTCCGGCCGGCGCAGCTCGGCGCTTGAAATAACGCCTTACTGGGTTGTCTTCGATGCCGCAAGAATGAGGCGCTCGGACGGCGGCAAATCGAAGCGCGGTTCGACGCCGAGCAGCGGCCCGATACGGGCGATCACCTTGCCGCCGGTCGGCACCGCGTTCCAGCCCGAGGTGATAAAACCGTGCGTTTCCGGCAGCGCCTTCGGCTCGTCCAGCATGACCAAGAGCTGAAATTGCGGGTTGTCGGCCGGAATCACGGCGGTAAATGAGTTGAGCACCTGCTTCTTGGAGTAGCGTCCGCCGACCACCTTTTCCGAGGTGCCGGTCTTGCCGCCGATATAATAGCCTTTCACGTCGGCTTTCTTCGCGGTTCCGATTTCAGCGTTCAGCCGCATCAGATAGCGCATCTTGTCCGACGTTTCGGTCTTCAGCACCTTCTTGCCGATCGCTTTGGCTTCTTCTTCCGAGCGCTTGAGGAAGGTCGGCGGGATCAGGTAGCCGCCGTTGACGACCGCGTTGATGCCCATCACCGCCTGCAACGGCGCAACTGCAATGCCGTGACCGAAGGCAATGGTGATGGTGTTGAGTTCGCTCCAGCGCTTCGGCACGATCGGCGACGCGCTCTCCGGCAATTCGGTGCGCAGCCGGTCCATCTGGCCGAGCTTTTTCAGGAACGCCTTGTGCGCCTCGACGCCCTGCCCCAGCGCGATCTTGGCCGCGCCGACGTTCGAGGAAAACGTGAATACCTCCGTCAGCGTGATCGAGCGGCCGACGGGATGCGTATCGTGGATGGTGAATTTGCCGAATTTCAGCGTACCCCGCCCGTCATACAGCGTGTTGAGGTTGGCCTTGCCGGAATCCAGCGCCATCGCCAGCGTCAGCGCCTTGAAGGTCGAACCCATTTCATACACGCCGGTGGTCAGGCGGTTGATGCGGTCGGGGTCGTGCACCTCTTTCGGGTTGTTCGGATCGAAGTCCGGCAACGACACCAGTGCGACGATCTCGCCAGTCCTGACATTGGAGACGAGGCCGGAGGCGGCCTTGGCCTTGTACTTCTCCTTCGCCTTCATCAGTTCGTCGCGTAGCGCATGCTCCACGCGCAAATCGATCGACAATTCCACCGGCCGCTGCAGCCGGTCGGTGGCGAAGCCGGCGCGGTGCAGATCGGCCAACCCGTTATTGTCGAGCCATTTCTCCATCCCGGCGATGCCCTGGTTGTCGATATTGACCAGGCCGATCAGATGGGCGACCGAGGCGCCGGTCGGATAGACGCGCTTGTTCTCGCGCAGGAAGCCGATGCCGGGAATGCCGAGACGATGAATGGCCTGCTGCTGCTTCGGCGTGATCTCGCGCTTCAGCCAGGCAAAGCCCTTGCGCGACGACAGCCGCTCGCGCACCTCAATGGTGTCGAGGTCAGGCAGTGTCGCGGTCAGGAGTTCGATCGCTTCGTCCTTGTCGATGATGCGGCGCGGCTCGCCGAACAGGCTGGGCGACTTGACGTCGGTCGCCAGGATCTCGCCGTTACGATCGACGATGTCGGGCCGCGCCGTGGCAATCGCGTCGCGCGAGCCGGTGCGACCCGCGGTGTGGCTGTCGGCGCCGATCGCAAACATGACGAGGCGTCCGGCGAGAATGGCATACACCACGGCGAACGCCAGCACGGCAAATCCGACGCGGGCCCGCGCCTTCGCGGCGCGATCGACGTTGCGCCCGTAGAGCAGGCTGCGGATCAGCCGCTGCCGCCAGGGTTCGGCAGGCCTTGCGGGTTTGGTGGTCACAAGCGCCCGGTCGGTCATTGCTGATCTCCCGGCGCGGGCACGGAGCCGGTCACGGTCGATGCATCGGCGGCGGCCTCGATGGTATTGATCATCGCGCCGATCGGATCGGGCGCGCCCGGCCTGGCAAAGCTGGGCGGCCGCTCCGGCAAATTCTTCAACTGGTCATACTGCGTGGCGACCAGCGGCTTCAGCGGCAAATGCCGGTCGGCAAGGCCCTGCAGCCGCAGCGGCGCGTCGAGCTTGGCCCATTCCGCGCGCAGCGCTGCGATAGCGTCGCGCTGCTCGCGGATTTCCGCGTTCAGCCGCAGCACACGCTCGGTGCGCGAGGTCGATTCCATCTTGATGCGGTAGACATAGGAGGCGGCGAACACCAGCATGCCGATCACGAGGAGGTGGATGATCCGCATGATCAGCCTCCCCTCATGACGCTGTCGATGGTCGGCCATGCCGGCAACGCGCTAGCGGCATGCGCCGGTGCCGCGGTGCGCTCGGCGCCACGCAGTTTTGCCGATCGTGCACGCGGATTGGCCGCGATCTCTGCTTCGCCGGGCGTCACCGGCCGCTTGGTCAGGATCTGGAAACTCGGCACGGCCTGCGCGACCTCAGGCAGATGCCGCGATCCGCCGCCGGACTTGCCGCGCTGGTTAAGGAAATCCTTGACGATGCGGTCTTCCAGCGAATGAAACGACACCACGGCGAGCCGGCCACCCGGCTTCAGCACGCGTTCCGCCGCTGACAGCGCGAGATGCAGCTCGTCGAGTTCCGCGTTAACGAAAATCCTCAAGCCCTGGAACGTCCGCGTCGCCGGATGAATTTCGTTCGGCTTGGAGCGCACCACCTTGCCGACGATATCGGCGAGCGCCTTCGTGGTCGTGATCGGCGCTTCCTTGCGGGCGGCGACGATGGCGCGCGCGACGCCGCGGGAGTGACGCTCTTCGCCGAAGATGTAGATGATGTTGGCAAGATCGGCTTCGGACGCTTTGGCGACCACATCGGCCGCGGTCGGGCCGTCATGACCCATCCGCATGTCGAGCGGGCCACCAAGCCGGAACGAAAAGCCGCGCTCGGCCTGGTCGAGTTGCATCGAGGAGACACCAACGTCCATCACGACGCCATCGATGGCATCAATGCCCTGCGCGGCGCAGACCTCGGCGAGCTTGGAGAAGCGGTCTTCGACCAGGGTCAGCCGGCCGCGGGATTGATCGACCAGATCGAAGCCGCCTGATATCGCCGACCGGTCGCGGTCGATGCCGATCACCCGGGTTCCATCGGTTTCCAGGATCATCCGGCTATAGCCGCCCGCCCCAAAGGTGGCGTCGACATAGATGCCGCCGTCGCGGGGGGTGAGCATCTCGACCGCCTCACGGCCGAGAACGGAGATATGACGGGAGGCAGCCGCGGTCATTCGCCGGCCTTCGGCGTATTCCAGCGTATAGAACGGAAACTGGACGCCAACGGGCCCATTGCGCCTCAAATCCCTGCGCTTTGCCGGGTTGTTCCGGCCAAAAAACCGCTGCGAGGCGCGACTGTTGTTATCAGCTCCAGCCCGCAAACCCTGTTTTCCGGACGGAATTTGCTGGGCTGCCATGGCTTTTCGAGCGTGAAAGAGGGCCTCGGCCGTCCCCAAAACCGGTTCGGCTCTTCATTACTTAGTAACGGCACTTAGCGTTAAGAAAGCGTTGACGATCGGCCGCGGCTTTTGCGCGCTTTCTAGTCAATTTTTGGGCCGTGATGCCCCGGCTCACTGGCACACCCAGTGATGCCCCGGCTCACTGGCGAGCCCGGTGATGCCCGGCTCACTGGCAGAGCCAGTGATGCCTGCCGCACACAGTCCGGCAAAATGCGAAACCGGGCCCGGCTGCCGGATTGCGCTGATGACAAGGTAAAGGAATAGTAAACTCAGTTCATTTTCTGGAATTCGCGGGTTGCCGCTCTCCTGCCCGGTTTGGGTTGATATATAATGGCCTCTGGTTCGTTCACGTCTGGCGGTATTGATTCGAAGCGTCAACGCGCCCTTCCCATTCCCAGGGCCAACGCGGACATGAAGACTTTTACCCCGGATTCCTCGATTGCCTCCGACGTGATCCCGTCGGCGAATTATGGCGACCGCAACAAGGGGCGCCTGCCCGACATGATCCTGCTGCACTACACCGGCATGCCGGATGTGGAAGGCGCGATCGCCCAGCTCTGCACCCCGGGAACCGACGTATCGGCGCACTACATCGTGCTGGAAGACGGCCGCATCGTACAATGCGTGCCGGAGAGCAAGCGCGCCTGGCATGCCGGCGCCTCGTTCTGGGCCGGGGAAGAAGACATCAACTCCTGTTCGATCGGAGTCGAGATCATCAATCGCGGCCACGACTGGGGCTATCCGGATTTCCCGCTGCGCCAGATCGCCGCCGTGATCGCGCTGTGCCGCGGCATCATGCTCCGCCGCAACGTACCGCCGCATCGCGTGCTCGCGCATTCGGACGTCGCACCTGCGCGCAAGAAGGACCCCGGCGAAAAATTCCCGTGGCATTCGCTGGCCAATTCCGGCGTCGGCCATTGGGTGCAGCCGGCGCCGATCGTACGCGGCGAAACGCTCAAGCTGGGCAGCATCAGCGATGACGTCGCCGGTCTGCAGACTGCCCTGGCCCGGTACGGTTACAACGTGCCGAACCACGGCAAGTTCGACGGCCCGACCATGGAAGTGGTCACCGCGTTCCAGCGCCACTTCCGTCCCGCCCGCGTCGATGGCATCGCCGATCTTTCGACCATGAACACACTGCACGCGCTGCTCGCGAGTTTGCCGGCTGATGCGACGCCGACGTCCGTGGCCGCGAAGTAAGCAAGGCGAGATTTTTCAACCGTCATTGCGAGCGCAGCGAAGCAATCCATGCTCCGGCTAGGCGGGCTATGGATTGCTTCGCGGAGCCTGTCATCGGGCGCGCGTTCGCGCGACCCGTTGGCTCGCAATGACGACTAGAGTTCCGCCATCCGCCGCGCATAAAGTCGCCGCAACGGCTCCAGTTGCGTCGCTGATGTCGCCGCCTGATAGGCTTCTTGCGCCGCATCGCGCCGGCCCAGGCGGCGCAGCAGATCGGCGCGGACCGCCGGCAGCAGTTCATAGCCCTTCAATCCGCCGCGCGCCTCCAGCGCGTCGATCAGGTCGAGCGCCCGCGCCGGCCCGTCGACCATCGACACCGCGGCGGCATGATTGAGTTCGATCACCGGCGAGGGGCTGATCCGCAGCAACACTTCATAGAGGCCGGCAATCTGCGGCCAGTCTGTGTCCTGGTAATTGGGCGCGCGCGCATGCAGCGCGGCGATCGCCGCCTGCACCGCATAGGATTGCGGCCGCCCCGGAATCCGCAACGCCTCTTCCACCAGCTTCAGGCCCTCCGATATCTGGGCTTGATTCCACACCGAACGGTCCTGCTCTTCCAGGAGCACGATGTCGCCGCCCGCGGTCTGGCGGCCGGCGCGGCGTGAATCATGCAGCAGCATCAGCGCCAGCAATCCCTTGATCTCGCCGCGGCCGGGCATCAGCGTGTCGAGCAGCCTCGCCAGCCGGATCGCCTCGCGGGCCAGATCGGGCTGCATCAGGTCTTCGCCCGAGGTCGCGACATAGCCTTCGGTGAAGACCAGATAGATCACCGCGAGCACGCCGCGCAGCCGCGGCTCCAGCGCTTCGCGTTCCGGAACTTCGTAGGCGATGCCGGCGAGGCGGATCTTCTGCTTGGCGCGAACCAGCCGCTGCGCCATTGCGTCTTCGCTGGCGAGAAACGCGCGCGCGACCTGTGCCGTCGAGAGCCCGCACACCGTGCGCAGCGTCAGCGCCACCTGCACTTCCGCGGCAAAGGACGGATGGCAGCACGTGAAGATCAGCCGCAGCATGTCGTCGTCGAGCACGCCGTCCGTGGACTCGCACGGTTCCGACGCGCTGAGCAGGATTTCGCGCGTCAACTCCTGTTGCTTGCCGCGAAACGCGACGTTGCGGCGAACGCGATCGATGGCCTTGTTGCGCCCGACATTGACCAGCCAGGCCCGCGGATTGGCCGGCACATCGGCGATCGACCAGCGCTCCAGCGCCACCGCGAACGCGTCCTGCAGCGCATCCTCGGCAAGATCGAAATCGCCGACGAGGCGGATCAGGGTCGCCAACGCCCTGCCCGCCTCATCGCGGAATATTTTTTCGATCTCGATGGGGGTCATCGGGGAGCGCTACTAACCACCGTCGTTCCGGGGCGACGCGAAGCGTCGAACCCGGAACCTCGAGATTCCGGGTTCGCTTCGCGCCCCGGAATGACGAGAAACCTAGTCATAAACCATGACCGGCCGCACCTCGACCGACCCCGTCCTGGCGCCGGGAATGCGCGCGGCGATCGCCAGCGCGGTATCGAGATCCTTGGCCTCGACCAGATAATAGCCGGCAAGCTGTTCGCGCGTCTCCGCGAATGGACCATCCGTGGTCAGCGTCTTGCCGTCGCGAACCCGCACCGTGGTCGCGGTCGTCGTCGGCTGCAAGCCGTCGCCGGCCTTGAAATGGCCGCTCTGAACGATGGATTGGGTGTATGCGCCGTATTCCGCCGTCAATGCCTTGCGCGCCGCGGCGTCCATTTTGCCAAACTCGGCCTCGTTCTGATAGATTAGCAACAGGTACTGCATCTCATTACTCCTCTTGATCGGCTGGATCGCCGACACCCAGTCGAACGGGCGGCACGCGAAACGACATTTTCAGGATAGTTTATTTTGCGCGGGTTGGTGGCTTGACGCCACGGCCCGGAGCCCCCATGCCTTTAGGCGTCAGTCGGCCGGACGGCCGCTCCCGCTACGGTCGAAAGGCTGCGGGAGAGGAAAGTCCGGGCTCCATCGACATACGGTGCCGGATAACGTCCGGCGGGGGTGACCCCAGGGAAAGTGCCACAGAGAACGAACCGCTCCCCACCCGAAAGGGAGGGGCAGCAAGGGTGAAAAGGTGCGGTAAGAGCGCACCGCGGGTCCGGCAACGGAACCGGCATGGCAAACCACACCGGGAGCAAAACCGAATAGGGACGGCAACGCGGGCCGTTCGCGAAAGCGAAAACGCCGCAGGGCGATGTCAGGCTCGCCGTCCGGGTAGGTTGCTCGAGGCCATGTGCAAACATGGTCCCAGAGGAATGGCCGTCACGTATCGTCCGCGCAAGCGGGCGGTGCCCTACAAAACCCGGCTTACAGGCTGGCTGATGCTCTAAAGCGTTTTCGAGCGAAGTGGACTTCCGGTTCGCGTGAAGAAAACACGTCTAGAGGACGAAGAAATGAGGGGTTCGGCGTAACGCGCCGGACCCCTCGCCATTCGAGCCGCAGGCCCCGGACACAAAATCGCGAAAACAACCCCATGCAAAGATAGAAGGGGCCCCAGAGCGTTTTCCAGCGAAGTGGATACCGGTTCGCGTCAAGAAAACGCGTCAAACCAAGAATCTAGAGCCCCGTTCCGATTCAATCGGAACGGAAAGGCTCTAGTCGCGGGCCGCCTCGCCGATCGCCTGTGCCAGCCGCGCCGGGTTGCTGAAGAACATTTCGTGGCTGCCGTCGCACTCGACGAGGCGGAACAGGCCCAGACGCTCCGACAATCGCGGATGCCATGGCAGGCTGTGCGGCATGGCGATGTCCTGCCGGCAATTGACGTAGGACTTGCCGATCGGCAGTTCCGCCAGCGGACGCTTTAGTGCGATCCTGTCGGTAAATGTCTTGTAGGGATGCGGGTTGAGTTTGGCGAACGCGGACTTGGCCAGTTCGAGGTCGGCGTCGTTGATGAAGGCATCGCGCCAGATTTCAAACGGCAGCATGACGGCGTTGTTGTTGGCCGCAGCCACCGCATCGAACAGCCCCACATAGTGCGGCGGCACCATGTCGTTGAGACACTCCCCGTCCAGCGGGACGAAGGCATTGACATAGACGAGGCGCTTGATCCTGTCCGTCAAACGGTCGGCGACGCCCGAAATCAGCATTCCCCCATAGGAGTGGCCGACCAGCCGGATGTCCCGCAGATTGTTCGCTTCAATGTAGGCAACAACCGACGAAATCGCCTGATCGAGCCCGATCCTGTCGCGGTCGTCGTCCTTGTTGTTGCCGGCAACCGTCGGGCAATGCACGACATGACCGGCTTTTCGCAAGTGCCCTGCGACCGCTTCCATCTCGGCACCGGTGTGCCACGCCCCGTGAACAAGGACATACAGGTCCGTCATTCCCATCTCCCCGATTTTGAAAAATCAGAGATTGATAGGAATAACATTCCCCGGATGGCTGAATCCGGCCACGGCCATTGACGATTTACGCCAGCGGCATTTCAGAAACGGGTCAGCGGTGCCGCCGGAACGCGCCCGGCGTCATGCCGAGATGTCGGCGGCATTGCCGGATGAAATGCGATGGATCGGGCAAACCGACCCGCAACCCGATTCCACCGACGCCGATGTGATCGAACC
Organism: Bradyrhizobium sp. LjRoot220; assembly: GCF_964252915.1. Classification (NCBI taxonomy): domain Bacteria; kingdom Pseudomonadati; phylum Pseudomonadota; class Alphaproteobacteria; order Hyphomicrobiales; family Nitrobacteraceae; genus Bradyrhizobium; species Bradyrhizobium sp. LjRoot220. Next base: position 58,217 of record NZ_CAXUPS020000014.1, read on the forward strand.
TCGGCTCGCTCAGCATCCGGCGCGCAGCCGCCATCCGGCACTCGTTGAGCAGTCCGCTAAACGTCAGGCCTGACTTGTTGAGACAGCGATGCAGCGTGCGCTCGGAGACACGCAGATGCCCCGCGACGGTCGCAGCGGTCAAACCCGGCTCGGCGTAGAGCAGCCGAATGGCACGGCCGATCTGGTCCAGCAGCTTCGTGGCGTCGCGCGCCTCGGACGGCGTGGCCGGAATCTCGCTCTCAAACGCCAGTGCCAGCAGCGCGCCAAGCTGGTCAGTCAGAACCCGCGCTGGCAGCGGCCGCTCGATCGCCAGTTGGGGCGTCAACTGGCAAGCAAAGGCGCTGAGCGCCGCGCCCCAGCCGGCACGGCCGTCGATACGCTGTCCGATGCGCCGCTCGGGATCGGTGATCCATGAATCGACCCATGCGATCGGCAACTCCAGCGACAGCGTGTTCGCGGTCACCGGAAAATTGAATTCATAGCAGCGCCGGGAGTCCAGCAGCACGAGATCGGCGGGCTGCAGGCGCGACGCGTGGCCGTTCTGCATGACCGTCCAGTCGTTGTCGGTTTTGCAAAGCAAATAGTAGAAGTTCGATGCGCTGCGCGCCAGGCTGGCTTTCCTGCGGTAGACGTGCTGCGCCGAGCCCTCGACGCGATTGACCCCGATGGTGTCCAGCTGCCCGCGCTGAACCGAGCAGTCGAAGTCCGACCTGACTGGCGTCGTGATATCCATCTCGAGAAAGCATTCGCAGACGGCGCCAATCCAATAGTCCAGACGTCGTTCCGGCTCGACCAAGCCGGTCGACCATTTCTCGATGACCGCCGTCGTCCTGGCCGCCATAGCTCCGACCTCCCCTGTTTTACGCCACGATTTTGTCCAGCAATGCCATCAGCGCTTCCGGCGCGGTGACATTCGGCGAATGGCTGGCGTCGATCTCGAAATAGCGCCATGCCGGATCGCTCTTCGTCTTCCTCGCGAACGGCCCGAACGTATCGGCCGGCGGAAAGCGGGTGGCGTAGATATAGCTGCGCGGCAGCGTCAGCCTGCCGCCTTGCAGCTTGAGCCTGGTCTCGAAACACTTGATCGGCATGTCGACACGGCGCGCGTTGAGCCACGCGAGATCGGCCTCCGCGGTGTCGGGCGGCGTCGGATTTGGCGGCACGCGCCAGCCGTCACCGCTATCCGCAAGCTTCTGCACCGCCACCGTGTTCAGGTCGAACAGCGACTGGCCATCGTCAGGCACGAAGGCGTCGACATAGATCAGTTGCGCGACGCGATCGCGGTCGCGATCGGCCACGCCGGTCGCGACCATGCCGCCATAGCTGTGGCCGATCAGGACGATGTCACGCAGATCCTCGTATTTGATGACGTTGAGCATATCCTCGATATGGGTTTCGAGATCGATCGAGGGGTTGGCCAGATGTACGCGCTCGCCAAGCCCGGTGTAGCTCGGCGTGATCAAGCGGTGCCCGGCGGCACGCATCAGCGGATGCACCTTCTTCCACGCCCAGCCCGCCGACCACGCGCCGTGACAGACAAGGAAGGTCTTTGCAGAGGTTGCGTTCATCGGGGCAGTTTCCATGAAGTTATTGTTGAAGGCTTGAATTGCGATAGTACCTGCTGGCGCCGTCGTGTAAATGTCGCGCTCAATTCAACAAACGTCATTCCGGGATGGTCCGAAGGACCAGACCCGGAATCTCGAGATTCCGGGTTCGATGCTGCGCATCGCCCCGGAATGACGGTGGGAAAGAAAAAATTGGAAACCTCCACCTACGCGCTGTTGCTTTTTGGCGCGCTTGCCGGCGGGTTCGTATCCGGCCTCGCCGGTTTCGGAACGGCGCTGATGGCGCTGGGGATCTGGCTCTATGTGCTGCCGCCTTCGGTTGCCGTCCCCCTGGTGCTGATCTGCTCGGTCTCTTCGCAGATCTCGACGCTGCCGACCATGTGGAAGGTGCTCGACTTCAGACTGGCGGCGCCGTTCGTTATTGGCGGGCTCGCCGGCATGCCGATCGGGGCGCTGCTGGTCGCGCAGGCCGATCCGCAAACATTCAAGCTGAGCGTCGGGGTGATGCTGCTGGCATTTCCGGCCGCGCTGTTTTTCATCCGCAAGCCGATGGCGTTTCGGTTCGGCGGCCGGCCGGCGGACGCCGCTGTCGGATTTGCCGGTGGCATCCTTGGCGGCCTCGCCGGCCTGTCCGGCCCGCTGCCGACCCTGTGGGCGAGCGTGCGCGGCTGGACCAAGGATCAGCGCCGCGGCGTGTTCCAGATCTTCAACGGTACTGTGCTCGGCGCCGCCCTGCTGCTGCAGATCGCCAGCGGCTTCGTCAAGGCGGAGGTGTTCTGGCTTGCGGTGCTGGCGCTGCCGGGCACACTGATCGGGGCGCGGATCGGAATGCGGGTTTATCACGCCCTCAGTGATCGCAATTTCTACGACATCGTGCTGGGCCTGCTGTTTTTGTCCGGGCTCGGATTGGTGTGGAGCAGCATTGCTCCGAGTTAGCGGCGCATGGCCGCCATGTGCTCCGAGTAGATTGCTGTACGCTGAACTGCAAAGCGGTTAATCAGTCGCATCATGAACTCTCCAACTTTTTCGCGCGCACACCTCGGTCTGTTGCTGGGTTTTGTCGGCGTGCTGATTTTTGGCGGCACGCTGCCGGCGACGCGGATCGCGGTGTCGGCGATTGATCCGATTGCACTGACCTCGCTGCGCACCGTGATCGCCGGGCTGTGTTCGCTGGTCTTGCTGGTCGTGCTGCGACGCCCGTTGCCGCCGCGCGCGCTGTGGCCGCAACTGGTGATCACGATGCTCTGCGTCGCCATTCTCTTCCCGTTCCTGATGTCGGTGGGGGTACAGACCGTCGACGCCTCGCATGGCGGCGTGGTGTTCGGAATCATGCCGATCGCGACCGCCCTGGCCGCGGTCATGATCACCCATGAACGGCCGCGGCCGCTGTTCTGGATCGCCTCGTTCGCGGGCGCAGCCTTGGTGATCGCGTTTGCGCTGCGACAAGGTGGCGGCGCGCTGTCGGCCGGCGATCTGTTTCTGCTCGCGGCGGTCGTCGCGTCCGGGATCGGTTATGCGTTCTCCGGCCGCCTCACCGCGCAGATGCCGGGCTGGGAAGTCATCAGCTGGGTGCTGGTGATCGCACTGCCGCTCTCGATCCCGGCGGCCGTACTGACGATGCCGGCGGATGTCGCCCACATTCCACTGAAGCCTTGGCTGGGGCTGCTCTATGTCGCGCTGTTCTCGCAATGGATCGGCTTCTTTGCCTGGAATGCCGGCATGGCGATGGGCGGCATCGCGCGGGTATCGCAAGTGCAATTGCTGCAGCCCTTCGTGGTCTTTGCGCTCGCGGCGGCTTTCAACGACGAGACCATCACGCCGCAAATCGTGCTGTTCGCCGCCGGCGTGGTCGCGACCGTCGCGATCTCGACGCGCACGCGCGGACACAAAGTGCCCGATCATTCGGAGTTGACGTCTGTTCCAGGCGTCACTCCGCCGGCAAAGCCAACTTGAGCGGCGGCAGGCGTTTCCTGAATTCCAGATGCAGCAACCACAAACTCAATACGGCTTGCAGCGTCGTCGACAGGTTCGACAGGTACCACGCGTACTCAATGCGAAAACCGGGTCTTGCGGACAGCCAGAGCACCGGCAAGGCGTAGGTGATCAAGCGTACGCCGGAACTCAGCAGCACCGGCTTGGTGTTGCCCAGTCCCTGGAACATGCTGGAGCACACGAAATTGAATCCCTGCGCGACGAGATTGAGCGAGACCAGTTGCAGGAACAGGACGGCGACCGCGATCGTCTGACCGTCGCTCGCGAAGCCGCCGAGCAGCAACCCGGGCCAGCATTGTGCAAGGATCGTGAAAACGATCATCACCACCGTGGCAATCAGCGCCGCCTTGGTGAAGGTTTCCCTCACGCGTGCGGCGTTGCCGGCGCCAAAATTCTGCCCGGCGATCGGTCCGGCGGCGAGCGCGATCGCCAGTGCCGGCATCTGAATGAGGCCGAGCACACGCGTCCCAATGCCAAAACCGGCCTGCGCCGCCGCGCCGAAGTCGCGTAACGCGTAATAGATCACGCCCATCCAGACGAATATGATCGCGAACTCGCCGCCGGCCGGCAGGCCGACATTGAGGATGCGCTTCCACTGCGAAAGCCGCGGGCGCAGTTGCGCGGGATCGACGCCGACATAGTGCTCCAGCTTTCGGAAATACATCCATAGCATCAGCACGCCGATCAGCACCGCAACCGAACTCGCAAGGCCCGCACCCGCGACGCCGAGCGGATAGCCGGTGCCCCAGCCGGAAATCAGGACCGGCGCAAGCGCGATATTGATGATCACCGCGAGCGCCTGCACGATCATGCTGGGCCGCACGATACCGGTACCGCGTAGCGCGGCCGCCATCACCTGCGTGGCAAATTGCAACGCCAGAGCGGGCATGAACCAGAGCAGATACTTCGTGCCCGCCTCGACGGTGGCCTCATCGGCAGCCACCATGCGCATGTAACCACCGGCAAGCGCGGATCCCACAACCCATGTCAGCAGCCCGCATACGGCTGCCAGGCCGAGCGACTGGTTGAACACCAGATTGGCGTCGGCCTGATCCTTGCGGCCGACGGCATGCGCAATCAGCGCGACGGTGCCGACGCCCAGCACCTGCATCAGCCCGTTGATGAGAAATGCCAGATTGCCCGCCGCCGCCACGCCCGCGACGGCGGCGTCGCCGAGCCCCGCCACGAAATACAGATCGACGAGCTGGCAGATCATGATCGTGATCAAGCCGGCGACGATCGGTGGCGCCATGCCCAGGATGTGGCTGACGATGGAGCCCTGCGTAAGGTCTTTCATTTCAAACCCGCCCTTGGCGCGCAGGCCCCGGAACATCCGGGATCCACGCGCCGCAAATGCCTTTACTCCGCCGCCGAGATGCGGCCGAACTCCGTCGCCTGCCGTTCGAACAGCCCGCGATAGATACCGCCGGCGCGGGCCGTCAGCATCGCGTGGGTGCCCTGCTCGACGATCTCGCCGCGATCGAACACCAGGATCCGATCAAGGCTGCGCACCGTCGACAGCCGGTGCGCGATCACGATCGAGGTACGGCCTTTCATCAGCCGCTCCATCGCCTGCTGGATCAGGCCTTCGGACTCCGAGTCGAGGCTGGAAGTCGCCTCGTCCAGGATCAGCACCGGCGCATCCGCCAGGAACGCGCGCGCCAATGCCACGCGCTGCCGCTCGCCGCCCGACAGCTTGACGCCGCGCTCACCGACCAGCGTGCCGTAGCCCTTCGGCAGCCGCAGGATGAACTCGTGCGCGTTGGCTAGCCGCGCCGCCTGCTCGACCGCCGCGATGCTGGCGCCCGGTCTGCCATAGGCGATGTTCTCGGCCAGCGACCGGTGAAACAGGATCGGCTCCTGCTGCACGATCGCGATCTGGCTGCGCAGCGAATGCTGCGTCGCCTTGGCGATGTCCTGACCGTCGATCAGGATCTTGCCGCCGCCGATGTCGTAGAGCCGCTGCACCAGTTTTACGAATGTCGTCTTGCCCGAGCCGGAACGCCCGACCAGGCCGACGCGCTCGCCGGCACGGATGTCCACCGACAGGCCGTCATACAGGGGATCGCGATGGCCGCCATAATGGAACGTCACCGCGTCGAACACGATACGGCCGCCCTGGATGTCGATCGGCTTGGCATCCGGCGCATCGGCAATGCCGATCGGCTCGGCATGGATCGCAACCAGTTCCTCCATGTCGTTCACCGAACGCTGCAGGTTGTTGATGTGCATGCCGACATCGCGCAGATAGGCATGGATGATGTAGTAGCTGGTCAAGACATAGGTGACGTCGCCCGGCGTGGCGCGGCCCGCCATCCACAGCAGGATCGCGCCGCCGATCACGGACGTGCGAAAGCACAGCAACACCGCAAGCTGCGCCGTCGAGGTGTAGTTGTAGCGTATCCAGGTCCGCCGCACGCGCGTGCGCCAGCGGCCGATGACGCCGGCCAGCCGTTCGTCCTCGCGGCCTTCCGCGCCGAACGACTTCACCACCGCGTTGCAGGTCAACGCATCCGCCAGCGTACCGCCGACCTTGGTATCCCAGGCGTTGGAGACGCGCGCGGCGGGGGCGATGTAGTTCATCGAAAAAGCGATCGTCATCGAGACATAGATCACCGTGCCGACCGCGATGACCGCGCCGAGCGAGGGCCAGTGCAGCCCGAGCAGGATCATCGAGCCCAACAGCACCGTCAACGACGGCGCCAGCGCCATCAGGATGGTGTCGTTGAGCAGGTCGATCGCCCACATGCCGCGGGTGATCTTGCGCACCGTCGAGCCGGCAAACGAGTTGGCGTGCCAGTCGGTCGAGAAGCGCTGCACGCGCATGAAGGCGTCGCGCGACACGTCGGACATGATCTTCAGCGTGAACGGCACGATCGCCTGCAGGCCGATCAGCCGCAGGATCATCGACACCGCGCCCAGCGCCACGATGCCGCCAAAGGCGATCAACGCCGCGCGCCGCGCCGCAGGATCGGATGCGCCTTGCGTCAGCGCGTCGACCAGATGGCCGGAGAACAGCGGCATGAACAGGTCGGCCGCGGTCGCACCCAGCAAACCACCGGCCACAACGGTGGCGCGGCCGGGCTGTTCGAGCCAGTGGCGGAACACGAATGGAATCACTACGCGTATCGCCGTGGGACGCTTGTTGGTTTGAACGGTCATGGCCTCATCCGGCACCGCGTTCTGCGCGCACGCCGGCTCCATTTGTAGGACGCGCGAACGGCGAACGGCCAAACGCAAGCGTCGTTGAAAAATCGGTAACTAGTTGGGAAGATTTGGAGATCGGGACGTCAGGCCCGATCAGCGCCGGCGAATTTGGGGCTCAAAGGCCCGATACAGCGTCCAGCATAGGCATCGAACGCGAGCGGGCGGTCTGCGAATAAGACGAAATCATGCAAATCCTCCCCGGTTCGAGCGACAATGCGCACGCTTATAAATCCATCACGGGTGATTTGCAACATGACACCCGCGTGAGCGCGCGAAATCAATCAATGCGCAATCAATGCCCCGGGCCCCCCGCCGCCAGCGCCGGCGGTTTGTTCAGCAACAGGACCAGAAGACTGAGGCCGACATAGAACACGGTCAGTGTGAAGAAGGCGTCGCCAAAGCCCATCACCACCGCCTGGCGGTGAACGATCTGCGACAATTGCTTCATCGCCATCCGCGCGGCGTCGCCCATGCCCTGCATGCGCTGGGTCAACATGTTGAGCGTCTCCACGGCGGTGGCGTTGCCCCAGTTCACGCGTTCGTGCAGCCGGGAGATGTGCAGATCGGTGCGATCGTTCAGCATCTGGTTGATCAGCGCGAGCCCCACCGCGCCGCCGAGATTGCGCGTCAGGTTGAACAGGCCGGAGGCGTTCTTGACCCGCTCCGGCGCCAGCGTGCCGAGCGCGATGGTGTTAGTCGGCACCATCGCGAACATCATGCCGATGCCGCGCAGGATCTGCGGGACCAGCAGTTCGTAGAAATCATATTCGCGGGTGATCCAGGTCATCATGTAGGAGCCGAGCGCGAAGGTGCAAAGCCCGAACGCGATGAGGTAGCGCATGTCGACCTTGGTCATCAGCCGGCCGACGATCGGCGCGGTGAGGAACATGGCGATCCCGGAGACGAACATGGTCTCGCCGATCATCAGCGCGCTGTAGCCGCGCACTTCGGCGAGATAGCGCGGATAGACGTAGGTCAGGCCGTACAGCCCGATGCCGACGCAGAACGAGATCAGGCAGCCGATGCCGAAATTGCGGTCGCCGAATGTCCGGATGTCGACGATCGGCTCATGCGCGGTCAGCACGCGCCAGAAGAAAGCAACCGCGGAGACGAGACAGACGGCAGCGCAGACCGCCACTGACGTATCCTGCAGCCATTGATGTTGCGGGCCTTCCTCCAGCACATATTCCAGCGAGCCGAGGAAGCCCGCCATGAACAGCAGGCCCCACCAGTCGAAATGATCGAGCAGCTTGAAGTTCGGCTCGTCGAAATCGACCAGCAGGAGCACGCCGATGGTGATGCCGATGCCCGGAATGATGTTGACGAAAAACAGCCAGTGCCACGACATCAGGTCGGTGATGTAGCCGCCGACTGTGGGGCCAATCGTCGGCGCCAGCGTCGCGACCAGGCCGATGATCGGGCCGACGATGTAGAATTTCGAGCGCGGAAACACCGTATAGGCGGATGCGAACACGGTGGGGATCATGCCGGCGCCGAGAAATCCCTGCAGCGCGCGCCACACGATCATCTGCTCGATCGTCGAGGCGAAGCCGCAGAAGAAGCTTGCGATGGTGAAGCCGGAGGCGGAGATCGCAAACAAGAGCCGCGTGCCGAACGCGCGCGACAGGAAACCGGAGAGCGGGATCGCGATCACCTCGGCGATCAAATACGAGGTCTGCACCCACGATACTTCGCTCGAGCTCGCCGAAAGCCCGGCCTGGATCTCCGCCAGCGATGCCGAGACGATCTGGATATCCAGGATCGACATGAACATCCCGAACACCATGATCAGGAACGCAAACAGCCGCCGCGGCGGGATGCGCTCGTCCGGCACGCTTGCGGCTGCTATCATCGGCGGCGAGGCGGTGGTGGCGTCTGCCATGATCTGCCCGGGACGCGCGCCGGGTTTGCCCCGGCGCTGAAAACATTATTTAGGATGAAGCAGCGGCGATGCGTCGAGGTCGGCCTCGTTGTCTGCATCGGCGGCGCCGTCGCGGGTGTTGACGGTCGTGTAGACAGACATGCCCGCGCGCAGCAGGTTTTGCCTGGCGACATCCTTCGGCACACGGATCCGTACCGGCAGCCGCTGCACGATCTTGGTGAAATTGCCGGTGGCGTTATCCGGCGGCAGCAGCGTGAAGACCGAGCCCGCCGCCGGCGATATGCTGTCGACCACGGCCGCGAACTTGCGATGGCCGTATGCGTCCACGGAAATCGTCACGGGCTGACCGGGGCGAATCCGCTTGAGCTGGGTTTCCTTGTAATTAGCGTCGATGAAGACGTCGTTGAGCGGCACCACATTGCCGAGGCGCTGGCCGGCCTGGATGAAATCGCCGGTGTTGACGATGCGGTTGGAGAAGGTGCCGTCGACCGGCGCACGCACCGCGGTGAAGGCGAGGTCGCGCTCGGCCTTGGCGAGCGTGGTCTGCAACTCCGCCAGCTGGGCGCGGGCTTCGTTCTGCTGCGCCCTGGTCACTTCGACATTGTCGCGCGCAGCATCATAGGCCGCCTGCGCCGATTTCACCTGCGCGACGCCCTGGTCGCGGCCGGCTTCGGACACTTCAAAGGTGGCGCGCGAGGCAAAGCCTTTGGTGCTCAGCGCCTGCTGGCGGTCGAAGTCGAGACCGGCGCGCTTCAGCGCCGCTTCCGCGGAGACCAGTTGCGCCCTGGCCTGCTCGACCGCGCTTTCCATCGCCGCCACCTGGCGACCGATACGGTCGATGGTGGCCTGCTGGGTTGCGATCTTGGTGCGCGCGGCATCGACCGCGATCCGGTAATCGCCGTCATCGATCTTGTAGATCACGTCGCCGGCGCGAACGATCGTATTGTCCGATGGAATGATCGCCGCGATATGGCCGGCGACCCGCGCCCCCAACGTGGTGTTGTTGGCGCGCACATAGGCGTCGTCGGTCGAGATATAAAATCGCCCGATGAGCGTGTAGTAGACGCCGTAGCTGACGGCGGCGAGCGCCAGCAACGCGAACACGCCCATCATGACGAATTTGCGCTTGCCGGATTTCGCCGCCGCCGGCCTGGCGGCATCGGAAGACGGTGCAGCCGGTTCATCGGTTGCCGGCCCGGCCGGAGCCGTTGCCGGCTGGCGCCTGGTTTCTTCCGCAACGTGGTGCCGAAGCTGCTCCGCCAACTGCGCGGGGTCGCGCGCGGCTTCGCCTTCGGCCGTCGCCGCCGCAGGCTCCTGTCTAACAAGAACCGCCTCCGGCTCTTGTCGAACAACGCGCGCGGCCTGGTCTCTCGCTGCGGCCATACCCTGGCCTCCCCATGACAATTTGCGATACGCGCGCGCCAAAAGCCGGCCACGAAGGCACCGTCATTTGCAGAATGACATTGACCGAACCGTTCGGTCAAGATACATTTGCGTGAAGGGGACCATAAAGCTGGAAATCCTTACCGCGCGTCATGTCCGGTTGAAATCTTCCCGGGAAGCTAAACCAATGGTTGCAGGCCCATCGACCCCGCTTCATGTCCTCGCCGACGAGGATTCCTCGAAGCGCCGCCAGATTCTCGATGGGGCGCGCAAAGTATTCCTGGACCTCGGGTTCGACGGCGCCAGCATGGGCGAGATCGCCCGCTCCGCCGGCGTCTCCAAGGGCACGCTCTACGTCTATTTCGCCGACAAGCACCGCCTGTTCGAAGCCATCGTCGAGGAAGAATCGATCGAACAAGGCAAATCCGCATTCAATTTCGATCCGGCACGCGCCGCCGACATCACCCTGCCGGAATTTGGCCGGGCCTACATCCAGGTGCTCTGTCGGCCTGGCGGCGGCTCGGCGATCCGCACCGTGATGTCGATCGCCGAGCGGATGCCGGACGTCGGGCGCAGATTTTACGACAATGTGCTGGCCCGCACCGTCAATCGCCTCGCCGGCTATCTCCAGGCGCGGGCGCAGCTCGGCGAGCTCGTGATCGACGATTACGAACTCGCGGCCTGGCAATTCATGCAGATGTCCCAGGCGACGCTGTTTCAGGCTTTCATCTTCCAGGCCAAGCCCTCGCCGTCGCCCGAGCAGATCGCAACCGTCGTCGACAGCGCCACGCGGGTGTTTCTGACGGCGTATCGGGCGAAGGTGGACTGAAGGCGCGCGTCGTCTACGACGAACCGAGACTGTCATCCCCCGCGCATGCGGGGGATCCAGTACGCCGCGGCCTTTCGACTCCATCACTGCCGTCTCTGGAATACTGGGTCACCCGCCTTCGCGGGTGACGACACTAGATTGAGGACGCAAGGTCGCATTCGCGCATTCCCGCATGCGCTCGCGTTCGTTCAACTTGTCCGCATCTGCAACCAGCGCCCCCTCACCGCGTTTGACCCGCGGGAGGAATGCGCCATGGCAATTTTCGGTCGAAAGTCCCGCCCCTCTCGCAGGCGAACCAACCAGCCGGCATGGATGACCATCGATGGCAGTTTTGCCGCGCGCCAGTGCACCGTCATCGATATCTCCGAAGGCGGCGCGCGATTGCGGGTCGAAGATCCGCAATTCGTCAAGCCGCACTTCCAACTGAAGTTCGACCGGACATCGCCCGGCAGGGCCTGCAAGGTCGCCTGGAAGAAGGGCGACCTGATCGGCATCAAGTTCGTTTAGGGCAAACCGGTCCGTGGTTCGCTGATCGCCGCGACGGCTGCCATCGTTGCGTCCGACGCGGTGCAATATTCGACGCGTACCGTGGAACAACTGCCCGGGCCAAAAGTTGCCAGCGCGGCGAAACCAAAGTCGACCTTTGATTCAAATGCGCCGGAAGGTTTGGGTTTACGGCTGAGACCTTGAGACCGGGGAAGAACAGGCCATGCGTTTCCTGATCCTTGCATTGTCGGTTCTGGGAATTCTGGTCTGCGCAGATGTTGCCAAGGCAGGTCCAAGCACGACAACACGCGATCTGACCGCAACCGCCGATGAGGCGACCGCTGCTGACGAAGCAACCCAGGAAACCGAGGATCGGATCGGCCTCGACAAGCGCAAGCGCCGCGACGTGCAGCGCCGGCTGACCCGGCTCGGCTTCGACACCAGGGCCAACGGAAAGTTCGACGCGGCAACCCGCGCCGTCATCACGCGCTGGCAGGCCGCGCGCGACTATCCCCAGAGCGGCTTCCTCAACGCGCAGCAGCATCAGGCACTCATGACCGAGTCCGTCTCGACGGCGAACGCAGGCGTCCGCGGTAACGACCGTCGGGCCCGCCGTCGCGGCGGTAGCGGCGGCCCGATCGGCGTCATTGGCGGTGTCGTCGGCGGCGTGGTCGGCGGAATTTTCGGACGCCGGTAATCCTCCCAAACATCTTCCATCAACGGCCACGCGTAGCCCAGATGAGCGAAGCGACATCCGGGTTTCGATTCCCGCATTTCGCTCCGCTCATGCGGGCTACCAAGCCAGGATGCGAACTGCGCCGTTAACACAAATCCGTCATTTGACATTTCGTCGCATTTTGTCAAATTCGTCAAATGAAGCCCCGCGACCGCATTCTCGATGCCGCCATCCTGGTGTTCCGCCGGCAGGGCTTTCGGCGCTCGTCGATCGAACAGGCCGCGGAAACAGCCGGCCTGACCCGGCAGGCGCTGTACCATCATTTCAAATCCAGGGAAGAACTGTTCCGCGCCGTGATCGAGCGGCTGCATGAGAATGCGCTGGCCGCCGAGATCGCGGCGGGCGAGGCCACGGAGAAGGCCGGCGGCAGTCTCGCCGACATATTGATCGCCGAGATCACGGCGCGGATCGGGCAGCTGATCGCACCGCTTGAGGGTTCGCCCCATATCGAGGAGCTGTTCTCCGAACATCTCCTGCAGGCGCGCGATCTCTATCAGAAGTACGCTGCCAGCTACGCCAGGCAGCTGACCAACACGATCGAACGCGTCTGCCGCAAGCAGCGCCTCGTGATCAAGGACATGACTGCGCCCGATTTCGCACGATGCGTCGAGATGGCGTTCAACGGCACCAAATCGGCCTATCCGGCGATGCAGCCGGCCGACGCTCTCCTGCGGGATTTCGGAATCATGGTGCGCACGCTGGTGGCCGGCGCCGTGAGCCCGTCACCGAAACCACGTCCAAAAAAGACGCCCGCAAGAAAACCTGTCGCAAAACCTGTCGCAAGCAAAACCGCCCGCAAATCAGGAGATCGCAGATGAGTACGATGACGATCAACGGCCGTGTCGCCCCCCTCCCCGACGACCTCGACGCCATGCTGATCGACGTGGTGAGAACCGATCTCGACCTCACCGGCACCAAGCTGGTCTGCGGAGCCGGCGTCTGCGGCGCTTGCACCGTGCTGGTGGACGGTGCGCCGGTCGCGAGTTGCCTGATGCCGGCGCGCGCCGCGGCCGACAAGACGGTGACGACGGTCGAGGGCATCGGCGCGGAAAAACTGCACCCGATTCAGAAGGCCTTCATGGTGCACGACGCGTTGCAATGCGGGTTCTGCACGCCAGGTTTTGTCGTCGAGGCCGCGGCGTTTCACGATCACTGGCGCGCGACCAAGGGAACGGCAACGCCGTCGCGCGAGGAGATCGGCGCGGCACTGTCGGGGCATCTGTGCCGCTGCGGCGCCTATGACGGCATCTTCAGCGCAGTGGCCGCGGCCTGCACCGGCCAGTTCGACGGCGGCGACATCGTCTCGCCGCGCGTCGAGGCGCGCGACAAGGTGACGGGTGCGGCAAAATACACCGTCGATGTCAGGCACGACGGACAGCTCGAAGGCCTCATCCTGCGCTCGCAGATCGCGCACGGCAAAATCGGCGAGCTCGATCTCGCGCCGGCGCTGGCGTTGCCGGGCGTCGGTGCCGCGATTTCGCTGCTCGCTGAAGACCGGATCGTCCGCTTTGTCGGCCAGCCCATCGCCGCCGTCGCGGCGAAAGATCGCAAGACCGCGCTGGCCGCGATCGCCGCGATCAGGATGACCAGTGAACGGCTGCCCGCGGTGATCGGGCTCAATGAAGCCCGCAAGCCCGAGGCGCCGGTCGTGTTCGAGAAGGCGGATCGCAAGAAGGCCGGCAACGTCTCCGAAGGCGGCGGCTCGCCGGCGCCGTGGAAAGCCAACGTCCGCGGACCGTCGGCGGCGTTTTCGCTGAAGCCCAAGCAGGTGCGGAGCTGGGTCGAGAGCGCGCGTCAGGCAAAAGACCCGCTGTTGTTCGAAGGTGTGTTCCGGACCGGCACGCAATCGCATAGCTGTCTCGAGCCGCACGCGTCAGTCGCGCATTTCGACGGCGACCGCCTTATTGTGCACGCCTCGACGCAGAGCGTGTTCCACCTGATGGAGTTGATTGCCAAGCGCTACAAGCTCGACCACGACAAGGTTCGCGTCATCGCCGATCATGTCGGCGGCGGCTTTGGCTCAAAAGCCAGTCTCGGCGCCGAGACGACGATCGCGATCGATCTGGCGCGCGCCGCCAGGGCGCCGGTGCGCGTCGCCTTCGACCGCCACGAAGAGCTTTCGGTGACCGGCTATCGGCCGGCGACCGAGGTCAAGATCGCGCTGCTGCCGTCCGAACAGGGCGAGCTGAAAGCGCTCTCGGTGACCGCCTATGCCGACACCGGTGCTGCGACGAACTCGACCATCGCCGCACTGGCGCGGCTGATCTATCCGGCGCAGGCCAAGGAACTCGCCGACTACGACGTCATCAGCAATCTGCCGCCGGGGGCGGCGTTCCGCGGGCCCGGTGGACCGCCGATGGCGTTCGCGGTGGAACAGGCGATCGACGAAGCCGCCCTGCGGATGAAGGTCGATCCGATCGAGCTGCGCAAACGCTGGGATACCGATCCCAATCGGCGGCGGCTCTATGAGTGGGCGCAAGGGCTCGATGTCTGGCGCAACCGGAAGTCAGCGGCGGAGCAGAGCGGCCGCTACCGCCGCGGCGTCGGCGTCGCCACCGGATATTGGCTTTATCTCTGGCAGCCCGGCTCGAAGGTCGAAGTGTCGGTGAAGGGCGGCCGCCTGATCGCGCGCACGGCCATTCAGGATATCGGCACCGGCAGCCGCACCGTGATCGCCAATACGGTGGCGCGCGAGTTCGGCCTCGAACCGCACGAGATCGAAGTTCAGATCGGCGATTCCAACCTGCCGGTCGGCCCGGGCTCCGGCGGCAGCCGCACCACCGCCTCGGTGGTGCCGCCGACGCTGCTGGCGATACAAAAGCTGAAGGCCGCGATCGAGAAGAACGCAAAGCGAAAGCCGGCGCCGGGCTCCAATGCGCCGTGGCGCGAATTACTGGCGGCATCGCCCGATCTCACCGCCTCCGGCGTGCGGCCGGAGGACGGCAGGCGGATGGCGCCGGGCATTGAGTCGCCCCTGAAGCAGGTTGGTATTCTGGGCTGGATCTTCGGCAAGATGATGCGCTGGATGTCCAACATGGCGATCGGCGCCGGGGTGCCGAGTTCAGTGCAGGTGGTCGAGGTCGAAGTCGACACTTGGCTCGGCCATGTTCGCGTCGTCAACGTCCACACCGGCATTGCGGTCGGCAAGATCGCCGCACCCGCGCTGGCGCGAAGTCAGGCGACCGGCTCGGTCATTCAAGGCATCGGCTACGCGCTTTACGAGGCGCGCGAGATCGATCGGCGAACCGGCGATACGCTGAGTGGCGGGCTGGAGGATTATCGCATTCCAGGGATTGCCGACACGCCCGTGATCGACGTGCATTTCGACGAAGCGGGTTTCGATCACGTGCTCGGCGGCAGCGTCGGCATCGGCGAGGTCGCCACCGTGCCGACGTCACCTGCGGTGGCGAATGCGATCTACAACGCTACCGGCATCCGGCCGATGGAGCTGCCGATCCGGCCCGATCGTTTGATATCCGCGCTGAAAGGGAGGGCCGCCGCATGACACCGGCCATGACGACCGAATTCCGCGCCGCCGGCACTGATATCTCCGAACGCCGCCGCAGCGGCGTCTCGAAGGGCCCGCTGATGGATATCGTGGCGGCATCCGATATCACCGGCATGCACTGGGGCACCGACGGCACATTGCGCATCGGCGCCTGCACAACAATCGCCGCGATCGCCGCCGACCGAAGCATCGCCGCCGCCTATCCGGGCATAACGGCCTCGGCGGCGGGCCTGGCGACGCCGCAGATCCGTCATCTGGCAACGCTCGGCGGCAACATCGCGCAGCGTTCGCGCTGCTGGTATTTTCGCAATCCGCATATCGCCTGCCTGAAGAAGGGCGGCACGGATTGCCCGGCCCGCGACGGCAATCATCTCTATCACGTCGCCTTCGATCTCGGCCCCTGCGTGGCGGCGCACCCTTCCACGATGGCGGCGGCACTGCTCGCTTATGACGCGGCTGTGATCACCTACACAAGGAATGGGCTGTCGATCCCTGACGTGCTCGGCGACGGCTCGAACGGTACGGCCGACCATTTGCTGCAGCCGGGCGAGATGATCCGCGGCATCGAATTGCCCAAGCCGCTGCAAGGCGAGCGCGCGTTCTACAAGCGGGCGATCAGCCGCGCCCATGCGGAATGGCCGCTGGTCGAAGTCTGCGCCCGCGCGGTCGTGAAGAACGGCACGTTCGAGTTCATCCGTCTTGCCGCCGGCGGCATCGCGCCGGTGCCGCTGCGGCTGAAGGCGGCGGAAGCCGCGTTACAAGGCAAAGCGGCCAATGCGCTGAACATCGAAGTGGCCGCAAAGCTCGCGACCTCGGGCGCCAAGCCGCTGCCGATGACGGGTTACAAGCTCGATCTGCTGGAAGGTGTGGTGCGGGATTTGCTGGAGAAGCTGGCGGCGTAAGGTTTCGTAGGGTGGGCAAAGGCGCGCAAGCGCCGTGCCCACCATTTCAACCGCGCGTGCAGATCGATGGTGGGCACGCGGAGCCTGTCATCGGGCGCGCATTCGCGCGACCCCGTGGCTTTGCCCACCCTACGGCAGTTCGCCTAGTGGTCGTCGAACTCGTCTTCTTCGTTGATCTTGCTCGAGGAGTGCCGGTGCGGCCTCCGGCCGCCGAGCGAACCGGTCGCATACGGCTCGCGCGATGAGGCGTAGGGATTGCGGCCGCCGGCCCTTCCCGCGACCTGATCGCCGGAAACCGCCGCCGGCTGGCAGATCACCCGCCCGCTGGAGCGGCGCATCAGATCGACGTGGATGTGATCCTCGTGATGACGGTTGGAGCCCGGCGCCAGCACGGTGTTGAACTGCTGGCAGGCGCTGGCCTGCACGTCGCGCAAAAATCCTTGCTCTTCCGGCATGCCGCGCCAGCCGCCCTTCACCGTCACGCGCCGGCCATCGGCCAGCGTGAACGAGGCGATGTCGAGTGCGTTGCCAAAAGCGTGTTCGGAAATATGCGAGTTCGGATTGCCGTTCATGCCGCGGCAGGAATAGGCCGAGATCTGCCTGATCTCGACCACGCGCACGCCGAACCAGCGCTGAGCGGCCGGCTGCACCGAGTCGGCGAGCCAGCGATCGAGCACCGAGACGATCGGACAGGCCAGCGTCGCCGTCGGTTTTATGGCGACCGGACCCACCGCGTTGACGGGATCGCCGAGCGTCGGTCCGAGCCGCGGCGCGGGTGCGCTGCCGGGCGCCTGCGAATAGGGGGCGGGTGAATAGGGTGGCGGGGAAGACGGGTAACGCTCGCGCGGCGGATAGGCAGGGGCTGCGGCGGAAGGCGCGGCCATATAGGAGCCGCCGCGGCGCGGGTCGCGCGATTGCGGCACGCCTTCGGCCGGCAGATCGATTTCGTCATCCTGTTGCGGCACGCCCGGCGCGGTCAGCGACACCGGCCCGTTCGATGGCGCGCCGTAGCTTGGCTGGCGCAGCGCCGTATCGGAATAGGTCTGCGACGGTGCGGCGACCGGCGCCGGCCGGACCGGCCAGCGCGGCTGGTTGCCGATATTGGCGGGCGGCCGCAAATCGTCGGCAAACCCGAAACTCGGGCTGCCCTCACCGAGTGCTGCGACCTTAAGGGGGAATTGCGCGCCGCAGGCGCCGGGACCGGAAATCGGGTCGATCCGGACCAGTTCGGGGGTCTCCTTGACCGCACCGGACTTCAGGCATGCGACCTCGGCCTCGGCCCGCCACGGTTCACGCTCGGCGGACTGAAAAAGTCCGCGGCCGCAGCCCGCCAAGGAGACAAGGACGAAGGAGCCGACGAGATACAAACGAACTCCGCGCGTCATGCGCGCACGTTCGGCGAATTTATTTAAGAAGTCTTCAACACGTTGTTTTCATGAATCATTTACCATGTTGCCAGCCCGCCGCCGGCTGTGGACAGGCAGGGATGGACAGCAACACTGACTTTTTTGGCGGGGAACGCTTTGTTAGCGTTCGGCGTTATGTGCGGGCACGACGTGAACCAGGGGATATTCACCACATGACCATGGTCAGCAGACTGAGCGTTGTAACCGCATACGTCGCATTCGCCTTTGTCGGCGCCATTGTGATCGGCTTATTCTAGGATTCCCGTTCCAGGCTTGAAGCCAATCGAAGACTATTCGCCCGGTGGTTCGGCCATCGGGCCTTTTTATGTGCGCGATAATTTATGACCGTGGTGCTGCAGAAGTCTGCCGCGACGACATCAGGCTCTCCTGACTTGTCGTAATCCGGCTCCAGTTGTTGCCCGAGCAATAGAACCGCCCAAGCGCGCAGGCTTCGACGCGCAGCGTGTTCTGGCCCTTCATGTCCATGGTGCCGTAATAGGTGTCGCCGCTGGCCTGGCTGTAGACGTTGCCGGTCCACTGCTTCTCGCTCTTCGGCTTCATGTTGATCAGGATCGCTTCGCCTTTATCGTTTGAGGATGAATTGAGCACGTAACCACACAGGGCATTGCCGCATTTGGCGATACGAACCGATCCCTTGCCTTCGGTCTGCCAGTCTCCAACAGGCGTGTCGGCGGCGTCAGCGACATCATTCATGATCCGGGAAATCTGCGGCACGGTAACCGGCGCCGGGCGCACAGGCTCGGCCGGCTTCGCAACCGGCGGCAGCGGCGCAGGCGGTGGTGGCGCGGGCGGCACAGCCAGCGCTGCTGGCGGAGGGGGCGGCGGCGCCGGCACGATTTGCGTCGCGGCGGCGGCCGGCCTGTACACGGCCGGCGGCGAAACGGCGACGGGCTGAACCGGCGGCGGAGCCACCGCCGGTGCGATGGGAAGCGTCCGCGTTGACTCACTAATCCTGCGATCATCGCGATAGCGATCATCATCGTCATGGCCACGGTCGTCATACCGAGCTCGGCTACGCGAGATGCCGGAGATCGAAACCGAGGCGCAGGAGGTCGAACGGCAATGCCGGGACGCGTCGATATGAATGCGATGGCCGCCGACCACGAATGAAATCGAGTCGCCCGCCTGCGCGGTCGGGCTGAGCAGCATCAGTGCGGCGAGAAAACAGAAGCGCTTCATCGGGCCCTCCCCGGGTTACGCGCAAAAGCTAGGCGGCCGGCGGTTCCCTGGATGTGATGTGAGTCACCTGGGTCCACCGTGAGCTACGTCACAGAAGACGCCGCCGGCCGGGCATAGGGTCCGCGCAAGTTCATCGCAACCCAATTCGCAACGCCGCCCAGGAGGCTCTCATGAAGAAGCTCTACATCCTCGCAGCCCTGCTGTTGGCCACCACCTCGGCCCAAGCCGGTGGCATCTCGTTCCAGATCGAAGGCCAGCGCATCCACATCGACGCGCCGCGCGGCTGTGCCTCGCTCTCGTGCATCAACATCACCGCGCCTGGTTTCAAGGGCCTCAAGAACAAGCGCTACGACGACGATGACGACATGGCGTCGGCGCCGGCCCAGCCGGCCCAACCCCAATACGCCCCGGCGCCGGTTCAGGCGACTGCGCCGCCCCCGCCGCCTGCTCCGGTCGCCTCGACGCCGGCCCCCGCCCCGGCTCCGACGACCTACGCCGCGGCGCCCGCGCCGACCGACGTCGCACAACCGGCGCCCGCTCCTGCCCCAGAGCTTGCACCAGCTCCCGAGCCGGCACCGGCTCAAGTCGCGGTCGCAGCACCGGGACCGGCACCGGTTGCCGCTGCACCCGCATCCGATCCGAACTCGCCGATCGGCGTCTGGGCCACCGAAGAGAACAAGGGCAACGTCCGCATCGAGCAGTGCGGCGACAATCTCTGCGGCTACGCCGTCAAGACCGGCGAAAAGATCCTGATCAACATGCGGCCGCAGGGCTCGAAATGGGCCGGCCGGATCAACGATCCCAACAGCGGCCGCAAGTACGACTCGACGATGCAGCTGAAGAGCAACGGCTCGCTGCGCGTGCAGGGCTGTGCCTTCGGCGGCATGTTCTGCGGCGGCCAGACCTGGAAGCGCGTGAGCTGATATTTTACATCAAATAGCGCCCCGTCATTCCGGGGCGCACTAAGTGCGAACCCGGAATCTCGAGATTCCGGGTTCGATGCTTTGCATCGCCCCGGAATGACACAGCTAGAACGTCCGCGACGAAACAATTCTCCCCCGCGACGAAACCGTTTTGACCCCCCGACGAAAAAATCCGGAAACCAGGCCCGCGTATTTCTCTTGCCCAACGAGGCGCCACCCGGCGCGCAACTCGGGCGCACCACCCACCAAACCTGCAAGAGGGACACTCCATGGCTTTCGCACGTTCGACCATCCGTAACTGCCAATTGCTGATCGCGACCACGCTGGCGCTGGGCATGCTGACCACGGTGTCGCAGGCCTACACGCAAGAGCAGGAGCAGATGTGCGCCGGCGATGCGATGCGGCTTTGCAGCTCGGAAATCCCGGACGTCGATCGCGTCACCGCCTGCATGATCCAGAAGCGCGCGGCGCTGAGCGACGGTTGCAAGGCCGTATTCCGTTACGCCCCGCCGGCCGCGACGCCCGTCAGCTACGCGCCGTCGGCCAAGCCGTCGAAGCCGCTGAACCTGACCCCGCACAAGCGCGGCTGATCGGCACTTTAGATAACTTTAGATAACATCAACAAGCGCCATGCCCGGCATTCCCGGACGTGGCGCTTGTTCGTTTTCGGTCATGGCCGGCCATGACGAAGGAGCGAGATCACGCCGCACGGCGAAACCAGTCCCGCATCTTCTGCACGAGGCTGCGGCGCGGCCGCGAAATCGTTTCAACACGCACGGGCTCCGGCGCGCGATCGACCGCGGTGCCGCTCTGCGTGATACCCCCCGCAGCCACCGCGATCGGCCCGACGTTTTCGAGAAACGCGCGTTCATAGCCGCGCGACAGCCGGTCGACCGCGTCGGCAAGCGGCAGCCACTCCACCGCCTTGACGTCGCGCATCAGTTTGCGGACCGGCTCGGCCCCCGCCTCCATCCGCCAGAAATGCACGACCTTGGAGCCGCCGCGGGATTCGTAGACCAGCGTGCCGAGAAACTCGTGCACGGAAACGTCGTGCCCAGTCTCTTCATTGACCTCGCGCTCCGCCGCGTCGCGCGGCGTTTCGCCACGATCGAGCTTGCCCTTCGGCAGAACCCATTCGTCGCGCTTGCGCAGCCGCACCACGGCGACCAGCGGCGTTGCCGCCTGCCGCAACACAATGCCTCCCGCCGCCAGCACAGGCGTCCGCGCCATCGCCATCCGCTCCGATCGTCGTTGGAATCCTCCACACATAGAGAATTTCACGTGGCGATGCTACTGTCCGTGCACGATGCAGAGCCAGTCATCCCGAGACGCCGCATGGAAGAAAAAACCGCCAAAACCGTCGGTGCACTATTTATCCGGCCCGACGGCAAAGTTCTCCTCGGCTTGCGCGCGCCCTCTAAAAAGGCTTGGCCAGGCCATTGGGATACGATCGGCGGGCATGTCGGAGACGGCGAGAGCCTTGATAACGCCTTGATCCGTGAGGTTCGGGAAGAGACCGGGGTAACACCTATCCGGTTTCGACTAGTTGCGGCGGTCAGGGAACGGCAGCCGGCACGCTACGGCGATGCGCTGCATCA
The DNA here is from genome assembly GCF_964252915.1 of Bradyrhizobium sp. LjRoot220. Taxonomy (NCBI): domain Bacteria; kingdom Pseudomonadati; phylum Pseudomonadota; class Alphaproteobacteria; order Hyphomicrobiales; family Nitrobacteraceae; genus Bradyrhizobium; species Bradyrhizobium sp. LjRoot220. Next base: position 79,834 of record NZ_CAXUPS020000014.1, read on the forward strand.
CGTCTACGCCGTGACCGCCTGGCAAGGCGGCGACCCGGCCAATGTGTGCGACGAACACACGGAACTGAGATGGTTCAGCATCGACGAAATGCGCGGGCTCGCCAACATGGTGGATGTCGACTATCCCCGATTGGCCGAGCTCGCGATGACGGGCAAGACGAACCAGGGGGAGACGCGTTTAGATGATTGAGCGCGCCCGTCATCCCCGGACGAACGCACTTGCGTTCGCTCGGGAGGTGCGAGCGCAGCGAGCCTCGAAGGATGGGCCACGGGGTCGTACTCATCCTTCGAGGCGCGCAAGAGCGCGCACCTCAGGATGACGCATGTCCTAGGCAGCAAACTCATCCAGCCGGCTTCCGCAGCAACGCCTCCCCTGCACGAACACGCGCGCCGTCGGCGACATTGTCGGCGAACTCAAAATCTTCCGGCGCCAGCACGATGATGGTTGAGCCGTGCTCGAACCAGCCGAGCTCGTCGCCCTTTTGCACGCGCGCATCGCAGGGGAAGTCCACCGGTCCCCGGCTTTGCGCGTTAAGCGTCACATCCAAAAAATGCAGGCGGATGCTGGCGACGAGGATCGCGGCGACCGGCACCAGCGTCAGCGCCTCGCCGGACGCAAGCCGGGTTTGCAGCACTGCGCGCTCGTTCTTGCAGAACAACCGCTCCACGCGCTTCAGCGCGATCGGATTGACGTTCCAGACGTCGCCATGGATGAACGTTACCCGCTCGATCGTGGCGTCATAAGGCGCATGAAAGCGGTGATACATGCTCGAGGTCAGCCGCAGCGTCAGGAACATTCCGTTGCGATGGCGCTCCACCAAACCAGGGTCGCCGAGTAGATCGAGCAGCGAATACGGCGCGCCCTTGATCTGGAACAGTTTTGTGTCCTCGATCCGGCCGAAGGCACCGATGATGCCGTCGGACGGGCTCACCACGACAGTGGGATCTGGATCGGCGGGGCGCAGGCCCGGCCGCAGCTCGCGCGTAAAGCAATCGTGCAGGCTCCTGAACTCGGTCTTCTTCGCCTCCGACAAATCGAGGTCGGAGAACAGCCGCCAGCAGGCGATCGAGGCGTCCCGCACCAGCGGGTTTTCGATCTTGCTGAACCATCCCATGAACCGGGTGACGGCCGCCCGGGGGATGCGGTTGGTGAGCAGGAAATTGAGGTCTTCCTGCTGGGTAAAGGCCGAGATCAGGCCCCGGATTGTCATTAATCTGTTAGATGGATTAGCTAGCGCTGGTGGCATGGATTCGCCCCTTTCGATTCTGTCGCTGTCCGCCGTTGCGATTGCCGGCGCCGCGGTGACCTTCCCCAAATTGCAGGCGCGGCTGGCGCTGTCGCGCGCCAAGCACCGCTCGCTGGCCGGGCATTCCAAGATGTCCAAGATGGTCGCGCGGCTGCTGCCGCATTACGAATTCGATATCGGCGACTTCTTCCGTTCCGACGGCGCACCGGCCGACGTCGCGACGCAGCGCCAGGACGGATTCTTCCGGCTCGCCGGCGCCTACCAGCATCGTTACCCCAAGGGCCGGCAGATGACGGCCGAGGCGGCGGAGCGAATCTCCGACCTGCAATTCACCGAAGCCTACCGCGTGCCGTTCCAGTACAGCCGGCTGGTGCGCGAGCATCTTTCGACCAGCGCCTTCGTGGCGTCGTCGGCCGGCGTCACCGTCACCGATGTCGACGGCAATGTTTCCTACGACCTGACCGGCTCGTACGGCGTCAACATCTTCGGCAACGACTTTTACAAGGAGTGCATCGCCGAGTCGGAAAAGCGCGCGCATGCGCTCGGACCCGTGCTTGGTCCCTATCACCCTGTCATTACCGACAACGTCAAGCGACTCTGCGAGATTTCCGGCCTCGACGAAGTCTCGTTCCACATGTCCGGCACCGAGGCGGTGATGCAGGCGGTGCGGCTGGCGCGCTACCACACCAAACGCTCGCATCTGGTTCGCTTTGCCGGCGCCTATCACGGCTGGTGGGGCGACGTGCAACCTGGCGTCGGCAACCCCGTCTCGCCGCACGAGACCTATACACTCGCCGACATGTCGGAGCGGACGCTGCACGTCTTGAAGACGCGCCGCGACATCGCCTGCGTGCTGGTCAATCCGCTGCAGGCGCTGCATCCGAATGCCAACGCGCCCGGCGATTCGGCGCTGGTCGACAGTTCGCGGTCCGCCAAGTTCGATCGCGCCGCCTATACCGAATGGCTGCAGAAGCTGCGCGCGGTCTGCACCGAACGCGGCATCGTCTTGATTTTTGACGAAGTCTTCGTCGGCTTCCGGCTCGCCGCCGGCGGTGCCCAGGAATATTTCGGCGTCCGCGCCGACATGGTGACCTACGGAAAAAGCCTTGCCGGCGGATTGCCGGTCGGCGTGGTCTGCGGCCGCAACGACCTGATGCGACGGTTTCGCGACGACCGTCCCGCCGACATCTGCTTTGCCCGCGGCACCTTCAATTCGCATCCCTACGTCATGACGGCGATGGACGAATTTTTGGGCCGGCTTGCCAGCCCCAATTTCAATTCGGTCTATAACGGGCTCGACGAGACCTGGAACGCCCGCGCCAGGCAATTGAACGACCGGCTGGCGGCGCAGGACCTTCCGGTGCGCGTCAGCAATCTGTCGTCGATCTGGATGGTGCATTATACCGAGCCGTCCCGTTACAACTGGATGCTGCAATATTACCTGCGCGCCGAAGGGCTGGCGCTGAGCTGGGTCGGAACCGGCCGGCTGATCTTCAGCCTGAACTATACCGACGACGATTTTGCCGCGGTCGCCGACCGCTTCGTCGCCGCCACCGACAAGATGAAGCGCGACGGCTGGTGGTGGCATGACGCCGGCGTCACCAACAAGAACATCAAGCGGCAGATCCTGAAAGAGATGTTCACGCGGAAGCGGTCGCGATCGCGCGGCAGCTGACCGCGAACTCAACCCTATCACCGTCATCCTGAGGTGCGCGCTCTTGCGCGCCTCGAAGGACGACGGCCCGCCTGTGGCCGATTCATCCTTCGAGGCTCGCTGCGCTCGCACCTCAGGATGACGGAAATTCAAGACGACTAAGCCCCTAAGACGTGGATGCCCGGGACAAGCCCGGGCATGACGAAGTTGCGAAACACTCGAACGGTACTATCAGGCGTGCTTGACGTGCTTTTCGAGGCCCGGGTCGATCAGTTCGCCCTTCATCAAGGCGATCGGCGCCTTGTAGTAGAGCTTGAGGTCGCTGAACGGGTCGGTCAGGATCTTGGTCATCCAGACCAGCCCGGTCTCGACGTCGCGGATGAAGAACAGGTGGATGGTGCGGAACAGCAGTCCGCCTGCCCCGAGCGCCAGCCAGATCTTGGCAACCTGACGCATGAAGTCCGCCGACGTCGTCCAAGGCGTGAACAGACCGAACAAAGTCGGATCGACGTACAGCACCAGCGGCGACGCCGCCCAGACCACCATCAGCACGACCTTGCGCTGCAGATTGTAGCCGACCTTGATCTCTTCCTTGTGCTCGTGGGTCGCGTGGTTGACGTGGTCATAGCCGCGCGGCTCGAAGAAGAAATGACCGGCCTGGCGTGACGTCATCGACACCAGCCAGCCGACCAGCGCCGAGACGACGGGGTCGATGAACAGCATGACATAGGCGAACAGGAAGCTCGCGGCGCTGACGAAGTGCAGCGACTGGTTGATGCGGCTGTGGTGATAGTAGCGATGGTCATCCCAGCGCTGGGTTCGCAATTCCTGCATGAAGTTCTTGATCATGATCTCCCCCAAAATTCTTTCGGGTTAAGGATTAACGGGATTCGATGTCCGGCATATGACATCATCGAAATGTCATACGAAGCTTTGCAACGACGCGATGACGCAACCGGGAAAGGTTGCGTCACGCCGCTTTGGCGATGTCGGTTTTGCGAAAACGCACCAGCGAGAAGTGACCGAGCGGCGGCACCAGGCGACGCTCCGCCAATTCCATGCCGCGCGCGCCGGCGAGCCATTGCGCATAGCGCGACCAGGAGAACTCGGCGGTGCGGAAGCCGAGCGGGCGAACCACCGGCTGCAAGCGCTGCTCGATGAAGCGGCGCATGCCGGCGTCGGCGCTGACGCGGGTCAGGATGATGAGCTCGCCGCCCGGGCGCAGCACACGCGCGAATTCGTCCAGCGCCGCTTCCGGGTTCGGCACCGCAGTGACGACATATTGCGCCATCACGACGTCGAAGGCGTTGTCCGGGAATTCGAGCTTCTCGGCATCCATCACCGCCAGGCCCTCGATGTTCTTCAGCTTGAGTTCGTCGACGCGCTTTTTGGCCTTCTGCAGCATGGCTTCCGAAATATCGGTGCCAAAGATTCGCAAGTGCGGCGCGTATTGCGGCAACGAGATGCCGGTGCCGACGCCGACCTCGAGCACGCGGCCGCCGATCTTGTTGGTGGCCTGGATCGCGGCCTTGCGGCCCTTGCTGAACACGCCGCCGAACACGAGGTCGTATATCGGCGCCCAGCGGTCGTAGGCCTGCTCGACCGTCTCGCGGTCGAAGTCCAACGCCCTGGTGCCGTCAAGCTTGATGATGTCTGCCATGGTCTGCCTTCTCGTCTCTCTTCAAAAAACAGCTTCGGTTCAGCCTTGAACGGCTTTGGTGCCGGGGATGCGGCGTGCCGGCAGCGTGGCGCGGCTGGGCTGCAGCGCCGCCAGATTGCCGATGAATTGCCGGGCGCTGTTTTCCCAGGAACGCCCCAGCGCAAAATTCCGGCACGCCTCGCGCGACATCTCGAGCGCGCGCAAGCACGCGCTGCGCAGGTCCCAGTCCAGCGCGCCGATCGGATGATCGGCGATGACGTCCAAAGGCCCGGTGACCGGAAACGCCGCAACCGGCGTGCCGCAGGCCAGCGCTTCCAGTTGCACGACGCCGAACGTGTCGGTGAGGCTCGGAAACACGAAGACATCGGCTGCCGCCAAGTGCGAGCGCAGATCCTCGCCCTTTTTCTCGCCAAGAAAGATCGCGTCGGGATATTTCTGCGCCAGTTGCGCCCGCTGCGGCCCGTCGCCGACGACGACCTTCGTTCCCGGCAGATCGAGCGAGAGGAACGCTTCGAGATTCTTTTCAACCGCGACCCGGCCCATGGTCATGAAGATCGGCCTGGGCAAATCGAGCGTGGCCGGATGGTCCGGCGTGAACAGTTCGGTGTCGACGCCGCGGGTCCAGAAGCCGAGCTTGCGAAAACCCCGCTCGCTCAGCTCCTGCCGCAGCGAGGCAGTCGCAACCATGGTGGTCGACGCCGCCGCATGAAAATGCCGCAACACGGCGTAGCCGACGCTGGCCGGAATCATGGTGCGCACCGCGACATATTCCGGGAAGCGCGTGGTGTAGGACGTGGTGAACGCGAGCTTGTGGCGGCGGCAATAGCCGCGAACCGCCCAGCCGATCGGGCCTTCGGTCGCGATATGAATGGCCTCGGGTGCTGCCGCCTCGATCCGGCGCGCGATCTCGCGGCGGTTCGGCAGCGCGATGCGCAGCCCCGGATAGGTGGGCACGCCGACCGAGGGAAATCCGTCCGGGGTCAAAAAGCTGACGTCGGCATCAAGTGCTGACGCACTGCGCGCCAGCGAGGTTAACGTCCGGACCACACCATTCACCTGCGGATGCCAGGCGTCGGTTGCTATCAATACCCGCATGTCGGGACCCCGGGGTTATCCATGATTCTCACTTCCCGACGTTCGTTCATGGATATTTCAAGCGTATGACGTCATCGATCTGTAAGGATGTTTTTCCCCGCCGCTTCGGCGTTTTTCGTGTAACGTGACAGTACGATGTCAAACCCGAACGCAAATTCCGCTCCATCCCGCCCGCGCCGGAAGCGAAAAAACTATTCGCTGCTGGTCCTCGCTGTCGGAATTTTCATGTTCGGCGCGGCCGCCGCGACGCTCTACTACCTGCTGCGGCCGGTGACCTTGCGGATCGCCGTCGGTCCTCCCGGAAGCGACGACCAGAAGCTGATCCAGCTGATGGCGCAGACCTTCGCCCGCGAAAACAGCGCGATCCGGCTGTCGCTGATCACTACCCCGGGGGCCGTCGAGAGCATCGCGCTGCTTGCCGCCGGCAACGCCGAGCTTGCGGTGGCGCGCGGCGATCTGAACCTGCCGGCCACCGCCGAGTCCGTTGCCATCCTGCGCAAGAACGTCGTCGTGCTGTGGGCGCCGTCAGGCATCGCGCCGAAGGGCTCGAAAAAAACGCCGGTGGCCAAGATCAAGAGCCTCGACGAACTCGCCGGCCACCGCGTCGGCGTCGTCGGACGAACGCAAGCCAACGTCAAGCTGCTGCGCACGATCCTGACCGAGGCCGGCATCAATGCCGACAAGGTGCCGGTCAGCCAATTCGCCGTCAATCAGTTGGCCGAGATGGCCCGCGACCAGACCGTCGAGGCCTACATGACGGTCGGCCCGCTCAACAGCAAGATCACCGTCGACGCGATCAACGCCACCGCGGCGGTCCGGGGCGAACCGAAATTTCTTCCGATCGACGTGTCGGAGACGATTTCGAAGAAGCACCCGATCTATGAAGCCGAGGAAATTCCCGGCAGCATCTTCGGGTCATCGCCGGCACGCCCCGAAGACAAGATCGACACCGTCAGCGTCAACCACCTGATCATCGCGCCGAAATCGCTGGCCGACACCACGGTCGGCGCGCTCGCGCGGCAAATCTTTACCCACCGCCAGCAGCTCGCGCGCGAATTGCCAACCGCAAGCCAGATCGAGAAGCCGGACACCGACAAGGACGCTGCCCTGCCGGCCCATCAGGGCGCCGCCGCCTATATCGACGGCAACGAGCGGACGTTTCTCGAAAGAAATACCGACCTGATCTGGGGCGCGATCATGGTGCTCTCGGGCATCGGCTCGGCATGGGCGTGGCTGCGGCACTACTGGAATCGTGAAGAGCGCGAGCGATATGCCGAGCATCGCGACAATCTGCTCGACCTGATTTCGAAGGCGCGTGCGGCCGAAACGCCGGAGGAATTGCTGGAGATGCAGGGCATGGCGGATGCACTGTTGCGCGAGGCGCTGGAATGTCACGAGGACGGTGCGATCGAGGACGGCGATCTGGCCGCGATCGGACTGGCGCTAGAACAATTCCGCCATGCGGTGGCCGATCGCCGCGCCACGATCGGCACGGCCGAACCCGACACACAGCGGCTGCGGGCGCTGCAGAGCTAGCGCGGTTTCGCGTGCAGCTCTCAGCAAATCCACGCATTTTCCCTATTTCCTTAATGTTTTGCGCACGCATCAGCCGCACCGCCGCTATCCTGCGACGAAGCCGTCCTGAAACAATTCCCTAACGCGACGAAACCATTTTGGCGACATTGTGCAAATGTCCTGAAACGGTTGGCCTGTACTGGTTTGCTCAACGACGCGCTGAAACTGGCGCGACAGGGCGCAAACTGAAGGGGACGACCGATGTTCAATTCATTCAAGCTGAATACCCGCCTCGCTGCCGCCGCGTTCGGCGCAATCACGATTGGCGCCACCGTATTTTCCGCACCCGCCGCCGCAGCGCCGCTGCCGCTGTTTCCGTTCTTCATGGCGCCCCCGGTCGAAGCCGCTCCGCCGCCGGTGGCGGTTGCTCCCTCGCAGGACGAAGAGCGCTTCGAGCTGCCCGCCCGCCTGCGTCGCCAGGTGGTGAACTACAATACCCGCGAAGCGCCGGGCACCATCATCATCGACACCCCCAACACCTATCTCTATCTGGTGATGGGCAACGGCCAGGCGATGCGCTACGGCATCGGCATCGGCCGTGACGGCTTCACCTGGTCCGGCACCCAGACAATTACCAGGAAGGCGGAATGGCCGGCCTGGACGCCGCCCCCGGAAATGATCGCCCGCCAGCCCTATTTGCCGCGTCACATGACCGGTGGCCCGGGTAACCCGCTCGGCGCCCGCGCCATGTATCTCGGCGGCACCATCTATCGCATCCACGGCACCAATGCTCCGGAGACGATCGGCACCCGCGTTTCCTCCGGTTGCCTGCGCCTCACCAATGAGGACGTCAGCGACCTCTATTCGCGGGTCGGCGTCGGCACCAAGGTGATCGTGCTGCCGATGCGGGATCGCCGCGCCGACCTCGGCACCACCCGCTAAAACTTTTCCATCGTCGAAATCCGAGACGGCTCCGGCATTCGCCGGGGCCGTTTTCGCGCGCGTGCTGCGTTCAAAATGCAATAAGCCCGCCGGTCGAAGCGACCGGCGGGCCGAGCCGAAATTATCCATACGTCATGAAATCCGGGTTCTCGCAAACCGCTGTTGCAGTCCTTGAAGCTGATCCGATAGTGAAGCCGGCCGGCCCTGGCCGCATCCCCCAAACGGATGAAGGCGGCTGAAATAGATGGAGAAAGCGATTAAGCGCGCGAGCGGCTAGTTCGTTGCCGGATTCCGATCCAGCGTGACTGGCCAGCAGCGACACGACCTCGGCCTGGCGGGAGCATCCGGTTTTTTCCAGCACCTGGCGCAGTTGCGAGCGCACGGTCGACATGGCCACACCGCCATCTGCGGCGATCTCTTCCAGAGCGTTGCCGGCGGCAAGTCCGCGCGCCATCTCAATCCAATCGGTCTTGACGGCAACCCGATCAAGATATCGCAATTAATAGTGAGCGCGGCAAATCGCCGGGCGCCTGCCGCCGTCGTGCCGCTAATCCGCCATCTCGCCAAGCCTTGCTTGACTTATCCGCACAAGGCCTGGCGGAGGTTTCGCGTTAATGGATAACATGATGAGTTCCACCCCACTCTGGCGTCCCCCTCGCCGCGCCTGTAAAACGCTCGCTGGTTCAATCGGTCCGGGGGGACGATGCGTCTGCCGATGCATCTGAAGACTATCTTGATCGGGGTTGCGGTAGTCGCGGTCTCGTTTCTGATCAGCCTGAAGGCGATGGATTGGCTGGCGCCGAGCGGCACGGTCAAGCCGCCGGCGCTTGTCGAATTGCCGCCGCTCGCTCCCGCCCCGCGCAGCTCCACGGTGATGGCGCCGATCTCGGTGGCGCTGTCGGCGATCCGCGACGCCGCCGATCGCGGTTCGCCGCGCGCCTTCAACGGCAAGGCCGAAAATCCCATCTCGCAGATCCTGCAGAACGCCGACATCGGCTGGACCGCCTCGCGCGGGCCGATCGCCGCGACCGGCGGGCAGGACCTGCTGACGCTGACGACGCCGCTGACGGGGACCCTCAACGTCACGGGTTCGCTGTCGGGAAAGGCGACGGGTGCGGTCGGCGATGCGCTCGGTGGCTTGCTCGGCGGCAACGTCGCCAAGCAGATCGGCAGCGTGAACATCAAGAACCTCAACGCGTCAGCCGAGATCAAGGGCAATGTCGTGATTACCGCGCGGCCGAAGATCGCCGCTGCCTGGCGCATCGAGCCCAATCTCGCCGCCCAGGTCAATCTGGGCGACACCAGCCTGACAATGGCCGGCGCCCGCATCAACGTGCCGGCGCAGGTCAAGCCGCTGATCGACAAGACGGTCGCCGATCAGATCAGTCAGGTACAGACGCGGATGCGCAACGATCCCGCATTTGAGAACAACGCGAAGCTGCAATGGGCCAAGGCGTGCCGCTCGATCCCGCTGCAGGGTGTCGGCACGAGTTCGTCGCTGCCGGCGCTGTGGCTGGAGCTGCGGCCGACCCGGGCGATCGCCGCCCAGCCGCGCGTCGACGCGCAGGCGCTGATCCTGACGCTCGGCATCGAGGCCGAGACCCGCATCACCCCGGTCGAGACCAAGCCCAGTTGTCCGTTCCCCGCCACCATCTCGATCGTGCCGCCGACGCCGGGCCGGGTCGCGATCGGCGTCCCCGTCGACATGCCCTTTACCGAGATCAACAGGATCGTCGAGGCGCAGTTCGCCGGAAAGACGTTTCCCGAAGATGGCTCGGGGTCGGTCGATGTCACCGTCAGGCGTGCCACGGTGGCGGCCTCCGGCGACCGCCTGCTGATCTCGCTGCTGGTGAATGCCAGGGAGAAGAAGAGCTTTTTCGGCTTCGGCGGCGAGGCCAATGTGCATATCTGGGGCAAGCCGGCGCTCGATCAGGCGCAGCAGACCCTGCGGCTGACCGATATCGAGCTTGCTGTCGAGTCCGAAGCGGCATTCGGCCTGCTGGGCGCGGCAGCGCGCGCGGCGATGCCGCATCTGCAGAAGGCGCTGGCGGACAAGGCCACCGTCGATCTCAAGCCGTTCGCCAGCAATGCGCAGAAAAAGATCGCCGCCGTGATCGCCGACTTCCAGAAGAACGAGGACGGCCTTCGCGTCGCGGCCGAGATCACCAAGCTACGGCTGGCCGACATCGCCTTCGATTCAAAAACGCTGCGCGTGATCGCGGAAGCCGAAGGCGCCATCAATGTGTTTGTGACGGCGCTTCCGGGATTGTGAGGCGGTCGGCTGCGCAATCCTCATGGTGAGGAGCGCTTCTTGCGCGTCTCCGGACGACGCGGAGCCTGTCATCGGGCGCGCATTCGCGCGACCCGTTGGCATCGCCGGGCGAACCATGAGGCCCGCACTGTGTCCGTGCCCATCCTTCGAGACGCGGCGAAGGCGCCGCTCCTCCAGCGATGAGCTTACGCTCACGCGGGGATGAGGTCTGATTCCTGACAAAAAAGTGGGCACGGCGCTTGCGCGTCTTTGCCCACCTTACGCATCACCCTTCACGCATCATCCTTCGAACTTGAACGAGACTTTCATCTTGGCGCGGTAGGCTTCGACCTTGCCCTTGGCGTCCAGTTGTAAATCGAGCTGCACGACTTCGGCGACGCGAAGATTGCGCAAGGATTTGCCGGCCCTGGCGACGGCCGCGGCGGCGGCCTTTTCCCAGGAGTCCTTGCTGGTACCGATCAGCTCAATCACCTTGTAGACGCTCTCAGCCATGTCGTCGTCCTCCCGTTGATGTTGCCGGCAGGACTTGAAGCTGCCCCTGCCGTGCTTCAGCCTAACATCGGGATTTCGGGCCTGATAGGATGCGCTGCAGCATTGCTCGCGCAGCGCGAGTGCCATCAAGACAAAAGGCCGGGCGGCAACAATGCCGTCCGGCCTTTCCAGACTAGTCGCGACTTAAGCCCGCGGCCTTAGTTGGTCGAATACTTGAACTCGGGCATCGCCTTCAGTTCATCCTTGGTCGCGCTGAACACGGCGTGATCCGGATACCAGGGATTCGCCTTCGGCGCGGGGGTCGTTGCCGCACCTGTGGTCGTGGTCGTTCCCGGCCGTGCGCTGCCACCTGCACCGGGCGCGTTTGCGGCGCCGGTATAGGCGACGGGCTCGGTGGTGAACTTGACCTTGTCGATGGGCACCGCGACCAGATGCTCGCCGACGCCGAGGAAGCCGCCAACGCCGATCACGACGGCCTTGATGTCACCGTTCTTGTCGGTGAGCATGTCGTTGATCGAACCGAGACTTTCATTCTTGTCGTTGTACACGCTCAGCCCGATCATCTTCGAGGTGCGCCAGGTGCCCTGGTACGACGAAGACATGTCCGACGCTGTCGCAGGCGCAGGTGCCTTCGTTTCAGCGGGAGCCGTCGGCGCCTGTGCGAACGCGACAGTCGCAAGCAACGCAGAACCGGCCAAGCCGGCAATGGTATATTTGGCTAACATACGGGTTCTCCTCAGGTCAGAAATCGATGCTGAGAAAACCCGCCAATTGGACAAGTGTTCCACTGATTTGAAAATGGAACAGACGATCACATGATCAGAACCCGCCCCAGTAAGGCGGCATGCCATAGTAGCGATGCAGTTCCGCTTCCTGCACGCGATCGCCCCAATCGAAATCCTTGTCGGCGCGGAACGACGGCGCGCGCTTCAACTCCTCTTCGTCGATGTCGAGTTCGTAAGCTTCGAATTTGGTATTGTAGCGAAGCCGGCCCCAAGGCAACGGAAGCAGATTGGTGCCCATGCCGAGGAATCCGCCGAAGCTCAAGACCGCGTAGGATACCTTGCCGGAAACCTTGTCGATCATCAGCCGTTCAATATGGCCGATCATGTCGCCGTTCGGCCGACGCACTGCGGTGCCTTCGACACGATCGCTCGCGATCAACTGATGCGGCGTGGTCGTGACGTCAATTGCCATCGGACCCTCCACACGTGAATGAACGATTTAACGCGCCAGCCGGTGCCGGGTTCCCGCACCGCAAAATGAGACAGCCATGCTTCCCTTGCTGCAACTCATCGCCGCGCAATACGGCACGCGGATGAACGACGCCGCGGGCTTCAGCCTTACCATTGCGAACGCCATCGTGCTCGCGCATCGCGGCGCGTCGTCGCTGCACGAGCGCGAGCCGCATGGGATGGTGGTGCGGATCGAGTTGCCGGTTCACCAGCAGAGCAAGCGCTCGGCGGCGTACCTCAAGCGTCAGGCCGCCAGTGAATCCGGGTGGGATTCCTCGTAGACCGCGACGGCCTCGAAGCGATAATCGCAGGCGCGGCAATACCAGAGAAAGGACGTACGGCCTGCATTGCTTTCGATCCAGTCGGGCCTCGGGATCGGCGTTCCGCACTGGGCACAGGGATTTTCACGAGGCAAATAGCCGGAATCCAATCGGGCCATGGCGCATCTCCCTCACTGATTTTTTTGTTTTGTATTTGAAATAGACAGGTTTGCTGTCGAAACTGAACACGCTGTCGCGAAATCTTTTAGACCTTCCCCGAATCATTTGCACGACAAACATGCTCGGACGAATCGCCGCAATCCTGTTTCGGCAATCCTGTTTCGAATGGATCGCCGCAATGGCGTCGGATTCTCGCTCTATCGATCCTCCGCAACAATCGTGGTACGCAAATCGTTAACGCGCAGGTTGCACCCCGCCGAGATTTTTCTGATGAAAGCTATGCTGAACCTCTTCTCCTGGTCTAACCTTTCCTGGCTCGCCGTCGTCGCAGCGCTGCTGGCTTCGTCGCCGGCCGCGGCGCAGCAGCGCGCGCAATATGACAGCCTGGTCGCGGCCCATGCCAGCGCCAACAACGTGCCGGAAGCACTGGTGCACCGCGTGATCGTTCGCGAGAGCAAATATCATCCCGGCCTGGTCGGGCGCGGCGGCACCATCGGGCTGATGCAGATCAAGCTCGCGACCGCGCGCGGCCTTGGCTATACCGGCGACGCCGCAGGCCTGCGCGATCCCGACACCAATCTCACCTATGGCGTCAAATACCTCGCCGGCGCCTGGCGCGCCGCCAACAGCGACCACGCCCGCGCCGTGCGTTTATATGCCGGCGGCTATTACTATGTCGCAAAACGCCAGCGCCTGGAACGATCGACGCTTCCCGCGCCGGTGCTGGCGAGCGCTCCGCCGAAGGCGGTAGAGCCTCCGATGAGCACTCCTAAAGCGCCAAAATAGCGATTTTACGCCTGGGGCACGAGAGACCGGTGCGGTTCCGATTCAGCCGCGTTGACACGCTCCCACATCGGCTTACATTAGACCTGTTCCGAGGGGGGCTCCGATGAGGAGCTGAGATACCGCAAGCTTGGACCTGCCGGATGGCAGGGTTTGGGACCGCGGTGACCCTTTGAACCTGATCCGGGTCATGCCGGCGAAGGGACAGGGATGTTTCAGAGTTCGAGACCGCGGGGGGATTCCCACGTCTCCATCATCGGTGCGGGCATTGCCGGCGCATGGCAGGCCCTGCTGTTCGCGCAGGCTGGCCACGCCGTCACCCTGTATGAGCGCAGTGACGCTGCGATGACGCTGGCCACCAGCCATTGGGCCGGCGGCATGCTGGCGCCCTGGTGCGAGGCCGAGGCTTCCGAGCCCGTGATCGGCCGGCTCGGCCTCCGCTCGCTGGATCTGTGGCGCGAGCATTTTCCCGACACCCCGTTCAACGGATCGCTGGTCGTGGCGCATGCGCGCGACCGCGCCGATTTCGAACGCTTTGCGAAACTCACCACCGGCCACATCAGGCTCGACGCGCAGGGGTTGCGCGAACTCGAGCCCTCGCTGGAGGGGCGGTTTCGTGACGGGCTGTTTTATGCCGACGAAGGCCATGTCGAGCCGCGGCGGGTGCTGCCGGAACTGCACGCCCGCATCGCCGCAGCGGGCGGAAAAATCCAATTCAACAGCGACGCGGATGCGGACAATCTCGACGGCATCGTGATCGATTGCCGCGGCCTGGCCGCGCGCGACGCGCAACCGGAGCTGCGCGGCGTCAAGGGCGAGATGATCATCGTCGAAACATCGGAAGTCGAGCTGGCGCGCCCGGTCCGGCTGATCCATCCGCGCTGGCCGCTCTATGTGATCCCGCGCGGCGACGGCAAATTCATGCTGGGCGCGACCTCGATCGAGGCCGAGGACACCGGCGTCAGCGTGCGGTCCGCGCTCGAACTGCTGGGCGCGGCCTATGCCGTGCATCCGGCATTCGCCGAAGCCCGCATCGTCGAGTTCGGCTCCGGGCTGCGCCCGGCCTATCCTGACAATCTGCCGCGGATATCAGTCGACAGCGAGAACATCACCGTCAACGGACTCTATCGCCACGGTTTTCTGCTGGCCCCGGCGCTGGCGGAGCTGACGCTGGCCTACGTGCAGCGCGGCGTGATCGACAATGAGGTGATGCAATGCGTGTGACCATCAATGGCGAGGCGCGGGAAATCAACGCCGCCCGCATCGACGCGCTGCTCAGCGAACTCGAATACGAAGGCACGCATTTCGCGATCGCGCTGAACTACGACGTGCTGCCGAAAAGCCGCTGGGCCGAAACGCCGATCAAGAACGGCGACGAGATCGAGATCATCACGCCGCGGCAGGGAGGGTGAGGATGGTACATACGAACTCTCCTCCCCCGTCGTCCCTGCGAACGCAGGGACCCATAGCCACCGGCGAGTGTGGTTGCGGGAGGCGTCTGCCACTGTGCCACCAAGCGAGGTCACGCGGTATGGGTCCCCCGATGCGCAATTGCGCATCTGAGCGTTCGCAGGGACGACAGGTTGGGATTGCCTCAAACTCCGCTGTCATCGCCCGGCTTGACCGGGCGACCCAGTACGCCGCGGCTTATCGGTCGAAACGCTGGCTTCCCGGCGTACTGGATCCCCGCTTTCGCGAGGATGACAAGTTGGGGCCGGGACGACAGGAATTAACACCATGCTGAACTTCTACGGCAAGACCTTCACCTCCCGCCTCCTGATCGGCAGCGCGCTCTACCCCTCGCCGGCGATCATGCAGGGAGCGATCCGCGCCTCCGGCGCCAACATCGTCACGGTGTCGCTGCGGCGGGAAGCTGCCGGCGGCAAGACCGGGGATGCGTTCTGGTCGCTGATCCGCGAGCTCGACGTGTCAGTGCTGCCGAACACCGCCGGCTGCCGCAGCGTGCGCGAGGCCGTGACCACGGCAAAGCTGGCGCGCGAATTGTTCGGCACGCCCTGGATCAAGCTGGAAGTGATCGCCGACAACGACACGCTGCAGCCCGACGTGGTTGGGCTGGTGGAAGCAGCCGCCATCCTGATCAAGGACGGCTTTGAAGTATTTCCCTACTGCACCGAGGACCTCGGCGTCGCGATGCGGCTGGTCGATGCGGGTTGCAAGGTGGTGATGCCGTGGGCCTCGCCCATTGGAAGCGCAAAAGGTATCACCAACCGCGACGCGCTGAAACTGCTGCGCGACCGGCTGCCTGACATCACGCTGGTGGTCGATGCCGGTCTCGGCGCGCCCTCGCACGCAGCGCAGGCGCTCGAACTCGGCTACGACGCGGTGCTGCTCAACACGGCCATCGCAAAGGCCGCCGACCCCGTCGCGATGGCCAACGCGTTTCGCCTCGGCGTCGAGGCCGGCCGTACCGCCTATGAAGCCGGGCTGATGGAAGCCCGCGATTTCGCCTCCCCTTCAACCCCTGTCATCGGGACACCGTTCTGGCATGCCGTATCCTGATAAATTCTATCCCGTCGTTGACAGCGTCAGATGGGTGAAGCGGCTGACCGCGCTTGGCGTCGGCACCATTCAGTTGCGCGCCAAGGATCTCAACGACTCCGAGGCGCTGCAGATCGTCAGCGACGCGCTCGCGGCGACAAAAGGCACGACGACAAAGCTCGTGGTCAATGATTACTGGCGCGCGGCCATCGTGGCCGGTGCCGAGCACCTGCATCTCGGCCAGGAAGATCTGGTCGGCGCCGACCTCAATGAAATCCGAAGAGCCGGCCTGACGCTCGGCATCTCCACCCATGACGACGAGGAACTGGCGACCGCGCTTGCCGCCAACCCGGATTACATCGCGCTCGGGCCGATTTTTCCGACCACGCTGAAATCGATGCGCTTCGCGCCGCAGGGCATTCCCAAAATCACCGAATGGAAAAAGCGCATCGGCAACATCCCGCTGGTCGCGATCGGCGGCATCAAGTTCGAACAATCCGTCGAGATCTTTGCGGCAGGCGCCGACTCGATCGCGGTGGTCAGCGACGTCACCGGAAATACCGACCCCGACGCGCGGGTGAGGCAATGGCTCGGCCAGGATGCGAAGGCCGCGTGATGAAATTGACAGTTATCCGTCACCCTGAGGTGGCCGCTTCTTCAGCGGCCCTCGAAGGGCGACGGCCCGGCTCCATCCTTCGAGGCTCGCAAGTGCTCGCACCTCAGGATGACGGCCAGCACGAATCGCAAAGATAGAAATTCAACGGAGGATAACATGAACATCCGCTCCAACCCCGACACCACCCTGCCCGCCGTCACCACCGGGCCGCTCCCGGCCTCGCGCAAAATCTGGGTGACGCCCGACGAGGCGCCGGATGTCCGCGTTCCCCTGCGCGAGATTATTCTGAGCGAAGGCGCCGGCGAGCCGAACCTGCCGGTCTACGACACCTCCGGTCCCTACACCGATCCTGAGGTCACCATCGACGTCAACGCCGGCCTGAAGCGCGCGCGCATCGAATGGGTGAAGGAGCGCGGCGGCGTCGAGGAGTACCAGGGCCGCGACATCAAGCCGGAAGACAATGGCAATGTCGGCGCTTCCCATGCCGCAAAAGCCTTCACCGCGCACCACAAGCCGCTGCGCGGGACAGGTGATCACATGATCACGCAGCTCGAATTCGCCCGCGCCGGGATCATCACCAAGGAGATGATCTACGTCGCGACCCGCGAGAACCTCGGCCGCAAGGTGCAGCTCGAACGCGCCGAAGCCACATTGGCCGACGGCGAGAGCTTCGGCGCCGCGGTGCCGGCGTTCGTGACGCCGGAATTCGTGCGCAGTGAAATCGCGCGCGGCCGCGCCATCATTCCCTGCAACATCAACCATGCCGAACTCGAGCCGATGATCATCGGCCGCAATTTTCTCACCAAGATCAACGCCAATATCGGCAACTCGGCGGTGACCTCGTCGGTCGAAGAGGAGGTCGACAAGATGGTGTGGGCGATCCGCTGGGGCGCCGACACCGTGATGGACCTCTCGACCGGCCGCAACATCCACACCACGCGCGAATGGATCCTGCGCAATGCCCCGATCCCGATCGGCACCGTGCCCATTTATCAAGCGCTGGAGAAGTGCGACGGCGATCCCGTCAAGCTGACCTGGGAGCTCTACAAAGACACGCTGATCGAGCAGTGCGAACAGGGCGTCGACTATTTCACCATCCACGCCGGCGTGCGCCTGCCCTACATCCACCTCACCGCCAACCGCGTCACCGGCATTGTCTCGCGCGGCGGCTCGATCATGGCGAAGTGGTGCCTGGCGCATCACAAGGAGAGCTTCCTCTACACCCACTTCGAAGAGATCTGCGACCTGATGCGCAAATACGACGTCTCGTTCTCGCTCGGCGACGGCCTGCGACCGGGCTCGATCGCCGACGCCAACGACCGCGCGCAATTCGCCGAACTGGAGACGCTCGGCGAGCTGACGCAGATCGCCTGGAAGAAGGGCTGCCAGGTCATGATCGAAGGCCCCGGCCACGTCCCGCTGCACAAGATCAAGATCAACATGGACAAGCAGCTCAAGGAATGCGGCGAGGCGCCGTTCTACACCTTGGGCCCGCTGACCACGGATATCGCGCCGGGCTACGACCACATCACCTCGGGCATCGGCGCCGCCATGATCGGCTGGTTCGGCTGCGCGATGCTTTGTTATGTGACGCCGAAGGAGCATCTCGGGCTGCCGAACCGCGACGACGTCAAGGTCGGCGTCATCACCTACAAGATCGCCGCCCACGCGAGCGATCTCGGCAAGGGCCACCCCGCCGCGCAACTGCGCGACGACGCGCTCTCAAGGGCCCGCTTCGACTTCCGCTGGGAGGACCAGTTCAACCTCGGCCTCGATCCGGAAACAGCCCGCGCCTATCACGACGAAACGCTGCCCAAGGAAGCCCACAAGGTCGCCCATTTCTGCTCGATGTGCGGCCCAAAATTCTGCTCGATGAAGATCACGCAGGACGTGCGCGACTACGCGGCAACCCTGAACGACCCCGACAAGCGCGCGGTCGCCGGTGGCGACGTCGGCATGTCGATGTCAGGCGTGATCGAGGATGGCATGGCGACGATGTCGCAGAAGTTCAAGGAGATGGGCGGACAGGTGTATCTGGACGCGGAGAAGGTGAAGGAGAGCAATCGGGTGTTGTAGCGTCGCCGTCTCATTCCGAATAATTATGGCGGCGCCGTAATTTGGGCGCCGCCACGCAAATACGTATGCAGAGCTAACCTCTCATTCAGTAGCGGTGATGAACGAAGCGGAACAGAACGCCTATGGTCAGATGGCCCAAGCGCTTGCTTGGCATGCAGACAGCTGGGCCAGAGGATGGGACTTTAAGTTTCCAGGCGTATCCGAGCCAATTTACCATCACTTATCGGATTCGACATTTGAAGGTGTCGCCGACTGCCTTTGGAAGCTCAAGATATTTAAAGCTCTCGATGAGAAAGGAAATGGGGCCTCTAATTTCGTTTTGAATTGCGAACTGAACGACGCTTATCGCGTTGCGGTCGCCAGTCGGGAAACTGGCCCCTCGTTCGATGAATTGCTGTACACACTCGTCTACCTATTCGGAGATTATGGAACAGAGTATTGGGGTTTTTCGACCCAGCGGCGCGTTCCTTTCGGAAAAGATGGTCGACTGGTACCACTGCTTGAGGCACTCGTCCCACTTGGATATCTGGAGAAATCCGAAGTGGGATATGTCTGGACTGACCGTGTCGAGCCAATCATGTATGCAGCGGGTTATGCAGAGCGTTGGTCGGATTAGTAGCGTAATCCGCCCGCCCTCGCCGCTGAGTCGCTTTCGCAAGGGCGGGTCACGGCTCCGCCTCACTCGCCCCACAGCCGCATCCCTACTTCTTGAACATCTCTTCAAACAGCGTCTTGGCCCGCTCCAATCCTTCCGGTGTGAAAACCACTGATTTCACCTTGCCTACGGGATCGTGGATCATGCCCTTTTCATGCAGACGGCCGAGCACGCCCCAATCCATTCCTTTCCACGCCCTCCAGTCATCGTGGAGCGTGAGATAGAGCAGCGCCAGCGCCGTGTCGTCGAGTTTGTCGGCGTTGAGGGGCATTGCAAACCTCTTGCAGCTAACCACCTACTTCAATCGTATTCAGGATCGGATGGAATGCAATTGGCGTCGCGCACTCCGAGCGGCGCTATTTATCAGACCTCATCCTGAGGAGCTGCCAACGGATCGCGCGTATGCCTCTCGCTGTTTGAGATGTGAATCCGAAATCTCACCTTTCGTCGTCCCTGCGAACGCAGGGACCCATACCGCGTTGTGCTCTCGGTTGAACGAGACGGGTGAAGCAATCTTCGCCAAGCGAACACCGGTGGCTATGGGTCCCTGCGTTCGCAGGGACGACGCGAGAGCGTTGCGATGGTCCTCAACACGATCGCCAGCGCGCCGCGGCGACCGCGAGCCTCCCTTTTTCCCCCCGTTAGGATTTCGTTAACCATTTCCGCCCACCTTGCCCTCAGCGGCTTGGGGGCCGTTGATTCCTGATGCTTCTGCTCCGTGTTTTGGGGCTAGCGTTGATCGGGGAGGTGTTGATGACCCAGGATTATTCCGCCGGCGCGCGGGAGTTTTCGTCGCCGGATTCGCAAGGCCTTGCGCCCCAGGAACTTGCGCTCCAAGAACTAACGCCCCATGAAATCGTGCCGATGCTGATCGGCTCCACCGTCGAGGCGGTCGAGCGCGAACTCGTGGTGCAGACGCTGGCGCGGTGCGACGGCAATCGCACCCGCGCCGCGCGCGTGCTCGGCGTTTCCGTGCGCACGTTGCGCAACAAGATCCGCCAGTACACCACCGAAGGGCTCGACGTTCCCGGGCACAGCTAGCCCGTGGAATGAACGAACGGCACGCGTGAGCGGGGTCGCACGGGGGCGGCTGTGATGCTAGGCTGCGGTCAGCCATTCAAAGAGGTGACCGATGTCAGCGATCAAGCACTTCCTCCCGCCCGACGGCGTCAAATCCCCGCCGCTGTCGTTTGCCGCCCGCGTCGGCGATCTCTTGTTCATCTCGGGCATTCCCGGCTTTGATGCGAACGGCGCGCTGCCCGACAGCTTCGAGGCGCAGTTCGGCAACGTCGTCACCAACATCAAGCGCATCCTTGATGAAGCCGGTGCGACGTTCCGCGATCTGGTCAAGCTCAACGTGCTGCTGACGCGGGCGTCCGATGTCGCCACCATGAACAAGCTCTATGCGGAAGCGTTCGGGCCGGCGCCCTATCCGGCGCGCACCACCTGCGTGGTGGTGGCGCTGCCCAATCCGCAGATGCTGATCGAGATCGAGGGCGTGGCGTCGCTGGCGAGATTGCAGTGAGATCGTAGGGTGGGACCCACCGCGTAAGCAAAGATGGTGGGTTACGCTTCGCTAACCCACCCTGCGCACCTGCTACCTCAGCGTGATCGCGAGCCCGCTCAAATCGGCGTTCGCCATCAGGCCGGTCTGCTGGCCGGCGAGTTCGAGCACCGCGCCTTTCTGGTTGGTCAGCACGATCGCGCGGGCGCCGCGACCGATCGCGAGCCCCGCGCCTGCCGCGCCATAGACGCCGGCAACGTCGGAGGGGCGGTAGATGTTGCTGACGCGGCCGCGCAGCACCGTCTTCGAGCCGCCGAACACAAAGCCGTAATCCAGCCCGCCGGTGGAGAGCGCGTAGCGCCGGCCGCGGAAACTAAGCGTGCCGCTGCCGCCGGAGCCGCCGATGACCCAGCCCGCCTTGTAGATCGTCATCGCGATGGTGCCTTCATCGGCATGGGCGACGGAGGACATGAGGCCGGCAAAAGCCGTGAGTGCTGCGAGCGCGACGGCAAGGGTGGATGGCATCTTCATGGAGTTGGTTCCCTGGAAGTGGCGAGCGGACGCGGCGACGCAGCGTTGAGTCGCGCGTTGCCGATTGTAACCGATGGATACGATGGACAAAGCCTATTCGCGCGGCTCGCGCGAGCGCAGATTTCAGCGGAGCCCGTAGGCCATTTTCGCCGCCCCGCCTTGAACCAAGGGCGCCCTCGCGGGACATAATCCTTGACCGGGGCGTCAAGCCCCGGGCGCCTCCCCCTTCACGGCGGGAGAGCCGCAAACCCCTTGATATCAGGAGACCCGTCCATGCGCCGCCTTTGCCTCTTCGCCGCCGTCGCCGGCATTGCCGTGTCAGCGCTCGCCGCCGCCAGCCCCGCGCAGGCTTCGTTCCATCTGATCCGCTGGCAGGATTCCGGCTTCTGCCAGATCTGGGACCAGAGCATTCCGACCGTGCCGTATCCGGGCAATTACACCGTCGTGATCGACAGCGAAGTGCCGACCTTCGGCGACGCGCTGGTGCTGAAGGACGGCCTGCTGCGCAACGGCACCTGCGCGTTCTGAGCGCGCGTCAACGCTTCGATCAAGGCCGGCCCCCGCCGGCCTTTTTCGCGGCCCAAAATTTGAACCAATCACGTTTTCGCCACACTCAATTGATGCCCGCCCCATCGGGCGCCACCTCCGTCATCTCATGTTGCGGGGGCCGGCCGGATATTTCCAAACAGGAGATTTTGCCCATGCACCGACTTACCGCTCTCAGCGCCGCCGCCGCTATCGCCGTGTCCGCCTTTGCCGCGACCAGTCCTGCCGAAGCCGCGTTTCATCTGATCCGCTGGGAAGGCACCGGCGCCTGCCAGATCTGGGACGAAAGCATCCCGACCAAGCCGATCCCCTCGAACTACAAGATGGTCAGCAAGCCCGTCCCGACCTTCGCCGCGGCGCTCGCGATGAAGGACGGCATGCTGAAGAAGGGCGCCTGCAAGCTGTAAGAAATGTCGGTGGGTTACGGCTTCGCCTAACCCACCCTACGACATACGACAAATCGAAAGGCCGGTGGGCGACGCCCTGCCGGCCTTGCTGCTTTGAAAGCCGGTCGCTTCGCGCAGCCGGCTCCATGCTCCGCACACACCTGCCCCGCGCGTGACGACAGCCGCCGGGGGCTGACGGCGCGTCATCTGCATTCTAATATGCCCCTCACATAAAAACAGAACGGTTGAGGAAACACCTATGCCCCTTCTCCAGAATCACATCGCCGTCGTCACCGGCGCAGGCTCCGGCATCGGGCGCGCGATCGCCAAGGGTTATGCCAGCGAGGGCGCGGGGCTCGTTCTGCTCGATATGAACGAGGCGGCGGCGGCCAATGTGACAAAAGAAATCCGAGATGCCGGCGGCGAGGCGGTGAGCTATCGCCTCGACGTCACCAGGCGCGACGACTGCGTTGCGGTGGCTAAAGAGATCGCCTCAAAAATCGGGCCAGTCTCGATCCTGGTCAACAATGCCGGCATCGCTCGCCGCAACGGCATGCTCGGCGCGGCGGAAGCCGTGATCAACGATTGGGAAGACATCATCGCGATCAACCTCACCGGCGTCTTCAACGTGACGCATGCCTTCCTCGAACCCTTGCGCGCCGCCAAGGGGCGCATCGTCAATATCGGTTCGATCCAGTCGTTCGTGCATCTGAAGACGCCGAGTTCGCCGGCCTACACGGCTTCGAAGCACGGCGTGCTCGGCTTCACCAAGGCGCTCGCGGCCGAACTCGGCAAGGACGGCGTGCGCGTCAACGCGATCGGCCCGGGCTTCATCGAAACGCCGCTGAACGAAAAGGTGCGCGCCAGCAATCCGGCGCTGGTCAAAGTGTTCGTCGATCACACCCCGCTCGGCCGCGCCGGCACCGCCGAAGACATCGTCGGCCCCGCGGTCTTTCTCGCCTCCGATCTCTCCGCCTACGTCTCCGGGACCATCGTGATGGTGGATGGCGGCTACCGGACGGTTTAGGCCGGCCCTGGAACTCGGGAAAAATCGATTGCCGGGCCACGCCCCGTAATGACATACTTGCCAAGGCAACTATCTGCTCCCAACCGCGGTACCCGATCATGTCCAACGCCCCGCATTTCGACGTCGACGTATCGGCATTCTGGGCCGATCCCTATCCGGCGCTGGCGCGGATGCGGAAGGAGGCGCCGATCGCGTTCGTGCCGCAGCTCGGCTCGACCGTGTTCACAAGGCGCGATGACATCTTCACCCAGGAGAAGCGCATCGACGTGTTCTCCTCGCATCAGCCGGCGGGGCTGATGAACGTGCTGATGGGCCACAACATGATGCGCAAGGATGGCGATGCGCACATGTCGGAGCGCGCCGCGATGTTTCCGGCGGTGTCGCCGCGCACCGTGCGCGACACCTGGGTGCGCCAGTTCCAGGGCCATGCCGACCGCATCCTCGACGAGCTGGTGCCGCAGGGCAAAGCCGATCTTTGCAAGGCGCTGGCGCTGCCGCTGTCGGCCGAATGCCTGAAGGACGTCACCGGGCTGACCAACATGCGCTACCAGGACATGGACGCATGGTCGCAGGCGATGATCGACGGCATCGCCAATTACAGCGGCAACAAGGAAGTGGAGGCGCGCTGCCACGCCGCCACCGCAGGCATCGATGCTGCGATCGACGACATGATTCCGGTGGTGACCAAGCATCCGAACACCTCGATCCTCAGCGTGCTGCTGGCCGCAGGGCAAAACATCGAAAGCATCCGTGCCAACATCAAGCTGGCGATCTCGGGCGGCCAGAACGAGCCGCGCGACGCCATCGCGGGCGCCACCTGGGCGCTGCTGACCCATCCCGAACAGCTCGCGCTGGTTCAGGCCGGCAAGGCAAAGTGGCTCGACGTGTTCGAGGAATATGCGCGCTGGATCGCGCCGATCGGCATGTCGCCGCGGCGCGTTGCCAAGCCGTGGTCCTATGGCGGCGTCGATTTCGAACCGGAGGACCGCGTGTTCTTCATGTTCGGTTCCGCCAACCGCGACGAGGCTATTTTCCGCGATCCCGATCGCTTCGACGTCGGCCGTGACACCTCAAAGAGCATCGCCTTCGGCGCCGGCCCGCATTATTGCGCCGGCGCCTTTGCCTCGCGCGCGATGGTCGCCGACGTCGCCTTGCCCGGCATTTTCGCGCGGCTGAAGGGGTTGCGGCTCGACGACAGCGAGCCGGTGCGGATCGGCGGTTGGGCGTTTCGCGGGCTGCTCAATCTGCCAGTGACCTGGATCACGTAAGCAAAGCGAGACATCTCAATTCGGGCCGCGCAGTCGAACGGGCAACGTCAGGCGCACGACCAAACTCCATACACACTGAAACAATGGAGAAAGACAATGCTTGCGGAAATCTTTTTGTTGCGGCTGGAAGCCAAATTGCGCGCGAACACACCAGCCAGGCCGTCGCGGAATCCGCGCTTCGTGCCGATCATGCTGCGTTCGTAAGCATCTGCGGGCCCGTCCGACGGCGGCGCATTCATGACGCTTCCATTGATGTTGATCCAATCGGCAACTCAATTGAAGCCGTCATGAAACGTCTGGTAAAAGGCGCTTCGGAATCACATCGGGAGCGCGCACGTGGCGGACGAAACGGTTGCCCGGCAGGGACGACAGGGGCCACAGGGCCCACGCGGTGAACCCGGACGACCCGGGCCGCAGGGGCATCCCGGCCCTCCCGGCCTCGAAGGCCCGCGCGGCAAGCCTGGAGCGGACGGCAAGGCCGGCGCGCAAGGTAAAGCCGGACCGCGAGG
The DNA here is from genome assembly GCF_964252915.1 of Bradyrhizobium sp. LjRoot220. NCBI lineage: Bacteria > Pseudomonadati > Pseudomonadota > Alphaproteobacteria > Hyphomicrobiales > Nitrobacteraceae > Bradyrhizobium > Bradyrhizobium sp. LjRoot220. Next base: position 104,786 of record NZ_CAXUPS020000014.1, read on the forward strand.
TCCGCGCGGCGAGGCCGGCCCGCAGGGCAAGCCTGGCGTGCAAGGTCCGGCAGGCCCGCGCGGTGAACCCGGACCGCCCGGCCAATTGCCCTCGATCGAGCAGGTGATGCCGTGGCTGCATCTGATTTTCGATGCCTGGGAAGACCACCGGAAGATGCGCGAGCGTGAGGCGGCGGAGCGCGAAGCCGCGGCACTCGAGGCCGCCGAACGTGAAGCCGCCGAGCGAGAGGCGCTCGAGACGGCTCTGCGAGATGATGCCGGCGACGCCGATGGCGGCGACGATCGCCACAAGGAAAAGAAGAAGCACAAGCGCAAAAACAAGGACAAGAAGTAAGCGCACCGCTCAGTTGCGCGGACCCGCAAGCGGGCATTGCAGGCGCCTGACATGCGCTGCGCGCAGACATTGCGCCCGATCATGACGTTCAATGTGCGGCGCTGGGACCGGTGCTCATATCCGGCAGCAGGTGCATGAGCCGGAAGCACCAGCGCATGACGCGATACCAGAGAAAACCCGCAATCGAGCCCACGATCGCGAGAATGATGATGATGGCGGGCTCGTAGCTTCCGCCCATCCACAGCATCCAGCCGGACCACAGCACGGTGAAAGCGATGGCGCTGAGCTTCAGGGGAATCGTCGGCTTCATGACACCCTCCATGGCAATTGGATGGTGCCAACCTATGCCCGGGCGACCGGCCGCACTGTGAGATAGGTCACGCTGGCTGCGGAACCCACAAAATGCAGCGAGCAACGCCTCCAATTGAATTGGAGGACGGTGCGACGCCAAGCCTGCCTTACCCGAAAAGCCTGCCTTACCCGAATCTCGCCCGCGAGCGTTCCCTCGCCTTTTCGGCCTCGACCTCGCGGTCGCGCGCCGGCGCGTTGGTCTGCAGCGAGGCCAGCAGGCGGCGGGCGCTGTCGGAAACCTCGGACACCGCACGGTTGAAGGCTTCCGCATTGGCCTGCGACGGCGAGTTGAACCCGGAAAGCTTGCGCACGAACTGCAGCGCCGAGGCGTGGATTTCCGCGTGCGTCGCCGGCGGCTCGAAATTGAACAAGGTCTTGATGTTGCGGCACATGGGTCTCTTCTCCGGGATACAGGCTGGCCATTCCAAGGACGAACGGCGGATGCAAAATCCGACAGTTTCGACTATTCTCTCATAGATTAGTCGGCGCGTTCACCCTCTCGGCAATGGCAAATAGCGAGTTCCCGATGAGCCACGTGACCTACAAGATCGTCGAGCACGATGGCGGCTGGGCCTACACCGCCAACGGCGTTTTTTCCGAACCGTATCCGACCCATGCCGCGGCGCTCGCGGCCGCGCGGCGCGCCGCGAACGAACAGCGGGTGCCCGGGCGCACCGAGGTGATCGAATACGAAACCGCTGACGGCAAGTGGCAGACCGAGACCGCGGCCGGTAACGACCGCCCGGAGACCGATGTCGAGGACACCGCTTAGCAGGGGGCGCGGGCCTCAAGGCTGGTGAACGCAACAGACGAAAGCCGCGACCAACGGTAGCGCGACAGCGAAAGGCTTCCGATGCTCGCACCGATCCGCCGCGGCCTGGGCCTTGCGCTCGCCTTTTACCTCCTGGGCCAGACTTCCTCCGCCCTCGCCTGCGCCTGCTGCACCAATGAAGGCCAGCGCAACGTCGCCACCGTGACGCTTGATTCCGGCAAGCAGCAGGAAATCGAAAGCCTGCGTTTCGGCGACAAGGCGAGCTTGTTCACCGGCGAAGGCGACGTCGAGGGCATCCAGGGCATCGCCACGCCCGCCGGCAGCTACAAGCTTTCGACGCAATGGCGCGAGGACAGGCTCGTGCTTTCGTTCCGCGACGCCGCCAGCCATACCGGCACGTTATCGTTGACGCGCCCCCGCACGGTCTCGGTGTTCGAAGTCGATCCGCGCGACCGGCCCGACAGGGCCCACGGACCGACGCTCTACAAGGAATGGAAACTGTCAGGGCCGGCTTCAGGCAGCGGCGTGTTTCAGCAGGGTATCGCGAGGCAGCAGATCCTGACGCTGATCCTGCAGGGCAGCGGCAATTCCTGCACCTCCTCGATCGACTTTACGCACTGGACGCTGGTGATGCAGGGCCCGAAAGCCAATTACACGCTGTACGGCAATCTGGTGCGGTGAAACCGCCTTGTGATAGGCTCCCTGACAAGTGGCCCCAAAAAAGAGCGCCGCGTCAGGGGAGATCATCATGAAGTTTTCGCAACTCACATTGTCGGCCGCCTTAACCTTGAGCTCCCTAACCTTGAGCTCCCTGGCCTTGACCTCCCTTGCCGCATCCGCCGCAGATTATCCGACGCCGAAACAGGGCGACTGGATCGCCAGGGATTTCAAATTCCACTCCGGCGAGACCATGGAGCTGCGGCTGCACTACACCACGATCGGCGAGCCCACCGGCCAGCCGGTGCTGGTGCTGCATGGATCGGGCGGCTCGGCCACCAACATGCTGACGCCGACCTTTGCCGGCGAATTGTTCGGCCCCGGCCAGCCGCTGGACGCGGCGAAATATTACATCATCATTCCGGACGGCCTCGGCCACGGCAAATCGTCAAAGCCCTCCGACGGCATGAAGACGGCATTCCCCCGATACAATTACGAGGACATGGTCGACGCCCATTATCGCCTGGTCAAGGAAGGCCTCGGCGTGAAGCATCTGCGGCTGGTGATCGGCAATTCGATGGGCGGCATGCATACCTGGATCTGGGGCGGAAAATATCCGCAGTACATGGACGTGCTGGTGCCGATGGCCGCGCAGCCGACCGAGATGGCGGCGCGCAACTGGATGCTGCGGCGGATGATGCTGGAGACCATCCGCAACGATCCCGACTACAACCGCGGCAACTACGTGACCCAGCCGCGCATGATGAAATACGCCATCGCCGCCTACGGCATCGCCACCAGCGGCGGCACGCTGGCCTATCAGAGGCTGGCCCCGACGGGCGCGAAGGCGGACAAGATGGTGGACGACCGGCTGGCGCTGCCGATCACCGCCGATGCCAACGACTTCATCTATCAGTGGGAAGCCTCGCGCGATTACAATCCGTCTCCCTCGCTCGAGAAAATCGAAGCGACATTGCTCTTGATCAACGCCGCCGACGATGAGCGCAATCCGCCGGAAACCGGCGTCACCGACGCCGCCATGAAGCGCGTCAGGAACGGCCGCCTGTTCCTGATCCCGGCTTCGACCGATACGCGCGGCCATCTCACCACCGGCAACGCGGCATTCTGGAAGAAGCAGTTGCAGGAATTGCTGCAGACCGCGCCGCAACGGGCGATGTGAGCCGGCGAGTAGCGCGCGATGTCCCAATCGTCCACCGTCATCGAAACTCAGGGCAGCTACCCCATGGGACATTGCGCGCCCGGCTCTTGTCAGGGGTACCTTTCAGCCCCGCGTGCAGAACGTTCACTGCCTGCAATTCGTGTCGGCCGGCGGCAAGTTCATGAGAAAAGATCACGTCAATGGTCGTGTACCACCATATCAGGCAAAGAACACACGCAGGCGCGAAGCGAACCTGCGGCAAGTAGTAGGTGAAGCGGACGCGCGAACCGGCACGATCCCGGCGAATGTCCGGCACTTCCTGAGTTTGGACGTATTCAGCGCCCATGCTGCGCAGAACAGCGTGAGCCGAGGCCAGTTGACGATTAACGGACGGATCGGGGCCGGCCAGTTCTCTGATCTGCGAGAGAAGCTGATCATTCTGGTTGCTGTTGAATAAGGCGGTCGGGCCACGAAAGCCCCGATCCGACGGCCAGAACACCCCATTCGACAAATCAGGCCATACTGTCCAGCGTTGTGCGCCGGCTCGCGACAACAAGGTCTGGTATTCAGTCTCGCTGATCGAACCGATGCTGCATTTCTCCTGCCCGAACAGTTCAGTAAAGCTGAAAGCCCAGAGCAATATGGGGAGCGCAAACAGCAATCCCACGGGCGAAAGCAGGCCTATCGCAATCTTCGGGTTCGTGCTCACTCGCGGCTCCTTCCACCAACCACGGGAGGTTCGACCGGGTACCAGGCAGCTTGCTGCGCCCGGCAGCTCACCACGAATCTGCACGCATGGTCGATAGCACGTTGGTGCTGTCCCTGTTTCAGTCCGCGCGACGGATGAGCCAGCCCTGCCTCGCATCAAACTGCGTACAGGAAGTCCCGATTTCGCACTGCATCAATTCGCACGTGCCGCATCGCTCATTATTTGAGCGTGCATCCGCGGACCTGCTCCGGTTGAATTGTCTTGGATACGATTCGTGGTTGATGTCCATGACGACACCGGCAACGCAGCGGAGGATTGGATGCGAAGGTCCGCGCAGCTCGTTCTACTCGCCTGTCTGTGCGCGCCGGCAAGCGCAGCGCTCGCCGTCGATAAAGGGCAATACGAGAACGTCCCGCCCGACATCCGCGCCTGGTTCAAGAGCGTGATCGCGCCGAACGGCGTGCCCTGCTGCGATATTTCCGACGGCCACCGCACCAGCTATGACGTCCGCCAGGGCGCCTATTGGGTGCCGATCGAGGGCCAGTGGATGGCGGTGCCCGAGCGCGCCGTCATTCGCGATCAGGGCAACCCGATCGGCGAGGCCGTGGTGTGGTACGTGCATCACCGCGGCAGCATCATCATCAGCTGTTTTGTGCCCGCGGACGCGGTGTAGACTCCCGGCAGCCGGCATCGCAGGATCGGTCCGCAAGATCCCGCAAGATAATGGGTGGCTGCCGGAATATCGCGATGGTATCCTCGCGCCATCGCGCCGCATTGATTCAGGAGAGATGCCTTGACCGATTTTGCCGCCAGCGACCTTGCCGCGATCTATCCCGCCCCCTCGCCCCGCGTGATCGCGAAGGCGCGCCCCGAGATCGACGCGCATGCGAAGAAGTTCATCGGCATGTCGCCGTTCTGCGTGCTGGCCACGTCGGGCCTCGATGGCAGCGTCGACGCCTCGCCGCGCGGCGGCAATCCCGGCTTCATCCATGTCGCCGGGCCGAAGGCATTGCTGATGCCGGACCGCTCCGGCAACAACCGGATCGACAGTTTTCGCAACATCGTCGAGGGCTCAGGCTTCGTGCAGCTGATCTTCTTCGTGCCCGGGATCGACGAGACGCTGCGCGTCGGCGGCAAGGGCAAGGTGTCGGTGGATCCCGACTTGATGGCGTCGATGGTGGAATTCGGCAAGCCGCCGCGCGCGGTGCTGCACATCGACGTGCACGAGGCCTACTTCCACTGCGGCAAGGCGCTGATGCGCTCAAAGCTGTGGGCCGGCGAGACCCGGGTCGAACGCGCCGTCATGCCCAGCATCGGTGAAGTCATTCACGACCAGACCGGCCTTGGCGAGCGCGAAAGCCAGGAAGTGATCTACGAGCGCTACAAGACGCAGCTGTGAGAAAGCCACTCCCTCGCCGTCATGCCCGGGCTCGTCCCGATTGTCATAGAAAAACTACCGTCTCTCACTCGCCGCGTGCAGTCCAGCACCGTAATCCGAAATGCGTGCAATGCGCGTGTTCGCGGTGGCCCTGGGAGCGAGCTGCGTCACGCTCGGCCGCGTCTAATCTTTTCTAGCATGAGTGCGATCGCTTGCGAGACGCCAATCTCAAAGATGCCCGCTCTCATGTCCTTGCGCCAACTATCGTATCCCTGTTCAAACTCAGGAGTAGGCGATGCACGGGTTCCGAGAAGCTGATCCACCGACGCTATCAGCGCGCTCTTTTCAAATGGCACGTGATTGATTCCGATCAACTCTCTGTTAGGCGGCGCGTCCGATGGTGCAGGTATGTTGATCACGCTGACGTGGACGGCAACCTTATCATTCCAAGTTTCTATTCGGCCAATTATGACTTGCGCTGTCGTCGGGGCCGGCGATTTAATCGACCAAATCTGACCGAGTGCAAAATCCGGGCCGAGTGCATCCACAACATCCACACTCGCAGTGAGCACGATCACAACCGCTACTATCGCTAACAACCATTTTGGGGACGTTTCCAAGTTGCCTCCAATAGGTAACGATCAGGATGCGATCTCAAAGCGAATTTCAACGTCACCGCGTCCCAATGCGCGGCGCTCAGCGCATGCGGCGGTGAGAGCTTGCTTCACCTCGTCGATCTCAGCGATCATATCTTTAGACAGGTTTTCGGTTGCAGAAATGCGGATCGTGTACGGGGCTTCGACAGCGTTCATCCCCCCCAGACCATCGAATCAATGAGGGCGTTCAAATTGCGGCCGTGGCCTTCAGGCGCGCCGAGTGCAGTAAGAAGGGCATCATAGAGGTCTCGCCAAGTGCGCCAATTTTCGGCGTTAAGTTCAATTATTTGCATGGCGATCCCTACCTAAGGCGGCAGTAAGATAACTGGATAGAAGCTTTGATAATGAGAGCTCGTAGGGCGGATTGGAGCCGAAGGCGTAATCCGCCATCTTGGCTACAGCACAACTCTAACATGTGCTATTCTAAATCTCATGCCGAATTATCGTCGCGCCTTCGTTCCGGGCGGCTGCTGGTTCTTCACGGTCAATCTGCTGGAGCGGCGGAAAACCCTGCTCGTCGATCATGTCGCGAGTTTACGCGAGGCCGTCGCGATAACCCGCCGCGACCATCCCTTCACCATCGATGCCTTCGTCGTGCTGCGCGATCATCTGCATGCGATCTGGCAACTGCCGCCGGGCGACCATGATTTCTCCACGCGCTGGCGTCTGATCAAGACTCGGTTCGCGCGAGCATTGCCGAAACGGGAACGGCTCAGCGCCGTTCGCCTCGCGCGCCACGAACGCGGCATATGGCAGCGCCGGTTCTGGGAGCACCTGATCCGCGACGAGGCCGACTATGCGCGCCATGTCGAGTATTGCTACATCAATCCGCTCAAGCACGGCCTCGTCACGCGGGTGCGCGACTGGCCGTATTCCTCGTTTCATCGCGATGTGCGCGGGGGATTGTTTCCGGAAGATTGGGCGGGCGATGGAGAGGCAATCGGGGATTTCGGCGAACGACTATGATCGGGCGGTGGCTCTGATCGGCGGATTACGCCCAACAGGTCCGCTTTATGCGGACCTGTTGGGCTCCAATCCGCCCTACTGCCGACCGCTGCGTCGCTCCCCACGCAAGCGAAATCTCACGGGCTGGCTGCGACAAATCAACCCGACGGGCAAATCACTTCTGTTTTACAGAATCCGTGTCAAGCCCTAAATAAAAAATATTTCGCTTTTACAGAATGGAAAATCGGTCTATATCTTCGTGCCATCCCGTCCCAACGATCGTGACGATCATGATACGCCCCTCTGGCGGGACGGGTCGCGGTGGACGCTGGTAGTGCCGATAACGAACGGCGCGAGAGCGTACGGCAAAGACGTGTGGTCCTGACGCCCTTAGGCTGGCGTCAAGTTGCGTCGGATTCATTTCGGCGCAGCGACGGTGGCAACAGAGTATAGGCTCACCGGGGAGAGCTCGTTATAAGCCGTAAAGCCATTGCGCAGGGAATGTCGGATGTTCTCCGCTGCACTGTATGCTCGTGTGCAGCTTTGTTTGCACTATTCGCACACGAGATCGCGGGTGCAGCGCGCATCCGGCATTCCCTGCGCCCTCTCAATTGGAGGGCGGGAAATTCGATAGCAAGCCTCGGGCAAATCGGGCCGCGAGAATGCGAAGTCATGTCTGAAGGATTTTGGCGCTTTGACAATCAAATCAAAAGCCGCGCGCACCCCATATCGGCTCCGGCGGGTCGCGATGTCCGCCTTGACGCGCGCGCAACTTGCGCGGCAAATGCGCCAGTCATGAACGCTTCCGAACTGCAGCAGCTCACCAACTGGCTGATCGATGGCGCAAGGTCCGCGGTCAACTCTCCGCGGCTGATGGCTGAAATCTGCGAACGGCTGATCGAGACCGGACTGCCGCTCTGGCGCGTCGGGATTTTCGTTCGCACCCTGCATCCCGATATTTTCGGCCGCAACTTCGTCTGGCGGCCGGGCGCCGAGGTCGAGGTCGGAACGGTTGATTTCAAGATTCTCGATTCCCCGGGTTTTCACTCCAGCCCGCTGATCCATGTGTTTCAGCAGGGCCTGGAGGTTCGTGCCCGCGTCGACGACCCGCAGAGCGATCGCTTTCCGATCATCGCGGACATGCGCGCCGAAGGCGTCACGGACTATATCGCGCTGCCGCTGCTGTTCACGGACGGGGCGGTGCACGCAACGAGCTGGACCACCAGGCAGCCGGGCGGTTTCACCGATGAACAGCTGGCGGCATTGCGGCAAATCGCGACACCGCTGGCACGGGTGATCGAGATCATCAGTTTGCGCCGGCAGGCCTCGAGCCTGCTCGACACCTATGTCGGCAACCGCGCCGGCGAGCGGATCATGGGCGGACAGATCCGCCGCGGCCATACCGAATCGATGAATGCCGCGATCTGGCTGTCCGATCTGCGCGGCTTCACCGCGCTGTCCGACCGACTGCCATCCGAAACCGTGGTCGACATCCTCAATCAGTATTTCGATTGCCAGGTCGAGGCGATCCGCTCCCATGGCGGCGAGGTCCTGAAATACATGGGCGACGGATTGCTCGCGGTATTCCCGATCGACGAATATGTCGACGACGATCAGCAGGTTTGTTCACGCGTGCTCGAAGCCGCCCAACAATCCCGTGCCAGCGTCGCGGAATTGCAGTATCCGATCGGGGACGCGATCGAACGCTTTCGTTTCGGCGTCGCCCTGCATGTCGGGCGAATTCTCTACGGCAATATCGGCGGCGGCAACCGGCTCGATTTCACCTGCATCGGGCCTGCCGTGAATCTGGCGGCGCGGCTGGAGAAAATCGCCAGCCGCCTGCAGCGCACGGTGGTGGCATCGGAAGGATTCGTCGGCATCTGCCGGGGAGGGTGGAGCGATCTCGGCGAGTTTCCGATCGCGGGATTCGCCAAGGCCGAGCGCGTCTTCGGGTTGGTCGACGAAACCTCGGTGGCATAGCTGCGGCCAAAACGTCGCGCGCTATTCCTCGGGCTCGGTGGTGAACAGCAGCGGGTAGCCCTTGGCGCGGCCGGCGTCGGTGGCGCGCGTCGCCTTGGTCTCGGCGACGTCCCTGGTAAAGACGGCGACCACGCAGACGCCGCGCTGGTGCGCGGTGATCATGACCTTGTGGGCCTGATCCTCGGTCATGCGGAATTCGGCTTTCAGCACCGTGACGACGAATTCGCGCGGCGTGAAATCATCGTTGACCAGGATGACCTTGTGCAGGCGCGGCCGTTCGGTCTTGGTTTTGACCTTGGTTTTCGGCTTGGTGACGGTATCGATCATTCCAGCGGCGGCTCCCGAAGCAACCAGATGCGACGGGCGCGCCGTCGGCTGACCCGTCTCGATCAGTTTACAGGCTCCGGCCCGATCCTGAAACCAGGCGTTTTGCGACAGAAGCGCGGCAACATTGCCCGAATCGAGGGCAGCGGAGCGCTAACCCAAATGTGAAGGACAAATGATATCAGCCCTTTGCGTGCCGCAATTTGCGTGTCACCATTGCCACCAGTCGACGGGAGGGCAGCGATGCGCTGGTATGTCTCGATCGGAGCTGTGCTTGTGGCAGGCGTACTCGCCGGCGGCGACGTCGCGGGTGTCGCGGCGCCGGGCACAAGGAACCAACCTGGCCATCCATCCGGCTTTGCATCAGGCCGTCAACTGGCGGACAAGGAAGCCACGCCCTCCGTCGATGTCGAACTGATCCTGGCCGTCGACGTCTCCTATTCGATGGACATGGACGAGCTGGCGATCCAGCGCGAGGGTTACGCGCAGGCGATCATCTCCAAGGAGTTCCTGCAGGCGCTGAAGAGCGGCCCCAACGGCAAGATCTCGGTGACCTATTTCGAATGGGCGGCTTCCACCGATCAGAAGATCATCATTCCGTGGCGTCTGATCGATGGTCCGGAAACCGCGGATGCCGTTGCCAGCGAAATCATGAAGACCCCGATCCGCCGGGCATCGCGCACCTCGATATCGGGGGCGATCAATTTCGCGATGCCGCTGTTCGACGAGAACCCGCACCGCGGGTTGCGGCGCGTGATCGATATTTCCGGCGACGGACCGAACAACAACGGTGGCCCCGTCGTCATTGCCCGCGATGCCGCGCTGGAAAAGGGCGTCGTCATCAATGGCCTGCCGATCATGGTGAAGGAGCCGTCCTATTCCACCATGGATATCGACAATCTGGATGCCTACTATGAGGATTGCGTGATCGGTGGCCCCGGCTCGTTCGTCGTGACCATCAAGGAGCGCGAGAAATTCAAGGAGGCGATCCGGACCAAGCTGCTGCTCGAAATCGCGGGCCGCACGCCGGAACGGCCGGTCGTGCCGGTTGCGGCCAAGGAAAAGGAACCGCGCGTCAATTGCCTGATCGGCGAGAAGATCTGGCAGGACCGCTGGGGGCGGTAAGCTCCCGGTTCAGCGCTTGCGCACGAAGCGCGCCACCAGCTCGACATGTGGCGTGTGGCGGAACTGGTCGACCGGGGTGACGCCCTCGATCGCATAGCCGCCGTCGATCAGGATTTTGGCATCGCGCGCGAATGTCGTGACGTTGCAGGACACCGCCACCACGGTCGGAATTTTGCTCGCCGCGAGTTGCGTCACCTGCGCCTGCGCGCCCTGCCGCGGGGGATCGAACACGATCGCATCGTAATCGCGCAGCTCCTGCGGCATCAGCGGCCGGCGGAACAGATCGCGCGCCTCGGCCTTGACCGGCTTCAACCCGGACGTCGATGTCGCGGCCTTCTGCAACGCCGCGACCGCGCCGGCGTCGCTGTCGAAGGCGGCGATCCGCGACCTGGTGGCGAGCCGAAGCGCGAACGGTCCGACGCCGCAAAACAGGTCGGCGATATGTTTGGATCGCTTGCAGTGATCGGCGACCAGCGCAGCGAGGGTTTCCTCGCCGGCCACGGTCGCCTGCAGGAACGATCCGGGCGGCAGGGCAACTTGCGCGGCGCCGATGCCGATGACCGGCGGCGTTCGCATCAGCACCAGTTCGCCATGGCGCGTCAGCCGCGCCAGTTTGTGCTGCTCGGCGACACCAGACAGTCTTGCGATCAGCGCCGTCGCCAGCGTGCCAGAACCACGCACGTCGACATCGAGCCCGCTGTTGGTGGCGGTGACCTGAATGTCGAGCGGTTTTCCAACCGAGATCAGCGGTTCGGCGATCGCCCAGGCAGCCTCAAGCGCGCCGTCCAAATGCGGGTCGAGGATCGGGCAGCGATCGATCGGGATGATGTCGTGCGAACCGGCCGCCGCAAACCCGACCTTCAGCACCTCATGCGTGCCCATCCGCGCATGCAGGGTGATGCGGCGGCGGCCGAGGCCGTGGGCGTCGATCAGGGGGGCGACGTCGCAAGCAATCCCGGCCTGCGCCAGCGTCGTCACCACGATTTCCCGTTTCCAGGCGCGATAGGGCGCGGCGTCCCAGTGCTGGATGGCGCAACCGCCGCAGACGCCAAAATGCGGGCAGAACGGGGCTATGCGTTCGGCGCTGGCGCGTTCGACCTTGATCAGCCGCCGGCGGTCGGGATGACCCGGCACCTGCGCCACCTCGATGGTCTCGCCGCCGAGCGCGTAGGGCACGTAGACGTTCGCCCCGCCGGCCGTGGCTACGCCATCACCGTGATGGCCGACGCGATCGATGACGATGCGCTCGGCTTCAGCCACGGCGCGCGCCGAGGAAGAATTCGATGTTGCCGTCGCCGCCGGTGATCGAGGATGGAAATACCTGGATGTCGGTGCAGCCATGGGAGGCGGCAAATGCCGCGATGTCGTCGCATATTTCCTGATGCACCATCGCATTGCGGATGATGCCGCGCTTGGAGTGCTTTCGTGCCGCCTCGAACTGCGGCTTGATCAGCGCCAGCAGATGCATGGGGGCGGCCGCCAGCGACAACGCCACCGGCAGCACCGCCTTCAGCGAGATGAAGCTGACGTCGATCACGACGATATCGGGTCGCGCGGGCAGGCGCTTGCCCTCCAAACTGCGGATGTCGGTCGCTTCCATCGAAACGATCTTGGGATGGCCCTGCAACGAGGGATGCAGCTGGCCGTGGCCGACATCGATCGCGAACACGAGGCTGGCGCCGTTCGCGAGCAGCACCTCGGTGAAGCCGCCGGTTGATGCGCCGACGTCGAGGCAGACATGGTTCTCGATTTCGATCGGATATTGTTCCAGCGCGCCTGCCAGCTTGACACCGCCGCGCGAGACATAGGGATGCGCGGGTTGCGCAGCGAGGTTCGCGTCGGGGGCGATCAGGTCGGACGCCTTCGCGACCGGTTTGCCGTCGGCCGTTACGCCGCCGGCCTCGATCGCCGCGCGGGCGCGCGCGCGGCTTTCGAACAGGCCGCGCTCGACCAGCAGCACGTCCGCGCGCTTGCGGGCAAGAGATTTACCGTCGCTGGTGTCAGACAATTTCAGCTCGATTTGCTTTTGGCGCGATCCACCGCCAGACCGACGCAGGCCTCGAACGAGGAGAGATCGTGCCAGATATCCGCGGGCGCCCGCTTTGGGGTCACCAGCGAACAGCCGTGCAGGTCGAGCGCGTGGATCATCATGAGATTGTCGGGCCAGCCGAAATTTTCCACGCTGAGCCCGTCGCTGTCGGTCAAATGGCCACTTGCGGATTTTGTCACTTGGTCAAATCGCGCGACCCGGTCGGGATAGGCGGCCGGATCGTTGCTGTAGGCGAGAAGCATCTTGCCGCGGCCGGCCATGTAGCCGAGTTCGTAGACCGTGCCGGCGTCGGCGCCCGGCCCACGAAACGGGGTCAAATTTGCAATGATCGCGTCGGCCGCATCCATCATCGCCTGATTACCTTTGAATATCGTGAGCGAAACATTATCGCCTGACAGGTCCACCGCGTTGTCGAGCGGATAGAGCCCGGTCAGGCCATGGCGCGCGCAGATGTCGACCTTGCGCCTCCCGATCTCGGTCGCGTCCGGCAGGAACACATCAGGACCTGCCAGATAGATCTTCATGGGATCACCGGGGCCATTTTATGACGCGTTCCGCTGATGCGAACCGGTCCCGGCCCGGATCGAGTCCGGGGCGGGCTTTCGCTCCAAAACGTCAAGCGGCAACCTCAGGCGAGCTTGACCGTCTCGGCCTTGTAGTCCTTGCCGAGCGCCTCGAACACCTTGGCAACGATGCCCTTGGCGTCAAGGCCGGCATAGGCATACATCGCGTTCGGCGAGTCATGATCGATGAACTCGTCGGGCAGGATCATCGCGCGCATCCGCAGCCCGCCGTCGAGCATACCGTTGTCGGACAACGTCTGCATGACGTGCGAACCGAATCCGCCGATCGACCCTTCCTCGATCGTGAGCAGCACTTCGTGTTCGCGCGCCAGCTTCAACACCAAATCGACGTCCAGCGGCTTCATGAAGCGCGCGTCGGCAATCGTGGTGGAAAGGCCATGCGCGGCGAGTTCGTCGGCCGCCTTTTCGCATTCGGCCATACGCGTGCCGAACGACAACAGCGCGATCTTGCTGCCCTGGCGGACGATGCGTCCCTTGCCGATTTCGAGGGGAATACCGACTTCGGGCATCTCGACGCCGCGGCCTTCGCCGCGCGGATAGCGCAACGCGCTCGGGCGGTCATTGATCGCAACCTGGGTGGCGACCATGTGCACCAGTTCGGCTTCGTCGGAGGCGGCCATGATCACGAAGTTCGGCAGGCAGCCGAGATAGGCGCTGTCGAACGAGCCGGCATGCGTGGCACCGTCGGCGCCAACCAGTCCAGCGCGGTCGATCGCGAAACGGACCGGCAGGCTCTGGATCGCGACGTCGTGGACGACCTGGTCATAGCCGCGCTGCAGGAAGGTCGAGTAGATCGCGCAGAACGGCTTGTAGCCTTCGGTGGCAAGACCGGCCGCAAAGGTCACCGCGTGCTGCTCGGCGATGCCGACGTCGAAGGTGCGATCGGGGAACGCCTTGTTAAAGATATCGACGCCGGTGCCCGACGGCATCGCCGCGGTGATGGCGACGATCTTGTCGTCCTTCTCGGCTTCCTTGACGAGGCTCTGGCCGAAAACGTTCTGGTAGGCTGGAGCGTTCGGCTTGGCCTTGGCCTGGGCGCCGGTGGCAACGTCGAACTTGACGACGGCGTGATATTTGTCGGCGGAGGCTTCGGCCGGGCCATAGCCCTTGCCCTTTTGCGTCACGACGTGAACCAGGATCGGGCCGGTTTCCATGTCGCGGACGTTCTTCAGCACCGGCAGCAGATGGTCGAGGTTGTGGCCGTCGATCGGGCCGACATAGTAGAAGCCGAGTTCCTCGAACAGCGTACCGCCGTCCATCATGAAGCCGCGGGAATATTCCTCGACGCGGTTGGCGCGGTTGGCGATGATCTTCGGCAGGCGCTTGTTGATCTGCTTTGCCGCGTCGCGCAGGGTGCGATAGGTCTTGCCGGAGTAGAGCCGCGACAGATACGCGCTCATTGCGCCAACCGGGGGCGCAATCGACATGTCGTTGTCGTTGAGGATCACGATCAGGCGCGAATTCATGGCGCCGGCGTTGTTCATGGCCTCGTAGGCCATGCCGGCGGACATCGCGCCGTCGCCGATCACGGCGATGACGTTGTTCTTGCCGCCGGAGAGATCGCGCGCCACGGCCATGCCGAGGCCGGCTGAAATCGAGGTCGAGGAATGTGCTGCGCCGAACGGATCGTAGTCGCTCTCGCTGCGCTTGGTGAAGCCGGAGAGACCGCCGCCGGTGCGCAGCGTGCGGATGCGATCGCGGCGGCCGGTCAGGATCTTGTGCGGATAGGCCTGATGGCCGACGTCCCAGATCAGGCGATCGCGCGGCGTATCGAATACGTAATGGATGGCGGTGGTGAGTTCCACGACGCCGAGGCCGGCGCCGAAGTGACCGCCGGTCACTGAAACCGCGTCGATGGTTTCCTGACGAAGCTCATCGGCGACCTGCCGGACTTGCTCGATCTTGAGCTTACGAAGGTCGTCGGGTGTACGGATGGTGTCGAGAAGTGGCGTCTTACTAAATTCGGTCACAGCGATATTCCAATTTTTCAAGTCGGGACGAATGGCCCGACGCGAGATGGGTTGCGCGTTAACCGCGCAGTGAAAATCCAGACGCCGGGTGCCATCTCGGCAGGCCGATACCTGATCTGAAAGCCTAGATGCGCTCCGGAACGAACCATGTGATATGCATCACGTTGGTAGCTTTAACCCTTCCCGGTCAGTTTCTTCAACTATTTGAAGTGCTTACTGCCGTCATAAAATTCCCGGCAGGCCGCTCTCCTCAGCCCATAGAGCGGCAAGCTTTACACCAAAGTGACAGCCAAAGCCAACCCGCTGGGCAGATTGGGTTCCAGACGAGGGGCTGAAAAAATATTCGCTTTTAACCGCTGCGGCGGGCGGAAGGTTCCATATCGCCTAAATCATTGGCATCCGCCGCGCCGGCCTTGGCGGTCTCGATCCGTTTCCAGGCCCATTCGCGGGCGGCCGGGTCGCCGATGGCAACCGCCAAGGCGGCATCCGGAACGGCCACGCGGGCGCTCAGGGGGATCGGTCCGCACACGATCATGAAGAAATCGTAGGCGTCGGGTCGTTCGTTGGCCATCACGAACTGGAAATGGACCCGGAAGAATTTCCAGCGGAACAGGTTGTAGTGCTCGGGCTTGATGATGTCGCGAAACCGGACCGACACGATTTTGGGATTGCGCCTGGCTTCGCCGACGTCGATGTCGTGGCCCTTGATCGGATCGAACGGATAGAAATTCATCACATCCTTGCGCGACTGGCAGTCGATCCAGTCGATCGAGGGTTCAGTCGCCAGCATCCGCAGATGATCGCGGAACGGTTGCGACACCGCGTGGAAACCGACGATCGGAAAATTGCCGCCGATCGTCAGCAGCACGATCCGCGGGCCGTGGCGCCCGAGCGCGGGATCGAGCTGCAGCGCCCGCGCCAGCATCTCGGTTCCCAGGAACGATCCGGAACTGTGGCCGACAATGACGATTTCGTCGGCGTCGCTTTCGCGCGCGACCTTGACCAGGTACTGCGCAAAGCGGTCGATGCGTTGGTCCCAGTCGGGGCGCGCGCGGTGGGAGAATTCCCAGGTCCAGATGGTGTCGCACAGCACGTAGAGCAGATAGGTCTGGTTTTCGGTGTATTTCAGCACGGTGCCGAGCAGTGCGACGAACACCGCCACCGCGGCCGCGATACTGAGCAGGCTGGGGATGCCGAGCGCATCCAGTCCTTTCCCGAACACGAAGGCCAGCGCCGCCGCACCCGAAGCTTCCAGCAGCAGCAGGAAATGCGGATAGGTGATGAAGGTCGCAAACCGCCAGTTCGCGCGCCCGAACCTTGCGATGGTGCCGGCGAACACCAGCCGCCAGTAGATCCACACCGCCTGGAGCACGGTGCGCCAGATCGGCGAGGCCAGGTCGCGCTGGATGAAGTCTTCGAAGCGCAGGAAGTCGTAACTGGTCCGGGTCTGCCAGTCGTCGGCCTTGGTCTCGATGGTCCAGGATGCGATCTCGCCGTCGGAGCCGGTTTGCGGGCGGCCCATGGTGGCGGAGAGCTGGTACAGCCGGCCGAATTTCCGCAGTTCGGTACGGAACATGCGGTAGTATTGCGCCAGCCCGCGCGGATCGTACCCCTGTATGTAGATGATATGGCGGTGCTGAACGCGCACGAACTGTCCCCGGATGCTGACCGGACTATATCAGGCCGTTTTGCGCGCCAAGAACTAATTCGGTAGCTGATTCGGTCGCCGTTTCGGGCCCTTGCGGGGTGGCAAGCGTCACATTCGCCTAATGTTCTCGATTATTGGACATCGAGCGGCTCGGTGCCCGTCACCTGGCCGTTGGCATCGGTCGTGATCTTGTCGACGCGGGCCTCGGCCTGCCGCAGCAGTTCCTCGCAGCGCCGCTTCAGGGCTTCGCCGCGCTCGTAGATCGCGACCGATTCCTCAAGCGGCACCTTGCCGTCCTCGAGCCGCTTGACGATCGATTCAAGTTCCTCGATCGCGCGCTCGAAGCTCAGCTTTTTGACGTCCACTTGGGTGTTTTCGGCCATATTGTGTTCCTGGATACGCGGATCGGTTCGTGATCCGCGGAATCAAACGCAAGTTTTGCGGGCGTATTGTGGCGGGGATTTACCTGCCCATCAATGCGGTGACATGAGCCGCCACCGACTCTTTCAGCCCCTGCAGGTCGTAGCCGCCCTCCAGCACCGAGACCACCCGGCCACCGGCGCTGGTGTCTGCAACATCCATCAGCTTGCGCGTGACCCAGCCGAAATCTTCCGCCTTCACGTTGAGCGAGGCCAGCGGATCGCGAAAGTGCGCGTCGAAGCCGGCCGAGATGATGATGAGTTCGGGGCTGAATTTCTGCAGCTGCGGCAGGATCAGGTTCTCGAACGCCATGCGGAATTTGGCGCTGCCGTCCTCCGACGCCAGCGGCGCGTTGACGATGGTGTCGTGCTCGCCGCGTTCGCCGGAGGCGCCGGTGCCGGGAAACAGCGGCATCTGGTGGGTCGAGCAATACATCACGGTCGGATCGGACCAGAAAATATCCTGCGTGCCGTTGCCGTGGTGGACGTCGAAATCGACCACCGCCGCGCGCGCAATGCCGTATTTGCGCTGGGCGTGACGTGCGGCGATCGCGGCATTGTCGAAGAAGCAGAAGCCCATCGGCTTGCTCACCTCGGCATGATGGCCGGGCGGACGCACCGCTACGAACGCATTGTGATGGGTGCCGGACATCACAGCGTCGGTCGCAGTCACCGCCCCGCCGACGCCGCGCATCACGGCCTCCCAGGTGCCCGGCGACATCGAGGTGTCGCCGTCGATATAGATCAGGTCGCTGGAAGGCGCGATGTGGCGGAGTTCGCCGACATAATGCTCGCCATGGCACAGCGTCACCGAATCCAGACTGCCTTCCGGCGCTTCGCCGCGCACCAGCGGCTTGAAGCGGTCCTCGCCCAGCACCTCGGCGACCGCGCGCAGCCGGTCGGGACGCTCGGGATGGCCCGGCGGCGTCAGATGGTCGAGACAGGCCGAATGCGTCAGTAACAGCGTCATGCAAAATCCTGGCGTACCGGGGGGCAGCGAACGCCCAATCTAGGCGCTCATGGGCCGCTCGGAAAGGGGCGCCGCGGCGCAGGGCGCGGCCTCAGTTGATTCGGGCGATGCGGTCGGTGGCACCGGGGGCAACCGGGCTGTTGGCCAGGAAATAGGCGTTCAGCGCATCGATGTCGTAGACGCCGATTCGCGGGTCGGTTCCTTGGGTGAGAATCGAAAACCCGTCGCCACCGACGGCGAGGAAGTTATTGACGGTCACGCGATAGCTCGCAGCGGGGTCGATCGGCGCGCCATTGAGCGTCATCCGCTCGGCGATGATGCGCTCGCCGTCCGGCTTCGAGCTGTCCCACGCGTAGCTGAAGCCTTTTGAGACCTGCAGGATCCGCGGCCGTTTCGGATCGAACCATTGCTGCTCCAGCATGTCCTTGATCTGTTTTCCGGTCAGCGTCAGCGTCACCAACTGGTTGCGGAACGGCTGGCTCGCGAACAGGTCGGCGTAGGTCACCGCGCCGTCTTCCCTCCGCGTGATGTCGATCCGCACGCCGCCGGGATTGGTGAACGCCATCACCGCACCGCCGTTGGCGGGCGCGCTGGTCGCGGCGAGTTGCGCGTCCGTGATGACATCGCCGAGCGGACTCTCGCCGGCAGTGTTGGGCACGCGCGACAGCGTTTCCGTGATCGCGCCCGCCGGACGGTTGGCAATGGGCGCGGCAACCCTGTCATAGGCTTCGATCAGCGCGGTCTGCTCCGGATTTTTGGCGTAGGCCGCGGTGCGCACGATGGTGTTATTGGCCCTGGCGCTGACGATGTCGCGGCTGGCGGGATCGAGCTTGACGTCGATGGCGGTAACGATGGTGCCGTATTTGTCGCCGGACGTGACCAGCCTGCCGTCGATCTCGCAGACATAGGGCTGATGGGTGTGGCCAGAGACGACGACATCGACCGCCTTGTCGAATTTCTTGACGATATCGACGATCGGGCCTGAAATGCCCGGGCACTCATTATAGTCGCCGGTCGGCAGGCCGCCTTCATGGATCAGCACCACGATGGCCTCGACGCCGCGCGCCTTCAGTTCGGGCAGCAGCGCATTGACAGTCTCGGCCTCGTCGCGGAATTCGAGCCCGGCGGCGCTCTCCGGCGAGATGACGTTGGGCGTGCCCTTCAGCGTCAGGCCGATGAAGGCGACCGGAATGCCCTCGAACGTCTTGATTTCATAGGCGGGCAGCACGGTCTTGCCGGTTGCCTTCTCAAAAGTACTGGCGGCGAGATAGCGAAACTTCGCGCCGAGGAAGGGATGCGGTCCCTGGCATTTGTCGACCGGATGGCAGCCGCCGTTCTGCATCCGCAGCAATTCGGCCTTGCCCTCGTCGAACTCGTGATTGCCGACCGAGGAGATATCCAGCCCCATCATCGACAGCGACTCGATGGTGGGCTCGTCGTGGAACATCGCCGACAAAAACGGGCTGGCGCCGATCAGATCGCCGGCGGCGACGAAGATCGAATTCCGGTGGCCGTCGCGCAGCTCCTTGACCAGGGTCGCCATGTGTTCAGCGCCGCCGGCGGCGACGAAGGTCTTTTTGGTCTTGTCGTCAGGATCGGCGATCCGGATCCCGGCCGGCGGCGGGCGGAGGTTGCCGTGAAAATCGTTGATTGCGAGGATGCGAAGGTCGACGGGGGCGGGGGTTTGCGCGTGGGCTAGTGAAGCGAGCGCCGTCATGAGCGCGAGCGCAAGGATCGGACGAAGAAGGACTTTCATGGCACTGACATATCCGGAGGTGTTTCCTCGTCATTGCGAGGAGCGTAGCGACGAAGCAATCCATCTTTCTTGATGCGGCGCGATGGATTGCTTCGCTGCGCTCGCAATGACGGCGGTGATATCGCGCCGTTCGGCTACCCCTTCTTTCGCTCAAAGAATGCCTTGAACGCAGCGATCGCTTCCTTGGAGCGCATCCGTTCGCCGAACAGATGGCGTTCCTGGTCGATCCGGCGGGTCAGGTCTTCCGGCGGCGGTCTTAGCAGTTTGCGCGAAATCGCCACCGCTTCCGCCGGCAGCGCGCAGATTTCGCGCGCCACTTTGCGCGCTTCGGCTTCGGTATGGCCGGGCGCTACCACGGTGTTGACGAAGCCGGCGGCGTGGGCGTCGTCGGCGCTGAATTTGCGTCCCATCACCAGCATCGCGAAGGCGCGCTGGTGACCCATGGTGCGTGGCATCAACAGGCTGGAGGCGCCTTCCGGCACCAGGCCGAGATTGATGAACGGGGTGGAGAACGTCGCGGTCTTGCTGGCCAGCACATGGTCGCAATGGAACAGCATGGTGGTGCCGATGCCGATCGCGATGCCGTCGACCGCGGCGACGATCGGCTTGGCGTTGTGCGCCAGCGAATAGAGAAATTTGGCGGCGTTGGAGGCGCGCGGCAGGTCCGGATTGGAGGTGCCGTCTTTCAGGAAATCCTCCAGGTCGTTGCCGGCGGTGAACACGCCGGAGCCACCGGTGATGATGATGCAGCGGATGGCCGGATTGTCCTGCGCCTTGTCGATCGCCTCGCTCATCGCGCGATACATCTCTTGCGTGATCGCGTTCTTCTTTTCGGGCCGCCGCATCGTGATCACGCGCGTCGCCTCTTCGTCTGACACAATCAGGTGTTCGGTCATGGAAGTTGTCCCTGAAACAGCGGCCACCGCGCCGCTGGCGAATAATCACACTATATCCTACATGTTCCCGTAGCAGGCCCAAATCGCCGCAGCTGTTTTCCGAGAAGTCTTCGAGAGGGATGATGCCATGCAACTGACCGGAATTCACCATCTGACGGCGATTTCGGCAAAGCCGCGCGAGAACCTGGCCTTCTACACTGGCCTGCTCGGCATGCGGCTGGTCAAGAAGACCGTCAACCAGGACGACGTTTCCGCCTACCATCTGTTTTATGCCGACGGCAAAGCCAACCCCGGCACGGACCTCACTTTCTTCGACTTTCCGGCCGCCCCCGAGCGGCGCGGCACCAATTCGATCTCGCGCACGGGGCTGCGGGTCGCGGACGAAAAGACGCTTGGGTTCTGGCGCGACCGCCTGAAGGCGGCCGGCGGCGTGACCGGCGACGTGGTCGAGGTCGACGGCCGGCTGACCTTGCCGTTCGAGGACGGTGAGGGCCAACGCCTGGTGCTGATCGACGACGGCGGCAAGGGACCGTCTTCGCCGTGGGAGAAGAGCCCGGTGCCGGCCGAACACCAGATCCGCGGCCTCGGCCCCATCGTGCTCACCGTGCATGATCTGTCGCGCACGTCGTTCGTTCTGACTGAAGTGATGAACATGCGACGCGTCCGCGACTACGCCGCGCATGGCGCGCAGATTTACGTGTTCGCGATGGGCGAGGCAAAAGACGAGAACAATCCCGCCGCCGAGCTGCATGTGCTCGAGGACAAGGCGTCGCCGCCGGCGCGGCAGGGCGCCGGCGGTGTGCACCATGTCGCGTTCCGCACGCCTGACGAGACGCAATATCACGCCTGGACGCAGCGGCTGACGGATTTGCGCGTCCCCAACAGCGGCGAGGTCGACCGGTTCTATTTTCGCAGCCTGTATTTCCGCGAGCCCAACGGCATCCTGTTCGAGATCGCCACCGATGGCCCCGGCTTTGCGACCGACGAGCCGATGGAAACGCTCGGCGAAAAACTGGCGCTGCCGCCGTTCCTGGAGCCGCGCCGCGCGGCGATCGAGGCGGGGCTGAAGCCGATCGGGTAGGGCTAATTCGATTTGCAAGTGAGCCGCTCCACACGAGGTCGTCATCCCCCGCGTAGGCGGGGGATCCCGTACGCCGCGGCCTATCGGTTCAATCATCGGCGTCTCTGGAATACTGGATCACCCGCCTTCGCGGGTGATGACAGTTGTGGGCGGTAAACACACTTTCGCGATCCCGCGGCGCATTGCGCCCAAGGTTTGCTGGAAACTTCCGCCC
>NZ_CAXUPS020000015.1:0-116600 GCF_964252915.1 Bradyrhizobium sp. LjRoot220
CTCCGACCTGTTCCAGGCCGGCGCGTTCATCCGGCACAATGTCGGCCCGGCCTACATCAGCGGTGCGCTGGCCTATGGCTGGCAGGACATCACGACCGATCGTACGGTGACGGTTGCGGGCGTCGACCAGTTGCGCGCACAGTTCAACGCCAATGCCTGGTCGGGCCGCGTCGAGGGCGGCTATCGCTTGGTGTCCCACGGCTTCGGCTGGTCGCCATACGCCGCCGGCCAGTTCACGACGTTCGAACTGCCCGCGTACGCAGAGCAGGCCACCGTCGGCGCAAACACATTTGCGCTCGCCTACAACGCCAAGAGCGTGACCAGCACCCGCAGCGAACTCGGCCTGCGCACCGACAAATCATTCGCCGTGCAAAACGGCATCTTCACACTGCGCGGCCGTGCCGCCTGGGCGCATGACTTCAATCCGGACCGCGCGATCGGCGCCACGTTCCAGACGTTGCCGGGCGCCTCATTTGTCGTCAATGGCGCGCGGCAAGCGGCTGATGCCGCACTGGTGACCGGTTCGGCCGAAATGAAATGGATCAACGGCTGGTCGGTCGCCGGCACCTTCGAAGGCGAATTCTCGAACGTGACCGAGAGCTATGCCGGCAAGGGCGTGGTGCGCTACGCCTGGTGAGCGGCGGGTAGTCCGGCCGAATGTCCGCTCGGGACCCTGAAGCCTGCTCATCATCGTGATCGCTGCGGGGTGCAAATGCCCCACCTTCACCATGATTCGTGCATACATCCGGCTAACCCGTGCAGGGCAGGGCAGCGCCAATGGCAGCTCGATTCCATGAAACAACGGATGAGGAGTTCGAGATACAGGTTCGCAACCTCGTGCGCGTCGTGTCAGCCTGCACCTTGGGGCTTTGGTCCTTTTCGGCGGGCCTGCTGATCGGGAGCTTCTATCTGTTTTGAACAGCGTTGCGGACGGGCGACTTCCAGATTTCCATATCGATGCTCGACAATTTCATGTTGCCGAGCTTGGTGTGCGCCGTTGACCGAGTCGCGGGACGAGGGCGCTTCCAGCACGCCCCGTTAAGCTTTCCGCTTAAGACTGTCTCAATGCGCAACAATTATTGAGTAGGTAGGCGGCGGCGTTTCCCGTTAAGGGAACGTGGCGCTGCTTCGGCAAATTTTCGACGATTTGGGGATATAAAACCGCATGTGCGGCATTGTCGGCATTCTCGGACGCGCTCCGGTCGCGGAGCAGTTGGTGGATTCGCTCAAACGCCTGGAATACCGCGGCTACGATTCCGCAGGCGTCGCCACGCTGGAAGGCGACCACATCACGCGCCGCCGCGCCGAGGGCAAACTGAAGAACCTCGAGAAGCGGCTCGATGCCGAACCGCTCGCCGGCCATACCGGGATCGGACACACCCGCTGGGCCACCCACGGCCGGCCGACCGAGAACAACGCGCATCCGCATGCGACCGACCGCGTCGCCGTGGTCCATAACGGCATCATCGAGAATTTTCGCGAACTGCGCGAAGCGCTGGAGAAAAAGGGCGCGGTCTTCAAGACCGAAACCGATACCGAGATCGTGCTGCATCTGGTCGACAGTCTGCTCGGCGAGGGCATAGGTCCCGTCGAAGCGGTGAAGGCGGCGCTGTCGCAGCTGCGCGGGGCATTCGCGCTCGGCTTCATCTTCGCCGGTGACAATGACCTGATGATCGGCGCCCGCAACGGCCCGCCGCTCGCGATCGGGCATGGCGACGGCGAAATGTATCTGGGGTCGGATGCGATTGCGCTGGGGCCTCTGACCGACACCGTCAGCTATCTCGAAGACGGCGACTGGGTGGTGCTGACGCGCAAGGGCGCCACCATCTACGACAAGGACAATGCGATCGTTCATCGCGACGCGATCAAGCACACGGGCTCGAGTTCGCTGGTCGACAAGGCCAACTACCGCCACTTCATGGCCAAGGAAATCCACGAACAGCCGGAAGTGGTCGGGCACACGCTTGCCAGATATGTCGACATGGCCACCGACCGCGTAATGCTGCCGGTGAAGCTGCCGTTCGATTTTGCCGATGTTCAGCGGATCGCGATCGTCGCCTGCGGCACCGCGAGCTATGCCGGCTATGTCGCCAAATACTGGTTCGAGCGGCTCGGCCGCGTGCCGGTCGAAGTCGACGTCGCCTCGGAATTCCGTTACCGCGAGGCGCCCTTGCGCAAGGGCGATCTGGCGATCTTCATTTCGCAGTCTGGGGAGACCGCCGACACGCTGGCGGCGCTGCGCTATGCCAAGTCGCAAGGCGCCCATACGCTTTCCGTGGTCAACGTGGCGACTTCCACGATTGCGCGCGAGAGCGAGACCGTGCTGCAGACGCTGGCCGGGCCCGAGATCGGCGTCGCCTCAACCAAGGCGTTCACCTGCCAGCTGATGGTTCTGGCCGCGCTCGCGGTAGCCGCCGGCAAGGCGAGGCGCGAATTGTCCGACGAGGACGAGACCAGGCTGGTCCATGGCCTCGTCGAAATTCCGCGCCTGATGGCGGCGGCGCTGACTTCGGAGCCGCAGATCGAAAAGCTGGCGCGCGACATCGCCAAATGCCGCGACGTGCTCTATCTCGGCCGCGGCACCAGCTATCCGCTGGCGCTGGAAGGCGCGCTGAAGCTGAAGGAAATCTCCTACATCCACGCCGAGGGCTACGCCGCCGGCGAACTCAAGCACGGCCCGATCGCGCTGATCGACGAAAATATGCCTGTCGTGGTGATCGCGCCGCATGACCGGGTGTTCGAAAAGACCGTCTCCAACATGCAGGAGGTCGCCGCGCGCGGCGGCAAGATCATCCTGATGACCGACGCCAAGGGCGCGGCGGAGGCGACCATCGAATCCCTGGTGACGATCGTGCTGCCCGACATGGCGGCGGCCTTTACGCCCATGGTCTATGCCGTTCCGGTGCAGCTTTTGGCCTATCATACCGCCGTGGTGATGGGGACCGACGTCGATCAGCCGCGAAATCTTGCGAAATCGGTCACGGTCGAATAGCCGCAGGTGCGCCCGCTTCGTCACCTCAAGCCTTCCAAAATCTGCTAGGATGGCTTAGCTGGCAATAAGACCGGCCCGCCGCGCCACCTGGAACCGCAATGAATCCCGAAGATCTGCCACCGTCCACCCCGGCCGAAGTCCCGCCGGAACCCCATACCGGCCACCTGATGGCCCGTTTCCGCAACTATTTCCTCACCGGCCTCGTGGTCGCCGGGCCGATCGCCATCACCTTCTATTTGACCTGGTGGTTCGTCACCTGGGTCGACAATCTGGTCCGCCCCTTCGTGCCGACAGCCTACCGGCCGGAAACCTATCTGCCGTTCGGGCTGCCGGGCTCCGGGCTGATCGTCGCCGTGATCGCGCTGACGCTGCTCGGGTTCCTCACCGCAAATTTGATCGGCCGGACCCTGGTCGATCTCGGCGAACGGCTGCTCGGCCGTATTCCAGCCGTGCGCGCGATCTATCGCGGCCTGAAGCAGGTGTTCGAAACGCTGTTCTCGGGAACGGGATCGAGCTTCCGCCGGGTCGGCCTTGTCGAGTTTCCCTCGCCGGGCATGTGGTCGATCGTGCTGATCTCGCAGCCGCCGAGCGTCGAGATCGCCAACAAGCTTCCGGTCGAAGACGAGCACATCTCGGTGTTCTTGCCCTGCGCGCCGAACCCGACCACGGGCTTCTTCTTCTACGTGCCGAAGAACAAGATCGTCGAGATCGACATGAGCGCCGAAGACGCCGCAACCCTGATCATGTCAGCCGGCGTGGTGCAGCCCGGCTCCGATCCGCAAAAGAAGATCGCCGCACTGGCCGCCACCGCCAACGCCGCGCGTGCGGCAAATGCAGCGAAGGCGGCGAACGCGCCCACGCTGCAGCCGGCGAAGGTGGAGTGAAGAGAGCACCGTCTCTTTCCCCGTCCTTGCTAGCGAAGCGAAGCAATCCATCTCACGGCAAAGAAAGCCGTTACCCCGCGCCAATCAGCGGGATCGCTTCGTCCCGCTCATACAGATAGAGCAAACACCGCAGCGCTTCGCCGCGCTCGCCCTTCAGTTTCGGATTGTCCTTCATGATACGCAGTGTTTCGTCGCGCGCCTGCGTGATCAGCTGGCCGTGGACTTCGGAGCGCGCGATGCGGTAGCCGGGCAGGCCGCTTTGCCGGATGCCGAGCACGTCGCCTTCGCCGCGCAGTTTCAGGTCTTCCTCGGCAATCCGGAATCCGTCTGATGTTTCCCGGATCACCTTCAGCCGCGCCGTCGACATCTCGTTGAGCGGCTCCTTGTAGAGCAAGAGGCAGGTGGAGGCTTCCGCGCCACGGCCGATGCGGCCGCGCAATTGATGCAATTGCGCCAGCCCAAACCGTTCGGCGTTCTCGATCACCATGATCGACGCGGCGGGAACGTCGACGCCGACTTCGACCACGGTGGTGGCGACCAAGACGCCGATTTCGTGCGCGGCGAACTGCGCCATCACACGATCCTTTTCCGTGCCCTTCATCTGGCCGTGCACCAGACCGACGCGCTCACCAAAGCGCTGTTGCAGCCGCTCGAACCTTTCGGTGGCGTTGGTGAGGTGCTCGATGCCCTCGGCTTCGGATTCCTCCACCAGCGGACAGATCCAGTAGACCAGTTTTCCCGCCTTGAGGGCGCGGCCGACGCCGTCGATGACCGCGTCGAGCCGGCTGTTGGGAACGGTGCGGGTGTCGATCGGCTGCCGGCCGGCCGGTTTCTCGCGCAATTCCGAGACGTCCATATCGCCGAAGTACGTCAGCACCAGCGTGCGCGGGATCGGGGTCGCGCTCAGCACCAGCACATCGACGGCTTCGCCCTTGTTGGTGAGCGCGAGCCGCTCGCGGACGCCAAAGCGGTGCTGCTCGTCGACGACCGCGAGCGCCAGCGCCTTGTAGACGACGTCGTCCTGGATCAGCGCGTGGGTGCCGACCAGCAGATCGATCTCGCCGGCTTCCAGTTGGGCAAGGATTTCGCGGCGCTCCTTGCCCTTTTCGCGCCCGGTGAGGATGGCTACCCGCATGCCGGCGCGTTCGGCCAGCGGCGCGATGGTCTTGATGTGCTGGCGTGCCAGGATTTCGGTCGGCGCCATCAGCGCGGCCTGCTTGCCGGCTTCGGTCACGGCGGCCGCCGCGAGCAGCGCCACCACTGTCTTGCCGGATCCGACGTCGCCTTGCAGCAGCCGCAGCATCCGCACCGGCTGGCGCAAATCCCCGGTGATGGCGGCCACCGCATCGCGTTGCGAAGTGGTCAGCGCATAAGGCAACGCGTCGATGATCTTGCTACGCAGGTGGCCGTCGCCAGCATGGCGATCGCCGGCCGGGCGTCGCAACTGCGCGCGCACCAGCGCCAGCGCCAGTTGGCCGGCCAGCAACTCATCGAACGCGAGGCGCGACCAGAACGGGCCATCGGGCAGGATATCCGTGAGTTCGACCGGGACATGAACGCGATTCAGCGCCTCCCGGATCGGCGGGAAGTGGCAACGCCGGATCACTTCCGGGCTGATCCACTCGGTCAGTTCCGGCAGCTTCGGCAGCGCCTGCGCGATCGCGCGGCGCAATGAACCGAGGGCGAGGCCTTCGGTCAGCGGATAGACCGGATCGATGCCGGATAGTTTCGAAAACCCTTCTTCATCCACGACGCGGTCGGGATGCACGATCTGCGGAATCCCGTCGTACATTTGCAAGGTGCCGGAGACGTAGCGCTTCTCGCCGACCGGCAGCAGCTTTTCGACATAGCCGGGCTTGGCGCGGAAAAACGTCAGCACCACGTCGCCGGTGTCGTCGCTGGCATAGACGAGGTAGGGTGCGCGCGAATTGCGCGGCGGCGGCGGGCGGTGACGATCGATCGTGACTTCCAGCGTCACCACGGTTCCCTGAACAGCGTCACGGATTTTCGGACGAGCCCGGCGATCGATCACGCTGGCCGGCAGATGCAGCAGCAAATCCACCAGCCGCGGCGTCTCGCTGCGGCCGAGCAGATAGCGCAGCAATTTGTCCTGCTTCGGTCCGACGCCGGCAAGCGTCGTGACCGGCGCAAACAAGGGATTGAGCAGTGCAGGGCGCATTTCAGGAAACCTAAGTCCGTTCCGGCCCGGAATGCCCGGCTTTGTGCGAAACGTCCACG
This sequence comes from Bradyrhizobium sp. LjRoot220, assembly GCF_964252915.1. Classification (NCBI taxonomy): domain Bacteria; kingdom Pseudomonadati; phylum Pseudomonadota; class Alphaproteobacteria; order Hyphomicrobiales; family Nitrobacteraceae; genus Bradyrhizobium; species Bradyrhizobium sp. LjRoot220. Next base: position 6,115 of record NZ_CAXUPS020000015.1, read on the forward strand.
GCTTTTTTAGGCGTCAGACTGCGATGCCTGGAAGGCCTTGCCCTTGAACTGCTTCACCGGGCTGCCGCGCTCAAGACGATCATGCGCCGCATGCGCATCATTGCGGGCCGTGATCGCCTCCAGTTCGCCCTGCAACTTGAGCAGCGCCGCAATCCGCTCCAGGGCCAGCGCCTTGTTGCGATGTTGCGAGCGCTCCTCGCGCGCCACGACGGAAAGGCCGGTCGCAATGTGGACAGCACGCACGGCGCTCTCGGTCTTGTTCTGATGCTGACCGCCGGGGCCACCGGCCCGGAACGCTTCAAAACGAACGTCGTGGACGGCCAGCGCTTTCGGCGCATCGGGCAGGGCCGGAAGTTCGAAAACACCAATGAACCAGTTCTTGCGCTTGTGATGTGGCCGCAGCGGGCTCTGCGCCACCCATTGGATCGAACCGATCCACGGCCGTGCGAACGCCGCGGCGGCCTCGCCATGGATCACTGTTATCGCCGACGCCGGACCATGTCCGTCCGGATTCGGTCCATTCACGCAATCGGTATCGAGGCCGAGCGCGGTCGCTTCTGCCGCGAGCAACGCGACCGCCTTGGCGAGCGCAATCCGGCATTCCGCCGGACCGCGTCCGCTGGTGAACAGAAGCCGGATCATCGACGGTCCTCCTTCCAGGACTTTTCGCGGTTGCCGCCGCGCGCTGCGACGCTGGATTGCGCCTTCTTGAACGTCACCAGCGGCCGGAACGTCGCCACCACGCGCGCCAGGCCGAACTCGACGAGATCGGCGATGACGCGGTCGATGTTCTTGTAGGCCTCCGGCGCCTCTTCGACGAGCAGGCCGCGATCCCCGCAGACGACGATGCCGCCATACGGATTGCGCTCCAGCCGTGCCACGTCGGACTTCTTGCCGCGCACGCGGCCGTGCATGGAGGCGCGGTCGTACTTGCGGCCCGCACCATGCGCGAGAGAGGCGAGCGCCTCAGCCTGCATCGGGGCCAGCGGCTCCACCAGATAGGACAGCGTTCCGCGCGATCCCGGCACCGGCACCAGCCCGCGATCGGAAGCCGCCGCGCCTTTCCGGTGCAGCGCCATCACACCGCCGGCGCTGATCTGACGCTCCACCATGTTGTGCGCGAGATCGTTTACCGGACGCAGGTCCGCACGTGCTGCCGTCGCGGCCCGCTCTGCGATGATGCGACGATTGAGTTTGGCCCACTGCACGGCGTGATCATGCGCGTCCATGTAGGATCTGCCTTCGTCGCTCGCGGGATCAAGCGCCGGCTGCCCATCCCGCAGGATCCGCTCGAGGATCGAGTAACCGAGACCGCGAGAGCCGGAATGAACCAAGACATAGGCGTTGTCCCGGTCCAGTCCCGCCTGCGCGGCCGTCTCCGGCGCGAGGATTTCCTCGATCGCCTGTATCTCGCAGAAATGGTTGCCGCCGCCGATGCTGCCGAGCGAAGCATCTGATGTCGTGGCGTCAAGACCGGTGCCGGTCATGACGGCAGCCACGTCACCGTCCCAGGGTTGATCGAGCGAACTCAAGCGCTCGGCCAGCTGGTCGAGCCGCAGCTTGCGCGCCGCGATATCGAGCGCGAACAGCCCCATGCCGCAGCCGATGTCGGAGCCAACCAGCTGTGGATGAATCCGGTCGGCCAGAATGGCGCAGCCGACGGGGCCGTATTTGCCGGGATGCAGATCCGGCATGGCGGCGACCGCCTGGACGCCGGGCAATCCGGCGACCTGTTCGAGCTGAAGCGTGGCGCTGCCTTCGATCCAGGATTTGGACGAGGCGAAGACATGGATCGGCGCGCGGCCGTCCATCTTGGGAGAAGTGCCCATTTAAAAAGCTTTCAGGAGATTTGAAATCGTCGACGCGCACAGCCCGGCTATCGCTGAGCTTAAGCGCGTGATTTCCCAAGCGGCGCAGCTAACGCACGCGCCCTCAGGCGATGCCCTCGACGGGGCGGCGAGACATCAGCGTCATCGAGCCTTCTCCCTGTTGATCGTGCCAAAATCGGCCCCGATCGCGCAGACACATACCGGCGAAATGAAATAGTCGCAAGTCCCGCCACGACGATGGTTGGTGAGCGTTGCAGGTGCAGGGCTATAGTCGCACGTTCCAGCCATCGGGTTCACATGGATTTGCGCGCGAAAACGCTACTGACATTTCCCGATGCGAAGGCTATATCAACCCCGCCCGGCCACGTCCGGGCTTTTGGCGTTCGGATGGGAATGGGACAATGACGGGTTCGACACGATCGAGCGGCGGGCTCGACGACCGCCGCAAGCGGCTTTTGTTTCGCTGCTGGCATCGCGGCACCCGCGAGATGGATCTCATCCTTGGGCGCTTCGCCGATGCCGAGATCGTCGACCTTTCGGATAGCGACATGGCCGAACTGGAGCGCCTGCTCGAGGTGCCCGATCCCGATCTCTATGCCGCGTTGACCGGCGACAAGCCGCTCGCGCCGGAATACGCCAGCGCGCTGTTCGATCGCATCAAGGCAATTCGCGCCGTGGATCACGACGCATGAAGTCGCCCGTGAAATCGCCCGCCGCGCTGCTGGCCCCCGGCCGCGCGCTGACTTTTGCCAATGTCGCCGAAGGCGCGGAAGGGCTGGTTGTCGCTGATCTCGCGCGCGCCGTCGCCGCCAAGCCGAAGCCGCCGGCGGTGAGCCTGGCGGTGGTGTGCCGTGACGGCCCCCGCATGCAGCAACTGGCGCGGGCGCTGGAATTCTTTGCGCCCGATTTGCCGGTCATGCAGTTCCCGGCCTGGGACTGTCAGCCCTATGACCGGGTGTCGCCGCATGGCGGTATCCTGGCGCAGCGCCTGACCACGCTGGCGCGGTTGTCGCGCCTCACCGGCAGCGACAAGCCGCTGATCGTGCTGACCACGGTCAATGCCATCGTCCAGCGCGTGCCGGCGCGCGAGGTGGTGGCGGCGCAGGCGCTGTCGGTCGCGCCCGGTCACGTGGTGCCGATGGATTCGATCGTCGCCTGGCTCGAACACAATGGCTACAACCGCTCCTCGACGGTGCGCGAGCCCGGTGAATATGCCGTGCGCGGCGGTATCCTCGATCTCTTCCCGGCCGGGCTCGACCAGCCGGTGCGGTTCGATTTCTTTGGCGACAGTCTGGAATCGATCCGCACGTTCGACGCCGAAACCCAGCGCACGCTGCTCGACATGCGCGCGCTCGATCTCGTGCCGGTCTCGGAATTTCAGCTGGTCACCGAAACCATCCGCCGCTTTCGCATGGGCTATGTTGCGACATTCGGCGCGCCGCAGCGCGACGATCTGCTCTATGAAGCTGTTAGCGAGGGCCGGCGCCATCCCGGCATGGAGCACTGGCTGCCGCTGTTCCAGGAGCGGATGGACACGCTGTTCGATTATCTCGACGGCGCGCCGGTCGCGATCGAACCGCAAGGCGAGGACGCGGCGCGGGAACGCTTCAAGCAGATCATCGACTACTACGACGCGCGACGCGAGGCGATGGAGCATCCCGGAACTGGCGCGATCTACAAGCCGTTGCCGCCCGACCGGCTTTATCTGAGCGAAGCGGAATGGACGACGCGTTTGGAAGAAGCTGCGCTGGCGCGGCTGACGCCGTTCGCCATGCCTGAGGGCGGCACTGATGTGTTCGACGCCGGCGCGCGGCAGGGCCGCAGTTTCGCGCCGGAGCGCGCCGACACGTCGGTCAACGTGTTCGAAGCCGTCGTGGCGCATGTGCAGGCCTTGCAGGCGCAGCGTAAGAAAGTGGTGATCACGCTGTGGAGCGAAGGCTCGCGCGACCGCATGGGCAGCATGCTTCGCGACCACAAGCTGCATAACCTCACCAGCGTCAACACCTGGCGGACGGTGCAGGCAACCCCGCGCAACGAGGCCATGCTGGCGGTGGTCGGCATGGAATCCGGTTTCGAGACCGACGACGTTGCCGTCATCAGCGAGCAGGATATTCTGGGCGACCGCCTGGTGCGGCCGCGCAAGGCGAGCCGCAAGCTCGACAACTTCATTTCGGAGGTCACGAGTCTCGCCGCCGGCGATCTGGTCGTGCATGTCGAGCACGGCATCGGCCGTTTCATCGGGCTGCAGACGCTGGAAGTGTCCGGCGCGCCGCACGACTGTCTCGAACTGCATTACGCCGCCGAGACCAAACTGTTCCTCCCCGTCGAGAACATCGAACTGCTGTCGCGCTACGGCTCCGACCACGCCAATGTCGAACTGGACCGGCTGGGCGGCGGCGGCTGGCAGGCGCGCAAGGCAAAACTGAAGAACCGCATCCGCGAGATCGCGGGCGAATTGATCAAGATCGCGGCCGAGCGGCATTTGCATGAAGCACCGAAGATGCCGGTGCAGCCGCACGTCTATGACGAGTTCTGCGCGCGCTTCCCTTATGAAGAGACCGAGGACCAGCTTGGCGCCATCACGTCCACACTGAAGGACCTCGAAAGCGGCCGCCCGATGGACCGGCTGATCTGCGGCGACGTCGGCTTCGGCAAGACCGAGGTGGCGCTACGCGCCGCGTTTGCGGTCGCGCTCGACGGCAAGCAGGTCGCCGTGGTGGTGCCGACCACGCTCCTGGCGCGCCAGCACAGCAAGACCTTTGCGGAGCGTTTCCGTGGTTTCCCTGTCAACGTCGCGCAGGCTTCGCGGCTGGTGGCGGCGAAGGAACTGACGCAGGTCAAGAAGGGGATTTCGGAAGGCAATGTCGACATCGTCGTCGGCACCCACGCGCTGCTCGGCAAGGCGATCAAGTTCAGGGATTTGGGCCTCCTGATCGTCGACGAGGAGCAGCATTTTGGCGTCAGCCACAAGGAACGGCTGAAACAGCTGCGGGCGCAGGTCCATGTGCTGACGCTGAGCGCGACGCCGATCCCGCGCACGTTGCAACTGGCGCTGACCGGCGTGCGCGATCTGTCGATCATTGCTTCGCCACCGGTCGATCGGCTCGCGGTCCGCACCTTCGTGGCGCCGCACGATCCGCTGATGATCCGCGAGGCGCTGCTGCGCGAACGCTACCGTGGCGGGCAGGCGTTCTATGTGGTGCCGCGCATCGAAGACCTCGCCGGCGTCAAGGATTTCCTCGACAAGAACGTGCCTGAGATGAAAGTCGCGGTCGCGCATGGCCAGATGGCGCCGACCGTGATGGAAGACATCATGTCGGCGTTCTACGACGGCAAGTACGACGTGTTGCTCTCGACCACGATCGTCGAATCCGGGCTCGACATTCCCTCGGCCAACACGCTGATCGTGCACCGCGCCGACATGTTTGGCCTCGCGCAGCTCTATCAGCTGCGCGGCCGGGTGGGGCGCTCCAAACTTAGAGCCTATGCGCTGTTCACGCTGCCGGCCCAGCAGAAGATCACCGCGCAGGCCGAACGGCGGCTCAAGGTGCTGCAATCGCTGGAGACGCTGGGTGCTGGCTTCCAGCTTGCTTCCCACGACCTCGACATCCGCGGCGCCGGCAATCTGCTCGGCGAGGAACAATCCGGCCACATCAAGGAAGTCGGCTTCGAACTTTACCAGTCGATGCTGGAAGAGGCGATCCTCAATCTCAAGGCCGGCGTGGTCGAGCCCGCCGCCGACCGCTGGTCGCCGCAGATCACCATCGGCATGCCGGTGCTGATCCCGGAGGACTACGTCAGCGATCTCGCGGTGCGGCTGTCGCTGTATCGCCGGCTCGCCGATCTCGAGACCGACGACGAGATCGACAATTTTGCTGCCGAGATGCGCGACCGTTTCGGCGTGCTGCCGGACGAGGTGCGCTATTTGTTCAAGGTCGCTGCGATCAAGGCCTATTGCCGCCGGGCCAATGTCGAGAAGGTCGATGCCGGGCCGAAGGGCGCCGTCATCACGTTCCGCGACAACAAGTTCGCGCAGCCGGACCGCCTCGTGTTCTTCATCCGCCAGCACGGCCAGGCCGCGAAAGTTCGCCCGGACATGAAGGTGGTGTTCCTGCAGGTATGGAAGACGCCGGAAGAGCGGCTGATGGGGACGACAGAGATTTTGCGCCAGCTTGCCAACCTCGCGGAGAACAAGAAGGCGGCGTAGGGCTTTGTAGGGGGCAAAGGCGCGCTTGCGCCGTGCCCACCAGGGTTATGTACGCAGAAGATGGTGGGCACGCTTCGCCTTGCCCACCCTACGAACTACGAACATATCAGCTCGACAATCCCCTTGTGATCGTGGGCGTCGGTTTCGCGGGCTTGCAGCTCGCGATCACGACTTTCGGCAATAGCCCGCTGCCGGTCTTTTTGAGGGTTATCGCGCCATCTCCGGCGGTGGCTACATCGAGCTTCACCTCAAACTTGGCGAATCCAGTGACCTTGCCGTCGGACACGGAGGATATCAGCGTGTGCTCGGGCGAGTATGTGGCCTTGGTGTGCATTTTGTACTTGTACCCGCTAAGCCAGCTGAACCAGCGGGAGCCGCTCACTTTCGGCATTGTTCCCAACACACCAGTCGATTGCCACGAATAGTCGACGCCGTTGAAATCGATCACCACGTGCACATGGTCGCCGGGCGCGAATGTGCCACGCAGCGTTGCGGTGTCGCCGTCCTGGTCGAACAGCTTGCGGGCATTAGCCTCGAATTCAATGCAGTTGGTCGTGCCGGCGGTGACAGGCTCTGTGTGGCCGGTTGCCTTGTTGAACAGCGATAGCCCTCCCGCAACAGCAAGGACCATCGCAAGCAAGGCGATGTTCCGAGCTTTCCAGGGTGGCTGCGTGTTGTTCGTCAACATTGCCGGTCCTCGACAGGGTGGGTGCAAAGCGGCCCGCGCGCGTCGGCTTAGGCGGCGAGCACAACGATCCTGTGTCGCTCCAACGGCCCTGGGGGTTCATCGACGATAACAGGGGGGCGTCTCGCCATGGCCACGGCAGGCTTTGGGCGCTACTCTCGTGTCCCGGACGCGGTGCGGCGCGTAGCGTAGCGCTGCTCCGCAGAGCCGGGACCCACATTGGCCGGTGCTCTCCTCGAGGTGGACCCCGGTTCTGCAACGCACCGCTCCGCGCTGCATTGCGCCCGGGGAACGGAATGCCCTACGACGCGGCGCGATGCGCTTCTGCGTCCAGTCGCGTCAGCAACGCCTTCGCGGAATCGTTCGGCTCCAGGGTTGCGACCGTCACGGTTGGCTCTGTGCCGGCGTCGCGCTTGCCGTGGCTGGTGTGGCGCATCACGCTGGACAGCCGCCGCGCAATCGTATGCGCGGTCTTCAGGTCGGTTTCGGCGAAGGCGACGACAACCGATCCATCATCGAACACGGCGCCGAAATCCATTTGCCGCATCAGGCGGCTGATGATGCGCGCACCATCGAACTGGGCCCGGGGGTGCGCGGGGTCAAACGCAAAACGCGCGACCGACAAGCCGCCGCCGCGTTGCTGGGTCTGATAGACCGCGCTGGCGAAGTCGCGCGCGAACGCGTCTGACGTGAGCAGGCCGGTTCGCGCGTCGATCAGGCCTTCGGCGTCGATCGAGCGCAGCGTGCGGCTCAAATGCACTTCGAAGGCATGCTGGCGGATCAGTGGCAGCGCGGTCGCCACCATCTGCGCAGGCTCGCCGGTGAGGATTTCAAGGTTCGGCAGGTCATAGACCGGCAACAGATCGCCTGACGTCACCACGACCGGCAGATGGCGGAAGCGGGCGTCTTCCGCCAGCACGGTCAGGAAAGCGTCGACCACGCGCGGGCTGAAGCCTTCGGCGAGCACGATGCCGTCGACGTCGCGGGCGTTGAGATGCTTCGCCGCCGCCTCGATGCTGAGTGCGCCGACCACGGCGGTTTGCTCGCCGAGCGAAACCGAGAGCGTGGGGTAGGCGCCGCCGCGGCCGACCAGCAGGACGGTGGCGTCTCTGAAAGTGTCGATGTCCGACAGCGCGATCCGGGTGGCCGGTACCAGCCGGCGCATGACAGTCGCATGCAGCGAGCGGATCCGCAGCGCGGCGCGCAGCCGTGCCACGAGGCGGCTGCTGTCCCCCTGGCTCTGGAAAAACGGAATGGCGTTGTCGGGAAGGGTTGTCTGCGGATCGACGGCGATGAGCGGCAGGTAGGGCTGCTGTGCCGCGATCGGCGCGGCCAGTGCGGCAAGCGTGGCCTGGTCGACGTCGGATGCTGCTGCGAGCACCGCAGCCGGCTGCACCTGTTCGACCGCGCGCGCCGCATCCGCCCATCCGGCCTCGACGAGCGGGAACAGTTTTGCGGCATCGAGCGCCGCAGCAAACGGCGGCCGTCTTGCGGTCGATACGACGAGGATCGGGCCTTGCTGGGACATCTGACAACTCGGATCAAGCGTGCCTTACGGGAGCGCGATCCTAGTTTGCCGGACTTAATGTGGCGTCAACGCGACCCGCGGGATGGCGTTCAATTGGTGTTGGCCCGGTCGCGAAATGCTTCGACCATCAAGGGGTTAAGTCCAAGTTCCGTCAGCGCGTCGCGGGCGCGGGCGTTGTCTTGCGCCCGGCCGGCGAGCCGGTGGCCGCTGAGGCGATCCGGCAATGCCGTGAGCAGCGCGCCCTGTCCGAGCCGCCGCGCCCATTCCTGCAGGTCCTGCGCCAGGAAGCGATAGCCGCCAACCGCCATGATGCCGGACGGCGGTGCGGTGATGTTGATGGCGCCGGTCGAACGGTCGAGCCGGGCCGAGTAATCCGTATCGACGTAATCGCGCGGCGGGGCCGCGATCAGCGAGTCGCTTGGCGGCGGTGGTGGCGCATAGGCGGCGACCGGGATCATCGGTCCGCGCAGTCCCAGGGTACCCCGCGGCGTCAGCACGATATCGCCCGCGATCGAGGAGCCCGGCAGTTCGCGCGGCGCGCCATGCGGCCCGGGTTTGATCTGGGCCGGTGAACCATCGTCCGCAAGCCGCCGCGCACCGAACAAACCGACTTCGCCGAACAGGTAGACGTCGGTCAGCGTCGCCTGCTGGGCCGACCAGGACGCGCTCGACATCACCTGTTCCGGCGCGCGCCACAACCCGATGACGTTGCGCAGGGAGGGCAGGCTGCCCGCGAGGTCGAGCTCGTCCAGCCGCAGCGCCAGTTGGGCCGGCGCAATCAGCGTGTCGCAGGCACACTCGTTGATCTGCTGCTCCAGCACCGCTTCGTCGAAGGGATGGTGCAGCACCAGGGTTCCGCCCGACAACAGCCAGACCGCCAGTGAGGAGGCGAGGCCGGCAAACGACATCGGCGAAAACGCCGACAGGATCGTGGCACCCTGCGGCACGTCGCTTTCGAGTGAAACCGACAGGCCTCCGGCGATCAGGCCGAGATGGGCGCGCGGCACCGGCCGGAAACCGTCCGACGTCAGATCGAACGAGATCAGCGCCGCCTTGCGGCCGTCCTGGATGACCGCGCGCGCCGTGGTGGATTCGCGAAGGATCGCGTTGTCGAGGGATGCCATGCCTTCCGGCAGGTCAGTGCCGAAGCCGCAGACATGGCGGATCGAGAACGCTTCGGCCGCGGCGTTCATGGCCAGATCCGCATAGACGATACCGTCGACCTTGCTCGTGGTCACGATTGCCCGCGCCGCGCTGCGGTTGAGCGCCATGGTCAGTTCCGCCTGCCGCCACAGCAGCGGCAGCACGGCGACCACCAGTCCGGCGCGGTAGGCGGCCAAAATCGTCAGCGCGAATTCGATGGTGTTCGGCAGCTGCACGGCGATGACGGAGTTGGCCGGCAATCCGGATTCGATGAAGTGCGCGGCCAGCGAGGAAATGACCCGGTCGGCTTGGGCGTAGGTCAGCCGCTTCGGCGTCTGTCCGGTGACGCGCAGCTTGTTCGGCGGATCGACCAGCGCCGTCGCATCCGGTTGCCGCGCCAGCGACCGCTTGAACAACGTATCGAGCGTGGGTGAAACGGCGGGCTGGGTCACGGCGTCACTTCGATGGCAGAATTTGGTTGCGTCATTTGGCTTGCGCGTCCGGTCTGTGCCACCACGTCTCCGGCAGGTAGCCCGTCAAGGCGATGGTAGAAGGCCGTTCTATCCGATTCCATCGCGCGATCCATTGCTCGGCGACGTTAAACAACGGGATAGCGTAGAATCCCGACATCAGGGTGCGGTCCAGCGCCCGCACCGCCGAGACGAAGTCCGGCCGCTCGCGCGCCTCCAGCAGTGCCGCGATCAGGGCGTCGATCGCCGGATCCTTGGCGCCCATGTAGTTCCTGGTGCCGGGGATATCGGCGGCCTGGCTGCCCCAATAGAACGACTGCTCGTTGCCGGGCGACAGCGACTGGTCCCAGCGGTTCTGCAGCATGTCAAATTCGTAGCCGAGCCGGCGCTGGTCGAATTGCACCGGATCGACCGCGCGCACGCTGGCCTCGATGCCGGCGCGCTTGAGGTCGCGTTGGTAAGCCAGCGCGATCCGTTCCTGATCGCGGGTCGTGACTAGGATTTCGAAGGTGAAGGGCGCCTTGGTCGTGCGCTGCCGCAGCACCGTGCCGTCGAGAACGTAGCCGGCCTGTGACAGCAAGGTGAGCGCGGCCCGCAGCGTCGCGCGGTCGCGGCCCGAACCGTCGGTGACGGGCAGGCGGAAGCTGCCGTCGAGTATGTCAGGGGGAATATGCGCAAGGTATGGTTTCAAAAGTTCGCGCTCGCGCGCGTCGGCGGCGCGGCCATAGGCGGATAATTCCGAGCCGGCGAAGAAACCTCCAGCGCGCGTATAGAGCCCGAAGAAATAATTGCGGTTGATCCATTCGAAATCGAACAGCAGGGTCAGCGCCTGCCGCACCCGGACGTCGGAAAACAGCGGACGGCGGGTGTTGAACACCAGATATTCCGACGGCTGCGGCATCCCCGGCTTGATGATGTCGCGGATCAGCTCGCCGTTGCGGGCGGCCGGGAAATCATAGCCGTCGTGCCAGCGCAGCGGCTCGGATTCGTTGCGGAAATCATAGAGGCCGCGCTTAAAGGCTTCGAACTGGCCGTTGGACTCGCGGTAGTAATCGAACCGGATCTCGTCGAAGTTCCACAGGCCCCGGTTCGCCGGCAGGTCGCGGCCCCAATAATCGGGATTGCGCGTCAGCGTGACGCTGGCGCCGGGGCGCACCGCGCCGATGCGGTAGGGGCCGGAACCGACCGGGCCGGTCATCGTGGTTTCCTCGAAGGTTTCGGGATCGACCGCATGCCGCGGCAATACCGGCATCAGGGCGAGGATCAGCGGCAGCTCGCGGTCGGGCGCGCCGCCGAAATCGAACCTGATGGTGAGCGGGTCGGGCGCTTCGGCCTTCGCGACCTTGGCGTAATACTGGCGGTGGTTGGGGCGGCCGCGGTCGCGCAGCAGCGCCCATGAAAACACCACGTCGTCGGCCGTAACCGGCGTGCCGTCCGAGAAGCGCGCCCGGGGATCGAGACGGAACGTGACATAGCTTCTGATGTCGTCGGTCTCGACGCTCCGGGCGAGCAGCCCGTAGAGCGTGAACGCCTCGTCATTGCCCCGTGTCATCAGGCTCTCGACGACGAAGCCCCTGATCTGTTGCAGGGCGAGGCCGCGGACGACGAACGGGTTGAGGCTGTCGAAGGTGCCAAGCAGACCCCAGACCAGCCGGCCGCCCTTCGGCGCGTCCGGTTTGGCATAGGGCATGTGGGCAAAATCGGCCGGCAGGGCCGGCGCGCCGTGCATCGAGATTGCGTAACTTTCAGCGGCGCGGGCTGTGCCCGAAAGGGCCATCGGCAACAGGCCGAGCGCGAGCGCAACGCTGGCCAGAATACCAAGCCGGATACGTCCAAGGGCTGCCATCTGCACGCGCGGATTTGATTCGGGGTGACACACAAGTGAAGCTTTACCATAGGCCTGAACATCCCCGCTTTAAGTCCCTTTCATCCGCCGCAACCGCAGCCAAACACGCTTGTCGGCATTGATCTTTTCGTCCGCCGCTGTATTGAAGGCGTGCAATTGACCAGGGCGGTTGCGCCTGTCACGTATCCGCCTCAATTGACTTGGAGACAGCCGCCCAAACGGCTAGGTGTCGGTGCCTGCAGCGGTTTCGGGCGCTCCCGTTCAGAAAGGGTTTTCCGCAATGAATTTCCGTATTTTGGCCGTCCGGCCGCATGGGCGGGTTTCCGCCTTGTTGGCGGCGACGGCATTGTCCGCGACGTTGCTCGTCGCCGGCGCGCAGGCCCAAACCCCGGCTCCGGCCCCCGGTGCCCCCGCCGCGCCCAAGGAGGCCCCGAAGGCTGCTCCCAAGGCTGCCCCGAAGGCTGCCCCCAAGGCTCAAGCGCCCGCCGCTCCGAACGCGCAGCAGGCCCCGCCACCGGCGGCTGCCGGCGGCGCTCCCCCCGCGGGTGGTCAATCCCAGGACCAGCAGGTCCAGCTGATCTATGCGCCCTGGACCAAGTTCTGCCTCAAGGGCCAGGATGCCGGCGCCAAGCAGGTCTGCTTCACCGGCAAGGACGGGCGCATCGAGTCCGGCCAGCCGGTCATCGCGGCCGTCATCATCGAGCCGGAAGGCGAGCCGAAGAAGATCCTGCGTGTGACGCTGCCGCTCGGCATGCAGCTCGTGCACGGCACCCGCGTCATCGTCGATGCCAATCCTCCGGCGCAGAGCCCCTATGTGATCTGCTTCCAGAACGGTTGCATGTCGGACTACGAAGTGACCGCGGAACTGCTGGCCAATTTGAAGAAGGGCCAGAATCTGGTGGTCCAGGCGATCAACTCCAACGGCGCGCCGCTGACGCTGCCGCTGCCGCTGGCCGAATTCGCCAAGGCCTATGACGGCCCGCCGACCGATCCGAAGGCGTTCGAGGAAACCCAGAAGAAACTGCAGGAAGAGCTGCAGAAGCGGGCTGAAGAACAACGCAAGAAGCTCGAGGCCAACCCGCCGGCTGGCGGCGCGCCGGGCAATGCCAATCCGGCGGCCAAGTAACGCCGCTTCGATCGACAAACAAAAGGCGCCCGGTCCGGGCGCCTTTTTCGTTGGGAACGTCGATGACCAAAAGCTAGTTCAACGAGGGATTGCGCGGACGATAGCCGCCGGACTTGTCCTTGACGAAGATCTCGGCGACCTGCGAATGCCGGATCGGCTCGCCGGACTCGTCGGGCAGCAGATTCTGCTCGGAAACATAGGCGACGTATTCGGAGTCGGAATTCTCCGCGAGCAAGTGGTAGAACGGCTGATCCTTGTGCGGCCGGACGTTCTCGGGGATCGACAACCACCATTCCTCGGTATTGTTGAATTCCGGATCGATGTCGAAAATCACGCCCCGGAACGAAAACACCCGGTGCCGGACGATCTGACCGATCTGAAATTTGGCCGTGCGCGCTTTAATCATACCTTGTCGAATAGACCATGATTGTGGCCGATGCTAGGGGCAAAAGGTTGAATTAGCCCCCGGGTCCGGCTGGCACATCGGGCGCCAGCACCCGGAAAACGTTGAAGAAAAGACCTCCACGGCATGGCCGATATCCTCAATCTGGCGATTCCCTATTTCAGCCTGATCTTCATCGGTTTTGCCTGCGGCAAGTCCAAACGGCTGCCGGAGGCGGGGCTCGCCTGGATGAACTTCTTCCTGCTCTACGTCTCGCTGCCGGCCCTGCTGTTCGGCATCATGTCCAGGACGCCGTTCTCGGAACTCAACAACCCGCCATTCCTGATCGCGACCACACTGGGGACCATTGCGGCCTTCATCCTTGCCATGGTGACCGGCCGCGTCATTGGCGAGCTTTCGCTGCGCAAGGCGAGCATGGCGGGGCTCGCCGGCGCCTATGGCAATATCGGCTACATGGGCCCGGGACTGGCGCTGGCCGTGCTCGGGACCAAGGCGGCGGCGCCAACCGCGCTGATTTTCTGCTGCGACAGCATTTTCCTGTTTTCGATCGTGCCGCTCCTGATCGCGTTCACCGACCGCAAGCACCACTCGCTGCTGCACACGCTCGGCATCGTGACACGGCAGATCGTGCTCAATCCGCTGATCATGTCGGCGTGCGCGGGCGCTCTCGCCGCAGCGCTGCACTTTCGTCCGCCGGTCGCAATCGACAACACGCTGGTGTTCTTGCAGAACGCCGCGGCACCGACGGCGCTGTTCGTGCTCGGCGTCACCGTCGCATTGCGTCCGTTCGATCGCGTGCCCTGGGAAGTGCCCGGCGTGATCGCGGTCAAACTCATGATCCATCCGCTGATCGTATTCGGTCTGATGCTGCTGTTCGGACCGTTCGCGCAGCCCTGGGCGGCCACCGCGGTTCTGATGGCGTCACTGCCGCCGGCGCTCAACGTGTTCGTCATCGCGCGGCAGAACAACACCTGGATCGAGCCGGCCTCGGTCGCCGTCCTGATCGGAACATTTGCCTCCGTCGTCACGCTGACCAGCGTGATGTGGTTCATCCAGAGCGGAAGGCTGGTGTTTCCTTGAGGACAACCAGGGGGGACTCGTTAGAGCTAGACAACAGAACTAGACAACCTGCATGAGATTGCCCACTAACCGGACATGCCAAATGATCCCAAAGCTGACATTGGCAAACTTGCCGCAAGATTCATCTGCGCATCTGGTCCTACCAAGGCACTGGGTGCTCCGTTACGATGCGGTTGCTTGAGCCAAGGGGGCGGACATGAGGCGGCGGGATTTCCTCGGAATTCTTGGAGGCGCGGTGGCTGCTAGGCCGCTTTCCGCACAAGCGCAGCAAGCAATGCCGTTGATCGGATTTCTGCACTCCGGAACACTGGAGCAGAACGCCAACCGTTTGGTGGGATTCCGCAAGGGCCTGAGTGACACTGGCTTTGTCGAAAACCAGAACCTGACGATCGAATACCGCTGGGCGGATGGGCAAAACGGCCGGCTGCCGGAATTGGCGGCCGACCTGGTCCGGCGGAAGGTGGCGGTGATCGTTGCCGTATCCAGCCAGCCGGCGACACTCGCAGCCAAAGCCGCGACCACGACCATACCGATTGTCTTTAGCTGGCCCGGCGACCCGGTTGCCGCAGGGCTGGTCGCCAGCCTCAATCGGCCGGGCGGCAACGCCACCGGAATTGGCACCCTGAATGATGAGCTTGCGGCAAAGCGGTTCGGCCTGCTACGGGAGCTCGTACCCAAGGCCGCTCCCATCTTCGTGCTTTTCAACCCGGCCGATCCCAGCGCTGAGGCGATGTCGAGAGACCTGCAGGCGCGAGCAAGCACGCTCGGGGTGCAACTCCAACTTCTCTACGCTGGCACCGATCGCGAGATCGATGCAGCCTTCACGACCCTCACCTCAAAGTCCGGCGGCGCCTTGCTGGTGAACGCTGATCCCTTCTTCTTCATCCGCCGCGCCCAGATTACCGCGCTGGCGGCGCGCCACGCCGTGCCGGCGATCTACTATGACCGCGAATTTGCCGTCAGTGGCGGCCTGATAAGCTACGGAACGGACCTTCCGAGTGTGTGGGGGCAGGCCGGCAACTATGTCGCCCGCATTCTCAAAGGCGAGAAACCGGCCGATTTGCCCGTCGCGCAACCGACAAAATTCCAACTCGTCATCAACCTCAAAATTGCTAAGACGCTCGGCCTTGCGGTGCCTCCGACGCTGCTTGCCACCGCAGATGAGGTGATCGAATAGCGCGGTCAATGTCGGCTATTGACCTCAAAGCAGACATCGTAGAGCCCTTCAGTATTCCTGCTGCAGCCGCTAGGGTGCCTTTCGGAAACCCGGGACGAGTATGAAGCGGCGCGAGTTCATCAAGCTTTGTGGCAGCGCTGCGATGACGTGGCCGGTCATTGCGCGCGCGCAACAGATGCCGGTGATTGGATTGCTGGGAACTGGGACAGCTCAGGCATGGGCCGGGATGACGGCGGCGTTCCATCAAGGTCTGGGCGAAGCTGGCTACACCGAAGGCAGAAACGTCGCGGTCGAATATCGCTGGGCCGAAGGGCAATACGAGCGGCTGGCCCAAATGGCTGATGACCTGGCCCGGCGTTCCGTGTCGGTACTTGTCGCCTTCAGCACGCCTGCGGCGCTTGCCGCAAAAGCCGCGACGACCACAACTCCGATTGTCTTCACCACAATCAGCGATCCGGTGCAGGCCGGCCTGGTCACGAGTCTGAGCCGACCTGATGGCAACACGACAGGCACGACCTATCTGAATCTGCAGCTCGCACCTAAAATGCTGGAACTGATGCGCGAAACAATTCCAGCGGCCACGTCGATGGTTCTGCTCATCAATCCAACCAACCCTACGGGCGAGACTCAGCGAGGAGTCTTTCAAGCTGCAGCCCGCACGCTCGGGATCGAGTTGCACGTGATGCTGGCCAGCAACCCCGGTGAGCTCAACACCGCCTTCGAGAATTTGGCCAGGCTCGGTACAGGTGGCCTCGTCCTCAGCGGGGACCCGTTCATCAATTCGCAGATCGAGAAGATCGCAGCACTGGCGCTTCGCAACAGGCTGCCCTCAATCTATGGGGCCAAATCGTACCCCGCCGTTGGTGGCCTGATGAGCTACGGTGGCGATGCCTCGGAGGCACACAAGCAGGCCGGCATCTACGCAGGGCGGATTCTGAGGGGAGAGAAGCTGGCCAACCTGCCGGTCCAACAAGTGACAAAGGTGGAATTGATCATAAACCTCAAGATCGCCAAGGCGCTCGGCATCAGCCTGCCGCTTGCGCTACTCGCACGCGCCGACGAGATCATCGAGTAAGAGCATCAAGGTCCGCCCCTGGCACACTTTTGAAACATGCCGAGCGGCCGTGACGGTGTCCGCTTGCGGGGAAGACCGGAAGTCATCGGCGGAGGGCCAAACCGACGCGATTGACCCGAAGGCGACTAGCCAGGCGTCACACGTACCTTGGAGATCACTTTCCAAAGAGGCGGTTCTCGGCGATAAGGGCGTCAATCGCTGAAAGTGTCAGGCATGAAGCGGCGTAAATTCATCGGTCTGCTGGGCGGGGCGGCGGCCAGTTGGCCATTGGCGGCCCGAGCACAACAGACGCGAATGCCCGCAATCGGTTTTCTGCGTAGCTCATCCTCGGCGCCTTCCCAGTTCCTTGCCACGGCTCTCCGGGAGGGATTGAAGGAGCAGGGCTTCGTCGAGGGCCAGAATGTCCAGATCGAGTACCGCTACGCGGAGGACGAGAAAGAGCGCCTTAGGAACTTGGCGACTGATCTGCTTGCCCGACCGTTAGCTGTCATCGTAGCGGATACAATTGCAGCCATACAGATCAAGGCTGCGGCAACCACCGTGCCACTCATTTTCGCCAGCGGAGGCGATCCGGTCGCGGCCGGCCTGGTAACCAGTCTCAATCGACCGGGGGGCAACGTCACAGGCGTAGTATTTTTCGCAACCTTATTGGGGGCAAAGCGATTAGAATTGCTGCGGCGGGCTGTGCCCAACGCGGCAATGATTGGGGTGCTGACAAGCCGCACCAGTCCGAACGTCGAGGCAGAGCGAGGTGACATTGAGGCCGCGGCGCTGGCGCTCGGGCAACAACTCACTGTCGTCGACGTCAACGGCGAAGACGAATTTGATACGGCATTTGTGACCTTCATTCGAAGCGGGGCGCGCGCGCTGCTGATCGGGTCCGGCACCTTGTTGACTACCAATCGGGCCCGTATCATCGCGTTAGCGGCTCGCCACGCATTACCTGCAGTATATCCGCATCGGGAGGGAGCTCTCGACGGTGGCATGATGAGCTATGGAGCCAGCGTCGCCGACGCGTATCGGCAAGCCGGGATCTATGCGGGACGCATTCTCAAGGGCGAGAAAGCCGCCGATCTGCCGGTGATGCGGTCCAGCAAGTTCGAGTTTGTGCTCAATCTCCGAACTACAAAGGCGCTGGGAATTGATATTCCGCCCACGCTGCTCGCGCTCACTGACGAAGTGATCGAATGAGACTCCGGTTTTAGCCCACAGCGGACAGCCCCAGCACGTGTTCCGAGGTCCGGTTTTGACCGGCTCTGATAGGGTGGTATCCTGATTTGTTGCGATGCTTGACCTGCGGGGGCGCAATGAGGCGGCGGACGTTTATCGGTCTTGTGGGCGTCGCGATAACGGCATGGCCGTTTTCCGTGGGCGCCCAGCAACGTTCAATGCCCGTGGTCGGCTGGCTCAACGCCGGCGGGTTCGGAGCGACCACGCCTTATCTCGCCGCCTTCCGCCGCGGGCTCGGCGAGACGGGCTATGTCGAAGGCCAGAACGTGGCGGTCGAGTATCGCTGGGCAGACGATCAATACGATCGGGTGCCCGCCCTGGCGGCCGACCTTGTCAATCGCAAGGTCGATGTAATCGCCACGATCGGCAGCGTGACGACGGTGAACGCCGCGCGGGAGGCCGCCGGTGCGATGATCCCGATCGCCTTCGGGACCGGCGGCGATCCGGTGGCTCTCGGCCTCGTCACCAGCGTGCCCCGTCCCGGTGCCAATCTCACCGGCGTGAGCTATCTGGTGGCCGACCTTGGTTCCAAGCGGCTCGACCTGTTGGTGCAGGCGGTTCCTCGAGCCAAGCGGATCGCGTTGCTGGTCAATCCGAAGAACCCCAACAGCGAGCGCAACGTGCGCGACACGCAGGATGCGGCCAAGCTCCTTGGCGTGCAGCTGCTGGTCGTCAAGGCCGCTACCGAAGGCGAGATCGACGGGGCCTTCGCTACAATGGTCAACGAGGGCGCCGGTGCGGTCGTTATCCAGGCCGACCCGTTCTCCATAGCCGGCGCGCGCAACTTCTGGCGCTGGCGGCCCGGCTGGCGGTCCCGGCGATCTACACCTGGCGCGAATTCGCCGCCGAGGGCGGCCTGATGAGCTATGGCCCGAACCTCGGGGACGTGTATCGCCAGATCGGCAACTATCCGATCTACACGCGCCTGGATGCAAACAGCAGAGGAGGATCAATGAGACGACGCGATTTCATTACCTTGCTGGGGGGCGTGGGCGCAGCAGCGACGCCGCTGGCGGCCCTGGCGCAGCAGCCCGGCAAAACCCGGTTGATCGGACTGGCGGCAGGCTTCAACGAGCAGGAGATGAAGCCTTTACTGGAGGCCATGCGGGCACAGCTCCGGGTTCATGGCTGGATCATAGGAGAAAATATCAAGCTGGAAGTCCGCTATGCGAGCGGCGCTTATGGCGTGGATCAGGTTCGCTCCTTGATAGCCATGAACCCGGAAGTGATCGTCACGCAAGGTACCGGCATGCTCACGGTGGTCCGAAAGGAGACCAAAACGGTTCCGGTCGTCTTCACCATGGTGCCCGATCCGGTCAAGCTCGGCATCGTGGATAACCTGCGGCGCCCCGGCGGCAATGTGACTGGCTTCACCAATTTCGAGTTTTCGATCGGCAGCAAGTGGCTCGAACTGCTGAAGGAGCTGCAGCCGTCGCTCAAGCATGTCGTGCAACTTTCCAACCTGGATAATCCCAACAACGTTCAGTTTTCCAAATACATCGAAAGTCAGGGCGACAAGTTTGGCCTCGATGTCACCACCGCCCAGTTGCGCACCGCGGAGGAGATCGCCCCTGCGATCGCGGCCGCCGGCCAGCAGCCGAATGGCGCGATACTGGTACTGCCTGACAGCCTGCTTGTGATCAGCCGGGCCCGCATCGCCGAGGCAGCTTCCAGGCATCTCATGCCCGCGATGTATCCGTTCCGCGCCTTTACGGACGAAGGTGGACTGATCTCCTACGGCCCGAATTTCTCGGAGATTTTTCGGCAAGCCGCGGGATATGTCGACCGCATCCTCAAGGGCGAAAAGCCCGGCGAGCTGCCTATACAGGCCCCCACCAAATTCGAACTCATCATCAACGTCAAAGCCGCCAAGGCGCTGGGCATAACCCCGTCGCCCATGTTGCTCACCCGCGCCGATGAGGTGTTCGAATGAATTTGCGATTTGCCGCGGCCCATACGCCGCCGTGCCGGAGAGATCAGTGAGACGACGCAATTTCATCACCTTGCTTGCGAGCGCCGCCGCGGCCGGCATCCCCGCATGGTCAGCCGGCGCTCAACAGGACTCAAAAAATCCGCGGCGCCTTGGTGTGTTGTTTGTCGTAGCCAAGGATAACCCCGACAATCCAGCCCGCATTGCGGCGCTGGAGAAGCGGCTTGGAAGTCACGGATGGATCGACGGCAAGACCATTCGCATCGACTATCGCTTCGGCGGCAGCGATGCCGAAAGGATTCGTATCTATATAGAGGAGTTACTTGGCCTCAAGCCGGATGTTGTGGTGGTGCAGGGCGTCGTCGGGGCGGAGGCGCTGCGACGCGCGACCAAATCCGTGCCGGCCGTCTTCGTTCAGGTTCAGGATCCCGTGGGCGGCGGCTTCGTGACCAACCTCGCGCGTCCGGACGGCAACATGACTGGCTTTACGGATTTCGAATATGCCATCAGCGGCAAATGGCTGGAATTGCTCAAGGTGGCCGCGCCAGCCGTCAAGCGGGCGCTGGTGCTGATCAATCCGGACAACCGCAGGCGCTGGGATGGCTATTTCGGCGTGATCGACGCTGTTGCTGTCTCGCTCGGGATCGAGCCGGTTCGAGCCGGTGTCCACGATGCCGCGGAGATCGAGCAGGCCATCGAAGGCTTCGCGAAGGACCCGCATGGCGGAATCATGATCCTGCCTGACGCAACGACCTCGGTTCATCTCAAATTGATTGTAGGCCTTGCCGAGCGGCATAAATTGCCTTCGCTCAGTTCGAGCGCAAGGAGCGGCAGCGTGCTGGCCTACGGCAGCGTGTTCGATCAGTACGGGGGCGCGGCCTCTTATGTCGATCGGTTGCTGCGGGGAGCAGCCACCGCCGATCTCCCGGTGCAAGCCAGCGACCGATTTGCGCTGAGCGTGAATCTCAAGGCCGCGAAAGCCATCGGCCTGGAAGTGTCGCCAACGTTGCTGGCTCGCGCCGACGAGGTGATCGAATAAACGTTTGCTTGGGACTTAAGCCGGACGCCGCGTTCCTGTGTTACGATGGTATCGTGTTATCTGATGGGAGTGGAAATGTGAGACAACTGCGTTGCGCGCTCGTTCTGCTCGCGGACAGCCCGAATTTCTCGGAAATTTTCCGGCAAGTCGCCGGATATGTCGACCGTATCCTCAAGGGCGAACAGCCGGGCGAGTTGCCGCGCGCTGACGAGGTTCTCGAATGAACTCGCGATTTGTTTCGGCATACGAGAAGGCTGATGTGACGTCTTCGCGGGCGCTTCGCCGGCGCCGGCGCTTGCTGGAGGCAGTGGTTTGAAACGGCGCGAATTCATCAAGGCTGCCGGAGTTTCGATCCTGGGTTTCCCGCTTACTGCGCAGGCGCAGCAGCCGGCAAAGCTTCCGGTCATCGGGTTTCTCGGCGCCAACACGCTGGCGGCTCAGAGCCGCTCGACCGAGGCGCTGATCCAGCGTTTGCGGGAACTGGGCTGGAATGAAGGTCGCAACATAGCGATCGAGTATCGCTGGGCAGAGGGAAGTTCGGAGCGCTCTCCCAAGCTAATGGCCGAATTCGTCGAGCTGCCGGTCGACGTCATCGTTACCCACGCGCCGCTCAACGTCATCGCGGCAAAACGGGCCACCTCGACGATTCCCATCGTATTCGCAGCGGTCGGAGACCCGGTTGGCATCGGCGTCGTCGCCAGTCTGTCACGCCCGGGCGGCAATGTGACGGGCCTCTCGCTGCAGTCAGCCGAGCTCGCCGGCAAGCGACTCGAAATCCTGCGCGAGATCATTCCCGGGTTGCGGCGGGTGGTCGTGCTCACCAACGCCGACAGCCCGAATGCGGCGCTGGAAATCCGCGAGATTCAATCAGCAGCTCAAACGCTGGGTCTCGACGTCGTTTTCGAGAAAATATGGCGCGCGGAGGATATTGCCTCGGCCCTGGCGGTGCCGAAGGCGGGTACTGATGCGCTCTATGTTCAAACCGATCCGATCTTCAACACCCATCGGTCGCGGATCACGGCCCTGGCGCTTGACGCCAGGGTGCCGACGATTTCCGGCACCCGGGAGTATGTCGAAGCGGGGAGTTTGATATCGTACGGCGCCAATCTCACTGATCTGTTTCGGCGGACCGGCGACATCGTGGACAAGATCTTGCGCGGTGCCAAACCGAGCGACCTGCCGGTTCAGCAGCCTACCAAATTCGATTTGATCCTGAATTTGAAGACTGCGAGGACACTTGGGCTCGATCTTTCGGCTTCATTGATCGCCCGCGCCGAAGAGGTCGTCGAATAAAGCGATGGGAGTGAAAAATGTGAGACAACTGCGTTGCGCGCTCACTTTGCTGGCGTGCAGCGTGTTGAGGATGTGAATGGAGACCTTTTTGCTGCCATGAAAAAAGACGGCGCAGAGGCCAACGCGATCGATCTTGCGTTGCCGCCGTCGTTGCTCCTGCGCGCCGATCAGGTGATCGAATAAGTCCTTTCGCGCAGCAGGAGACAAGGCGAGGGCTTCTTGCTAGCCTGAGCGTAATGAGCATTTCCCTCCATCCCGACGCGCCCCAAGACCCGACCCTGGCAGTAACGCCGGCGTCCGGCGTGGCGCCTGCCGGGGGATCGCCCGGTTCAAAGCGCCGCAGCCGGCTGTTCACCAAATACGTCACGCTGTTCGTCGCGGTGGTCGGCGTCGCGCTGCTGTCCAACGGCATCTTCGAGGTCTTCTTCTATTACCGCGAGCACAAGGCGGCGCTGATCCGCATTCAGCACGAGCAGGCCGAGGCCGCGGCGGCGAAGATCAGCCAGTTCATCAAGGAGATCGAAAGCCAGCTCGGCTGGACCACCCAGCTGCCCTGGTCGGCGGTTTCGATCGAGCAGCGCCGGTTCGACGCCTTGCGGCTGTTGCGGCAGGTGCCGGCCATCACCGAACTGGCGCAGGTGGATTCGTCCGGCAAGGAACGCCTGAGGGTGTCGCGCCTCGTCATGGATGTCCTGGACAGCGGGCTCGACCTCTCCAAAGAGCCGAAGTTCACCGAGGCCGTCGCCAACAAGGTCTATTACGGGCCGATCTATTTCCGCCGGGAGTCCGAGCCCTATATGACGCTGTCGCTGGCCGGGACCCGCAAGGACGCCGGCGTCAGCATCGCCGAGGTCAATCTCAAGCTGATCTGGGACGTGGTGTCGCAGATCAAGGTCGGCGAGCGCGGCAACGCCTATGTGGTTGGCAAGCAGGGGCGCCTGATCGCGCATCCCGACATCAGCCTGGTGCTGCGCAACACCGACATGTCGAAGCTGACGCAGGTGCAGACCGCGCAGGCCGGCGGCACCGACGCCGGGCCGGATTCGCTGCAAGGCGCCCTGAATATCCAGGGCCAGGAGGTGCTGACCGCCTCCGCGCCGATTGCGCCGCTCGGCTGGAGGATGTTCGTCGAGCTTCCGGTCACGGAAGCCTATGCCTCGCTGTACGCGGCACTACAGCGGCTGGCGCTGGTGCTGCTGGCCGCCCTGGTGTTCGCCGTGCTGGCCGGAATGTTCCTCGCTGGACGCATGGTCGGCCCGATTAAGTCGTTGCGCGCCGGCGCCGAACGTTTCGGCAGCGGTGACTTCAACCAGCGCATTTCGATTCGGACCGGCGACGAACTCGAGGGCCTCGCCAACCAGTTCAACGACATGGGCGCGCGGCTGCAGGAATCCTACGCCGATCTCGAGAACAAGGTCGAGTTGCGGACGGCTGAGCTGCGGGATTCTCTGCAGCAGCAGACCGCAACCGCAGACGTGCTGAAAGTCATCAGCCGTTCGGCGTTTGACCTGCAAACCGTGCTCGACACCCTCGTGGGATCGGCGGCCCGTCTGTGCGACGCGGATGAGGGGACGATCTTTCGTCCGGTGGACGGCAGCTATGTTTTGGCGGCAAGCCACGGACTTGGTACGGAGCAAAAAAATCATCTCGTGACATTCTCGACCGTGCCGGAACGAGGAAGCGTGGTCGGACGTACCCTGCTGGACGGCAAAACGATCCACGTTCCTGACGTCCAGGCGGATCCGGAATATGCGCCGTCCGCAGCCCGCAGGAGTTCCAACGTACGAACGATGCTGGGCGTGCCGCTACTGCGAGAGGGTGCGCCAATCGGCGTATTTGTATTGACCCGCCACATGGTGCGGCCGTTTAGCGCCAAGCAGATAGAGCTTGCGACCACATTCGCAGACCAGGCACTGATTGCGATTGAGAACGTCCGACTATTCGACGAAGTTCAGGAGCGAACCAGGGAGCTTTCGCTTTCCCTCGAAGATTTGCGCACGGCGCAGGACCGCCTGGTGCAGACCGAAAAGCTGGCCTCGCTCGGCCAGCTCACCGCCGGCATCGCTCACGAAATCAAGAATCCGCTCAATTTTGTCAATAATTTTTCGGCGTTGTCGGCGGAACTGATCGACGAGCTCAACGACGTGCTGAAGCCGGCGGCGCTCGACGACAAGATGCGCGAAGAGATCGACGAACTCACCCATATGCTGAAGGGCAATCTGGAAAAGGTAGTGCAACACGGCAGGCGTGCCGACTCGATCGTCAAGAACATGCTCTTGCATTCGCGCGAAGGCTCCGGTGAACACCGCCTTGCGGATATCAACACCATCGTCGAGGAAAGCCTCAACCTCGCCTATCACGGCGCGCGCGCGGAAAAGTCCGGCTTCAACATCACTTTGCAGCGCGACTTCGATCCCGCCGCCGGCCTGATCGACCTCTACCCGCAGGAAATCACACGTGTTTTTCTCAATCTTATTTCCAACGGATTTTACGCCGCGACCAAGCGCAAGGAAGCTGGCGACGAGTCGTTCGAGCCGACCCTGAGCGCGACGACGAAAAACCTCGGCAACAAGGTGGAAATCCGGATCCGCGATAACGGCACCGGCATTCCCCTGGAAGTGAAGGAGAAGATGTTCAACCCGTTCTTCACCACCAAGCCAGCCGGTGAGGGAACTGGATTGGGCCTGTCGATGAGCCACGACATCGTGGTGAAACAGCATGGTGGCAAGATCGACGTCATTACCGAGTCGGGCGTATTTACCGAATTCATTATCACGCTGCCGCGAACAGCGGCCGCGAAAGCCAATATTGGAGGCACAAATTGAGCGTTTACATCCTTGTCGTCGATGACGAGCCCGATGTCGAAGCCCTGTTCCGCCAGCAATTCCGGCGTGACATCAAGTCCGGGCGCTTCACGATGGAATTCGCCATGTCGGCGCAGGCTGCCCTGGCCCGCGCCGCCAGCGTCGCCGCCCCATCGCTGATCCTGATCCTGTCCGACGTCAACATGCCCGGCATGAGCGGGTTGGAAATGTTGCCGAAAGTGCGCGCGGAGCGGCCCGACGTTCCCGTCATCATGATAACGGCCTATGGCGATGCGGAAACACGGCGCAAGGCGATCGAGCGCGGCGCGGTAGGTCTTTTGACCAAGCCGATCGATTTCGCGCTGCTGCGCCACGAGATCGATACCAGGCTGGGGCAGGCCGCATGACCGCGACCATCCTTGTCGTCGACGACGAGCCCGATCTCGAGGCGCTGGTGCTGCAGAAATTCCGCAAGCAGATCCGCGATGGCGGGATCGCATTCGTGTTCGCCCGTGACGGCATCGAGGCGCTGGAGGCGATCATGGACCATCCCCATGTCGACATGGTGGTGTCCGACATCAACATGCCCAGGATGGACGGCCTCTCGCTGCTGCAAAAGCTACAGGAGGCCGAAGAGAAGAAATCGACCATCATCGTGTCGGCGTATGGCGATATGAGTAATATCCGCACCGCGATGAATCGCGGGGCGTTCGATTTTCTGACCAAGCCGATCGATTTCGGCGATCTCGAACTGACCATCGACAAGACCATCCGCCATGTCGAAATGATGCGCGACGCCCGCCGCCGCCAGGCCGAAGCCGAGCGGGCGCATGCCTCGCTGTCGCGGTACTTTTCGCCGCAGATCGCGAGCCGCCTTGCGGCCGTTGGCGACAGTAACGGCATGGAGGTGCACCGCCGCGAGGTCGCGGTGATTTTCACCGACATCACCGGTTTCACATCGCTGGTGGAAACCGCCGTACCCGAGGTGCTGGGGGCGTTGCTCGGCGAGTATGTCGGCGGCATGACCGACGTCGTGTTCGAACATGAAGGGACGGTGGCAAAGATCATCGGCGACGCCGTCCAGATTCTGTTCAACGCGCCCGGCGATCAGCCCGATTACGCAACACGCGCGATCGATTGCGCGCACGATCTCGATATCTGGGCGCAGGCGTTTCGCGAGCGCTGGAAGTCGCAAGGGGTGGATTTCGGCGCGACCCGGATCGGCGTCCATGCCGGTCCCGCGTTGGTCGGCAATTTCGGCGGCAGCCGGTTCTTCGATTACACCGCCTATGGTGACACCATCAACACCGCAGCGCGGCTCGAGGCCGCGAATAAATATCTGGGCACCCGCATCTGCGTCAGTGCCGCCGTCGCCGATGCGACCGAGAACTTCAGGGGGCGGCCGGTCGGCGACGTCATGCTGCGCGGACGCAGCGAACCGCTGCGCGCCTTTGAGCCGCTGACGGCGGCGGTGTTCGAGGCGTCGATGACAAAGCAATATTCCGAAGCCTTCGCCAAACTGAAGGCCGCCGACCCGGCAGCGATGCCAGCCTTCGCAGCCCTCGTCGGGCAGCATGCCGACGACGCACTGGCCGGCTTTCATTTGCGACGGCTGCTGAATGGCGGCAAGGGTGTGCGTTTGCAACTGGAATAGTGAAAAGGCCGCAAATGACTGCGCCGTCTCATCGCGTCAAATCTGGCTTGTCCTAACCGACTCGCTTCCATGACGGTGCGAGGCCCTCGCGCATGGCGAGTCGTCGCAGCGGGCCGAACGAGCCGATCAGGTGCAGGCCCGCCGCGCGCAGCGACTGCATGGGGAGGAAATCGCTGAGCAGCGAGCGGTTGGCGAGGTCGATGACGAACATCCGGCTGGCGACATCGGCGCGCCGCGCGGATTGATAGCGCGCCAGCACCTGCGGCGCGCCCGGATCCTCGCCGAGCGAGATGGCCTGGCCCGCGATATCGGCGATGTCGGCGGCATCGCGCAATCCCATGTTGAGGCCCTGCGCCCCGATCGGCGGCAGCACATGGGCGGCTTCGCCGGCCAGCGCGATGCGATGGCTGGCAAACTGTTTGGGGCTCTCGATCGAAAGCGGAAACAGATTGCGTCCTGACTCGACCCGGACGCTGCCGAGAATGGAATGCGATTGCTTCTCCGCGGCCTCGGACAGTTCGTCGTCGCCGAGCGCCATCAGCCGCCGGGCTTCCCCTGCGGCGGAAACCCACACCACGCTGCAGCGGTTGCCGGGCAGGGGCACGAACACACAGGGGCCGTGCGGCGTATGAAATTCGGTGGAGATATTCTTGTGCGGGCGGGAATGACTGATGTTGAAGGTCAATGCCGACTGATGCAGGTCGCGGCGCTTGACGTCGATGCCGGCGGCCTCGCGCGATATTGACTGCCGTCCGTCGGCGCCAATTACGAGCCGGGCCGACAGCGATCCGCCTGCATCCGTAAGGATGGAAACGACGGTGTCTTGCGGATCGACCGCTGCCGCCTCATCGTCAAACCGCGTCAGGCCGGGCAGTTCGGCCGCGCGTTCTTCCAGCGCGGCCATCAGCGACCGGTTGTCGATGTTGAAGCCGAATTGCCCGATACCGATTTCTTCCGACGAAAACCGCACCTCCGGCGCCCGGATCAGGCGGCCGGTGTCGTCCACGAGCCGCATGGTCCGCAACGCCGCGGCCTGATCCCGGCAGCGGCGCCACACATCCAGGCGCTCGAGCAGACCGGTCGAAGCGCCCAGCAGGGCCGTGGTGCGGTTGTCGGCATAGGGCGCGCGGCGCGCGAGCAGGGCGGTCTTGGCGCCGGTCTGTGCCAGCGCGATGGCGGCGGTCAGTCCCGCCGGTCCACCGCCGATCACAACGGCGTCATAAATTGGCAATGCATCGCTCATATTGGAACAATTGACATTCCCGGCGGCATTTTCAAGTCATTGACCTTCTTAAATGTTTCCACCGGTTTGCGCGGCGGAACGCCGCAAGCGCGGATATGCAAATCGGGGCGATTCCTGATAGCACTGCCGGAGCAATGGACCAGACACCCGCACCGATATCGCCTCCCACGACAAGCCAAATGCGGATGGCCGCCTTCGGCGTGCACGTATTCACGGCGCTCGGAGCGGGCATCGGCCTGATTGCGATGCTGGAAGCGGTCCGCGAGCACTGGGCCAGCATGTTCGGCTGGCTCGGCGTGGCGCTGATCATCGACGCGATCGACGGCCCGCTGGCGCGGAAGTTCGACGTGGTGCGGCTGCAGCCGAACTGGTCCGGTGACGTGCTCGACCTCGTCGTCGATTTCGTCACTTACGTCTTCGTTCCGGCGTACGCGATCACCGCGAGCAGCATGCTGCTGCCGGTGGCGGCACCGCTGCTCGGCATCGGCATCGTGGCCTCGAGCGCACTCTATTTCGCTGACCGCCGCATGAAAGCCGCCGACAACCATTTTCGCGGCTTTCCGGCGCTGTGGAACGTCGCCGCGTTTTACCTGTTTCTGCTGCGTCCATCGCCGGAGCTTGCAACCCTTGGCGTCGCGGTTCTGATCGCGCTGACGTTCGCGCCGTTCCACGTGCTGCATCCGATCCGCGTGGTGCGGCTGCGCTGGCTGACGCTGTGGTTGCTGGCCGCGTGGGCCGTGCTGGCGGCCTATACCGTTGTCCGCGACTTTGCCGTGGGCGTTCCCATCACCGTCGGACTTTGCGCGATCGCCGTCTATGTCGCCGGCAGCGATGCCGTGATCCGGAAGCTGAAATCGTTCAAGGCATGATGGAATTGCTGACCAGCCCGGAGGCGTGGGCGGCGTTGCTGACCTTGACGGTGCTCGAAATCGTCCTCGGCATTGACAATGTCATCTTCCTGTCGGTCATCGTGTCGCGGCTTCCGCCGGAGCAGGCCAAGCGCGCGCGTCAGATCGGCTTGCTGCTGGCGCTGGTGTTCCGCATCCTGCTGCTCAGCGTCCTGTTCTGGCTGATCGGACTGACCGAGCCCATTCTGACCGTAAGGGGCATGGCGCTGTCCTGGCGCGACATCATCCTGATCGGCGGCGGCATGTTCCTGATCGCCAAGGCGACGCATGAAATTCATGCCGAAGTGGAGGCGCGCGAGGCCGAGCCCGAGGCCAGGCCGAACGCCAGCGTATTCTTCTGGGTGATCATGCAGATCATCGTCGTCGATATGGTGTTCTCGCTGGACTCGATCATCACCGCGATCGGCATGTCCGAGGATATCGAGATCATGGTCGCCGCCGTCGTGATCGCCTGCTTCATCATGTACGTCTCGTCGGGCCCGGTTTCGAAGTTCGTGGCCGATCACCCCACCACCAAGATGCTGGCGCTGGCATTCCTGGTGCTGATCGGCGTGGCGCTGGTGGCGGACGGATTCAAATTCCACATCCCGCGCGGCTACATCTATTTTGCCATCGTGTTCGCGGCCGCGGTCGAATTGTTCAACGTGCTGGCCCGGCGCAATCGCAAAAAAGTCGCCAAACAACGGGGGTAGGCCCCGCGAGTTGACAATACGGCCTTGATGGCTTTCGCTCCGGGCAAGCGACCGACAGGCGACGGGCGCTTGAAGCAGATACCGAGGGAGAGAAAGTCATGCCCAAGGCCGTGCGTGTGCACAAGGTGGGGGGGCCGGAAGCCCTGGTGTATGAGGGCGTCGACGTGGCGGCGCCGGGGCCGGGCGAGGTGCGCATGCGCCAGCACGCCGTCGGCCTGAACTTCATCGACGTGTATTTTCGCACCGGCCTCTACAAGGCGCCGGGGCTGCCGTTCATCGCCGGCAACGAAGCCGCGGGCGAGGTGGTGGCGGTCGGTCCGGGCGTCACCAATTTCCACCCCGGCGACCGCGTCGCCTATTATTTCACTCTCGGCGGCTATGCCAGTGAGCGCGTGATCCCGGCGGACAAGCTGGTCAAGCTGCCCGACCACATCACCTACGAGCAGGGCGCGGTGCTGATGCTCAAGGGCCTGACGGTCTGGTACCTCCTGCACAAGACCTTCAAGGTCGAGCCCGGGCACCGCGTGCTGATTCACGCGGCTGCCGGCGGAATCGGCCTGCTCGCCTGCCAATGGGCGAAAGCGCTCGGCGCGCATGTCATCGGTACCGTCGGCTCCAAGGCGAAGGCCGACCTCGCGCTCGCCAATGGCTGCGACCATGTCATCCTCTACAACGAGGAGGATTTTGTCGCGCGGGTCAAACAGATCAGCCGCAACGAACTCTGCGACGTCGTCTATGACGGTGTCGGCAAGACCACGTTCCCGGGATCGCTGTCCTGCCTGCGGCCGCGCGGCTTGTTCGTCAGCTTCGGCAACGCGTCGGGCCCGGTGCCGCCGTTCGCGCTGGCCGAACTCAACAACCACGGCTCGCTGTTTGCGACGCGACCGAAACTCAACGATTACGTCAGCACCCGCCATGAACTGCTCGAGGGCGCCGACACGCTTTTCGCCGCCGTCATCAACGGCAAGCTGCACGTGCCGATCAACCACGCCTATGCGCTAAAGGACGTCGCCAAGGCGCATATCGATCTGGAGGGCCGGGCGACGACCGGGGCGATTATTCTTCGGCCGTAAAGTCCCAGCTCTTTCAATTGGTGTCGTCGCGGCGAACGCTCAGATGCGCAATTGCGCATCGGGGGACCCACCGCGTGATCTAGCGATAGAAAGAAGCCCGCAGACACCGCCCGCGCTTACAACGGCCGCGGCGTATGGGTCCCGGCTCAAGGCCGGGACGACGGTCGATAGACCTACGCCACCCGCCGCGCGGCACCCGCCCGCGTCAGCACCGTGTCCAAACAATCGATCATCATCGATATCTCCTCGCGCGTCACGTTAAGCGCCGGCATGAACCGCAGCGCGTCCGGCTGCGGCGCGTTAAGCAGCACGCCTTCCGCAAACGCCTGCGCGACGATCGAGGCCCCGATCGGCAGCTTGAGATCGAGCGCCAGCAGCAGCCCCCGGCCGCGCACGTCGCCGAGACCGTGGCGCGCCGACAGTTTTTGCAATTCGCTTTCCAGGAACAGGCCGGCATCGGTCACCGACTTCAGGAAGCCGGGCGCTGCGACGTGTTCGAGCACGGCAAGGCCCGCCGCGCACATCAAGGGATTGCCGTTGAAGGTGCCGCCCTGGTCGCCATGCTCGAAACAGGACGCATATTCGGTCGCCAGCAAGGCTGCGAGCGGCACGCCGCCGCCAATGCCTTTGCCGAGCGTCATGATGTCGGGTTCGATCCCGGTGTGCTCGTAATGAAACAGCTTGCCGGTCCGGCCCATGCCGGTCTGGATCTCGTCGACGATCAGGAGCAGCCCGCGCTCCTGGGTCAGCGCCCGCAAGCCTTGCAGGAATTGATCGGTCGCCGGCCACACGCCGGCTTCGCCCTGGATCGGCTCTAGCATGACCGCAACGGTCTTGCTCGAGATCAGCCGCTTGACGGAATCGAGATCGTTGAGCTGCGCCTTGGGGAAACCGCTGACCTTGGGCTCGAACAGCGGCTCAAACGCCTTCTTGCCCGACGCCGACATGGTCGCGAGCGTGCGGCCGTGGAAGCCGCCAGCGAAGGTGATGATCTCATGCGCGCCGCCCTTGTACAGCGTACCAAATTTGCGCGCGAGCTTGATCGCGCCCTCATTGGCTTCGGCCCCGGAATTCGCAAAGAACACCTGGTCGAAGCAGCTGTTGGCGACCAGCGCATTTGCCAGCTTCAGGCTGGGCCCGTTGAAGAACGCAGGACTCGGCGTCAGCAGCAGTTTTGCCTGCGCGGCGAGCGCGTCGGCGATGATGGCTGGTGAATGGCCGAGGCAATTGACGGCCCAGCCCTGCATGAAATCCAGATAGCGCTTGCCACTGTCGTCCCACAGATAGGCGCCGTCGCCCTTGACGAACACGGCGGGGGGCCGCGCGGTGATGTTCATCAGTGCGTCGAACGGTTGGGTAGCGTCGGTCATGTCGAACTCCTCAGGTGTCTTGGGTGAAAGGGCAGGCCGAAACGCAAGAAGGCCGCACTTTGCGGGTGCGGCCTTCTCGAAAACGTTGCTGAACTAGGTGATCAGCGGTGTCGTCGGACATGGCGCAGCCCATCATCGTCGCAAGAGCGACGACGGAAAGCTGCGCGGCGGTTGGTCCGGTTCGAGATCATGGGGCAGGGCCATACAGCCGAACGGCCGGCGATGTCAAGTCACAGCGGAGGGCGATCAGTCGATGCCGTAGTGGCGGAATTCGTCGGCGATGCCGGCGTAAACGGCCCGGGCGGCGGCGAGATCGATGTCGGCTCCGCTCTCGTCGCCCTTCTTCCGCTTCGCCAATCCTCGGCCGTAAAGTGCGTTCGCAATCTTCGGGTTGACCTTCAGGGCCGCCGTGAAATCGTCGATCGCCATGTCGAATTCGCCGAGCTTGAGATAGCAGAGGCCGCGGCTGTCGAGGGTGTAGGCGTCGTTAGGCTTCAGCCGGAGCGACGCCTCGCAGTCCGCAGGCCCCTCGCGCGGACGGCCGAGAACGGCCTTGGTCAGGCACCGCGTATTGAGCGCGTCGGGGTAGTCGGGATGGGCGCGGATTGCCTGATCATAGTCGGATAACGCGCGCGCATACTCGTGCCGGTCGAAAAGCAGATTGCCGCGGGCATAGGCGTCACGATAGCTATCGGGATCTAGCCGCAGCGACTGGTCGAAGTCGGCGAGCGCGCGGTCGATGTCGCCCTTGTCCCTGAACAGGCGCGCCCGGTTGCTGTAGGCGGCGGCGTATTTCGGGTCGAGCTGGATCGACATGTTCAGGTCGGCGAGGGCGCGGGCTTCGTCGCCGCGGTTTCGATAGGCGGTGCCGCGGTTGAAATAAGCGAGCGCGAATTTCGGGTCGAGCTTGATCGCGTAATCATAGTTGATCATCGCGAGACCGAACTCGTTAATGTCTCCATGGGAGTTGCCCCGATTATTGTAGTACCAGGGATCGTCCGATTTGATCCTGATCGCCTGATCATAATTGGCGATTGCCTTTTCCGGTTCGCCTTTGTCGCTATAGGTGATCCCGCGATTGAACCATGCGAATGAATCTTTCGGATTGAGGACAATAGCGCGATCCAGATCGGCGATGGCCTTAACGACTTCGCCCTTGCGGCGCCAGGCTTCACCGCGGTTGATGTAGGCGCCGGCGAACTTCGGCTTGAGCCGCATCAGTGCGCTGAAATCGGCGATCGCCCGATCGACGTCGTCCTTGGTGAGGTAGTCGGCGCCGCGAGTGAGGTAGGCGTCAGCGAGGTCTTTTGTTCTCGCACCTTTCGCCGCGATCACAGTGGTGCAGGCGGCGATACGTTGATCAGGGGTGAGCTTGCCCTCGCTTTGGCACGAATTGCGGGCCGCTGCCAAGGGTGAGGGCGTCTTCGCCAAAGCCGGCGTTGCCGTGAGCAAGGTCACGAGACACACCATGGCCTTTACGGCGTCAAAGCCAATCTCGGTTCTCTTGAAACTCGCCATCGTCGATCCCGACCCATGCAGCCAATTTTCAATTTGCCTGCTTATGTGAGGCCAAGGCCCGAGTCGGTTCATGTTCCACGGCTTCGCCGTTGAACCGGCCCGTTGGTCGAACCGACCAACGCGAGCCCATCAACCGCAGGTCATCCCAGTGTCCGACGATAATTCCTATCCCATCGACGTTGACAGCATCCGCCGGGCATTTCCGCCCGGCACCGAGGCGCCGCAATTGCTGATTGATTTCGCTGGCTGGCTCAAAGGCCGCGATTGGGGCAATGCCGGCTGCTACGAGCTTGTTGGGGACTTTTCCGACAACGCGCCGATCGTCGACGGCAGCCAGCTGCGCGACAAGTTCGCGCTGTTCGCACGGTTGCCGGAAGGCTCCGTCGTCGGCGCCTGGTACGGAGCCGGCACGAGCCCTGCGAACGCGCCGATCGTGGTGCTCGGCTCCGAAGGCCAGTACGAAATCTTCGCGGCTTCGCTCGAGGGTTTGCTGGCCAAGATCGCGATCCAGCGATTCGAGGAAGACCAGGTATGGACCGACTTTACGCCGCATGAAGAAGCGGAGGATGAGACCGGCGAACTCGCCGGGTGGCTGGTCAAACGTATCCGTGTGAGAGACCTGAGGAGATTGACGGAGCCGCCGACCGGGCTGCCGGACTTCGGCCAGTGGATGCAGCAATGGTGCAGAGATCGCGAGGAGTTCTGGGCGGCTGATCCGGCGATGGCAAGGCTTGCAGGGCAATTGGTTGCGCACCGGCCGGCGGGGCAGCATGCCTGGGACCGAACGATCTTTGAGGTCGCAATCGTGGGCCGGCAGTACCAGGTAAGCATATTGGATCGCGGCCGTCAGCCGATCGATGAAGCCGCCGCGATTGAACCTTTACTGCGCGGCCTGCGCGACGACATGTGGCGCGCGCTGCCCAATCTCGGCCTTTGGTATTCGATGTCGTTTGCGATGACCGCCGATGGCCGCATCCTGCCCCGCTTCGATTATGAGACGCGGCCGGCAATCAGCGACGCTCCGGCTGATCTTGCAGAGGCGAGGGCAGATCTAGTGCGCGCACCCCGGCCGGAGCGTTGGGTGCCGGCCTGGCTAGCGACTTCCTGAACCTGCCGCTGCGAGGCGACCCGGACGCGTCGCCGTTGCCCGTGACCACCGATCCGGTATTCTAAGGCAACGCTATCGGGAGCAAGTGTTTGGCAGCATCGATTCAATTCAAAGACCTCTGCGCGATCCCGATCTTGCCAGGCTTTGCGCTCGTCAGGAGCGCTGTCGCGAATGACGGCTCGCTGCTATTCCTGTTTGCGGAGACGTCGACCGCCAAGTCTCTCTCCGAGACCTACAAGCGGGGCATCGGCGTGTTTCCGCGAACTCGCACGGAGATAGCGACGCGGCTTTGTCTGGTGAGGATGACGTCGATGATATCGCATACCATCGAGCTTCCCGAACTCGATTTGACCTTTCCCCAGGTCGACGTCTTCCCCGATGGACGAATCCTTGTAGCGGGGCCGAGGTGCTCGTGGCGAAGCCACGATGATTTCGACCTCAACGGTGCCATCATCCAGCCCGAGACGGGGACGGCAACGCAAATACTGCTGGGAGACGGAATAAGCTCGATGCAAATCGACAGTCTTGGCCGCATCTGGGTCGGTTATTTCGATGAGGGTGTGTTCGGCAATTTCGGTTGGGGAGGCCGGGACGGACCCGCTCCCGTCGGCTGCTCTGGGCTCGCTTGTTTCTCTGCTTCAGGTGAGAAAGTCTGGGAATTTCCGGGGAACCCGATCTATGCGATTTCAGATTGTTACGCGCTCAATGTTTCGGGCACCGATGCTGCGATTTTTTTCTACGCGGATTTTCCGCTTTGCAAGATCAGCGGCAACTTTGAGCTGACCTTTTGGAAGCCAAAGCTGGCAGGCTGCAACGCATTCGCAATCTCCGAAACGGAGGTTCTCTTTTCCGGCCAGTACAACGATCCGGCCGATGCTGCGTATCTCAGAACGCTGGGGTCGGGAGATTTGGGTGAAACCAGGCGGGTACGCCTGTTGATGCCGGACGGATCAAGTCGATCCGGCGGGCAAATGTTAGGGCGCGGCAACTCCCTCTACCACTTCGACGCCGAGAACGTGTGTCGCCTAAGTCTGGACTAACCAGGCCTCAGAATCCCGCGACGCTGCCGTGCAGGTCGTATTGATCCGCGCGCTCGATCTTCGCCGTGACGATTTCGCCGACACGCAGTGGGCGGCGGCTCGAGACATAGACCGCGCCGTCGATCTCGGGCGCGTCGGCCTTGGAGCGGCCTTTCGAGACGGTCGGGCCGACCTCGTCGATGATGATCTGCTGCCGGGTGCCGACCTTGCGCTTCAGCCTGCGCGCGGAGATTTTCTGCTGCCGTGCCATCAGCGCGTTCCAGCGCTCCTGCTTGATCTCGTCGGGCACGGGACTGCCGATCGCATTCGAGGAGGCACCCGCGACCGGTTCATACTTGAAACAGCCGAGGCGATCGATCTCGGCTTCCTCGAGCCAGTCGAGCAAATAAGCAAAATCGGAATCGGTCTCGCCGGGGAAGCCGACGATGAAGGTCGAGCGCAGGGTCAAATCGGGACATTGCTCGCGCCACTTCTTGATCCGCGCCAGCGTCTTTTCCTGCGCGGCCGGGCGCTTCATGGCCTTGAGCACTTCCGGGCTTGCGTGCTGGAAGGGAATGTCGAGATAGGGCAAAACCTTGCCCTCGGTCATCAGGCCGATGACTTCGTCGACATGCGGGTAGGGGTAGACGTATTGCAGCCGCACCCAGGCGCCGAGCTCGCCGAGTTCCCGGGCGAGGTCGAAGAACTTGGCGCGGACCTGGCGGTCCTTCCAGGGGCTCTCGGCATATCTGATATCGACGCCGTAGGCTGACGTGTCCTGCGAGATTACGAGCAGTTCCTTGACGCCGGCGGCGACCAGCTTTTCGGCCTCGCGCAGCACGTCATTGGCCGGCCGCGACACCAGGTCGCCGCGCAGCTTCGGGATGATGCAGAAGCTGCAGCGATTGTTGCAGCCTTCGGAAATCTTCAAATAAGCGTAATGCCGCGGCGTCAGCTTGACGCCCTGCGGCGGCACCAGATCGAGATGCGGATTATGCACCGGCGGCAGCGCCCGGTGCACCGCGTCCAGCACGCTCTCATATTGCTGTGGGCCGGTGATCGACAGCACGCCTGGATAGGCGGCCTCGATCTGCTCGGGTTCCGCACCCATGCAACCGGTGACGATGACCTTGCCGTTCGCCGCCATGGCCTCGCCGATGGCGCCGAGCGACTCCTGCTTGGCGCTGTCAAGGAACCCGCAGGTGTTAACGATAACGATGTCGGCGCCGTCATGCTTGCGCGCCAGCTCATAGCCTTCCGCGCGCAGCCGCGTGATAATACGCTCGGAATCCACCAGCGCCTTGGGGCATCCCAACGAAACAAAGCTGATCTTGGGCGCGACGGCCTCTTGCATATCTATTCTGCCTGATTGATCAGCACGAGCTAGTCCCAATTACCCATAATTACAAGGCTTTGCGCTGGCTTCTTACGTGCTATGGATGGGCCCGCCGGGTTAAGAGTTGATCGATGAGCGCTGAGTCGTCACCGAAAATCGTCATTGTCGACGAAAGCCCGATCCGTGCCGCCATTCTCGAAGAGGGGCTGCGGGAGGCGGGCTTTACCCGCGTGGTCCATATCCGCGAAATGCAGAGCCTGCTGGCGCGGATCTATTCGGAAGACCCTGATGTCATCCTGATCGATCTGGAAAACCCCAGCCGCGACGTGCTGGAGGCGATGTTCCAGGTCAGCCGCGCCGTGCGGCGGCCGATCGCGATGTTCGTGGACCAGAGCGACGCCGCCTCGATCCAAGCCTCCGTCGATGCCGGCGTCTCCGCCTATATCGTCGACGGCCTGAAGAAGGAGCGGATCAAGCCGATCCTCGACCTCTGCATCTCGCGCTTCAACGCCTTCTCCAAACTGCAGGACGAGCTCGACCGCACCAAATCCGCGCTGGAGGAGCGCAAGGTCATCGACCGCGCCAAGGGAATCCTGATGAAAGTGAAGGGCCTGACGGAAGACGAGGCCTACGTGCTGATGCGGTCCACCGCGATGCGCGAGAAGAAGAAAATCGGCGAGATCGCGCAGTCGATCCTGACCGCGTCGGAGTTGCTGAAATGACCACACCGCTGCATATCGGCTTCATTCCGCTGGTCGACGCTGCCGCGCTGATCGTCGCCGTCGACAAGGGGTTTGCCGCTACCGAGGGGCTCGACGTCACGCTGACGCGGGAAGTGTCGTGGTCCAACGTCCGCGACAAGCTCAATATCGGCCGGTTCGACGCGGCGCACCTGCTGGCGCCGGTCGCGATCGCCTCAAGTCTCGGACTGGGCCACGTCAAGCTGCCGATCGTGGCGCCGTTCAATCTCGGCCTCAACGGCAATGCGATTACGATTTCGCCGGTGCTGCATGCCGCGATCATGGGCGAAATCGACGGCGATCCGCGCGATCCGCTGGTGACGGCGATGGCGCTGTCTCGCGTCGTCGCTGCGCGGCGCAAGGCCGGCGCCGAGCCCTTGACATTCGGCATGACCTTTCCGTTCTCGACCCACAATTACCAGCTGCGGTTCTGGATGGCCGCGGGCGGCGTCGATCCCGACGAGGACGTCCACCTTGTGGTGCTACCGCCACCCTACATGGTGGACAGTCTGGCCAACGGCCATGTCGATGCGTTCTGCGTCGGTGCGCCCTGGAACTCGGTCGCGGTCGATCTCGGGATCGGTCACATCCTGCATTTCGTCTCCGACATCCTGGTGCGTGCCGCGGAGAAGGTGCTCGCGGTCCGGCAAAGCTGGGCGGACAACAACCCGGAAACGCTGGCCGCGTTGATCAGGGCCGCCTCGCGCGCGGCGCAATTCATCGAGCAGCCGGATAACCGCACCGAGACGGCGCATATTCTGGCGAAGCCGGAATATCTTGGCGTGGATGCCCAAGTGATCCTCCGGACG
This sequence comes from Bradyrhizobium sp. LjRoot220, assembly GCF_964252915.1. Taxonomy (NCBI): domain Bacteria; kingdom Pseudomonadati; phylum Pseudomonadota; class Alphaproteobacteria; order Hyphomicrobiales; family Nitrobacteraceae; genus Bradyrhizobium; species Bradyrhizobium sp. LjRoot220. The sequence goes on from NZ_CAXUPS020000015.1 coordinate 44,450, forward strand.
CTGGATGGCCGGTTGAAGGTTTCGCCCGACGGCAGCATGCGCGAAAGCAGCCGCTACTTGCTGGTGGCGCGCGAAGGCGCTGCGCGGCCTGACCCCGTGCAGGCAGCCTGGCTGTACGCCCAGATGGTGCGCTGGGGACAGACGGCAATGCGGCCGGAGGCACTCAAGACCGCGATGGGCGTGTTTCGGCCGGACCTCTATGACGCCGCCATGGGGCAGCCGGGGAAGGCTGCTAACGGCCCTGACAGGATCGGGGCGTTTGCCGGCCCGCCCTTCAATCCCGAGGACATCGCCGCGCATCTGGCGGCGTTCGAGATCGGTCGCTGGAAGGCCTGACTGTTCGGGTCCCGTGAGGCGAAGTTAGGCACAAATTATGACTGCCTAATAATTGTTCAGTCTGCCTTTAAAGCCGCTGTGACCCGGGCCCCAGAGGTTCACGGGCGGATTCTTAATCATCTGAAATCACTTAAGATTCCAGCGGAATCGGTCTGGCACGCAACTTGTATGCTGCAGTGCAGCCAACCGACGCGGATGTCGGGCTGGCCTACGTCCAAGATGGATTTCCGCAGCAACGAAGCTGGTCGGACCGAACAGGAGCAAGCCCGGCACACCGCTGCGCCGAGTTCCCAACGGTCAATCCGAATTCGTTGACGCCACCAACCGTGGCCGCAGGAGCTTCGTCACGCACTATGAAAATGGAATCGCTCACAGTCGATTTTACCGACGAGCAGAAGCGCTACCTCGAAGGCTTCACCACCGGCCTGCAGATCAGCCGGGTCGGCCGTGGCCTCGGCGGCGGTTCGGGCAAGGCGAATGCCGAGCCGAGCGGACCCGAGGCGGCCCATATCAAGGCGCAGGAAAGGGTGATCGCCGCCGGCAAGAAGCTGGCCGACATGGAGAAGGTCAAGCGCGAGGAGCATCCGTTCGATGCCTATCCGCGGCTGAAACAGCAGGCGCTCGACAACGCGCCGCCGTCACCGGCCGACAATTTCCGCTGGCGCTATTACGGCCTGTTCTATGTTGCGCCGGCGCAGGACTCCTACATGTGCCGGTTGCGGATTCCGAACGGCATCATGAAGCATTGGCAGTTTGCCGGGCTTGCCGATCTGATCGAGCCGCTGTGCGGCCCGTTCTGCAACGTCACCACGCGCGCCAATCTGCAGGTGAGGGAGATCCCGCCGAAGAACGCGGTGGCACTCATTGAGGGCATTCAGGACCTCGGCCTGTGTTCGCGCGGCTCCGGCGCCGACAACATCCGCAACGTCACGGGAACGCCGACGGCGGGGATCGATCCGCAGGAAATTCTGGACACCCGCGAATATGCCCGCGAGTGGCACTATCACGTCCTCAACGACCGCTCGCTGACCGGGCTGCCGCGCAAGTTCAACGTCGCCTTCGACGGCGCCGGCAAGATCGCGGTGCTGGAAGACACCAACGACATCGCGTTTTCCGCGGTCGAAGTGAAGGACGGTTTCGGAGCCGAACCCGGTGTCTGGTTTCGCCTCGGTCTCGGCGGCATCACCGGCCACCGGGATTTCGCCAAATATTCCGACATCGTCGTCAAGCCGGCCGATGCCACCAAAGTGTCGGATGCCATCGTCCGCGTCTTCATCGACACCGGCGACCGCACCAACCGGCTCAAGGCGCGGATGAAATACGTCATCGACAACATGGGAACGGAAAAATTCCTCGCCCTGGTCGAGGAAAAGCTCGGCCATGCCTTCACGCGCGTACCCGTCGAAGCGATGGCGCCGCGTCCGGCGTTCGACCGCACGGCGCATATCGGCGTGCACAGGCAGAAGCAGGGCGGCCTGAACTGGATCGGCGTCGCACTGCCGCTCGGCAAGCTAACTTGCGATCAGATGCGCGGCCTCGCCAAAATCGCACAGGATCTCGGCGACGGCGATATCCGCCTGACCGTCTGGCAGAACCTCTTGATCCCGGGCGTGCCTGACGACAAGGTCGCGCTGGCCACAGCCGCGATCGAAGCCATCGGCCTTGCGATCAAGACTTCCGAACTGCGCGCCGGCCTGATTGCCTGCACCGGGCGCGCCGGCTGCAAGTTCGGTCTGGCCGACACCAAGCGCACGGCCGCCAGGATTGCGGAGTGGTGCGATCCGAAGGTGCCGATCGAGACGCCGATCAACATCCATCTCACCGGCTGCCATCATTCCTGCGCGCAACATTACATCAGCGATATCGGCATGATCGGTGCGCGCATCCCGGTCGGCGATACCGACGACACGGTCGATGGCTTTCATATCTTCACGGGCGGCGGATTCGGTCCGGACGCCGATGTCGGGCAGGAGGTGTTTCACGATGTCACGGCGGAGGACGCGCCGGTCTATGTCGAGCGGCTGCTGAAGGCCTACGTCTCCAATCGTGCTTCGCCCGAAGAAGCGTTTTTGACATTTGCGCGCCGCCATGACGGCGAGACGCTGCGCGAGCTGGCCGACGCGGAGGTGTCCGCATGAACCAGATCACGCCGCCACCCAAGATCGAGATCATTCCCCCCAGCGCGCCGTTCTCCGAAGCGCAGCGCTCGTGGCTCAACGGGTTCTTTGCCGGGCTGTTGTCCGACGGGCCGACGCCGTTGTCGGCCGAGCAGGGTGCCGCCGTGATGGAAGGCGGCGAGGTCGATGACGGAGCGCCGTGGCACGACCAGACCATGCCGATCGCCGACCGCATGAAGCTGGCGGAGGGGCGTCCGCTGCGGCGGAAGATGATGGCGGCGATGGCGCAGCAGGATTGCGGCCAGTGCGGCTACAATTGCAACGACTATTCGGACGCGATCGCAGCAAAAAGCGAAGCGCGGCTCAATCTCTGCGTCCCCGGCGGCAAGGAAACTGCCCGGATGCTGAAATCGCTGTATGAGGAACTCGACAAGGCGCCAGCCGCGCCATCATCGGCGGCCGCAGCGCCTGCCGCGCCGGCGGTGGTGGGAGAGCCCGGTCGCTCACGCGACAATCCCGCGCCAGCCAAGTTCCTGGGACGCTATCTGCTCAACAAGGGCCAGTCGGAAAAGGAAACCTGGCATATCGACTTCGACCTGTCGGGCTGCGGGCTCGATTACGTCGTCGGCGATTCCTTCGGCATCTTCGCCCGCAACGATCTCGGCAATGTCGATCAGATCATCGCCTTGCTCGGTGCGTCGCACACCACCAAAGTCCGTGGCAAGACCTTGCGCGAGGTGCTGCTCGACGACGTCTCGCTGGCGCCGGCGCCGGATTCGCTGTTTGAGCTGATCTCCTACCTCACCGGCGGCGCCCAGCGCGAAAAGGCGCGGGCGCTGGCGCAGGGCGAGGATCCCGACGGCGATGCGGCGACGCTCGACGTGATGGCGGTGCTGCAGAAATTTCCCAACGTGCGGCCGCATCCCGAGGCCTTCGTGGAAGCGCTGGAAGCGTTGCAGCCGCGGCTCTACTCGATCTCGTCGTCGCACAATGCGACGCCCGGCAAATTGTCGCTCACGGTGGACTGCGTGCGCTACGTCATCAACAAGCGCAAACGCCTCGGCCTCGCCTCGACCTTCCTCGCCGAACGCATCCAGCCCGGCGATGAAGTCAAGGTTTATGTGCAGAAGGCCCATGGCTTCGCGCTGCCGGAGGATCCAAAGATCCCGATCATCATGATCGGGCCGGGCACCGGCATCGCGCCGTTCCGCGCCTTCCTGCACGATCGCCGCGCCACCGGCGCGCCGGGCAAGAACTGGCTGTTCTTCGGCCATCAACGCAGCGACTGCGATTTCTTCTACCAAGATGAGCTGACCGCGATGAAGACGTCGGGGCTGCTCACAAGGCTGTCGCTGGCGTGGTCGCGCGATGGCGACAAGAAGTTCTACGTGCAGGACCGCATGCGCGAAGTCGGCCGCGAAGTGTGGACATGGCTGGCCGAGGGCGCCAACGTCTACATCTGCGGCGACGCCAAGCGGATGGCCAAGGACGTCGAACGCGCGCTGGTCGACATCGTCGCCCAGTTCGGCGCCCGGTCCACCGACGAAGCCGTCCTGTTCGTGGCGGAACTCAAGAAGCAGGGCCGGTTCCAGCAGGACGTTTATTAACGCAGAGTCGTAACCTTGGAGTTGCAATCGTAACTCCCGGGTTCCAGTTGGATCAAATCGGCCCGAATAAAATTCTCGCCGCAATTGAGACGAGAGAATTTTTCACTGGAAAGTGAGTCCGCAGAAGGGTCCGTATCACTATTTTTCGGGCCTGCTTGCAACTTGGCGCGAACGATATTCCATATGCAGCCCATGCTGCGTTGGAGATCGACCATGCGCGAACTATCGGCGGAGGCCCGCCTGCACCTCTATGCACGCTCCCTGACCCGGCGCACCGGAACGGGACTGCATACCGCCGCGCTCTACAGCTCGCTCGCGCTCATCGCCGCCATCGTGTTCGGCTCGCTCTCGGTTCATCCGTTCTGATTTTGATTTATTACGGCCAAGCGGCGTAAGACGCGCCGCGCCGGATTTGCTCCAGCCGGGAACGACGCCGGTAAGCGCCCGGCGAAATGCCCTGGTGCTTGCGAAAGAACCGGCTGAAATATCCGGGATCCCGAAACCCAAGACCGTAGCCAATCTGCTCGACCGGAAGGTCGAGTTGCTGCAGGCGCGTGCAGGCCTCCTCGATCAGCCGGACATGAACGATGGCGCGCGGGCTGACGCCTTTCTCGCGCTTGCAATGGGCGTGCAGCTTGTCCTCGGTAACGCCCAGTGCGGCCGCGTAGCGCGCGACCGGCCAGCCATCGCGGTAATGCAATTCGACCATCTGCAGGAAATTTCCGACCAGGCGGGTGCCGTCACCTCGGTGCGCGGCCTCGTCGGGCGGTTCGCCTGAAATGACGGAGCGCCATAGATGCAGGCAAAGCAGCAGCACGTGCGATGACAACATCGTCGCGGTACCGCGTCCGGGAGAATGTAGTTCGCGCACCAGCGCGTCGCAGCCATGGACCACGGCGTTGAAAACTTCGCCAACCTGTCCCGCCTTCAAGAGCACAAGCCGGTCGATGGTGCGGCGGAGGTGAAGTGCTTCGGCGCTGGCAGCGACGGTTTTGATGAGAAAGTCCTCGGAGATCGCGATCAGATAGCCTTGCGCGCCGGCTTCGACCTGCAGATCACCTTCGAGATCGGCTGGCAGCCACAGCAGCGCCGGCGCCTCGAACGCCACGTTGGTGCCGCGCAGCGCAACGGCGCCGCGGCGCGCCTCGATTACCAGGAGGTGGGAACGGCGAAGTCCGCGCTGACGAATGGCCCATTGAGCAGGCGCCAGGCCAGCGGAAAATCGCTCCGCATGGAGTGCCGGAACCGGCTTTTCCGCAAAGGCTTCCAGCCCCGAACCCAACTGCATGATTTCCCCCACGTGACAATCTACCGCTCGTCGCGTGCCCAATTTGACGAAATAGTACAATCAATCCCCGGATGCGTCCAATTCTATGCCCCGGGCGCTCCCATAGGCTGCATTCCGTCGAACGCCGCTTCAAGGCGATGGACGGATACGTCTCTGGGAGGAGAACATGGGGTCATCAGTCATCCGCTTCGCAGCGGGATTACTCGCCGTCACCGCGGCTGCCATTTTCGCAGCCGACCGACCGGCGCTGGCACAAAGCCCGGTCAAGATCGGCTACGCACTTTCGCGCACCGGCCCGAACGCTGGCGGTGCGGCCGTCACCACGCTGCCGAACTATGAAATGTGGGTGAAGGAAGTGAACGCCGCGGGCGGCTTGAAGCTCGGTGACAAGCGCGTGCCGATCGAGATCGTGCAGTATGACGATCGCTCCAGCGCCGAAGAAGCGGCGCGGGCGCTCGAGCGGCTGATCACCCAGGACAAGGTCGACTTCATCCTGCCGCCGTGGGGCACCGGCCTCAATCTCGCGGTCGGGCCGATCCTGAACAAGGCCGGCTACCCGCATCTCGCGTCCACGGCGGTGACCGATCGCGCGCCTGAACTGGCAAAGCGCTGGCCCAACAGCTTCTGGCTGCTCGGCACCAGCGCCGGCGCCGCCAACACACTCGTGGATCTCTTGGTCAAGCTGCGCACCGAAGGCAAGATCGGCGACACGGTTGCCATGGTCAGCGTCGCCGACGGTTTTGGCATCGACCTGTCGGGCGCCGCGCGTCCTGCACTGGCAAAGGCCAATTTCAAGCTGGCCTATGACAAGACCTATCCGGTTGGGACGCAGGATCTCAGCCCGATCGTCAACGAGGTGAAGGCGCTCAATCCCGACGTCTTCATCGCCTTCAGCTATCCGCCGGATACGCTCGGGATCACCGAGCAGGCGCGGATCGCAAGCTTCAATCCAAAAATCTTCTATACCGGCGTCGGCACTGCTTTCCCGCTGTTCAAGCAGAAGTTCGGCCCCAATGCGCAGGGCGTGATGGGGATCGGCGGCTGGAGCGGCGACAGCGCCCCGATCAAGGATTACCTGGCGCGCCACAAGGCGGCCTCCGCAAATGGCGCGGAGCCGGATCGCTGGGCCAGTGCGGTGACCTATGCCAGCCTGCAGATGCTGCAGCAGGCGATCGAGCGCGTCGGCAAGATCGACCGCGAGGCCGTCATCAAGGATCTGCAGACCGGAACGTTCGATACGGTCATCGGCAAGGTTAAATTCGAAAACAATCTGCCGACCAAATACTGGTGGGTCGGGCAGTGGCAGGACGGCGAATTCTACGGCGTCGGTCCGGCCTCCAACGAAGGCGCGCGCACGCCTGTTGTTCCGAAGCCGGTTTGGAAGGCGCCGTGATCGGCGCTTGGTCCAGGCGGCGCTGAGTAATGACGAACGCCATCTTCACCGGCCTGATGCTGGGGGGCATGTACGCGCTGATCGCCATGGGGTTGACGCTCCAATATGGCGTGGCGCGGATCATGAACCTGTCCTACGGCGAGTTTCTCGTCGCGGCAGCCTTTGCGTCCTACTGGCTGTTCACGGGATGGGCGTTGAACCCGTTGCTTGGACTGGCGCTCGTCATTCCCGCCGGCTTCGGCGTGAGCCTGATGCTTTACCGCGTCCTGCTCACGCCGCTGGTGCGCCGGGCGCGGACGCGGGACGCGCTCGAAGTCGACAGCATTTTGGCGACCTTCGGCATGATGTTCATCGTCCAGGGCATCATGCTCTCGATGTTTGGCGGCGCTTACTTCAGCTACTCCTTCCTCGCGATCCCGGTCAGCCTGTTCGGCGAAATCCTCGCCTTGAACCGGCTGATCGCGTTCGGCCTCGCAGTCGCGGTCGGGCTTGCGCTATATCTGGCGCTGACCCGCACCCGGCTCGGTACCTCGATCCGCGCGGTCGCGGTCGATCCCATGGCCGCGCAGCTGGTGGCGATCGACGTGGTCAGGACATCCGCATTTGCCTTCGCGCTTGGCGGCGCGCTGGTAGCGGCGGCCGGCGTCCTGATCAGCATGTTCCTGACCTTCAGCGCCGCGTCGGGCGTGGTCTTCACCATGAAGGCGCTGATCGTGGTTGTCATGGGCGGGGTCGGCAATCTGCTCGGCTGTCTCGTCGCCGGACTGGCGCTGGGCTTGAGTGAATCGCTGGTCGCGACCTACGTCGATCCGGGCCTGACGCTGGCGGTGAATTTCGCGCTGTTCCTCGGCGTGCTGCTGGTCAAGCCGGCGGGACTGTTCGGGAGGGCGCAGCGATGAGCGTCATGCGCCTTGCCGCCGCGCTCGCGACCTGCGCTGGCCTCGCCGTGCTGGCGCTGGTTCCAATGTACGTCGATGCCTATTATCTCTCGCTCGCGATCGGTCTTTTGCAATTCACCGTGCTGGCGACCGCATGGGGCCTGTTCTCAGGGCCGACGCGTTATGTGTCGCTGGCGACGACGGCGTTTTTCGGCGTCGGCGCCTATACGGTCGCCGTGCTCGGCGAACTGCTGTCCTGGCCGCTGGTTCTGCTGATCGCAACTGCGATCGGCGTGCTGATGGCTGTTATCGTCGGGCTTTCGACGTTGCGGCTCAGCGGCCTGCATTTCGTGATCTTCACGTTTGGATTAGCCGAACTCATTCGCCAGCTCGTGATCTGGTACGAGGTCAACAAGTCCCGCGTGCTCGGCCGCTACGTGTTCGTCGATATCACCCAAAAGGATATCTACTGGCAGCTCCTCGTGCTTGCGGTGGCGGTGTTCGTGATCGGCTGGCTGATCGCGCGCTCGCGTCTCGGCTTTGCGCTGCGCATCATCGGCGAGGACGAAACGGTCGCCAAACATTGCGGGATCAACGTCACCATCGCCAAGGTAACGCTGTTTACGATCAGCGCGGTCTTCATGACGCTGGTCGGCGCGATCATGGCGCCGCGCTGGACCTACATCGAGCCGTCGATCGCGTTCAACGCCACGATTTCCTTTGAAGTCGTGATCATGGCGCTGCTCGGCGGCGCGCACCGGCTCTGGGGGCCGGCGCTCGGCGCCATACCGCTGACGTTGCTGTTCGAATTTCTGGCGGCGCGGTTTCCGACCGCCTCGACGCTGATCATGGGCGTGATCTTCCTGTTGATCGTGTACGCGCTGCCCGCCGGCGTCGTCGGTCTGTGGGATAATTTCAGGCGGCAATGGCGGCCACGGCGCGTCGAGCGGGGGGCCAACGCATGACGGCCGCAGGCTCAACCATTCTGGAGATCAGGGGTTTGAAGCGGGCGTTCGGCGGCCTCGTTGCCGTCAATGCGCTGGATATGACAGTAGCCTCCGGCGAAATCGTTGGATTGCTGGGCCCGAACGGATCGGGCAAGACGACCGCGCTCAACCTCGTCTCGGGCGTGCTGCGTCCGGATTCCGGCGCGATCCATTTTGCCGGGCACGACATTGCAGGCATGGCCACGCACCGCATTGCGCGCCTTGGCCTCGGTCGAACCTTTCAATTGGTCCGCGTGCTCGACGGCATGAACTGCGCCGAGAATGTGCGAGCCGGCCTTGCCTTTCATCCGGCACGCCTCGCACGCGGCGAAATGGATGCCGCCGCCATCCGGTTGCTGGAGCGGGTCGGGTTGAAAAATTCTGATCAGCGCTTGGCGACCGAGCTGACCTATATCGACCGCAAGCGTCTTGAACTGGCGCGCGCGCTGGCGCTGCAGCCACGGCTGCTTCTGCTCGATGAGTGGCTGGCCGGCCTCAATCCGTCCGAGTTGTTGATCGGGATCGCGCTGATCCGCTCCTTGAAGGACGAGGGCTTGTCGATCCTGCTGGTCGAACACGTCATGGACGCGATCCGTTCGCTTTGCGATCGCTGCGTCGTCATGAACAGCGGCCGCAAGATTGCCGAGGGCACACCGGACAAGGTGTTGTCAGATCCTGCCGTCATCGAAGCTTATCTGGGAGCGCCAGCCGATGCTTGAGGTCACGGACATCAGCGTCGTCTACGGCCAGCATCGCGCGCTGACGGATGCAAGCCTGAGCGTGGGTCGCGGCGAAATCGTCGTCATCCTCGGCGCCAACGGCGCGGGGAAGACTTCTCTCCTCAAGGCCATCGCGGGCATCGTGGCCTGCCTTCCCGGCAAGCGCGTCCAACTTTCGGGACGCGATATCTCCGCTCTTCCAGCGCACGGGATCGTCGAAGCCGGTCTGGCGCTCGTGCCGGAAGGCCGCGGCATCTTTGCGGATTTAACGGTCGCCGAAAACCTGTTGCTGGGCGCCAACCCGAAGCGCGCCCGTGACGGCGAGGCGGCGCGGCGGGAGCGGGTGCTGTCATTATTTCCGCGTCTCGGCGAACGGCTCGGACAGACGGTGCGGACCATGAGCGGCGGCGAGCAGCAGATGGTCGCGATTGGCCGCGCGCTGATGTCCAATCCAGATATTCTCCTGCTCGATGAGCCTTCGCTCGGGTTGTCGCCGCTGTTGGTGCGCGAACTGTTCGCAAGCCTTCGCAAGGTCCGCGAGAGCGGCGTCGGTCTGCTGCTGGTCGAACAGAACGCGCGCGAAAGCCTCGCTATCACCGATCGCGGCTATCTCATCGAGAACGGCAAGATCACCGGCAGCGGCACGGGCGCGGAGCTGATCTCCAACGATGCCGTACAGCGTGCCTATCTCGGCGGCATCGTCGCAAGCGCGGTTTGAAATTCAGAAACGTAAATTGAAACACGGAGGATCACGCCATGAACCAGATCAGTCTGCTGCTCGAAAACCAGGACGTACAGGCCGTTGACGGCGTCACGTTCGACCGCCTCAACCCAATCACGGGCGAAGTCGCGACCCGCGCTTCGGCCGCGCAGATATCCGATGCCAAGCGCGCCGCCGATGCCGCCGCTGCGGCGTTTCCGGCCTGGTCGTCAACCGGACCGGGTCTGCGCCGGAAGATATTGCTCAAGGCCGCCGACGCACTCGAAGCCAAAACCGCGCAATTCATCGAACTGATGGCGACCGAAACCGGCGCGACGGCCGGTTGGGCCGGATTCAATGTGATGCTTGCCGCGGGGATGCTGCGCGAAGCCGCTGCGATGACGACGCAGATTTCAGGCGAGGTGATCCCGTCGGACAAGCCGGGCTGTATCGCAATGGCGGTTCGGCAGCCGGCCGGCGTTGTGCTCAGCATCGCGCCGTGGAACGCGCCTGTCATCCTCGGTGTGCGCGCGGTAGCGCTGCCGCTGGCGTGCGGCAATACCGTTATTCTGAAGGCCTCCGAAATTTGCCCCGGCACCCACCGTTTGATCGCGGAATGTCTGCGCGATGCGGGATTGCCGCCCGGCGTCGTCAACGTCATCACCAACGCGCCGGAAGATGCGCCTGACCTGATCGAAGCCTTGATTGCCCATCCGGCGGTGCGCCGTATCAACTTCACCGGTTCCACCCGAGTCGGCCGCATCATCGCCCAGACGGCGGCAAAATACCTCAAGCCGGCACTGCTCGAACTCGGCGGCAAGGCGCCGCTGATCGTGCTCGACGACGCGGATATCGATGCCGCGGTCGCAGCCGCCGCTTTCGGCGCGTTCATGAACCAGGGACAGATCTGCATGTCGACGGAACGGATCGTGCTCGACAACAAGGTCGCCGACGCCTTCGTTGCCAAGCTTGCAACCAAGGCCGACTCGCTGGTGGCGGGCGATCCGCGCAAGGGCGGCACGCCGCTGGGATCGCTGATCGGCGCGGATGCCGTCGATCGCATCCAGGGCCTCGTCAAGGACGCGGTGAGCAAGGGCGCGCGGGTCGTGGCCGGCGGTCGGTCGGAAGGTACCCTGATGTCGGCCACCGTGCTCGATCACGTCACCTCGGTGATGCGGATCTACGGCGAGGAATCGTTCGGTCCGGTCGTCGGCATCGTGCGCGTCAACGGCGTGGATGAGGCCGTGCGGGTCGCGAACGACACCGAGTATGGATTGTCAGCGGCGGTGTTCGGGCGCGATATCGCGCGCGCGATGGACGTCGCCAAGCGCATCGAGTCGGGTATCTGTCATGTCAACGGCCCGACGGTACACGACGAAGCACAAATGCCGTTCGGCGGCACCAAAGCGTCCGGTTATGGACGTTTCGGCGGCAAGGCCGGCATCGCCGAGTTCACCGAACTGCGCTGGATCACCATCGAGACCGGTCCGCAGCATTATCCGATCTGAATCCGGGCGGGGATCGCGCCGCGGAAATCCCGCGGCGTGACGCCAAAGAAGCTCCGAAACGTTCGTGTGGCGTGCGCGGCGTCGGCAAATCCACATTGCATTGCAAGTGCGGCAATTGAGAGCTCCGACAGCGTTGGTTGCTGGAGCAGGGTTCGGAAGTGCTCGACGCGCAGCTGGAGCACGTGGCGTTCAAACGTCGTCTGGTGGTCGGCGAATACGCGATGGAAGGTTCGTTCCGAAATGCCGAAGGCGGCCGCAATCGCCGGGGCCGGCCGGATCGCCGCGATGTTTCCCTTCAGATAGGTGTCGATCAGGCCGAACAGCTCGGTGCGGGTAAGCCCGTGATCGTCACCAGATGCGAGACGAAGCAAGGTCGACAGATAAGCCACGATATCGGTTTCGTCCTGGCCTTGCCGCGCGTCCGACAGCTGGATGGCCGCACGAATGAACGCGGCGATCGAGCGCGCGATGGCGCCGGACAGCGGAACGGGTCTCGCGCATAGCCGCTCGGCTTGCGGGAACTTCCGCAGTAGCGTCGCGGCGGGGACCGCTGCGATCAGCACTTCGGAGCGCTGCTCGGGACCATCGAGCCGGTCCTCGAACGGTCGTCGCGCGTCATAGAGCACGCCGTATCCCGGCTCGATCGTGCCCTCGTTACCGGCCTGCACCATCGAGCTTCGGCCGCGACGCTGGAAATCGAACATGAATTCGTCCGAGCCCGCCTTGCTCACCAGCTTTGCGTCGCGGCGGTAGCATTGCGGGCTGCTGTCGAAACGCACGAGCTTGACCCTGCCGACTTCCACGAACTCGAAGCGACCGCTGACCCGCGTCGGACCGATCGGCCTGGTTTCGACATGGGCGAATGATCGGCAGATCGACTCGGTCCAGAACGCCTGGCGCTCGGCGGGGTGGATTTGGTCTGTCGAGACGCTGGTCGGCATCGCGGATGCGGTTCCACAAAGTGAGCGCTCACCGTCGCCCACATTCGGTCCGGCTGGCAAGGTCGAAAAGCTGGCAGGTTCATTCAAGACGGTGCACTCTGGGTACCCTAACGTGCGGTCCAATGTTGCAGGGTGCGAATATGGACCTGACGAGAGAACCGGCCGGCACGACTGTCACGCATCCCCTCGACCCGCTCAGCGAGGCTGAGGTGGCGCTGGCGTGCGATCTGCTACGGACCATCAAACAGCTCGGTCCGCATACCCGCTTTTCCCACGTCCAGCTCGAGGAACCGGCCAAAGCCGACATTCTGGGATGGACGCCCGGCACGAGGCTTTCTCGTCAGGCGGCCGTGACGCTGTTCGATTGCAAGACGGGGGCGACGCATGTCGCGACCGTCGACCTCAAATCGCGGCAGGTGACGGCCTGGCAGGAGTATTCGACGAGGGCGCATCCCTACGGCCAGCCGCCGGTCACGATCGAGGAGGTGTTCAAGGTCGGCGATATCGTCAAGCGCGATGCCGGATGGCGGCAGGCGATGATGCGGCGCGGGCTCAATGATGCCGACATCGAACTGGTCCAGGTCGACCCGTTCTCCGCCGGTTATTTCGACCGCGAGGTCGAGAAGGGTCGTCGGCTCGTCAGCGCGGTTTCCTATTGGCGCCGGGATATCAAGGACAATGGCTATGCCCACCCGATCGAGGGCGTGGTCGCCCTGGTTGATCTGATCGAGGACAAGGTCGTCCAGCTCGTGGACGAGCCCGATATTGTTCCGATCCCGCGGCAATCGCGCAATTATGACCGCGCCTCGATCCCGAAAATGCGCGAAGACGTCAAGCCGCTCGACATCGTGCAGAAAGACGGCCCCGGCTTCTCGGTCGAGGGCTGGAAAGTCTCCTGGCAGAACTGGTCGTTCCGCGTCGGCTGGACGGCGCGCGAAGGCCTGGTGCTGCACCAGATCGGCTTCAACGACAGTGGACGCGAGCGGTCGATCATCTATCGGGCCAGTGTATCCGACATGATCGTGCCCTATGCCGATCCGACCGCGAACCATTTCTGGAAGTGCGCGTTCGACGCCGGCGAGTATGGGTTGGGCAAGCTCGCCAACGCGCTGGAGCTCGGCTGCGATTGCCTCGGGCACATCCAGTATTTCGACGTGCCGGTCGCCGACGATTACGGCAAGCCGTCGATCATGAAGAACGCAATCTGCCTGCATGAGGAGGATTACGGCATCCTCTGGAAGCACTACGAATTCCGCAACGAGACCTTCGAGGTGCGGCGCTCGCGCCGTCTCGTGATCTCGTTCTTCACGACCGTGGGCAATTATGATTACGGCTTCTACTGGTATTTCTATCAGGACGGCACCATCCAGCTCGAAGTCAAGCTGACCGGGATCATCCAGACCGCGGCGGTGGCCCCCGGTCAATCCTATCCCTGGGGCGGCATGGTCGCGGAAGGGCTGGGCGGTCCGACCCACCAGCATTTCTTCAACGCGCGCCTGCACATGATGGTCGACGGCGAACGCAACAGCGTCACCGAGCACGAGTTCACGCCGCGGCCGTTCGGCAAGGACAATCCCTACGGCAATGTGTTCGACACCTCAACGCGAACGCTCGCACGCGAACAGGATGCTGCCCGCGAGGCCGACGGCCGCACCGGGCGCTACTGGAAGATCATCAATCCCAACCAGACCAACAGCGTCGGCGGGCCGACCGGATACAAGCTGCTGGCGCATGCGGCGCCGGTGATGCTGGCGCAGGAAAACTGCTACATGACCGCGCGCGGCGGCTTTGCGACCAAACACCTCTGGGTGACGCGCTATGCGCCTGACGAACGTTACGCCAGCGGTGAATTCCCGAACCAGCACGCCGGCGGCGACGGTTTGCCGAAATACATCGCGCAGAACCGTGGAATCGAAAACGAGGACATCGTGGTCTGGCACACGTTTGGCGCCACCCATGTCTGCCGGCCCGAGGATTTCCCGGTGATGCCGGTCGAATATGTCGGGTTTGCGCTGAAGCCGAACGGCTTCTTCGCCGAGAATCCGGCGATGGATTTGCCGCCTGACCGCAACGACGCAAGCCGCGACGTCAGGGAGAAGGGAGCGTGCTGCGCCTGAAACGCTATTGGTTTCGCACCCGATCCACTTTCGCAACGAGCAATATCAGTGGCATCAGGTCTGCGATGCCACCTACGACAATTACATGATCCGGCGAAGCCGCGGCTAGACATCGCCGGCGGCTCGCCAGAACAGGGGCGCATTTGGATATTCGCACCGGCCGGCCGGTCTCGCTCGCGCCTCATGGCATGGTGACGTCGCCGCATTCGCTGGCTTCATCGGCTGGCGTCGATGTGCTTCGCGCCGGCGGATCCGCCATTGATGCCGCGATTGCCGCAAGCGCCGTGTTGGCGGTCGTCTATCCGCACATGACGGGGCTTGGCGGCGACGCGTTCTGGCTCGTGCATGACGGCCGGAGCGGAGAGATCAAATACCTCAATGGCGGCGGTAAGGCGGCCGCCGGCGCATCGCTTGCGTCGATCGAGGGAAGAGGGCTGAGCGAAATTCCCTTGCGCGGGATCGTTCCGGCGACGCTGACGGTGCCGGGCGCGGTCGCGAGCTGGGTCGCGGCGCATGAGGTTCATGGCCGCCTTCCGCTGCGGCGCGTGCTCGAAGCGGCGATCGGTTATGCGCGCGATGGTTTTCCGGTCACGGAGCGGCTGGCGAGCTTCGTCGAGATGATGCGCGACGATCTTCTCCGGCAACGTGAAGCCGCCGAGATATTCTTGCCCGTTGGTGCGGCGCCGGCGCCAGGGACAAGGCTCACGAATCCCAATCTGGCGCGTACGCTTGAAGCGATCGGGGATAGTGGATGGTCCGGCTTCTATGAAGGCCCCGTCGTCGCGGAAATGGTGCGCTTCTCGCAAGCACAAGGCGGTTTCTTTCGGGCTGGAGATTTCGAAAGGCAAAAGGCGACATGGGGTACGCCGCTGACCGGCCGCTATCGCGACGTCACTATCTTTAACACGCCGCCGCCCACCCAGGGTTTTACGGTGATCGAGATGCTCAATTTGCTCGAGCCGTTTGAGCCGCACCGCATGGACCTGCTCGGACCCGACCGCCTGCATCTGATGGTGCAGGCGAAACAGATTGCCTATCACGACCGCGATCTCGTGCTCGCCGATCCTGCCTTCGCCGAGGTGCCCGTCGAGACGCTGATCTCCAAGGACTACGCACGAAAGCGCGGTCGTTTGATCAATCCAACCCGCGCGCTGAAATGGGACGAGGTGCCGTCTTTCGGCAGTCTGGCGGGCGATACCGTCTACATCGCCGCAGTCGATCGCGACGGCAACGCCGCCTCGCTGATTCAGAGCCTCTATGGTGCGTTCGGATCATGCGTGGTTGCGGGCAGCACCGGCGTCGTGCTGCAGAACCGCGGCGCCTACTTCTCGCTCGACCCCAATCATCCCAATCGGCTTGAGCCGCGGAAAATCCCGCTGCACACCCTGATTGCCTCGATGGCCAAGCGCGACGGCAAGCTCTGGAGCGTGCTCGGCTGCATGGGCGCGGATGGCCAGCCGCAAATCCAGTTGCATCTGTATTCGGCGCTGATCGATCACGGGCTCGATATCCAGGAAGCGATCGAACTGCCGCGCTTCCTGTCCGGCCGCTTCGCGCTCGGCGAGGCCCGCGACACCCTGCACATGGAAAACCGTTTTCCCGCAGCGACGATCAGCGCGCTGGAGCAACGGGGCCACAGCGTGCATCGCTGGGCGCCGTGGGAGGAGATGGCCGGCCACGCCCATGGCATCACCATCTCATCACACAACGGGACCTTGAGCGGCGGCTCGGATCCGCGCAGCGACGGTGCCGCGGTCGGATACTGAAAACGTCAGTTCGCGGTCTTGAACGGCGCGACCGCGATACCGGCATCCCTCAACGCCTGACGCACGCCGCGCCCGATCTCGACCGCGCCCGGCGTGTCGCCGTGAATGCAAACGGTATCGGTGCGCATCTTGATCACCTTGCCGGATACCGAGACCACCGCGCCATCCTGCACCATCCGCACCACGCGGTCGGCGATGGTCTTGGGGTCGTGCAGCACCGCGCCGGGTTTCTTGCGCGATACCAGTTGGCCGTCGTCTTCATAGGCGCGGTCGGCGAACACTTCGTGCACCACCGGCAGGTTGGCGGCTTCGCCCGCGGTCACCAGCTTCGAATTGGCGAGCACCACGAAGATCAGAGTGGGATCGACCGCCTTGATGGCGTTGGCGATCGCCCGTGCTGTCATGTCGTCCTCGCAGGCGACGTTGGAGATCGCGCCATGGGCCTTGACGTGGGTGACCTTGTGGCCGGCCGCGGTGGCGATGGCCTGCAAGGCGCCGATCTGGTAGGCGATCAGGTTCTCGATCTCGGATGATTTCAAGCCGGGCATCGGCCGCCGGCCGAAACCGTGCAGGTCGCGGTAGCCGGGATGGGCGCCGACGCTGACGCCGCGCGCCTTCGCCAGTTCGACCGTGCGGCGCATGATGTCGGGGTCGCCGGCATGGAAGCCGCAGGCGATGTTGACCGAGGTCGCCAGCTCGATCATCGCGGCATCATTGCCCATTTCCCACGCGCCAAATCCTTCGCCGAGATCGCAGTTGAGGTCGATGGTTGCCATGGTGTTGGTCCGCTTGTTCGTGAGTGGATCTTGGATTGGTCAGTCCGGTCCCGATACATCCGCTGATGATGCGACCTGCCAGGTGGCCGCATCGACGGCGCTGACGGCAAAGCCGGCGACGTTGGCATCTTGCAGCGCGTCGATGTTGAGATCAAAGCTTTCGATGGGCCGCAGCCGGTCGGGCAGGGAACGCAACAATTCCCAGAACTTTCGCGCCGCAGCCTGCGCTTCCGCCATGCTGACGGCCTTGAAGCGAAAGGCGCGGCCGGCCGGCGTCTGCGCGAACCGTCCGAAGTCTTCGGAAATCACCGTTGCGATCTTGGGATAGCCGCCGCTGGTGCCGCGATCCGGCATCAGCACGATCGGCTGGCCGTTGCCGGGAACCTGCAGGCTGCCGTTCACGGTGCCGTCGGAGACGATGTTGTGGCCGTGCAGATGCTTGATAACGGGACCTTCGAGCCGGTACCCCATGCGGTCGCTGGTCGCCGATATCTTCCACTCGCTGTCGATGAATAGCTTTTTGGCGTCGTCGGCAAACTCGTCGTCCTGCGGTCCCCAGACGACGCGGATCGGCGCCTCCGCCGCAGCCGGCAGCTCGATCCGGCGTTCCGGCGCACTGCTGGCCGGCTTCGCCTGCAACTCGTCGCCAGCCTGCAATGGGCGCGGATAGGGGCTGCCCAGCCCGGCGCGCGCGTTGACGGCGAGGCTGCCGAAGTCAGGCTCGCCCGCGATACCGCCTTCGATGGCGAGGTAGCTGAACGAACCGCTGCGCGCAAAGCCGAGCGTCAGGGTTTCGCCATCCGCCAGCGTTGCCGACGTATCGATCGCAACCGGGCGGCCGGCGATGTCGGCGTTGCGTGACGCGCCCGAGAGCGCGATGCGGACCGCGCCGCCCCGCGCCGTGAACGCGGCGCCGAACGGGCCGATCTCGATGCAGGCCGCGAACAGTTCATTGCCGACCAGCGTGTTGGCGGCCGCCAGCGCCAGACGGTCCATCGCGCCGCTCGGCACCAGGCCATAGCGTTGCGCGCCGGGGCGGCCGCCGTCCTGTACCGAGCTTGCCGGACCGATCGATGTGACGACGAGCTTGCTCATGACGGCATCAACTCGGCCACGATCTCGCCTGCTGCCGCGGCGCGGTCCTGCTCGGCAAAGGTTTTGGCATCGACCGCCGCGAAGCTGACGTGATCGCCGGGCTCCAGCAGGAAGGTCGGCTCGCGATGCAGCTGATAGGTCCGGACCGCGGTCCGCCCGAGCAGGTGCCAGCCGCTGGGGCCGGCGAGGCACTGCACGCCGGTCTGCACGCCGCCGATCGAAACCGTGCCGGCCGGCGTCAGCAGCCGCGGGTTTTGCCGCCTGGGCATCTGCAGCGAATCCGCCAGGCCCGAGAGATACGACCAGCCCGGCGTGAAACCGATCATGGCGACGCGGTAGTCGCCGGCGACGTGCCGCGCCACGATATCGTCGGGCGTGGTCTGGAGCGTCTTGGCGACGTCCTCGAGGTCAATGCCATGCTCGCCGCCATAGACCATGGGAATGCGCCAGCGCCGGGTTTTTGTCGTTGCCGGTACCGGCAATTTCGCCAGCGCCAGAATCTGCTCGCCCAGCGCTTCAAACGAAGTCCGCACGGGATCGTAATGCACCAGCAGCGAGCGATAGGTCGGCACGGTCTCGGTGACCCCCTCGACCGGCGCAGCCGCCATCGCGCGGTCGAGCGCCAGCACCCGCCGGTTGGCGGCATCGTCGATGTTGCGGGAAAATTCCACCGTGATGGCGCTGTCGCCACTGGGCAAAAGGCGGGGCGGGGGTAGCGTCGCGGCCATGGCCTCGTACTGCCTCGGGACTTGTCTCAGCGGATGTCTGGAGACGGTTCAGGGACTCTTGAGACTGAAATCAATCTGTAGCCTGTTTCGCGCCCGGGTGGAATTCGCTTCCTGCGAAATCATTGAGCAAGTTCAATAAATTAATCAGCATGACGCTGATAAGATGTTGTGATCGCACTCCTTCGAACGGACCCTTGACGCGATGCCCGCGCCCCGCAAGATGCGCCAGCTTTTGATCCCCTCCCATTGGAGCGTTGCCTGACCGATGTCCCTGACCCCCGAAGCCGTCGCGACCCTGTCCCGCGTGTCCACCGCCACCATCACCACGGTCCTTCTCAAGAAGGGCCTGCGGAACGTCTGGATGCGGGGCACCAAACCGCTGCGCCCGGGACAGCCGCGGCTGGTCGGGCCGGCGTTCACGCTGCGCTTTGTGCCGGCGCGCGAGGATCTCGCCACGCCGGAATCCTGGTCGTCGCCGATTTCCACCCGCACTGCGATTGAAGCGATGCCGCAGGGCTGCATTGCCGTGGTCGATGCGATGGGCGTCAAGGATGCCGGCATCTTCGGCGACATCCTGTGCGCGCGCATGGTCAAGCGCGGGGTCGCCGCGCTGATCACCGACGGCGTCGTGCGCGACGTCGAGGGCGTGCTCGGCACCGGCCTGCCGGTCTGGTGCGACGGGTACGCGGCGCCGCCTTCGGTGGCCGGATTGACCTTCGTCGGCTGGGGCGAACCGATCGGCTGCGGCGGCGTTGCGGTATTTCCGAACGACATCGTGGTCGCCGACCAGGACGGCGCGGTGCTGATCCCGCAAGCGTTCCTCGACCTCATCCTGGCCGAAGGCGCCGAGCAGGAACGGATGGAAGCCTGGATCGTCAACGAAGTGAACAACGGCGCGGCGCTGCCCGGCCTCTATCCCATGAATGCCGAGACCAAGGCACGCTACGCGGCGAGCAAGAAATAACATTAACAAAGCGAGGTAACGCCATGGATATCCACGTTTCCGGCTCGCGGCCGACACGCAAGGCGCCCGACGACTACTTCACCGGTACGGTCTGGCAGGATCCGATCATCGCCACCGAGGCGCCGGCGCGGCTGGTCTCCACCCGCGTCTCCTTTGAACCGGGCGCGCGGACCGCCTGGCACTCGCATCCGCTGGGGCAGACCCTGTACGTGGTTTCGGGGATCGGACGCGTGCAGGCCGTCGGCGGGCCGGTCAGGGAAATCCGGCCCGGCGACGTGGTCTGGATCCCGCCCGGCGAGAAGCACTGGCATGGCGCCACGCCAACCAGCGGGATGACCCACATCGCGATGCAGGAAGCGCTCGACGGCAGCTACGCGACTTGGATGGAGAAGGTCACGGACGCCGAGTATTTGGTGAAAGTCGGATAGAAGCCGGACGCAAACAGCCCGAGAAGTCAGGCACATCCTATCTTTGCATGGGGTTGTTTTCGCGGTTTTGTTTGCGGGCTCCGCCATGCAGCGCCGAACAGGCGTTGCACCGGAGCCGTGATACCACCGAGCGCTAAATCCGCTGCGCGGTCCAAGTGCCCGAGCACAGCGCGGCGCGCCAGGTGCCGGACCCCGAGGTGCCTGTCAGGCGTCCGAGGCCGACCGCGCGCTTCATGCCGCTCGCCAGCATCACCGAGATGTTGCCGGCCTCGGCGACACGGCCTGACGCCGTCACCGCGGCGCTGGTGGAGGCGACCTGACCGTTGTTGATCCCGATCGATACCGAGACGCCGCTGCTGCAGGCGGCGTTCGATGAAGCGATGTGCACGTTCCATTCGCCATCAAAGGTCGCGGCTGCCGCCGGTGTTGTGAGCATCATTCCCAGCAGCATCATGATACGAACGGCGGTGGCAGATTTGAAAATGTGTCCCATGGCGAGGCCCTGTTTGTTTGACAAGGCCAAGCTCTCACGGCGGCTCCCAAGCCGCAGTGATGGTCATCACACTGGTAATTGCGGGCGTCATTCCGGCGTGAACCGGACGGGCTGACGCGACATCAGAAACCGCAAACAAAAGCCCCGCCGGTAAGGGCGGGGCTTGGTTGAAGGGGCGTCTGTGGCGCGGATCAGTTCACGCGGGTCCAGGTCTGGCCGCCGCAAAACATGCCGCCAAAGGCGCAGCCCTGAACGCGCAGGCTGTCGGAGCCCTTCAGTGCGATCGTCGAATCATAGGTACTGCCGCTATTGGGATCGAGAATCCGGCCGCTCCATTTGCTGTCCTTGCCGGGCTTCATATTGATCAGGACCTGTTCGCCGTTGCGGTTCGACTTCTTGTCGACGGAATAGCCGCACAGATTGGCGCCGCATTGTTCGATCCGGACCTTGCCTTCCTTCTCTTCGGTCAGCCAGACGCCGAGCGGCGAGTTCGCCGCCTGTTGCGGGGCCGGCGCCGGTGGCGCGGGCGGCGGCGTGACCGCAGCCACGGCAGGCCTTGGTGCCGGCGGCGGCTCCTGCTGAACCTGCGGAGCAGGCGCGCTGGGCGGTGGCGGCGCCGGCGTTGTCGTCGGCTCCGCGGGAGCAACCGCGGCCGTGGCGGTTGCAGGCTGTACGGGGGCGGCCGCGGCTGGCGCCGGAGCTGCGGGAACGGGCGCCGGGGCCGCCGGCACAGCCGCCTGCTCAGCGGGAGCCGGGGCGGCGGCAGCAGGTGGGGCGGGAGCAGGCGTGGCCGGAGCGACCGTGTCGGGTGGGGTTTGCGAGTCCGTCTTCGCCTGTTGCGGCGACTGCTTGCGCGGTCGGTCGCGATCGCCGTCCTCGTTGCGCGAGCGTTTGGCCTTCGGCGTATTATCGTAGACGCCCGGAATCTGAACGGTGCCGCGATCGGGATCGATGCGAATGGTGCGTCCGCCGTAATCGAAGGTGTATTGGGCCTGCGCGGCACTGCTCGCCAGCAAAAGCGCGGCGATAGCCAGAAGCTTCTTCATAATGTCCTCCTGTGCAGGGAATCCCAACCCCTCGAAGCTGCGCCATAAATGCTACGCCATGGCAGCTCGCGAAACGTGATCCAGATCACTTTCAAATGATAAGTCGTATACTAGCGGCTTTGGTTCAATGCGGTCGGGTCAGTGTAATTTCCACCCGATGGACGGTCAATTTCCCGGGAAACACGCGTATTTTAAGGCAGCCAACCTGCCAGCCGGAGCAATCAACATCGTGACCATCTCCCTTTGCGAATCGTCGGTCGATGTGTTCGTGCCGTATCTCGGCAATCTGTCGGCTCTATTGGATCACGCTTCCGCCTATGCGAAGGCGCGAAACGTCGATCCCGCTATCCTGCTCGATATGCGGCTCTCTCCCAACATGTACAATCTGACGCATCAGGTTGGGGAGGCCAACCGTCATGCGGTGGTTGCCTCCGCGCTGCTGGCCGGCCACGAACCCTACCTTGCTCGCGACGCCGAAGCCGATATTCCCGAACTCAAATCGCGTATCGCCGCAGCGATTGATTTCGTGCAGGGCTTGCCGCGCGCGGAGATCGACGGCGCCGGTGATAAAGAGGTGGTGTTTACATTCAAGAGCGGTGCGACACGCAAATTCACCGGGCGAACGCTGTTGCTGACATTCAGCGTGCCGCAGTTCTTCTTCCACGTCACGACGGCCTACGGCATCCTGCGCCACGCCGGCGTGGACCTCGCCAAGAAGGACTTTCTGGGACCGCCGAGATAGCGCGTCCGATTACGCTTCGCCGCTGTCCTTCCGCGCCAGATTGGCGGCGGCGGCGCGTCCCGTCATTTCGCTTTTCAGGTGCTCGAACCGGCGCCGCGCCTCGGCTTCGCGGTCGTCGACCAATTGGATCGCAGCATCCTTGCTCATGGGACCGCTAACGATGGGGGCGGAATTCTCGCCGATGGTCTCGTCGACGTAATAGTCGCCCTGATCCTCGCGGACCGTCCATTTGAAGCGGATCGCGGCCATCGGTCCGGGCCCGACCTTGGAATAGCCGTGGGCTTCAAGAGCCTTGGCCTCAAGGGTCTTGGCCTCAAGAGCCTGGGTCTCAAGTGCATGGGCCTCGAGAAGCAGAGCCGCCTCAAGCGGTGGAGGATCCTCAAGCGGCGGAGGGGCCGCGAGCGATGGAGATGCTTCGAGTGGTGGAGGTGTTTCGAGCGGCGGAGGGGTGGCCGGGCCATCTTCGACGGCAGGCCGTTCCCGCTCGCGGGGGATTACGGGCGGCTGATCGAGAATGCTGGCGATCGCCGCCAGCGCGTTGTCGGTCGGGTCGTTGTGGCTCACAATTCAGCCTCCGGATCGAATTCCGTCTGCGGAATCGGTGTCCCCGTTGCCGCCCGGCTTCTTTTCCTCGCTTCCGAATGAGGCTGAGTTTTGTCCATCAGGTGCAAATGGGCGGTATCCTGTGCTTCCACGGGCGGGTCCCATGCATGGTCAGCCCGCATCGCTGACGCGTCAGAGCACGTCCTGATTGATCACGTTCTGGCGTAACGGATCGCCGTCGAGAACGCTCAGGATATTGCGCGCGGTCTGCTCGCTCATGCGGTCCACGGCTTCACGCGTCACGCCGGCGACGTGGGGTGCGAAGATCACGTTCGGAAGCGCGAACAGCGAATGGCCGGCGGGCGGCGGCTCCTGTTCGAAAACGTCGAGACCGGCGCCGGCGAGTTTACCGGATGTCAGCGCGTCATGCAGCGCGGGTTCGTCGACGATGCCGCCGCGCGCGGTATTGATCAGGTAGGCCGCCGGCTTCATCCGCCGCAATCGCATGGCATTGAACATACCGATCGTTTCCGGCGTCTTCGGGCAGTGGATGCTGACGAAGTCGGCGCGCGGCAGCGCTGCATCGAGGTCTGTGACCGCTTCACAACCGGCGGCCGTGATGTCCGCCGCAGGCTTGTAGGGATCGAAGACCAGCACGTTCATTTCCATCGCCTGGCAGCGTTTTGCGGTGCGGCTGCCGATGCGGCCGAAGCCAACGATCAGGACGGTCTTGCCGTAGAGGTCGTACGGCAGCATGCCGAGCCGGCTCGGCCATTTGTTGTCCCTGACGATGGAATGCATTTCGACGGCGCGTTTTGCCAGTGTCAGCATCATGAACAATGCGCACTCGGCAACGGAGGGCGAATTCGCGGTACCCGCCACCATCAGCGGGACCTTGCGGCGGCTGAGGGCGGGAACGTCGACCGCATCAAAACCGACGCCGATCCGGGTCACCACCAGCATGTCCCTGGAGGCTTCGAGCTCCAACTCGCCGAACCGGGTGCCGCCGAGCGCGACCCCATGGACCGGGGCGTGCTGTTTCAGCTTGGCCTGAAAATCCGGTTGCGAGATCATGTTGGGGAACTCGACGAGCTCGATGTCCTCGCGCGCGTCGAGCAACGCGCGCCCCTGCTGTGACATCGATTCCGTGACGAAGATTTTCTTCTTGTTGGTCGCCATTTCCTGCCCTTGGTCGCTGTTATCTCCGCCGTCAAATGACGGCGCCGGTTGCCTCGTTTAGCAGGTGCATATTGTTGAGGTCCACTGCCAATCGGAGCGGGGCGCCATCCTGTGCGCCGGCGTTGGGATTGACCCGGCCGCAGACCGTCGCGCCGTCGAGCGGGAAATAGATCAGCGTCTCCATTCCCATCGGCTCGGTGACGTCGAGCACAGCGTCGAAGTTCTCGACGCCCGGCTCCGCATGCGGACTGGCTTCCGTGATGTGCTCGGGCCGCAGCCCCAGCAGCAGCTTGTCGGTCCGGGAGACGCTTTGGTATCTGGCGGCGCGTGCCGGCGGCAGCGGGAAGGCGAGACGGTCGGTGATCCGGATATGCAGCTTGCCGCCGGATTCTTCCAGCCGGCACGGGATGAAGTTCATCGCCGGCGAGCCGATGAAGC
Organism: Bradyrhizobium sp. LjRoot220; assembly: GCF_964252915.1. Lineage (NCBI taxonomy): Bacteria > Pseudomonadati > Pseudomonadota > Alphaproteobacteria > Hyphomicrobiales > Nitrobacteraceae > Bradyrhizobium > Bradyrhizobium sp. LjRoot220. Next base: position 69,238 of record NZ_CAXUPS020000015.1, read on the forward strand.
TGGCGACGAATTTCGTCGCCGGCTTGTGATACAGCTCGTTCGGCGTTCCGATCTGCTCGATGCGGCCGTGGTTCATCACCACGACCCTGTCAGCGAGCGTCATCGCCTCGACCTGGTCGTGGGTCACGTAAACCGTTGTGGTGCGGACCTTCTGATGCACCTTCTTGATCTCGATCCGCATCTGGACGCGGAGCTTGGCGTCGAGATTGGACAGCGGCTCGTCGAACAGGAACACTTTTGGGTTACGCACGATGGCGCGGCCCATGGCGACGCGCTGGCGCTGGCCGCCGGACAGCTGCTTCGGCTTGCGGTCGACCAGTTCGACGATGTCGAGCATGCGCGCGGCTTCGTCGATCCGGGTCTTGATCTCGGCCTTCGGATAGCGCTTCAGCCGCAGCCCGAACGACATGTTTTCCGCGACCGTCATGTGCGGGTAGAGCGCGTAGTTCTGGAACACCATGGCGATGTCACGATCCTTCGGCGGCACGTCGTTGACGACGTCGCCTCCGATCATGATATCGCCGTCGGTGATGTCCTCGAGCCCCGCGATCATCCGCAGCGTGGTCGATTTTCCGCAACCCGACGGGCCCACCAACACGACAAACTCATGGTCGGCGATATCGAGATCGATGCCGCGCACCGCCTCGACCTCGTCGTACTTCTTGACAACCTTACGCAACGTGACGTCAGCCATTGAGTTCAACCCTTTGTCGCGCCGGCGGTCAGGCCGGCAATGTAGTAGTCCATCAGGAAGGCGTAGATGATCAGCGGCGGCGCGGCGCCGAGCAGGGCGCCGGTCATGATCTGGCCCCATGCGAACACGTCGCCCTTGATCAAGGTCGTGACGATACCGACCGGAAGCACCAGCTGATCCGTCGATGTAGTGAACACCAGCGGATAGAGAAATTGCGCCCAGGAGACCGTGAAAGCGAAGATGGTCGCGGCGATCAGGCCGGGCATGGCGACGGGGATGAAAATGCGGGTCAGCGTCTGGAACCAGGATGCGCCGTCGATGATCGCGGCTTCATCGAGTTCCTTGGGAATGGAGGCGAAGTAACCGATCATGATCCAGGTGCAGAACGGCACCGTCAGCGTCGGATAGATGATCAGCAGCACGTACCATTTGTTGATCAACTGGATCCCGGTCAGGTCGCCGAACGCCACGAACATCTTGAACAAGGGGAGGAACAGCAGCGTTTCAGGGATCAGGTAGGTCAGGAACACGCCGGTTGCGAGCGTTGCCGAGCCCCAGAACCGCATCCGCGCCAGCGCAAAAGCCGCCGGCACGCTGATCAGCATGGTGATGGTCACGACGAAGATCGAGACCAGCGCCGAATTGCGAAAGAAGGTCAGAAACTGGTTCGATGTCAGTAGTTCGACGTAGTTCGACAGTGTCGGATGGTAAACCCACCACGGGTTGGTCGCCGCGGAGATTTCGGCGCTGGTCTTCAGCGACGTGATCACCATGTAGAGCGGCGGCACCAGTGCGAAGACCGCGAACAGGACCAGGAAAAAGTACGACCATCGCAACGCCCAGGTGCGGTCGCGGGTCATGCTGCGTTGCTTCACGGTGCGCCTCGGCGCGCCCTTGTCGATCACGACGGTGCTGGTCATCAGGCTTCGTTCCCGCGTTTGTTGATGTCACGCAGGATGAAGACCGCTGCGATGGCGAGTATCGGCACCATGAACAGCGAGACGCTGGCGCCGAGCGGTATGTCGCCGCCCTCGATACCGATGCGGAACGCCCAGGTGGCGAACATATGGGTGCGGTCGAGCGGACCGCCGGCGGTCAGGATGCGCACGATATCGAAGTTGGCGAAGGTGACGATCAGGGAAAACAGCGTCGTGATCGCAATGATGTTGCGCATCATCGGCAACGTCACGTACCAGATGCGCTGCCACCAGTTGGCGCCGTCGATGGCCGCGGCCTCATAGAGTTGATCGGGCACCGACTTCAATGAAGCCAGATACATGATCATGAAGAACGGCGCGCCGAACCAGATATTCACCAGGATGACCGAGAACCGGGCCCAGCCGGTCTCCCCGGTCCATGGAATCCGGTCGATGCCAATGCCGGCCAACAAGTAGTTGAAGGCGCTGTACGACGGATCGAACAGCCACAGCCACGCCAGCGTGCTCATGGCCGGCGGAATGACCCATGGCACCAGCAGCATGCCGCGCCATTTGCGCTGGCCCTTGGCCGGAAGGTTGTGGACGAAGTGAGCCACGATGAAGCCGATCAAGGCTTTGAAGACGACGGCCGTGATCGCAAAAATGCAGGATTGCTCGACGACCAGCCAGAAAGTCTCCCGCTTGAACAGGAACTGGAAGTTTCCGAGCCCGATGAAGCGCTGCATCGACTTGTTCAGGGTGGCCAGATGCAGCGAGTAGAAGGCCGGATAGATCACCAGAAGCAGGATCAGCAGGATCAGCGGCAGCGTCATGAGGAAGGCCGCGGTCGATTTGCGCTTCAGGGCGGTTCGTAAACTGGCGCGCTTGCGCGCCGTTCGCGGAGCGGCGTTACGCTCGATCGCGACCTCAGCCATGATGCATCTTCCTCGCGAGTTTCATTTCAGAGCAGGGTGGTTCTCAAAGCAGCGTGGTTTCCTCATCGAGAAGCCGGCACGGCGCCGGCTCCCATCGTGTCGGCAGGAGGATGCGCGCCGCCACGGCCCGCGATCCGACGGGCGGTGGCGGCGAAATCACCTCAGCTTCGCATGAAGCCTTCGAGTTCGCCTTCTGCCCAGGCCAGCGTCTTCTCCATCGGCTCGCCGCGGTAGAAGCGCACGCACATCTTGGTGAGCGTTGCCTGGGTGTAGATCTGCTGGGCGACCTTCGGCGGCGCCGGCGACGCCGAGATGGAGAGCAGCTGATGCTTGAACGGATTCGGATAGTGGTAGAGCGTACCCTTGGGCGGCCCTTCCTCGGCCCATGTCTTCAAGGTGGTCAGTTTCTCGAAAGCCGGCAGGTCGTAGCCGCCGCTCGCCGCCACCATCTTCTCGACCGCATCCGGCTGGGACAGACGGGTCAGCACGCTCTTGGCCGCCTCCTTGTTCTTGGAGAAGTTCCAGACGCTCCAGAAGTACGGCAGGAACGGCGCGAAGCGGCCCTTCGGACCGACCGGGAAGCCGTGGGTCCAGCACTGCTCCGCGACCTGGGTCGCATCGCGCTTGGCTACGGCCCACGCGCTCGGCGGGTTCATGATCAGCGCGCCTTTGCCCGAGACCAGCCACCGGTTGTTGGAGCCGTCGTCCCACGCCGGCGCGTCCGACGGCAGGAAGGCCATCAGCTTTTTGTAATATTCGAGAGCCTGCCGAACGTTGTCGTTCTTGACGACGACGTTGCCCTTGGCATCGACGACCTCCGCCCCGAAGGCCAGGAAGAACGCGCCGACGGTATCGACGGAGTCGCTGGTCTCGCCAAGACCGATGCCGAAGGGAACGCCGCCCTTGTGACAGGCCTCCGCCGCCTTCAGGAACGCATCCGTGGTCCAGGCGTCGGCTTTCGGTGCTGAACCTGCCGGATACATCGCCTGCACGTCGATGCCGGCATGCTGCTTCATCAGATCGATGCGCGAGCAGGGCCCCTTGATCTGGCTGCCGACGCAAGCCGGAACGCCGAGCCATTTGTTGCCGGCCTTGCCGAGATACTGCACGGTGCCGTTGACTTCGCCGTTTTGCTTGATCAGCCCCTCGACCACGTCATTCATGGGCTCGAGCAAATCCGCCTGCGCGTGCGGCCACCAGGTTGGCATCGCCAGAATGTCATGGCCGGACTTCGCCTGAGCTTCGGCGGCGATCGTCAGCAGGTTCTTGTTACCCTGGCTCGGGATGTAGTCGATGGTAACCTCGACTTTTTCCTTCGCGGCCCACTCATTGACAATATCGGTAGAAGCCTTGTTGGCGCCGGGCACCCAGTGATCCCAGAACCCGATCGATAATTTGCCGGCGGCGTGTGCGCCGCGCACGTAGGGCGCGGTCACGAGTGCAGCCGAAGATAGCGCTGTCGCAGCAATAAATTGGCGTCTAGTAAGCTTCTTCCGTGTCATGGCGTTCCTCCCTGGATGGGCCAATCGGATAGAAAGAAATTCCGCTTTCGTTTTTGATTGAGCGCCGTTTCGGACGCCGCGGATATTTCATTATTGACGATCAGAGCAGAATTGCCAGCGTCTGTCGAGAAATCACGTATGCGCGGTCCTAGAACTAACGTTGCGCGCAAATTGCAGGCAGCGATCGTCCGTTGGCGCCGGTTCCTGTTGCGTGACGCGGAATATTGCGTTGCACATATCGAACGCATCAAGGGGCATGAGGGTGTGAAATAGCGCCGCAGGTTTCCCAGCTGCGTGTCCGACTTGGGATACGCCACCGTTTTCATCACTTGGATGAACTTGCGCGGCAGGTAGACTTGCGCGCCGCGACAACGATAAAATCGGATTCGAAAGCGGTCCCTCAGCCGCAGCGACCAGCCACGCCGGCAACTCACCATCGACCATGGAGGCCAAACAATGACCTGCCCGACATCGAAGCTGCGCGCGCGGCTGAAACTGTGCGCAGCCCTTGGGGTGGCCGCCATCATGCTGATCAGCGCCCCGCGAACGGCAGACGCGCAGGTGGTTGAGGGCGTCCAAAAGGGCGCCCGTGAGGGGAATAAGGCCGCCGGACCGGTCGGCGGCGTGCTTGGCGGCGCTATCGGCGGTGTCGTTGGGGTTGTGACCGGTGTTACCGGCGTCCTGACGGGCGGCGCGCAACAGCCGGCCAAGGACAGCAAACAGGGCGACGCGGCAAAATCCGGCAAGGCGGCCAAGGGGACAAAGACGGCGGCAAAGCAGCCGCAGGTGCTGACCCAGACCGGCGCGCCGCAACTCACCGCCGAACAGATCGTCGCCACCAGCGATGCCAATATCGAGCGCATCAAGAAGTCGTTGAATCTAACGCCCGAGCAGGAGAAGAATTGGTCCGGCTTCAATAGTGCGATGCACTATCTCGGCCATAACGGCGCCGATCGCCTCAATCTGCGGATAGCGCGCGCCAAGCGCGATCCGCCCGACGACATTATCGAGCAGATGCGCAACGAGGCCCAGTTCCTCAACGACCGCGCGGTCGATCAGCGCAACGTGGCCGATGCTGCCGAGCCATTATTCGCAAGCCTGGACGAGAAGCAGAAAAAGATCTTCATCCAGGAAATGGTCAATCTGAGCCACGAGCGCGGGCTGGATTGATGCGGACATCCTGACGCGTTCGCACGAAGCGTCATTCGCCGCGATCAACTCGGCGACCCGCTTCGGATGAAAATGGGGTTTGCCCGCGCGCGAATAGCCGGGCACGCATGCCCTGGGGTAGGTTGAAGGCGCGGCACCCGGCTATCCTGCCGCAGCGGCGCGGCGGTTCCAATCGCCATGCAATGATGAAGAAACCCTGACGGACTCGCGCCCGACTGATGGCTGACTCGGGGCGTTGTCGGGAACGAAGGCGCAAAGCCGAAATCACAAAGCCTGAATTCAAGCATGTTCGGCCAGCGCCGGGCTGGCCGAATACGCGGCGCAGGCCTGGCTAGCTGGGGATATCAAACGCAATTTGGGCCATGTCAGACCCAGTGCCAGCGGCATCACGCCCTCGAGACCGCAAGCGCGGCCCTTGACCTCAGCCAAGAGGCCAGGCCTGCCTATCGCAGGACCTTACCCACCCAAGCCCCACGCACTTCGCGCATAGGGCCTTCACTGACATTGGCAATCATCGCAGCGCCCAACAGCAACACAGCGAAACTCAGCCCAAGCAGATCGCCCCAATTCCAACTCATCGTATTCCTCCCTTGTTCGGTCCGGGTTGATGCGCAAGCACGGACTTCGTCTGTTGGACTACCGCCCTGCGTCGGGCCAAGGTGCCGCCCTACGCAATAGGTCCGCGATTCAAGTTGGCAGATGCCGAATCGTTCCGATCGCCACCAGTCGGTCTTGATCCCAGGATCAAGAGACGGCGCGCCGGGCCACGTCTGAGCGCATCTTCAAAGAGCGATCGAGCAACTGACTGGTCGTTGAAAGCGGCCGCTTGGCAAGGCGCGCAGCACCCTCCTTTACCGGGTGTCGGCATCAACTTGACCATTTGGTAAGGATGGCGGCGGCGCCCAACGCGATCGGTCGGGACGTGCTGACATGGTCCGGCGTGCTCTGACGTAGGACGGTGCCCCGGCCGATGAAGATGGGCACTATTGTTTCGCCGTGAAGCTATGATGCCGCGGCCCGCGCCGCGAGCCTCTCTAGCGACTTCCGACCGACCGCGGGACCCCGCAAGCGCCAATCGCCACCGCTCGCGTGCGGTGCACACGCTGCATTTGCTTAAGCTTTTGCGGCTAACTAGATAATTTACGCACTATCCGCGGCCGCAACGCATGGACGAAAAGCGAAAACATCCGCGAACCGAGATCGAGGAGCCCGCCTATGTTTCATCGGGCGGCTCCGTGATGCGTTGCGTGGTGCGTAATATTTCGATCGAGGGTGCGGCGATCGACGTCGAGAACCCGGCATTCGTCCCGCAGCGCTTTCGCCTCGTGATGGCTAAGGATTGCTCGATCGTTCATGCGTGCCGGGTGGCCTGGATCAAGAAGAGCCGGATCGGCGTGACGTTCGTGGATGTCGCGCAGGATCCGCCGAAATGATTGAAGGATTAGGTCATTCTATCCTCAGCTTCGCGTCACGTACCACTTTGCTCCATTTTTCCATTTCCAGCCTGATGCGGGTGGCAAACTCTTCCGGCTTGTTGGCAACCGGCTTGAATCCCAGCACGGTCAGGCGTTCCCTGACGTCGGCCCGACCGACCGCCTTGGCAATTTCGCGATAGAGCAGTCCGACGATCTCCTTCGGCGTTCCCGCCGGCGCAAGGACGCCCGTGATGGTATCGGCTTCCTGATCCTTGATGCCCTGCTCGGCGAAGGTCGGCACGTCAGGCAACTGAGTGACGCGCTCGCTTGCGGCAACGCCGAGCGCGCGCAATTGCCCGGCCTGCACTGCCGCGAGGGCAGGTGGCAGCGCGGTAAACGCGATCGGCGTGTGCCCGCCGACGGTCGACTGGATCGCGGGCGCAGCCCCGGTAAACGGCACGTGCACCAGGTCGAGGCCGAACGCCAGCCGAAACAGTTCGCCCCCGAGATGCGGCGTCGAACCGACGCCGGGACCGGCAAAGCCGTATCGGTCCGGATTGTCGCGGATCAATTGCACCAATTCCGGAAGCGACCTGGCCGGCACCGACGGGTTGACCACCACCACGTTGGGCGAAACCGCAACCAGCGTCACCGGCGCGAAATCCTTGACGGCATCGTACGGCACCTTGGCGTAGAGGCTGGGATTGACCACAAAGCCGGTGCTGACGACCATGACGGTGTAGCCATCGGGGCTCGCGCGGGCGACAAGGCCGGATGCGGTGTTGCCGCCGGCGCCGCCGATATTCTCCACGAAGAACTGCTGGCCGAGCGCATCGGTGAGTTTTTGCGACACCAGGCGTGCAATCACGTCGGTTGGACCGCCGGCGGGAAATCCGACAACCACCCGCACCGGGCGGTTCGGATAGCTCTGTGAAGAAGCCGCCGGGATGCCGCCCAGCAGCAGCGCAGCAGCGAGCAGGATGTGCAGAACGGCCGCCATGACGCCCCCCGACCCTATGTTTGTAGACGCGATCATCAACGACGATGGGCCGCCGAACAAGGGGAGGCGTGGACGGGCGCGGTCGCTATTTCCTGAGCAGCGGTTTAATCCGTTGTTCCAGCTCCTCGAACGACATCGAGCCTTTCAGCCGTTCGCCGTTGACGAAGAAGGTCGGCGTTGAATCGACCTTGAGCGTCTGGTGGGCGTATTTCTGATCGGCGGCGAGCTTGTCGAACATCGCCTGGTCCCTCTCGCACGTCGCCACGTCCTGTTCGCTCATTCCGTTCAGCTTGCCGATGAAGTTCAGCGTTTCCTTGGTCTGCGCGATCAGTCGGTCCTGCAGCTTGAACAGGGTCTCGATGGCGCCGAGATATTTCTCTGAATCGTTCTTGGCGATGCAGCGTGCCAGCATCGAGGCCGCCGCCGCCTTGATGTCGAGCGGGAATTCGCGGAACACGAAGCGGACCTTGCCGGTGTCGATGTATTTGGAGCGCAGCATCGGAAAGACGTTCTCACTGAAGGCAGCACAATGCGAGCAGCTCATGGACGCATATTCGGTGATGGTCACCGGCGCCTTCGGCGATCCGATCACGATATCGGGCAGCGACACCGACTTTGCGACCGCGGCCGTCATCGCGCTTTGCGCCACGGCAAAGCCTGCAAAAGGGGGTGTCGCGATGCAAGCGAGCAGGGCAGCGATGGCGGTGCGCAAAAGGGCGTTCAACGGGTCATTCCAAGTTTATCGTCGAAGAGAATGCAGGTACTTTCCTCTTCCGAGTTGTCTTCTTTTAACACGCAACGACGAAGCCGGGTGTGTCACAACAGCGAGATTCGCCGACCCGTATTGCGTGTTTTTATGGCCGGCGAGACCCTGTGCGAGCGCGTCGAAAAGCCGCCTTGAGGTTGATCGTAACGCAGTGAACTTCTCAAAGTAGCTGTCTGCGGCGGTTTTCGACGCCTCTCAAGCGAGACGCCACTATCAGTTTTCACGATTTTTTCATGCGGCCAGAACGCTTTGCTCGCGAATTGCGGACGCGCATTGGCAAGAGTGATCTCAGACGACGGCGAGCGCCGAGCAAGCGTTCCGGCGAGATCACGTAGTACTACGGATGCGAGCTGCATGGTCGGGGCACCCGAGTTGGATATATTTACGCGCGGGACACATGCACGAGGGACGGTCGGTAGCCCGCGCGATCGAATTAAACGTGCTTGCTTACGATGATTGACGATCGTCGTTGACCGGAAAATCTTGGCGATCCATTCATGCCGAGCGAACAGGGCTTCAAGCCAGTGCGCAGGAAGGGCGGGGGGGCAGTGGCAATAGATCCTTTCATAGACGATATCTATGAAGCGGCGGTCGTTCCGGAGAAGTGGCGATCGATTCTCGATCGTTTGGCGGAAATAGCCGATGCCGAAGGTACGTTGCTGTTCGCAGCCGGTCCTGGCGATCCCAGATGGCTGGCATCCAGATCAATCGAGGGGTTCATCGAGGATTGGACCGGCAGCAAGTGGTATCTCGACAATCCACGCGGCCAGCGCCTCGTTCCGATCGACGAACCGAGATTCCTGACCGATCTGGATGAGTTGACGATGGAGGAGATCGACGCCTCCGATTTTTATACCGAACTACTGCGCCCCCGAGGACTTGGATGGTGCGTTGGAACGTCGATCCGTTCACCGGCCGGCGATACGCTGGTGTTCTCGATCGAGAAGGCTCACAACAAGGGACCGGTACCTCGTTCAGTTGCGGAGACGCTGGATCATTTGCGTCCGCATCTGGCCCGGGCATCGATCCTCTCGGCGCGATTGGGACTGGATCGGGCGATGTCGACGGTCGCGACGCTGGACGCGATCGGCTTGCCGGCCGCGGCATTGGCGCCCACTGGCCGCGTCATCTCGGCCAATGGCGGTTTCCTCGCGAACGAGGCCCGTGTCCGCGTCGGCGCGGGAAACCTGATCCAATTTGCTTCCGAACCGGCTCAGCGGCTGCTGATGGAAGCCGTTTCGAGCGGCGCGCGTTCGTCGACCGGGACTGGCCGGTCCATTCCAGTCCGGGCCAGCAGAACAGACCCGGCTTTTGTCGCGCACGTCGTGCCCCTGCACGGCGGTGGACGGGATGTTTTTACCGGCGCCTTGTCGATCGTTTTCATCACGTCGATGGTGCCGAGCACCAGCCCCGCGGCGCCGTTGCTGCAGGCGCTTTTTGATCTCACGCCGGCGGAGGCACGCACGGCAAGCCAGATCACGGAAGGCAAGTCCGTCGAACAGATATCGTCCACCACCGGAATAGCTCAGAATACGATTCGAACTCACCTGAAATCAGTCTTTCACAAAACCGGAGTACAGCGACAGGCAGAGCTGGTCAGCTTGCTCGGCGTGTCGATCAATCAGTCCACGCGCCGCACCGGTTAACGGCCTAACCCATTTGGGGGGTTACTATTTTCTTGGCGGGGTCAGGCTTGACTTAGCCGCGACGATTTCTAAAGACTACAAAAAAGAAAGTTCGACGAAAATTTATTTCGATTACTCGTGGGGCCTGTTGGGGCCTTCAAACATCCAATCAAAATCCGCGGATTGATCTGACACCGTCAGACCAACCGATTTTTCGTGAGGGCAATACTATGGCAAATTCACCAGCAATCATTGGTACACCCACCAACAAGGATGTCACCGAAGATACGAATTTGCAGCTTTTGGTCGCCTCTGGATTCATCCCGATCAGTGATGCCAACCCCGGACAGGCTGTTTTCAAGACCACGGTAAAATCAGCCATTGGCACCTTGGGAACGCTGACGATCGCCGCCAACGGGGCCTATACCTACTCGGTCGCCAACAGTGCCGTTCAGTATCTGGGAGCCAACAAGACCAAGGTCGAGACCTTCACGGTGACGTCGGTCGACGGCACAACCAAGCAAGTCAGTTTCACGATCAAGGGCACCAATGATGCGGCCGTGATCGGCGACCCCGCGGTATCCCAGGTCAGCGAAGATGTCGGTATTTCCAGCGGCAAACTAAAAGCCACCGGCACGCTGTCGATTTCGGATGCCGATCAGGGCGAGGCTTCGTTCCAGACGACGGTGACTTCGGTCGGCAGCAATCTTGGAACGCTGACGATCGCCGCGAACGGAGCGTACACCTACTCGGTCTCCAATTCTGCCACGCAATATCTCGGCGTCAACGACACCAGGACCGAAACGTTTGCCGTGACGGCGCTTGACGGCACCACCAAGCAGATCAGTTTCACAATTCAAGGCAAGAACGACGTCGCGGTGATCGGCACGCCGACGATGCGCAACACGAGCGACACCGGCGGATCGTCGTTGACGGCGTCAGGCACGATCTCGGTCTCGGATGTCGATCAGGGCCAGGCCGCGTTCAATACGACGGTGGCTCAAGGCGCCAATCTGGGAACGCTGTCACTCAACGCGAACGGATCATACACCTACTCGGTTGCCAAAAGTGCCGTGGGCTATCTCGGGGCGGGCGCCACCAAAACCGAAACGTTCACGATCACTTCGGTGGACGGCACCAGCAAGCAGGTGAGCTTTGTCATCAAGGGTATCAACGATGCCGCAGTCATCGGCACGCCAACCGTCAGCAACGTGACCGAGGATGCCACGGCGCAGCCGATCCTGTATGCCTTCGGCTCGATCTCGATCACGGACCCCGATGCGGGCGAAGCCGCGTTCAAGACGGCGCTGATCAGCGGCCAGGGCGCGCTCGGCACGTTGGTGCTGCTGCCCAACGGCAGCTACAGTTATTTTGTTGCAAGCTCGGCCGTGCAGCATCTCGGCGCCGGCGATACCAAGATCGATACATTCACGGTTACCTCGAAGGACGGCACCACCAAGCAGGTCTCCTTCACGATCCACGGCACCAACGATGCCGCGGTGATCGGCACGCCGACCCATCGCGACGTCACGGCCAATCCCAATGAGACGACGTTGACCGCGACGGGTTCGATCTCGATCTCGGATGTTGATCAGAACCAGGCGTCGTTCAATACGACGGTGGTTTCGGCAGCAGGCAATTTCGGCAATCTCGTGCTCAACAGCAACGGCACGTACACCTACTCCGTGCCGGAGAGCGCAGCCGAGCAGCTCGGCATCGGCGGCACCAAGGTCGATACGTTCACGGTCACCTCGTTCGACGGCACGACCAAGCAGGTCACCTTCACCGTTCATGGTCCCACGTCGGCCAACCAACCCGCGGTGATCGGAAACCCGAGCGTTTCGAGTGTCTCCGAGGACGCCGCGGCGCCGGATATCACCGCGACCGGCACGATCTCGATCTCCGATGCCGACGCAGGGGAGGCCGCCTTCCAAGCCACGGTCACCTCGGCAGCGGGAAATCTCGGCACGCTCTTGCTGTCCAGCGACGGCAGCTACACCTACACGGTGGCTAACAGCCTCACCCAATCGCTCGGCGCCGGCAGCACCAAGGTCGATACTTTCACGGTCACGTCGCTCGATGGCACCACCAAGCAGGTAACCTTCACCATCAACGGCGCCAACGACGCTGCCGTCATTACCGGTACCAATACGGCGAACCTGGCGGAAACGAACGCGATTCTGAACGCTGGCGGAACGCTGAGCGCCACGGACATCGATGGTGCGGCTACTTTCACGGCGCAGAGCAACGTGGCGGGCAGCAATGGTTATGGCCACTTCTCCATCGACTCGGCGGGCGTGTGGACCTACAGCACCGATACCGCCCACGATGAATTCGTGGCCGGCCAGACCTATACCGACAGTCTGACGGTCGCGACCGCGGATGGTACGTCTCACGTCATCACGGTCAGCATCCTCGGCGCCAACGATGCCGCCGTCATTACCGGCACCAACACCGCGAACCTGGCGGAAACGAACGCGATTCTAAGCACTGGCGGAACGCTGAGCGCCACGGATGTCGATGGTGCGGCCACCTTCACGGCGCAGAGTAACGTGGCGGGCAGCAACGGCTACGGCCACTTCTCCATCGACTCGGCGGGGGCGTGGACCTATAGCACCGATACCGCCCATGATGAATTCGTGGCCGGCCAGACCTATACCGACAGCCTGACGGTCGCGACCGCCGACGGTACGCCTCAAGTCATCACGGTCAGCATCCTCGGCGCCAACGATGCCGCCGTCATTACCGGCACCAGCACGGCGAACCTGGCGGAAACGGACGCAATTCTGAACGCTGGCGGAACGCTGAGCGCCACGGACGTCGATGGTGCGGCGACCTTCACGGCGCAGAGCAACGTGGCGGGCAGCAACGGCTATGGCCACTTCTCCATCGACTCGGCGGGAGTGTGGACCTACAGCACCGATACCGCCCGCAACGAATTCGCGGTTGGTCAGACCTACACCGACAGCCTGACCGTCACTACCGCGGATGGCACGCCTCAAGTCATCACTATCAGCATCCTCGGCGCGCAGGACGCCCCGACGCTGAGCGTCGCGACTGCCAGTGGTCTCGAGGACACCGCGATTCCGTTGACGATCACGTCGACGCTGGTCGATTCCGGTTCCACATTGGCGCTGACGATCACCGGTGTGCCGGCCGGCGTTACCCTCAACCATGGCACGCCGGATGCCGGCGACAGCAGCATCTGGCACCTCAGCGGTTTGGATCTGGCAGGCCTCGCCCTTATTCCGGCGCCCGACTTCTCCGGCACCATCAATCTGTCGGTCACTGCAACCAGCACGGACGATGCGTCCAGTTCGCAACTTTCGACAATCGCGCAGACGCTGACGGTGAACATTGCCGGCGTTGCGGACGAGCCGGACCTGGCGGGACCGTCAACGATTTCCGAGATAGCTTCTGCTGCCCCGATTCCGCTCGGACTGCATCTCGAGCTCAACGACCTTTCGGAAACTCTCTCGGTCACCATCAAGGGTGTGGCTGGCAACTACATTCTCTCCAGCGGCGAGAAGAACGACGACGGCGACTGGGTCATCACGGCAGGTCCCGGGCAAGACCTTGGAGCCATCATCGAAACACTCACGATGCTGCCGGGAACGCCTGGCCTGGGCGCGATCGACACGTTCCACCTGGAGGTGACCGCGACCTCCTCCGACGGGATCAGCACCGCATCGACCTCCATCGACGTAGTCGTCGAGGTTACAGCTCCCGAAGGCTATCAGGACGGCCTCGTCTCCGACGGCTATATTTCCGGCGCGACGGTGTTCGCCGACGCCAACGGCAACGGCACCCTCGACGCCGGTGAGTTTTCGACCACTACCCGGTCCGACGGCACCTTCACGCTGACCGGCGGCACCGGCAATCTGGTGATGTTCGGCGGTGTCGACGTCTCCACCGGTCTGGAGTTTCTCGGCGTTCTCAGTGCGCCCAACGGCTCAACCGTCGTTACGCCGCTGACCACGCTCGTCACCGCATTGGTGAGCGCGGCGACGGCCAACCTCGATCCGCAAGATCCTGGCTACGAACAAGCCCTGGAGGATGCGGCTGTCGCAGCGCAGGAGGCGATTGCAACCGCATTCGGACTCGAGCCCTCGATCGACCTGCAGAACTTCGATCCTGTGCAAGCTGCGGCGGCGGGCGATCCCAACGCGACGGAGATTCTTGCCGCAGGCATTCAGGTTCAGACCACGATTGCGCAGATTACAGCGGCGGCCGGATCGGCCACCACAGGCGCGGATGTCGTGTCTGCGGTAGCAACCGCGATTTCAGACGCGGGAGGCAGCACGGTCAATCTGTCCGATACTACGACCTTGACCTCGATTATCGTGGACGCGGCACCGAGCGCGAGCACCGCAACAATCAATGCCGCCACACAAATCGTGTCAGAGGCCAATGCGGCTATTGCGAGCGCCGCCTCCGGCACCGGCGACGCGCTTGATATTCTGACTAGCTTGGCCCAGGCGGCCACTGTGGCGCTGGGGCAAACGACGGATGCGCTGGCTGCTGCTGCGGGTACCGGCGATTTTACTGCCGCCGTTAACGAAAACACCGGCGGCGCTCTGACGACCGCGATCCAGACGGCGGAAGTGGGCGACCCCGACGGCTCGGAGGTCGGCACCTCCGGCAACGACACTATCTCGGGGGCCGGCGGCAACGACGTCATCGATGGTCTCGATGGCAACGACACGCTCAGCGGCCTCGGCGGCAAGGACACCATCCACGGCGGCAACGGCAGCGATACCATTCTCGGCGGCGAGGGGGATGACAAGCTTTACGGCGATGACGGCAAGGATCTCCTGACTGGCGGAGCGGGTGATGACATCATCGACGGCGGCAGCAACTTCGACCGCGCGACTTATGCCGATGCGACCGGCGGCATCACCGTCAATTTGCTTACAGGAACCGTAACCGGCGCGGGCATCGGCAGCGATACCCTGATTGCCGTAGATGGCTTCATTGGCAGTGACTTCGACGACCATTTCGACGGCGCGGGGTTCACTGGAACCGCCGGATTGCCCGGGTCTATCATCGGTTTCAGCGAATTCGAGGGTGGCGGAGGCGACGACGAGATCATCGGCGCGACGAATACGCTGGGCCATGCCCTCACGCGGGTGAGCTACCTTGGCGCATCTGCCGGTGTCACCGTCGATTTGCAGACCGGGCAAGCCTTCGGAACTGACGCGGCAGACGTTGCCAACGTCGGCCACGATACGATCAGCAACATTCTTAACGTCTGGGGTTCGAACTACGACGATATCCTTCGCGGAAGCGATAACGGACCCGGTTCGTTCGAGGCCTATGAAGGCCGTCGCGGCAACGACACCATTGAGGGGCGCGGCGGCTACGATGTCGTCGTCTATGCGACCGACCTGACAACCACGACAGGCATCACTGTCAACATGGCAACTGGAACGGTGACCGGCGATGTAACGGTCGGCACCGACACGCTTCGGCAGGTAGAGGCCGTGCGCGGCACGAACTTCAACGACCTGTACGACGCAACGAACTTCGGTACGGCGGGCACTGCCAATATCGGCTCGTCGGGTACCTTCAACGACTTCCAGGGCGGGGGCGGTAACGACACGGTCATTGGCAACGGCGCCACGCGCGTCAATTTCTCGAGCGCATTGGCTGGCGTGACGGTCAACCTGCAAACCAACTTGGGCCAACCCGGCGTTACCGCGACGAACGTTGCCGGTACCGCGACCGGCGCCACCGAAGGCGCCGACACACTGACGGGCGTCAATGCCGCGCAAGGGTCGTCATTCAACGACACGTTGCTTGGAAGCAATTTCAACAACACCCTGACCGGACTGGGCGGCGACGACATCATCGACGGCCGCGGCGGCTTCGATACTGCGAGCTACAACAGCATGACCCTTAGCACCGGGGGCATCGCCGTGATGCTCGCCGCCGGAACCGTGACGGATAATGTCAGCGGTGTAATCGGCCAGGACACGTTGCAGTCGATCGAAGCCATTCAAGGCACCCATTTCGCCGACACCTTCAACGCGACAGGTTACGGCCTGGCGGGCGCCCTCAATGTCGGCAACAACTTCAGCTTCAACCAGTTCGAAGGTCTCGGCGGCAACGACACCATCACTGGCAACGGCAACACGCGTCTGGGCTATTTCAACGCGACCGCGGGCGTCACGGTTGTGTTCACCGGTTCAGGCAGCGGCACGGCTGTCGGCAATGCGTCGGTCGGCACGGACACCTTTACACTCGTCAACAGCATCACCGGATCCGGGCATGGCGACAGCATCACGGGCGACGGCACCAACAACGCCTTCGACGGCGGCGCCGGTGACGATACCATCAATGGCGGCGGCGGCAGCGACACCATCACCGGTGGCGCCGGCAACGATACGATCGAGGGCGGCAGCGGCTTCGCCGATATGGCGGTCTATACCGGTGCGCGCAACCTCTACACCATCAATCTGACCGGGGCGGGTGTCGGATCCGTCTCTGGACCGGATGGCAGCGATACCTTCACCGGCATCGAGGTCCTGCAATTCAGCAACCAGTATCTGCTGACGACGTCGGGCCTCGCCGGTTCGCCGGTCAACGTGACCGGGCTGAATTTCATTGGAGGCGTTGCGGTCGGAACGCTGACTGGCACAGGCGATGACTTTCTGACGATCGGGCAGCAGCTTTCCAACCGCTTGATCGATCTCGGTGGTGGTACCGGCGACACGATCACCCTCGGTGTGAGCGGCTTTTACAACCTCAATCTCGCCAACGTCGAGAGTTTGAAAGGCTCCGGTGCCGATGATTTCCTCAGTCTGGTAGCCAACGCCAACGGCCTGGCGATCGATTTGGGTGTAGGAACAAACGACGTCGTTAATCTCGCCGGCGGTATCAACGCCATCAGCGTGGTCAATGTCGAAAGCATCAATACGCAGGACGGAATTGTTGGCAGCCCGGTGTCGAACGACACCCTGACCTTGCTGAATAGTGTTACCGGTCTCACCGTCAATCTGCAGCAAGGCAATAACACCCTGAATTTGGCTGCCGGCGCCAACTCGCTCGTCAATGTCTTCAATATCAACACCATCAATGGTACCGGATCCGACGACGCACTTACGATTTCGAACGGAATTAACGGCTCCACGGTCAATCTCGGCGGCGGAACCGATACGCTGATCCTGACCAACGGGTTCAATACCCTTGGGCTATCCGGCGTAGAAAACGTTTTCGGTGGAACGGCCGACGATTTCGTCAACCTGCAGAACATTGTTTCAGACGTCACCTTCGATCTCGGCAACGGCAGCAACGACACTCTCACACTTTTCAGCGGAATCAACTCAGTCGGCGCCGTCGGTGTCGAAACCATCAACGTCAACGAGGCAGTCGCCAGCGACGATACGCTCACGCTGACGAATCTTGTCAGCGGCCTCTCGGTCAATCTCGGCCTTGGAACCAACACGATCAATCTGGCCGCGGGAAGCAACTCGCTGAACAACGCCTTTGGGACGAACATCATCAACGGCACGTCGTCCGGTGATACGCTCACCGTCGTCAACGGACTCTATCAGTCTACCGTCAATCTCGGCGACGGCACCGATACGCTGATCCTGACCAATCCGACGGGTTTCAGCACGCTTGGCCTCGTCGGCGTTGAAAATGTGGTTGGCGGGACGGCCGACGACTACATTGTCCTGCAGAACGAAGTGACGGATGTCACGTTCGATCTCGGGACCGGCAACGATACCCTCATTCTTGCCAACGGTTCGAACTCCGTCGGCGTCGTCAGCGTCGCAGCCATCAACGGCAGCGACTTCGGGGATCCGTCCGACGACACCCTGACGCTGCTCAGCAACGTGACCGGCATCAACATCAATCTCGGTGACGGCAACAACACGCTTAACCTCGCGGCGGGCACCAATTCCGTGCAGGGTTACGGCCTCGACACCATCATGGGTACCGCGTCGGCTGACGTGCTCACCACGCTGGAGAACGCCCAGGGCAGCACCATTGATCTTGGCGCCGATATCGACACGCTGAACCTTGGCGTCATCGCCACCGGCGTCACCGTCAAGAACATCGAGAACGTCAACGGCAGCGAATTCAACGACACCATCACGATCGCAAATACCTCCGGAACCACCACGGTGACCGGCGGATTGGGAACCGATTTCATCACCGCCAGCGCCGGACAGGACAACATCCGCTACACCAGCGCAGGGCAGGCCGGGGTCGGGGGAGGCGAAACCGTCAACGACTTCAACGCCGCCGTTGATACGATCGTGCTCGATCACGTCGCGGGCCTCGCCGGCGACATCCATTTCGTCAACAGCGGCGTGTTCACCGGAACGCCAGGGAACTCCGAAGCCCGCCTTCTCAACGGCAATGTTCTGCAGATCGACCTGGACGGTGACGGCGCGGGTGACATGGAGATCACCCTCAACGGCCTGACCGGCACCCTGACCGACGACAGTTTCGTGACCTCCGGAGTCAACCACGCTCCGTCAGACATTTCGCTTCTCGGATCGTCAGTGGCCGAGAACAGCGCCGTCAATACGGTCGTCGGCACCTTGTCCGCCTCCGATCCGGACGCCGGCGACACGTTCACCTTCAGCATCGTCAACCCGAACGGGATGTTCGCGATCAGCGGCAACAATCTCGTCGTCGCGGGTCCGATCGACTACGAGGCCGGCGCGTCACAGCAAGTGACAGTACGCGTCACCGACGCCAGTGGCGCGACGAAAGACGAGGTGTTCAGCATCGGCGTCACCGATGTGAACGACGCACCGACGGTCAACTCAGGCGCGACCGGTACTGTTGCCGAAAACGCGGCAACCAGCACCGTGGTCTATCAGGCAACTGCCAGCGACCCGGATGCCGGCGACACGATTGTCTGGAGTCTCTCGGGTGGTACCGACGCAGCCGCCTTCACCATCGACACCAATGGCCAGGTCACGCTGAACAGTTCGGCGGATTACGAGGCCAAGAGCTCCTACAGCATCAACGTCGTCGCCACCGACGGGGGGAATCTGTTCAGCACCAAGGCGGTGACGATCAGCGTCACCGACGTCAACGAGGCGCCGACCAATATCGCGCTCAGCGGCAACTCGATCGCCGAGGGCAGCGCCAATGGAGCGGTCGTCGGCACGCTGTCGGACACCGATCCGGACGCGGGCGATTCCGCGACCTACATGCTGACTGACAATGCGGGCGGCCGCTTCGCCGTCCTCAACGGCCAGATCATCGTCGCCGGCGCGCTCGACTTCGAAACGGCAACGTCGCATCAGATTACGGTCCAGGTGACGGACGGCGGTAACAACACCTTCACCAAAAACTTCACCATCGGTGTGACCGACGTGGCCGGTGTTACCTCGACCGGTGGCGCCAACGGCGACACGCTGGTTGGAACTTCCGAAGCTGACACGCTAAACGGCCTTGGCGGCAATGATTTGCTCAAGGGTCTGGCCGGCAACGACGCCCTCGATGGCGGGCTCGGATTCGACCGGGCGGATTACAGCGACGCCACCGGCGGCATCACGGTCAACATGGCGGCCGGCACGGTTACCGGCCCGGGGGTCGGCAGCGACACGCTGGTCGGAATCGAGGCTGTCACCGGCAGCAACTTCGCCGACACCTTCAATGGTGCCGGGTTTACCGGTTCGACCGGCGTAACCGGTATCGTTGTTGGCCAGGACGATTTCGAGGGCGGCGGCGGCGATGACACCATCATCGGCACCGTGAATGCGCTTGGCCAAATGACGACCCGTGCCACCTACGTCAGCGCGACCAGCGGTGTGACGGTAGATCTTGGTGCGGGCACCGCCGACGGCGATCTGAGCGTTGGCCATGATACGCTCTCGAACGTCAATTCGATCGTCGGATCGAACCATAACGATACGTTCACCGGTAGCGACAATGCGGCCTTCACCTACGAGACCTATGAAGGCCGGGCAGGCAACGACTTCATCGATGGTCGCGGCGGCTTTGACCAGGTGAACTATCAAAACGACCCGGCGACGACGTCGGGCATCGTGGTTCAACTGGCCGCGGGCACTGTGACGGGTGACGCCTCGGTTGGCACCGATACCCTCAGCAACGTCGAAGCGGTTCGTGGCACGATCCATGACGACATCTTCAACGCGACTGGCTTCGGAAGTGCCGGTGCGACCAATGTCAGCTCTGGCGGGGCCTTCAACGACTTCGGCGGGGCGGCCGGCAACGATACGATCATCGGTAACGGCAGTACCCGGCTGAATTACCAGTCGGCGGCAAGTAGCGTCAGCGTCGACCTCGAGACCAGCGCGCCTGGAACGACCGGGGTCACCGTCGCCGGCGTCGCCACCAGCGCCACTGAAGGGACCGACAGCTTTACCGGCGTCAACGCCGTGCAAGGCTCGATGTATGGCGATACGCTGCTGGGCAGCAGCTTCAACAATACGCTTACCGGACTCGGCGGCGACGACTTCATCGACGGGTACGGCGGGTTCGACACCGCGGGCTATAACAGCCTGAGCACCGTCACCAGTGGCGTGACGGTCAACATGGGAGCGGGGACCGCTTCCGGCGACGCGTCGATCGGCACGGATACGCTGCGCGACATCGAAGCTGTCCAGGGCACCATGCTGGCCGACAGTTACAACGCGAGCACCTACGGCACGGGAGGTGCGCTGAACGTCAGCACCAGCAACGGCACCTATAACCAGTTCGAGGGATTGAGCGGTAACGACACCATCACCGGCAACGGCAACACGCGGCTCGTTTACACCAACGCGATGTCCGCGGTAACGGTCGACATCGCTGCCGGCACTGCGACCGGCGATACGTCGGTTGGCACCGACATCTTCTCCGGCGTCAACAGCGTCAACGGCTCGGGCTTCGGGGATACTCTCCAGGGCGACGTGAATAACGAGGTTTTCCTCGGCTTGGCTGGCGACGACGAGATCGATGGTCGCGGCGGTTTCGATACCGCGCTCTATAGCGGCTTCAATACGACTGCTGGCGTCACCGTCGACATGGCGTCCGGTGTCGTCACCGGGAATACCTCGGTCGGAACGGATACGCTCCTCTCGATCGAGAGCGTTCAGGGTACCAATTTTGGCGATAGCTACGTGGCGACCGGCTACGGCGAGGCGGGCGCACTGAACGTCAGCGACAGCAATGGCAATTTCAACCAGTTCCAGGGCCTGGCCGGCGACGACACCATCACCGGCAACGGCAACACCCAGATCTCGTATTCCAACGCGAGTGGAGCCGTAGACGTCAATCTCACGACCGGAATTGCAACCGGCAACGGATCGGTCGGCACCGACACCATCACCGGCGGTGTCTTCAATGTTTTCGGATCCAACTTCAACGACACCATCGTTGGCACCGCCAGCGCAGACAGTCTCTCCGGCGGCAACGGCAACGACACCATCACCGGCGGCGCCGGCAATGACGTCCTTACCGGCGGTGCGGGAGCTGACAGACTGGTATTTGCGACCGGGGCCGGGGCCGATACCATCACCGACTTCGTTCCGGGCGACCAGCTTGACCTGACCGGCGTCAACGGCATCTTCAGCTTTGCCGACGTTCAGGCCAATGCGACCCAGGTTGGCTTGGATACATTGCTGACGTTCGGCAGCGACAGCATCACTCTGAAGAACGTCACAGCCTCCAACCTCGTGGCGGGCGACTTCATTTTCGGCGCCATCATCGGCGATGCCAACGCCAATACGCTGTTCGGCACCTCCGGCGACGATACCATCCAGGGTCTCGGCGGCAGCGACCGGCTGCAGGGTATGGACGGCAACGATACGCTCGACGGCGGACAGGGCTTCGACCGGGCCGGGTATAGCGACGCGACAGGTGGCATCACCGCCAATCTCGCGGCGGGCACGGTGTCGGGAGCGGGGGTCGGAAACGACACGCTGATCAATGTCGAAGGCATTGTCGGCAGCGCTCACAATGACACGCTGAATGCGGCAGGGTTTAGCGGCGACACCGGCATCGCGGGCACCGCTTTCGGCTTCAACGAAATCGAGGGCGGGGGCGGGGACGACACCATCACCAGCGCCGTCAACAGCCAGGGCGCGTTGCTGACCAAGATTTCCTACGCCAACGCGGCGAGCGCCGTTACCGTCGACCTCACGGCGCACACTGCAACCGGCGGTGACGGCAATGACACCCTTTTCGGTGCGGGGTTTGCGAACGTCGTCGGTTCCGGACATGCCGACCAGTTGCTCGGCAGCACCAATGCCAACGGCACGGTCGAGGTCTTCGAAGGCCGCGCTGGCAACGACACGATCAACGGTCGGACCGGCTTTGACCGGGCGGACTACGCGCAGGACCCGCTGGCGCAGGGGGTGGGCATCACGGTAAACTTGGCTGCGGGACAAGTGATCGGCGACGCCACGCTGGTTGGCACGGATACGCTTATATCCGTCGAATCCGTTCGCGGCACGAATAGCGCGGATACCTTCAATGCTTCCGGTTTCTCCGGCACCAGCACCAATGCCGGCTCCAACGGCACCTTCAACGAGTTCAACGGTATGGGGGGCAACGACACCATCACGGGTAACGGCGCTACACGGGTTACTTATGTTAGCGCGACCGGAGGAGTCACGGTCAACCTGCAAACCGGCGGCACAGCGGGCACAGGTACCGCGTCTGGCGACGCGTCGACCGGTGACGACACCTTCACTGGCGTCAACGCCATCCAGGCGTCGATGTTCAACGACACGCTGAGCGGCAGCGACATCAGCAACAATCTCGCAGGCCTCGGCGGCAACGATTTCATCGATGGCCGTGGCGGATTCGACACGGCAAACTACTACAACGTCTATTTCTCGACCGGCGCGATAACCGTCGACTTCGCAGCAGGCACAGTAACGGGTGACGCATCGGTCGGTTCTGACACGTTGCGTGGAATCGAAGGCGTCCAGGGAACCAACTTCAACGACGTGTTCGTCGCCACGAATTTCGGCACTGGTGCATACTCCGACACCTCGCTCTATAATGTTGGCAATGCAGGCTTCGGCAACTTCAACCAGTTCGAAGGCCTCGGCGGCAACGACGCCATCACCGGCAACGGCAACACGCGCCTCATCTACAGCGGTGCGGCCGACGCGGTGACGATCAACCTGCTGGCGGGCACGGCCACCGGCGGCAGCACGATTGGCAGCGACACGTTCGTCGGCGTCAACAGTGCGACCGGCAGCAACTCGAACGATACCTATAACGCTGCCGGGTTTACCGGGATCACCTCGGCGGGATCGTTCGGCACCTTCAACCTGTTCGAAGGCCTGGCGGGCGACGATACCATCACCGGCAACGGCAACACGCGCGTCTCCTATTCCCAGGCTGGCGGGGGTGGGGTCAACGTCAGTCTGGCGTCGGGTGTCGTCAGCGGCGTGGCCGGTGCGGACTTCATCACGGGCGGCGTCAACAGCGTCCAGAGCACAAATCAGGTCGACATCCTTACCGGCGGCTCCAGCGATGAATCCTTCTTCGCCGGCGGAGGCGGCGATACGATCAATGCCGGCGACGGCAACGACGGCATCACCGGCCAGGGCGGCAGCGATACCATCGATGGCGGCAACGGCACCGACATGGTGAGCTTCACCGGCGCTCAAGGCGGTTACACCATCAACTTCGACGTGCCCACCGCGGGCAAGATCCAGGTCGTGGACGGTACGGCAAACCGCGACTTCACGGACGTTCTTAGCAACGTGGAGGTCCTGGCGTTTAGCGACGCAATCCTGCTGCTGTCGTCAGGTACTGCGGGGACTCCGATTGATATCTCGACACAACAGCTGACCGGCAACAGCACGGTGACAGGCACCAACGGTGACGACTACCTCCGTATCGGAAGCAATATTTTCGGCCACCAGATCAATTTGGGGGCAGGGGCGGCGGACACCGTCACGCTGAACAGCAGCAGCTTCGGCAGTGGCTTTACGCTCAATCTGTTTGATGTGGAGAACGTCACCGGCAGCAGCAGCGACGAGTTCGTCAACCTGATGAGCAATGCCAATGGGCTGATCATCGACCTCGGCGGCGGCAATGACAATCTCGGCCTTGCCGGTGGCACGAACACGCTCAACATCACGGGTGTAGATAGCATTGGCGGATCGGACTTCGGCGCCACGCCCGGCGTCAATGACGTGCTCAACCTGCTGAGCACGGTGAGTGGCTTAAACATCTCCCTCGGCAACGGCGACAACACGATCAATCTTGCCGCCGGCGCGAATTCATTCACGAACATCTATGATATCAACCACGTGAACGGAACCACAGGCGACGACACGCTGACGATCGCCGGCGCACTCTCCGCGGCGAATGGCAGCACCGTCGATCTTGGCGATGGCGAGGATAGACTTGTCCTTGCCGGAAACTTCGCAGCATTCTCCGCCGTCGGTATCGAGTACATCGACGGCTCGGCCTCGGACAATCAATTGAGCCTGGCCAGCATCGTCAGCGGAATTGAAATCGACCTCGGCGGGGGGGCCGACTCGGTCTCCCTCGCCAGCGGCGTGAACTCGCTTAGCATCGTTGGCGTCGAAGATCTCGGCGTAAACGATTTCCTAGTTCCGTCGGACGATACAGTTTCGCTTCTGAACGCCGTGTCGGGCGTCACGGTCAATCTTGGGATGGGCACGGCCAATACCCTGAACCTAGCCGCCGGCAACAACTCCTTCGATAACCTCTGGAGCGTCAATCTCCTCAATGGAAGTTCATCGGACGATACGCTGACCTTGTTTGGGAACCCCGCCAGTACAATCGATCTCGGCGACGGCAACGACACCTTGAACTTCACCCAAACGGCGTTCAACGTCACCGTTGTCGACGTCGAAAACGTCAACGGCAGTGCCAACTTTGACACCATGATCATCGGCGGCAACTCGACGGGAATCACGACCGTCACGGCCGGCGTCGGCGGAGATGCCATCACAGGCAGTGCGGGACAGGAGAATTTCCGCTTCACCAGCGTGGGTGACTCCACGATCAACGGGGTGCGGGACACCATCACCGACTTCGATGCCAGCAACGATACGTTCACGTTTGAAGGGATTGCCTACAACGGGGATCATATCGAATACGTCGGCACCAGCGACTTCAGCGGCAGTGGCCAAGCCGAGGCGCGCTATCTTACCACCACGCCGGGCCACGACATGCTGCAGATCGACCTCGACGGCGACGGAGTGATGACGGCTAGCGACATGGAGATCGGCGTGGCCAGCTACACGGGCACGCTGCAGAATTCCAACTTCCTGCTGGTGTAGGGGCAGGCGCGTCAGACCCATACCTGGAAGCCGCGCCAAGCGCGGCTTCCTTCGTTTCTGCAATTTGAAGCAGCGCAGTCTGATGGATTTTTGGGCTGGAGAATCCCGAATTTTCGTTGCCGCGCAAGTGTGCGCCGCTTGAGAAATCGGGCGATCTGACCGTGCGCTGGACTGGCGATCTCCACCCAGCGGCCGTATGAAGCCGAAACACCCGGCCGGTGTTGCGAAACCCGAAGTGACCGCGCCGCGATGCTCGACGCGCGTCCTGAAAATGCTATGCAGGGCAGGCCAGCGATTCCTGCGGAGTTCGTAACATGCCACCCCCTTCAAGGCGCGTCGCCGTCGTCGGCCTTGGTCCGATCGGGCGAAAGGTCGTGGAAGCCCTGGATCAGGGCATCGACGGCATGGTCCTCGCCGCGGTATCGATCCAGGACCCGGCGAAGCATCGCGAATTCCTCGCCGGATTGACGCGGCCGCCGGCCGTCCTGCCAATCGATGATCTCTGCGCGGCAGCCGATATCGTGATCGAGTGCGCGCCGAGCAAGCTGGTTCGATCGATCGTCATGCCGTTCGTCAGCCGTGGAAAAACCGCTGTCGTCCTGAGCGTGGGGGCGCTGCTCGAGCACGAGGATCTCATCGCGCTTGCCAGGCAAAACGGCGGCCAGATCGTGGTGCCGACCGGCGCACTGATCGGTCTTGATGCGGTCACCGCCGCCGCGGAAGGCAAAATCCAGTCGGTCAGGATGGTGACGCGAAAACCGCTCAACGGTCTCGCCGGGGCGCCTTTTCTGGTCGAAAACAATATCGACATCGCCGGCATCGCCGAGCCCTTGATGATTTTCGAGGGCACCGCGCGGGAGGCCGCCAAGGGATTTCCGGCGAACCTCAACGTTGCCGTGGCACTTTCGCTGGCGGGCATTGGACCCGACCGGACCACGCTGCAGATTTGGGCCGATCCCACCGTGACCCGCAACGTGCACCGCGTTGAGGTCGAATCCGATTCTGCGCGCTTTTCGATGACGATCGAGAATATCCCGTCGGAAAACCCGAAGACCGGCCGCATCACCGCGCTTTCGGTCATTGCCTGTCTGCGCAAGCAGGGGTCTGCCCTGCGCGTCGGAACCTGAGCACCTTCCGGATCAGGTCCGTCGCGGGCAGGAGAGGGCGTTACTTCGTCAACGCCATCCAGCGTTCGGTGGCCCCGATCGCCGCCGCCCAAAGCGGATCCGCAGGCTGGCCGCGGTGCAGCGCCTTGCCGACCTCGCAGATCGCCATGAATGCAGCCGAGCGTGCTTCCTCGACCTCCAGCGGCGCTTCGCCGCTTCCCTGAACCAGGCCGACCAGTCCGTTCAGCATCGGCAACGCCAACTGCGTGGGCTGAGCTTCGGCAGCCTTCAAGGCCTCAAACACCTGCGTCGCCTTCTCGAGATCATTCATGGCCACTCGCCAAAGCCCGATGGATGAAAGCCCAGGATAGCAGGATGGGCTGAATATACGTCCAATATACTGGCGGAAGGGGTGGGATGTGACCTGATACCGCAGTTTCAATAGCTTAGCACATCGAACTGTAAAAAAGTTTGCCACACGTCATCGCCTGCCGGCGTCGCCACAACCGCTACACCCCAGCGGCCTTGATCCGGTGTGCGGTGATCCTGTGAATATCGGCAGATCTCCCGCGCGGCATGGGCTATTTTCCGACAGGCGCGGATAGGGTCGCTCCCGACCGCTGGTTCCGCCCGGGTTTCCGCGCGCAACGTCGCCGGCGCCTGTGGAGGCGCGATGAAGAAGCCCCGAACACCGGGCCCCATCGATGACAGGGAGCACGTCGAGAGGCTGCTGATTGCGGCGAAGCTGCCGCCGATCGCCGACATGCGCGAGCTGTAACGGCGATCCAGGACGCGCTCCGAACCTATGTCACCGCCAGCGCGGTTCCCGATGACAACCTCGTGCGTCACGAGATCACGGCGCTGTATTACGCCGCATTGCGGCGCAGGTACGGCGAGGCGGCCCGCCGCATCGACGAGCTCTCGCCGCGAACGCGGACCTACCTCGAGAAGCGCAGCGATCGGCCCAGCGTGTCGTGGACGCTGCCCGACTCCGACGCGCTCCGAGGCAAGGCGACGCGGGAGGAGGCATGCCGGATTATCCAGGGCCTGCTCTCGCGAGGCGGCAAATGGCAGCCGGGCCGCCTTCGGGGCGACGAGCGCCGGCCGCAATGGGTACCGGAGCTCTACGCACCGACGCCGGAGCCGCATCCACCGAAGCGCCAGGCCGAGCACGCGCTGATGCTGGCGCTCGCGCTGATCTACTGGAACGCAACGGGGCGCGCCCGGCGTTCACCGTAAATCGTCGCGCAGAGGGACCGTTTGTGCGGCTCGCAAAGACTTGCCTGAAGCTGGTGGGGTCGGCGGCGGCCGACGCCGTCTCGATCATCAGGACCGTGCAGTGGCAGCGCCTCTCGGTGCATGTGGTGTTCGAGCTGCGGACGATGCGGCGCGAACTGATGTGGGAGCTGTTCGAATTCGATCAGCAGGAGCGTCATCTCCGGGGCGGTGGGGCGCGCCGTAAGAAATCTTTCTGACAGGCCCCAACGGGCGAAAGACCGCCCGTCGTTTTCGGAGCACGCTGACCTCACTTACCCCACAGATGCGAGCGTGTCCCCATGCCGACGACCCTGGTTCCTCTCCGTATCGAGCTCTCGATGCGCACGGAGGTCCGCGATTATCAGCGCCGTGAGGAAGACCTGCCGCCCCTGTCCGAAGCGGTGCGCCGCCTCCTCCGCCTCGGCCTCCGGCATGCGCAGACCGATCAACACCGCAAGAAGAAAGCCGCCACCTGAAACGCGAAGGGCCGCCTCATCGGCAGCCCCTCGGTCTCTCACCGCGTTCACAGCGCGACAAGAAGGTAACGCAATGACATTAAATATAGAAAATGCGCGCGCTGTTCAACCGCGACCGATGACGCATCGGCTCGCCGATGGCTCCGAGATCACCCTCGCGGCCGGCATGTGGTGCGGCGAGTGCGGCGACGATCTCCGCGCCGTCGATGCCGAGCTGCTCGAGCCTGGCGTCCGTCTGGTTTGCCGCTGTGGACATCTGATCTGGCACTACGACCCGAGGGCGCGGTCATGAAGATCGCCTCACCAGACAGCGCCCTGATCGCCGCGATCACCAAGATCGCACCGGCGGCGGCCGTCATCAAGCTGAAGACCGATCGGAAGCCGCCGCCCGACGTCGCGGTCGGCATCATCGCAAGCGGCAGCGCGGTTACGTTCGCTGTCACGAACCAGCGCGCCGGCATCAGCATCATTGCGAGCACGGCCGCGAAGATCATGACGGCCGGCGAGACGACGACATCGGCGACCAGGCTGATCGCGCTGCTGTCCGCCTTCGCGCCCAACACAACAATCCAGATCACGGCAGAGGGTAGTGGCATCAAGATCAGCAGTGAGAAGAGCACATACCACCTGCCGGCGCTGCCCGATCCGCCCGCGGCGTTCGCCATCGATCACGAGCTTGGCCGCATCGAGCTGGCGCGTGCGGATTGCCTGAGGCTGCTGGAGGTTCTGCCGGGCCGTCGCGACCGAGCAAAGCCGATATTACCTGTGCGGCTTGCACCTTCACAACCTCGAAGATCAGTTGGTCGCGGTCGCCACCGATGGCACGACCTTGCTGACCGCCGCTGTAACAGCGGATCATTTCAGCGACGATGACCGGTTCATCATCCCGACGCCAACAGCCACCATGCTGCGGCGGCTGCTGCACCAGACGAAGAGCGACGAGATCACCCTGCGCCGCTCGCGTTCTCTATTCTCGGTGACCGCACCCGGCTCCTTTGAACTTGTCACTGCGCTGATCGATGCGAGCTACCCAGCCTACCGCGCCATCATGCCGCGTGGCGCCGGCAACTCAGCCACGTGCCAGCGGGCCGAATTGCTCGGCGCATTGGCACGGCTCGAGCCGGTAGCGAGCGGGCTGGTCCGGCTCTCGTGGGAAGAAGGCGACACTGATCTGCTGGTCTCACTGCCGCAGCAGCCGGATGCCGGGGTCGACACGCTCGCGGCGCAGACCATCGGCCGTGCCAGCATGGCGTTCGACCTGGCTCGGCTCGCGCCGATCATCAGGGAGTTCGACAACGACGCCGTGTGCCTCGACGTCACCGAGCGCGCACTTCTGATCCGTCAGGGAGAGAAAACCGGCGTGCTGGCGTGCTGCCGCTGGGACGAGAAGGACGCCGTCGCCGCTGCTTAACCGATCAACCCAACCCGCAGCCGATCCGCCGGCGCACGGCCTGGCCTGCGTTTCATCAGAGCGCCATAAGGAACAGCCTATGGTAGATGCAAGGAAGTACGTGACCTCGAGCTTCATCACGCTCGCCGATGTGGCCGAAGGGCCGCTCCGCCTCACGATCATGAAGGTTGCCGATGGCAAGAACAACAAGCTCGACGCGACGTTCGAGGAAGGGTTCTCGCTGTCGCTCAACGCGACGAACACGAAACGGCTCGTGAAGGCGTTGGGCGCCGACACCGACGGCTGGATTGGCCAGGTGATCGAGGCCTACGCCGGCGAGATCACGTACGAGGGCAAGGATCAGCCGGCGGTCGTGGTGCGGCCGATGACCAGCTTCTGTGGAAACATAGGGAATATCCATCTGTCATACTCGCTGGGAACGTAGACCCTGAGACTAACCAGCGGCAGCGCATACTGCGAAAGGCAACGTGCTCTTCTCGCTATGGGCGTCGTTTCGCTCTCGCCTCACTAACACTTCACTGCAAAATGCCAAGTCGCGATCGGGGCATCCGCTCGAGCGTGCAGCGCGAGGCAGCCATGCGAGAGCCTTGCTCTGGAGCGCTTCCAGTCCGAAGGCGCGCGCTCCAGAGCAACATGGCGCGCAGAAAGAAGCGTCCAGAATCTTTCGTATTCTCGATCATGCGACGGCTTCGCTTTCACATAAGTACTGCTGATTGGGTGATTGAAGGATCATGGTGCATCTGAACGACCACGTTGCTCCGGCGATGTAATGAAGTCGTGCGGTACTGGTCTTGCACCGCTCGCGCGTCCCGTACCATTCCGATATACCGTGTCCGTATTTGTACGGAACGGAAATTACGAGTTACCTCCGAAACTCCGAGCCGCACTATTCAGCGGCAATGACAGCTTTCAGGCCAAATATTATAACGCATCGTGTTGGCGCCGACTTTGTCTGCCAACGGCAACTGCACAAATTCATCTTCAAAGAAGGGATTTTCTCCGATGTTGAAATATTACGTCAAGACCACCGAAGCGTTCAAGCATCTGCGCACGGACGAGAATGGCGTGGTATCGTTCGAGTACATTATCGTGGCGGCCTGTATCATCGGCGCCGTGGTTGCGGCGTTCGGTACCGGAGCAGGTGGTGCCATCGCGACGGCGCTGACTGGCGGGATCACGGCTATCACAGCCGCTTTCACCGCAGCCGTGTAGTACGGCCATCTAACCCGGAGGGGGGCATTGGAATGTGCCCCCCGGTTTTTAATGTGACCCCACTTCAAGTTTATTAGTGTGCCCTCGCTTGTTCTTGAGGCATTTCATGAGTTGGATTGCTCCCACAGCCTCGTTTCTGGAAATTGTACTTTTGCTATACGTCGCAACGATCGATATCGCGACACGACTGATCCGAAATGAAATTTGTCTGGTGCTGGCGCTCCTTGGGATTGCCGGTCAATTCGCCAGCCCGGCGCAAGTCGCTGAATCGCTGATCGCCGCGACGATCCTGTTGCTGCTGCTGTTGGCCATTTTCCAACGCAGATTGATTGGCGGCGGCGATGTCAAGCTGCTGGTCGCATTGGCGATCGGCCTCCCAATGATGGGCGTGATTCAATTGTTGACCATAACCGCGCTGGCCGGCGGCATTCTTGCCCTGGTGCATCTGATGATGCGCGTCCTGCCATATCCCAGGCTGGCGCCCGCCGGATCGTCGTTCGTACGCCGCGTCTACGCGGTAGAGCGTTGGCGCCATCTGCGACACGCGCCGCTGCCTTACGGGGTTGCCATAGCGTGCGGTGGTATCTGGACGGTTTTCAGTCGAGGACTTTGACATGTCATCTACTTTGCGTCTCTCGATCATCATGGTGCTGTTGCTCGCAACCGCTGCGCTCGGGCTCATTGCCTACAACATGAACCAGTCGAAAGTGCAGGTCCCGGTAGTGGAGGTCACGGTAAAGGCGCCGGAGCCTCTCACTGTCGGGTACTTTGTCGCGGCCCATCCGTTGCCGAGAGGGACGCTGGCCCGCGATGAAGATTTCACAGTACGCTCGGTATCGCCGGTTAATGTTCCAGCAGGGGCGATCCTCGATACGCCCGATGCCAAGATCGGAATTCGCGGATCTCTGGTTCGCAACTTCATCGACACTGGCAGTCCCGTCACATCAGAAAACATCTTGCGCCCGCGAGAACGGGGTTTTCTCGCCAGCGTGCTGGCACCGGATAGCCGTGCCATCAGCATCAACGTTGATGCGGCGTCTGGTGTCTCGGGCCTGATCTGGCCGGGTGACTATGTGGATGTCGTGTTGACCCAAGAGCCGACGCCAGCGAGCGAGGATAAAACAGCTCAACAGCATGGCATGCTGAGTGAAACCGTTGTTCAGAATGTTCGAGTCGTCGCGATTGACCAGGAGATTGTGCAGGGCGGTCGAGCCAGCAACGTCACGGCCGGTAAGGTAGCGCGTACGGTAACGCTGCAGCTTGCGCCAGTGCAGGTCAAGAAGGTCACAGTGGCAGGACAGCGCGGAAAGCTCACCTTGGCCGTACGGTCAGCGGTCGATCGACAGGATACGGGCGACACGGACACGACGGTGGTGGTCTATGCACGCAATAATGGCACGAAATACTCGGTCAGGAGAGACGATACAGGAAACACGCGCACTGTGTTGAGCAGCGATGCGTCGCCGCTGGCGTCCTCCGCGCCGGTGGCTTCGGCCGTATCGTCACGTCGGTAGGGAGGCAGTGGTGAACGTTAACATAGCAGTAGTCAGTCCGCCTGAAGAAACTGCGTCTCTTGCAACGCGCAACCAAATTGTCTGTTTCGTAAATGACGAGCTTAGTGCAGCGGCTCTGCGCAAAGGCCTCGAAGGTTGTAACTTAACGATCAAGCGCGGCACGATCCGTCATGCCATACGAATGCTCGAAACCGACACCGAGCTATTCGCGTTGGTGGCAGACATCAGTGGAATCGATGATCCGTTTACCGAACTGGAAAGGTTGTCGGCCGTCTGCCCACCCGACGTCCTAGTGGCTCTGATCGGTGAGAGCAGAGAGATCACCTTCTACCGTGAGCTGATGGAAATCGGCTTGACCGAGTACCTTCCGAGGCCGCTCACGCGCGATATGGTGCTAGCCCAGCTGCGGCCGAAGCTGCTTGGCGACGTGGCGCCCGGTGCGGCCGATCGTGGCGGGCATGTGATCTCGATCTGCGGTGCGCAGGGCGGCGCCGGAGCAACCAGTATCGCGATCAATCTCGCACTGCAGCTGGCCGAGACCACCAAGGCCAAGGTTGCGCTCCTCGACCTTCATTTACAGAACGGCGAAACCGCGGTGATGTTGGGTGTCCGGCCCGGGCCGGGGCTGCGCATCGCTCTGGAAAACCCGATGCGGGCGGACACCTTGTTCCTCGAACGCGCGGCAATCGATATCAACGAGCGTGTTTGCCTGATTTCCGCCGATGAGGATCTGGATGCGCAGCTGGACATCACTGAAGCGGGAGTGAGACATGTGCTGGGTCTACTCCGTCAACGGTTCAATTACATCGTTGTCGATATACCAGTCCCGTTTCCTCCATCTATCCATCCGGTGATCACTCTTTCTCGCCATGTGCTGGTGCTGCTGGAAGCGGAGGTGACCGGACTTCGCAATGCCCATGCACTCCGCACCGCCGTGACGAACATCGCCGGTAAGGATCGGGTCTTTACTTTGCTCAACCGTGCCAATCGTCCCGGGGGCCTTCCCAGGGCCACGATTGTCAAAGCCTTGGGCGCGGAACCGGACATGGTAATTCCCGACCTCGGCAAGGGAATGACCCAGGCGGTCAATCTCGGAATTCCAGCTCTAAAGCACGTGTCAGCACTGCGACGTCACCTCGCCCCGATTGTACGGGAGATTGCTGGTGTCGGCGCCCAGCGGAAGGGATGGTTGAGGAGGCTATTCGGGTGACGAAACAATTTGGTACGCGCGAGCGCGACGGCACGCCAACCCGTTTACCTGCATTGACGCCAAGGGACGGCGCGCCAACTCGTTTGCCTGCATTGACGCCAAGCCGCGACGAACCTTCGACCGAGCACCCCGTGATGCCAACTTCGCCGCGCGAACGAGACGTGACGCCGGCTTCGCTGCGCGAACGAGTCATGATGCCGGCTTCGCTGCGCGAGCGGGTCATTGCGCAGATTGAGCCATCGGTGGCCGCAACTGTTTCGCGCGATATTCTTCGGCAGCAGATCGAGGAAATCATCCATGGAATCGCCAATCAGGATCGGCTCGAACTGTCGGGTCGCGAGCAGTTTCAGCTAGCGGACGAGATAGCGGACGACATGACCGGCTACGGGCCGCTCCGTCCGCTCCTGCTGGATGAATCGATCAACGACATCATGGTCAACGGACCGAGCAACATTTATGTCGAACGAAACGGCAAGCTGGAACGGATCGCGGTACGATTCCGCGACAATGATCACATCGCATCGGTGGCGCAGAAAATTGCCGCGCAAGTTGGACGGCGCGTTGACGAATCCAGTCCGATGGTGGATTGCCGCTTGCCGGACGGCAGCCGGGTCAACATCATCTTCCCACCGCTGGCGATCCATAGCCCCTGCATTTCCATCCGAAAATTTCCAAGTCGCCGCTTGGATATGGCCGGAATGATCAAAAACGGCTCAATGACCTCGGCTATGGGGCAATTGCTGGAGATCGCCGGCCGGTGTCGGCTCAATGTTCTGGTTTCCGGCGGTACGGGCTCGGGCAAGACGACGCTGTTGAACGCCATGAGCCAGTTCATTGATCACAGTGAACGCGTTGTCACCATCGAGGACGCGGCAGAGTTGCAGCTTCAACAGCCGCATGTGATCAGCCTGGAGACCCGGCCGCCCAGCCTCGAAGGCACAGGGCAGGTGACGCAACGCGATCTGGTGTGGAATGCCTTGCGGATGCGTCCTGACCGGATCGTCGTAGGCGAAGTGCGCGGCGCTGAAGCGTTTGACATGCTGCAAGCGATGAACACCGGCCATGATGGTTCGATCTCTACGGTGCATGCCAACTCTGCCCGCGACGCGCTGACCCGTATTGAAAACATGGTGCAGATGGGACAGCCGAATCTGCCGCTGCGGGCGATCAGGTCCCAGATCGTCGCTGCGTTGGACGTTATCGTGCAGGTGGAACGCATGCGGGACGGACAGCGTCGCGTTGTCCAGATCAGCGAGGTGATCGGCCTGGAAGGCGATGTGATCACCACCAATGACATCGCGGCGTTCGTGTACGAACAGGAAGATGTTAACGGGCGGATATCGGGCACCTACAGGTCCACCCCCGCAGTCCCGAAGTTCAAGAGCCGTCTCGTTTATTATGGGCTTGATCGAGCCTGGGCCGAGGCCATGAGGCAGCTATGACGACGGAATTTCTGACCATCGTCGACCTGGCGCTCCTGATATGCGCAGCAGCCGTGACGTTGTGGCTCGGCGCTCGACAAAGCCGCATGGATAGACAGATAGCGACAGCTCTGCCGACCTCAGAGTCGGCGAGCCTCCCCTCCATTCGTCGGTTAGAGGCCGGGTCCCGGTGGCAGTTTCTCCACCGCTTGGCCAATTACCAGCCAGGGATAGCTTACGCCTGGCACCCCGCGTATCCGCTACTTGCCGGCGTCATCTCCGGAGCGGCAATCTTTTATGCCAATAGCCTGCTGAAATTTTCTACCCTCTACGTGTCTCTCGCGGCTGCGATTGTGGCCATCATGGTGGTGCGAGGTCTGTTTGGATGGCAGCAACATCGCCTCGCCAATCAACTTTTTCAGCAGCTGCCTGACACGATCCAGCTGGTGACAAGTACGGTTCGATCCGGGCTGCCTGTGAACGAAGCATTTCGCACCATCGCTCGCGAGATGCCGCAACCAACCGCTGGGCAGTTCGCCATCGTTTGCAGCGAAGTGACGATGGGGAGATCTCCGGAGGAAGCTGTAGAAGCTGTCTATCAGCGAACGCAAGTGACGGAGTATGGGATCTTTGCGGTGACCCTTGCAGTCCAGCTGAAGTCAGGTGGCAGCTTAACTGAAACGTTGCAGACACTGGGAGACACGGTGCGGCAGCGTGTTGCGCTCGCTGCTCGCGCGAAGGCTCTGGCGGGAGAGGTGATCTTTTCCTCTCGCGCACTTTCAATCTCGCCCATTGTTGTCGGTGGGTTACTATACCTGATCAATCCGCAAACAGTTGATCTGCTGTTCTCCGATCCGACCGGAAACGTGCTGCTGGCTTACGCCGCGGCATCGGTGATTATCGGAACCCTTGTGATACGCTGGATGGTCAGAAGGGAAACCGAACTATGACTTTTGGTTTCAGTTTGGTCGCCCTCGCCATAGCACTTGCGGCTGCGACCGCCGTGTTGATCATCCACGAAATGCACATTCGTGCGTTGAACACGCGGGTGTCAAACGCGGTGATGGGCGTTCCTGGCGGGTCAGCGCCCTTCGGAGACATGACTGGCTGGCTTTCATCGCTCGGGATGCGGTATCGGCGGTTCTACTCCGCAGAAAATCTGGACCAGCTACGAACGATCGTTCAAGCGTCAGGTTTCAATCCTCATCGAACCTTGCCGATCTGGATTGGTGTCAAAACTGTCAGCATGTTCTTGTTTCCGATCATTGGCTTGTTTGTCGCGCAGCTTTCAGGGAAGTCGCTGACCGATGGGCTGGTCTTCATGCTCATTGGCGTGGTGATCGGAATTATGGGGCCGCGGTTGATCCTGTCGGTGCTGAGACGGCGTTTCAACGCCGGCATCCGGCTAGGCACGCCGGATATGATCGATTTGCTGGTTGTCTGCAGCGAAGTGGGAATGGGTCTGGAGAGCGCGCTGGAACGCGTAGCGGAAGAAATGAACCGGACTAATCCTGCGATGGCCCGGGTCTTGTACAGCCTTCTTGATGATCTCCGGGTATTGCCAAATCGCAGCGACGCATTCGAGAAAATTGGATCTACGTCAGAAGGACTTCGCCGGTTCGGCACCATGGTTAGCCAAAGCATGCAGTATGGAACGCCGTTGAGCAAGGCGCTGCGCAGTATCGCCGTCGACCTCCGGCGAGAACGTATTACCAACCTGGAAGAAAGAGCACACAAGCTGGGTGCCAAGCTGACTATTCCGATGGTGCTGTTCATGCTTCCAGCGATGTTCATCATTTTGGGTGGAAGTCCGTTTCTGCACCTCATACGTACATTCGCCAGCTTCGGGATGAAGTAAGCCATGAGCACGATGACCCTGTCGAAAAACTGGCCTTACGAGCGGACGATGCAACTGCTTGGCGGCATGTGGTTCATGCTGCTGGCACTCCTGGTCGCCACAAAAATCGGGACGTCGCTTGCCGATCCCTGGCCATCGCTTCTGTCGAGTTTTTGCCTTGCCATCTTCTACACGCTCCTGACGGTGTTGATCATGACCAGGCCACCGGCAAAGGCGCACGCGGCCGGCCTGCCGCCTAGAATAGCTGCCTTCGTCGGCAGCTATATGCCGTGGACAATCACCTTCTTCGGCAAAACCGACGAAGCGTTGCCAAACTTGCTATCCACCGCGTGCGTGCTGGTCGGCATCATCATGATGCTTGTGACGATCCGACATCTGGGTAAGTCGTTCAGTTTGGTGCCGCAGGCACGTAGAGTGGTGCAAACCGGTCCTTACCGTTGGATCAAGCACCCGCTCTATCTGGCGGAAGAACTCGTGGTCCTGGGTGTAGTGCTGCAATACCTGACACCGTTAACGGTGGCGCTGCTGATCCTGCATATCGGCGTCCAGATCTGCCGAATTCTTTACGAAGAAGACCTGCTTCGGCGCAGCCTCCCTGAGTACTCCAGTTATGAAGCATCACGCTGGAGATTGATTCCGTACGTTTGGTGAGTGGTCATGAATGGCCGGCTTGTGATGGACATGGGTGTTGATCTGCATCGGTCTAACACTGACGCGGAGGGGTCAACGTGCTGCGTTTATTGCCCTGTCGAGATAGGCTCGTGAGCCGTAGAGTTTCTTTCATCGCGGATCAGCGCGGCGCCGCCGCGTTTGAAATGCTGATCGTTTTCCTTTTCCTGGGAGTGGGCCTGCTTCTGCCGCTTGCCGATGTTGCCGCCGCTGGTTTTCGGTTTGTAGCCGCGTGGGAGGCAATGCGCGCCTTCGGGCAAAGCATCCAGTACAACCCGCCACCTGACGTTACCGATTGGTCGGGCTGGAAGTCAGCGCTCCCCACTTCGGTTTCGGGTTATCCCATCAACAATCTCCAGGTGGTTTGCAGCGATACCATGGCTGCCTGCTCCGCAACCAACTCTCTTTCGCCCAAGCACTATACGTACACGACGACCGTCACCGTGGAGCCCATCGTGCTACGAGCGGTGATCTGTCGGAGTGGTAACGGCGATCCTTGTTCGTTCACGCTGGCTTACGGTGAACGGTTTCAATAGGAGGGTTCCATGCGTGGCTTGCTTCACTCTCGTCGTGGTTCTGTCGCCTTCGCAACCGTTGTCGCCTTGATACCTCTGATAGGTGTGGTCGCACTCGGGGGCGAGGCGGGATCGTGGTACGTCACCAGGCAACACGCGCAGAATGCCGCCGATGCGGCAGCCTATTCGGGTGCCGTGCAGGAATTGTGCTTATCGAACCCACTAACGTGCGCGGTTACAGAAACAGTGGACTATCGCGCCAAGCAAGCCGCGGCACAGAACTCGTTCTGCAACGCGGGCGCCTCCTATCCAGGCTCCCAGTGTGGCAGCAGCCTTCCGTCGGGAATCTCGCAGACCGTCGAGGTTGCTTCGCTCACGTCATGGAAGGGGACGGCCGGAATTTACGTGCAGGCCACAGTTAGCCAGCAACAGCCGGCATACCTGGCGAGAGTGCTTGGTTTGACCACGGTCGATATTGGCGCGACAGCCGTGGCCAAAGTACAAAGCCTGGCAGCACCGCCATGCGTCCTGGCATTGACCGGTTCGGTCAGTTTCCAGGGCAGCCCGAACATCAATGCGCCTAATTGCGGCATGGCCTCGAACAGTACGGCCAACAATGCAATCAACTTCACCGGCGGCGGGGCGAGCATGAATGTTGGCTCGCTAACGACTGTCGGCGGCTGCACGGGTCAGGCACAGTTCTGCGACCCCGCGCTAACTTATATGCCGGCGCCGATCAAAAATCCCTTTTCTGATCTCGATGGCGCCCTCACCACGATGTGCGGAACGAATCCCACCCTCCCTGCAAAATGCGGTCTTACACCGCCATGCGACAACAAAGGTGGAAAGGAGCTAGTCCCTTACACGGCCGCCACCCCATGCACAAACGACGGTTTCAAGTCGACAGGCCAAACCGTGGTCACCGGCCCCAACGGGGTGCAGCCCTTACCGGCAGGGGTGTACTTCATATCTGGTAAGCTGACGGTCACCGCTGGCTCTTCGATTACCGGTACGGGGGTAACCTTCATTCTGCTGCCAGGGGCGGAAATCGTCACGCAAGGCAGCGGGACGCTCACTCTCAATGGGCCAACATCTGTCCCAAATGACTCGTCGTTTCCCGCGGCCCTCCAGCCGAGCGCGGCATTATTCCAGTACATGGCCATGTACTATGCTTCAGCGGAGCCGGCGCATTTCGGTGGAAATAGCAACATCAACCTCACAGGAAATATCTACGCACCAAATGCAGATGTGACGTTTCAGGGCAATCCGGCAATCGCCGTAGGCGACGCAGGCGGTTGTGGCCAGTTGATCGCCAAATCGGTCGAGTTCAACGGCAACTCCACCTTTGACACCACAGGCTGCCCAGCGTCAACGAAGATGACGAGCAGCCAGTATGTCCAGTTGGTGCAGTGATGAGAAAGCTCGATCAGCGCGGCGTCGGGCCGCTGGAATTTTGCCTCGTCGCCGTGCCGCTTTTCACATTGATGTTCGCCATCTTGGATCTGGGACGTTACGCAATCACCATGCAGTCATTGCGGACGCTCGCGAATGCGGGTGCTCGGACATGGATGATCAACGACTGCTACGTCAACAGCGTCATGAGCAGAACGTCACCAACCTGTAGCGGTGACCCCCTGCCATCCGCTGCGGAAAAAAAAGCCGTTGCCCCAATGCTCGGCGGTCTCTCGCCGACGCTGAACACGACTGCGGGAGCCAGCATACTTACGGTTACGGCATCTGTACCGAGTTTCAACATGCTGATGCCGATATGGGGCACAGCATTGAACGCGCCGAGTGCGTCCACCACAATTCCTTTCTAGCCCATTCTCGGGCATCAAGCCGATGGCACTCGACGAGCCCACAACGATGGCGATCGCCGTCCAGCGAGCGCCTCGGCATGCAGTGAGTCGAACTCTGTTCGGCTTTTGGCGCGAGACATTGGTCGGCAAGGTCTGCGATTTGGCCCGCGGTTCCATGTCGAGCCTGTGCGAATTTCCGCGCGAGCACTCGTCGTCAAATCGGGGCATCTGCACGCGCGAGATGGCGGAACCTAGCGGACTATATGCAACTCGTTGGGAATATGGCGGACGGCAAGCGAACGGGTGCCGGCCGCGGCTGCTTTTTGCATCGCACAAAAGGTGGTGCTCGCTCGCAACATTGGGAAATATTCTCTGGTGTTACAGCAACCTGGCAAGGGTCTCTCCTTGCAAGCGAGGCGCATGACGGATGATGATCTTGAAGCCGCATTCGCGGCCAGCGGGAGACCGGGAAGTGTCCTCACTGAGGCTAGAAGCGCGCCGGGAATGCGAAGTAACGATTTATAGTGGGACAAACTGTAAGCTTTGCGACGTGGTGCGCGAAGGAGAGTTGTTAAGACGCTGAGGCCGTACATTTACGGGAACAGAAGTGGTTCGCGGCGAGGGGAAACCGAATGAAGGGCAGTCGCGTTTCGGGTAGGGCAGGCGGGAGGCTTCTCGCCTCGGGCGTGATCGCTGTTGGCGCTGCGCTTGCCTTGGTTGGTTCCGCTGACCGCGCGGGAGCTGCAGAGCGGCGGGGCTCCTCCGGCGGCGTATTCGTCAGCGAAATGACCGACGTCCAGCGCGTCAAGGTGATCCTCAACAAGTCACGCACCTTCAGGGTCCATACCGCTTTTTCCACCATCGTGGCGGGCTCGCCTGAGATCGTAGACGTGAAGTCGCTGAGCGATCACCTGATCTACATCCAGGGCAAGCAAACCGGCACCACCAACGTCATCCTGTTCGACAGTTCGATGAAGCAGATCGGCATCCTCGATGTCGAGGTCGCGATCGATACCGGCAATCTGCAGCAGAACATCCAATCCAGTACCGGCACGCGCGGCATTCGCGTCTCCTCCGGTGAGGGCCAGGTCGTGTTGAGCGGAACTGCAGTGGATGCGGTCGCCGCCGAGCGAGCGATGGCGATTGCCACCGGCATGGTGGCGAAGGGTGGCACCGTCGTCAACGCCATGAACGTGGCAGGACCCCAGCAGGTGATGCTGGAGGTGCGCTTTCTCGAGGTTAACCGCCTGGCTGGCCGTGACCTTGGTATGAACCTCTACGGCGCCAACGCCAGCGGCACGAACATCGGCAATACCGGGCTTGGTAACATTAACACCCTCAGCGGTCGTGTTCCAATGCCTAACACAGGCCCTCCACCCGGCACTATACCGCTGCTCGACACGGCGGGTACGTTAGCAAGCAGCACGATTAACGGAGCGCTCCCGTTCGGTAGCCTGCTAACCAGCGTCCTCAGGACGAAAAACGGGGCCTCGGTTGACCTGCTGGTAACAGCTCTGGAAACCAAGGGCCTGTTGCGTCGGCTCGCCGAGCCAAACCTGATGGCCTTGTCCGGCGACGCCGCCCGCTTCCTGGCTGGCGGTGAGTTTCCCGTGCCTGTAGCCTCCACAACGGTTACGGGTGGCTTTCCCACCGTTACTATCGAATTCAAGAAATTCGGCGTTGAGCTGGCCTTCGTGCCCACCGTTCTCTCGCGTGGCGTGATCAACCTTCGGGTTGAGCCGTCGGTCAGCGAGCTGGATTTCCAGAACGCGGTCACGATCGGGGGGACGACCATCCCGGCGCTGTCGCGGCGTGATGCACGTACGACGGTCGAGTTGCGCGACGGCCAGAGCTTTGCCATCGCCGGCCTGTTGCAGACACGCAACCGGCAGGACGTCTCGCAATTGCCCTGGATCGGCTCGGTGCCGGTGCTCGGGACGCTGTTCCGCTCTTCGTCCTACCAGCAGCAGGAAACCGATCTTGTGATCATCGTGACGCCGCGCCTGGTTGCGCCGGCGGTGCCGGGGCAGCAGCTGGCCTCACCACTGGACTCCCGCCTGCCGGCTAATGACGTCGATTTCTTTCTTAACGGTCAGATGGAAGTGCGAAAGCGCTACAATGATTATGTCAATTCCGGCGGCGAGGTGAAGGGACCGTACGGCCACATCATCGCGCCCGAGCTCACCGTGCGTGCTCCGGCGCCGGTTCCCGTTTCTGGTCAACCAGCGATCAAAACCCTGAACTGAGGACGAACTATGCGCATCAGATTGCTGGCCATATTCGCTCCGCTCCTGCTGGGGGGCTGCTATGGATTGGCGGGGCACGACGAAGTGGACCGCTACTTCCAGCGTTCCGACACCATCACCATGAGCGCCGGCGACGCCAAACAGGTCAACGCCGTCACCCACACAATCCATCCATGGCCGCGATACGTCGGTGATCGCAGGATCGCGACCGACGCTCGGCGCGTGGGCGCCGCCGTGACACGCTATGGCAACACGAAACAGCCGGTGGATCAGCTTCCCGACATCGGCGAATCAGGCAGGCTGATGGGCGTGCGGCCTACCCCAACCCAGAACGTCAACATAGAAGGATTGGGAGCTGGATCGACTGCCGGAGTATCGGTGCCGGTCGGCGGAGCGACCAGGTAACCGGTTTTGGCAAGTAAAATTAGGGATGATATTTCGAACGGTGCACTGGTCCGCTGGGCCGGGGCGGGGGACAAAGGGTTATGCGTCGTCTCATTCTAATGCTGACCTGTTGTTGGTTGGCGACCGGCCTTGCGGCGTGTGACACCACAACGAGAGACGCGGCTATCGTCGCTCCCGCGAATCCGGCGGGCGCGGACCCCGTGCAGGAACCGACCGACGTCAAATATTACCCCTCCGACGAGCCCGTCCGGCTTGGGCTGGAGCATTTCAACCGCGGCAGTTACGG
Source organism: Bradyrhizobium sp. LjRoot220 (assembly GCF_964252915.1). Lineage (NCBI taxonomy): Bacteria > Pseudomonadati > Pseudomonadota > Alphaproteobacteria > Hyphomicrobiales > Nitrobacteraceae > Bradyrhizobium > Bradyrhizobium sp. LjRoot220. The sequence goes on from NZ_CAXUPS020000015.1 coordinate 111,895, forward strand.
GATCGCCCAGCGCCATTTCAAGGACGCGGTCGAGAAGGCGCCGAAGGATTTGACGGCCTGGATGGGGCTTGCAGCGAGCTACGATCGCTTGCGTCGCTTTGATCTCGCCGATCAGGCTTACGCGCAGGCGACTCGGCTGGGGGGCGAAACCGTTCAACTGCTGAATGATCAGGGATATTCATACATGCTGCGCGGCAATCTGAATGCGGCGCGGCGAAAGTTTGAGAGGGCTTATTCGCTCGACCCGACCAACCCGGTGGTCATCAATAACCTTGAGCTGCTCAATGGCAGCCGGCGGTTCATTGAGAGGCCGCCGAATAACCAGCCATAGCAAGTGGCTTTGATGCTGGCGTCGATGGCCTGCCCCAAGTCCAGCTAAAGACTAGTTGGGAGCCAACACGGCATCGGCACGGCGGCTGTTCTTCATACTGATGATGATCGCGCCGTTGCGAGTCGTAAATCTGGCTCCTGACAATCTTGGCACCTTCTCCGTGATCGGCGATGGAAGAGGAATCGTTACGCCGGATAGGGGATCTCCGACGTTGATCGCTGGCGCGGCCGGGCCCGAAGAAGGCGCCGACTTGATGTATTCCCTTATCAACTGAACCTCTTCTCGCGAGAGATTGAGTGCGGCTTGATCGGCGCGGGTCTCCCCACCAGCTTTGTTCTTTTCCGAGGAGGCCTCGTCTTGCGCCGTCACTTGTTGACCAGAGTCTCGCCGGGTCTTTTCCGCTTGCTCGAGTTTTGCAAGACGCTCCCTGAGGGGCAGGAGCTCTCGATGGAGCATGGCAACGTCTGACTTCAGGGACCTTATCTGCCCCACCGCAATGGCGGCGCCGACGCCTGCAACGACCACGACCAAGGTCAGGATTGCAAATGCGGCGCCTCCTGTCCCTACAAGGTGGTGTTCGGCTTTTGGCATTGAGGTATCCTGCGCAAGATGGCGTCGCCAGCGCTCGAAGACAGAGCGCATTTTCGTGGCGGTGGAGGCGAAAGGCTTCGATAGCTGAGAAGAGTTACCGCTCGGCCGTTCGACCTTGGAACCGAAGCCCCGTCGCAAGAAGGCGGGAGCATCCTGGGGCGCCGCGTCAGCCGTCTGAATCGCGATTGTTTGGCTGCTTTCCTGCGAGGACGGTTGATGGTTCGCGCCATCGTCCGCCCCGTCAGGCCGTTCAGGCGGATCGGGGCCACTAACTCCCAACGTCGAATAAGGCGTTCGGATTGTCACGGACCCAGTATCTCCCTCCTGCTCCGACCGCTGACGTCGGCAGCACCACCCTCAAGGGCCTTCAGCTCAAGATCGAAGACCCTTGGTCGTTGCTGATCGGCTATTCGATCATCGATCATTCTTAGCGCCGGGGATGTGGGAGTCGAGGGAACTTCTAGGAAAACCGCGCTGGAGCGGATCGTGCCGTGAGCCTCTTATCACCAGATCACGTTTTCGCAGGCTTGGTCATAAGCTTCCTCTGCAGCCCGGATGGTTCTCGCAAACCGAGCGGCAGTTCTCGCAACGGCGGCACCACCTCATTACAGGTCCTCCCGCAGCCCCCCTGAAGAATTGGGCGGCCGGTTCAACTGCTTCCGCCCAAAGCTGCCCGTAACCCATTCCCTCCTTGTTCGCGCCGCGCGCCATGATCATCAGCGCATCATCCGACAACGGCCCCTGCAGCCGCTTTCGCTTCATCCTATGGCGTGCGCATCCATCGATCCCGCTCCTTGTCGGTCGTAGGATCGGCCGGCATGGCCTTCGGATGGATCGGTGCGACCAGCGTGTTCGGCACGGTCCCTGCCTGACTGCTCTGGATCGACGCTCATATCAAGACCTATGTGAACCCGAACCGAAGGTATTTCGCAACCACCGCGGCTTTCATTACCGCCGAGCACGCAAAAATTAGTTCTGAGTCATAACTATGATGACTCTCATGCAAAAATAAAAAATAGGGTGGGGAAAACGATAGGGAGGATGGGAATGGAAACTGTACGCCGCCTCCGGGCGATGGCGTCTTTGTGTCGGCAGAGTGCTGCATATCATCCTGACAATAGCTGGAAGCTGCTCGCCGAGGCAGAGTATTGGGAACACCTGGCCGGTGCCGCGGTCATTGCGCACTTCCAAGATTGCACCAGCGTGAATGACCAGACACGCCAACAATCGACTGCAAAGGCGACGAGACGGGACGCAAGGCTTTTGCCGATCGCCTGAATACTCTCATGCGAGCGGCTAACTTCCGCGCGCAGATGCGGCGCTTGCTCTGCTGAGGAGACGAAGAGGGTCGCCTTGGGTCCTCAGCGCTCGTTTACCGATGGGCCTTGGCATCATCCGAGCAATCGGGCGCCGCCCGGCCGTTCGCATGCATCCCGATAAGGCCACGGCTCAACATAGCTACCTGCCCATATACTACGCCCGGCATGCTCGGCGTCGCGTTGCGCCATGTCGTACTTGCGCTTTGAATACTGTGGCTAATCGAACGCAAGGCCGCTACGGACCAGCCATTCTCCGAGAACGACGCCTTCGACCGAACACGTCGCGACGGTCCGCCCGTATTGATCCGGCGAGACTGCGACGCAGAAGACCGGCGGCCGTCCTGGAGGAACCCGCGGAGAATCAGTCAATCCTCTATTTCGAGGTACCTCCTTCGCCGCGTGGACGCTCGCGGGAAATTTCGTCAAGTTGCGCGTAAGTCAGGTTGAGGGATCGATGCTGCGTTGAACTGGTCATCACCCGGGAGGGCGCGGTCAAGATTCTCAAAGAGATTTGCGAAGGACGTGAGCGGTAACGGCGGGACCGAACGGCAGACAACGGGCAGGGTTACAGTGGTCGGAATCTTTTCATGCCAAGCCGAAGAACACATTAGCGACAGGTGTCGTTCTTGGCCGAACGCCAGCGCGATTGTTCTAGATGGGCGTTGAATTTCATGTGAACTGATTTTCGGGTGCAGTCACGCCTGCTCTGCGTCAGCAGAGTTGCGGAGTGGACATGGGACGATTTTTATTTACGAAGCGCGCGGAGCGGGTCGACTGGCTCCGAATTGAGGCGCAACTCAAGGACATTTCAGCTTCATCGTCTGCTTCAGTCCTCTCTATCGCGTCGTCTGCGAGTCTTGCGAATGATCAGCCAGTGATCGCGCCAGGCAAGGGCGACGTTTCGCTCTCGCCTCACCCAGACATCATTGCAAAAGTCCAGGCCGCGATCGCGGTATCCGATTCATCGAACAGGCAGACGACGCGATAATTGCGCGCAAATTATACCAACAGAGTATTGGAGTATTTTTGATGGCAAGCGCCAGCGACACCACCACACTTACAGGCACCAGCGGCAGCGACAATTACGTCGGCGGGTCGGGCAACGACAATCTCTCCGGAGGCGCTGGAGATGATCGGCTCAACGGTGGCTCCGGGAGCGATACGCTCGATGGGGGTAGTGGTTTTGACACCGTCCTCGGTGGGTCGGGCGCGGATACACTTATCTATCGAGCTTGGGAAAACCAGTACAAGGTCGGCAGTCAAATTTTGGGCGTAGGGACAACGGTCGGACAAACGGCCTTTTCCGGCTATGACATCAACGACGGCGGCAATGGCAATGCTGCCACGGGCACTGCCGAAATCGATAGGCTCGTTATCTATTTGAGCAACGCGCAACTAGCTAGCTCCACCTTTATGACTGCGTTTAATAATGACCTGGCTAACTTTCAGGCTTTTATTGTCGCGAACTCAAATCCAAACACCGGCCAAGCAGGCCAGGCAGAATTTACCTTCACGAGCATCAATCTCAAAGTCTCCGCGATCGAGCAGGTTACGTTCGCTGTCGACCCCACTTCTCCGGTTGGCGTCAACGACACCAATGGGACCGATGTCGTGCGAGAGGCTGGCGTTGGCCCCGGGAATACATCGTTTCCGGGCGACTCCTCGGCTGCGGGGAACGTGTTGCTTAATGACACGGATTCCGACGACGGCCAGGCGTCGCTGGTGGTGTCGGCGGTCCGGACCGGTCCGGAATCCGGATCGGGAGCTGCCGGCACGGTCGGAACTGCATTGGTGGGCACCCATGGCTCACTGACCTTGAATGCCGACGGCAGCTATTCCTACAACCTCAACGACAGCGATACGGACACCAACGCGCTGGCGGACGGGGTCACAGTCACTGAGGTGTTTACGTACACAATCCGTGACCCGGACGGGCTGACTGATACCGCGCAGTTGACCATCACGATCACCGGCACCAACGACGCGCCCGTCGCGGTCGCCGACACCAACGCGGGTGATGCGGTCGTCGAGTCCGGCGTCAATCCCGGCAACACGCCGTTCGGCGGCGATCCGTCCGCCACCGGCAACGTGCTCAGCAACGACACCGACGTCGACACCGGGGCCACCAAGGCGGTTGCTGAGGTGAACGGCTCGGCCGGCAACGTCGGCAACGCGGTGACCGGCACCTATGGGTCGGTGACGATCAACAGCAACGGCAGTTACACCTACACGCTCGACAATTCAGATCCCGACACCCAGGCGCTGGCGCAGGGCGCGCTGGCGACCGAGGTGTTCACCTACACGGTGACCGACCAGTTCGAGGCGACCTCGTCGTCCACGCTGACCATCACCATCACCGGCACCGACGATCTGCCGGTGGCGGTTGCCGACACCGCCAGCATTGCCGAGGACGTGGTCTCGGTCGCCGGCAATTTGCGCAGCAACGATACCCTGGGTGACGGCAG
>NZ_CAXUPS020000016.1:0-111890 GCF_964252915.1 Bradyrhizobium sp. LjRoot220
ACGGCTCGTCACTCGCGATATTTCAGGGCGTCCACCAGCACCGTGAACGCCTGCGATTGCTGGCGGCGGCTCGGGTAATAGAGGTGATAGCCGGGAAACGGCGCGCACCAGTCGTCGAGCACGCGAACCAGCCGTCCATCGGCAACGTACGGCTTGACCTGATCTTCCGGCAGATAGGCGAGACCGTGCCCGGCCATCACAGCGTTCAGCCGCAGTCCGATGTTGTTGAACACCAGGGGACCATCGACCCGCACCTTCAGTTCGCGGCCGCGCTTCTCGAATTCCCAGGCATAGATTCCGCCATAGGTCGGCAGGCGGATGTTGATGCAATCATGCGCCGTGAGATCCTGCGGCTTCTTCGGTATCGGCTTGCGTTCGAAATAGGCGGGCGCGCCGACCACCGCCATGCAAAAATCCGGCCCGATGCGCACCGCGATCATGTCCTTTGCCACCTGTTCGCCAAGGCGAACGCCGGCGTCGTATCGCTCCGCGACGATATCGGTGAGGCCGTAGTCGATCATCAGCTCGATCTTGATGTCGGGATAACGCGGCAGCAGCGCCGTCAAGCACGGCCAGAGTATCGTCTGCGCGGAATGCTCGCCGGCCGTGATCCGGATGGTGCCGGCCGGTTTTTCCCGAAGTTCGGTCAGCGCTGATAGTTCCGAATCGATCTGTTCAAATTTGGGACCGACGGTTCGAAGCAGCCGCTCTCCGGCCTCGGTCGGCGCCACGCTGCGTGTGGTGCGCGTCAGCAGGCGCAAACCGAGCCGCTCTTCCAATCCACGAATGGTGTGACTGAGCGCCGACTGCGAAACGCCGAGCTGGGCTGCGGCCCGCGTAAAGCTGCGTTCCCGCGCCACCGCGAGGAACGCCATGAGATCGTGCGTGTTTTTCCCGAGCATTGGTGAGCCAGACTCATAACTGCATGCGGATTATTAGGCCTAATGCGAAATCGTTGCACTGGCTAAATGCCGAAAGCCACGCGGTCGTTACCTGCGCGATGCGAGCTCTCCGCAACCTTGGTCCGCGATCAGCGTTAGGGGACGAGATTGCGCGATATCGAAGCGGCAAAACGCTCAAGAAGGATTGATGGCATGCGAAGCCCCGGCGATTTCAGATTCTCTCGGCGCGACCTGTTGATCGTCGGCGCCGCTACCCTCACGGCGCCAGCCGTTGCGGTGACCACGGCGCCCTTTGTGGCCAAGGCCGAAGTCGCCCTGAAGCCTGCAGTTCCCGGAACTCCCGTGATGTCCAAAGTTTCCTTCAACGTGAACGGCAGGGCGCACGAACTCGAGGTCGATACGCGGACCACGCTGCTCGATGCGTTGCGCGAGAATTTGCATTTGACCGGAACCAAGAAGGGTTGCGATCACGGCCAGTGCGGCGCGTGCACCGTCATCGTCGACGGGCGCCGGATCAATGCTTGCCTGACGCTGGCGGTGATGCACGAGGGCGAGAGCGTCACCACCATCGAGGGATTGGGCACGCCAGAAAACATGCATCCGATGCAGGCCGCGTTCGTCAAGCATGACGGCTATCAATGCGGCTATTGCACGCCCGGGCAGATCTGCTCGGCGGTCGCCGTGCTCGACGAGATCAAGGCCGGCATCCCGAGCCACATCAGCGCCGATCTGAGCGCGGCGCCGCAATTTTCGGCCGCTGAGCTGCGCGAGCGGATGAGTGGCAACATCTGCCGTTGCGCGGCCTATTCCAACATCGTCGATGCAGTAACCGAAGTCGCCGGGAGGCGGGCATGAAATCCTTCACCTATAAACGCGCAAAAACTCCCGCCGAGGCCGCCGCGGCCGCCGCCGATAGCCCAGACGCCAAGTTCATTGCGGGCGGCACCAATCTGCTTGATCTGATGAAGCTCGAGATCGAGACGCCGGAGCGGTTGATCGACGTCAACCACCTCGAACTCGACAAGATCGCGCCGACCTTCGATGGCGGTCTGCGGATCGGCGCGCTGGTGCGCAACACCGATCTTGCGGCAGATGAGCGGGTGCGGCGCGACTATGGCGTGCTCGCGCGCGCGCTGCTCGCGGGCGCTTCCGGGCAATTGCGCAACAGGGCGACCACCGCGGGTAATCTGCTGCAGCGGACGCGTTGCCCGTATTTCTATGACACCAACCTGCCGTGCAACAAGCGCCAGCCCGGCAGTGGCTGCGCGGCGATTGGCGGGTTCAGCCGTCAGCATGCCGTGATCGGCGCGAGCGAGGCCTGCATCGCGACCCATCCGAGCGACATGGCGGTGGCGATGCGCGTGCTCGACGCGACCGTGGAAACGGTGCGCCCTGACGGCGCCGCGCGAACCGTCCCGATCGCGGAGCTCCACCGGCTGCCCGGCGAGACGCCGCACATCGAGACCACGCTGGCGCGGGGTGAGCTGATCACCGCCGTGACGTTGCCAAAACCGGTCGGCGGCAAGCAGCTCTATCGCAAGGTGCGCGACCGCTCGTCCTATGCCTTCGCGCTGGTCTCGGTCGCCGCCATCGTGCAGCGCGACGGCTCCGGGCAGGTCGCGCTCGGCGGCGTCGCCCACAAGCCGTGGCGCGTCGAGGCGGCGGAGGCCGCGCTGCCGCGCGGCGCGCGGGCCACCGTCGCGCAATTGCTTGGCGAGGCGAAGCCGACGCGCGAGAACGCATTCAAGCTGCCGCTGGCCGAGCGCACGCTCGCCGCGGTGCTGACAGAGGCGAGAGGCTGAGCCATGAAATTCGATACCCCGGCCACCACGAATCCAATCGACCAGCTCAAGGTGATCGGCCAACCCGTCAGCCGGATCGACGGTCCGCGCAAGACCACCGGCACCGCAACCTATGCCTATGAATGGCACGACGCGGCGCCGAAGCCGGCCTATGGCTACATCATCGGTTCAGCCATCGCCAAGGGCCGCATCAATGCGATCGACCTGACCGCAGCCAGGGCCGCGTCGGGTGTGCTTGCCATCGTCACGGCCGAGAATGCCGGCAAGCTCGAGAAGGGGAGTCTCAATACCGCCAGACTGCTCGGCGGCCCCGAGATTCAGCACTATCACCAGGCCATTGCGGTGGTGGTCGCGGAGACGTTCGAACAGGCGCGCGCGGCGGCGCAACTGGTCCGCGTCGATTATAGCAGTGACAAGGGCGCGTTCGAGCTTGCGAAGCTGACGGACTCCGCCAGGCCTGAGAAAATTACGGGCGGTCCTGCCGATACCTCCGTCGGCGATTTCGCCACCGCTTTTGCCGCGGCGCCGGTTCAACTCGACGCTACCTACACCACGCCCGACGAAGCGCATGCGATGATGGAGCCGCACGCCACGATGGCCGCCTGGGAGGGCGACAAGCTGACGCTGTGGACCTCGAACCAGATGATCGCCTGGAATGTGGCTGACATCGCCAAGACGCTGAACATACCGAAGGAGAAAGTTCGGCTGATTTCGCCGTATATCGGCGGCGGCTTCGGCGGCAAGCTGTTTCCGCGCGCCGACGCGCTGCTCGCCGCACTCGGGGCGCGGATGGCCGGACGGCCGGTCAAGGTGGCGCTGCAGCGGCCGCTGATGTTCAACAACACCACGCATCGTCCGGCGACAATCCAGCGCATCCGCATCGGTGCGGCCAGGGACGGCAAGATCACGGCGATCGGCCATGAGAGCTGGTCCGGCGATCTGCCCGGCGGCAAGCCCGACGGCGCGGTCAGCCAGACGCGGCTGCTCTATGCCGGCGCCGACCGCATGACCGCGACCCGGTTTGCGACGCTCGATCTGCCGGAAGCCAATGCGATGCGCGCGCCGGGCGAGGCGACCGGGATGATGGCGCTCGAGATCGCGATCGACGAGTTGGCGGAGAAGCTCGGGCTCGATCCGGTCGAGTTGCGCATTCTCAACGATACCCAGGTCGATCCGGAAAAGCCGGAGCGGCCGTTCTCGCAGCGCCGTCTGGTCGAATGCCTGCGCACCGGCGCCGAGCGCTTCGGCTGGAGCAAGCGCGTTGCGCAGCCGGGCAGGGCGCGCGACGGGCGCTGGCTGGTCGGCACTGGTGTCGCCGCGGCGTTCCGCAACAACCTGCTGACGAAATCGGCGGCGCGGGTCCGGCTCGACAGCAGCGGCGTCGTCACGGTCGAGACCGACATGACCGATATCGGCACCGGCAGCTATACGATCATCGCACAGACCGCCGCCGAGATGATGGGCGTGCCGTTCGAGAAGGTGGTGGTCCGCCTCGGCGATTCGGCCTTTCCGGTGTCGGCAGGATCGGGCGGACAATGGGGCGGCAACAATTCGACGGCCGGCGTCTATGCGGCGTGTATCAAGTTGCGTGAGGCCGTGGCGCAGAAGCTCGGCGTCAACTCCGCCGAAGCGGTGTTTGCCGACGGCCAGGTCAAATCGGGCAATCGCAGCGTGCCGCTGGCGCAGGCCGCAGGTGACAAGGAACTCGCCGCAGAGGACGCCATCGAATATGATGGCGAACTCGCCAAGAAACACCAGCAGTCGACCTTCGGCGCGCACTTCGTCGAAGTCGGCGTCGACACCGCGACCGCCGAAATTCGCGTGCGGCGCATGCTTGCGGTGTGCGCCGCCGGCCGCATCCTCAATCCGAAGACGGCGCGCAGCCAGGTGATCGGCGCGATGACCATGGGGGTCGGCGCTGCGCTGATGGAAGAGCTCGTGGTCGACAAGCGCCACGGCTTCTTCGTCAATCATGATCTCGCCGGTTACGAGGTGCCGGTGCATGCCGACATCTCGCACCAGGACGTGATCTTCCTCGACGAAACCGATCCGATGTCGTCGCCGATGAAGGCCAAGGGCATCGCCGAACTCGGCATCTGCGGCGTCGCTGCCGCCGTCGCCAACGCGACCTACAACGCGACCGGCGTGCGGGTGCGCGACTATCCGATCACGCTCGACAAGCTGCTCGACCGGCTGCCGGAAGTGGGATGAGCGCCAATCCCGCTCCGCGCCCGCGATGATCACGCGCCGACACCTGCTTGCAGCCAGCGGCGGCCTCGCCATGCTGGCGGCTCGACCCGTTGCCGCAACGACGGCACCCACACCACCAGGGACAATAGCCATGGACATCAAACGAAGCGGCTCGCAGCCCTCTGGCAAAGGACCGGCGGATTATTTCACCGGCAGCGTGCGCGTCGATCCGCTGTTCAAGGCGACCGATCCAGCGCGCGTCGTCGGTGCCAGCGTCACCTTCGAGCCCGGCGCGCGCACGGCGTGGCACACCCATCCGCTTGGACAGACATTGATTGTCACGTCCGGCTTTGGCCTGGTGCAGCATTGGGGCGGAGCGATCGAGGAAATCCGGCCCGGCGACGTGATCTGGTTTCCGCCCGGCGAGAAGCACTGGCACGGAGCGGCGCCGACCACGGCAATGACGCATCTGGCCATTCAGGAGGCGCTCGACGGCAGACCGTCGACTGGATGGAAAAGGTCAGCGACGCGCAATATTCGGCGCGATGAGCCAGCGCGCGGGATTCCTATTTCGGCGCCGTTTCGACCGCAGATGAGGCAACGCAATCGGCGCAAGTCTTGATTGCCGCGCGAACCGAAATTTCCACATAACACCAAGTACGGGCAGGTGCTTGGCTATGGCCGGCGGTCGGTGGGAACCACCGGGGTCGGGTTCCCGCCGCCGCAACCTCTCCATCGTGCCGCCTTGCTTTGGTCAAACCGGAATGAGGTAACGGAAACGACGTGTGAGGAAATTCTGGGGCTGGAAGTCGTCGATCTCACGAAATCCGCCGGCCGCACTTGGCAGAGCTGGGCAAAAATCTTGGGGCAGGCTCTCTTGAGGCGGGGGACATTCGATCGAGTACGGAGCGCCAATGCAAGCCATCCTGAAACCGAAACCAATCGATGATCCGCACGATATGCTTGTGGTCGCACCCGATGCCGTCAAGGTGACACCTGCGGAGGACCAGCGGGCGCCGGATGCCGTGCGCGCGCCTTCGGGTCCGCAGCAGCACATCGAACCAGTCTTCCCGGGCGGAGCAGCGGTGCCGCCGGTCGACGCCACCTTTCGCGCAACCGCGGTCGATGAAATCACGTTTCGCGCCGCCGCCGTCGAAGATGTCCTGGCCAAGAGCCGCCGCCGGTCGAGGTCGTCGATGGTGAGGCGCGCGATGCGTGCCGTCACCGCGCTGGTGCTGGCGGGCTGTATCGGCGGCGCGGCCATGGCCTGGCATTACCATGCCGAGGCGGCTCAGCAGATCATCGCGGAATGGGCGCCGCTGTTTGCCCGGAAGTCATCGCAGCCTGCGGAAAAGACCGGGCTCACCGCGCAGCCGGTGCTGGCTGGCGTCGATGCCGACGCCGACGCGCCGAATGTTTCAGCGGCTCAACCTGCGCCTCAGGCACAGGCCGCAGCCGAAACGGCAGCGCCAGCGGTAGCCGCTACGCCAGCGGCCGCTACACCGTCGGCCGCTACGCAGTCGGCCGCCGCGCCGCCGGCCGCGGCCGCGCCCGCAGACCCGTCGCAATCGCTCCAGACGATGGCGCGCGATCTTGCCAGCGCAAACCAGGAGATCGAACAGCTCAAGGCCAGCGTCGAGCAGCTGAAGGCCAGCCAGCAGCAACTCGTGGCGATGCTTTCGGAGAAATCTGCCGCGCAAAACGTGCGCGCCAAAAGACCGGCAGCGCCGCAGCCGGCCGCCACAGGAGCGCCGGCGCGCACGTCGGTGCCGCCCGCGCAACCGCGGCCGCCACGGCAAGCTGCCGCTCCGATCTCGTCATCAGCCGCCGTGCCGCTGGCGTCGCCACCCTACGTGCCGCGACAGGGTGAGCCGCTAACCGCGGCTGAAACGCTGAGCGATCCGGAATTGGCCTCGGTGCCCCGGCCGCCGATGCCGTTGCGTTAAGGACCGCCCCTTAGGCCTGACTTCGGAGGTCGCGAAAGGCGTCGTCCAGCCTATCGAGCGCCTCGATGAGAACGGGACGCGGCGTGGCGAAGTTGAACCGCAGCCAGGTCTCGCCGCCGGGCCCGAACTGCTCGCCGGGGCTGGCAAAAATGCGTGCGCGGTCTCTCACCCGTGCGGCGACATCAGCTGCGGTCAATCCCGTTCCGGAGAAATCGACCCAGGCGAGATAGGTGGCATCGAGCCGCATCGCGCGCGCGCCAGGCGCCGCTCGCTCAATTCGTGTGGCGAGCATGTCGCGATTGCCGGCAAGATACGGCAGCAGCGCATCGAGCCAGGCCTCGCCGGTTCGCCAGGCCGCCTCGGTCGCGATCATGCCGAAGGCGTTGTAGGAGGCGAGCCCGCTTGCCGCGATACGCGCGTCGAGCCGCGCCTTCAGCGCCGGGTTCGAGGTGACGCAGGCGCCGACATGGGCGCCGGCGAGATTGAAGGTCTTGGTTGCGGCGAAGCTGGTGATCAGGCGATCGGCGATCTCGGGTGCGGCTGACAGCGTCGGCGTGTGCCTTACGCCGCCGAGCAGCAGGTCGCAATGGATCTCGTCGGAAATCAGAATGAGATTATGTTCGGCGCAGAAGGCGGCAAGGCCGCGGATTTCCTCTGGAGACCAGACGGTGCCGCCCGGATTGTGCGGGCTGCAGAAGAACACGATTTTGGTGCGTGGCGTGAGTTGCCTTGCGAGCGCATCGAGGTCCATCTCGTAACGGCCCTGACGCTCGACCAGTTGCGCGTCGAGGATGCGCCGCTCGTTGGCGAGAATGATCTTGCGGAAGGCATGATAGGCCGGTGGAAACACCACGACCTCATCGCCCGCTTCGGTGACGGCTTGCAGGATCAGGCCGAGGCCCGAGACCACACCGGGCGTCGGGCTGACCCACGCCGGGTCGATCGCAAAATCGTGCCGGTGTGCCATCCATTCTGAAAGCGCCGCTGCCCAGCTGCCGGTATCGGCATAATAGCCGTGGACGCCGCGGGTGACGAGCGCCGACAGCGCTTCGGTGACGCCGGGAGGCGCCGCAAAATCCATGTCGGCGACCCACATCGGAATGCCGTCCGCTGCCGTGATCCCCGAAAGCTTGGCCATCATATCCCACTTCGACGCGTGCGTGCCGCGGCGGTCAATAACGCGATCGAAATCAAACATGGGGATGGTGGCTCCTGCGTTGGCAGCTTTGCGGCGCTGGATGCGCCTGGATTCAAGAACGTGCTGCTCTGGTCGGGTTAGTTGCTTGTGGTGGTGGGTTTCGCTCCGCTCTACCCACCCTACGAAGTGGCATCGGATTATGCCAGCAACACCGCGTCGGCGCCGTTGACGGCATCGGCGCTGTCGATGACGGTCTTTTCCAGCGAAGTGGCCTGCACTGAAATGTTTTCGGCAAAAAACCTTGCCAGCGTGACATAGCGCTGCGCATCGCCGCCGGCATCGCTCTTGGCCGCCAGCGCTTCGCCGGCGAGCATGCAGCCGCCGAGCGTCGAGCCGAACAGCCGCAAGTATGGCGTGGCACCCGCCAGCGCGTCGTTAGGCGCGGAGGCGACCTTCTCCAGCAGCCATTTGCTGGAACGTTCCAGCGAGCCGAGCGCGTCGCGCAGTTTTGCCCCCGTGGTGCCGAAGGCCGGATCGTTGGAAGCCTCGACCTGTTTGACGATGCCGTTGAGTTCGTCGAGCAGGGCCCAGACCGAGGCGCCGCCATTGGCGCCAAGTTTTCGCGTCACGAGATCGATCGACTGGATGCCGTTGGTGCCTTCATAGATCGAGGTGATGCGCGCGTCGCGGTAATGCTGGGCGGCGCCCGTCTCCTCGATAAAGCCCATGCCGCCGTGGACCTGCACGCCGAGATAGGCCACCTCGTTGCCGATATCGGTCGAGAAAGCCTTTGCGATCGGCGTCAGCAGCGCGCCGCGGGCGGCGGCGTCGGCGCGGACCTTGGCATCCTTGGCGCGCACCGAAATATCCAGCGCGACGGCGGTGGCGTAGCAGATGGTGCGCGCGGCGGCCGTCATGCTGCGCATCTGCAGCAGCATGCGCTTGACGTCGGGATGCACGATGATGGCATCCATCCCCTCGCCGTTGGAGCCGGCGGCGCGGCCCTGCCGGCGCTCCTGCGCGTAGGCCAGCGCCTGTTGATAAGCGCGGTCGGCGATGCCGACGCCTTCGAGGCCGACGCCGAGGCGGGCCTGGTTCATCATCGTGAACATGCAGAGCATGCCGCGGTTCTCTTCGCCGATCAGGTACCCGATCGCGCCGCCGCTGTCGCCCATCGTCATGGTGCAGGTCGGCGAGGCGTGCATGCCGAGCTTGTGCTCGACGCCGCTCGGATAGATGTCGTTCGGCGCGCCGAGCGAGCCGTCGGCATTGACGAGGAATTTTGGAATCAGAAAGAGCGAGATTCCCTTGGTGCCCGCGGGCGCATCGGGCAGACGGGCCAGCACGAAATGCACGATGTTATCGGTCATGTCGTGGTCGCCATAGGTGATGAAAATCTTTGTGCCCTTGATGCGATAGCTGCCGTCCGGTGCGCGCTCGGCGCGGGTGCGCAGCGCGCCGACGTCGGAGCCCGCTTGGGATTCGGTGAGCTGCATGGTGCCGGTCCATTCACCCGACACGAGCTTTTCCAGATAGATCCGCTTCAACTCCTCGCTGCCATGGGCGTCGAGCGCTTCGATCGCGGAGAGCGTCAGCAGCGGGCAAAGGCCGAAGGCGATGTTGGACGCGCTCCAGATCTCGGTGCAGGCGGCGTTGATCGCCAGCGGCAGGCCCTGGCCGCCGAACGCTTCCGGGCCCGACACCGCGTTCCAGCCCGCGGCTGCCCAGCGCTGATAGGCGTCGGGCCAGCCGGGTGCGGTCGTCACCTTGTTGCCCTCAAGCTTGATGCCGTGCTCGTCGCCTACTCGGTTCAGCGGCGCCAGCACGTCGCCGGCGAATTTGCCGGCTTCCTCCAGCACGGCCGCGGTAATGTCGCCGTCGAAATCGCCGTAATGACCGGCTTGCACGGCGGCCTTGAGGCCGGCGCCATGGTTGAGGGCCAGCAGGATGTCGTTGATCGGCGCGCGGTAGGTCATGACGGTTACTCGCTTGGACGGGACTAGCGGGTTGCCGTATTCCCACGAAACCGCGGTTCTCTCAACTCTCCGATGGGCGGGGAGGTCGGGCGTGGAGAGGCCGGGTGGTTTGAGGCCATCGCGGCAGGGCGTCCACACCGGACGAGCCCTCAGGCCCATTAAAGATGGTCGTCTTTCCAGGCTGATTCAGGCCCAAATTCGCAGCCTATCCGTTTGATTGAGCGTGATCTTTCCGGAAAACGGGTGCCCACCCTTCCGGATCATGCTCTAGCCGGTTGAAATGGCTCACCTCTCTCTATAGACCGGCGGGGCCGGAGGGGAATCCGCCGCAGGCTTCCTGCCGCGTTCCCGAGAGGCCTGTTGGGGCGTAGCCAAGCGGTAAGGCAGCGGATTTTGATTCCGCCATTCGGAGGTTCGATCCCTCCCGCCCCAGCCAGCCGCAAGTGAGGGCTTTCGGCCTTGAGGACGCATCCCGCGACGACACGCTCCATTCCCTGCATTCTGGCTGCAATCGCGGCGGCAGTGCTGCTTGCGCTCCCCGCCGTCGCCGCCGAACCCACGCCACAGCAACCGGCCGTCGCCAACCCGACAAACGCTATTCCACCGGCAGAACTCTATCGCGCGCAGACCATCGTGACGGGACAGGGCGAGGCAAACCGCATCCTCGGCTTCGCAGCGTGCCTGGAAGACGTTCTCATCAAGGTAAGCGGCATGCTGCAGCTTACGGGCGACCCGCGCCTCGACCCATACAAAGCCGATGCTGCGAAACTGGTTCGGGACTTTTCCTACCGCGATGAAAAGGGCGGCAAGCCGAAGAACGACGAGCAGGGTACCCGCGACCGCTCCTTCATTCTGACGGCCGAGTTCGACGAGGCCGCCATCAACGCCATACTTGCCAAGCTGGGCGCCAAGCCATGGCTTACCCGCCGCCCGGTGCTTGGCGTCTTCGTGGAGATGCAGCCGGGCGCGCGACGATACCTGGTTGCAGCCGACTCGAAAGAGACGGATCTGCAGCGGGCTGCCCTGCTGGCGGCCGCGGCCAAGCGGGGAATGCCCATCGTGCTGCCCGATGCCGCAGCGCTGGCCGGCGCCGGCGCCAATGAGCATGCGCTTGCGGGCATCGCGCCCGCGAAGATCGCTGAAGCCGTGGCCGGGCGAGGCGGGGAGGTTGTGCTGATCGTCCGCCTGGTCTGGGACGATCAAGAGCTGCGGTGGAACTCGGACTGGCAGCTCCATTGGCAGGGCAGGTCGCGGCAATGGCAGCTTGCGGCCGTCACGTTCGACGAGGCCTTCCGGCAAGGCATCGGCGCCGCGGCGCAGATCATCGCCGGGCACCAACGCAATTCGGCAAGGCAGCGGTGACTCGGATCGATGCGCGATAACATCATGCAGGCGGATATCAAAGTCTCGTTCATAGGTCCTCAAGACATCTACGAATCGCGGATTACATAGGCAGCAAGGCGACTGATAATTGGCTTGCTCGCCCACGATGCAAAGCAGACGTTGGCACACGAGGGCAGCTAAGGACCACAGGAGTGCTCCACTCAGCTAACAAGTGTTTCGTTCTCGAATTCTGAAAATGATCAGAAGCGAAATGAGTTTGGGACAGTGCGGCTGCCGGATTACTCCGCTTGCGATCCTGGAAATTTGAGCGTTGAATTCGTCGCGTCATGCGCGGCCGCGATGCAATTTTTGAGCGAGCAGGGACGGTGTGACGAGCCGGCCTGCTGACCGCTATGAGGCAGCCAGACACACACACAGCCTCCATGCGAGCAACGATCAGCACACGCTTCGGTCATCAACAGGGAGGAGAGCGATGAGCACTTGGCTTAGTGAACGAGAGCAGCGCCTCGTCGCGGGTGCGGAAGCGGCATCGGCGGCAACGCCGATCCCCACTCAAATTGTTTCCAAC
Organism: Bradyrhizobium sp. LjRoot220; assembly: GCF_964252915.1. Taxonomy (NCBI): domain Bacteria; kingdom Pseudomonadati; phylum Pseudomonadota; class Alphaproteobacteria; order Hyphomicrobiales; family Nitrobacteraceae; genus Bradyrhizobium; species Bradyrhizobium sp. LjRoot220. The sequence continues at coordinate 11,867 of NZ_CAXUPS020000016.1, forward strand.
GGCGAGTATCTCCCGCCCCCGCAGAGCGCCACACAGAAGAAGGTCGAAGCGCGGATCAATGAACTCGCCGACCTGAACGGCAAGCACCTCGGCTTGAGCCGCAGGCAGTTCCTGCACACGAGCTGCGGCATGGCGGCGGCATTTCTCGCCATGAACGACATCTACGGCAATGTTTTCCAGGTCTCGCCCGCAGAGGCCCGCGAGCCCGAGCTGATGCTGGCGCGCTCGCAAGGCCTCGCCGGCCAGTTCATCTTCGACGTCCAGACCCATTTCGTGCGCGACGACTTCGATCACAAGGAGCTGCTGGGTCTGGCGGACTTTGCGAGCCAGCACTGGAACCCGAAGATGAAGGAGGAGGGCGTCTCCTCGCTCGCCCGCTACAAGTTCCAGAACTATGTGAAAGAGATCTACTACGACAGCGACACCCAGATTGCGCTGTTGAGCGGCGCACCGTTCGACGATCCGAGCTGGTGGCTTCTGTCCAACGAGCAGATCGTCAAGGCACGCGAACTCATCAACGACTTCGCTGGCTCGCGCCGCCTTTTGGCGCACAGCGTCATCACCCCAAAGCAGCCCGGCTGGATGGAGGAGGTCGACAAGGCGATCGAGGTCTACAAGCCGGATTCCTGGAAGTCCTACACGATCGGCGATCCGCTGGCGCCCTCCAAGTTCCCATGGCGGCTCGACGACGAGCAGGTGATGTATCCGTTTTACGAAAAAGCGGTGAAGGCCGGAATCAACACGCTATGCATCCACAAGGGGTTGCTGCCGCCGGATTACGAGAAGTCGTTCGCCGGCGTATGGGAATATGCCACCGCGTGGGACATCGGAAAGGCGGCGAAGGACTGGCCGCAGATGAACTTCGTGATCTATCACTCGGCGCTGCGGGCTTTCCTCGAACTGCCGGACAAGGCCTGGGCCGAGTTTGAGCAGACCGGCCGCATCCAGTGGGCTACGGATCTCGCGGAAATCCCGCAAAAGTTCGGCGTCACCAACGTCTATGCCGAGCTAGGCACATCCTTTGCCAACTCGGCGGTGGCGCATCCGAAGTTCTGCGCCGCGCTGGTCGGCACGCTGATCAAGGGTATGGGGGTTGATCACGTCATGTGGGGTACTGACTCGGTCTGGTACGGCTCACCGCAATGGCAGATCGAGGCGCTGCGCCGCCTCGAAATTCCCGAGGACATGCAGAAGAAATACGCCTTTGCGCCGCTCGGCGACGCCAATAGCGCCACCAAGCAACTGATCTTCGGCGGCAACGCCATCAAATTCTACAAGATCAGACTGAAAGCGGCTGAGAACACCAGGATGCCGGCCTTTTCCGAGGACCGTCTCGCTTCGCTCAAGAGCGAGTACGCGCTGGCGGCCAAGGCGCCCTCGAACCTGCGCTACGGCTACGTTCGCGCCGCGTAAGTGTCCAATGGCCGCGCCGGCGGAGCAGGCAAGCTTCGCGGGCGCGGTCGATGATTCTCTCCTGCGCCTCGCTTCTCATTGGGAAATGGCGGCCAAGCTGTTGAAATCGCTAAATGGCATTTTTAGATTTTTCCAAATGCGCTTTGAAATCGTCAAATAGTCAAACGGATGTTGATTCCGCCATTCGGAGGTTCGATACCTCCAAGCATCGACCAAGTCGATTGCCTGTCCTACTCAGCCCGGCTCGGCCGTTGATGAAGAAGGTGCCCGGCAATCGTCGGGAACAGCAGCACGGACAAAACCCCGGCAGCGACGAGCGCCGAAGCCGTCTGCGGGCTCATGGTCTTCCCGCGAACACCGATCTCGGTGATTACTACCACCAGCGAAAGCGAGGCGACCGAACTGTAGAGCGCAAAGGAAGTGCGCTCTACGGCCGTCAGATCGTTGCGATACAGCAATACAGGCGCGCCGCGAACGAGCAAAAAGAGCGCAAGGGAGATCGGGACCAGCAGCATGGTCGAGGTGCTGCCGATTATCGAGCCGAAATCGAACTTGATACCGGTGCCGACGAAGAAGAACGGAATGAACCAGCCGAAGAAGATGGCATCAATCTTCATACGCGGCGCTTTGCCTTCGGCTCCCTGGGTCGCCAATCCTACCACCATTCCCGCGGCAAAAGCGCCGAGTATGCTCTCGAAGCCAAATCGTTCCGAGAGCACAAAAAAGGCAGCGAACAAGAGTAACGTGAAACGTACTGGAAGCTGTGAGCTCGCATGCATCGTGCGACCCAGAAGCGCCAGAACGCGCGGCGGCCGTAATCCCAAGCTGATCGCGGCCGCCAAAATCACGACCACGAGGAAAACCATCAGGAAGCCCAACTCCTGCAAAGTGGTATACTGCTTGCTGAGGACCAACGACATCACGACAATCGGTCCTAGCTCGCCCATCGTACCGGCAGCGATAAAAAGGCGTCCGAAGGGTGTGTCGAGTTGATCGGCGTCGCGCAAGATCGGCAGCAGCGTGCCCAACGCGGTTGTCGTCAGCGCCAATGCGACCATCATGGGATCATGCAGCGAACTTGCATGCAGCACGGCTGCGGCAGAAAGTCCAAGAGCGACCGACATTCCCCATCCGCCCAGCGCCAGCCACAACGGCCGGCCCCGAACTCGTTCGAAATCGAGCTCCATGCCTGCCATAAAGAGGGTTGCGGCCATACCGAACGCGAACATCGCGGCCACGATGCCGTCGAAGTGCACCAACCCCAGCACTTGCGGACCAATGATGATTCCCAACACGACTTCGAGCACGACGGCCGGGACGCGAAATCCCACCGGAAGCTCCGCCAGCAACGGTCCAGCGACGGCCACCAGCAATACCAGCAGAACGGCAAAATGTGCTTCGGCAAACATTTTTGGGTATCCAACGCTTGTTCATCGTGTTTCAGGCAGCCACGACGGCGCGTCGTGTTCATTCGGGGACGAGGCCCTGACCTGTCCTCGCAAGCAAACATCGTCAGTTTATGCTGACCATGTCTGAAAAGTGCCATCCTCGACCTAAAATTGCACTGCATTGGATAGCAGAACTTCGAGCGGTCTAAGCCTGGAGGACGCAGGCAAGACGCAGATGGTTCATCCCGGTCCTAAACCCGTGCAATTGTATCGTACGCAATCCTGGTAAACGCCCCGGCATTCGAAGGACGGTATTTGCTTCAAGGAAAAACAGGCGCGATATCGTTCACGGCAAAGATTGGTGCATTGCTGTTTGGCGGTGTGGGCCGCCGCGATGGTGGGAGAAGCGCGTGCATCCAGCGCTTCCGAACTCGATGACAGAAGCGCCACGAAGAGCACAGTAACAACGGAGAACGATTGCTTGGTACGTCTCATGGCTCGGCTCTCCTTGAGTTGAAACACCAGTCCAGTGGTGTAGCGAATTGTCATCAAGGCTTCTTCCGATCTCTCGCCCCGACATTCTCAACCGATGTTAAGCATTTTTCGATGCAGGTCCATGGGACGTCGAATCATCTCGACCTTTCCCGCTCCGGTCGATGGTTGCCAGGAGCTGTTCAATGCAGGCCGTAATCGCAGATCAACCGCAGACTCGCACGCGGCGGATCCGCCAGGCGTGCCCGTCATAGAAGCGCTGCTGCACCCATTCGCAACTGCCGAAATAGTCGTATCGTCCGCGACCTGATCCGTAAGGGGCGGGCTCGTAATAGCGGCCGGGAGTCGCCTCGCCTGTGGTGGCGCCTCGCTGTGCGCTTGCGGGCGTCGCGGCGAGCGAACCTGCAATCGTCGCGGTCGCGACGAAGGCGACAAAGTTCTTCTTCATCCCGATGCGAGTCTCGACCTTGTCGGGCGGCAGAATCCGATCGGGGATCTCGTTGTCGAGTTCGGGTGTCGGCGCACCGCCAGCGGCGAGTGTTCGCGTGTAGGCGCCTGTCAGGGGCACTGCAGCCAGTGCGGCGCGAACAAAGACGTGTACGTCGATGAGCTTCATGTCGGCTTCCCCTCTCGTTGGCCCTGTCGCTTACTTCAATTCTCCCCGTGCCTGTCCTGAGATCGCTACCTGAGGGCCTACTCGGCCACGGCCAGCGCATGTTCGGCAAGAATGTCCGAGTTATATGTCAGATGCGGGCGCAAGAGCTAGATCCACGGCAGCCGATAATCGCGCTCCCGATCTTCGAAGAAACTGAAGCCATCACATTGGACCAAAGGGAAATATCATTCCTGTGCGAAGGCGCCCAAGCTTGCCAAAGCCGCTAGCTCGGCTCGCAGCTTGTCTGGTGTCATATGTCCGATCAGCATCGATCTAGGGTCCCGGCACGCGCCCCCGCAGATAGGTCGCGATGGTTGGTCGAGGAAGCGGAGAACCTGGTCCTGGCCAACGTCCAGGCTCCAATTGAAATTTCAACATTGTGTCGAGCGCTGGCTGTCAGCGAGCGGACCTTGCGCAAGGCATTTCAAAAGATCCACCAGTTGCCGCCCTGCCGCCGGCTGCGTTGGTTGAGGTTGTCCCATGCAAGGAGGGCGCTGATGTCGGTCGGCGGTAGCTCGGTGACCGAAATCGCCACCGGTCTTGGCTTTGTTGAACTGGGGCGTTTCTCGGTTGAATACCGAAAAACATTTGGAGAGCGCCCTTCGGAAACCCTCCGTCAAGCAATGCGAAACAGAATTGCGGCGTATGCCATTGATCAACGTACCTAGCATGGCAAAGAGCCGCCCTGTTTCGCAAACACGGTGAGGCGAGTTCTGCGGCTTAAACCCACATCGATGCCTGTCCGAGGGATCTCTCTACAATCGCGCGCGAAATGAGTTCAGCGCGCGGCGCGTAACTGGAGAGATGAAAGGCCCAGCGTGACATTCAGGGCAACCGATCCCTCGACGGAGACCGGTTGCAAGGCAAAGCTCCTTCCGGAGCCGCCGACCAACACGTTGACGCCGGCTCCCAGCCCCATTCCGACTTCGCCGGTGGCGCCGACGTATTCGCCGGCAAGCGCCCCCGGCGGGGGACCGGCGGTCGGCGCGAGCACGGCCCAGCCCAATACGCCCCCTGCCGAAATGCCGATATCGACGCCGACGGTATTGAGCGCGCCCTCATAGAGCTGTACCGGCTGAGGCGGGTTTTGCACGAAGCGGCATTCCATCGATTGATGGCCGAAGATCACGAAGCCAATGCTGGGGTTCAGCTTGCACGTCAGCATTCCCACCTGGGTCCAATTCCTGGGAGCCTGCGCCATCGCCGCCTGAGCGCTTGTCAACAGCGCCACTGCGAGGATCAAGGATCGAAGCATCTTCGTTCTCCCTCAAGAGATTGGTAGTCGGAATTGTCGTGCGGGGATCCGCTCCCTAGCGTCGGCCGCCCATCAGCCGCAGCAGCATCATGAACAGGTTGATGAAGTTGATGTAGAGCGACAGCGCGCCCATCACGGCCTTGCGGCCTGCCGAAGTGGCGTCATCGCCGCGGTCGTACATCCCCTTGATCCGCTGGGTATCGTACGCCGTCAGGCCCGCGAAGACGCCGACTCCGATGATGGAGATCAACCAATCCAGCCCGCTCGATCGCAGGAATAGATTGACCAGGCTTGCGATAATGACGCCGATCAGGCCCATGAAAAGGAAAGTGCCAAATCCTGACAAGTCCCGCCGTGTTGTGTAACCCCAAAGGCTGAGCGCGCCGAAGGCCGCCGCCGAGATAAAGAACACGCGCGTGATCGATGACTCCGTATAAATGTGAAAGATGGTCGACAACGATACGCCGACAAGGGCCGCATAAAGCAGGAACAGTCCTCGCGCAGCTGCTGCCGACAACGTGTTGATCCGCGCGCTGATGAAGAACACCAGCGCCAGCGGCGCCAGCATCAGCACCCACATCAGCGGGCTTTGAAGTAGTTCGGGGCCGGTCAATTGGTAGGTCAAGAACGCGGCAATTCCGGTCAAACCAACGCCGGCGGCCATGTAATTGTACACGCGCAGCATGAAGGCGCGGAGGCCGAGGTCTATCGCGGAAGCGGCATTTGTTGCCACACCGGGCGCAGCTGCATTTTCATCGTAGTTCGACATGAGGCGTGTCTTTCTTAAAAAATGCCGCTACGCAGAGGTAGGCTATCGACTTTAGTGTGTAAGCTAGTTATCGCGCTGATATCAGCCGTTTCGCCAAGTCATTCCGACCTCGGTGACATAAAAAATAGAGCGGAATCCTGTCCGACGCTATGCAGTTTCGGTACGTCCAGAAGGTGATTGGGCCGGGTGCCAACCGATCCGTCGGCGATATCGGCTCTAACGAGTCCGCAGGTCCAATCAATCAGCTGCCGAAATTGCATAGCGCACGCAAATGGCCGGAATACTCTTCCCGATTGACTTCTCGACACCGTCACTCGCTCACGAGAATTTATGGCGCTCGATGAAATGCGGCGTACGGAAGCCCGGGCTGTCCACATGTCGCGGCAAACGACCCGATCCACCGCGGCGGCTGGATGAAACGATCGTTTGGAACTGGCTGATTTGATCTTGTACATCCGATATCTTCGGCGAACGTCAGTGTATGTTGACCGGTGAGCAGGTAGCGAATGACGCGGGAACCGATTCCTCGTAAACCGGAACGCAAGGAGCGGCTCACCATCGCGGATCCGGCCTGGCCGTGGATCAACTCGATCGGGCTCGCCATGGTCGTCGGCATAATATATTTCCTGGCGGCCAGACTTAGTCTTTCGCTACTGACGAAGCCCGATGGCGTTGCGGTGTTCTGGCCAGCCTCCGGCGTTGCCGCGGGTGCCATGATTTCACTTGGTCACCGGGCGAAATGGCCGGTGGCCATCGGAGCAGCTGCAGCAACAATCGCCGCCAATCTCCTCGGGGACCGAAGCCTTGCAGGCGCGGTCACGTTCGCCCTGTGCAACGCCGGAGAAGCGATGCTCGCCGCTGGCCTTATCCGGCGCTATTTTGGCCCTGAGTTCACCCTCCACAGCCTTCGCTCGGTTTTGGGCTTGCTGGCTGCAGCAATGGTAAGCTGCGCGATCTCGGGAGTCGGTGGAGTTGCAGGCTTCAAGTTGTTTCACCTTTCGCCCGCGTCGAGTGCGAGCATCTGGCAGCACTGGTTCGCATCCGACGCACTTGGCATTCTAACGGTAGCGCCGCTGCTAATCGGAGCAGCCGCGGCCGCGCGTGACCACCCGCCGCAGAACGAAGTACTGGAAGGTGCGCTAGCACTGTTCGCAATTACGCTGACCAGTACACTTGTGATCTTTCTGCCGCGTGTTCCATTCGTGAACGTGGTGCCGATTGTTGTTTTATTCCCTCTATTGCTCTGGCTGGCGGCTCGATGCCAGCCGGTATTCGCCGCGGGAGCCGCGTTCATCATTGCGTTGACGATCGTGTGGACAACCACGTTCGGCATTGGCTTCTTTGGTGACCCAGACCGCCCGATCGAGGACCGCATCTTGGGCGCCCAGGCGAGCATTTTGACAACGTCACTTTGTACGCTGATTCTCGCCGCGCTATTCGCAGAGCGGCGTCGCCAGGAGGCCGCCCTCAGGGAAAGTGCTGCGCGCCTGGAAAAGGCCCTCGCGGCGGGGGCCGTGATGACCTTTGAGTGGGACGCGCGTACCGGTTTATCAAGTCGCAGCGAGAATGCGGCAAGTCTCCTCGGATACCATCCACGAGCGCCGCTTTCGGCCGTTAAATTTCTGGCGCTGATTCATCCCGAAGATCGCGAGCACTTCTGCGCGCAGATGAGGAGTGTCCGACCCGACCAGCCATCCTATTCCGTCACATTTCGCGTGATAGGTTCGGACACTCGAGAAATGTGGCTTGAAGAAACGGCGACAGCCGAATTTGACGCTGCTGGAAACTGCCTGCACATCAAGGGTCTGACGCGTGACATCACGAAAGCGAAGCGGGCTGAACAGCACCAGCGCGCGCTGGTCGCAGAACTCGATCATCGTGTCAAGAACGTGCTCGCGCGCGTTGCCGTGGTCGCCATGTATACGCGCGAGCGCAGTGGCACCATAGACGAGTTCATCCAGGCGCTCGATAGCCGCATCCAGAGCATGGCGGTTGCGCATGAACTGCTAAGCCACGGTAGTTGGCGAGGCGTTCGCCTTGCAGATCTTGTTCGGCATCAGTTGGCCGCCTGTGCCACGGACGCAAACACGACGACCGGCGGCCCCGAGATCGTGCTCAACGCCGCGGCAACCGAAGCGGTAGGGATGGTATTGCACGAGCTGGTGACCAACGCCGTAAAGTACGGTGCACTATCTACCCCTGAGGGTCGAGTGTCAGTCAGCTGGGAGTACCGCGACAGCGAAGATGAAACAATCGGCCTGACAATCCAGTGGCGTGAGACGGGTGGTCCGTTAGCACCAGCTCCAAGCAAAGTCGGCTACGGAATCAGTCTCATTTGCGAACTGATCCCCCACGAGCTTGGCGGTTCCGTCGACTTGTCGTTCCAGCCCGAAGGCGTGTCATGTAGAATTGAGATACCGCACAGACAGTTGGGATACTCGGCGTGAAAATAGAAACGCCTATCGATTCGGCAATCTAGCAATGATAGGACCCAAGACTGCCAAAAACCGTTCCACGCTGACCGGCTTTTGCAGAACTGCCTCGACTGCTCCAGGCTTTATGGGAGCGGTTGTGAATCCCGTAATGACGATAACCGGGATGCGTTCTTCTTGAAGTCTGTCGAGCAGCGGATTGGCCTGCTCGCCATCTCGCAGGTGGATGTCTACGATCGCCACATCGGGCTTGCACTCGGCGATCAGGCGCTCGGCGTCAGCGATGGCGGCAGCGGGGCCCGCTACATCCGCGCCCAGCGCACGCAGCAGGCGCTTGATGGCGTTTCCGACGTGCCAGGAATCTTCAACCAGCAAAATGCGCACACCTTTAAGTTCCGACGATCCGGACGGTGGCGGCGTATAAGCACTCGAACTGGCTGTCATGACCGCCATTTCAGTGGTACGAAGCCGGATACAATCCGATCGCATCTCTAGATGCGGTGCGGCCAAGCGGTCCCGCGATTACCAAGAGACCGCGATTACCAAGCGACCGTGACGTTCCTTCCCAGATCTGCAGTTTAGCTGTCATCGGATTGGCCGCCTATGCAAAATAGGGCATGGCGGCTAGATCTTGTTGCAGCACCCAGCAAGTAGACCTGTGCGGCCGCCTTGCTGCCGTCAAGAGTACCCAGCGTAGCGCCTGTTCAGCCGCCTCATCTCGGCCGGCTCATCTCGGTCCGTTCTGGTCTTACGGCCTGAGAGCAAGCAGGTTTGCATCCTTGCTACCGTGCTTTTCCAAGTCTGCGAGAATCCCTTGATCGGACAAATCGATCCTTCGCGAGTTCTTCCAGTCCCGACGCGATACCTCGATGAGGCGTTTCAACACCCGCTTGGATTTGGTTTCAATCGCCAGCTCACGCCTAGAGTCGAAGCTGCCCGGACTGAGGTTGATGGATCCGACAATAGCTCGCGTGCCATCCGCGATCACAATCTTGCCGTGCAACTTCAGGCCCTTTAGCAGATGAACTTTTGCCCCGACGTCATGCATAATTCGTAGGCCGCCAATGCCTTCGGCGAGCTTCTTGCCCGAAAGTTTGTGGGGCGCGCGCGCCATGATTCTGACGCGGACCCCGCGAGTCACGGCACGAACGATCCTCTCAACGATAACCGTGTCCTGATAGCGCTCATTTTGAAGCCAGAGCGATTTCTTCGCCTCGTCGATGACGGCCGCGATCCGTTCACGTCCGTTATTGGGGCACCAGAGCAGGCGTGAGTTGCGGTCAGGCTTGAAGGGCTTGCGCGCCCAGTCGGCGTTGAAGCACCTGAGTCATTTCCTTCACTTCGCTCTTCTTGGTCGTGGTGACCGCATAATCGCGTGTTTCGGTGAGGTCGCGTGGTTCCCAATTGAGGGATTCCACGAAACCTATCCTGTCGTCGATAACCATGGACTTCTGATGCGTGAGCGCAAATGCGGCGCTGCTATCGCGGACCTTGACCCCAGCGGCGAGGAGGGCGTTTCGGGCCTTTGCATTCTCGCTCTTGCCATTGCGTCGCCAAGCCGCGCCGGAGACCCGCATATAAAGCCAATGGCATGCGGCGTTCTTCAGTAGCACGGTGGATAAGGATAGTAGCCGCAGGTGGCGCCGTAGCCATTGTAGGGATAGTTGCTGGCGGCCGCCATACCTAGAGCCGCCCCACCCACGGCCGCGGCTCCGACTGCTGCAGCCCCGTAGCCCCCACGATAGTAGGCACCGCGCGCAACGTAGGGGCGGTGCCAGACTCCGGCTGCGCCGACGCGGCCTACGCCAACAGCGCCCCCGTGGACGTAGCCGCCGCCAGCGTGGAAACCGCCAGCGTGGAAGCCGCCGACGCCACCGGCGTGAAAGCCACCCGCGTGGAACCCGCCGGCATGAAAACCGCCGCCAAAGCGGTCTATGAAGAGCGCAGCTGGCCCATCGCCGCCAGTCAACTCGCCTTCGAGCACATCGACGTCGAAGGTCAGTCGGTCACCCTCCAGCTTGGCCGTCTTCAACACCACAACGGCATCGCGGATTTTCGCTCCGTCCTTGCTGAACACAGAGACGGTTGCGTTCGGAGGATCCTTGGCAAAGCTCTGTTCGCTGGTGTTGCTCTTCGACCATTCCTCCATCAGGTCGGTCGTCAATGAATGACCGGCCGCGCGCACCGGCCGGTCCGCGAAGACGATCGAATTCGGCGCCACCCCGTTGAGTACCAGCTGCCCGCCCTGCAGGCTGGCACCGCGCGCATTCATCACGATCAGCGACGGGACAATCTCAGGTTTGGCTTGGCCAATCGTCTTCTGGAGCTGGGCGTGCTGGGTCGCCGGCGCGGTTTGGGCCTGCGCCGATACGAGCCCGGCGAGCAGGAGAGCGATTGTCATACACCTTGTTCTGTTCATATTGGTCATGATGAACTCCGTACCCATCAGCGGATGCGCTGGCTTTCAAAGATGATGGGACAGAGAGTGGCCGAAGAGCTCGCTGCAGGCTATGCGATTTCGGCCTTCTGGACGCTGGAAAGTTCGTATCAAAAAGCCTGCACTTTTTAACTCTGGTCGATCGAGCAACGAGAGGACGAAGTTCAGAATCCGAAGAGCAGGGTTGTCGCGATCGTTCGGAGCGCCGGCATTGCTTCTCAGGATCGTTATCGATGCACGCCTCATTGTTGCGGAGGCGGCCCAATCGGAAGTGGTCCACCCATGCCCGCCGGTCCTTGCGGAGGTGGTGGGGCAGCAGCGCCAGACTGATACCAGGGATTGGTAATGCATTCGGCTTCGAGGCCTGAAGCCGAGGCCTGACAGGCCGCCAGGGTGTTGAATGAGCATCCGCTCCAGCCGGGATTATCCTGTCCCTGCATACAAAAAGGATATTGCGATATGCCAGTCTGGGCAGAGGCCGGAGCGTGATTGATCGTCAGGAGGCCTGCTGCGAACAGCACGGCCAGGGATAGTCGGATCATTGCCGTACCTTCATGACTGGAGCGACGCGCTTCCTTGAAGCGGTGGACTCGACGTGGTTCGACCGCGTTGGTTCTCCGGGCGGAGATTATTCACTCTCCGAATGTTCGCTATGCACATTCGGCATCCTTGGAGGAGCGGCAACAATCTAAACGAGATGACCAAACCTCACGTTGCTGACATGCCACCGCGTCGAAGATCGCACCCGTGATTTGGTCGGGATGGATGGGATCGCGGCGGCCGCAATATGACCTGTTGCCCGGAGGAGGGAGACGTGAGTATGCCCTCATATCTATTCTGCGGTCGGATGAATTCTCGTTCGACCGTCCCAAAATGCCGAATGTGCATAGCGTTCAGGCGACGATTCGAACAACTTCTTCGCTTTAGCGCCTATCGTGACGGTGGTGCGCGCTCGATGCTTTCCGGCCCAGCAAGATTTCGATTTGTACGGGCTATGCTGGCCGGCTTGAGGCAATTCGACCGCGCTCGCGTTGACGACGCTGCGCGAGAGCGGGGTACCCTCGGCAAATGATCGAAGCTCTCCGGGATCACCTTTTCTCCATGCCGCCACTCGCAAAGTTCGCGGTGGGGATGGTGATGCTTGTCGTGATCCCTCGGCTTTCCCGCCGGGTGCACATCCCGCCAACAGTGGGGTTGCTGCTTGGTGGAATTATCGTAGGACCCTACGTTCTCGACATCTTCGGCAAGGTTCGGCCGATCGCGGATTTTCTCGCAGAACTCGGAAAATTGCTGCTGATGTTTTTCGCGGGTCTGGAGATCAATCTCGCCTTGTTTCGGCGAGCCCGTCACCGCTCGATTACCTTTGGCATCGCCACAACGGTGTTTCCGCTGTTGCTCGGTGCCATCGTTGGGCTTTCTTTCGGCTATGGCGCGGTGCCAGCGATCGTGATCGGCTCGCTGCTCGCTTCACACACATTGCTTGGACTGGCCATCGTGAACGGGCTCGGCCTGGGAACGTCGGAGTCAGTTACAGTCGCCGTCGGTGCCACGGTGATGTCCGACACCCTGTCGCTCGTGGTGTTTGCCGTTTGCGTCTCGATTTACACTACCGGGTTCTCGCCGGAAGGGCTCGCGATCCTGCTGGTTGAGATTGTCGGCTATATCCTGCTGGTCTTGTTCGGCTTGAGTCGTTTTGGAGCCTACGTGCTCAAGCGAGTGGAAAATGAAGAAGATGCCTATTTCATTCTCATGTTGAGCATCATGGCAGTCGCGGGCGTATTTGCGGCTGCGATCCAATTGCCGGGCATTGTCGGAGCGTTTCTAGCGGGACTCGCCATCAATGCCTCTGCACAAAAGGCGCCGGCCAGCCTCAAGCTTGAGTTTCTAAGCAAGTCGTTCTTCATTCCGATCTTTTTCGTGGTTACCGGCTTCCTGATTGACCCGGTCAAGTTCGTCTATGGGATATTTGACAATTTCTTCCTCGTTGCCGGAATTATCGGAGCTTTGCTCGTCGGCAAATGGATAGCCGCATGGGTCGTCGGCCGCATGTTCGGATATAGCCGTAACGAACGGCTAAACATTTGGTCACTCACGCTGCCGCAGGTTGCAGCTACACTTGCCGCGACATTGGTCGCCCATGACACGCTCAATTCGAGCGGTCAGCGCCTGCTTGACGACCGCATGTTCAACGTTGTGCTTGTGCTTGTGTTCGTTACATCGGTGGTTGGTCCGGTGTTGACGGAGCGGTTCGCATCTCGTCTCAGCAAAACTGCCCCGGAGTGACCTGGTCATTGAGCGAAGTTCGCAGCGGTCCACGCCTGGAGCGTCGAGAGCGGGCCTGATCGAAATCTGGCCGCGCCGAATGTCTCGGTGGACTCGTCGTGTGCGGCCGACCGACACAATCAACATTCTAATCGAAAATGCGCCCGAGGCCGAAACCGCATAGTCATCAAGTGTTGCTCCGACTACCCTGCCGGACTGAGACGGCTGTTTGCTCGCGAGGGTGCGGCGTACGCGGATGTCGCATTTGGCGTGATCACTCTCCGACACCGGCAACGCAGCGCCGGTTTGCAATGCGTTGTCCGCCGAATGTGCTTTTGATTGATCTTAGAAAAGGAACTCAACATGTCGCGTAGAGCCATCCTGTCACTCGCTGCATCAGTCATCATCGGCATCGGGTTTGTTGGTACAGTTTCAACTGACGCTTCTGCCTATTATCGCGGTGGTGCTTATCGCGGCGGTGTCTATCGCGGTGGGGTTTACCGTGGCGGCGTCTACCGCGGTGTACGCCCCGGAGTGGCGGTGGGCATCGGTGCTGCTGCGGTCGGCGCCGCCGCAGTGGGCGCTGCTGCCGCCGGTGCTTATTACGCGCCGGGCTATTACGGCGCGCCTGCCCCGGTCGGTTGTCCATACGGCTACTATTTCTATGCGCCCTACAACCGCTGCGTACCCACACCGTAGACGCTGCGATACGTACGAGTGGACGTCAGAAGCGCAGCAGTGAATAGCTGCTGCGCGCCGGACCGGCTGTGAGATCAGCCACGATGCTCCAGTCAGTAGTAATTGTGGAAATACTCGGCGGCATATGGCGGGTTGCCGACCATATCGACTGGATCGCCATCCAGCACCGCGCTTACCTGTGATTTGTAGTCCGCAGCAACATCATCCGGCTGCTGTATGGGCTGTCGAAGAATCGCTCGATAGTTTTGATAGGCGTCCCTGGTACCGATGAAGACGCACACGCAATGCTGCGGCTCGGAATACAGATATCGGACGTCACCACCGCTGAGATTATGAACCACGAAGCGATGCGATGGCAGCGCGTGCATTGCCCTTTTGCCGGCGGCGTCGTTGGCGAAATGAACTTTGAAGCCCGCAGAGGACAGATAGAAACTATTCTTGTCGAGGAAGGGTTTGCTCGGCGGTTCGAGGGCAAACAGGGACGTGCATTGCACAAGCATGCCGGCCGCGAGCGTGGCCAGAGATATACAGCTTAACGAGACCACACGGCTGACTTCGGGCATTGTCTGAAGGCCTGTTGATGAACCATCAATCTCTACGAAAAAGATCGCGGGGAGCCTATGCAAAATCGGCAGTCTGAAGCTCGAATGTGCCATACAGCCGGCGGCTTTGGCAGCATGGATTGAAGCATAGCCGCCCGCAGCTCAACGGGCAATTCGACTTACCATTAGCTTCGTTTCTTTCGAAACATTAATTCACCGGACAGCGCGGCGTAATCCTGGACCCTGCATCTACGGAAGCTCAAGGGCGGCACTCGCTCGCCAAAATCCTCTCTGTGGAGATTTCTTATGACGAACCGACTTAGTCCTGTTGCCTCCCGTGATCCGGAGCAGAAGCGGCACTCCCTGCTTTCGGCGCGAAAGGCTGCATTGATGGCGTCAGCGGTGGCCGCGCTCGTGATGTGCGGCATCAGCTTGTCGCCCGATCACCTGCCAATGCTTGGCAGTTCGGCTTACGCCGGCGTGAATAATGCTGGTGCCGGCGCCGCACAGCCCGTCGGGTTTGCCGATACGGTGGAGCGGGTGAAGCCATCGGTAATTTCGGTCAAGGTCACCATGAAGGACAAGACCACCAACGCGAAAGCCACGAACGAGGACGAGTCGGACTCGCCGATGGAGCGCTTCTTTCGCCAGTTCGGTGGTCCGAATGGGGGACCGCAAAATCCCGGGGGGAAGGGCCGGGATGGCGAAAAGATGGGCCAGGGCTCCGGATTCTTCATTTCATCCGATGGATATGCCGTGACCAACAACCACGTCGTTGAAGGCGCCGAAAAGGTCGAAGTAACGACGGATGGTGGCAAGACCTACGCCGCGAAGGTGATCGGGACCGATCCCCGGACGGACCTGGCCTTGATCAAGATCGAGGGCTCGGACTTCCCGTTTACAAAACTTTCCGAAGGGAAGGCCAGGGTTGGTGACTGGGTGCTTGCCGTAGGCAATCCGTTTGGTTTGGGCGGCACGGTAACGGCCGGAATCGTATCGGCCAGCGGCCGTGACATCGGTAGCGGTCCGTACGACGATTTCATCCAGATCGATGCTCCCGTCAACAAAGGCAATTCGGGTGGGCCGGCCTTCAATATGCAGGGCGAGGTGGTCGGCGTAAACACGGCGATCTATTCGCCGTCCGGCGGCAGCGTCGGTATCGCATTCTCGATCCCGGCGGCGACCGTGAAGAGCGTGATCGCTCAGCTCAAGGACAAGGGAAGTGTCACCCGCGGCTGGATCGGTGTTCAGATTCAGCCGGTCACGCAGGAAATCGCCGACAGCATGGGACTGAAAAAAGCCGAAGGTGCGCTGATTGCCGATCCCCAGAAGGATGGACCTGCAGCAAAGGCCGGCCTCGTCTCGGGCGATGTCATTACCGCGGCAAATGGCCAGCCGGTCAAGGATGCCCGGGAACTGGCCCGCATCATCGGTGGCTTTGCGCCGGGCAGTACCGCGAAGCTGGACGTGCTGCACAAGGGACGGCAGAAGGTTGTCAGTCTGACCTTGGGTGAGCTGCCAAATGCCCAGCAAGCCAAGATCGACGCTGAAGCCGCTGGCAAGGGGTCGACCCATGGCACTGACGTTCCGCGTTTGGGCCTTTCGGTTGCCCCGGCGGGCAAGATGGACGGTGCCGGCAAGGAAGGCGTTGTCATCACGAAGGTGGAACCGAAGAGCGCCGCTGCGGATCGCGGGATTAAGAAGGGTGACGTGATCTTGGAAGTCGCCGGAAAAAACGTCTCGAATCCCGGTGACATTGGCGAAGCGCTCGATGCTGCTCGCGCAGACAAGAAGAGCAGCGTGTTGATGCGCCTTCGTTCGGGCGAAGCGTCCCACTACGTCGCCGTGCCGGTCGCAAACGGCTAAGTGACCAATGGTTGGCGGCGGCTCATTCCCGAGTTGCCGCCAACTCTTTCTCATCAATCTCTAACCTGCCCGAAACATCGGTTGATACTGAAAGGACCATAGGGCACGTTCCACATCGTTATCCCGCGGTTTGGCGGACGAAGAGGTCGTGAGATGGTCATGCGCTTCCTCCAACGCCTGGCGATTTTTGGTTTAGGCGTATTTTGTGTTTGGCTGATTGTTTTCGTGGTCTTTGAAACCGCGGACCGCAGGCTGCCCTGGATTTTGGCGTTGAGCATTACTTACGGATTTGCTGCCTATATTGTCCTTCCGCGGGCCATTCGCCTCGGTCTCAAAATTCTGCAGCATAAACGAGTACCGAGCTACACCATCACAGGTGACGGACTGCCGGGAGATCCCGTCAATGTCGCCCTTGTAGGTACGCTACAGCAGCTTCGATCGGCCTTCAGAATTCTCGGCTGGTCGGAAGCAGATCGACTGGGACTGGCAAGCTCCTGGGGCATGATCCGGGCGTTCGTGTTCAACTCGCCTTACCCCACCGCGCCATTTAGCACTCTCTATCTCTTCGGTCGCGGGCAGGACATCGGATTCCAGAAAGCAATCGATAACAGCCCGCGGAAGCGTCATCACATACGATTTTGGGCTTTGAGCCTAACGCGTGCGCAAGCCACCTGGGGCGCAGCGGACTTCTGGCTAAATACCGACCGGCCACCGGACAACGAGCGTGTTATGTGGGTTGGCGCCGGTACCAGAGATATCGGCCTATCGCTAACCCGGCTGACGTTTCAAATCACGCATGCCACAGATTCGGACACCAATGCCGAGCGCGACCATATCGTCGCAGAACTGATGAAAAGTCGAATGATCGATGCCGTGGAAGTTTACCGGTCCGGTCAAGGCATCGTGACCGCGCATGTCAACCACTACATTACCGACGGCGAGATCGCGTTGGCGCATTTAGTGGTCCACGACGCATGATGGCGTGCATGGCCCTCGATCCGGCGCAACCCCGCATGCCCCGATCCCATGCGTTCATTGCGGCAAACAAGTGTGCCGGCCCGGGCTCCAGAGGGAGGGGATGTTATGTCCAGCGCTGATGATGATCCAGTCGGTCGCGACCGGCTCACGGCAACCTGGGTCGAACTGGTCATCCGGCTTGGTGTCCTCGGACTATTGCTCTTTTTTGCGTTCACTCTGATTCGTCCATTCATCACCATGGTTGTCTGGAGCGTCGTGCTGACCGTCGCGCTCTATCCCGTGTATGACGTGATGGCCGGCTGGCTGGGTGGACGCCGTCGACTGGCGGCTCTCGTTCTTACCCTATTCAATCTGCTGATCGTGATAGGACCGGCTACGTGGCTCACTCTAGGCCTGATCGATAGTATCCGACATATGTCGGAGCATCTCGATCTCTCCAGCCTCGTACTGCCTCCGCCACCAGTTGCGGTAAAGAGCTGGCCTATTGTAGGTAGCTCGATTTATCAGTTTTGGGATTTGGCTTCGACCAACTTTCAGGCCGCGCTAGTCAAGACCGCACCCGTGCTGAAACCAATCGGCAGCACCCTGCTTGCATTCGCCGAAGGCGCGGGCGTTGGCGTCATCAAGTTCTTTATTGCAATTGTTTTGGCCGGCTTTTTGTTCTCGCCGGCGCCATCGTTGGTCAATGCAATTTCGTTGTTTTCACAAAGGCTCGCTTCAGGGCGGGGTGAGAAGTTCGTCCAGATCGCCGGAGCCACCATCCGGGCTGTGTCACGGGGTGTTATTGGCGTCTCAGCATTGCAAGCACTTTTAGCCGGGTTCGGGCTTGTCGCTGCTGGAATTCCGAATGCCAGCTTGATCACTTTAGCGGTCCTCATCTGTGGAATCATTCAGCTTGGCCCGTCGATTATCCTTTTCCCGATCGTTATTTGGAGTTGGATCACTATGGATCCGACGGCGGCCGTCCTTGTCACGATCTATTTCATCCCGGTTAGTCTGTTGGACAACGTTCTTCGCCCGCTTGTCATGGCGCGGGGGCTGGACACCCCGATGTTGATTATTTTGATTGGAGTACTGGGAGGTACCATTTCCTACGGGATCACCGGCCTTTTTCTGGGGCCTATAGTCCTGGCCGTGATCTGGGAACTTCTCGTGGTCTGGACCAAAGAGAGCGAAAGCCCTTAGCCCTCCTCCAGTGGTCAGGTTGTCACGCAAAGTTAACCCGCGGCCAATGGACTGACTTTGCTGGCGAGGTGCTGACGACCCGTTAGGTCGAGCCAATTTCTGCTTTGAGCCGACCTGTTTGAAGAAGATGGACCAAATGTCGGCGCCAAGACGACAAAATCAGAAAAAATGCTGCCCAGGCCCTGCTTGTCGCCTCGGCGAAGGGCCCCGCGGAGTGGATAGCCTAATTATTTGGTACATGGACCTAGTATTGGAGCGTGGGCCGTCAGAATGGCTGCGCCGTCTGCGGTCGTTAGCACCCGAAAGAATGGATGCGTACCCGTACCGTGCTGGCGATATCGAACAGCTCCTTCGGAGTATGCTACGGTGCAATGATCGAATGCGCTTGCGGCTGCCTTGCAGGCGTACTGGCGGCGGCGGCTCCGGGACTGCCGAGGCCGCCTTCGGGCTTCCTGTTATGTCCGCAGCAATACGCTGTTCACCAAGTGAAATTCCCTGTTAGTTGGCGCGGGGAATTGCCTGGAAAGATGCTGCACTACAGCGTTCCCTGGCCAGTGGACCAGTCTCCCAGCCGCCGAGATCGCCAATTTCTTCGTTTGCAGGGAAGTTTCCCCGGAGACAGGTGCGATCAGCACTGCGTCGCCAGCCAGCATCAAGCGGCTGAGTTCGCTATGTAAGCAACTCCATTCCCGCCCAAGCGCGCTCCGCCCCCAAATCTGCGGTTGTCCGGCGACTCACTGCACCTTGATCCCGGCACGCTCGATCACACGTGCGTACCCTGCACGCTCCTTGGCGAGCGCCTCGGCGTAGGCCGGACCCGGCAGTTCGGTCTGGAGTACACCAAACTTTTCGAGTGCGGTGCGGACTTCAGGGATCTTGCCGACCGCGACAAGCTCTTCAATGAGCTTCTTCACGATGTCGGGCGGCATGTTGGCGGGGCCGACCCAGCCGAATGCCGGCATCAGTTCGAAGCCCGGCAGGGTCGCGGCTGTCGGCTCGATCTCCTTGGCGAGCGGGTAGGGCCCAGGCGAGGTGATCGAGATGGCACGCAGCTTGCCGCCTTTCACCTGCTCGTATGCCACGGCGAAGTTGTCGCAGGCCAGTTTGATCTGACCACCAATCAGATCCTGGATGCTGATGTTAGATGCGCGGTAGGAGACGGCCGTCATCTTGAGCCCGGCGGCGTCCTCCAGCATCGCGCCGCAGATATGTTGCGTCGTGCCGGGGCCGGATGTCGCATACGGCGTCTCCGGGTTCGCCTTCAGCCAGGCGATCAGCTCCGCCATGGTGTTGGCCGGCACGGACGGATTGACGAGCCAGATGTTCGGCTGTGCTGCCATGCCATAGAGGTAGGTAAAGTCTTTCTCGACGTTGTAGGGGATCTTGTCCTTGATCAGTATCGGATTGATGGCGATTCCACCGGAGGTCGCCACCGCAATGGTGTAGCCGTCCGGCTCCGCGCGCGTCATCGCGTGCAGGCCGTTGACCCCGCCCGCACCGGCCTTGTTCTCGACGATGAACTGCTGGCCGAGCCGCTTCGTCAGTTGCTCTGCAAAAATGCGCGCCATGACGTCCGTGTTGCCACCGGCGGCGAACGGCACGATGACCGTCACGGGCCTCGATGGCCACTTTTCTTGCGCCTTGGCAGCGCCGGTGAGTAAGCCGAGCGTCACAGCCACCACGGCGAATCTTGCTAGAATACGGGAGGGCATTTTGTTCTCCGATCTCTGACGAGTGGTATTGCAGCAAGAAAGCCGGTCAGCCTGAGGATCGACCGCGGGTTCCGAAGGATATTTTGCCAGACGTAACCATGTCAATGACAGGCAGAATTTCGTACCCGTCCCGTGGTCCTTTGGGTCTGCGAGGTTGCGGCAATGCAATAATATTGCGGGAAATGACGGGACCTTGCGGTAGGCCAACAGCTTTTGCGCCCCGCGCGGCGATCGGTCAGACGATCTTGCGGTGACGGTGGGGCTTCTACTCGCCGCTGCGACCGCACGCCACTCGTGGTTCATGGGCCTGACATGTAACGTTCAATATCACCCGCCCAGGCACTAGCGACAAGATCGCGGATGGCGCTCCGATCGATCGGGCGCGGATTCCAGTATGGGCTCTGCACGGCGAGATCGGCCGCCCGTTCGATGTCGCGCTCTTCCATTCCAATCGATTTGAGACTGGTGGGACTCTCGAGCTTCCTTGCCAGATCGACGAGGGCCTGTGTCCCGCTACGGCCGCCGAGGGCGCGAGCAACCACCTGGTCAGCCTCCGGCGCTGCCTTTGCATTGTAGGCCATGGCGTAAGGCAGAATGACCGTGTGCGTGTCCGCGTGCGGCAGGTTGAAGGATCCCCCCACCACGTGACAAAGCTTGTGGTGCAATGCCATACCGACCGATCCAAGACAGATTCCGCACAGCCACGCGCCGTAGAGCGCCTCCGCACGCGCCTCCCGGTCCTGGGGATGGGCGACGATTGCAGGCAGCGCGCGCCCCATCGCTGATATCGCCTGCTCGGCCATCATCGAGATGACTGGATTGCGGTCCTGCGCGTACAGCGCTTCCACCGCGTGCGCAATGGCATTGGTGCCCGACGTGACGGTCAATCGCGGCGGCAAGGTGAGAGTGAAATCGACGTCATAGATGACGATCTCCGGAAGCACCTTCAGCGTGCGCCGCGTGACCTTTCTGCCGCCTTCGGTCTCGCCGATGATCGGAGTCATTTCCGAACCGGCATAGGTGGTTGGGATAACGATCTGGGTCAGATCCGTGCGGAGCGCGATGGCTTTGCCGAGCCCGGTCGAGGAGCCTCCGCCAAAGGCGATGGTGCAGTCGGCCGCGCAATCCCTTGCCGCTCGTAGTGCTCGATCAGTGACATCGGTGGGGGTGTGCATGGCGGCATCGGTGAAGATGCCTGCCGCCAGCGCCCCGATGGAAGCGGCGATGTCCTTCAGCGCCGCAGCCTGTTCCGGGGTGCTGAGCAGCAGCGCGCGCGTGCAGCCGGCACGCTCCATCTCGGATTTCAGGGCCGAGACCGTGCCTTGGCCGAAGATGACCCGACCGGGTAAGGCGTTATAGACAAATGACTGCATGACGATCAGCTCTCCGTCTCTGGGCGGGTTCATGTCGCCGAGTCAGGCCATCATGCTCTTTGCCGCAGTACGAAATCATACGCCAATGTGAAGAAGGGGACATCCAGTATGCGTCCGTCCGGCGCTTTGCCTGCTTCATGGCGGACGAAATCTGCGATAAGCGAATCCTTGACCCCGAAGACGGCGTCAGAATCAAGATATCGGTCGCCATTGACGAAGACGTGAGTGGTGAGCTTCTCATGATCGGGCGCTTCGATCATGAAGTGCACATGCGCCGGCCGCCAGGGATGGCGCGCTTGAGCCGTGAGCATCTCGCCGACCGGGCCATCGTAGGGGATCGGATAGGCCGCCGGCTTGATCGACCAAAAGCGGTAAACCCCGTCGGCGTCGGTGCGCAGGCGCGCTCGGCCGGCGAGGCCTTCGGTCTGCTCAAGGTGCTGCACATCATAATAACCCTCCTTGTCGGAGTGCCACACGTCGACGACGGCGTTCGCCAGTGGAGCACCTCCGGTGGACGTCACCCGTCCCTGGGCATAGAGAGGATCGCCTTCCAGCGTCCCACTGATGTCGGCGCCTGACTGGTATTCCGGGGGATTCTCGACATAGAAGGGGCCGAGCACGGTGGTTTCCGTGGCGCCTGGAGAGGCGTGATTGATGGCGTCGACCAGCATCGACACGCCGAGCGTGTCGGAGAGCAGGATGAATTCCTGGCGATTTCCGTCACAGGTTTTGCCGGTGCGTGTCAAGAAATCAATCGCGTAAGACCACTCTCCTTCGGTCAGGCGCACGTCACGCACGAAATCATGGAGATGGCGGATCAGCGAAGCGCTGATCTCTTTGACTCACGCATCGGGGGCGTCCTTGATGCGCTCGATCACGGCGCCGGTGATGGTGGTTTCGTTGAAATTCCTCATTGGGTCCCCACGTCTTTTCGCTATGCGTCGCCCGCTTCACGACGGTTGTTGGCAACTCAGGTGTTCCCGGCCGAGAACGCGCCGGAGGATATCCGTCGCAGTTTCATCGCTGTTGCCGCGCCATGCGACGATTTGATCAGGCCTGATCAGGACGAGGTCGGCCTGATAGAGATCGCGCGCCTCAGCCGACTGGAGGTCGACAACTTTCATGTCGAGCCCCAAGGCACTGGCTGCCGCCGCTATCTGTCGCCCGTCGGCGCGGTCAGAAAGCCGCAGCAGCGTCCATCCAAAGCCGAAAATGTCGTAGAGGGATTGCTCCGGAGATAGCCACAGGTGCGGTGCGCGTCCGCCGGGGCAGGCTGAGGGAACATACAGATTGGCCGCATCGGGCGGCGGCTCCGTTCCGTCCGAAACCGTGATGGGCGAGGTGTAGTATCGCGCGCCGAAGGTGATTCCGGGGATATTGAATTCGGCCTTGCCGTGCGCCTCGAGGTAGGTGCCGGCCAGGCGGCGTGCTTCCGCACCGTCGGGTGTCTCGTCCTCGATCTCCGAGACCGGCACGAACGTTCCCAGCGAGTCGGCAAACTGCCGCGCGTAGGCCGTGTTGCGTCTGGCGTTCGGCTGCCGCTCGGCCTCGTAGCTGGAGAGCAGGGCAGGACCGCCGCTCCCGCGGATGGTGGCTGCGAGTTTCCAGCCAAGATTTACTGCGTCCTCGATGGCGGTGTTGTAGCCAAGTCCGCCGGCAGGGGTGAACAGATGCGCGGCATCGCCGGCGATGAATACGCGGCCGCGCCGGAATCGGTCAGCCACCAACGCATAGCCGGCTATCCAGGTGCCGCGCGACAGGATTTTGGCCTGGATCGGCGCGCCAACGGCTTCCTGAAACATCGCGAGCGCGCGTTCCCGCGTGATCTCGCCTTCGACCTCGTGGGGACGCAATTGGGTGTGGAAGGCAAACTCGCCCTTGCCGTCGACCGCCGCCATGAAGGCCCGACGTTCATGATTGAAGGTGACGTTCATCCAGGCGGGCGGATGTGGCACAGCGTGGTAGAATTCCGGCGCGCGCAGGTAGATCGCAAACATACGACCACCGAAGAAGTCGCGCACGGCGCCTTCCTCACCGGTGTACTGGAAACCGAGCGCCTGACGCACCGTGCTGCGCGGGCCGTCGGCTCCGACAAGGAACGCAGAACGGATGCGATGTGCCTTGCCGTCGCTCACCTGTTCGATCTCGGCTTCGACGCCCTGAGACGTCTCCCTGAAACCGGTAAGCCGCCAGCCATAATGAACCGACACCTCGGGCAGGGCTTCGGCATGCCGCCTCAGTACCTGTTCGACGAATTTCTGGGACACGCGATGGGGGAGCTCGGCAGCGCTCCACGATCCCGAGAGCTGCTTCACGCGATCGACCGCTTCGCGCGCAGAGGGCAGCTTGAAGCGCGCGAGTTCGTGCTTTGCGTAACGGGTGAAATAGGCGATGTCGGTCGGAAAGTCGGGCGGCAGGCCCAAGGCGCGAATTTCATGTGCGAACCCCAGCCGCCGGAAATGCTCCATGGTGCGGGCTTGCGTTGCGTTGGCTTGCGGATTGAAGGCAGTGGTCGCCTTCTGATCCACGAGAACGGCGGTCACGCCGCGCCGGCCCAGCTCGTTGGCGAGCATGAGGCCGCATGGGCCGCCGCCGACGATCAGCACCGAGCAGTCGCTTGGAGGTGTGGGCATTTGCCGCTCTTTCTCTGCGGAATCGGCTGCTTGCAGCGTAGCTTCCACGCTTGTGTCCTGTCCGTAGGGTTCAAACTTCCGGCATTAGTTGCCGGCCACAATTCCCCGTTCCCGGATGATTGCGCCGAACCGTTCGGAATCCTTGCGAGACCTTTCCCTGAACGCATCGGGAGACATCGCCGCAGGGACGTTACCGACTGCCGCAATGCGCTCGGTGAGTGCAGCCGTCGCGAGCGCCCGGTTAATCTCGGCATTCAAGCGTGCAATGATATCGGCCGGCGTTCCGGCAGGCGCGTAGACGCCGAAAACAGCGTCCGCGTCAAAGCCTGCAAGGCCGAGTTCCTCCAACGTCGGCACGTTGGGAAGTTGAGGCGAGCGCTGCGGGCTTCCAATCGCAAGGGCGCGTAGCTTACCTGCTTTCACATGCTCAATGGCGATGCCGGGGTCGAACAGGAAGTCGATCTGTCCGGCAATCAGGTCGTTGAGCGCTGGTGCTGCGCCACGATAGGGCACGTGTACGGCGTCCGTGCCCGTCATCTTCTTGAGCAATTCCGTGGCCAGATGCGGAGAGCTGCCGATGCCGGGCGATCCGAAATTGCGTTTTCCCGGGTTGGCCCTGAGGTCGGCGACAAATGCCTTGAGATCCGGCGCCGGATTTTCCGTGCGAACGACGAGATAGAAGGGGACACGCGCGACGGAAGCCACGGGAACGAGATCCTTTACCGGGTCGAAGGCCATGCTGGCATACAGATGTGGATTGATGGCAACCATTCCGCCCGACGACATCAGCAAGGTGTAGCCATCGGGCGCGGATCGGGCCACCATTTCTCCGCCGATATTTCCGTTTGCGCCGCCCTTGTTCTCGACGACCACCGGCTGACCAAAAGTTTCACTGAGGGATTGACCTATCAGGCGTGCAAGCAGGTCGGCGGCCCCTCCCGGAGGGAAATTGACGACGAGTCGAATGGAATGGGTGGGCCACGTTTGTGCCAGCGATGGAGATATCATGCCCGCGACGAAAGCGAACGCGATTGCAATGGCCCTCATGTTTGTCTCCCTTGTATTATTGGAAGTATAAGAAAGCGGCTCGAGCAAACTTGCGCTCAACCCGCGAGGAAATCGCCAATCGTCGTGACACAGCTCGGGTCTTCCTGCATGGCGAGGTGCCCGACACCGGGCACGATATGGATGCGGGCTTTCGGAATCTCTCTCGCCCAGAGCTCAGCCTGGCTGGCAAGTGCCACCCTGTCCTTGTCGCCCCACAGGATGAGCGTTTCGTTGGGTACCCGGCTCAGCCATCGGCGGAGATTCGGGTGTCCCATGCCGTGGGCTTTCTGAATGTTGCGCAGCGCGTGGCTTTCCCTTTCCCTTGTCGCAATGAATTGCTCTGTCGGAGGAGCAAGCGAACCTCCAGGAAAGTACCGGGCCGCGACTTCCGTGCGATGGGCCAGGTACTGTGGCAAATCTTGCGGGGCGATTTTGGTGGGATCGGCGCCGCGATGATCAGGGTGGTTGAGCCCGGCAGGCGCATTGAGCACCAGACGAGCAAAACGTTCACCGGCGACTGCGGCCATTTCCGCCGCCATCCACCCGCCCATGGAATGTCCCACGAGGTGCGGTCGATCCAGACCCAGGGCTGCGATCAGCCGCAGGTTATGAACGATCAAATCCTGCATTCCGCAGATATGCGGCGCAGGTCCACTTTCGCCGAAGTCGGGATGAAACGGCAGATAGACCCGAAACCTGTCGGCCAATTCCCGCGCCCATTCATGGCCCTCGATCGTTGCTGCGCCGTGGAGCGCCAGCACAGAAGGGCCCTTTCCGATCACCTTTGTCACCGTGTCGACGCCATCTATTTCGAGTCTTGTCGTTTCGAATGTCACGTCAAACTCCTTGCCGAGTTCGTGCTTGCCCGGTGCGCCGGGACTATGGTTCGACCATCGCGTCTGTCGGGATGGATTGTGCTCTCTGCCTGCCAAGACGTTGCGTGCGCACGAAGTCGATCACCTGGTGCCCCACCGTCTCGAGCTGACGTTGGGTTGCCACATCGGTACAATTGCCTTCGGCGTCGAATAGGGCCGTGGACGTGTTCAAGACAGCGCCAAACGGCGTGGGCCAGCCCCTGAGCGAGTGAGCAATCGTCCGCAGTGCAGCTAATGTCTGCCCGACTGCCTGCCACCCGCCGGCACATGCGATGCAGCCGACTGGAATTCCGTCAAGGTACGCGCGCGCGTCTGCCCTGAGTTCTTCGGCGTAGTCGAGCGCGTTCTTGATCAAGCCGGATATTGATCCGTGGTAAGCAGGGGACGAGATGATGATGCCGTGGCATTCACGAAGCGCGGCCAGCAGACGTGAAGCCTGGTCGGATTGTTGCTGCCCTGGCATATACATCGGCAGAAGCAGCTCTGCGCCGGACAGGAGAATTGTCCTGGCGCCTTTATCTTCCGCCGCCTTGAGGCTGATCGAGAGCGCGCGTTCGGATGACGACCCGCGCCGCGGCGTGCCGCCAATCCCGACAATGAGAGGTCTATTCTGCATCATCCTCTGCTCCATGCCAGTCGGTGGTACCGCAGTTGCTGCGCGCGTGCAGCCGATGGATGCCCGCTCGATCGGTCGGACCGGTCAACCAATCTGTGCGCGGCGCATCTGGGGAAGTACCTCCTCGCCGAACAGGGCGAGCGATTCGCGGCGACGCGGCGAAATGCTCCTGCCCAGCATCGCGAGGAAATGGCCCGAACCGGTTTTGCGGCATTGATCAATGACTTGTTCGGCGACTTGCGCCGGCGTGCCGGCGATATAGTCGTCGTCATGCAAGGAAAATCCGGCTCCAGCTCTCGGCGCATCGAGCGTTGAGTGGGCGTGCTTGACGACGCGGGGATCGCCAGCCACGACCTTCAGGGTAGCTTCCTTCGCGGCCTTGGCTTCTTCTCGCGCCTCGGCTGCATCACGTGAAATGGAGATATTGCGCCGGATGGCGAGCTGATCCGGGCCTGCCGGCAGTCCCAGTCGCGCACATTCACTTCGATACACGTCGAAGATTTCCGATATGCGAGAGACCGATTCGAAGCCGGTGCAAATCCTGGATCGTCTTTGGGCCGATTTCTGCGCGGACCCGGTGCTTACGACAGTTGTCCATTTCGGCGGCGCGGGCTGCAGGAAGACGCCCGGCATCAGGCTGAGGTTTTCGAACTTCCAATACTTTCCGCTGTGGCTGACGACGGGATTGATCAGGGCCGCATCAAGTATTTCCAGAGCCTCGTTGAACCGCTCACGGGTCTCCTCCATTCCGAGGCCTATCCGCTGCAATTCCTGGGGCACGCCGGCGGCAAAGCCGATCTCGAGGCGGCCATTTGTCAGATGGTCGAGCATCGTCAGCTCTTCGATGATGCGCCACGGCTCATAGAGCGGCACGACGTTTCCCATCGTCCCCAGGCGCAGCCGGCTGGTATGGCGGGAAATGGCTGCGATCAGGAGGTTGGGGGAGGGGCTCAATGAATGACCGAAGTGATGTTCGCTGAAGAATATTCCTTCGAATCCCAGCCGCTCGGCTTCTAGCCAGAATGCGAAACCTTCATTGAACACGGCGGTCACAGTGCCGGGCAGGGGCTCCCCATCGCCCGGATGCGGGGCCTGCATGAACTCGAAAATCCATGGCTTGATCAAAGTGCGTTCCTCCTCCGGCATGACCGTTCTTGGTTGGCGGCTTGGCGGCAGATTCTCGATTACCCGGGTTTTTGGAATTTGAAAAATCGATTATAATGATCCGTGATATTTACAATATGGATGTCAGCCGATGCGGTTCGAAGGCCTTGATCTCAATCTCCTGGTCGCTCTTGATGCGATCCTTGAAGAGCGCAGTGTCATGGGGGCCAGTCGGCGCCTTCATCTCAGTCAGCCGGCGATGAGCGCCGCCATCGGAAGATTGCGTCAGTATTTCAATGACGAGATTTTCACGATTTCGCAGCGAAAGCTCGTGCCAACGCCGTTGGCGCAATCGCTGGAAAAGCCGACGCGGGACATATTGCTGCGCATCCGGACCAATTTGATCTCGCCTCCGAAATTCGACCCGGCGAATTCAGAGCGGCGTTTTCGGCTGGTCGTTTCCGATTATGCGAGCATCGTATTGATGCATGCCGTGATGAAGCGCGTCTATCGGGATGCTCCGGGCGTTTGCCTTGAGATTCTTCCTTTTAGTGACCGGGTCGACGAGCAGCTTCAGCGAGGAGAGGTCGATTTTGTGATAGTTCCTGCGTCCAATCTCATTGACGGCCATCCCAGCCAACATTTGTTTGCGGACGAATTCTGCTGCGTCGCCTGGCGAGGAAACCGCGAGATTGGTCGCTCGATCTCGCTCCGGCGGTATCTTCAAGCCGGACATATAACCGCGCAACTCGGGCTAATGGGCGGGGCATCTTTTGATGAACGGGCGCTCGTCCAGCTCGGTTACAGGCGTCGTATCGAGCTCATTGCCCCGAACTTTAC
Source organism: Bradyrhizobium sp. LjRoot220 (assembly GCF_964252915.1). NCBI lineage: Bacteria > Pseudomonadati > Pseudomonadota > Alphaproteobacteria > Hyphomicrobiales > Nitrobacteraceae > Bradyrhizobium > Bradyrhizobium sp. LjRoot220. The sequence goes on from NZ_CAXUPS020000016.1 coordinate 40,440, forward strand.
CGCGATGGCCGCCATGGTGATCGGGACAAACCGTATCGCAACGATGCATCATCGGTTAGCTGCGATCTTTGCGCGAAACTTTCCGTTGAAGCTGCTTCGCGCGCCGGTCCGCATCCCTGCATTTCGGGAGGCCCTGCAATGGCCGGCATCGTTTCACATGGATCCCGCACTGGCGTGGTTGCGCGAGATATTAACCGACGTTGCTTCCGAGGTTGACCGGACTCCGGCTGCACAAATGAGGGTTGGTTAGGGAGCAGTGCCAGAATCGACCTCGCGCTCCCCCTGTCTCTTGACCGGCGGCTTCCTCGCAATCGCGGATTGTTGCGCCGACACACGAGCGTTTGTTGGTGGGATTGTACGGGCCAGTTCGGCTTCCACGTCGACGCCAAGGCCTGGTCAGCGCGCTTTTGAAGCACAGCTGCTCAAAGTATTTCGGCCAACGACTGCCCGTGCAAGTCTATATTGAGCCCTTGCAAACCCTGGTCGCTGATTTCGCCTCCCATTGCTTTGAGGCTTTCCTCGCGAATCAGCGACATCAAGCCACGTTTCAGTGCCAGGAATTCCGACGACATCATCATCGATTGTTGACGAGGCCGTTCCAGCGGGATGGGAACTTCCGCTTTGATTGAGCCGGGGCGAGCCGTCATGCAGTAGACGCGGTCGGAAAGGAAGATCGCTTCGTCGATATCGTGGGTCACGAACAGGACTGAGATTTTCAGTCGTTGCCACATGTTATTGAGGATTTGCTGCATGATGACCCGCGTCTGCGCATCCAGGGCGCCGAAGGGCTCATCGAGCAGAAGAACTTTCGGCCCTGTCGCCAGGGCTCGCACAATACCGACACGCTGCTTCATGCCACCGGAAAGCCGGTCAGGGTAATGCTTTCCGAACGCTTCGAGGCCGGCCAGTCCGAGCAGGGTGCGAGCAGCTCGATCGCGACGGGACCGGTCCATGCCGCGCATCTTGAGTCCGAATTCGACGTTCTCCTGGACGGTTTTCCAGGGGAAGAGGGAGTATTGCTGGAAGACCATCCCGCGTTCGGCGCTCGGACCCTTTACCTCTTCGCAGTCGACCGTGACCGTTCCCGCGGTAGGCTTGAGGAAGCCCGCGACCGCGTTCAAAAGCGTGGATTTTCCGCAACCCGACGGACCGACAATCGAGACGAATTCACCCGGCTTGACGTGAATCTGTGTGTTTGTAACGGCTGCAACGGACCCATCGATGGTTTCATAGCTCAGCGCAAAGTTCTTTACCTCGATATGGCCTTCGCCTGCCTTTGCCTCGATGAGACTCATGTGCGCCCCCATGGCATTGCGAGCCTTCCCGCAGAGCGGATCAGCACGCTGGAAGTGAGGCCGAGCACGCCGATCGCGATCATGCCAAGTGCGATGTCGGCGTACTGCACCAGCGAATAGGCTTCCCAGGTGAAATAGCCGATTCCGTACTGGCCGGAGATCATCTCGGCTGCGATCAGCGAGACCCAGGCAACGCCCATTCCAACGGTAAGTCCGGTAAAGATGTGCGGAAGCGAGGCCGGAAAATACACTTCGCGAAAGATCGAAGCTTCCCTGGCGCCGAGGCATCGCGCCGCCCGAACCAGAACCGGATCGACCAGGACCATGCCGTGCAGTGTATTCACCAGGATCGGAAAGAATGAACCGAGGAAAGTGATGAAGACGATGCTCTGTTCGTTTGTCGGCCAAAGCATGATCGCCATCGGCACCCAGGCGATCGCCGGAATCGGACGAAGGACTTCGGCAACCGGGAAAACAGTTTCGTGGATCAGCTTGAAGCGCCCCATGACGAGACCGAGCGGTACCGCGACAAGCGCCGCCAGCGAGAAGCCGAAGATGATTCTGCGGCAGCTCAGCAGGACATGCATCAGGAATTTGGGGTCGTGGATCGCTGTCGTGAAGCTGTCGTAGACGGCAAGTGGAGAAGGGACGTTGGTGAATCGCACGAAGAACACGACGCGATATTTCGTCAACAGGTGCCAGAGAATCAGAAATGCGACCAGGGAAAGGGCGCCAATCAGCGTCGCGCGCAGACGAGCCTTGTTGAGCCGGAACCAGCGCGCGGCCAGGACGCCGATCGTGACTGGACTGTGGACCGGCGCCCCGGCGGGAGTCGGTTCGGCAGCGATCGCGGGTGTTTCGCGTTCCGTCGGATGCAGGGCATGCGCAGGACTGCTGCTCATGTCTTGCCTCCGCCCACCGCCGACTTCACCGCCTCTTCAAAACCAAGAACCTTGCCGCTGTTCTTGGCGGCGTGAGCTTCGGCGTCCTTCTTCAGCAGGAACGGCGCGATTTCGTTACCGGCAACCGCATAGAAAGCCTGGTCCGCGAACAATTTGATGCCGCGCATGCTGTCGAAGACGTAAGTGACGTTGATCTTCTTTCCCTTGGCCTTGAAATCCGCGTAAGCACTGAGCGTGCAGGTGGCGCTGCTGAACGGAAGAATGCCGGAGTCATCGACCCATACTTCGCCGGACTTGCGGGGATCGGAAATCGGCTTCTTGCAGAACTTGTCGTCGCCCGTAATTTCGTAGTTCCTGGTGCTGGCGAGCTGGGCATCATAGTCCAGCTTCATGTCGGCATAGGCCTTGCGGATGAAAGAGTCGTCGACCCATTTCTTCGGATCGAACTCCTTCATTCGTCCAAGGTTCTGCAGCACCTTGACATCGACTTCCGCCGCGTCGATCAGGGCTGGTTTGATGGTGGGGTCGGTGGTCATGTTGCCGCTCGGACCGAGGAAGATGTAGACGACTTCCTTGCTGATGCCGGTCCATTCCGCGACTTTTTCCGCCGCAAGTTTGGGATCGGCGCGCAGCCACTGGTTAGCGGCGATGATCGCTTTCATGTAGGCAACGACGACCTCGGGATACTTCTCGGCGAAGTCGGTCCGGACCACGACGCCGTGCCAGGTCGGCAGGTTCGTCTCCACGCCGTCGAAGATCTTGCGGGCAAATCCGCGAAACGGCAGCAGCTCTGCGAACGGGACAAAGTCAGCATGGGCGTCGATCTTCTTCTCCTGAAGGTTCGTCGAGCCGACCTCGGGACTTTGACTGACCAACTGGAAGAAATCCGCCGGATAGCCCCGGTCCTGCAGCGCCTTCAGCATCATGCCATGGGCGGCCGACCCAAAGGGGACGCTGACCAACTTACCCTTGAGGTCCGCGAACTCGTAATACGGTGAGTCCTTATGGACGACGAGACCATTGCCAGAGCCGGACATGCTGTAAGCCGCAACGGCGATCAGGCGGCTTTTGCTTTCAGGGTTTTTCTCAAACGTAAAACCGTTGACGACAAGGGGATAGTCTCCCATGGCACCGAATTGCAGCTTGTTGGCCATCATGCCGTTGGTGACGGGAGGACCCGAGGTGAAGTTCTGCCATTCGAGCTCGAACTTGATTTTGGCATACTTGCCGTCCGTCGGAAGGTACTTCTCCAGGAGGCGCAGTTGGCGGATGACGATGCCGGTCGTCACGGTGTTGGTCGTGGTATCCTGAGTGCCGATGCCGATTGTGACCGTTTCGCCTCTGGCCGGCTGCGCCAGGGCCAAGGCCAAGGCCACGGACGCTATGGATATCGCTATCGAGATCGATTGGACTTGGCGGACCATGTTCATCCCCATTCGGTTGGAAGCACTGCACACATGATTGGTTGGGCCAGCGTTCCAGGCAAATGCGGACTTGCCATCGGAGTAGATTAGTTGCCGCTAAAGGCCGATTGCATACTCGTTGGGCAGTTTTACCGTGCAAAGCCGCTTACGTGTGCATTCAGGCTCAATCCGATGCCTGGCCGCGCATTTCTTCCAGGATATTTGGCAGGCAGACGACGATCTGCGACCGTTTCGTCAGCACAATCCGCTTTTTCTGCATTCGCTTGAGACTGATCGTCACCCATTGCCGGGTTGCGCCCACCATGTGCGCCAGGTCGGCGTGCGTGAACGCAGCCGCGATAACGACTCCGTCCGGATCCTCGACGCCGTACAGATCCATGAGGTGCAACAGGAGATGCGCGAGCCGCTGCGTAATCGAGCGCGTCCCCAGCATCTGGGCGAGCGCCGAATAGCATTTGCCTTTGAACGCGAGGCCCTCGATCAGCCCAATCGCGAGATTGGGAATTTCAACTGCGAGCGTTCGCAGTTCCTTGCCGGGAAGCTGCACGATGCTGCAATTGCTGGAGGCGACGCCGGACCACTGATGAGTGCCGGTGTCGAAGACCTCCGGCCCGCCGACAAAATTGCCGGCATGCCAATAAGCGAGGGTGATTTCGCGTCCGAGCGGTGAAGAATAAAATACGCGGATGCGGCCGCTTTCGATCAGGAAGATGCCGTCATGCTTCGCGCCCTGACTGAAGATAGTCTGCCCCCGACTGAGGACCTTGCGGCGCCCTTGTTTGAGGACGATCTCCCGCTCGCGTATCGTCAGCTTTTCCATCAGGGACGGTGGACCGCCCATCAATTGCTGGTTCTCGGAAAGAAGCAGGGATGAGCTTGATTTCGTCGCCGCAGCCGCGGCCGAAGGCGAGCGTCCGCTCACCACATTTCCAGCCTGCAACAACATTGCCGGTCTCCAGACCATTTAAGAACTGATCTAAAAAGCAGCAATCTTCGTGCCAGATTGATCGTTGCGGCCGAAGACGCGGGCGAAAAACCCAAGCAGAATCAAGACTCAGCCAATTGGGCCAAATAGCTTTTGGGGTAGATGCCCCGGTTGTGCCCGTCCGAGAACGAAATATTCAGCCCGTAGCCGAGGTCAGCGACCTCGACGATGGCGATCCCGGGAAAACGTTCCGGGAAGCGTTCGTCGAAGCGCGCGCGGGTGCAATGCGCGCATTTGCAGAGTAGCCGAAGCTTCTCCGCCGTAAGAGTCACCCGAGATTCGTCGTTTGCAATCATGGATAGCGAGGCGAGGTCGGCGCTTACCTCGCAACTCGCTCCTGCTGTAATCGGTGACGTCGGCATCGGCAAATCCATCCTCGGACAGGTTACGTTCCGAGTGATCGCACAGATAGCAACTAATTGCCGGCCGGCGCCGAATCCCGGTTTTGGAAATTCCTTGCTTGTCCCGCGTCAGCATCGCGAACACCACTGCGCGAACATCGCGCGGGGTAGGACAATGTTGCACCGGTCGGGAGGGGTCATTGAACCGAGCCGGCTTTGGAGGGATGTCGGATTGTCGTTAGCCTGCGTTAAGTATCATTCGTTCTGATTAAGGCTGCGAAAAAAATAGAAACTAATCGACCAAGAATTGAAGTCCATCGTTGCGAGATTTTCGCTTCTCACCCAACGTTCCATCATCGCGCTCTCATGCGCGTTATGGCGATCAAGCGATCGAAGGAGGAGAAGGACGATGAGCGCTTTTCAGAAGGAAACGGTTCTCTCAGTGAAGCACTGGACCGATTCCCTGTTCAGCTTTACAGCCACGCGCGATCCCGGTTTTCGCTTTCAGAATGGGCAGTTCGCCATGATCGGACTGGAGGTCGATGGACGGCCACTTGTTCGCGCCTATAGCATGGCCAGCGCCAATCACGAGGACGCCCTCGAATTCTTCAGCATTAAGGTCGCCGATGGACCGCTGACCTCACGCCTGCAGAAGATCAAGGAGGGCGACATCATTCTCGTCGGTCGCAAACCAACCGGTACGCTCATCACCGCAAATCTCGTACCGGGAAAGCGGCTCCTGCTGCTTTCGACCGGCACCGGCATCGCGCCGTTCGCAAGTCTCATCAAGGATCCCGATGTCTACGAATCCTACGAGACGATCATTCTCGCCCATGGCTGCCGCCAGGTTTCCGAATTGGCCTATGGCGAACGCCTCGTGGAAAAGCTTCGACAGGACGAGTTATTCGGGCCGCTGCTTGTCGACAAGCTCATCTACTATCCGACTGTGACCCGCGAGCCGTTTCGCAACCGCGGCCGCATCACCGACCTGATCGAATCGGGCCAGCTCTTCGACGACGCCGGACTGCCGGTGCTGGACCGGGAGACCGACCGCATCATGTTGTGCGGAAGCCCCGGCATGCTGGAGGAACTCCGTGTGATCTTCACAGAGCGCGGTTTTGTCGAAGGCAGTCATAGCGAGCCTGGGCACTTCGTCATCGAAAAAGCTTTCGTTGAACGATAGCGGCCGTGCCTGCCTATTTGTTGCTCAAAAGCTGACCTCGATTTCGGCAACCGGCCCAAACATTGGGTTTCTCTCACCGGCGACAACTAATTGCTATCGCCGAAGGAGCAGCCGAACAAATCTAGCACCAAGACGGCGAACACGCCGAACCAGGAGCGAATAATGGCAATGGATGAGATCGTCGACGGGCTTTCGGAAGTTTCCTGCGATGTGCTCGTTATCGGCGGCGGCACGGCCGGGCCGATGGCTGCCCTCAAGGCGAAACTGAAAAATCCCAAGGCGAATGTCGTTTTGCTCGAAAAGGCGAACGTCAAGCGGTCGGGTGCGATCTCGATGGGGATGGACGGGCTGAACAACGCCGTCATTCCCGGTTACGCGACGCCGGAGCAATACACCAAGGAAATAACCATCGCCAACGACGGCATCGTCGACCAGAAGGCCGTCTATAAATACGCGCAGAATTGCTACAAGATCATCGAAGAGCTCGACAGCTTCGGCATCCGATTTCTGAAGAACGAGAATGGCGATTACGCGGTCAAGAAAGTACACCACATCGGCACCTACGTGCTGCCGATGCCGAACGGCGAGACGGTGAAGAAGGCGATCTACCGGCAGCTCCGGCGCGCGAGAATCCTGATCTCGAACCGGTATATGGCCACGCGCCTGCTGACGTCGGGCGACGGGCGTGTGGCGGGGGCCATCAGCGTCAATACCCGCACCGCCGAGATCCTGGTCATCAAGGCCAAGGCTGTCATCCTCTGCATGGGCGCGGCGGGGCGCCTCGGCCTTCCGACCTCCGGCTACATGTTCGGTACCTACGAGAACGCCGCCAATTCAGGTGACGGCTATGCGATGGCCTATCATGCCGGCGCGGCACTCGCGAACCTCGAATGCTTCCAGATCAATCCGCTGATCAAGGATTACAACGGACCGGCCTGCGCCTATGTCGCCGGTCCCTTCGGTGCGTTCACCGCCAACAACGAAGGATCGCGCTTCATCGAATGCGATTACTGGTCGGGCCAGATGATGCTCGAGTTCTACAACGAATTGTCGTCGGGTAAGGGACCGGTGTTTCTTCAGCTCTCGCATCTTCACGAGAAAACGATCGAGGAAATCGAGTCCACGCTCCACAAGGTCGAGCGTCCGACGCGCGGGCTGTTCCAGAAGGGGCGGGGTACGGACTACCGGACCGAATCGATCGAGATGCACATCTCGGAGATCGGGTTCTGTTCAGGACATAGCGCGTCCGGTGTGTTCGTCGACGATTTTGCGCGCACGACCGTGCCTGGCCTCTACGCCGCCGGCGATATGGCCAGCGTACCTCACAACTACATGCTCGGCGCTTTTACGAATGGCTCGGTCGCGGGCACCGACGCGATGGAGTTTGCGGACAACCATGACTTCGCCACGTTCGATGCCGCCGACGTCGCCAGGGAGCGCGACCGAGTGATGGCGCCGACCAGGCGGGAAGACGGCATCCCGCCGAACCAGATCGAATACAAGGCCCGTCGCCTCGTGAACGATTATCTGCAACCGCCGAAGGTCACGCGCAAGTTCGAACTGGGCCAGCGCCGGTTGGCGGAGGTTCGTGAGGATATGGAACAGCAGATGATCGCGCGCAATTCGCACGAACTGCTTCGCGCGCTCGAGACCCAGTCGATACTGGATTGCGCCGACATGGCTGCCCACGCCTCGCTTTACCGTGAGGAAAGCCGCTGGGGGCTGTATCATCTGCGTACCGATTTCCCGGAGAAGGACAACGAGAACTGGTTCTGCCACACGCTTCTCAGCAAGAAGGACGGCAGGATGACCAGCGAGAAGCGGGACGTGGAGCCGTACGTTGTTCCGATCGCCGACGAAGAGAAGGATCTCTACGACAAGCAACGTATCCGCGCCAGTGCGTAACGGTCCCGCTACGAAGCAACAGGAGATTTAGCAATGCCTCTCGCCAGTTATCAGACCTCCGTGCCGGTCGTCGTCGACGATGCCAAGTGTATCGCCGACAAGGGGTGCACCGTGTGTGTCGATGTTTGTCCGCTCGACGTGCTTCGCATCAGTGACATGACCGGAAAGGCCTTCATGGCCTACGACGAGTGTTGGTATTGCATGCCATGCGAAGCCGATTGCCCGACCGGCGCCGTTACCGTCAACATTCCCTACCTCCTGAGGTAATCATGTCGGGCCCCTTCGAATCCTACGACGATCTTGAAGACGCCGGCGAACGCCTGGGGGCTGCCGATCCGGGCGAGCGCCGGGTCGCGATCATAGCGCTTGGCCATTCCGGGGATCCGGCGGCCGTTGGGCATCTGAGCGGCATGGTCGCCGATCCAGATGCTGGCGTGCGTCAGCAAGTGGCGATGGCACTGGGAGAATTCGACGGCCCGCAGTCGGCCGCGGCCCTGGCGAAACTGCTCGTGGATCCCGAGCCGGCGGTCGCTTCCGCCGCGGCTGACAGCATGGCTGAATTCAAGGACCCGGCATGCGCCGTTGCGATTCTTCCCCTGGTCACGCACGGACACGCGTTTGTCCGCATGGGGGCGCTCCGTGCGCTGAAGGAATTACGGCGCAAGGACACGCTCAAGCCGGCGCTGGAGGCGCTCAGGGACAGCGATGCCGCCGTCCGCGTACAGGCGATCGGCGTGATCGGCTTCTTGAAGCTTGAGGAATCGATACCCGCGCTCACGGCATCCACGGGCGATCCGGATGCCCATGTCAGGCGGGCGGCGGTTAGCGCGCTGGCATTTTCGCATCTGAAGCCTGCGGCCGAATCGATCACCCGTGCGCTTGGGGACGAGGACTGGATGGTCCGCGAGATGGCGGCGGAGACGCTGGGCCAGAGCGCCAACGGCATGGTCGCGGCGGATCAGTTGATTGCCGCGTTGACCGATGATTTCTGGCAGGTGCGGCTCAAGGCGATCAGAAGCCTCGGCAAGATGAAGATCGACCGCGCGGTCCTTCCGATCGGCAAGTGCATCACGCACGAGCAGGCAAATCTGCGCAAGGAAGCTGCGGCGGCGTTGGGAGAAATTGCCGATCCCGCCGCAGAACCGTTTCTCGTTCTTGTCGATCATGATCCCGATCCCGAGGTCAGAAAAAACGCACGCTGGGCCCTTCAGCAGATCGTTGCCAGGAAGGCGAAGACGAGTTCTTAGCGCTCCGAACTGCGGGATAGACGCTGCTATGGTCCAACCAAAGGATTATCCGCGTTTATGAGCCATTTCACACTCCTGAACGTAGCGCGTTGTGAGTTCGTTTGACGTCGGATCTACCGCGCGCCTTACACGTCGCTGAGGCTTGTCCACATGCTTTGATTGTTACTCGATTGGACCGCGGCGGCGATGAATTCCATTCCCTCAATTCCGTCAGCGAGCGACGGCAGCTCGGGACAGGCAGCATCTCCGGAGCGGATCAGCTGAGCAAACTGACTATAAAGTGTGGCGAACGCCTCGAGATAACCTTCGGGGTGCCCGCTCGGCAGTCGAACCTGAATCGGAGGAGCGTCACCGGAGATGGCGCCGCCTCGCGTCAGAAGTTGCTTGGGCCTGCCAAATTCGGTGAACCACATCTGGTTCGGATTGTCCTGGCGCCACTCAAGCCCGGCCTTGTCGCCGTAAACACGAAGCTGCAGGCCGTTTTCGCAGCCTACGGCAACTTGGCTGGCCCACAGCATCCCGCGTGCATTGCCTTCAAACCGCAGCAGAATGTGCACGTTGTCGTCGAGCGGTCTGCCCTCCACGAAAGTCGACAGGTCCGCACTTACCGCCGTCGTTTTCAAACCCGTGACAAACCGTGCAAGGTTATAAGCGTGCGTACCGATATCGCCGATAGCGCCGCCTTGTCCTGAACGAGCGGGATCCGTGCGCCAATCCGCCTGCTTGCTTGAAAGGGGGCGAGTTAGCCAATCTTGCGGATACTCGACTTGAACCACCCGAATCTTGCCGAGGTCGCCGTTCGCCACCATTGCACGCGCTTGCCGCATCAAGGGATAACCGGTGTAATTGTGCGTCAATAGAAACTTCGCGCCATTCCTTGGCTTGATTTTGGCCAACGCACGCGCGTCATCCAGCGTTGACGTCAGAGGCTTGTCGCAAATCACATGAATTCCAGCCTCAAGAAATGCCTTGGCCGGCGCAAAATGCAGGTGATTGGGTGTAACGATTGAGACGGCCTGAATGCCGTCTTCACGGGCAGCCTCTTTCGCCGCCATCTCGGTAAAGCTTGTATATATCCGGTCTTCAGCCAGCCCAATCCTTCTACCAGATTCTTGAGCTCGGATAGGATCGGAGGACAGAGCTCCCGCCACCAGTTCATAATCATCGTCAATTCGCGATGCAATTCGGTGTACATAGCCGATGAAGGCGCCGATCCCGCCACCGACCATTCCCAATCGAATCCGCGACGTCGCGCCGTCTTTCATGACATGCCCTCATTTGGTGGCAGACCAAGCATTTTCAGGTTTGCTTCCCTGTCTATGCCGGAGCTTGCAAAGTCATCGAAAGCTCGCTCGGTTACCCGTATGATGTAATCGGAGATCAACCGGGCTCCTTCCCGAGCGCCATCCTCCGGATGCTTCAGCGCGCATTCCCACTCCAGCACGGCCCACCCCGCGTAATCGTAGGCCGTGAGCTTCGAAAAGATCGATCGAAAATCAACCTGACCGTCTCCAATCGATCGAAAACGTCCGGCGCGGTTAACCCACGACTGAAATCCTCCGTAGACACCCTGCCTGCCGGTTGGGTTGAATTCGGCATCCTTGACGTGGAACGCCTTGATGCGCTGGTGATAGATATCGATGAAATCGAGATACTTGAGTTGCTGCAGCACAAAATGGCTTGGGTCGTAAAGGATATTGGCGCGAACGTGGTTCTTCACTTGATCGAGGAACATTTCGAAAGTCGATCCGTCGTGCAGATCCTCGCCCGGATGTAATTCATAGCAAACGTCTACGCCGTAGCGGTCGAACTCATCGAGAATTGGTAACCATCGGCGGCCAAGTTCACCAAAGGCATCGTCGATCAGGCCAGCGGGGCGTTGGGGCCAAGGGTAGATGAAAGGCCATGCGAACGCGCCCGAAAAGGTTGCGTGGGCATTCAGGCCAAGGTTGCTCGAAGCCCTTGCGGCCCATTTCAATTGTTGAATGGCCCACGCCGTCCGAGCGGAGGGATTGCCATGGACCGCCGCCGGCGCGAAGCCATCAAAAGCACCGGAATAGGCCGGATGCACAGCGACCAGTTGCCCCTGAAGGTGCGTCGACAATTCAGTAATCTCGAGTCCATGACGATTGACTGTGCCACGCAGTTCATCCGCATATGTTTTCGATGTCGCAGCCTTTTCCAGGTCTATAAAGCTGGAAACCCAGCTGGGTATCTGCACGCCCTTGTATCCAAGACCCGCTGCCCAGGCGCATATGTTATCCAAGGTATCAAACGGAGCAGCTTCGGCAGCGAACTGAGCCAGGAAGATTGCCGGTCCCTTGATGGTGCGCATAATTAATCTCCTCTCTCTTGTCTTCGAAGGGCCTGAGCCTGACGGCTCTGATCCCACCGCAATCCTGCTTCTCAACCCACGGTGCAACATGGTCACGGTTCAAGGAACCGCGCCGCACCTCTCCTTTGTCTAGATCGTGACGGCGAGATATTTCGCCTCCATGAATTCGGCGATGCCGTGTCCTTGCCCGCCTTCGCGTCCAATGCCGCTCTGCTTGACGCCGCCGAACGGGGCGGCCGGATCCGACATGAGGCCGCGATTGAGCGCGATCATACCAGCTTCAATCTTCGCAGCTACACGCATGCCGCGGGCAAGATCGCGTGTGTAGATGTAGGCAGCGAGCCCGTATTCCGTATCGTTCGCCCGCTCGATCGCCTCGCTCTCCCGTTCGAAGCGCGAAATAGGCGCCACCGGACCGAAGATTTCCTCCTGCGCCATCGCGGCGTCGGTCGGCACGTCGCAGAGGACTGTCGGTGGATAGTAAAATCCCGTCCCGCTTCCGACCGAGCCCCCGCACAGGACGCGCGCGCCACGCGCGACGGCGTTCTGAACCAGCCGATCGATCTTATCGACGGCCTTTTTCGTGATCATCGGACCGCATTCGGTGGCGGCTTCGACGCCCGCGCCCACCTTGAGCGCCGTCATGCGCTTTCGAAGCCCTTCGGCGAAGGCGTCGTGGATGCCGGATTGCACATAGATGCGGTTTGCGGCGGTGCAGGCTTCGCCGGCGTTGCGCATTTTCGCTACCATCGCGCCGTCGAGCGCAGCCTCAAGATCGGCATCGTCGAAGACGATGAACGGCGCGTTGCCGCCGAGTTCCATCGAGCACGAGACGACATGCTTGGCCGCTTCGGCGAGGAGGAGGCGGCCAACTGCGGTCGAGCCGGTGAACGACAGTTTCCGCACCCGTGGATCCGCCAGCATGGCGGCGGTGGCCGGACCAGGATTGGAAACCGTAACGACGTTGACGACGCCTGGGGGAACGCCGGCTTCTTGATACAGCGCAGCGAGCGCGTAGGCCGTGAGGGGCGTTTCGCTCGCCGGCTTGAGAACAACCGTGCAGCCCGCTGCCAGGGCGGGAGCGATCTTGCGCGTCGCCATGGCCGCGGGGAAATTCCAGGGCGTGATCAAAACGCAGACGCCGATCGGCTGGTAGTCGACGATGATGCGGTTCGCGCCCGAAGGAGCGAGGCCGAATTCGCCGGTGATTCGCACGGCTTCCTCGGCGTTCCAGCGAAAAAACTCGGCGGCATAGGCGACCTCGCCGCGCGCATCGCGCAAAGCCTTGCCGTTCTCGATCGATATCAGCGCGGCGAGCGTTTCCGAGCGCTGCGTCATTAATTCGAAACACCGCCTCAAAATTTCGGATCGCTTGCGCGGCGGCGTCTGGCGCCAGCCGGCGGCCGCCCGGGCGGCGGCCTCCACCGCTGCCTCGACGTCGACCATGGCTGCGTCGGGAACCTCGGCGATCACGCGCTCGGTGGACGGATCGTCCACTTCGATAAGCCGGCCGTCAGCGGCCTGCCGCCATTGGCCGTCGATATAGAGGCCGCGCATATAAGCGCGGAGGTCGATGGTTTCCTGGTCGGACTTGAGCGTGTGCTGGGGCATGTTCATGATGGGGTCCTGTCAGCTCAGATGGCGCTGCCGGCGAGGTCGCCATCGTAAGCGGCTTTCACCAGTCGTTTCATCGCGGGAAGGTCGAACGGGCGGGGATTGTTCTTGATCAGCCGATCGATGCCGAGGGCGAGTTCGGCGGTCCAATCAATCTTGTCGGCGGGAAGTCCAAGACCGGCCAATGTAGGCGTGATCCCAATCGCCGCGAACATGCGGCTGATTTCTTCAATCGTCGCGCGGGCCATCTCGCCGTCGCTCCGGCTCGAGCGCTCGAGGCCGAGAGCAGCGCCGACTTTGGCGATTTCGATTGTCGCCGCGGAGCAATTATAATTCATCACATAGGGCAGCATGGTCGCGACGCCGAGCCCGTGCGGCGTGTGGGTCAGGGCGCCGATCGGATATTGCACCGCGTGCGCGGCCGCTGTTCCCGCGGTTCCGAACGCGCAGCCGGCCGCCAGAGCGCCCATCATTACATCCGCCCGCGCGTCTTCGTCGGTGCCATCGCGGCAGGCCTTCTCAAGACTGCGTCCCAGCAGCTTGATGGCGAGCAGAGCGAAGTGATCGGTAAGCGCCGTCTTGCCGATGAAAACATGTTTCTGCGGCAGGTCGGAAGCGACACCGCGTCTAACCGCAGTGAAGGCCTCGATCGCGTGGGTCAAGGCGTCGGCCCCTGCGATTGCCGTCAGGGACGGCGGACACGTCATCGTCAGTTCCGGGTCGCAGATCGCAGCGGTGGGAATCAGGTGCGGGCTCGAAATGCCGACCTTCAAAATTCGATCAGAATCGGAGATCACCGCGACCGGCGTCACTTCCGAACCGGTGCCCGCTGTGGTCGGCGCGGCGATCACTGGCAGGATCGGACCCGGCACCTTGAACTCACCATAGTAGTCCTGAAGCTTGCCGCCATGGCTGATCAGCAAGGCTGCGCATTTCGCAAGATCGAGACAGCTGCCGCCGCCGATGCCGATCACCATGTCGGGCCTGAAGCTCCGCGCCTCCTCGACGCAGACGCCGACCGTGTCGACCGGCACGTCCGGCTGCACGCGATCATGAACGAAAACCTCCACCGACGACGCTTTTAAGCCCGCGACGATTTCGGAAAAAACGGCCGTGCCGGCGAACCGCTCGTCGGTGCACAGGAGCGCCCGGCGTCCATGTTTGGCGGCGACGGTGGAAAGCGCGTGGCGCTGACCCTTGCCAAACAAAATCTCGCGGGGCAGCCTCAGGGCGGCGAACAGGGTCATCATGCATATCCTTCGGCGACGGACGAATTGGATTGTGCGGGACCGTTGAGTTCGCTCCAGAGGCGAGGCTCAATCTCAAAGCCGTTCGCGGCACGAAGGCGGGCCACGCTATCGCCGGGGCTGCCGACAGGCGCGCCGGCCTGCATCGGCGGCGCAGCGCGAACCCGATCCAGATAGTCGGAGAGTCTCCGTACCAATTCCGGAGCGGAGCCCAGATTTATCGCAAGGATGACATCGCCCCTGCAGACGAATTCCGCGTCGAGCATGGCGCGGATGTCGGGCGCGAGCGCTGAACCTGCGAGGCCCGCGACCATTAAGCCGCGTTGAATACGATGTAATCGTTGCAGACCATGCGACGGGTGCCCGGTCAGTTCGGCTTCAACGAGCACGTCGGCACGGTGAAATTCACTTGCTACCAAGGCATTACGCTCCATGAACAAGCCCACGCCCGCGCCTGGGTTTGGCGCCGTTCAACCTTCATCGATTAAATCCTATATGATATAGGATTGAATATCGCGCAAGATCGTGCTAGAAGCGACTTGTGTCAAGAGGCAGGCCGAAATCGATGAACGTCATCAATCCTTCTCAAACCGGCGCCGCCAGCGGGCAGATCGATCGCCCGACCAGTCTGGCGGACGACGTGTATGAGGCGATTTTTGCGCAGCTCATGTCACTCAAGATCGCGCCCGGCGCCCGCATCACCGTTGACAGCCTGGTCCGCGAATTCAACGTTTCGCAAACGCCTATTCGTGAGGCGCTAGGTCGGCTCGAGGGTGAAGGATTGGTGCTGAAGACGCACTTGATCGGCTATCGCGCGGCGCCGCAGATCACCAAGCGCCAGCTTGACGAAATCTATGAGCTTCGATTGCGTCTCGAGCCCTACAGCGCCGCGAAGGCGGCGGCGCGATTGGACGACACGAAGCTCGCGATGCTTCGCGAAGCGGCCGGCCTGATGGCCCGCAGGGAAGGCAAAGACGAGCGCCTGCGGTACTCGAACTTCGCGCGGCAGGATGCCGACTTTCACGACAAGATCCTGGCCTGCGCCGAGAACGAACTCATTCGTCAAGCCATCGCTTTCCAGCACACACACTTTCACATTTTTCGTCTCATGTTCCATTCGCGCGTCACCGAAGAGGCTCTCGACGAGCACGAAGCCATACTGGCGGCCTTCGCTGCTGCGGACCCCGCGGCCGCCGAACAAGCGATGCGCGTTCATATTGAACGCTCTCGCGATCGCCTGCTGTCAGCGTTCGATTGAGTCGCCTCCGATGTCGATAAGCGTCGCGATGGACAAAGGAAAAGAGGTCATGCGGCTCGGAAGTGCCGAAAGGAAGGTAGTCAAGTCCGCCCGAGGGGCGACGAAGCTATCGAAGCAATACGGCTCAGTGCCGGTGTTTGCGGAACGTGTAGTGAGTGTTGGCGGCGAATAGGCATCCTGTACGACGGCGGTGGGGTCTGGGAAACGGCAATGGGGCAGTCTGAGAAATCTGCACTGCGTTTGACAAACGTAGGCAAGTCATACGGCCGCGTGCGGGCCCTCGAAAACCTGTCTTTCAGGGTGGCGGAAGGTCGTTTCTTCGTATTGTTTGGGCCGAGCTCAGTTGGCAAGACGACGACGCTCCGCACAATCGCCGGTCTCATCACTCCCGAACGCGGGCATGTCGAGATTTTTGGCAAGGATTGGACCCATGAGCCGATTGCGGGCCGGGGCGTATCAATGGTGTTTCAGTCGTTCGCGCTCTATCCGCACCTGACCGTTTACGACAACCTCGCCTATCCGCTGATCGAAGAAAAGCGTCCCCGTGAGGAGATCGATCGCCGCGTGAAGGAGACGGCGGCGATGCTCCGGCTCGACACGAAGATCAATCGAAAGCCGAATACGCTTTCGGGTGGCGAACAGCAGCGCGTGGCCCTGGGTCGCTCCTTGATACGCCGGCCCAGGATCCTGTTGCTGGACGAGCCTTTGACCAATCTCGACGCCAAGCTGCGCCATGAAATGCGGGCGGAACTGAAGCGCCTTCACCGCCAGTTTGGTCTCACCATCGTCTACGCCACACCCGATGAGCTCGAAGCCCTCTCGATGGGTGAGGAAATCGCAGTGATGCGCGATGGCGGCGTGGTGCAGATCGGAACGCCGGACGAGCTCTTCGAAGCGCCGTGTGATCTGTATGTGGCAAGCAAGATCGGCTCGCCCCACATGAACATGATCAGGGGCAGGCTGGCCACGGACAACGCCGCCCTCGAATCCGCACTTGGGCCACTACCTTTCGTGAAAAAGCTGCAAGCCGCAGAAGCCGGCGAAGCGGCCGTGGTCGGCATCCGCCCGAGCGACGTGCGCTTTGCCGGGAAGGGCGAGCAAGGCCTCAAGACCAACATTGCCATGCTTGAGCCGCTGGGGGACGTCACGATCGTGTCCGTGGAAACCGACGGCGAAACGCTGCGCATGGTGTTGCCGGAATCTGCCGCCTCGGGTTTGCAGCCCGGCCAACAGGCGACAGTTATTCTCGATCCAAGCAAATTCTACATCTTCCGCTCTTCGAGTGGACGGACGATGGCCTGAGGCGAGCGACTTTAAAAGAAAAAATGAAACCCAAACGGAGGAAACCAGGATGACCGCGACGAGGGAGATCAACAGGATAGTGATGGCGGCCGGGCTTGCCGCTTCGCTGGTGCTGGGAACGACATTTGCTTTCGCCGCTGATGTGACGCTGACGATGGCTGTGCCGGATTGGCCACCAACGCGCATCATGAAGAAGTTTTTCGACGAGCAGTACAAGCCAAAGTCCGGCAACACGGTGAAGCTCCAGGTGGATTTCATTCCGTGGCCGGACTTCTATACCCGCGTGAATGCGTCGCTCACATCAGGCGAAAAGAAGTATAACTTCATCGTATCGGACTCGCAGTGGCTGGGTGCGTTCGTCGAGGGCGGCTATTTCCGGAAGATCAACGACCTGCTCAACGCAGATCCCGAGTTCATGAAGACGTTCAAGGACATCCACCCGAACGCACTGAACTCCTACTCAACCTATCCGCACAAGTCGGAAAATTACTACGGCTTTCCGCAGTTTCCCGATGTGCTGGTGAACTTCGCGCGAAAGGACATTATCTGCCACGAAGCAGAACAGAAGAACTTCATGGCGAAATTCAACAAGAAACTTCCCTGCACGGGCGAAGAGCTCGACGCCATGACTTGGGACGACTTCAAGAACGTGGGCGAATTCTTTCGCCGCAAGAAGGGCGAGACGCTGGCCGGCAAGCCTGCCGAAGACGATTTTTACGGCATCGCGTTCCAGGCGGGCAAGAGCTACGACTTCTCATCCATGCAGATCAACGGCTTTATCTGGCAAATGGGTGGTGACATCTGGGATGAGACCCAGGCACCCAACAGCAAAGCGGAAGGTGTTGTGAACTCGCCGGCGGCCGTCAAGGCGGTGGAGAAATATCTGAATCTGATCGCCTACATGCCACCTCTCGCCAAGACGGGCACGATGGATATCTTCAAGTCGGATGAGCTGTTCCGGCAAGGTAAGGTGGCCATGAGCATCAACTGGATCGGCCTTGCCGAAGCCTCGCTTGATCCGAAAACGTCGAAGGTCTCAGACAGCCTGGTGTTCGGCATGATGCCGGGAACCAAAAGTGCTGACGGCAAGCTGGTCCGCTGGTCCAATATTGGCGGCCAGCCGTTCGTGCTGACCACCTGGACGACCGACGCACAAATCAAGGAGGCCGTGGAGTTCGTGAAGTGGTGGCTGTCGTCGAACATCCAGCACCAGTTTGCGGCGGCCGGCGGTCAGTCTGCCATCAAGTCCGTGTACTCGGATCCGAAGTACGTAACTTACCGCCCCTGGAACAGGGCCTGGGCGCCTTCGCTGGATTGGCAGAAGGACGTGTGGCACGTGCCGCAGTTCTTCGAGTTGCTGACCCAGCAGCAGGACCAGTACGATCTGGCTATTACTGGCAGGCAGGATGCCAAGACGACTCAGGACAATATCGCCAAGTTCCAGCAGCGCCTGCTCAAGGAGGTCGGGCTGACTAAGTAACATGACGCGTGAATTCCGCGAGCGGCGGCAATGGCGAGGCTTGGCCGGGGAAGTGACTTCGTCTCCTTCTCCGGCCATTTGAAAGAAGTGGCCAGATGCCCGCCGCGGTCGCACGTGTCCGCTCCGCAGCGCACAGGAAATGCTTTTCCACGGAAGTTTCATGCAACTGATGTCAGCCGTACAATCTGCCAAGACTGCACCGGCCCTTCTCGAGCTTTCGGCCGGTAATTGGCGGCTTGCAATTCTCGTCGGGCTTGTTGTTTCCGCGCTTGCGGTGGTGACGCTGCCAGCGTCCGGTTCCTTCTGGGTCGTTGGCGCTATGTCGGCTTTGGTCGCCGCGGCATTCGCGGTGAATGCCTACCGCCGTCGCTATTATGGCGGGCTCCTGGTCGCGCCCGCCATCGCCGTTCTATTCGTGATGAACATCTTTCCGCTGCTTTGGTCCCTGGGGCTTTCGTTTTTTGCCTACCAGTCGAACCTGCAGTCCATCCGCTTCGTCGGCCTCAACAACTACATCAAGGTTCTGACCGACGAGGTCGCGGCGCCGGGCAACTGGAGCGCCCTCATCAACACCGCCATGTTCGCGGTGTGCACGGTTTCGGCACAGATGATCGTGGGGTTTCTCCTGGCGATGCTTTTTGCCAAGCAGTTCCCGCTGCGGAAATATCTGCTGATTCTGGTTCTCACACCGATGATGCTGTCGGTCGTGGCCTCAGGTGTCTTCTTCACCTACTACTATGACCCCACCTTCGGCATCCTGAGCTATGTGATCAATAGCGTCGCGGGCGGCCAGTTCATCGTCATGGACAGCAAGGCGGGCGCTGTGGCCGGTATCGTTTTTGCCGACGCCTGGATGTGGTCGCCGTTCGTCATGCTGCTCGTGCTGGCGGGCCTCGTGTCCGTGCCGAAATATCTCTACGAGGCAGCCGCCATCGACCGGGTCTCCGCCTGGCGGCGCTTCTGGAGCATCACCTTCCCCTATATCCGTGGGCTCCTGATGCTGGCGCTGCTGTTCCGCACCATCGAAGCCTTCAAGCTGGCAGACCTTGTGATCGTGCTGACCAAGGGCGGAAACGACACAATGACGATCTCCTACCACTTGATCCGTATTGCCAACGAACAGAACAAGACAAGCGAGGGAGCCGCCATCTCCTACATCATCCTCTTCATAGTGATCGTGCTCACGAACCTTTATCTCTACGTTGCCAATCCCAAGAACAGGGAGGCCTGAGCCATGACAGACAGAGTTTCTTTCTGGGAGCGGATTGGCTTTCGTGGCGTCGGCGGCATCGCGGAGGCGGGTTGGGGCCGCACGCTCGCCGTGGCGGCTGTTAGCTTCATCTACTTCCTGCCGGTCCTCTTCATCATCTTCACGGCTATCAAGCCGCAGGGGCTGGCGCTTTCAGTGCCGCCAACGCTTTCGCCTACCTCATTCTTTGGTCTCATCCCCGATCAGTTTGTCTTCACACCGACATTGGACAACTTTGCCTCGGTCTTTTCCCGCGTCATGACGGCGGGTGGCCAGCCGGAGTCCACCGGGTTTGACCGGTTCTTCTTCAACTCCATCGTAATCGCGTCGGCATCCGTCCTGCTTGCCCTCGTTATCGGCACGTTGGCCGCCTATGGTTTCTCGCGCTATCCGCTCAAGGGCAACGATACCTATCTCTTCGTCATTTTGACGACCCGAATGCTGCCTGCGATCGTCGTCATCATTCCGGTGATCCTGATGTTCCGCGCCGTGGGCCTTTCTGGATCCTATCTTGGCATCATCATGCTCTATACGGCTTTCAATCTCGCATTTACCGTGTGGATGATGAAGAGCTTCTTCGATGAGTTGTCGACGGATGTCGAGGATGCAGCCCGTATCGATGGGTCGTCGGAAATCAAAGTGTTTTTCAAGATTTGCCTGCCGCAGGTTGTCGCGGGTCTTGCCGCAACATTCGTTTTCGGCCTCATCCTCACCTGGAACGAATTCCTGTTCGCACTGCTCCTGACCGGTCCTGATACACGCACCGTGCCGGTAGCCATGAACCAGGCCGTGTCTTCCGGCGGGCGTGGAACGGACTGGACGCTGCTGGCTGCCATTGAAACCCTGTTTCTTGTTCCCGTTTTCCTTGCCACCTTCTTTTTGCAGGATCACCTGCTGCGTGGCGTCACGTTCGGCACGGTCAGGAAGTGATCATGTCGACCATCGAAATACGCGACCTCACCAAGAAGTTCGGCACATTTGTTGCCGTCAAGGATGCCAACCTGTCCGTGGCTGCGGGTGAAATTGTTTGTCTGCTCGGTCCCTCGGGCTGCGGCAAGACGACTACGCTGCGCACGATTGCCGGCCTCGAACGCGCCACGGCAGGGGACGTCGTCATTGCAGGGCAGCGCGTGAACCACCTGCCGCCGGAGAAGCGCGACATCGCAATGGTCTTCCAGTTCTATGCGCTCTATCCGGCGCTGAGTATTGGGCAGAACATTGCAATGCCGCTTCACCGCGAAGCAATTGGGAGCACGGAAGTGGCGGCTCGCGTCAGGAAGGTGGCTGACATCCTGCACCTTCGCGATATCCTGGACCGATTGCCCGGACAGATTTCGGAGGGCGAGAAGCAACGCGCCGCTGTTGCCCGCGCCATTGTTCGGGATCCCAAATGCTTTCTGTTCGACGAACCTCTCTCGCGGCTCGATGTGGAGCTCCGTCACTCCATGCGCGGCCAGATCAAGGCCGTGCTGTCAAATCTCACGAAAGCCACGGTCATAGTCACCCACGACCAGCTTGAAGCCCTGACCATGGCAGACCGTATTGCCATCATGCGCGACGGGCTCATCGAGCAGGTGGGGAGCCCGCATGAGGTCTTCGCAAAACCCGCCAACGTCTTTGTTGCGAGCTTCATCGGCACGCCGCAGATGAACCTGATCGACGCACAATTCAAGAGCTACGGCAACGGCAAGGCGAAAGTGATCTTCGACGAGCAGGATGTCGATCTGAGCGTCCATCCCGCGGTCGCGAACCTGAAGGCTGGAAAGATCACCGTGGGAATTCGCCCGCGAGCTTTCACCGTTGTTTCCGAGGACACCCGGGACACGATCGACGCCATGGCCGAACTCATTGAGCCGATGGGTGCCGAGACGCTTATTCACGCGCGCACCAAGACGGGCAGCGACATCCGGGTCGTCGTGCCGCGTGACAAAAGGGTGAAGATTGGCGAGGCGCTCCACCTCGTTCCAGATCCCGCGCAAACCCACGTGTTCGCAGGCGACGGAAAGGCGGTGCGCGCATGAGAAATGGCGAGCAAGGCAATGGTGGACTGACGCCGACGGCGGCGCGGACGTTGGAATACAGTATCATCGGGCTTGGCGTATTCGCGCTTCTGATGATTTTTCAACCGTTCAACATCGCGCTTTTCACGGTTGGCTGCGCGCTGATCGTTCTGGCTGGGCTTGTCAACAACATCCTGCCTCTGGCGCAACCCGGTGTACCCAAGCGCTCGCTGGTAACTGTGGCCATGGTCGTCGCCATGATCTTCTGCATTGTGCTGCTCGCTTCCATCGTTGTCGCACATCTCTACGGCGCATTCTTCCTCAAGCCGCCGGATCCCAACACGGTGCTGGGCAGAGTTCAGCTCAACGCGACGCCTTGGTACATGCATGGCTTCACATGGACTGTTGCGGTTATCGCCGCTGCCTTGGCTGGCCTCATCACGCTGCAGAGTCGCCGCAAGGAGTGAGCCCGCACCTTCAAGGCGTCCAAGGATTCTATCCGTGTCGATAAACCGCCCTCAACCAACGCCCATGCATTTAAGGCGAATCGTTTTCTGATATTTTTAATCGCGAATGTGCCGATCAACCTCGTTCAGGAGCATGAAAGATGAGCACGTCTCTCCAAGCCACTGCCTTCAACCGCATGCAGCAGCTAATGTCCTCTTCGCCGGTCCCATCTATTTCGACGGAATTGTTGGTGACGGCTGACGGCGAATTGAACCGAGAGCTCAGGAGCTTCCTGCTTGATCCGCCGACAAACCCAGGTCTGCTCGAGGGCAAGCGTATCGCCATCTGCTGCACCAATGGCGTGGAGGAAGTGGAGATTCTGGGTGCTCATCGCTGGCTCACCGAGCACGGCGCCACGGTTCATGTTGTCTCGCCCCGCATCGGTGAGTTTCATCCCACGCTCGGCCTCCGCTTCCCGCCGCAATGCGCCACCCATGTCCTCGCCATCCGCCTCATGGAAAATGCAGGCTGGCTGAAGATCGACCGCTACACGGACGAAGCCAGGGCGGAGGACTACGATGCCGTGCTTCTGCCGGGCGGATGCTGGAACCCTGATGCGCTGCGCATGGACCCGCATGCGCGCGCGTTTGTGAGCGCCATGTATGAAGCGGGCAAGGCCACATGCGCGATCTGTCATGGCCAATGGGTGATGGTGAGCGCCAGGATCCTCAAGGGCAAGCGCGCCACGGCTGTGTGGAACATACAGATCGACCTCGAAAACGCTGGCGCTACGGTCCTGGACGAACCCTGCGTGGTCGACGGCAACCTGATTACGGCCCGCTTCCCTTATGACCTGCCGCGCCTGATCGACGCGATGGTGAAGCAGCTGGTACCGGCAAGGGGCTAAGCCGCGGAACTGGCTCCGGATCGCCTGCTGTGGAGAACTCAATGGGAAGGCGCGGATGAAGTACGGATTCAATCTGCTGCTCTGGACAGGGCATGTCACCGACGAACACGCGCCTGTGCTGAAGGCGCTCAAGAGAACGGGTTATGACAGCGTGGAGGTTCCGATCTTCGAAGGCACGATCGATTCCTACGCCAGGCTCGGAGAGCAACTTGCCAACATGGATCTCGACGTCACGACCGTGAGCGTGCTGGGCGCGGGGCACGATCCACTCTCGGACGACAAGATGGAGCGGCAGGCTGCGATCGAGCGGACCAAATGGGTCATCGACTGCACCAAGGCGCTTGGAGGATCGATCATCGCCGGCCCGATGCACTCCGAGCTCGGTCGATTCACCGGGAAGGGGCCCACGGCGGATGAGCGCAAGCGCGGGATCGAATTTCATCGCCGCGTTGGCGATGATGCCGGAAAGCACGGCATGAGCTTTGCCCTTGAAGCGGTGAACCGTTTCGAGTGTTACTTCCTCAACACGATGGATCAGTTGGCCAGCTATCTGGACGACGTCGATCATCCCGCAATCAAGGGGATGTACGATACATTCCATGCCAATATCGAGGAGAAGGACCCGGTTGCCGCCATAAATACAATCAAGCGGCACATGATCCATGTCCATATCTCGGAGAATGACCGCGGCACTCCGGGGAAGGGCCATGTGCCGTGGGGTCCCACCTATAAGGCGCTGAGGGCCGCAAAATATGATGGCAGGCTGACAATCGAAGCCTTCGGTCGCGCCGTTCCGGCGCTCGCCGCCGCCACCCGCGTGTGGCGCGACTTCTCCCCCAACGAGGAGGAGGTTTACGAGTTCGGGCTCGAGGGCATGCGGCAAGGTTGGGCCGAGGCGGGGTCCTGATGTCGAGATCTACCCCATCGGCACCTGTGACCGCTGACAAAAGCCCGAAGCGTCAGCTTCTCAGCAAATCCGGACGGGAAGCGTTCTCAAAGTGGCCGTCCTTGATCCCAATAGCCGATAGTGAGCTACGTGTAATCGATTCGATCTTCACGCCCAGCGTGTCAACGCTTCCGATGCCCAATTCGGCATCTCCGGCGGTGACAAACGGAAGCAAGTCATCAGGCGCAACATCGAAAAGCTCGACGCGGACGTCGGCATAGTCCGCTCGATATCGCGCCAGGACGCGGGGGAGCGCAAGGGTAATCCGACCCGCCTTTACCTCGACCCGGCTTTACCTCGACCAGATCGCTCATGTGCCGGGCTATCCGTTGGCGCCGACAAGTGTCCGTTCTGCAATCGGCACCGGGTCCTTGCAGGCAGGGGTCGGATGCAGCGCGCGGGAGCGAGAAAGACTCCCCAAAACGCCATCGCCGGCAACCCGCACTAGCGTCGGCGCAGCGGACGTTCGTAGGCGACGATCGCCACATCAGCGATTGCGGTCTCGATTTCAAGGACCTCATCGAGGGCGGAAGGATCCAGACGCGCCGGGACGATCCGATTGCAAAGACCCCGACCCGCCGCCGCTTCTTGCCGGACGCGGTAGGCCATCAGATAGACGCCCAGCCGATCTCCGGCCTGCGCCAGCCGGCGACCCTCGTCTGCACTTGGCAAGTACCATTCCGACGCATCGATTCCGGCGAGTTCGCCATCCTCGAATTGATCCAGAATCGGCAATCGCCCGCAAGGACGCTCAACGGGATTGTCGCGCGTATCCGGCCAGGCTTCGATCACTTCACTGGTCTCCAGGCGGTTTTGCGTTGACATCAAGCTGCGATGCATTGGACCATGACGCAAGCGTTTATCCCAGCCGGTCGCAACTCAGAATAAGAAGTTGAAGATGATGATCCTCTATTCCGCGGCGCTCAGCATGTTTGGTGCAAAGGTGCAGATCGCCCTGATCGAGAAGGGAATCGATTTCCAATTGGTTATGGTGCCTTACGATCGCGATCGCGGCTACGAGCCGCGACATCCCGAGGTGCTGCGGGTCAATCCGAAGCGGCAGGTGCCGGTGCTGATCGACGGTGACGTGGAGATTTTCGACTCGACACAGATCTTCGAGTACCTGGAAGACGCGCATCCGGCGCCGCCGCTGTGGCCCCGCAAGCCCGCCGCACGGGCCGCCGCACGTCTGCTCGAGATGAAGTCCGATGAAGTTTACTTCCCGCACGTCATTCGCTTGATGGGATTGCAGGACAGGCCCGACGATCCCGCCGCAGTCGCAGCACGTGACGGTGCGTCACGCTATTACCTGGAGATGGATGCGCTTCTGGCTGACCGTGAATGGCTCGCCGGAGATTACACCTTCGCGGACATTGCGTTCTACATGGCCGCCTTGTTCGGTGAACGCATGGGGGCGGTGCTGGGGCAGCAAACACCGAGGCTGCTTGCGTGGCGTGAGCGCATGACCTTGCGACCCGCCGTGCTTCCGGTTGTCACCGCGATGGCGCATTACCTGTCGAGTCAACGACGACCGGTGCCGGGGTGGCTCGATGCAGCCGTGAGATATCCCGGCAGCAGACAATAGGGGGAGTAAAAAATGAAGCTCGTACGTTTGTCAGGTGTGTTGGCGTGCCTCACCTTGTTTCAGGCTTCTGCGATGGCGCAGGAAGTGTCGCTGCGTCTGGTGACGGCCTTTCCGGAAAACAGTATCTACGTTTCCCATCTGCTGAAGTGGGTGAAATCGGTGAACGAGCGTGGCAAAGGCGTCCTGCAGATCAATTTTATTGGCGGGCCGCGCGCCATTCCCACATTCGAAGTCGGCAACGCCGTGAAGACGGGCGTGGTCGACATAGCGATGTCGACCGGGGCATTTTACACCAATGTCATGCCCGAGGCTGACATCCTGAAGCTCGCTGAAAGGCCTATCGCGGAGCAGAGAAAGAACGGAGCCTTCGACTACATCAACAAGGTCTGGAACGAGAAAGCGAACATGCAGTACCTGGCGCGGATGGTCGAAAGCCAGCCGTTCCATCTCTATCTGAACAAGAAGATCGACAAGGCGAATCTGACCGGCCTCAAGATCCGGATCACGCCGGTTTATCGCGAATTCTTTCAGGCGCTGAACGCCAATGTCGTCACGACTGCTCCAGGTGAAGTCTATACAGCCCTGGAGCGAGGTGTCGTTGACGGTTACGGCTGGCCGATTGGCGGGTTGTTCGATTTGAACTGGCAGCAGCATACCAAGTACCGCGTCGATCCGGGCTTTTACGATGCCGAGGTCTCCATCATCGTCAATTTGGACAAGTGGAAGAATCTCACTGAGAAGCAGCGCGACTTGTTGAATGGCATGGCGCTGGAGCTGGAGGCCGGCAACGACTTCTGGAAGCAGTATGCGGTCGACGAGGAGAAGCGACAGGCAGCTGCCGGCATACAAACGATCAAGCTGGATGGAGATGAAGCAAAAGCCTTCGTCGATACCGCCTATAGCGTCGCCTGGGCCGCCTTGACCAAGGCAAGCCCGGTGCATGCGGCAAAGCTGAAAACGCTGCTTGGGAATCGCTGATATCCGTTCACCCTTTGCGACGTTTGCAGATCGGACGTTTGCAGGTCGAGAGTTCGTCCATGGATGCGCTGGATCGGTTGATTGGCAGGCTTTGCGTCGCGTTGGTGGGTTTGGCATGCGCGCTGCTGTTTGGAATGATGCTGGTGATTTGCGCGGACGTGTTGCTTCGTAACTTGGCCGTGCCGGGGATGTCCCGAGGTTTCGCTTTGGCCAGCGATTTGTCGGAGTCGGCGATCTACCTGATGACCTTGCTGGCGGCGCCGTTTCTGTTGCGAAGCGGTCGCCATATCCGGATTGATATATTGCTGCACATGGTGCCGGCGCGGATCGGCTGGCTGATGGAGTTGTTTGCGGCCAGCGCGATGCTGTTCTGTTGCGTGGCGATGGTCTGGTACGGCTTCGTTGTTACCGGGCGAAGTGCGGGCAGCGATGCAATCCTCATTAAAACGGTCGTCTATCCGGAGTGGTGGAGCCTGCTGCCGCTGCCGTGTGTGTTTGTGCTGTTGTCGCTCGAGGCCATCTTCCGGCTGCGAAGCCTGCTTGGCGGACCTCGGCAACCGCGCAACGAGCAGGTGTCCGTGTCATGATGAGTTGGGAAGCTGCGGCCTGGTTGCTGCTGGGTGGATCAACCGTTCTGATGTTCGCCGGATTGCCGGTCGGCTTTGCGTTTCTCCTCATCAATCTGATTGGAGCTTACCTGTTTATGGCCGGTGAACCCGGTCTCTCGCAGCTCGTGCGCAGCTCGGTCTCCTCGATCACCACCTTCTCCCTGACGCCGATCCCGCTCTTTATCCTGATGGGAGAGGTGCTCTTTCACACCGGCCTAGCGGTCAAGGTCATCGACGGAATTGAGCGGATCATCCGGCACGTCCCGGGCAGACTTGCCGTGGTCGCGGTGGTGGCAGGAACGGTGTTCAGCGCGATCTCGGGGTCGACAATCGCAACGACGGCGATGCTCGGCAGCCTGATGGTGCCGATCATGCTGTCGAGGGGCTATCATCCGACGATGGCAACGGGCCCCATCATGGCGATCGGCGCGGTTGACATGCTGATTCCGCCCAGCGCCCTTGCTGTTTTGCTGGGCAGTCTCTCCGGCATCTCGATCTCCAAACTCCTCATCGGGGGAGTCATGCCGGGTATCATTCTTTCCGTCCTCTTCGTGGGCTGGATCATCCTGCGCACGCTATCCAAGCCGGAATTGGCGCCCGATAGCGACTTCAAGGAATACAGCGGATGGGCGAGGTTCAGTCCGCTCGTACTCTACGTGGTGCCACTGGTTTCGATCTTCGGGCTTGTCGTCGGCGCGATGGTGGCCGGCTGGGCAACGCCGACGGAATCCGCCGCGATCGGCGCTTTCGCGACGATCGTGCTCGCGGCGGCCTACCGGGCGTTGACGCTGAAAATTCTGTGGCAGGCCCTGCATGGCACGGTGCTCATTTCCGGGATGATTCTCTTCATCATCATCGGGGCAACGACGTTTTCTCAAATATTGTCGTTTTCGGGCTCCACGAATGGAATCGTCAACATCATCACGCAAAGCGGGCTTTCGGCCAACGCCCTGGTCATCGTC
Source organism: Bradyrhizobium sp. LjRoot220 (assembly GCF_964252915.1). NCBI lineage: Bacteria > Pseudomonadati > Pseudomonadota > Alphaproteobacteria > Hyphomicrobiales > Nitrobacteraceae > Bradyrhizobium > Bradyrhizobium sp. LjRoot220. The sequence continues at coordinate 68,640 of NZ_CAXUPS020000016.1, forward strand.
ATGTTGTTGATCCTGATCGCGCTCGGCATCTTCATCGATCAGGTCAGCATGATGCTGATCACGCTTCCAATCTTCATGCCGTTGGTGCACTCGCTTGCGATCGACCCGGTGTGGTTTGGCGTGCTGTTCCTGATCTGCATGCAACTGGGAATGTTGCTGCCGCCCCACGGCCTGCTGCTGATGACGATGAAGGGGGTGACGCCGCCTCAAGTGTCGATGGGGCATATCTTCCAGGCCGTCGTTCCATACCTCGTCATTAGCATTGCCGTTCTCGCGCTGGTCTATCTTGTGCCTGAAGTCGCGACCTGGATGCCGAAGGGGCTGTAGCGCTTTTATCTTGGCGCTCCAATCACCGGACCGTGATCGATCGAGGGCTAGATTAGGCGCACGCGCAAAGCCCCACGGCGCACAGCAATGCAAACGACGCGGAGCAGTGCTTCCATTTTATGAGAGGGAGGCTGCTTCGTGTGCCTTTCGCGTAACACTCTCCAGGAAAGGAGTCCGAGGCAACACCTGCCCAGCGTCCCCGTCATTGCGTTGCAAACATCGCTACGTAAATGCTGCACGCAAAGTTATCGGATCGTTGCGGAGCGCAGCCTGACGAGGGCCGCTCCGAAAAGAAGGAAGCGGATCATGAAGGTAATCAACAGCGCGGTGCTTGGCACGGCAGCATGTCTCATCGCGTTGGGCGGAGCCCAGGCAGCGGATCTCCCAGTCAAGGCCAAGGCAGTCGAATATGTCAGGATCTGCTCGCTTTATGGAAATGGCTTCTACTTCATTCCGGGTACCGACACCTGCATCAAGCTCGGCGGTTACCTGCGCGCCGATGTCACTTTCAACGGCGGCGGCATTCAGGGAACCCCGGCATGGAGCGGCTCGGCGGGTCAAAAAAGCCGGCTGAGCAACTACTATTTCGCTCGCGCCCGCGAAAACCTCAACATCGATACGCGTACGGCGACAGACTACGGCGTGGTCCGCACCTACTTCGACGCGAATTTCTCGTGGACCTCGGGTACCTACTCCGCCACTGGCGCTGGCGGCACCACTTATTCTGCGGCTGCCCCGGTTGGTAACCCGTCTGACGGCGGCACCTCCGGTGGCGCGTTCGCCCTCAACTTCGCATTCATCCAGTTCGCAGGCTTCACGATCGGCAGGGCGATATCCCAGTTCGACGCACCCTTCGCCGGCTATCCCGCCAACATCACCGACGCGCTCCTTGGCGGCCACTCCGACCAAACCGGCGTGAACCAGTTCACCTATACGGCGAGTTTCGGTCAGGGCATCACCGCTGCGATCTCGCTGCAGGATCAGGTCAATTACTATCAGACCAATTTGTGGAACGCGTCCACGCTCACCGCGACCAACTTCGCCGGCGGCGTGTATGGCGCCAACGCATTCGGTGGCACGCGGTCTCCCGACATCGTCGGCATGGTTCGCGTCGACCAGGCCTGGGGCATGTTCCAGGCCTCGGTCGCTGCGCACAACATCCACGCCGCCTATTACGGCGCGACAGAAACTTCAGGTCATCCCAGCGACAAATGGGGCTGGGCTGGTCAGTTGGCCCTGACGATCAAGAACCTGCCGACGGGCCCGGGCGACGATATTGATATTTCAGTTGGCTATTCGGACGGTGCCAGTCGCTACGTCTGGCAGAGTTTGGTCGCACCCACCCTCGCGATGTACGGCAGCAGCAGCGTGGCTGGCGTCTACCAGGGCCTGACCATTGGCGGCGTTTCGGACGGCATTTTCACAATCGGCAACGGGATCGAGAAAACTCAGTTGTGGGGCGTGCGTGGTGGCTACACGCACAACTGGAATGCCCAGTGGAATTCGGCGCTCTTCGGCTCCTATACGTCGGTCAACTATAACGCCACGGCGAAGGGTTATATCTGCGCCGCCGTCGCGGCCTTCCTGACGCCAGGTTCGACCTGCAACCCGAACTTCAACGTCGCGCAGATTGGCGCCAACACGCGCTGGTCTCCGGTGAAGAACCTCACATTCACGGGTGAGTTGATGTACACGATGGTGGATCAGCAATATTCCGGCGTGGCGGCGTTGCCGGCCGTTAGCGTCAAGCCGGCAGCCCTCTACGAACTCAAGGATCAGGGCACGTTGTCACTCGCTTTCCGCGCCCAGCGTAACTGGTAGGAAGGCGGCATCAGGGCGACTCCCGCTTGCTGGTCGGAGCGGGGGTGGCGCGGAGCGCGTGTCATTCAACCGCGCTTTGCGCAACCGCCGCTACGGGTTGCGCCAGGGTGTTCAGCTCGCGGCAGGAAAGGCCGCGCCACGATGCCCCGGGTCTCGAACTCGGCAGTGGCCGTTGGACAGCGCCGCGATCCCCAGCGTGCCGGTGCGGCGGCTGGCTGGGTCAGGCTTTTCCCGCTCGTTTCACCGGCTGGCCGGTGAAACGAATGGGGCTCTTGGGGAGTGCAGCTATTCTTCCGTCGGGCCGGCAAGCTTGCGGCGGAGACGCTGGGTTTCGCGCCACGTCTCGCGAACTTCTTTGCCCAGGCGAGCGAGCCTGGTTGCTGCCTGCATGATGATGAGTGTGACCATGACTATTGGCCCGTTCTGGAGAACAAGCGGCCAATCTGGCGCTCGGCATCATCGGAGAGATATTGCAGCCCGTGGGCGGCAATGTACATCTCAACAGCGCGGCCAGCCCGTCGTTCACTGGATTCGATATGCGCGCGCAACAATCTTGCAAAAAATGAAGGTTTTTCGCTCGGGGCAGAAAGCCAGGCCCCAGTGGTTAATACATTCGCCATTAGATGGCTCCTTTTCGGAGTTGTCCTTGGGGCGAATTTCCTACCTCACTCACAGATAGATGTTACTGCGCGTAATGCGAGATCAAATTGCGCGCATCACGCATGAAATTTTGCCTCATCGTGCGAGTGACGATGCGGTGACATCGCGTGACGCCAATCCAGCCAGTTGCAAAGGTTAACGGCGGGCTAACTTCCGGCCGTCATTCCCCATCGGCCGATGCCCGGAAATTTCAGCGCCGGCCGGCGAACATCGAATCCCAGCACCGCGCCGAGGAAATTGATTTCGAAGCCTTCGACCCATCCGATGGTGAGGCCGACATAACCTCCGAGCGACGCATAAACGCCGGTGCCGGAAGGGGTCAGTCCGAACGACTTGCCCTCGTAAGGATAGTCTTTTCCGATCGCGGTCGGCGGCAGCACCGCCATGAGCTCGGGGACCGCGTTGAGGACGGCCTGGACGAAGGTGTTGGAGTTCGGACCCGGCCACGCGCTGTAGTCGCCATAGCTCCGGAATCGATAGTTTTCGACGACGTGACGGATCTTGGGAATGAGGCGACCGGCTTCCTCGCCATCGACCGCGACGATGGTTTCCGGGGTAGCGCCAAACCAGCGCGCATCGGCGACGAAACCGTTGGTCCGGATCGGTTCGCCCCAGGCGGTATAGTCATAGCGGGTGTAGGTCGCGGCGTTCTGCTCCTTGACGACGATCCAGGTGTGGATCGCAAAGATCGCCTTCCACCGCAGCGTGCGCGCGCCATAAATGCGAATCACCGCATCGGGATGGCGCGACGCCTCGGGCAGAAGTCCGGCGCTGGAGCGGTCCGCCGTCTGCCAGCCGCCGCGAGGTTCATCGGAAAAATAGCGGGCCGCCGATACACCGATCGGGAAAAAGACCAACGACAGAAAGATGATGATTGGTTTGATCAAGGGGGCAACGGGTGCAATTGATAGGGAGGACGGCGATCCCTGATATAGTTCGACTTCCTGTTGGCGCCAGTTTGGCGCCGTAGCGTTTTTGAAGATAGTGCCGCCCCAAGGGAGCTTTGCACGATAAGGAAGCCTTGCACGATCCATCGTACGGCGTCAGCCAGCGCGCCGAGAATCCGGCGCGCCGGCATCCGCGGCTGTTACGCGAGCTTGGTCGCCGAGCGGGACAGCAGTTTCCAGTCCGACCCCTGCTTTAGCCAGGTCATCAGGATGTGGAGGTTGGTCGAGCTCTTCTTGCCGTCGGCGACGGCTTCCTGCTCACCGAGCCAGTGGAACCGAACGGTCGCGGCCGGGCCGACGACACGGATCGTGGGGTCTTTGTAGGTCAGCGACAGCCACTTCGACTTTCCGCTGGTCGCGTTGGCGATGAAGGCCGCCTTGTCCTCGACCCGGCCATCCGAGTGGCTGTAGCTGAGTTCGGCTGCGCAAAGCGCGGCGAGTCCCTCGGCATTGGCGGCCGCCTGCGCCGTGCGGAAGGCCTCGAGATTCTTGGCGACAGCATCTTCATCGGCGCCGGCGAAGGCTGGCATCACGCCGAGCAGTCCGATGGCGAGTACCGGTAACGCGAGCTGACGACGATCGATGTTCATGGATTTCCTCCGTTGTTATGGTTTTGGGGACCAGGCTTTTTTTGACAGCCGGCACGCGCGATCTCTGCATGACCCGGCCCACGGACGCATGCGGTTCGAGTTCCGCGGGCCGGATTGAAACACAGGGTTGTGGCTTCTGGAAGAAATTTTCAGCGGTGTGCGGCGCGAGAGGGAGCCAAGTCGCTCCGGCAGCCAGCGTCACGTTTGCCGCCTCATCAGACCACAGTCAGGCCAGTGCGGTCGGCTTCGGCGGATGCGCGGTGCGCGGATGGCGATCGTGCAAATAGACCGCAAGCGTATTGGCGATGACGCCGTCATTGACGGCGGCCGCGAATAACATTTCCTGGGCGTCGCGCGGCAGCTCCGACCACACCTTCAGGGCCGCGTGGCCGAGCAGGGCAGCGAACTTATCCTCGTCCATCGACAAATCCCCAAGTGTGCCGAAAGCCGGTCACGCGCCGAAGGCCGCAGGTTTCTCTGCGGCCTCAACTTCGCGAAATGGGATCCTACCAGCGCGGGCCGACGTCAACGCCGACACCTACTCCGCCCGGTCCTACACCGATACCGACACTCGGACCGTCGTTGTAATAGCGACGGCGCTCGATGTATCGCTCACGCGGGGCGTAATAATTGTAGCTGTCACCATATTCCCGTTCAATGATGACGCGGCGGCCGCCACGGGTGCGGTAGCATCGGCCAGATTCGTCGCAGACCATTCTGACGTTTTCGATCCCGTTATCCGGCATCGCGGCAATACCCTTCGTAAGTGGTGCGGCATTTGCACCGGTTGCGAGCAGCGCGCCAGCGCCGATCGCGAGCGAGACGATCAATTTGTTCATGACTGAACTCCTTCGGGTCTATGTCCACCAACCCAAGCAACTACCGAATGTTCCCGGATTTGAAATGTTCCCGGCGCCACTGAGTCTTTGGCGCTGCGGAAATCGGAACCCGTCAGCCCGGCGCTCGTTCATTCCGAACCACACTGAGGAGGAGTTCCAAATGAAAACGTGCTTTCTTTTGACCACCGCCGTTGGCGTTGTTTTCGCCACCGCGGCATTTGCGCAGTCACCAAAGGATTCGACGACCTCGCCGACTACGCAAACCCAAACGCCGTCGACGCCGCAAAAGGCGCCTGACACGTCAACCAGTCAGGCGCCGTCTCCCAATACGGCCCCCGCCGCGTCCGGCAGCCCGTCGCAGGCGCAGACGACGCCTTCCACTTCTTCCCAGCCGGGCGGAACATCTGCTCCGGCTCAGGCCCAAACCAACACTCCTGCGCCGTCGAGCAACCAGGCTCAGCAGACACCGGCAACCGGCGGCGCGAGCAATCAGGCGCAGCAGGCCCCGGCAAGCCCGCCCGCCACTGCGCAGCAACCGTCGCAAAGCACGACCGGGCAGCAACCGTCGCAGAGTACCACTGCGCAGCAGCCTGCTCAGTCAACGAGCCCGCCTTCGGGTACGGCGCAATCTTCGTCCACCAGCATGAATGCGGGGGTCAATATCAACGACCAGCAGCGAACGCGGGTCACTGAGTCGATCTCGCGGCTGAACGTGCAGCCGGTCACCAACGTCAACTTCTCGCTTTCGGTCGGTACCGCCGTCCCGCGCGACATCCGGCTTCAGCCCTTGCCTGCGGACGTCGTGCAAGTTGTTCCGCAATACCGCGGGTACAACTTCTTTGTGGTGCGCAATGAGATCGTGATCGTCAACCCGTCGACCTATCAGATCGTGACGATTATGCCGCGCTCGGGCGGCTCCACGGCCGCTGCCCCGCCGGCACGTTCGCAGTCGAAGGCCGCGTTCACCGACAAGGATCGTGACGCGGTGCGCAAGCACGTGAAAACCAGAACGGAACGCCAGGCCACCGGCAGCGCAGCGCAAACCACCGGCAGCGCGTCAAGGGTGGTCATCCGTCGTGGCGAGCGTTTGCCGGAAGCCGTCGAGGTCGAGGAGTTTCCGGAGACCGTGTATCGGGACGCTCCCGCGCTGCGTGAGTATCGGTACCTCCATCGCGAAAACCGGACTTATCTCGTCGATCCGGCCGAGCGAATAGTGATCGAGGAAATCGACTGACGGCATTCGGATTGAAAGGCGGCCTTCGGGCCGCCTTTCTCACACCTGGTGTAGCGACGGCCGCCATGCCTGCACGGCCTGTCGTGCGCCCAACTCGCAAAGCCGTGCCAGCGCGTGCGTGACGGCGCTGCGCAGGCGAGGATCGTTGCCAAATTCTCCGAAGACTGTGCGAACGTCGAGCAACGCCGGCGCCAGTCGCTCCGCGACCGGACCGGCGATCTTGGCGATCGCGGCGAGTTCCGCCGCGATGGGATCGCGGACATCGATCGCTTGTCCTTTTTCGTCGCTGCCCGTGACGTAACGCATCCAGCCGGCGACCGCGAGCGCGTGGGTGTCGACCGGCAAGCCCTGCCGCAGCCGGTCCTGCATCGTGCCGAGCAGCCGCTGCGGCAATTTCTGCGATCCGTCCATTGCGATCTGCCAGGTGCGATGACGCAGGGCCGGGTTGGCAAAGCGCTCAAGCAGCGAGGCGCTGTATCCCGCAAGATCGGTCCCCTCGGGCATCGAAAGCGTCACGGCGGCATCGTTCATCACGCCGTGGGCAAAGGCGGCAAAGCGGTCGTCGGTCATCGTTTCGGCAATGGTCTCATAGCCCGCGAGATAGCCGAGATAGGCCAGCGCCGAATGGCTGGCGTTGAGCAGCCGCAGTTTCATATGTTCGAACGGCGTCACGTCAGCGACCAGTTGCACGCCGGCGCGCGCGAAATCCGGCCGGCCGCCCGGAAAATTGTCTTCGACGATCCACTGCGTGAACGGCTCGGTGATCACGGGCCACGCGTCGGTCATGCCGAGTTCGGACGAGACCGCCGCGCGATCGGCGTCGGTGGTCTCGGGCACGATGCGGTCCACCATCGTCGACGGGCAAGCGACGCGATCGGCGATCCACGTTCCAAGTTCGGGCGAGCGCAGATGCGCGAATTGCATCAGTATCCGCTTCACGGTGTGGCCATTGGCCGAAAGATTATCGCAGGACAGCACAGTGAAGGGTGCTACGCCCGCCGCTCGCCGGCGCGCCAATGCAGCCACGATGAAGCCTGGGGCCGATCGCGGTGCATCCGGGTTTGCGAGATCGTGGACGATGTCAGGGTGGTTGGAGTCGAGCTCGCCGGTCTGCGGCGTATGGCAGTAGCCCTTCTCGGTAATCGTCAGCGAGACAATGCGCGTGGCGGGATCGGCCATGCGCGCGATCAACTGCGCGGGATTGCTCCTGGCGACTTCCGTCTGCAGCACCGAACCGATGATCCGATGCTCGGTGCCCGCGCCGGAGCGAATGGCGACCGTGTAGAGACAGTCCTGCGGAGCGAGGGCGTCCTGCGTGTCCGAACTCCGAAGACTGGCACCGACAATTCCCCAATCGGTCGCGCCTGCAGTGAGCAGGTCGTCGATCACGACGGCCTGATGCGCGCGGTGGAAGGCGCCGATTCCGAGATGGACGATGCCTGATGCGACGCGGCTGCGGTCGTAACCGGGACGACGGACATGGCCGGGGAGCCGGTCGAGGCTAGCGTTCGAGAGGCGCAAATCGGCCTCCTTGCGGTTGGAATGGCGGAATTTTCGCCGCTCGGCTTGACATGGCGCGCCCATAAGGTCAATCTTTGGTCAATTGGTAAGGCCAATTTACCGATTGAGCTGGCTTGGCCCAGCCTTGGCCTGAGCCAACCAGAAAAGAACCGATCCACGAGGTCGTTCGGAGGAGACCAGCGTGCCGTTAGAGGCAGTGGAAGCGCGACGCCTATATCGCCAGGTTGCCGATCAGCTGCGCGCCCTGATCGACGGCGGCGAATATCCTGTCGGCTCCAGGCTCCCGACCGAGCGCGATATTGCCGAACAGTTGAAGGTCTCCCGTCCCACCGTGCGCGAAGCGCTGATCGCGCTCGAGGTCGAGGGGCGCGTCCGCATTCGCGTCGGCTCCGGGATCTACGTCAGCGAACCGGCCGCGCTCGCGGCGCCTTCGCCGGCCCACGCGATGATCGAAGGGCCGTTCGAACTGCTGCGCGCCCGCGAATTCATCGAAGGCGCGATCGCAGAGCAGGCGGCGCGGGTGGCGAAGCCGGAGGATATCGAATGCATCGACGCCTCGCTTCTGGCGATGGCAAACACCCAGCATCCCGGCGACGCCTCGATGGTCCACGATCGCGCGTTTCATATCGCGGTAGCGGGATGCCTGGACAATGCCGTGCTGGTTCGTGTCGTCGGCGAACTCTTCGATCAGCGGCTCAATCCCTATTTCGCCAAGCTGGCGCATTATTTCGAGAACCCGGAATCCTGGGGCGCCGCGCTCAGTGAGCATCAGGCGATCCGCGACGCTATCGCCGCGCACGATCCCGACGCCGCCCGCACCACCATGCGCGAGCATCTGGTGCGTTCGCAGGAACGCTTTGCGCAAAATTTTGGAACCGAAGCCGCATCGCCTCGCGCGCAGGCAAGGAGCGGCTGATCAGGCATTCGAGCGGTTCGGCCAAAGGCCGAAGCGGTTGAGTAAGAAAAGCAAATGTAACAAGGGAGGAATTTACGTGTTGAAGAAATTGACGATTGTAATGGCGGCTTCCGCTGCCGCGCTCATTGCCGCAACCAGCGCCGGAATGGCGCAGACCAAGCTCAAATGGGCGCATGTCTATGAGACGTCAGAGCCGTTCCACACCGCATCGGTCTGGGCCGCGCAGGAGATCGGCAAGCGCACCAATGGCCGCTATGCGATCGACGTCTATCCGGCCTCGCAGCTCGGCAAGGAAGCCGACATCAACCAGGGCCTCTCGCTGGGCTCGGTCGATATCATCATTTCCGGCTCCAGCTTTGCCGCCAAGAGCTTCCCGCCGATCGGCGTGACCTATTATCCCTACACCTTCCGCGATGCCGATCATCTCCTGGCCTACACCAAGAGCGATGTCTTCAAGGATCTCACCAAGGGCTACGAAGACAAGACCGGCCACCGCATCGTGGCGGTGACCTATTACGGCGTGCGTCACACCTCGTCGAACAAGCCGATCAAGGCCTGCGCGGACATGAAGGGCCTCAAGATACGCGTGCCTGACGTGCCGGCCTACCTGGCGATGCCGCGCGCCTGCGGTGCCAACACCGCGCCGATCGCATTCGCCGAGGTTTATCTGGCACTGCAGAACGGCACGGTGGAAGCCCAGGAAAATCCGCTCACCACCATCGAGGCGAAGAAGTTCTACGAGGTGCAGAAGCACATCGTGCTGACCGGTCACATCGTCGACCACCTCAACACGATCATTTCCGGCGGGCTCTGGAAGAAGCTCAGCGAAGAGGATCGCAAGATCTTCACGGAAGTCACCCAGGAAGCCGCCGCCAAAGCAACCGGCGAGATCAAGGTCAACGAAGCCAAGCTGGTCGATTTCTTCAAGCAGAAGGGCCTTACCGTCACCGAGGTCGACAAAAACGAGTTCCGTGACACGGTGATCAAGACCACCAAGTTTGAGACCTTCGATTACCGCAAGGCCGATTGGGATCGCATCCAGGCGGTGAAGTGACGACGAAGTCGTCATCCCGGGGCGACGCGTCAGCGTCGAACCCGGGATCTCCAGATTCCGGGTTCGGCTCTCCGAGCCGCCCCGGAATGACGTGAGTCAATCACGCGACGACTTGGGATTAAACGCATGTCCACGGCTGAAGTCCACAAGCAGATCACGGCGGAGGAGATCGCCCATACGTTCGAGGACGAGGCGCCGAAGGGCGCCGACCTCGGGCAATATGCGTTCGAGGATTGGCTGGCGCTGGCGATCTTCTGGATCATGGCGCTGTGCGTTTTCCTGCAATTCTTCACCCGCTACGTCCTCAACGACAGCTACGCCTGGACCGAGGAGATCGCGACCTATTGCCTGATCGGCGTGGTGTTCATCGGCTCGTCGATGTGCGTGCGGCTGTCGCGGCACATCCAGGTCGATCTGGTGTTCCGGTATCTGCCGCATCTGGTGGCGCGCGCGCTCTCGACCGTGATCGACCTGATCCGGATCGCCTTCTTCGGTTATGCGATCAAGCTGGTCTGGGTTTACATCGAGATCATCGGCGCCGAGCGGATGACGACGATCAAGATTGAAAAAGGCTTCGTCTACTACGCGGTGCTGCTCGGCTTCGTGCTGATGTTCGGCCGGTCGATCCAGATCGCGGTCGAGAACTGGCGGCGCGGCTATTCGATACTGGAGCGCCCCGGCGCATTCGACGGCACGGAAGGGTAAGTCGATGCTGCTGCTGCTTGGGGCATTTTTGCTGTTGATGCTGCTCGGTCTTCCCGTCGCGCTGTCGATGGCGGTGTCGTCGCTATTGTACATTCTCGCCACCGGCATCACGCCCGACGTGACGCTGGCCCAACGCATGATCGCGGGCGTCGAGAGTTTCCCGCTGCTCGCGGTGCCCTTCTTCATCCTCGCCGGCAATCTGATGAACATCGCCGGCGTCACCGGGCGCATCTACAGCTTTGCGGTCGCGTTGGTGGGCTGGATGCGCGGCGGTCTTGGCCACGTCAACATCGTCGGCTCGGTCATCTTTTCCGGCATGTCCGGCACCGCGATCGCGGATGCCGCGGGCCTTGGCACCATCGAAATCAAGGCGATGAAGGACCACGGCTATTCAACCGAGTTTTCGGTCGGCGTCACCGCGGCTTCGGCTACCCTCGGACCAATCATCCCGCCGTCGCTGCCGTTCGTGATCTACGGCATGATGGCGAACGTCTCGATCGGCGCGCTGTTCCTTGGCGGTTTGATTCCGGGCGTCGTCATGACCTTGATGATGATGGCGACCGTGGCCTATTTCGCCCACAAGAACGGCTGGGGCAGCGATACGCCGTTCTCGTGGCGGCAAATTGGGTCGGCCGGGCTCGAGATCGTGGTCGTGCTGTGTTTTCCACTCGCGGTTTGGCTGCTGGTGCTCGCCGGCCTCTCGACCAACATGGCGGTTGGGATCGGGCTTGTGGCGCTGCTGGCGCTCGACTGGTATTTCGATTTCTCCGCCGTGATGGCGCTGATGGCGCCGGTGATCCTGATCGGCGGCATGACGCTCGGCTGGTTCACGCCAACGGAGGCCGCGGTGGCTGCCGTGATCTGGTCGCTGTTTCTGGGGCTGGTGCGCTATCGTTCGATGACGTTGCAGACGGTAGCGAAGGCAACGTTCGATACCATCGAGACCACGGCATCCGTGCTGTTCATCGTCACCGCGGCCTCGATCTTCGCCTGGTTGCTGACGGTGTCGCAGGCCGCGCAAATCCTGACCGACACCATACTGGGCATCACCCAGAACAAATGGGTGTTCCTGCTGCTGGCGAACATCCTGATCCTGTTCGTCGGCTGCTTCATCGACACCATCGCCGCGATCACCATCCTGGTGCCGATCCTGCTGCCGATCGTGCTGAAACTGGGCATCGATCCCATCCATTTCGGATTGATCATGACGCTCAATTTGATGATCGGACTGTTGCACCCGCCGCTCGGCATGGTGCTGTTCGTGCTCGCCCGCGTCGCAAAGCTCTCGGTCGAGCGCACGACGATGGCGATCCTCCCCTGGCTGGTGCCGCTGCTGCTGGCGCTCATTGCTATCACCTACATCCCGGAACTGACCCTCTGGCTGCCGAAATATATGGGACTTGCAAAATGACATCGATGGCTTTGGCTGCAACACTGTTTGGCCCCGAGGATCTGCGCATGGTCGAGCGGCCGCTCGATCCGCTTGCATCAGGCATGGTGCGGATCCGTTTCGGCGCCGGCGGCATTTGCGGCTCCGACATGCACTACTACCGCCATGCCCGCACCGGCGATTTCGTCGTTACCTCGCCGCTGGTGCTCGGCCATGAGATCGCCGGAGAAGTCGTCGAGATCTCGGGCAGCGCGCCCGGCCTGAAGACCGGCGATCGCGTCGCTCTCAATCCGTCGCGCTGGTGCGGCCACTGCACGCCGTGCCGCGAGGGCCGGCTAAATTTGTGCGAGAACATCTTCTTCATGGGCTCGGCTTCCAAGACGCCGCATATGCAGGGCGGCTTTTCCAGCCTGTTCGACGCCATCCCGGCGCAGTGCGTGAAGATTCCGGACCATGTGACGTACCAGGCGGCGGCGCTGGCGGAGCCGCTCGCGGTTTGCCTGCATGCGGTGGCCCGTGCCGGCGACGTCAAAGGAGAACGCGCGGTACTGTTCGGCTCGGGCCCCATTGGCCTGCTGACGATGCTTGCCGCGCGCCGCGCCGGCATTGCCGAAGTGACGGTGGTCGATATCGCCGCCGCGCCATTGGCATTCGCAACCCGGCTCGGCGCCGACCATGTCATCGATATCTCCAAGGGCGATGAGGCATTGAAGGCGGTGGCGCCCTACGATGTTGCGTTTGAAGTTTCGGGTACCGCGGCGGGACTTGCCAGTGCGATCGGCGCCGTCAGGCGCGGCGGTGTCGTCGTCCAGATCGGCAATCTGCCGGGTGGGCAAATTCCAATGCCGGCGAATGCCGTGATGGCCAAGGAGATCGACCTGCGCGGCTCGTTCCGCTTCGGACCGGAATTCATGACCGCGGTCGAACTGATTTCCGACGGCAGTGTCGATGTGCTGGCGCTGGTGACGGCCGAGCGTCCGCTGTCGGTCGCGCCCGACGCGGTTCGCCTCGCGCTCGACCGCTCGCAGAGCGTCAAGGTCGTGCTGACGGCGCAGTGACCGGAAGATATTCGGGAGATTTGCCATGATGCTGCAGGGATGGCGGTGGTACGGACCGGACGATCCAGTGTCGCTCGACGATATCCGCCAGGCCGGCGCCACCGACGTGGTGACCGCACTGCATCAGGTGCCGATCGGCGAGGCCTGGACGCGCGCCGGCGTCGAGGAACGCAAGAATATCATCGAGAACAGCCAGCCCGGCCGTTCGCAGCTGATCTGGTCGGTGGTGGAATCGATTCCGATCCCTGACGACGTCAAGCGGCTCGGGGGCAAGGCGACGCGTTCGATCGAAGCCTGGATCGCGAGTCTGGAGGCGGTGGCCTCGACCGGCATCAAGATCGTCTGCTACAATTTCATGCCTGTGGTTGACTGGTGCCGCACCGACCTCGAATGGGAACTGCCGAACGGCGCCAGGGCGATGCGCTTCGACCAGGAGCGCTTTGCGGCATTCGATCTGCACATCCTGCAGCGGCCGGAAGCGCCGGCCGAATATTCCGAGGCTGCGCGGCGTCGCGCCAGGGAGGTTCATTCGCGGATGACGCAGGCCGATATCGATGTCCTCGTCACCAACATCGCCAGCGCGTTGCCGGGATCGACCACCGATCCCCTGACGATTCCGCAGTTCCGTGACCGCTTGCTGCAATATAGCGGAGTCACCACCGCGGTGCTGCGCCAGCATTTGATCGAGTTTTTGGCGCGTGTCACGCCGGTGGCAGAGGCGCTCGGCGTGACGTTGACGTTGCACCCCGACGATCCGCCGCGCCCGCTGTTCGGCCTGCCGCGCATCGCTTCATCGGCGGAAGATTATCAGGCGTTGTTCGATGCGGTTCCCTCCAAGGCGAACGGCATCTGCTTCTGTACCGGTTCGCTCGGCGTACGTGCAGAGAACGATCTGCCGGCGATAGCAAAACAGTTCGCGCCGCGGATCGGCTTTGCACATCTGCGCGCGACCAGGCGCGAGGCTGACGGTCTGTCGTTCTTCGAATCCGACCACCTCGATGGCGACGTCGACATGATCGCGGTTCTCAAGGCGTTGCTGACGGAGAACCGGACACGTTCGGCAGGTGAAAAAATCATATTCCGGCCTGACCACGGCCATCGCATGCTCGATGATCTCGCCGAGACCAAGCGCACCAATCCCGGCTATACCGCGATTGGCCGGCTGCGGGGCCTCGCCGAACTGCGCGGCGCGATCCGCGCCATCGAGCACGCGGGCTGATCTTACCGCTCCAAAACCATCGCGCGATCAAACAGTTACTGCGCGACCGATCGTGGACGGAGTCTTGATGATTTGGCCGGTCGTACGGGCTGGCGCCTTGCGGCGGGTCAGGCCATGTTAGGCGAGACGATCGGAGCGCGTGACGGGGATGAAACCTTTGCGGTGCGGCAGGGGAAATGCCTGGCCAGCCATCGGTGCGGCAGATGAAGGGCGCTGACCAAACCTCACCGCAGGGCCGGCGAACGGCGGCTTCGACGGTGCAGTTCGATTGTGCGACCGCGTTCCAGAAAATCGCGCTGGACTGCGTCGGCAAGGTCAGGCTGCATCACAGCAGCGCCTGCGCCGGCGATGCGGAAGCCGTGCATCAGATCCGTGTCGCCATCACCCGGCTGCGGGCCGCGGTGTCCTTCTTCGCGCCGATCACGGTTGATGTGGAATGGCGGCGCCTGAAAAAGCAGATTGCATGGCTGAACGCCTCGCTCGGCGCCGCCCGCGACAGCGACGTGGTGCTGGAGTACGCGCGCCGCAAACGGTACCGGGCCTGGGCGCAACGCATGACCGGCGGGGATCTCGATGCGCGTCAGACGCGCGATCATCGCCGGATGATTCGCAGCCTGCGTTCCCTGCGGTTTCACGACCTGATCGAGGCGATGTCCGGTTGGATCGAAGGCGGACCGTGGCGCCAACGCTGGGAGCGGAATGCGCGCCGCAAACCCGTCGAGGCACTGAAAGCCTATAGCGAAGGCGAACTCAATCGCTGGCGCCGGCGGCTGATCCGCAACGGGCGACGGCTCAAAACCCTCGGCGATTCCGATCGCCACCGGCTGCGGATCAGGGCAAAGCGCTTTCGCTACATGCTGGAGGCGCTGACAGACATCGTTCCGGTGTTTGGCCATGGTGAATTCCGTCACGTCCACAGGCCTGCAAAGCAGCTGCAGCGCACCTTGGGCGATCTTCGCGATCTCAAGCGCTTCGCGAGGCCCGGACTGTCGGCCGAAGGCGGTCATACAGGCCAAAGCCGCCCGCCGGGCTATCGCCGGCAACGCCAAAAGTTGCGGAGAGCCGCGCTGTCGGCCTATCGCGGCCTCAAGGACGCTGGAGCATGCTGACCGGCGCTTGATCCGGATCAAACGAAAGTCGCGGAGGAAACGCGTGCAGGGCAGCAAGCGCGAGAACTGAACGGTTGCCGTCTTAAGGTTCGTACGGCCAGTCGGCGGCCGATATCGTCATATCCGGCGCGGATTTGATTGGCCCGCTGACATACTCGTTCGAATCGAGCGGTCGGCAAGTGACCTCGCGCGTGAAGGTGCCTGCGTCGCCGGTCGAGCTCTCCTCTGGCCCGAGACTGCCGTCGCCGTTCTGTCTTAGAATGATGGGAGGGCCACTCGCGCAAAACTCGGGGAAAGCGATGCCGTATCCGTCTCGCCCGGCGAAGCGCCCGACCAGCAGCTGGGATGCCTGCATTCTGGCTGCCGGCGATGCCCGCATGGGGCGCTGTGCATCGAATTTGCGATAGCACGGGAACTCTTCGTGGCGCCTGAACGTGTATTTCACCATGCAGCTCGCCGCGCTCGTCTTCACGAACGGCTTGCCGGAAGAAGAAGGCGCCGCATCGCGTTCAAATATCAGGGTTTCCAGGGCCAGCGACTCGGTTTGCGGTTTCGTGCGGTTGAAAGGCCGATTTGGCGGTTCGACGATATCAGAATCATTGTCGACGGACGCGTGCGGGTTCGCCGCAATAGCTCCGCGGGAAAAGACAAGCTTGGTTTTGGGATGCGCTTCCCGTGTTTCGAGCACAAGCACGGGCCGCGATGCCCAGGATCGATGCAAGCTTGCTTTGCTTCCGTTCATCTCAAGTCTCACGTCGCCGACCGCAGGGTCCTCCTTCGCAAAGTCAATCACGCGGACGCCGACCTCCTTGTCCGTGGTCTCCAGGCTGAGGAAGCGTAGATCGTCTCTTCTCCGCGTGATCGGCATCATCGGATCAAAGCGATCTTCGATGTTGAACCTGACCGTTTTCCTGATCTTGGGCATCAAAGGCCCTTTCTCCGAGGAGGGCGCGGCGACATCGATCACCAGCATGGCGCCGCTGGGCGAGTATTTGACGCCCCAGATATTCTGAGAAAACCTGGTCCATGCAGATGCCGGTGTGGCGGCCACCGCAACATTGCGCGCGAACAGAACGAGCTGGCCCGGCCGCACAATGGCAAAGTTCTGAAAGGCGCCGAGACCGGCGCCATCGAAAACCTTCACATCGTTCAATTCAATGCATTCGGCTTTGTCGTCGTTCCCCGCCTTTTCATCGATGGTTCTGGATGCGGACCGCGAACAAAAGCCCAGGTTGCGCTTCGACTTCACGGAGATTGCGGTTGCAAATACGTTGTCTTTTGAACTCCGTGCCGGAATCTCCATGGGAAGCGGCGAAGTCGCATGCATGTCGACCTCGACCATGGAAAGCCGTGAACCCGCTTCCTCGGAGCAACGGTCCCGCTCCGGCAATGTGTGGGTCAACAACTTGGCTGCATCCGCCAGGACTATGCAGGAGACGGTGTCTCCCGGATTGTTCCTGGTCATCCAGATCAGATGATTTTTGCCCGCACTGTCGACCAGCAGATGTGGCGCCGCGTGACGGCGGCGTGGTGGCAGCCAGACTGCATTGGTAGCAGACAGATCGGGACTTCCGGCCTTGAGCAGGCCTTCCGGAATTCGCTTGAGGCCGACCGATCGGAGCTCGGCGCTGAGGTCGTATCGGTCACTGGTCGGGGTGAGAACGGGCGCGTCCTTGCAGGTGACACAGGTGACGGTGAGGTTGGACCGCACATTGTCGAAAGTCAGAATGACTTGATCCGGATCGTCCTTGTACTTGTCGCGATCGACAGCCTTGAACGGATGATCCACCACCCGGCTGACCAGAAATCTGCTGGATCGCGAGGGATCGGGCTCGAACTCGAAATAGGTCGACCGGTCCCAGGCGCGATAGGCGTCCGCGCCGCCCAGGCTGACACCCGCCAGAACCATTTTTGATTCGGTTTGGCAGCGTGCCTTTTTATCGATCGGATTCCAGACATAGCAGAGCCGAAGAGCGGCGTTCTGCAGAATGCGATCGCAATCATTCTGGTTGTAGCCATAGGTGGCCAGGCCATGGCGATAGCACAGATCGTGAAAAACGCATGCCTGCCGGAAGCGTTGCAGGACGAGGGCGCGTTGGCCACCTTCGCTCTTGATGTCGTCGAAGAACATGTTGGCCAGTCCGGGGAGGCTGCAGTTCAGCCCTTCGCCGCTGCCGCCAAGGGTGCTGACGACCTCAGGACTGGACTGGAATGAGGTCACGGTCGTTGGCATCTCGGTGGCGTCGGAAATGTCGTCGACGTTCTTGTAGATGGAATCGATCATGTCCCGGTGGAAGTAACCCGTAACAACGAGTACCAGAACCGCCGGGGCCACGACCGCAGTCACGCAGGCGACCAGTAATCCAACGCCGAAACGCCTTGACATGAAATCCCCCCGCGCACCACGAGCGAGAAACGGCCGGGCAGGCGTTTTGCTTCAAGCCATTGTCCGTTCAAAACGCCGTTCGCGACTTCGCAAAAAATAAAGAGACGGATATCAGGTCGAGAAAGACAACCATAGGTTAGCGTATTGTCAAGCGCGTGGCTTCACAAAGCAGCGCAGCCGGGGATTGCAATTTCGTGATCGAGGCCGCGCCGGATTGTCGCGGGCACTGGTGCTTTGACCTGTTTCGCTAACGCGAACCGATCTCCTTCCCCGGATCAAGTCCGAGAGCATGCCCCCTCAAACGCTTTAGTCCCGCGCGGCCGACTTGTGGCGAATTGGGGAAAACTTGCCGGCGACGAGGGGGATCGCCCGGGCCTTCAATTCGCCGCGGTAGGCGCTGGCGGCATCGGTTGTCCCTAAGCGAATTTGACGATCATTTTACCCAGCGCGGATCGCGACTGCATGGTCTTGAAAGCCTCGCGAAAATCCTCGAACGGCACCACTTTGCCGACCACGGGGCTCAACTGGCCCGAGGCGAGCCAGTCGAACAGCTGCGCGATCAGGCGGGCATGCGTTTCCGGCTCGCGCTTCTGGATTTGCGCCAGATCGACGCCGAGCAGGGCGCCGCCCTTGAGTAGCGGAAGATTAAACGCCAGGGCCGGAATGGTACCTGACGCAAACCCGACCACGAGGTGCCGTCCGCGCCAGGCGATCGAGCGAAACGCCTGCAGCGCAACCTCGCCACCAACGGGGTCGAAAATGACATCCGGGCCGTTGCCGCCGGTCAGCGCCTTCAACGTGTCGCGCCAGTTCGCCGCGGTGTAGTCGATGGTTTCGTCGGCGCCGTAACCGGCAGCGAATTCGCGTTTCTGCGGCGTCGATGCAGCCGCGATAACCTTCGCGCCCATCAGCTTGCCTAGCTGGACGGCGGCGATGCCGACGCCGCCTGCCGCGCCCAGCACCAGCAGTGTTTCGCCCGGCTTGAGGTCGGCGCGCGCGCTCAGCGCATACAGCCCCGTCAGATAATTTGCCTGAAACGAGGCGCCGGCCTCAAACGGAATCTTTGCCGGCAAATGCTTCAGCGCCGCCGACGGAACCGAGATGTACTCGGAGAGCGCGCCGGACCTGACCATGCCGACCACGGGCATGCCCGGCTTGAACGCGGCCACATCGTCGGCTGCAGCATCGACCACACCCGCAAATTCCGTGCCCGGCACGAACGGCAGCGGGTCCTTGGTCTGATAAAGCCCCTGCACCTTCAACCCGTCGACGAAGCCGACTGCGGCGGCGCCGATCCGGACGCGGACCTGGCCTGGCGGGATATCAGGCATTGGCATCTCCTTGATGGAGATGCCGTCAATCGAATCGTAATTCTCAACCACCACGGCCTTCATGCAATCATCCCCAAAATCTTTCCTGGCGCCGAGCTGCGGGCCGGCCTGCTGCGGTGCTTGTGGATTCTCATGCGCGACGCTACTCGGCCGCCTCGGCTTGCCGGTCGATCGCCTCGGCGCCGGCCTTGATCAAGGGAATGAGGTCGCGTCCGATCGCCATCGTGTCGTGCGGATTTTCAAATCCGCGCAGCAGAAAGGAGTGGATGCCGAGCCGGTAATACTCCAGCACCGCGGCTGCGATCTGTTCCGGCGTTCCGACCAGGCAGGAGGTATTGCCGGGCGCACCGGTGGCGCGCGCGATCCCCATCCATAGCCGCTCGTCATGGACGTCGGCGCGTGCGGCGTAGCCAAGCAGACGTTCGCTGGAATGGTTGCTTGGTTTCGGCGCTTCGCCGGTTTTGCGTTCGACGTCCGCCAGCAGCGCGTGCGCCTTGTCCCATGCCGCACCTTCGCTGTCCGCCATGATCGGGCGCAACGACATGTTGAAATCGGCCCTGCGTCCGAACGCGGCAGCGCGGCGGCGGAAATCGTCGACGCGGGCGCGGGTCTCGGCCAGCGGCTCACCGAAGATCGCGAACACGTCGCAATGCTCGGCACCCATTTTCAACGCGCCTTCCGAGGAGCCGCCGAAGAACAGGCGGGGATAGGGCTGCTGAAACGGCTTGATGTCCGAATAGGCGCCGTCGATGCGATAGAACTCGCCCTTGTGGTCGAACGGGCCGTCGCTGGTCCAGATCCGGCGCATCACATCGAGATACTCAGCCGCGCGGCGGTAGCGGTCGTTCTTGGGCAGGAAATCGCCTTCGCTGGCCTGGTCCTGGTCGCTGGTGCCGGCGATGACGTGCAGCGCCATCCGCCCCTGCGTCAGCTGGTCGAAGGTTGCGATCTGCCGCGCCGCCAGTGCCGGCGCCACCGAGCCCGGACGATGCGCGATCAGGAATTTAATTCTCTCGGTGTGATCGGCCGCGTACAGCGCGATCGCAAAACCTTCGGCGGCGGAAGCATAATATCCCACCAGCACGGAATCGTAGTTCCACTGTTCATGCAGGCGGGTGAAATCGATCACCCATTCGCGCGATATCTGGCCCTTGATCAGGTGGACCGCGACGCCCTCCTGCTGGGTGCCGATCATACCGATGATTTTCGCTGGCATGGCTGTTTCCTCGGGCGCTCAATTCTTTGGCCCAAATGAAACGCGCAACAACGGGGGAATGCAAGTAATTCGCAGGCTGCGAGCCGTGTCTGCCTTGCAAGGCGCCCATCAGGAAACGCTACGCGTCGGCTTCGCGGCCCGCATCCGCCATCGCTTCGCCGTTCTTCCGGCGCAGCAGCGCCGAGGTAATGTTGCGCTCGGTCAGATCCATCAGCCGATGCATGGCGCGCCGGGCGCCATCGGGGTTGCGCGCCCAGATCTCGTCGAGTATCGCTCGATGGTAAGGCAGGCTCTTGCGCGGCGCGCCCGGATTCAGCGTCGACAGATCGAAGGACATGCGCAGCGCCGCCTCGACGGTGGCGCCGAACGCGACCAGAAAATCATTGCCGGTCGCGGTCAGGATGCCACGATGGAAGCGTAGATCCGGTTCGGAATAGGCGCGGCTGTCCATGCCGGCGGCGTCCATCTCGCGATAGGCCCGTTCGATGCGGGCAAGGTCCGCATCCGAGCCGCGCTCGGCACAGATGGCCGCGGCCTCCGGCTCAACGATGCGGCGCACCTGCATCATCTGGCGCGCAAATTCTTCCCGAGGCCGCAAATCCCACGTCCATTCCAAAAGCTCGGCGTCGAGCATGTTCCAGTTGATGCGCTCGCGCACATGCGTGCCGGCCTTTTGGCGGGCGGCGATCAGCCCCTTGGCCTTGAGGATCGAGAGCGACTCGCGGATCGAGGTGCGGCTGACGCCGAATTGCACGGCGAGCTCGATCTCGCGCGGCAACGTCCAGCCTTCCTGCCACACGCCGGTGACGATCAATTTGGCGATCTCGCGCGCGACATGGGTGTTGGATTGGCGCAGTTCGATATCTCCGTTGGGTCCGCCGACCGTCGCATTCTGGCTATATTGTCTGCTTTATTGTGGTTTGTCGCCAAATCCAACCACTTTTAGTGCTGATACCTGGCCACGCTCCTTTTGACAGTCCATTTTATGTCGGTCATATTATCCAAAAATCGACAGGGAGGGCGCCATGACCAGGATCAAACCAACCGATATTGCCTCGACCATCAGCCGCCGGAAGTTGCTCCAGGCCGGCGCCGCCACGCTCGGCGCATCGGCCTTCCCGATGCCCGTGATTGCGCAAACCAAGCCCTTTGCCGGGGTTACGCTACGCGGGGCGTCGTTTCAGCACCGGTTCTTCACGCTACTGCAGAATTATATCCCCGAGTTCGAAGCACAGACCGGCATGAAGGTCGATCTGCAGCTCTCCTCGTTTCCGGTCTACAACCAGCAGGCCAATCTCGAATTGGCGTCGGGTGGTTCGGCCTTCGATTTCGTCAATGTCACCTTCATTCTGGCCTCGCGCTGGGTAGCGGCCGGGCTGCTTTCCAATCTCGATGAGTTCACCGGCGATCCGAACCTGACGCCGGCCGATTGGAATCCGAAGGATTTCGTCGAGGGCGCGCAGGTGCCTTACCGCGACGCCAAAGGCGGGACCTACGGCTATTCCTGGGAAGGCGGGGCCATGGTGATGGGCGTCTCGCGCATGGACTTGATGGAGAAGAAGGGCCTCAAGATTCCCAAAACCTTTGCGGAACTGCAGCAGGTTTGCGCCGAGATCAACGGCACCGACAACGTCAGCGGCATAGTCAGCTTCCAGCTTCATCACTGGTGCCTGCCGCCCTACATCCAGGGCTTCGGCGGCAACATCTTCAAGAATCCGCCGGCCGATATTATGCCGGCGCTGAATTCGCCGCAGGCGATCCAGGCCATCGAATACTACGCCAATCTGCTGAAGAACTACGCGCCGCGCGGCGTGCTCACCTACACCGAGGATCAGGCGCGGCAAGCGCTGCTCACCGGGCGTTCCAATATCTTCATTCATTCCAGTTCGTGGATCACGCCGACGCTGCGATCAGATGAAAGCAGGGTCAAGGACACTGCGCGCGTGGTGCGGATGCCCGCCGGCCCGGTGCGCGATTGCCCGGCCGCGAACAGCCAGGGACTTGGCATCCCCAAGAACGCCAAGAACAAGAAGGCGGCGTGGGAATTCATCAAATGGGCGGTCAGCCCGGAAATCTCGATGCGGCTGGTGAAAGAACACGGCCATTCATCGGTATGCCGCCGCTCCGTGATCGAAAGCGAGGCCTATCGCAAGCTCAACACGGTCAACGGCCAGGATCTCGGCGCGTTGTATCTTGAAGTGCTCGGGCTTCCGGCCAAGGGCGAGAACTATATGGCTTATCGGACCGTGAAGGAGTTCCCGATCGTCGGCGACGTTCTCAACAAGGCGTTCGAGCAGGTGGCAACCGGGCAGCTTGCCGGTGCGGCCGCCATGAACGCTGCGCAGGAACAGGCGGTGGCCAATATGCGGCGCGCCGGAAGCACGCTTTGACGGGAAGGGGATCGATCGACGCCGAGCGCCGCCGTTTCAACGCTTTCGCGCTGGCGCCGACCCTGATCGTGCTGTTCATGATCGCGGTGCTGCCGGCGATCTATCTGCTGGTGACCAGCTTGACGCCGTTTCAGATGGTCAATCCGGGCTCGGCGACCGATTTCAGCGCGCCGCTGCGGAACTACCGCCTGCTGCCTGATGATCCGCGCTTCGTCAATTCGCTGCTGGTGCAGGCCAAACTGTCGTTCTGGGGCGTGCTGTTCCAGGTGCTGCTGGGCATGCTGCTGGCGCTATTGCTGCACACGCAATCGCGCATCGTGGAATTCGCGCGCACGTTTTTCCTGATTCCGATGGTGCTGCCGCCGATCGTCGTCGCTGTGATCTGGAAGCTGATCTATACGCCGGACATCAGCCCGATCTACTACGCGGCCGGCCTATTGAATTTCACCATGCCGTCACTGACCTCAAGTGTCGATTTCGCGCTGACCGCGATCATCATCGCCGACACCTGGGAATGGATGCCCTTCACCTTCCTGATGGTGCTGGCGGCATTGCAGACCATCCCGGAGGAATTCTCCGAGGCCGCGCTGGTCGATGGCGCCAACCGGCTGCAGATTTTCTTCTATATCACGCTACCCTTCATTACGCCGATCCTGATCATCTCGGCGATGTTTCGTTTGATCGACAGCGTCAAGGCGTTTCCGCTGGTGTTTTTGCTGACCGGCGGCGGACCGGGCAGCGTTACCGAAGTCACCAACTACTATGCGTACCTGCTGGCATTCGATTTCAACGAGATCGGCTATTCCAGCGCGGTCACCATCGTGATGCTGCTTCTGGTCGTCGCGGTCAGCTTTGGCGTGGTGTGGATGGGCCGCCGCCGCGAGGCGATGGCATGAGCGGACATTTCCATCGCAGGGCGAGCACCAGGCGGCTGATTGCGATCGGCGTGACGCTGCTCGTGCTGCTGTCGCCGTTCCTGTGGCTGCTGCAGATGAGCTTCAAGCCCAACGACCTGATCCTGCAATTCCCGCCGCCCTTGATCTTCAAGCCAACGCTGGAACATTATACCTCGCTGCTGCACGGCGCGTTCGCCGCGTCCTTTGGCAACAGCCTGATGAGCGCGTCGTTCTCGACCGTGCTGGCGCTGCTGCTCGGGGTGCCCGCGGCCTACGCGCTGTCGCGCTGGTCGGGTCGCGGCAAGCACGGCCTGAGTTTTGCCATTTTGGTGACGCGGATGGCGCCGCCGATCGCGTTCACGATTCCGTTCTTTCTGTTCTATCGCTGGATCGGCCTGCTCGACACCGTGACCGGGCTGGTGCTGGTCTATACCAGTTTCAACCTGCCGCTGGTGGTCTGGATGATGCAACCGTTCTTCGAGACCGTGCCGTCGTCGCTGGAAGAGGCGGCATTGGTCGACGGCGCGTCGACGCGAACGGTGTTCCTCGAAATCGTGTTGCCGATGGTGACGCCGGGCATCGCCGCGACCGCGATCCTCTGCTTTCTCTACGCCTGGAACGATTTCTTCTTTGCTCTGATCCTGACGCGGACCAATGCGCGCACGGCGCCGGTTGCGGTGGTCAATTTCATGAATTATGAGGGGTGGGAGTGGGGCAAGATCGCCGCGGGCGGATCGCTTGTAATGGCGCCGGTGCTGATTTTTTCGCTCGCGGTGCGCCGTTATCTGGTGAGCGGGTTGACGGCGGGTGCCGTGAAGGGGTGAGAGCGATGCATACGCTTCGCAGCGGCGCTATTGAGGCGAGCATCAAGGCCGACGGCGCTGAACTGTGCTCGCTCAGAAATGCCGAAGGGATCGAGCTGCTGTGGCAGGCGGGGCCTGCATGGCCGCGCCATTCGCCGTTGCTGTTTCCGATCGTTGGCCGCCTCAAGAACGATCAACTGCGGCACCGTGGCAAAACCTATCCGATGACGCAGCATGGTTTTGCGAGAGATCACCGGTTCGAGTGGGCAGAGCAGGAGGCTACGTCGTGCAAGCTGGTGCTTGTCGATTCAGACGCGACGCGCGTCCGTTATCCCTTCGCGTTTCGGCTCGATGTGACTTACACGATTGAAAATGCCGGTCTGACAGTGGCCTTCGATATCACCAACAGCGGCGATGAGACCTTGCCGGCTTCGATCGGCGCACATCCAGCGTTCAACTGGCCATTGCTGCCGGGATTGGAAAAGGAAGCCTACGCGCTCACCTTCTCGCACCAAGAGACCGTGCCGATCCGCAGGTTGGCCGGCGGGCTGCTACGCGCAAAGGCGGAACCGTCGCCGGTTCGCGGCAAGATTCTTCCCCTCTCGGAGCGGCTGTTCGACGATGACGCGGTCATTATCGATCAGCTCGCGAGCCGTTCGGTTCGCTATGCCGCCGATCATGGGCCGTCGATCGAGATGTCATGGGAAGGATTTTCCGAGCTTGGTGTCTGGTCGAAACCGGGCGGCGCGGCGTTTGTCTGCATCGAGCCCTGGCACGGCTTTGCCAGCCCGTCGGATTTTGATGGCGAGTTCGCCGACAAGCCTGGCGTGATGCAGATCGCGCCCGGCGAACAGCGATCGCTCGGTTACCGGATCCGCGTCGGCTGACGCCAATTGAGGTTCATTCGGCTAAATATTCGGCAGCCGTTTTCGAGACGGCCGTCATAGACTGCGTTCAAATCATGAGAACGTGTGTCGCGAGCGAAGCCGATGAAGAAGTTCCCGCTGATCATGTTGCTGATGGCTTCACCTGCTTGGGCGCAAACGCCATCGGCGTCCAAGCCTGCATCCAAGGGTACGTCGGCACGCGCGGATGCCTGCGCCCCGATCGGCCGTACCGCAAAGGGCGAGCTGGTTTATTCGATGAAGTGCGACAACCTGCCGGTGCCGCCGTCTGCGCAGGTCGAGGCCAGGGAGGCGCCCGTGGCGGTCCCGGCGCCGGAACCGGAAGTGCAGCGGGGCGGCATTTTCGGCTGGTCTTACGACCGCCGGCCCAAAAGCGAGTAGGCCGTGAGTAGGTCAGGTCTTCGAAACCGACACTTTGGCCGGAATGGTCCTTGCTTCCGCTAATCCCGGCTGCAATGGATATGCCGAACCCCATTTGCAGCCCCTGATGAGAAGAGATCGATGAGCCAATTAATTGTCCGCGCCGGCGACTTCACCTTCGAGGCCCGGTTTGAAGAGCAACTGGCGCCCAAGACGGTTGCCGCCTTTCGCAAGGCGATGCCGTTCGAAAGCCAGGCCATCCATGTCCGCTGGAGCGGCGAGGGGGTCTGGATGCCGCTCGGCGAACTCGATTTCGGCGTCTCTTACGAAAACCACACCAGCTATCCCGCGCCGGGCCAGATCATTCTCTATCCCGGCGGCATCAGCGAAACTGAAATCCTGCTCGCCTATGGCGGCGTGCATTTCGCCAGCAAGATGGGCCAGCTCGCCGGCAACCATTTCATCACCCTGACCTCGGGGCTGGAGAACCTCACCGCGTTCGGCAAGACCGTGCTGTGGAAGGGTGCGCAAAAAATCCGTTTCGAGGAAATCTGACGTGACGGAGCCCGGCTACCCCCGCGATCTCCGCGGCTACGGCCGCAACCCACCCGATCCGCTATGGCCGGGCAAGGCGCGGGTGGCCGTGCAGTTCGTGGTGAATTTCGAGGAGGGCGGCGAGAACAACATCCTGCACGGCGATCGCGCCTCCGAAGCGTTCCTGTCGGACGTGCTGGGCGCGCAGCCCTGGCCGGGGAAGCGCCACGCCAATATCGAATCGATGTTCGAGTACGGCTCGCGCGCCGGCTTCTGGCGGCTGTGGCGGATGTTCACCGAACGCAAGCTGCCGGCCACCGTGTTCGGCGTCGCGACGGCGCTGAAGCGCAATCCCGAAGTGGTCGCCGCCATGAAGGAGGCCGGCTGGGACATCGCCAGCCACAGCCTGAAATGGATCGAACACAGGGACATGTCGGAAACCGAAGAGCGGGCGGAAATCGCCGAAGCGATTCGCGTTCACACCGCGGCGACTGGCGAGCGTCCGCTCGGCTGGTACACCGGCCGCTCCTCGATCAATACGCTCCGGCTTTTGATGGAGGCCGGTGGGCTGCTTTATCTGTGCGATTCCTATGCCGACGACCTGCCGTACTGGATCAAGTCGGGCGGATTGCCGCCGCATCTGGTCATCCCCTACACGCTCGACGCCAACGACATGCGTTTTGTGAACCCGCAGGGGTTTGGCGGCGGCGACGAGTTCTTCACCTACCTGAAGGATAGCTTCGATGTGCTCTACGCCGAAGGTGCGACCTCGCCCAAGATGATGTCGGTCGGCCTGCATTGCCGCGTCGTCGGCCGGCCCGGCCGTGCGGCGTCGCTGATGCGGTTCCTCGATTATGTCATGAGGCATGACGGCGTCTGGGTGCCGACGCGGTTGCAGATCGCGCAGCATTGGCACGCCAATCTCAGCCATCTCGCCGAAAGCGCCGCCGATATCGGATAGGTCAGGGAGTGCCGATGAAGCTTTCCGATCTGAATATCGCCGGCAAGGACGAGTTCGTCAAAGCGCTCGGCAATATCTTCGAGTATTCCCCCTGGATCGCCGAACAGGCGGCCGCCGCGCGGCCGTTCGTCAGCGTAAATGCGCTGTTCGACGCGATGAAGCAAGTGGTCGATCGCGCGCCCGCCGACATTCGTCTCGCGCTGATCGAGGCGCACCCTGATCTCGCCAGCAAGACCCAGCGCGCCGCGGGCCTCACGGCCGAATCCAACGCAGAACAGCACAGCGTCGGCCTCGACCGGTTGTCGGATGCGGAATTTGAAGCGTTCGAGCGCGCCAACAATGCCTACCGCGAAAAGTTCGGTTTCCCCTATATCGTCTGCGTGCGCCGTCACACGAAGGACTCCATCCTGCGCGATTTCGAACGCCGGCTGCCGAACGATGTCAGGACCGAGGCGCAGGCCTCGATCGCGGAAATATACCGGATCGCGGCGCTGCGTCTCGACCAGCTGGTGAAGGCGGACGACAAGCTCCCGATACACGGACGGCTATCGACCCATGTGCTGGACACCCATAGCGGCAAGCCCGCGGCAGGCATTTCCGTCGTGCTCACCGAACTGTCCGATCTTGGCCAAGCCCGCGTGGTGGCGCGCGCGGTCACCAACAGCGACGGCCGCACCGACCTGCCCCTGATCGGCGGCCGCCCGGTGCCGATCGGGCGCTATGAACTGATGTTTCGCGTCGGCGACTATTTTGCGGCGCGTAACGTGCCGATGTCGGACCCGCCGTTCCTCGACCAGATTCCGCTGCGCTTCTCGGTAAGCGATCCCGAAGGCCATCTCCACGTGCCGCTATTGGTCACGCCGTGGAGCTACGCGACGTATCGGGGGAGTTAGGTCATTCCCCTCATGGTGAGGAGCGCGCCTTCGCGCGTCTCGAACCATGAGGCCCCGATCTCGCCCGCGGCCATCCTTCGAGACGACCGCTTCGCGGTCTCCTCAGTCCGTATGTGGGCAAAGCGCAGCGTGCCCACCAACTTCTTTTGCGCAAGAATGGTGGGCACGGCGTAAGCGCGCCTTTGCCCACCCTACATCTCAGGATGAGGACCGCCCTCACACATGCTGCGCCGATGACGCTGCAGCCGCGGCATCCGCTTCTGCCGCCGCCTTGCTGCCAAGGCCATTGAAAAACGCGTTCAGCGCCACGGCGACCAGCGCGCACAGCAGGATGCCGGATTCCAGCAGCGGATGCAGACCATGCGGCAGGTGCTTGAAGAAATTCGGCGCCACCAGCGGGATCATGCCGAAGCCGACGGAGATCGCGACCACGAACAGGTTGAACTGGTTGTTCTTGAAATCGACGGTGGAGAGGATGCGCGCGCCGGTCGCCGCCACCATGCCGAACATCACGAGCCCGGCGCCGCCGAGCACCACGAGCGGCACGGCTTCAACCAATACCGCCATCTTCGGCAACAGCCCGAGCAGCAGCATGATGGCGCCGCCTGAAATCGTGACCCAGCGCGAGCGCACCCCGGTGACGCTGACCAGGCCGATGGTTCCGGTGACCACGGGCGGAAACAGCGGCAGCAGCCGGCTGATGAAGGGCGCGGCAAGGATGCCGAAGATTCCGGCAGCGATCACCGAGCCATAGATCCCGAGCAGGCCGACGTCAGGCGCGGCGGCCATCGACAGCATCGGGCCAACCGACGCGAACGTCACCCCCATCATCACGGGCAGCCGGATGCCGACCCCGGGGAAGCCGATACACTGCACCAGTGTGGCGAGGCCGCAGGCGAACAGATCGGCCGAGATCAGGAAGGCGACGTCCTCCGGCGGCAGTTTCAGGGCGCGGCCGATAATCAAGGGCACCGCGACCGCGCCGGCATACATGACCAGCACGTGCTGCAGGCCGAGCGCCAGCAGCCGTGGCGCCGGCAGCGTCTGGTCGACCGGATGGAGTTCGGTGGTGGTGGTCATGAATGGCTCCCCTGGCACGCGCGCCCGGCCCATGCGAACCGTTACAAGGCCCGTGCCAGAGCTTGCTCAGGAGACCCTCCAGGAGCCTGCCCAAGCACTTGCTCAATGGCACGAACGTTGCTCAATATTGGACCATATCGGGCGATCAACGTCCCGCAAAATTGTCAGTCGAACTGGAGGCTGCCACGTGCCGCTGATCAAGAACAGATACGGGAAGGGCCGCGTCCGCGTGATGCGCATCCATCGCGAGGCTGATAGCCACGAGGTCAGCCAACTAAACGTCAAGGCGATGATGGAAGGCGACTTTGCCCGCACCTACACCCACGGCAACAATTCTGCCTCGGTGTCGACCGACACCATCAAGAACGTCGTCAACGTCATCGCGCGTGAAAACACCGGTCTCTGCACCGAGGAATTTTGCCAGGTGCTGGCGCAGAAATATCTCGACACCTATCCGCAGATCGCCTCGGTCGCGCTCACCGTGCACGAGACCAAATGGAGCCGGCTCAGTTTTGGCGGCAAGCCGCATCCGCACAGTTTCGTCCTCGACAGCAACGGCAAGCCCACCGTTGAACTGTCCGCCGTCCGCGGCGGCGCCACCACGATGGCATCAGGCATCGACGGGTTTACGTTCATGAAGGCGACGCAGTCGGGCTGGGAGAATTACGTCACGGACGCCTACACCACGATCCCGCCGACCGCCGACCGCATGTGCGCGACCAGCATGGTGGCGTCGTGGAAATGGTCGGGCAAACCTGCGAATTACCCCGCGACCAACAGGAAGATTCTCGATACGGCGCTGGAAGTGTTCGCGACGACCTACAGCAAGAGCGTGCAGGACAGCCTGTACCGGATGGGCGAGGCGGCGCTGGCGGCGGTGCCGGAGATTTCCGAGATCAGCATGGCTTGCCCGAACATGCACTTCATCCCGATCAACCTGTCGGCATTCGGGCTCGATAACAACAACGACGTATTCCTGCCGACCGACGAGCCGCACGGCCAGATCGAATGCACGGTGGGGCGGGGATAGTCCTCGTGTCCCGGACGCGGTGCAGCGTTCTTTACGCTGCTCCGCAGAGCCGGGACCCATGCTAACTGTGGAAATGTGGGCCCCGGCTCTGCAGCGCACCGCTTACGCGCTGCGCTGCGTCCGGGGCACGAGACTTATCCAAGGTTCTGAAGAAAAGGAGGAACCCATGCCGGAATTGATCGATATGGGTACGCTGCAGCTCAGGTTCCTGCACACCAAGGATGAGACCGGAGGCAGTCTCGATATGTTCGAGATGACGCTGCAGCCGAATGCGCGCATGCCGGTGCCGCATTATCACGAGAATTGGGACGAAATCATCTATGGCTTGGCGGGAATGACAACCTGGCGCATCGATGGCACGGAGATCAACGTGGCGCCCGGCGTAAGCCTCTTCATCAAGCGCGGCGTCGTCCACGGCTTTACGAATAACACCGCCGAACCGGCAACGTGCCTTTGCACGCTTACCCCCGGGGTGCTGGGGCCGTCTTACTTCAAGGAGATATCCGCGCTGTTGAGCGGTGGCGCGCCGGATCCGGCAAAAATGAAATCAACGATGCTGCGCTACGGACTCATTCCGGTGCCTCCACCGCCGGCGGCCTAGTCGCGGCGTAGCGAATGACCCGACCCGGACATGGACCGAACGCAGCGCAACGCGCTTTCGATGACCTGCGCGGGAATGTGAATTGACTGTCGGCAATATGGCCTGTCTGGTTCAATGGATTGACGCTGTGACGTCCATCCGATGGAGGTTCCGATGCGCATTCCGGCTTTGCTGATTTTGACGGCCGTCACCGTTGTGACGTCGGCGCCGGCGCTGGCCCAGACTTATGGCGGCAACTATCCGGTCTGCCTGCAGCACTATCGCTGGGGAGGAAGCGACATCGAATGCGCTTACAGCTCGCTGGCACAATGCAAGGCGTCGGCGTCGGGCCTTGGCGCCGTGTGCCTCGCCAATCCATATTATGCGAATGCGCAACTGCCGCGGGAGCAGGCTCACCGGCGGTATCCTCGCGCCTACTAGATTCATCCGTGGGTCGTTCGGATTCAGTCCGTAGGGTGGGCAAAGGCGCGCTTGCGCCGTGCCCACCATCTTCGCTTATGAGTGTGTTGGTGGGCACGCGGAGTTTATCATCGGGCGCGCATTCGCGCGACCCGTTGGCTTTGTCCACCTACGACTTAGCCGAACTTCTCATGCAATGCCGGCCATAGCCGGTCCGGCTTGAACGGCGTCGCCGTGAAGCGGATGCCGGTGGCGTCGGCGATGGCGTTGCCGAGGGCTGCGGCGACGGGGTTGTAGGGGCTTTCGCTCATCGATTTCGCGCCCATCGGCCCCAGCGCGTCGGAGGTGTCCGCGAACAACACTTCGGTGCGCGGGACGTCGGCGAACGACGCCAGATGATAGTCGCGGAATTTGGCATTGGTGACGCGGCCGCCTTCGTCGATAACCATCTCCTCATAGAGCGCGGCGCCCAAGGCTTGCGCGACGCCGCCTTCGACCTGGCCGCGGCACTGCATCGGATTGGCGACGCGGCCGGCATCGGCGGCCTGCACGCTTTTCAGGATCTTGAGTTCGCCGGTGAATTTGTTCACGGCGACGCGAAAGCCCTGCACGTTGAACGCAACCGAGCGCGGCGTGCCCGACGAAGTGCCGGTGGCGCTCAACGTCTTGCCGAGCGATTGCGCTGACGCGGCGAGCAGGGCGTAGGGTGTGCGGTGTCCGGCGCATACCGTCGCGTCGTTGTCGAGGGAACACGCGTCCGGGTTTTCGCCCAGCAATGATGCCGCGTATTGCTTCAACTGATCCGCCAGTGCCTCGGCCGCCGCCTGCGTCGCGTTGCCCGCGACAAAAATGCCGGCGCTGCCATAGGCGCCGGTGTCGTGGCCGCCATGCGCGGTGTCGGATTGGCGCAAAAAAATGCGATCGACGGTCGTCGCCAGCGCGGATGCTGCGATCTGGCGATGCACGGTGCTGGTGCCGTTGCCGAACTCGGCGGTGCCGACCGTCAGCTCGAAGCCGCCGTCCTCGCGCAACACAATGCTGCAATCGGCAAAATGCCCGGCCGGCGGCACGGTGTCGATCATGGTCAGCGCGATGCCGTCGCCGGTCAGCCAATCCGCTGACAACCCGGTCTTCGGTGTATCCGCGGCCATCGCGCGCTCGACCAGGTCGAGGCACTGATCGAGGCCGTAGCTGCCATATTGTATGTCGTGATACTTGGATTCCGGCGGTGAGCGCATGGGATCGTCGGGTTTTACGATGTTGCGGCGGCGCATCTCGAACGGGCTGATGCCGAGCTGCTTTGCCAGTTCGTCGATGGCGGCCTCGACCGCGATCAGGGTTTGCGGCAGGCCGTAGCCACGGAACGCGCCGGAAGGCACGGTGTTGGTGTAGGTGGCCACACCGTCGACCTTCTTGTTCGGACAAATATAGACGCCGAGGGATTCGCCGACGGAATGAAACAGCACCGGCCCGGCGTGGTTGCCATAGGCCCCGGTATTGGAGAGCACGTCGAGTTGCAGCGCCGTGAGCTTGCCGTCCCAGTCGGCGCCCGCTTTCACCGTGACCTGCATCGGGTGCCGCGTCGATGTCGCGATGAATTGTTCCTCGCGCGTCAGCTCGAATTTGACCGGGCGGCCGGTCTTCAGCGCCGCCAGTGCAAGGATGTCCTCGACGAACATTTCCTGCTTGCCGCCAAAGCCGCCGCCGACGCGCTCGCAGAACACCCGCACCTTGTCGGCCGGCAAGTCAAAGAGATCGGCCAGGGTTCGCCGGGTCAGGAACGGCACCTGCGTGCTGGAGCGGACGTTCAGGATGCCGTCGGCATCGACCCACGCCAGGCCGCCATGGGTTTCCAGCGCGGCGTGCTGCACACGCTGCGTCGTGAAGTGACCCTCGTAGCTGACCGCGGCCTGCGCCAGCGCGGCCGCGACATCGCCGAACTCGCCGTGGATTTCGGCCACGATATTGCGGGCCGCGTTGGCAACGCGGTGCTCGGTCGTCTTGTCGCCGTGCAGCACGGGTGCACCAGGCGCGATCGCCGCCACGGGATCGATCACATCCGGCAGGATGTCGTACTGAACCTTGAGGCGGCGGCAGCCTTCCTCGGCGGCGGCTTCGGTTTCGGCGACCACGGCCGCAACCTTCTGTCCGATGAAGCGGACGACATTGTCGAGCACCCGCGTATCGTCCGGGTCCATCCAGTCCCATTCATGCCGCGCGGTCGAAAACAGCCGGTCTGGCACGTCTTCATAGGTCAGCACGCTGTGTACGCCGGGGACGCCGAGCGCCACGCTCTTGTCGATCGCGATGATCTTGGCGTGCGGATGCGGCGAGCGCAGCATCTTGATGTGCAGCAAGCCGCCCAACGCGACATCGAACGTATAGCGCTCCGCGCCGCGCACCACCCGCGAGCCCGCGGGCGCGGGCAGGCTGCGGCCGAACGCGGTGCCGGCGCCGGCGTCCTCGACGTTGCTCTTGCCGTCGAGCGCGTCCTCGATCGAGCGATAGCCGGTGCAGCGGCAGATATTGCCTTTCAAGGAGGCGCCGAGGTCCTGCCGCTGCGCCTGATTCAGCGAGGCACAGGTCAGGATCATGCCCGATGTACAGAAGCCGCATTGAAAGCCCTGCGCGTCGAGAAACGCCTGCTGCATCGGATGGAGGTCGCCTTCGGGCGCAAAGCCTTCGATCGTGGTCACGGCATGGCCGTCGGCGCGGAACGCCGGGATCAGGCAGCTATGCACCGGTTCGCCGTCGAGCAGCACGGTGCAGGCACCGCAATCGCCGGCGTCGCAGCCCTTCTTGACGCCGAAATGCCCGAGCTCGCGCAGGAAAGTCCGCAGGCATTGGCCCGGCTGCGGCGATTCGGAGAACGCTCTGCCATTGATCTCGATGGTCATGGCAGCACTCCTGGCAGCGCCTGCAGTTCGCCGCGGAT
This sequence comes from Bradyrhizobium sp. LjRoot220, assembly GCF_964252915.1. Taxonomy (NCBI): domain Bacteria; kingdom Pseudomonadati; phylum Pseudomonadota; class Alphaproteobacteria; order Hyphomicrobiales; family Nitrobacteraceae; genus Bradyrhizobium; species Bradyrhizobium sp. LjRoot220. Next base: position 102,750 of record NZ_CAXUPS020000016.1, read on the forward strand.
TTCCTCTGCCAACCGCAACGTCATGGCCTTGCGCCACATCGGCTTGCCGTGGAAATCGTTGTGATAGAGGCTGTCCGGGATACGCTGCAGGATCGCTTCACGAAGGCCCTTTGCTGCTGGGATGCCGGCAAAGACAAGTTGAATCGGCCGTGCGGTAGACGCCGTCACCGTCAGGGCCATTCCGCCGTCACTGCTCACGCTGCCGATCAACAGCGCCGCCGAGCGGCCGACCGGCGTCAGCGAAATCTGACGGAAGGCCGAGCGCCGCTTCAGCGCCGCGAGCGGTATATCTATCTGCCGCAGCAGATCGCCGGACGCGAGCACGTTGCGCTGGTCGCCGGTGACGAACTCGGCCACCGCAATCTTCCGCTCGCCGCCGCCGGCTTGCCAGATGGTGCAGACGCCATCGAGCGCCGCGGTCAGCGAGATCATCGGTCCCGCCGGCAGCGACATGCAGATGTTGCCGCCCACGGTTGCGGTCTTCCAGATCTTGAACGAGGCGAGAAACGCGCGGCAGCACTGGTTGATCAGCGGCGCGGCGGTCCATTCCGGCGGACAAGCCAGCGCATCGAGCTGCGCCACCGTGCAGGTGGCCGCAATCGACAACCCGGTTTCGCTGACCGTCAGCGCCGGCCATTTCAGGTCGGTGAGATCGATCAGCCGGCGGAGGTGCGCCTGCGGTTCCGAGAACAGCCAGGTCCCGCCCGCGAGCCAGGCGTCGCCTGCCGTCCAAACGGGCAGTTGTTCCCGCGTGGCCGGGTGCGCAACGGCGTGGATGGTGTTCAGGTCCATGGATAGGCTAACGCTTTCAAGTGGATGCATCTGCGACTATGAAGTGTTGCAAGACCAGCGCCAAATGCCAATGCCGTTGGGATGGTCTTTGCATGGCAGAGCAGCGGCGCTTTCCGCAAATCAGGTGGGATCATGGACCAAACCCAGGCGATATGGATCAAGGATCCGCTTTCCATTCTCGCCGACGGCGCCCAGCGTGGTGTCGTGGTCCGCGGCGGCAGGATCATTGAGCTGGTGCCGCGCGGCCGCGAACCCGTGACATCAGATGCCGCCGTGTATGACGCCAGCGCCCACGTCGTGCTGCCCGGGCTGATCAATACCCATCATCATTTCTACCAGACCCTGACCCGGGCATTGCCGGCCGCGCTCGATCGCGAACTGTTCCCGTGGCTGCAGGCGCTCTACCCGGTCTGGGCGCGGCTGACGCCGGAATCGCTGCATCTCGGTGTCACCGTGGCGATGTCGGAATTGCTGCTGTCCGGCTGCACCACCACGACCGATCATCATTACGTGTTTCCGGCCGGGCTGGAGGACGCCGTCGATATCGAGGTCGCGGCCGCCAAGCAGCTCGGGATGCGCGTGCTGCTGACCCGCGGCTCGATGGATCGCTCGCAAAAGGACGGCGGCCTGCCGCCCGACAGCGTGGTGCAGGACGAGGATACGATTTTGGCCGACAGCGCGCGCGCGGTGGCAAAGCACCACCAGCGCGGCGAGGACGCGATGGTGCAAATCGCGCTGGCGCCATGTTCGCCGTTTTCGGTGACGACCTCGCTGATGCGCGCGACCGCCACATTGGCGGACAAACTCGACGTCCGCCTCCATACGCATCTCGCCGAAACCGAGGACGAGAACAAATTCTGCGAGCAGATGCATGGCTGCCGGCCGCTCGACTATCTCGAACAATGCGGCTGGCTCAATGCGCGGACCTGGCTGGCGCACGGCATCTTTTTCAATGCGGACGAGATGAAGCGGCTCGGCAGAGCGAAAACCGCGATCAGCCACTGCGCCTGCAGCAACCAGATTTTGGCGTCCGGCTGCTGCCCGGTCTGCGAGATGGAGGAGGCGGGGGTTTCGATTGGCCTTGGCGTCGATGGCTCGGCCTCCAACGACGGGTCCAATCTGATGCAGGAAGTCCGCGCCGCCTTCCTGTTGCAGCGGGCCCGCTACGGCGTCGGCCGTGTCAGCCACAGGGACGCGCTGCGCTGGGCCACCAAGGGCTCGGCGGCCTGCATCGGACGTCCTGAGTTAGGTGAGATCGCGGTCGGCAAGGCGGCCGATCTGGCGCTGTTCAAGCTCGATGAATTGCGCTTCTCTGGTCACGGCGATCCCTTGGCAGCGCTGGTGCTCTGCGGCGCGCACCGTGCCGATCGCGTGATGGTCGGCGGCAATTGGGCGGTCGTCGATGGCGCCGTCCCGGGCCTTGATGTGCCGGATTTGATCCGCCGCCACAGCGCCGCCGCCCGCGCGATGCAGATGGGGTGAAGTAGTCTGCTCCCTCGCCCCGCGCTTGCGGGGAGAGGGTTGGGGTGAGGGGCTCTCACCACGAGTCAGATGTGAATTGTCTTGCGAGCGCGGTCTTCCGAAAGCGTCAATGTGGGAACAGTGTGCCTCGCCCCTCACCCGGATCGCACCGGACGATGCTTCGCATCGCCGAGGCGATCCGACCTCTCCCCGCAAAGAGCGGGGAGAGGTAAGAGGAAAGGCTCCCCTCACTTCCCCGGAATCTTCTCATCAATACCCTTCACGTAGAAATTCATCCCCAGCACCTGGCCGTCGTCGAGATGGGTGCCGCCCTTGCATTCGACTTCCTTGCCGTCCTGGCCGACGATCGGGCATTTGAATGGCTGCAGCTTGCCTTCGATGATGGCCGCTTCGGTGTCCATCGCCAGCTTCTTCACGTCGTCGGGCATGTTAGTATAGGGCGCCATCACGACCAGCTTGCTCTTCAGGCCGCCCCAGAAATCTTCCGACTTCCAGGTGCCGTCGAGTTCGGCCTTGACGCGCGCGATGTAGTAGGGGCCCCAATTGTTCATGGTCGAGGTGAGCTGCGCCTTCGGCCCGAACTTGATCATTTCGGAATCCTGGCCGAACGCCAGCTTGCCGCGCTCGGCGGCGACCTGCATCGCGGCAGGGCTATCCGTGTGCTGCATGATGATGTCGGCGCCCTGGTCGATCAGCGCCTTGGCGGCATCGGCTTCCTTGCCGGGGTCGAACCAGGTATTGGCCCAGATGATCTTGACCTTGATGTTGGGATTGATGGTCTGCGCGCCGAGCATGGTGGCGTTGATGCCCGAGATCACTTCGGGGATCGGGAACGAGGCGATGTAGCCGAGCACGCCCGACTTCGACATCTTGGCGGCGATGATGCCCTGGATGTAGCGGCCTTCGTAGAACCGTCCCGAATAGGTCGCCACGTTCTTGTCGCGCTTGTAGCCGGTGGCGTGTTCGAAATGCACGTTCGGATATTTTTTTGCGACCTTCAGCGTTGGCTCCATGTAGCCGAACGAGGTCGTGAAGATCAGCTTGTTGCCGGCGCGCGCCAGCTGTTCGATCGAGCGTTCGGAGTCCGGGCCTTCGCTGACATTTTCGAGGAAGGTAGTCTCGACCTTGTCGCCGAATGCCTTGACCATCTCCAGGCGGCCGAGGTCGTGCTGGTAGGTCCAGCCGAGATCGCCGACCGGGCCGAGGTAGATGAATCCGATCTTGAGCTTGTCGGCGGCGGAAGCACCGAGGAGGCCGGCTGCAGTGGCGAGCACCGCCGCGGTTGCTGCGATGAGAATCTTTTTCATGGATTTCTCCGTTTCCTGACGGGTGGACGTTGTCTTCCCGATGCGCGGCGCCCCGTCGCGCGCACTTCGGGCATGTTTAGCGGTCGGGCACGAACACGGTCCCGAGCGCCGCAGGCGCGGTCGAGCCGCCGGTTCGTGCACGTGATATCAGAACGAGGACGATGATGGTCGCGAGATACGGCAGCGCCGACATCAGTTGCGAGGGGACGCCAATGCCCCAACCCTGCGCATGAAGTTGCAGGATCGTCACCGCCCCGAAAAGATACGCGCCGATCACGAGGCGCCCCGGCAGCCATGACGCGAACACGACGAGTGCCAGCGCGATCCAGCCGCGCCCGGCCGTCATGCCGGGAATGAAGAACGGCGTGTAGGCGAGCGGCAGATAGGCGCCGGCCAAACCAGCACAGCCGCCGCCGAACATCACCGCGAACATCCGGATCCTGAGCACGGGATAGCCGAGCGCATGCGCTGACGTGTGGTTGTCGCCCGCGGCGCGCAGAATCAGCCCCGCCCGCGTCTTGTAAAGGAAGAACCAAACGCCAATGACCAGCGCCAGCGAGAGATACACGAAGGCGTCCTCGCCGAACAGGATGCGTCCGACCAGCGGGATATCGGTGAGGCCGGGAATATGGAGATGCGGCGCCAATGAAATCTTTTCGCCGACGAAGCGGGAGCCGATCAGGCCGGACAGGCCGACGCCGAGGATGGTCAGCGCGAGGCCGGTGGCGACCTGGTTGACCGCAAGCCCCAGCGTCATCAGCGCGAAGATCAGCGACATCAGCACGCCCGCGCCGATGCCGCACAGCGCACCGATCATGACCGAACCCGACAGCCAGGCGCCGCCGAAGCCGCAGGCCGCGCCTACGATCATCATGCCCTCGACGCCGAGGTTGAGCACGCCGGCGCGTTCGGTCACGAGTTCACCGGTCGCAGCCAGCAGCAGCGGCGTGGACGCCGCGAGCACCGCCAGGATGATGGCTTCAACGAGCCCCATGGGACACCTTTGGTGACGCGAAAACGAGCTTGAACCGGTAGAGGATGAGGGAATCGCAAGCGAGCACGAAAAACAGCAGGATGCCCTGGAACACCTTGGTGACGTCCAACGGGATTTTCATTGCGATCTGTGCCTGCTCGCCGCCGATGAAGGTGAGTGCGAGGAAAAGTCCTGCAATTAATATTCCAACCGGGTTCAATCGCCCGAGGAATGCAACGATGATCGCCGTAAACCCGTAGCCCGGTGAAATGCCGGGCTGCAGATGTCCGATCGGACCTGCGACCTCGATGATCCCGGCCATGCCCGCCAGTGCGCCCGAAATCGCGAAGGCGAGTAGGATCAGCTGGTTCGAATTGAAGCCGCCGAAGCGCGCGGCGCGCGGTGCGGCACCGACGACGCGGATTTCAAAGCCCTTGATGGTCCGGCTGAGCAGCACCGCGCCCGCCGCGACCACCACCAGCGCAATGACGCCGCCGAGATGCAGCCGGCCGCCCTCGATCAGCACCGGCACGGTCGCGACCGGATCGAACGCGGCGGTGGTCGGGAAATTAAAACCCTTGGGATCGCGCCACGGGCCGCGCACGAGGTAATCCAGCAGCAGGTCGGCGACATAGACCAGCATCAGGCTGGTGAGGATTTCGCTGGCGCCGAACCGGACCTTGCAGATCGCTGGAATCAGGGCGTAGAGCGCGCCGCCGACGGCCCCCAGCAGCAGCATCGCCGGCAGCACCCACGGGCCGGCGTCGGTGCCGTTCGTCTTCACGGCAAGCCAGCTGCCGGCGACGGCGCCGATCAAAAATTGTCCTTCGGCACCGATGTTCCAGGCATTGGCGAGATAGCACAGCGACAGGCCGATCGCGATCATCACCAGCGGCGTCGCCTTCACCGCGATCTCCTGCAGCGAATAACTGTCGATGAGGGGATCGATGAAGTAGACGCCGAGCGCGGTGATGGGATTCTTGCCGAGCAACGCAAACAGGACGCTCATGGTCACGAGCGTCAGGCCGATCGCAATCAGCGGCGAGACCAGCGCGATCGCGTTCGACCGTTCGGCGCGCTTCTCAAGCACCAGCTGCATGCGTCGCTTCCTTCGGGTCGAGACTGCTGCCGCCCATCAGCAGGCCGAGCTTCTCGCGGCTCGCATCCTCCGTTGCCATCGGCTTAGAGAGGCGGCCGTGGAACATCACGGCGATGCGGTCGGTGATCTCAGTGAGCTCATCGAGGTCCTGGCTGGTGACCAGCACTGCCGCGCCGGTGGCGGCAAGGTCGAGCAGGGCCTGACGGATCACGGCGGCGGCACCGGCGTCGACACCCCAGGTCGGCTGGCTCACCACCAGCACCACGGGATTGCGCAGGATTTCGCGGCCGACGATGAACTTCTGCAGATTGCCGCCGGAGAGGCTCGCCGCCTCGGGATCGCGCCTGGCCTTGCGCACGTCGAAAGCTTCGGTGGCGCGGTCGACCGTCGCCAAAGTCGCGGCGCTGTTGACGAAGCCGTGCTGGACCATGCCGCTTGCGGCGTGGCCGGTCAGCAGCGCATTCTCGGACAGCTTCATGCGCGGCGCGGCGGCATGGCCTAGTCTTTCCTCGGGAACGAAGGCCGCGCCGAGCTTGCGCCGCGCCGTGATCGAAAGATGCCCCGCGGCGTGTCCGTCGATCACGACGGTGCCGGGATCCTGCGCCAGCCGCTCTCCCGACAGCGCCGCGAACAGTTCGTCCTGGCCGTTGCCGGCCACGCCGGCGATGCCCAGGATTTCGCCACCCCGGAGTTCGAAGGCGATGTGCTGCAGCCGCACGGCGTGGGGATCGTGAGGTTCGAGATTGAGGTCGTTGACAACCAGTCGCGGCACGGTCGTTTGCCGGCTGGCGGCTGCCTTCACCTGCCTGATCTCGCCGCCGACCATCATGCGCGCGAGCGAGGCGGCGGTCTCCGCCTTCGGGTTGCAGGTCGAGATCTTCTTGCCGCCGCGCAGGATGGTGGCGGTGTCGCACAGCCGCTTCACCTCTTCCAGCTTGTGGCTGATGTAGAGGATCGCGCGCCCCTCGGCCTTGAGGCGATCGAGCACGGTGAAGAGCTGGTCGGCCTCCTGCGGCGTCAGCACCGCGGTCGGCTCGTCGAGAATCAGGAATTTCGGATTCTGCATCAGCGCCCGCACGATCTCGATGCGCTGGCGTTCGCCGACCGACAATTGCCAGACCTCGCGTTTTGGATCGAGCGGAAGTCCGTAGACGCGTGATACCTCCTCAAGCCGCGCCGACATGTCCTTGAAGGATTCCCTGGCGTCGAGCCCGAGGGCGACGTTTTCCGCGACGGTGAGATTGTCGAACAGCGAGAAATGCTGGAACACCATGCCGATGCCGCGCGCGCGGGCGTCAGATGGTCCGGACAGCACCATCTTCTCGCCCTGCCAATGCATCTCGCCTTCGCTCGGCTGGATCAAGCCGTAGATGGTTTTGACCAGGGTCGATTTGCCGGCGCCGTTTTCGCCGAGCAGGGCGTGGATCTGCTGCGGCCAGATCTGGATATCGATCGCCTCGTTGGCGAGGAAATTGCCATAGCGCTTGGTCAGGCCAACCGTCCTGAGCAGCGGCGTGGCACCGGCGTGCGGCGCGGTGGGCGTCGAATCCAGCATTCGTGGTCACGCGTCCCAAGGAGTTCCTAAGCAACGGATGCCGCGATACTGGGCTAGTTTAGGCGCGCGCGTAAGTAGGGAAAATGCGCCAGCGCTTGCTCAACGCCTCGGCACGCGACGGCATCTGTGGTTTTCACTTGCTGCGATGTTGAAGTGTTTGCGGATCGCGGTTCGGCATTCGGCTTCGGCGCAAGCGCCGGATCGCATGTTGCAGAATTATTACGGTCCAGACAAATCGAACCTGCTTGGGCAGTCCTGACGCGAAGTTGAGCAGCTTTGTTGCCGCGAAATACGCACTGCGGGAAACGCCGCATTCACGCGGGTCGGCCTGTTCGCCTTGCGCCAGATCGTCGCAGAAAGGCTACCGGCAAAGGCATAAGCCGAAAGAATCATACTCGACCGTAGGTTGCTTCGTCTTCCATTCGACCCGCCGGCCCGGCGCACAAAGCGCCGATACGCCTGACGTTCTTGATGAAACTTGCGTCGAGCCATGGGGAAAGTTGAGGCTTCTCACTTTATTCGATGCGCGCAACGTTTGCTTCCAGGGGCTCGATCATTCGATCGTCAAACTGGGGGTAACTGGGATGTCTTCGTTTCGCAGAACATTGGCAGCAACGGCGCTGTCACTCGTAACGCTGGTATCGGCCGGCTATGCCGGCGCCGCCGATCTCACGGTCAAGGCGGTAAAGCCGGCGGCCGAGGTGCCGTTCTTCTTCGTGATCGACAACCGCGTGTCGTTCTCGTGGATGCCGAAAGGCACCGATCCCGGCATGTACACCGTCAACCCGAACGGCTCGGTCGACGGCACCACCGCCAAACAGGTCTACTCGTTCACCCATTTCGACGCCTGGGCCTACGGCACCAACTTCTTCACCATCTCGATGTACAAGTCAGGCCACAACGATCCGGCCTCGCCCTGCGTGGCGCCTGGGCTGCTGATCACCGGCGCGCCGGGAGATTGCGCCGGCGCCACGGAAATCTACGGCCTGTTCCGCTCGACCTTCGGCTTCAACGAGATCTTCAACACCAAGGCCTTCACCATGGGGCCGCTGCGCAATGTCTCGTTCGAAGTCGGCATGGATGCCAACACCGAAAACAACTTCCTGGCGCCGGCCAAGCGCGACGTCGTCGCCGGTCTGCAGTTCGCGTTCGACCTGCCCTACAAGGGCTACATCAACGTCGCGCCGCTGATGTATTGGGAATACTCCAACCACAACGCCTTCACCCAGTGCGGGCTGTTCGGCCCCGGGATTCCCGGAACCACCTGCAACTCAGACGGCAACGTCTCGTACCGGCCGACATGGGCGGTCGAAGTCAACTATTACATGGACCTCGGCTTCCTGCCGCCGAACATGCAGTTCTTCTCGATCAGCGGCCGCGCCGGTTGGTATGGACCGAAGGGCGATTCGAACGGCCTGCCTGCGCTTTCGGGCCCCGGCCGGTTCTCGACCGCCTCCAAGGTCGAGCTCAACAGCGAGCCGATCCGCCTGACATTCGATGCCAGCAAGGCCTTTATGGGCCCGAAATATTCGCACTTCGTCGACCTCTGGGTCGCCTATCGCTACTGGCAGAACAAGTTCGGCCTCGACCACAATGCGATGCCCGGCGTCTGCACGCTCGCGGCCAACGGTGTGAGCACCAACTCCTGCACCGAATCGACCGTCTATGGCGGGGTGACCGTGAAGTTCTGATCGCCTGACCAGCCCCAGGCGATAAGCGATGGCGCCGCGATGTTTCCCGCGGCGCCATTTTCTTGTCTCGTCATGCCCGGCCTTGCCGCCTTCGCTAAAGCTTCGACGGGCCGGCCACTCATGGCCTCGTCGAAGCCTTGGCGGAGACGGGTGCCTGCATGCACGTCTGGGCTTCAGCTTGTAGGGTGGGTAGAGCGCAGCGAAACCCATCACCTTACGGGGATAGATGATGGGTTTCGCTG
>NZ_CAXUPS020000017.1:0-93973 GCF_964252915.1 Bradyrhizobium sp. LjRoot220
TGCGCAGGGAAGGCCGGGTGTTCTCCGCTGCCCTGTATGCTCGTGTGCAACTTTCTATCTACAAACCGCACACGGGACCGCGGGTGCAGCGCGCACCCGGTCTTCCCTGCGCCCTCTTGTTGAGAGGGCAAGGAATTTCTGGCAAGCTCGGGCGCATCGCGTCGCGAGAATGCGAAGATGTGTTTTCCGTCATCCTGAGGTGCGAGCCTTGTGGTGCACTTGCACCGCTGGGCGAGCCTCGAAGGATGAATCGGCCACAGACGGGCCGTCGTCCTTCGAGGCGCGCAAGCCAGCGGCGCAATTGCGCCGCCGAGCGCACCTCCCGAGCGAACGCAAGTGCATTCGTCCGGGGATGACGGTTTGAGATCAGGGTAGCGCCACATCCGTGATTGAACCGAGAAGCCGCGGCGTACTGGATCCCCGCCGGAGCCTGTCATCGGGCGGCCATTCGGCCGACCCGTTGGCGGGGATGACACCGTCAATTGGAGCTACACCGCCCCACCCGCACCTCGCATACGCATCATGCAATCGCACGCCTGTGTATTGCACTTTACACGTAGTACATCCCGCATACGGCGGCAGCGCGCCTCGGAGAAGTTTGGATGGATGCCGTCACCGCGAAGTCGCCTGCCCCGCCCGGCATCGACGGCCTGCCGCCGGAACTCAGGCGCTGGGCGGTCGCGGCGATTTTCACCGCGCTGGCGCTGGCCTCGCTGGATACCGCGATTGCCAACATCGCGCTGCCCGCCATCGCCGCCGACCTCCATGTCAGCCCGGCCGATGTGGTCTGGGTCGTCAATGTCTATCAGATCGCACTGGTCGCGACGCTGCTGCCGCTCGGCTCGCTCGGCGAAATCGTCGGCCATCAGCGCATCTATATCGGCGGCCTGTTGCTGTTCACGGTCGCCTCGGTCGGTTGCGCCCTCGCGTGGTCGCTGCCCAGTCTGGTCGCTGCCCGGGCGCTGCAAGGATTGGGCGCCAGCGGCATCATGGCCGTCAATGCGGCGCTGGTCCGCTATGTCTATCCGACCCATATGCTCGGCCGCGGTTTTGGTCATAACGCGCTGGTGGTCGGCACCGCCTTCACGCTTGGGCCGACCATCGCCTCCGGCATCCTGGCGCTGGGCCCCTGGCCGTGGCTGTTCGCGATCAATATCCCGTTCGGCCTGATCGCAGTGTGGATCGGCTTGAAGACGTTGCCGCGTACGCCGCGCGCGACCCACCCGTTTGATTTTGCGAGTGCGGCACTGACCACAGGCTGCCTCGGCCTCTTCATCATCGGGATCGGCAGCGCGGCACACAACGCGCCGCCGGCGCTGGTCGCAGCTGAACTGGTCGGTGCCATCATCCTCGGCTGGATCATGATGCGGCGGCAGGCGGATCATCCGGCACCGATGCTGCCGATCGATTTGTTCCGGCGGCCGATGTTTGCGCTGTCGGCGGCGACGTCGGTATGCACCTTCGCGGTCCAGGGCATCGCCTTCGTTTCGCTGCCGTTCTATTTCGAGGACGTGTTGATGCGCACCCAGGTCGAGACCGGGTTCTTCATGACGCCATGGCCGCTGGTGGTCGCGATCATGGCGCCGATCGGCGGCCGGCTGTCCGACCGCTATCCGGTCGGCATCCTCGGCGGCATCGGCCTCGCCTTGCTGTGCGCCGGAATGGTGCTGCTGGCGACGCTGCCGGCAGAACCCGGTGTCGCCAACATCGTCTGGCGCATGATGGTGTGCGGGATCGGTTTCGGCTTCTTTCAAACCCCAAATTTGCGCGCGCTGATGTCGAGCGCGCCGTCGCACCGCAGCGGCAGCGCCAGCAGCATCGTCGCCACCGCACGGCTGACCGGGCAAACGCTGGGCGCGGCGTTCGCGGCATTCTGCTTTGCGCTCGGCGGCCATGATGGCGCGACGCTTGCGTTGGCGCTCGGCGCCGGATTTGCCGCGCTCGGATGCGTCATGAGTTTCCTGCGCCTGGCGGTGGCGGCATCGCGAGATTGATTGGAGGGATTGTGCGACTTCTCTTCTCAGCCTGCTGACCGGTGCATTTCTGCTGTTGCACCTGCCGTGACAGCAAAACGGCGTCACAACGGTCTGATACATTGATACAGTCTGATACACTTCCGCGCCGCAAAACGCATTTTCTTGATTTGAATTATTCCAGATTGCGGTCCAGTGTCCCGCCGGGCTCGATTGATGAATTGAGCTAACAGGGGAATCGCGATGGCAAACCTCACTATCAATGGCAAATCAATCAATGTGGATGTCGAGGACGACACCCCGCTGCTCTGGGCGATCCGGGAGAATGTCGGACTGACCGGCACCAAGTATGGCTGCGGCATTGCACAATGCGGCGCCTGCACGATTCATATCGACGGCGTCGCCATGCGCTCCTGCGGCATCTCGGTCAGTGAGGCCGTCGGCAAGCAGATCACCACGATCGAAGGTCTGGCCGCGGCAAATGGCGCGCTGCACAAGGTGCAGCAGGCCTGGATCAAGAACGACGTGCCGCAATGCGGCTATTGCCAGGCCGGCATGATCATGGCGGTGGCGGCGCTGCTCAAGGAAAAGCCGAAGCCGACCGACAAGGACATCGACGAGACCATCACGAATATCTGCCGTTGCGGCACCTTCCAACAGGTGCGCGAGGCAATCCACGCCGCCGCGAACGCTTGAGGGGGATGTCATGAACAAGCACATCACACCCACGCTCAACCGCCGCGCCTTCGTCATTGGCACCGCCGCCGTCGCCGGCGCCGGGCTTTCGATCGGCCTCGATATTCCCTTTGGCGGGCCGACGGTGGTTCGCGCTGCCGACGGATCGCCCGAGGTCAACGTCTGGGTGGTGATCCGCCCCGACGACACCGTCGTGATCCGCATCGCCCGCTCCGAGATGGGACAGGGCACGCTCACCGGACTTGCCCAGCTCGTCGCCGAAGAACTCGAATGCGACTGGTCGAAGGTGACCACCGAATATCCGACACCGGGTCAAAGTGTCGCACGCAAGCGGGCCTGGGGCGATTTCTCGACCGGCGGCAGCCGCGGCATCCGCACCTCGCAGGATTATGTCCGCAAGGGCGGCGCCACCGCGCGCATGATGCTGGTCCAGGCCGCGGCCAATGAGTGGAAGGTGCCGGCCTCGGAATGCACGGCCGCCAACAGCATCATCACGCACACGCCGTCCGGCAAGAAGACGACCTACGGCAAGGTGGTGGAAGCCGCGGCCAGGCTGTCGCCTCCCGCCGATGCCGACGTCAAGCTGAAGGATCCGAAGGACTGGAAAATCGCCGGCAAGAGCGTGTTGCGGCTCGATACCGAGGACAAGACCACCGGCAAGATGATCTACGGCGCCGACATCAAGATGCCGGGAATGCTGAATGCCTCCCTCAAGGAGTGCCCGGTCTTCGGCGGCAAGCTGAAGAGCTATGACGAAGCCAAGGTCATGGGCATGAAGGGCGTCAAGAAGGTGGTGCGGGTCAACGACTCTACCGTCGCCGTCGTCGCCGACACTTGGTGGCACGCCAAGACCGCGCTCGAGGCGCTGCCGATCGTCTGGGATGAAGGCGAGAACGCCAAGGTGTCGAGCGAATCGATCGCCAAATGGCTGGCCGAGGGCCTCGACAATTCGCAGCCGGCTTTTGTCGGCAACCACAACGGCGATGCCAAAGCCGCGATCGCCGGCGCCGCCAAGAAGATCGAGGCGGTGTACAACTATCCCTACCAGAACCACGCCGCGATGGAGCCGCTCAACGCCACCGCGCTTTACACGCCGGACAAGTGCGAGGTCTGGACCGGAACGCAGAATGGCGAGGCCGCGTTCGCCGCGGTGATGGAAACCTCCGGCCTGCCCGCCGACAAGTGCGAGGTTCACAAGCTGATCCTCGGCGGCGGCTTCGGCCGGCGCGGCATGACCGATTATGTCCGGCAGGCCGTGTCCATCGCCAAGCAGATGCCGGGCACGCCAGTCAAACTGTTGTGGTCACGCGAAGACGACATGCAGCACGGCACCTATCATCCGGTCACGCAGTGCAAGCTGACCGGCGCCTTCGACAAGGACAACAACCTGACGGCGCTGCACGTCCGGATCTCCGGCCAATCCATCCTGTACACCGTGCGCCCGGCCGCACTGGTCAACGGCATGGACCCGGTGGCCTTCCAGGGCCTCAACCCCACCGGCGACTGGGCGATCGGATATAGTTTTCCGAACCTGCTGGTCGAACATTCGATGCGCAACCCACACGTCCCGCCGGGCTTCTGGCGCGGCGTCAACGTCAATCAGAATGCGATCTATCTCGAATGCTTCATGGACGAACTGGCGCATTCGGTCGGCCAGGATCCGGTCGCGTTCCGGCGCAAGCTGATGGCGAAGCATCCCAAGCATCTCGCGGTGCTCAATGCGGTGGCCGAAAAAATCGGCTGGGACAAGCCGGCGCCAAAGGGCGTGTACCGCGGCATTTGCCAGCACATGGGCTACGGCAGCTACGTCGCCGGAGCTGCCGAAATCTCGGTGACCGACGGCAACAAGATCAAGGTGCACCGGATCGTCGCCTCCACCGATCCCGGTTACGTCGTCAATCCGGCGCAGGTCGAGCGCCAGATCGCGGGCTCGTTCGTCTATGGCCTCTCCGCGCTGTTCTACGGCAATTGCACCGTCAAGGACGGCCGCATCGAGCAGTCCAACTTCGACACCTACAATTCGATGCGGATTGCGGAGATGCCGAAGGTGGAATCGGTCATCGTGCCGAGCGGCGGCTTCTGGGGCGGCGTCGGCGAGCCGACGATCTGCGTCGCGGCGCCCGCCGTGCTCAATGCGTATTTCGCGGCAACGGGAAAACGCATCCGCTCGGTACCGCTGAAGGATCAGGACATCAGCTTCGCCTGACAAACGTGGGGCGGCGGCCTTCATTGGCCGCCGCCCACCACCTTCCGGATATCAGCTGATGAAAGCGTTTTGCGTTGCCATCGGAATTGCAGCGGTCGTGGTGTGGAGTTCGCCGCTGCTGGCGGCTTCCGTCCCTCCGCCGGGCGCTGCGGCCTGCTCCGGCTGCCACGGCGCAGGCGCCCTGCCGGTTTCGCGGCTGTACGGCCGTGACGCCGGCGAGATCATGACCGCGATGACGGCTTTCCGCGACGGTTCGCTTCCCGGCACCGTGATGAACCGCATCGCCAAAGGCTTCTCCGACGACGAGTTGCGCGCGATTGCGGCGTGGCTCGCGGCACAGAAGTAAGGAGGCCGCCATGGGCATCAACCATCGCATCAGCCGCCGGGAATTCGTTGGCGCGGGTGCCGCCGCCGTGACGGCGCTGGCGTTGCCGAGGCCGGCATTCGCGCAAGCCGCCGCGCGCATCGTCGTGATCGGCGGTGGCTTCGGCGGCGCGAGCTGCGCCCGCGCGCTGAAACAGATCGATCCTAAACTGCAGGTCACGCTGGTGGAGCCGAACCGGACGTTCATCGCCTGCCCGTTCAGCAACAATGTGATCGCCGGATTGCGGTCGATCGAGCAGCAACAATTCGGCTATGACAAGATCGCCGCCGGCGGCATCACCGTGGTGGCGCAGGCGGCAACGGCAATCGATGCCAAGGCGCGCATCGTCGGGCTCGCCGACGGCACCTCGCTCGGCTACGACCGGCTGGTGTTGTCTCCCGGCGTCGATCTGCGTTTCGACGCGCTGCCGGGCTACGACGAAGCCGCGGCCTCGAAGATGCCGCACGCCTGGAAAGCGGGCGAACAGACTCTGTTGCTGCGCAAGCAACTCGAAGCCATGGACGATGGCGGCCTGGTGGTGATCGCAGCGCCCGCCAACCCGTTCCGCTGCCCGCCCGGACCTTACGAACGCGCCTGTCTGATCGCGCACTATCTGAAAACCAAAAAGCCGCGCTCGAAGCTGATCATCCTCGACGCCAAGGACACCTTCTCCAAACAGCGGCTGTTCCAGAACGCCTGGAAGGAGCTTTATCCCGGGATGATCGAATGGGTCTCGCTGTCGCAGGGCGGCAAGGTGAATTCCGTCGACCCGGCGACCAACACGCTGATTACCGATTTCGGCAACCACACCGCACAGGTGGCCAACGTCATTCCGCCGCAGCGCGCCGGCCGCATCGCGACGATCGCAGGCGCCACTGACAATACCGGCTGGTGCGCGATCGATCCTGTCACCTTTGAATCCAAGTCGGCGCCGAACATCCACGTCATCGGCGATGCCTGTCTGGCCGGCTCGATGCCGAAATCCGCGTTCTCTGCGAACTCCCAGGCCAAGGCGTGCGCCAGCGCGGTGGCCACGCTGATCGCGGGCCGGACACCTGAAGCGCCGAAGTTGATCAACACCTGCTACAGCCTGGCGGCCCCCGGCTACGGCTTCTCGGTTGCCGGCGTCTACCAGCCCAAGAATGGACTGTTCGCCGACGTCGAAGGCGCCGGCGGCGTCAGCCCCGCGGATGTGCCGCGCGACTTCCGCGCGCGCGAGGCCGAGTACGCGCAATCCTGGTTCGCGACGACAACGGCGGAAGTCTTTGGCTAGGCGCGCGCTTCGCATGACCGGTCCGATCCTTGCGGGCGCACTGCTTGCCTTGCCCGGCGTCGCTGCCGCGCAAGAACTGCGCCGCTATGCCGTGACCGGCGATGCCATACCGATGTCGCTGACCGGCGCGCCCGGCGATCCCGCGCGCGGGCGGACGACCCTCCTCAACCGGCAAAGCACCTGCATCCTCTGCCACAACGGACCGTTTCCGGAAGAGAAGTTTCAGGGTGATCTGGCCCCCAACCTCGTCGGCTCCGGCAGCCGCTGGTCGGAGGGGCAGTTGCGGCTGCGGCTGGTGGATGCAAGCCGCCTCAACGAGGCGACGATCATGCCGTCCTATTATCGCGTCGACGGGCTCACGCGGGTCGGCCCGGCATGGCGCGACAAGCCGATCCTGTCGGCGGAACAGATCGAGGATATCGTGGCTTATCTGGTGACGCTGCGCGAATAGGAAATGACGATGCAACACAAGAACTCCACACGCCGCCAGTTCCTCGGCCTCGCCGGCGGCGCGGCCGTGCTCGGCGCCGTTCCGATCGTGACGATCAGCCCAGCTGAGGCGACGCCCGCAGAACTTGCATCCGCGATCCGAAGTGTCACCAATGGCGCGCAAGTGCATACCGGCAAGGTCAAGCTCGACGTGCCGCCGCTGGTCGAGAACGGCAACACCGTGCCGCTGACCGTCAACGTTGCGAGCCCGATGGCGCCGGAGGATCACGTCCGCAGCATCCATATCTTCAACGAGAAGAACCCGCAGCCCAACATCGGCAACTTCCATCTCGGCCCGCATTCCGGCCGGGCGCAGGTCTCCACCCGGATTCGCCTCGCCGACAGCCAGAAGATCGTTGCCATCGCGCGGTTGTCCGATGGCTCGTTCTGGTCGGCCAGCGTCGATGTCGTGGTGACGCTGGCGGCCTGCACCGATGAGGTGATCTGATGCCCTCCGCCCTGATCAACGTTCCCGCCAAGGCCAAACGCGGCGATATCATCGAGATCAAGTCGCTGATGTCGCACATCATGGAAACCGGCTATCGGCATACCGCCAGCGGCGAGGTGGTGCCGCGCAACATCATCACGAGCTTCGCCTGCCGCTATAACGGCACCGAGATCTTTCGCGCCGATCTGTTTCCCGCGATCGCCGCCAACCCGTTCATCACCTTCTTCACCACGGCGACCGCGAGCGGCAAATTCGAATTCGAATGGGTCGGCGACAACGGTTTCTCCGAAACCGCGTCGACCTCGATAACAGTCGAATGAAGTTTGCCGGCATCATTGTTCTGTCTGCCCTGCTCGCGATGGATGCCGCCGGTGCTGAAATTCCGCAAGCAGAGCGCCGCTCCGGCACCAGCTTCATGGCCGCGGACACCAGGGCGATGCAGGACGACGACACGACCAATCCCGGCATGCTGTGGGTACTCGACGGCGAGAAATTGTGGGCGCGCAAGCTGGGCGCTGCGAACAAGGCGTGCGCCGATTGTCACAACGACGCGCGCGTCAGCATGAAAGGCGTCGCGGCGCATTATCCCGCCTTCGACAAGGCGCTCGGGCGGCCCGTCGATCTGGAACAGCGCATCAATTTGTGCCGCGCCAATCATCAGCAGGCGACGCCGCTAGCCTATGAGAGCCGCGAATTGCTGGCGCTGACCGCCTTTGTCGCGCAGCAGTCGCGCGGCGCCGCGATCGAGGCCGGCAGCGATCCGCAGCTTGCGCCGTTCGTCGCCAAGGGCCGTGATCTATTCATGCAGCGGCAGGGCCAGCTCAATCTCGGCTGCACCCAATGCCACGATGAGAATTGGGACAAGCGGCTGGCGGGATCGGCGATCACGCAAGGACACCCGACGGGTTACCCGCTGTATCGGCTGGAGTGGCAATCGCTGGGATCGCTGCAGCGCCGGCTGCGCGCCTGCATGTCCGGCATCCGCGCGCAGGCCTACGACTACGGCGCGCCGGAACTGGTCGAGCTGGAGCTTTATCTGATGTCGCGCGCCAACGGCATGCCGCTGGAAGCGCCAGCGGTACGGCCTTAACGCTCCGCGAATGCCTTCTCGACCACGAACTGCGCCGGCTCACCGTGATTGCCTTCGACAAAACCCTTGCCACCGAGCAGCGTGCGGGTGTCGGCGACCAGCGCGGGACTGCCGCAGATCATGACGCGATCATGCGCGGGCTCGAGCGAGGCCAGGCCGATATCAGCGAACAGCTTGCCGGAATTGATCAGGTCGGTGATGCGGCCGCGGTTGTGGAAGGGATCGCGGGTCACGGTCGGATAATAGATCAGCTGGTTGCGCACGAGTTCGCCGATCAACTCGTCGTTCGGCAGCTCCTTGGTGATCATCTCGCCATAGGCCAGTTCCGCGACGCGGCGGCAGCCGTGCAGCAGCACCACCTTCTCGAACCGCTCATAGGTCTCGGGATCCTTGATCACGCTGAGAAACGGCGCGAGCCCGGTGCCGGTGCCGATCAGATATAGGTTGCGGCCGTCCTGCAGATTGTCGATGACCAGCGTGCCGGTGGCCTTGCGGCTGACGATGATCTCGTCGCCCTGCTTGAGGTGCTGGAGGCGCGAGGTCAAAGGTCCGTCCGGCACCTTGATCGAGAAAAATTCGAGCCGGTCTTCATAATTGGCGCTGGCGACGCTGTAGGCGCGCAGCAGCGGCTTCTCGCCGACCTTCAGCCCGATCATGGTGAACTCGCCGTTGCGGAAACGGAACGAGGGATCGCGCGTGGTGGTAAAGCTGAACAGCGTGTCGGTCCAGTGATGGACGCTGAGAACGCTTTCCTGATTGAAATTGCTCATCTTATCGCCTTTTCCGAGGCTGATTGCGAAGCTGAAATCATTCGTATACGATCATTCGTGTACGAATGAATAATCCTTCTTGATCCCGCCGTCAAGCCGCGGGCAAGATGGCCGGCAGCGCCCCGAAGGCATTGAACAACAAGGATAAATCCCATGGCCCACGACGCCCCCCTGGCAACCGGCCCGAGCAAGCTGGTGATCCGCAACATCGGGCTGCTGCTGTCAGGGGCGCTGGAAAAACCGATCCTGGACGCCGACACCATCGTGGCCGAGAACGGCAAGATCACTGCGATCGGCCGCCTCAAGGACCTCGACACCGAGGGCGCCACGACGGTCGTCAACGCCAACGGCACCACCGTCGCTCCCGGCCTGATCGACAGCCACGTCCATCCCGTCGCCGGCGACTGGACGCCGCGGCAGAACCAGATCGGCTGGATCGACAGCTATCTCCATGGCGGCGTCACCACGATGATTTCAGCCGGCGAAGTCCATATGCCCGGCCGGCCCCGCGACGTCGTCGGCGTCAAGGCGATGGCGATCTTCGCGCAGCGCGCGTTCTGGAATCTGCGGCCCGGCGGTGTGAAGATCCATGCCGGCGCGCCCGTGATCGAAAGCGAAATGGTCGAGGACGATTTCAAGGAATTGGCCGCAGCGGGTGTAAAACTGCTCGGCGAAGTCGGGCTCGGCGGCGTCAAGGACGGCCCGACCGCGCGCAAGATGGTGGGCTGGGCGCGCAAATACGGCATCCAGAGCACGATCCACACCGGCGGCCCCTCGATCCCCGGCTCCGGCCTGATCGACAAGGACGTGGTGCTGGAAGCCGACACCGACGTAATCGGCCACATCAATGGCGGCCACACGGCGCTGCCCGACGACCAGATCCGCTGCATCTGCGAGGGCTGCAAGCGAGGCCTCGAGCTGGTGCACAACGGCAACGAACGCTCGGCGCTGTTCACCTTGCGCACCGCGCGCGAGATGGGCGACCTGCATCGCGTCATCCTCGGCACCGACGCGCCGGCCGGCTCCGGCGTGCAGCCGCTCGGCATCTTGCGCATGGTGTCGCTATTGTCCTCGCTCGGCGAATTGCCGGCGGAAATCGCCTTCTGCTTCGCCACCGGCAACACCGCCCGGATGCGCGCACTCGACTGCGGCCTGATCGAGGTCGGCCGCTCTGCCGATTTTGTCCTCATGGACATGGCGCAGCACTCGCCGGGCAACAACCTGCTGCACAGCGTGCAGCTCGGCGACCTGCCCGGCATCGGCATGACCATCATCGACGGCATCGTCCGCACCCAGCGCAGCCGCAACACGCCGCCGGCGACACGGCTGCCGGAGATCGTCGGGCATTGAGTGGCACAGGCGCACAGCAACACGGACATCGAATGGCAGGTAAGGCGGAGGTCGCGATTCCCGCACTACCTTGGAGACTGGAAAGCCGAACGGCCGTCCCGCCATCTGTCGCGAAACTCTCGCGGGGTGCACCCGGAGATCCGGCGGAAGGCACGCGTAAAGTGGGCAGGATCGGTGTAGCCCGATGAGAAAGCTACATCGATGATCTTGTTCTCATCGACGGTTAGGAGTTTTATCGCATTGTTGAAGCGGATCTGCTCCAGCAAGCCCGAGTATGTAAGCCCTGCTACCGAGAGTTTTCTCTGTAGGCTTCTGACACTCAGCCCGACCATCTCAGCCGCCTGAATTATTGTAGGGCCTCCTTCGTCAAGGTAGGCAGGCAGACTCAACCTGAGAACGCTGACGACGTCTTTGCCGAGCGGCTGCAGTTCGTTGCCCGGCGGCGTTGTCTGGATGGCACTCGCGAGGTTGGGAAGGCTCAAGAGCTGCAGCGGCACATCGATCCACGAGGCCTTTTGGCCTGACATGAATCTGGTATTCGGCCAATGCGACTGGACTTCGATGGTCGGTGTATAGCGTGCTTCAAATGCGACTACTGCCGGGGTCCAGTGCGCTCCAGCGAACTGGCGAACAATGTGCATGACGAAGACGTTTTGAAGCCACTGAGACATCTCGAGATGCGCGATGCCCTCCGTTCCAAGGAGCCGGCTGCAAATCTTCAGGCTCTCGTTGCAGCTCTCCAGCCAGACAGACACATTCGTATCTTCAACCGGCGCCCATTTGCATAGCTGCTGAAGAGCAACCAACAGGGTTGGAGCATGGCGGATTCTAACCCGCAGCGCTTCGCTCAGGTGGTCGAAACAAAGACGCTGAGATGCTCTGAAAGCAATCTCGGATAATCCCTGTTTTTGCTGGGCGGCTGCCGCGAAGCGAACGACCCGCAGCAGCGGCACGTAATGATTGGCTTTTTCTTCCAAGCACGTCGGAAGCTTGAATTTGGCTAGAAGCGCGGCGGTCGGTCCACCAATCTCGGAGTGAATCTCGGCGAAAGGCATGAGAAATTGACAACGAGTCAGCGGAATGACGCTCATACAATCTTGACCCAAAGGTTTGCAATCAATGGTCGCAGGATAGCAGGCCGCCCGTTCTCTCGCCTCGCTTTCTTGCGTACAACTGAGCGTTGCAGGCGAAGTTGCCGGTCAATCCCGCTCGACGGCAATCTGGCATTGAATGGCCAGATCAGCCTCCAAAACTCCCATAGCGTTGCAGAATCGGCGTTTCCTCGAGGGAGCACAGGCTTTGCGCCTCACCAACCGATGAGAGTTGTCCGTTTGCCTTCACCCCACGCGGTCCGGTCCGCGATTGTCGCGTCGCTGCGTCACGGTGACGCAACTCTCGATAGTACGGCACGCGCGCTGCGGATTAGCGGGCGCACATTGCAGCGTCATCTCGGTCGCATGGGGACAAGTCACAGCGAGATGCTGGCCGGCATTCGGTTGGACATCGCTTGCCGTTTGCTCATGGATTCAACCCAACGCCTGTCGGATATCTCCAAATTCCTGGGTTATGCCAACGCAAGCAGCTTCAGCCGCACTTTCATGCGTTTGAAGAAAATTCAACCACTTGTTTACAGACGGCAGCAACTTGCCGGTAAGCACGGGCGGGTGCGCCAACACAACAGACCTCATGGGATCGATCGTTGAACTATTCCGAACGACTGGCGCCAAATGGCAAGACACGCGATGTGGATTGGCGCGAAATGCTTAAATCAGCCGGCTGTCAACGAAGACCGCGATCACGTTGCACCGCGAAACGGCAATAGAAGAAAAGGCGGGCCATCATAGGCAGAAACCGTTTCGGCGAACCAACGAGCGCCTATCCCTAAAAAACAGAATTAAGCCAAATTGCGCGCGCGATCTGAGTGTCTGGCAACCCCGTGGTGCAGGGCTGCCGACGCCTGGGGACCGAGCGCGGAGGCTGCAGTCTAAACGTACAACGCAGGGATTCCCTGACATCAATCGAATTACCAAGGAGTACGGCAAATGTTGACGAAGCGCGAGTTACTTCGCTCCACCGCGGCGATCGCCGCCGGCGCCGCGATTGCCAGGCCAAGCCTCCTGATGGCGCAGAGTTACCCCGGCATCATCGAGGCCAAGGCCATCGCCGAGGAAGGCTTCATCTACGGCCTGCCCATCGTGATGAACTACGCTGTCATGTACGAGTTCTCCGTGGACACCAGGAACAGCCAGTTCAAGGCGCCGTTCAATCAGATCAAGAACCTGGCGCATGTCGCGACATACAAGGACACCGCCGTCGTGACGCCCAACAGCGACACGCCATATTCCACGCTATGGTTCGATCTGCGCGCCGAGCCGCTCGTTGTTTCGGTGCCGGCCGTGGAGAAGACTCGCTATTACACGGTGCAGCTGATCGACGGCAACACGTTCAATTTTGGCTATATCGGCAGCCGCGCGACCGGGAGCGACGCCGGAGACTACATGGTCGTCGGGCCGAACTGGCAGGGAGCCACTCCGCCTGGAATCAAGAAGGTTTTCCAGTCCTCGACGCAGTTTGCGTTCGCTGCCATTCGCACCCAGCTGTTCAACCCGGCAGACATGCCGAATGTCGAGAAGGTTCAGGCCGGCTACAAGGCGCAGCCGCTGTCGACCTATCTCAAGCAGCCCGCGCCACCAGCGGCGCCCGCGATCGAGTTTCCCAAAGCCGACGCGGAACTCGTGAAGAAGAATTTCTTCGAATATCTCGACTTCGCGCTGCAATTCGCGCCGGCGGGGCCGGAGGAGCGCACTATTCGCGAGAAGCTCGCGCGCATCGGTGTCGGCGCGGGCAAGACCTTCGCCTTCAAGGATCTTCCGCTCACCCATAAACTTGAAATCGGCCTCGGCATGAAGGACGGCGAGGAGAAGGTCGAGAAGTATCTCGCGAGCGGCAGCAAGAACATCAACGGTTGGAAAGTCGGGTCGCTGTTCGGCGACCGGCTGTTCTATAGCGGCGACTGGCTGAAGCGGGCTGCGGCGGCCAAGGGCGGCATTTATGGCAACGACGCCGTCGAAGCCGTCTACCCGTTCACCAGAACGCTCGCCAACGGCGAGGTGCTCGATTGCTCCAAGCACAAATACTCGATCACGTTTGCCGCCGGACAGTATCCCCCGGTGGAAGCCTTCTGGTCGGTGACGATGTATGACGGCAAGACGCAATTGCTGATCGAAAATCCGATCAACCGCTACTTGATCAACTCGCCGATGCTGCCGAACATGAAGAAGAATGCAGACGGCTCGCTCACACTGCATCTCCAGAAAGATTCACCCGGCGCCGACAAAGAGTCCAACTGGTTGCCGGCGCCAAATGGCGAAATCTACCTGGTCATGCGGCTCTACTGGCCAAAGACCGAAGCACCGTCGATTCTGCCACCAGGCTCAGGCACCTGGCAGCCGCCCGCTATCAAGGTAGCGTAATAACTCATTCCGACCCTGAATTATCCCGGCCATGCCGATGCATTGGCGTCGGATGCTGATGAGGAGAAAGCAATGATAAGCACGACGAGACTGCTTTGCGCCGCCGTCGCGGTGGTACTGACAGGCTTGGGCGCCGCTTCCGCACAGACCTACAAGATGACGACGCCTTTCTCGTCAGGCGTCGCCGTGCCGGACCGGATCGACTCCTCGATCGGGACGCTGAATCTCAATTACGGCTACCCGTCCGCCGATACCGTTGACAAAATCTACGACAACCTGGACCGTTCGCGCGCGCTACAGGCTTATCTGCTGGCGATTCCGATCGTAAATCAGGCCGGCATGCGCGAGTCGATACGCAAGTTCGGGCTTGATAACCAGACCGACGTGATCTGGGAAAATCTGGTCGATCCGAGAAGCGTAGAGCTAACTGCCAACGACAACACGATCTATAACTACGTTTGGGTCGACACCAGCAAGGGACCGTTGGTGGCCGAGATTCCGCCCAAGGTGCTGGGGATGATCGACGACTTCTGGTACAAGTGGGTGGCCGACATCGGCATCACCGGGGCCGACAAGGGCGAAGGCGGCAAATACCTTCTGTTGCCGCCTGGATTCAAGGGCGACATACCGCCGGGTTATCACGTCGTGCGGCCGAGCACCTTTGGCAGCTACCTCGCATTTCGCGCCTTCCTTGTAGACGGTTCCACCAAACCCGGGGTCGATTCGGTCAAGAAGAACCTGCGGATTTATCCCCTGGCCGAGACCGCCAACCCGCCGCCGATGAAATTCGTCAATGCCTCCGGAACTCCGTCGAACTTCGTCGCACCGGGTGACTACTCGTTCTGGAGCCTGTTGAACCAAGTTATCCAGGAAGAGCCGGCGGACGGTTCCGATCCCACCACCTTGGGCCTGTTCGCCTCGATCGGCATCGTCAAGGGCCAGCCCTTCAATCCCGATGAGCGGATGAAGAAGATCCTCACCGACGCCGCCAACATCGGCGCCGTGACGGCGCGGACGATCGCCTTCAAGGTTCGCGCGAAGGATGCGTATTTCTATCCGGACAGTACGTGGCGCCTGCCGTTTTTCGGCGGCTACAAGTTCGAGGTGGCGCCCGGTGTCAGCAATTTGGACGGTGCTGTCTTCTACTCTTACTTCGCCATCGGCGTCACGCCGGCGATGGAGGAGAAGATGGTGGGCCGGGGCTCGCAATATCCCTGGTCGGTTCAGGATTCGAAGGGCAATCCCTTTGATGGCGGCAAGGCTTACAAAATGCGGCTGCCGCCAAATATCCCGGTCAAGGATTTTTGGTCGGTCATTGTCTACGACAACCAGACCCGCTCGATGGTGCAAACCGACCAACAGGCCCCGAGCGTCAGTAGCCAGAATAAAGGCGTCAAGACCAATACGGATGGCTCGGTGGACGTCTACTTCGGGCCGAAGGCTCCTGCGGGAATGGAGAACAACTGGGTGCAGACGATTCCGGGCAAGGGCTGGTTCATGATCCTTCGCCTCTACGGTCCGCTGGAACCGTGGTTCAACAAGACCTGGCGGCCCGGCGAGATCGAGCTTGCGCAATAGGGGAAAACAGCGAATTGAGCGGATGGTCTTGCATCCGCTCGATCGCCCGACAAAGGTTCAGCTCGCGGCGGGAGGTCTAAGCCGTGCGCTCGCCAACGCTATCGGCTGGTCGGCATCAACTTCCGGGTTCGGGTAGTATACCATTCAAACAACGAGGTTGCGGTAGGGCGGACATTGGCATGCCGAAGCTGTCGATTCGCTACCGATGTAGTGAGACGGTCGCTTTATGTTTTCCAATTGGTCCGATTTTGCATAGTCGATGATTCATCGAGCGCCCATAGTGCCGGTTAGCGCGACCGGCCGCTTAGCGATAACCCAAATCCAAACAGGAAAAGCAGACATGACGAGTGCAAGATTTGTTCAGATGGCCGGGCTGCTCGCCGTGACGGTGACATTGGGCAGCATGGCAGCGGCTAATGCCCAAACCGCACAGGCTCCTTCCGCGTTGAAAACGATTGGTGCTCCGGCTGCAGCAGCCAAGCCTGAGATTGTCCCTTCGCTGTTCGTGCTCAATTCCCGAGCGGCGACGTTGCAGGGTGAGACGTTGGTGCTGACAGGCGTTGCCCCGAACTCCATCATATTCGCCGACCGCCCGGTGAGATCCGCCGGCCATCAGCCCACCGCCGACGTCATCGCGGAATGGGGATCGGGTGACGACAGCTTTACCAAGAATCCCCCGAACGCGACCTTGTCCGCGTTCGGCAAGGATGGTGCCGTGAAGGACGCAGTCGTGGTGCTGAAGAACCCGAAGCTTGAGGGCGATAAGCTGACGTTTACCGTTCAGACCCTCGAAGGGGATATCGCCGGCGCGGACGGTGGGGCGGCGCTGTTCATTGACATCATCGGCCGGCCGTTCACGCCAATGTCGTTTGCCGGCGTCGCTCGGCGTTCGGCGTTCCGGGGCGCGATGTATGCCGGCGCGGTTGGCGCGGCCGCCTATGGCGCGGCTGCATATGCTGCGCCTTACGTCGCGCCGTATCCGTACCCGCGGCCTGTGTGCGGCTATTATCCGTATCCGCCTTGCTACTGAATTGAACAAGAAGGCGTGGAAGTGCGTGCTTCCCGCCTTCAATCGATGAGTCGCTTCGATCCTCGATCTTCCCTTTGGAAGCTAGCCTTAACGGAGATTGTAATGAACATCACCCGTCGCAACCTCACCATTGGCGGTATAGGCCTGTTCGCTGGCAGCTCCATGAGCACAATAGGTCGCGCCGAACTCGGCTCGTTCCTCGGCGTCGGTGAGGGAATCGAGGACTTCGCCCTCGCCACGGACGCCTACGTCTACGGATATCCACTGGTCACGATGGAGATGACGCGTAGGGTTTTCACCAACGTTTCGCAGCTAGAGGCGATGCGCGGTCCGATGGGCCAGGTTGTCAAGGCAAGGCAGTATCCGGACGCTTCGTATCGCGACGTCACGGCGCCGAACGCCGATACGCTCTACACGACTTCGTTTTTCGACGTTGGCAAGGAGCCGATGGTACTTAGCATCCCCGACATGAAAGATCGCTATTACCTGATGCCAATGCTGGACGGCTGGACCAACGTGTTTCAGGTGCCCGGCAAGCGCACCACTGGTACTGGCGCACAAACTTATGCAATCACCGGCCCGGGATGGAAGGGCGCGTTGCCATCGGGTGTGAAGGAACTGAAGTCGCCGACCAGTATGGTATGGCTGCTGGGCCGAATTTATTGCACGGGCACGTCGGAGGATTACGCAGCGGTACATAAATTGCAGGACGAATGCAAACTCGTCCCGCTGAGTTCATACGGTAAGCCTTATACAGCGCCATCCAACACTATCGATCCCTCGATCGACATGAAGACCGCAGTGCGTGAGCAGGTCAACCGAATGGATGCGGCGGCCTATTTTACGCTGCTGTGCAAGCTCATGAAAGACAATCCGCCAGCCGCCGCGGATGCGCCGCAACTCGCCAAGTTCGCAAAAATCGGGATCGTCCCGGGCCAGGATTTCGATGCGGGCAAACTCAAAGCTGATTTTCTGAAACGGGTTCCGGAAGTATCAAACGATCGAATCATGCTCCAGTTCAAGGTCAACAAGAGCATATCGGACGAAAACGGCTTTGCCTACACTGCGAAGGGCGGCGTGTATGGGACGGACTACCTGCTGCGAGCGCTGATTACGGCGATCGGATTAGGCTGCAACCGGCCACAGGACGCGATCTATCCGACTTCGCAAAAGGATGCGGAACGCCAAAAATATAGCGGTGCCAACAAGTATGTGATGCATTTTGCGAAGGGCCAGTTGCCACCGGTCCGCGGGTTCTGGTCCCTGACGATGTATAACGCCGACTATTTCTTCGTCAACAATCCGCTCAACCGCTATTCGATCAGTGCGCGGCAGAACCTGAAGTCCAATCCGGATGGATCGACCGATCTCTACATCCAGAAGGACTCGCCGGGTAAAGACAAGGAGTCCAACTGGCTTCCCGCTCCATCGGGCAATTTCATATTAATGGCCCGCCTGTACTGGCCGACCGAAAGCAGCCCTTCGATCATCAACGGATCGTGGAAGATCCCGCCCGTGAAGAAAGTCGCCTGAATCATTGATTGCGTCGGCGCCTCGGCGCCGGCGCGTTAGCTACAACCAGTACCGAATGGAGCGCAAAAATGTACAGGGCCCTGATTTTCGCAACGGTGGCAGTAGGTGGAGCAGCCGTCGTGGCGGCACCGATGGTGGTCGCCCCGGCATGTGCGCAAGTCGCGGATGCCTACGGCCGGATCGTTACAATCCGCCGGTAAGACGTTTTCTAAACGGCGGGAAGCCGCGGCGCTCCGAAGCGCTGCGGTTTTCCGAAACCAGCATTCGGCTCAACCAACGGAGGAGACAAAAAATGAAGCTATCGATTTCCTTGTCAGCGCTGCTGATCGCAGGACTCATGGTCGCGAGCAGTGAACCGGCCAGTGCCGTGGTGTACTGCCAGTACATCAGTTATCCGGCTGGTTGCGTCGTTCGACCCGGCGTCAGGCTGGTGGCACGGCCGGTCGCGCGAGCGGTGGTGACTCCCGGCGTCGGGGCCGCCGGAGTCGGCGTACGGGCTGGCACACCGATGAATCGCGGCGGTCCGGTCAATCGGGTCGGCAGGCGCTGAAACGTCGGGGCTGCCCTGGAGCGCCGTACGGAATGAGGTGCGCCGCCCAATCCAGCACGAGCCTCGGCGGGCCGTTCTAGGCTTCAGGACGTCGGTCGCTGAGCGATCCAACGCCGCTGTTCATGGGACGAAATCGAACCCGTGATGGTAGAGCGGGTTGCCGGGCGTGCCGAACAGATGGGCCGTGGCTTGTAACGCCGCGCCGTACAGCGTGAAGTGCGTCTCCGGATCCAGCTTGGACTCAGGCGAGCCGGTCGAGATCGGCAGGTTCAGGACGTCGGCATCGCTGAGCGATCCATCGCTGCTGGTCATGGTCAGGTTATTGATGCTGCTGAAATCGAACGTGCTGTGGTAGAGCACGTTGTTGGCAGCGCCGAACGCCGCGTTGATTTGCGCCACGCTGCCGGTCAGCGTCACCGTGGACGACCCGCTGCCGGTGACCGTGACGCCGCCAACCGCCCCAATGCTCAGCGTGCCGTGGTCGACGTGAAGCGTGGTGGTCAGCGATGTCGCATCGACGTCGCTGACGGCGAGCCCCGATATCACGATATCGGTATTGGCCGCGACCTTCCGGGACGCCGGCATCGTGTTCACCGGCGCATCGTTGACATTGACAATGGCGGGGGTCCCCGCACTGGTCGCACTTTCGGCGAAGCCCTGGCCATCGGTGTAGCTTACCACGACACGGACGAACCCGCCGACGTCGGCATCGCCGAGCCGGTAGGTCGCCTGGGTCTGACCAACAACATTGACGTAGCCGCTGCCGACGTCGTGCTGCCATTGATAATGCAGCGTTCCCAGACCGTCGACGTCGGCCAGCGTGCTGATCGCCGTCAGAACCTGGTCTTCGGTAGCGCTGCCCGAGATGGTCGCTCCGCCGGTGTGCGGATCGTTGACGCCGGCGATGGCGGAACTCGCCACACTGGTCGCGCTTTCGGCAAAACCCTGGCCGTCGATGTAGCTCACCACGACACGGATCAACCCGCCAACGTCGGTATCGCCGAGCGTGTAGGTCGCCTGATCCAGACCGACATTGGCGAAGCCACCGCCTGTGTTGCGCTGCCATTGATAATGCAACGTCCCCAGACCGTCGGAATCGGCCAACGTGCTGACCGCCGTCAGCACCTGGTTTTCGGTGGCGCTTCCCGTGACATTTACCCCGCCGGTATGCGCGTCGTTGGCAACGGTGATGACGGGTGTGCTCGCGCTGGTCGCACTCTCGGCAAAGCCCTGGTCATCGGTGTAGCTCACCACGACGCGCACCGCTCCGCCGATGTCGGCATCGCCAAGCGTGTAGGTCGACTGGTCCAGGCCAACGTTGACGTAGCCGAGGCCGCTGTCGCGCTGCCATTGATAATGCAGCGTTCCCAGACCATCGACGTCGGCCAGCGCGCTGATCGCCGTCAGCACCTGGTCTTCGGCAGCACTGCCCGAGATGGACGCCCCGCCGGTGTGCGGGTCGTTGATGCCGGCGATTGCGGAACTCGCCGCACTGGTCGCGCTCTCCGCGAAGCCCTGGCCGTCAGTATAGCTTACCACGACACGGACTAACCCGCCAACGTCGGCATCGCCGAGCGTGTAGGTCGCCTGGTCGGCGCCAACGTTGACGAAGCCGCTTCCGGTGTCGCGCTGCCATTGATAATGCAGCGTTCCCAGACCATCGACGTCGGCCAGCGCGCTGACCGCCGTCAGCACCTGGTTTTCGGTAGCGGTGCCCGAGATCGATACCCCGCCGGTGTGCGGGTCGTTGACGCCGGCGATTGCGGCAGTCACCGAACTGGTCACGCTCTCTGCCGTGCCGGAGCCGTCGGTATAGCTTACCACGACTCGGACGATCGCGCCGACGTCGGCATCGCCGAGCGTGTAGGTCGTCTGATCCAGACCAACGTTCACGAAACCGCCGCCGGAGTCGCGCTGCCATTGATAATGCGGCGTTCCCAGACCGTCGGCGTCGGCCAGTGTGCTGACGGCCGTCAGGACCTGGTCCTCGCTCGCCGCCCCGGTAATCATCACCAGGCCAGTCGGCGCATCGTTCACCGCACTGACGGTGAGGCTGATCGTCGCCGTATTGCTGTCGACGGTGCCGTCATTGGCCTTGAACGAGAAGCTGTCCGCGCCGCGATAGTTCGTATCCGGCGCGTACGTGTAGGCACCCGTGGCGGAATCGAACGACGTCAGCGTGCCGTGCTGCGGCCCAGCGACGATCGCATAGGTGAGCGCGGCGCCCTCGACGTCGCTCGCCGCGAGCGTTCCGCTGATCGCAGCGTCCTCGGTTCCGCTGCCCGAGCCGCTTTGCGCGACGGCCGCGTCGTTCACGGCATCGATCGTCACTGTCACGGCCTGCTCGACCGTATGGCCGTTGCCGTCCGAGATGACAATCGTAAAGCTGTCCGAGCCGTTGGCGTTCGCCGTCGGCGTGTAGGTGAAGCTGCCGCTGCCGAATACGACCGCACCCTTCGCGGGCTCTGAGCCGGTCTTCACCGCATAGCTGAGCATGTCATTGTCAGCATCGATCGCCCCGATGGCCACGGACGCCGAGGCCGTGTCCTCGTTCGTCGTCACGCTGTTGGTGGCGGGAGCAGCGGGCGGATGATTCATCAGGATCGAGACAGTCCCGCTCCCCTGATTGGCGACCGCGACGTCAAGCTGGCCATCATTGTTGAAATCGGCCAGCACGATTGATCCGGGCTGGCTCCCGACCGGCAGTTGCAGGACCGTCGAGAAACCACCGGCGCCCGTACCCAGCATCACCGTAACGGTGCCCTCGGCGTTTGTTATAATGTAATCAAGTTTGCCGTCCCCATTCATATCTGCGATCGCGAAATCGGTCGGCGTCCCAACCGGAATGGCGAACTGTTGGAGGTTCGCGAGGCTATATCTATTATCTAGGAAATGAACCGTAATGTGGTCGTCGCCGAGTGTGACGATATCTATGTTTCCGTCACCGTTAACATCGCCCGTTTCGCGAAAATTCTGCACCTCACCCGGAAGGGTGTTCACCCGAGAAAACGTCCCATCACCGTTGCCGAGATCAAGCGCAAAAAATCCAAAAATACTGGCTCCGATCAGATCGAGTCGACCATCGCCGTTCACATCGGCGAGACTTGCCGGCTGAGTCGGTCCGCCCCACGAGTTGCCCGGCTGGAAGGTGCCGTTTCCATTCCCGAGCAGGATGGAGACTGTGCCGCTGGAGGAGCTCTGGCTGACGATGTCGAGGCGGCCGTCGCCGTTCACGTCGATGAGCGCCATCGAAGATGGCGGCGCGCCGAGGTTGACGCTCCCGGTCGAATAGAAAGGCCCGGGACCGCCGTGCGGCACCTGGAAGGCGACCTGCGCGAAACTGCCGTCACTCGCAACAAGCTCGAGCTTGCCGTCGCCGTTGAGATCGCCAAGGGCCACCTCAAAATTAGACGAAGGGACGGCCATAAGGTTTGGTATTGCGGTGCCGAAAGTCCCGTCCCCGTTTCCGAACAGAATCCAGGTATTTAGCGAGCCGGGACTGCTGGTCACAATATCGAGCCGGCCGTCACCATTGATGTCGCCGACCGCCAAACCCGCAGGGTTGGCTCCGACGGAATACTGTGTCTGTGTCAGAGAAAACGTCATGGATATCCGTGTTATACTTTTAGGGATGGGAAGCGTCGTCCCATTTGAAATTAATCTTAAGCCGCCGAGCTCAGAAAAACTGGAAATCGCCAATCGTTAAAGCGCATGGCCCCAATTCGAGGCCTAAACCATTCTCTTGTAACAGTGAAACGCCTGTCACAGAACTCCGAATGTATCTCATTCAGCGCACAACTCGTCCGACAGGGATTCCAGCGCCTGCGCCCGCCGTAACATGAATAACGGTGCCCTGACCGGAGTGAGGTCGAAATGCATTCTGAGCGACCGCTCGCCAAAAAGGTCAGATGCTGATCGCTGCTTCATTCATAATGAGGCTCGCCACTCACCGATACACCCCATTGGCGCGAGGCAGTCGTGATCGGTTGACAACCCACGCTCACATATTCCCTGACTTCGGTTCTGAATACCACCGCAGGTCGACCCTTTCGTCCTGCGTTCCGGCAGCACATCAGGGCATTGCGGCGGCGGATAAGGATTCGAGGCCACATGGGTCAACCTGGCACGAGGACCGGGGTGTCCTGATAGGACAGGCCGCAGCGTTCTGAAATTTTTCCGATAGCTTCCGAAAATGCCTTTCAGGAAAGGCATTCTTTGGCAGCGCAGGCCTCGTATCTCAGCCTTATCTTGCCTCATCCAACGCACGGATCTGAGTACCGCGCGATCACTTGCTGGCCATCGGCGAAGTTGGCGATCGCGGGACGGCCCTGGTCGAATGCAAGCCGGCCGGCAAATGGCTGCTTGGCGTCAGGCCGCGGTTGCGACCTGCTTGTGCAGCGCTCGCTCGGCGTGACGCTGTTCGAGAGCGGCAATGGTCATCCTGAGATTGTCGCGCCGCTCGATCAGGGTCCTCGCCAGGATCGGATAGTTGATGTCGGATCGGTCGGAAACCCGGGCGCGCGCTTCTTCGGCCGCGATTTCGATTTCGATCAGGTGAACGGTGCGAGCAAGATCAGCCAGGATCTTGCTGATGACGGCAACCTCTCGGACTGCACTTTCGCGCGTTGTCTCAAAACGAGCTTGTCGGTTCATTTGCGTGCTCCAATGTGTCGGTTCGGCACATTTCGTGCGTGGACTTCGAACAGCTGAGACGTCAATCGCAAGCTGTTTGCCAACTATGCCCCCGTAACAACACGGTGATCGGAACCTCAATGCCCCAAGTTCGGCCGCGCGCCGCCTGCATCGGACGACAACGCACTCACGGATTCTCGCGCCGGCAGCCCTGAAAAGAGGCGGGTCTTTCACAGAGCACCATCCGTCGGGGAAATAAGTTCTTGTGATGGGAGCGGGCCTTCCAACTCCGAAGGCCCAGAACCAGCTGTTAGCGGAATGTTTTTTCAACCCTGGAGAGCCCGATGGGCGAAGTCATCCGTTTTGTCCCGAAATCCGAACTCGAGCGGGCGCGTTTGATCCGAGAGGCCCGCGCGATCTACGAAAGCATATTCCCATCGAAAGTTGCCGTCGGCAGCGCGCAGCATGACCGCAGGGAATGAGCGCGTGCATGACGGCGCAAGGGTTTCCTGGAACCTCTACGTCACGCTGCCCAGCACCATGCCGAAGAGGCAGTCACCGCGCGCTACGCTGGTGGTGACATGGCGCTTGTCGCCGAGATTGCTGGCGTTGACCTGAAACCGCCGGGGCCGTTCTCGTAGCGGATCATGGCCGGACCTGAGCCATCTGCGCTTCCGCCTGCTCCAGCCAATACGTCATGCCCATGTCGATCGTGACGTCGTCGATCAATCTTCCCCGGTAGAGATCGGCCGCGGCGCTCAGCGCACCATGACCGCCGTCGCGGACCAGGGCCTCGAACTGACCGACATCGCATCGGACCGCCGCGGTATTGAGCGATACGACCTCGGCGTCGCTCTCCAGCGCGTCCTGGCCGAGGACTTTCCGCAGCCGGAAAATCGCCTGGCGCAGGTTCTGCTTGGCCTGCGCGTCGAAATGGGAGCCCCACAGCAGGGCCGACAGTTTCTCACGCGGCTGCGGCCGAGCCGCATTGCAAGCCAGATAGGCCAGCGAGCCTGCAAGCTTCTTGCTCGGCAGGTCGACAACGCCATTCGGTCCGGTAAATTGGAAGCCTCCCAGCAGCAAAAGGCCAAACCTCGGTGATGGCGCGCCATCGCTTGGCGCACGCGAGATCTGCAAGATGAAGCCCTTCCTGGAAGCACATTCGAAGCGGCGATTATGCCTTATCACGACGTTCCAGGCAAAAGTAACGCTTCGGTAACGATTGACTGACGGCCGCGACGACTTCGACGGACTTCAATTGCTGTCGCGCGAGCGCCATGCACCGTGCATTGCGGCGGATCACACGGGATCTGCGCGGCCGACGTCGTCCAGGCAGCGCATTTTGCAAATTATCACGGCCTCCGAGCAAAAATAACAGCTCCGTAACGCCCGACTAACGCCGGCAACGACGGCGGCATGTTTGATGGGCGTCAGGCAACCAGGAAGCCGCTGACCCATCTGGCTTCGGCGGCTGCCGACACCAGCGCCGCGTCGGCGGCTTGTTGGGCGCCGGCGACAAACGAGGTTTGGAGATTTTTAACGACATGCGAACGCAAGCTTTGCAGAAAAGGACGTTTTCAATGGCGCAAGCAGCGGTTTCCGATCGGACGGCGGTCATACCGGCAATTGGGTTTGACACAGGCGATGATGCCCCGGGCATCCGCGCGATCCTCAGCCTGCCCGCCACATGGTGGCAGCGGGCCCGTTTCAGGGCGGAGCTGCGCGCGGATCTCAGAGACAAGCCCGAGTTTCTCCGCGACATCGGCATCGGCGTGCACGAAGCGCAAGCCGAAGCGTCGCGGTTTTTCTGGGAAGCTTTGATACTCGAACACCGATAGCCCAGGATCAGCAATTATTGGTCTGCGGCAAACATCGTCGATCGCAGTTCAGGGCGACCAGACTGGCGGATTGCTGCTGCTAGCAACACGGCCGCAAAAACGGAGGACACCATGCGGATCCATTGCACTCTCGCAGTTGCGACGGCCATCATGGCGGGGCTTGGCCTGAAATTGATTGTGTTCACCGCACCGATCGCCGCGGCGGATGGGAGCTTCGCCAAAGACGCAAGTGTCGATACCTCCGTGATGCACCATCGGGTCCATAATCTTCCGATCGAGAATGTTCACGACATGACGTTCGTTTTTCCCGAGCGGGGTTGATCGGACGATCTCGCTTCAAATTAGTAAACAGCTCGGCTGCGCAATTTCAACGAACAGCCCTAAAACCTGTACGTCGCGCTGCCCAGCACCGTGCGGCCGATGCCGAGGAAGCAGTCGCCGCGCGGCCAGCAGGTGGTGAGATGACGCTTGTCGGCAAGGTTGGTGGCATTGACCTGAAGCCGCCAGGGGCCGGTCTCGTAGCGGATCATGGCGTCGAACAGCGTGTAGTCAGGCGTACGGAAGGTGTCGGTGCCGTCCCAGGACTCACCGATGTAGCGCACGCCGCCGCCGATGGTGACGCCTGGCAGGCCAACCGCCGTGAGGCGGTACTTCGCCCACAGCGAGGCCTGATGCTCCGGCACGGTTTCGACCCGCTTGCCGGCGTTGTCGCCGCTTTCCACGCGCGCATTGACGTAGGCATAGGCGCCGATCAGGTCGAGGTCCGGCGTGACCCGGCTGATCACCTCAAGCTCGGCGCCGCGGATCCGCACCTGCCCGGTCTGGATCGAGATCAACGGATTGTCGGGATCGGCCGCCAGCCGGTTCTTCTCGATGGTATCGTAGATCGCGCCGTTGATCGCCGTGCCCGGCATCGGGTTGTACTTGAATCCCAGTTCCACCATCTCGCCCTGCTGCGCCTTGCAGACGCCCGCGCAGATGCCCGAGCCGAAAATCGGGGTAAAGGACTGCGCGTAAGTGACGTAGGGCGTCAGGCCGAACGGCAGTTCGTACATCAGCGCGGCACGGCCGGTGGTCGCCCTGGTGTCCTCCGCCGGAGTTCCCTGCACATTGTTGCTGACGAAATCCTGGCGGATGCCGACGATCGCCAGCCACGGCCCGAGCCGCATCTGGTCCTGCGCGTACAGCCCGAGCTGGCTTTGCCGCAGATCCGGCTCCGGCGACAGCGGCGGCGCGACGATGCCATTGTAGACGGGAGCGTAGAGATCGAATGGCCTGGGATCGAAGATCTCGCCCGATGACGCCGCGCGTTCGCCGAGGCCGCGATAGTCGACACCGAACAGCGCCTTGTGCGTGATCGCGCCGGTGGCAAACTTCAACTCGGCGTTGGAATCCGAGGTGAAGCTGTCCTTGGTCGTTTGCCGGCTCGAGAGCCAGCGCGCCACGGTGCGCCGCGCGGGATCGAGGAAAGGATCCGCCGGATTCGTCGACCAGTCCGGATACATCGTCCGGTAGATGCCCTCGACATGGGCGTAACGCATGTTCTGCCGGATCTTCAGCCCATCGCCAAAGCTGTGCTCGAACAGGCTGCTGATCGCGCCGGTCTCGGTCTGATAGCGGTCGAAACCCGGCTCGCTGACAAAGCGACGTACCGGGACAAGGCCGTTGGGGCCAGGAAACAGCGTGCCCTCGTGCGGCAGGAATGCCGTCGAGGAGCCGGTCATGTCTTTCTGATAGGTGCCGAGCACGGTCCAGCTGGTGTTGTTGGTCGGCCGCCAGGTCAGCGACGGCGCCAGTACGATGCGGTCGTCCTTGACGTAGTCGGTTTGCGAATTGCTGTCGCGGAACACGCCGACGAAGCGATACAGCCACTCGCCGTCCTTGGTCAGCTTGCCGGTCGAGTCCATCTGCACTTGCTTGCGGTTGAAGCTGCCATAATGCACGCCGATTTCGTTCGCGGCTTCCGCCTGCGGGCGCTTCGAGATCAGGTTCAGCAAGCCGGCCGTCGAGGTATCGCCGTAGAGCACCGATGACGGGCCGCGCAACACTTCGATACGCTCCAGCGTGTACGGATCGGGCCGCCACTCGTTGAACTGGAACGTATTCGCCACGCGGGTGCCGTCGAGATAGATGTTCGGGTCCTGGCCGCGAATGCGCGGATAATCGCCGCGCGTATCCGGGCCAAAGGCGTCGGCGAACACGCCGGGCACGTAGCGCAGCGTCTCCTGCACGGTGAGCGCGCCCTGATCGGTGATGCGGTCGGCGGTGACCACCGTGATCGATTGCGGCGTCTCGCGCAGCGGCGTGTCGGTCTTGGTACCGGTGCCGCTTTGGTTGGCAAGATAGCCGCGCACCGGGCCGGTCGCCGTTTCAGAACGCGCGGCCGCCGCAGCGGCGGCGTCAGGCGTCGCCGTTGCGCGCTGCGCCGTGCGCCGGCTTGCCGCTGCCTGCGGCTTGCGCGCGGGACGCGGACGCGCCACCGGCTGCGACGGCTGCTCGACGACGACGGCCGGCAATTGACTGGCGGGCTGCGCTTGCGCGGGCGTAACGGCTATCATGGCTGCCAGCGTCGGCAGCACGCCGAACAATGCCGTGTTCTTGTATGTCGTCATATTCCGTTCCGTCCCCACTCTTGCGCGCGTGGCGGAGTAACAAGCATGATCGAAAGGTTGAAGAGCGTGAGGGTTCAGTGAGCCGACTATTCCCGGATTTAGAATTAGTATTTGTCTAGCCGGAACCGGCGCTGGCATCTCTCTAATGTAACGATCCATCGATTGACGTCGGCGCATGTTTTCTGCACATGCAGAGTACGGCGAGGTGCAGAAGACGTAGCGCGGGCAAAGCGCAAGCGTGCCCACATTGACGCCACCGATCGGTTAGATGATGGGCACAGCGCCAACGCGCCTTTACCCAGCGGTGACAACAACGCCCCCGTAGTTCTCCGGGTTAGTCACCTCAAACGACATTGCCTATAAAGCGTTCGCGAACAGCTGGGGGATGGACGTCGGTCATCACACCGACGTCCAAGGGGTTGTTTGATCGCGAGGCCCGGACTCCTAGGCACTCCGGGCCTCGTTTGATCTTCCGCTCGCTGAATGCAGGCGTAGGGTGGGCAAAGCGAAGCGTGCCCACCAATTCAAACCAGCCGCTGGGATAGATGGTGGGCACGGCGCAAACGCGCCTTTGCCCACCCTACGCTTCAATCACCGCAGCTTGTTCAACCGTACCATCAGCATCTCGCGCTCCCTGGCGTCGAGCGGCGTCAGCGTTTTACTGGTGATGGCCAGACATTCCGGGCGGCCTTCACGGCTTCCGTGGGCTTGGAACCCGCCATCGTTGTTTTCACCTGATGGCATTGAGGTGTATGATCGCCGGAAGCGCACCCAGCCGGCGGCACTCGTAAGAGGACTCAACGAGCCGGGTTAGTTCTTGCTGCTGCATGCCGCTGAGCCATGTTGGTACCCACCAAGGCAAACAGGGAGGCAGTCCGATGACGATGAGACCAGACCCCACGTTTCACGCATCGCCGAAGCTTGCGATGGAAGCTCCGCCGGAGAGCTTCGCCTATACCTTGCTGCTCAGCCCGGACTTTTCACAGCCCGACGCGCTTGCGGTGATCGACGTAAAGCCCGGCTCTCCGAGCTACGGTCAGGTCGTCCACACCGTGACGATGCCCAACAAGGGCGACGAGTTTCACCATTTCGGGTGGAACGCCTGCTCGTCGGCCTTGTCGCCGCTCGCCGGGCACGCCTTCCTCGAGCGCCGCTACCTCATCATCCCCGGGATGCGATCCTCGCGAATCTACATCATCGATACCAAGCCGGATCCCACCCAGGCGAAGATTCACAAGATCATCGAGCCCGAGGAGATCTTCAAGAAGACCGGGTACTCGCGGCCGCACACGATCCACTGCGGGCCGGATGGTATTTACGTCTCAACGCTCGGCGGCGGCGGCAAGGACGGCACCGATGGACCGCCCGGCATCTTCATCATGGACTGCCAGACATTCGAGGTACTCGGACGGTGGGAGATCGATCGCGGTCCTCAAGAGAAGCACTATGATTTCTGGTGGAACCTGCCGCGCGATTACATGGTGAGCAGCGAGTGGGCGCTGCCGCCGCAGTTCGAGAACGGGATTGTGCCGGAGGATCTGCTCTCGAACAAATATGGCCATCGGATCCACTTCTGGGATCTGCGGGCCCGACGAAACGTCCAGACCATCGATCTCGGCGCCAACCATCAGATGGCGCTGGAAGTGCGTCCCGCGCACGATCCCGTCAAGGAGTACGGCTTCGTGGGCGTCGTGGTCGACACCACAAACCTCGAAGGCTCGATCTGGACCTGGTGGCGCCAGGGCGGCAAGTTTCACATCGAGAAGACCGCGACGATCCCGCCCGAGCCCGCGCCGAAAGAGCAACTGCCGCCGCTCCTGCAGGGCTTTGGCGCGGTACCGCCACTGGTAACCGACATCGACCTGTCGATGGATGACAAGTTTCTCTACGTCTCGTGCTGGGGCACCGGCGAGATGCGTCAATACGATGTGAGCGATCCGAGAAAGCCCAGGCTTGCCGGATCGGTCCGCATCGGCGGCATTGTACGCCGTACGCCACACCCCAGCGGCAAGGCCTATGCCGGTGGTCCGCAGATGGTCGAGATCAGCCGCGACGGCAAACGCGTCTACTGGACCAACTCGCTCTATTCGACCTGGGACGACCAATTCTATCCGCAGGGAATGCCGGGCGCCGAGGTGATGGCCCGTGCAAGCCCGGGCGGCGGCCTTGAGCTGGCAAAGGACTACTGCGTCAGCTTCCCCGACGGCTACCGGGCGCATCAGATCCGGCTCGACGGCGGTGACTGTTCGACGGATTCGTTCTGCTACCCGTCGGTTTGAATGTGAGCGCAGCCGATTGGACAGCGGCCTGGCTCTGGCTGGCTGTCCTGGCGAGCGGCCTCTACCATGGCATAAACCCTGGAATGGGATGGCCGCTCGCCGTGTCGGCCGGATTGATGGAAAGGAGCCCGCGTGCCCTCGGCGCTGCGCTGGTGCCGCTGACGGCCGGCCATCTGCTCGCGATGCTGCTGGTGCTGCTTCCGTTCGCGCTGCTGGTCGGCCTTGTCGAATGGCAGCGCCAGATCCAGATCGGCGCCAGCCTCCTTGTCATCGGGTTTGGCATCTTCCGCCTTGTCGATCGGCGCCATCCGAGAGCATTGGCGCGGATACCGCCGACGCAATTGGGGCTGTGGTCCTTCGCCGTGGCCATCGCGCATGGCGCGGGCCTCATGCTGGTGCCGATCTATCTCGGGCTTTGCCGGAACGCCGACCTCGACAAGGGCCACCAGGCGGCGTTGACCCTCATCAATGCAAATCTCGGCATGGCCGGGCTGGTCGCCATCGTCCACGCCATCGCGATGATTGCGGCGGGCGGATGCCTGGCCTGGCTGGTCTACCGTTACCTTGGTCTCAAGTTCGTATCGCGGAGCTGGTTCAACCTGGAGGCGTCCTGGGCCGTCAGCCTCGTTCTGGTCGGAGCCATTGCGCTGCTGCTCAGCCTCGCGGAGTAGCGCGAACGCTGCGCGATGCTGCAATTCACATTCAAAGCACGCGCTCGCGTCACCGCAGCAGTCGTAGGGTGGGCAAAGCCACCGGGTCGCGCGAATGCGCGCCCGATGACAGGCTCCGCGTGCCCACCAATTCAAACCAGCCGCTGGGATAGATGGTGGGCACGGCGCAAATGCGCCTTTGCCCACCCTACGATTCGCGTCACCGCAGCTTGTTCAGCAGCGTCATCAGCGTCTCGCGCTCCTTGGGGTCGAGCGGCGCCAGGGTCTCCCGGGTGATCGCGAGTGCATTGGGCGCGGCCTTCTCGGCGAGCTGTTGCCCGGCCCGCGTCAGACTTACCAGCAGGCGGCGGCCGTCCTCGGGATCGGGGCTGGTCTCGGTCAGGCCGCGCGCGGTGAGGCGGTCGATCACGCCCTTGATAGTGGCAACGTCCATCGCGGTCAGCCGGCCAAGTAGATTTTGCGAGCACGGTCCGGTCTCGGTCAGCTTCGCCAGCGCCGCCCATTGCGTCGGGGTCAGATTGATGCCGATCTCGCGGGCGAAGATCGTGGAATGGCGTTGCCATACCTGGCGCAGGATGAAGCCGACCTGCTCGTCCAGAATGTAGGACGGCCGCGATGGCTTGACGCTCCGTTTCGCCGAAACACCCCTGCCCATCTGCGCTCTCTCTGTTTGTTTGCCGCCGCCGGTCACAGCGACAGATGCGCGTCGCGGATATCCGGACGCGCGTCGAGTTCAGCCATCGTGCCGCCATAGCAGATCTTGCCGCGCTCGATGATGTAGGCGCGGTCGCAGATCAGCCGGGCGAAATGCAAATTCTGTTCGGAGACGACGATGCTGACGCCTTCCTTCTTCATCGCCAGGATGGCGTCGACCATCTGTTCGACGATCTTCGGCGACAGGCCTTCGGAAGGCTCGTCCAGCAGCACCAGCGATGGATTGCCCATCAGCGTCCGCGCGATCGTCAGCATCTGCTGCTCGCCGCCGCTCATGCGCCCGCCCGGCCGC
Organism: Bradyrhizobium sp. LjRoot220; assembly: GCF_964252915.1. Classification (NCBI taxonomy): domain Bacteria; kingdom Pseudomonadati; phylum Pseudomonadota; class Alphaproteobacteria; order Hyphomicrobiales; family Nitrobacteraceae; genus Bradyrhizobium; species Bradyrhizobium sp. LjRoot220. The sequence goes on from NZ_CAXUPS020000017.1 coordinate 31,862, forward strand.
CCGCGCATCTCGCCGAGGTTCGGAAACAGCGTGAACAGCTTTTCGCGGGTCCAGTACGGCGCGTTGGGACGTTTCGGCTGGCGGCCGACCTCGAGATTTTCCTCGACCGTCAGATCCGTGAAGATGCGCCGCTCTTCCGGCACGTAGCCGAGCCCGCCGCGCACGATCGCATGCGTCGGCTCGGTGGAGACGTCCTTGCCTTCGAACAGGATGCGGCCGGAGCGTTGCTGCACCAAGCCGACGATGGAACGAAAGGTGGTGGACTTGCCGGCGCCGTTGCGGCCGAGCAGCGCGACCACTTCGCCCTCGCCGACCTCGAGCGCGATATCGAACAGGATATGCGCCGGACCGTAATAGCTGTTGAGGTCCTGGACCGAGAGCTTCATGCGCCGGCTCCCTCGCGGTGGCGCGCATCGTAGACCAGGCCCTCGCCGAGATAGATGGCGCGCACCTGCGGATTGCCGCGAACCTGCTCCGGCGTGCCCTCGGCAATCAAGCTGCCGCGGTTGAGCACGAGGATACGATCGGCATGTTCGAACACCACGTCCATGTCGTGCTCGGTAAAGAGCACGCCGATCGATTTTTCACGGGCGATCTCTGCCGTCAGTCGCATCAATTCGATTCGCTCGCGCGGCGCCATGCCGGCGGTCGGCTCGTCCATCAAGAGAAGCTTTGGCTGGTTGGCGAGCGCGATCGCAAGTTCGAGCCGCTTGAGGTCGCCATAGGCGAGTTCGCCGCAGGGGCGCTCCGCGTAGGCGCTCATGCCGACGAGATCGAGCAGCCGGCCGGCTTCGTCCCGTGCGTAGCGTGCCGTCGAGCCCCAGAGATTGAACAATTGCCGCCCATACGACACCAGCGCGACCTGCACGTTCTCGCGCACGGTCATGGTCGGGAATGTCGCCGTGATCTGGAAGGTGCGCCCGACGCCGAGCCGCCAGATCGCCCGTGGCTTCTGGCCGACGGTGTCTTCGCCCAGCAGATTGATGCGGCCGCTGTCGGGGATGTTCTGGCCGTTGAGCATGTCGAAGCAGGTGCTCTTGCCGGCGCCATTGGGCCCGATCAGCGCCAGGATTTCACCTGATCGCAGCGAGAACGACACGTTGCGCACGGCGTGAACCCCGCCATAGGATTTGTTCAGGCCTTCGACCGACAGCAATGTGGGGACCATGCTCATTCGGCGCTCTCGATCCGGGAAGTGGCAAGCGACGATTTGGACGACGCGGACTTGCGGCGATTGCGGATCGTCTCCAGCACCCCGACGATGCCCTTGGGGAATGCCACCACGATCAGGACGACGAAGCCGCCGAGCACCAGCTTGGACAGATCGGTCTGGCTCACCAGCCAGATGTTGAGCGCTTTGAAGACGATGGCGCCGACCACGGCGCCCGAAACCGTCTCGACGCCGCCGAGCAGCACCATGACCAGCGCATCGACCGACAGCGAGATGCCGAGGCTGTCGGGGAACACGCTGCCCTTCAGGTACGCAAACAATGCGCCGGCAAATCCGGCGACGGTGCCCGCGATCACGAAGGCGGTCCATTGCACGCGTTTGCCGTTGATGCCGATGGCCTCACTGCGCAGCAGCGAATCCCGCGTCGCGCGCAGCGCGAAACCGAACGGCGAGAACACGATCACCCGCAGCACGGCGACCGCGATCGCGGCGATGCCGAGCGACAGCCAGTAGAAACTCGCCGGGCCCGCCGCCCATTTCTCCGGCCAGACGCCCAGAATGCCGTTGTCGCCGCCGGTCACCGTGACCCACTGGAACGCGATCGACCAGACGATCTGCGCAAACGCCAGCGTCAGCATCGCGAAATAGACGCCGGACAATTGCACGGCGAAGAAGCCGAAGATGGCCGCGCCGAGCAGACCGAGCAGCGGGCCAACGAGCAGCGAGACGATCATCGGCATTCCCGCCGCCTTGGCCAGAAATGCGACGCCGTAGGCGCCGAGCCCGAAATAGGCGGCGTGGCCGAATGAGGCGAGGCCACCGACCGACATCAGGAAATGCAGGCTGGCGGCAAAGATCACGAAGATCGCGATCTCCGAGCCGACCGTGAGCGCATAATTGCCGGCGAACAGCGGCAGCATCGCCGCGACGGCAAGCGCCGCCATTGCCAGCCAGCGTTCATTCGATGTGAGCGGCCGCCAGGGATTGACGGTCAGTCCCGGCGTGCGGCGCGCGGCGGCTTCCGGTTTGCCGAACAGCCCCCAGGGCCGCACGATCAGCACCACCGCCATCACCAGAAACACCAGGATGATGGAGATCTTTGGAAAGATCAGAATGCCGAAGGCGTTGAGCTCCGACACCAGCACCGCGGCCACGAAGGCGCCGATGATGCTGCCGAGGCCGCCGATGACGACCACGACGAAGACGTCGACGATGATGCGCAGGTCGAGCGCATGATGCACCGCGTCACGCGGGATCTGCAGCGCGCCGCCGAGCGCTGCCAGAAAGACCCCGAGCGCGAACACGCTGGTGAACAGCCATTTTTGATTGACGCCGAGCGCTGCGACCATGTCGCGGTCCTGCGTCGCCGCGCGCACCAGCACGCCCCAGCGCGTGCGCTGGAACAATAACCAGAGGATAGCAAGCACGACCGGACTGAGCGCGATCAGGAACAGGTCGTAGGTCGGGATGTTCTGGCCAAAGAAGTCAACCGCGCCTTTGAACCCCGGCGCGCGGCGGCCCAAAAGATCATCGGGACCCCAGATCAGCACCACGATATCCTGGACCATCAGGGTCAGGCCGAACGTTGCCAACAGCTGAAACAGTTCGGGCACGTGATAGATCCGCCGCAGCAGCACCATCTCGACGATCACGCCGACTACGGCCACGATCAGCGCCGCGACGACGATGCCGCCCCAGAACCCGAACGCGCCGGAGAAGCGTTCGGTCAGCGTAAACGCGACATAGGCGCCGAGCATATAAAACGCACCATGGGCGAAATTCACGATCCGCGTCACGCCGAAGATGATCGACAGCCCTGAGGCCACCAGAAACAGCGACGCCGCGCTGGCCAGACCGGTCAGGAACTGAACGAAGTAGAAGGCCATGGCGGTGTGTTGCTCGTGGGTTGGTCGGTCGTTCTTGCTTACCTCGCCCCGCCTGCGGGGAGAGGTCGTCCGGCGAAGCGTAGCGAATACGGACGGGTGAGGGGGTACAGGTCTGAAGGCAAACACAGGACTCGCGGATAGAGCCCCTCACCCCGACCCTCTCCCCGCAAGAGCGGAGAGAGGGAGAAGATCACAGCCTCAATCCTTCGGACGAAGCTTTGCGACTTCGGCATCGCTGGGCAGGTAGTCGGTCCCCTTGCGGTAGACCGAATTCACCATCACGCCCTTGCCGTCCTTCAGCGCGGTCTTGCCGACATAGGCACCGAGCGTCGACTGGTGATCGATCTTGCGGAAGGTGAGTTCGCCGAACGGCGACGGCATCGACAGCCCTTCGGCCGCGGCAATCAGCTTCTCCGGATCGGTGGAGTTGGCTTTCGCCAGGATCGCTGCGGCCGCCTTGATGGTCTGGTAGCCGACGATGGAGCCCAGGCGCGGATAGTCGTTGAACTTGGCCTGATAGGCTTTCAGGAATTTGTCGTGATCGGGCGTCTTGATGTCGTACCAGGGGTAACCCGTGACGATCCAACCCTCCGGCGTTTCTTCCTTCAGCGGATCGAGATATTCCGGCTCGCCGGTGAGGAACGACACCACCGAGCGCCCCTTGAACAGGCCGCGGGTGTTGCCCTCGCGGACGAGTTTAACGAGATCGGCGCCGAAGGTGACGTTGAGGATCGCTTCCGGATTGGCCGCGGCCACAGCCTGCACCACCGGGCCCGCGTCAATCTTGCCCTGCGGCGGCCACTGCTCGTCGACCCAGACGATATCGGGACGTTTCTCTGACATCAGCTTCTTGAACACCGCCACCGCCGACTGGCCGTATTCATAGTTCGGCGCGATCGTGGCCCAGCGTTTTGCGGGAAGCTTGGCGGCTTCTTCCACCAGCATCGCCGCCTGCATGTAGTTGGATGGACGCAGGCGGAAGGTGTAGCGGTTACCCTTGGACCAGGTGATCGCGTCGGTCAGGGGTTCGGCCGCGAGAAAGAATACCTTCTTCTGGTTGGCGAAATCGCTGACGGCGAGACCGATGTTGGACAGGAACGTGCCGGTTAGCATCGCAACGTTCTCGCTCGACACCAGCTCATTAGCCGCGGTCTGCGCATCCGCCGGCTTGCCGCCGTCGTCCTTGGAGACGACCACGAGCTTCTTGCCATTGATGCCGCCCGCGGCGTTGACCTCTTCAAGGGCAAGCTGCCAGCCCTTGCGATAGGGCTCGGTGAAGGCGGGCAGCAGCGAATAGCTGTTGATCTCGCCGATCTTGATTTCGCTCTGGGCCATGGCAGAACTCGCCATGCCCGCAACTGCGATCGCCAATCCTGCTCCCAGCAAATAACTCCGTCGCATACCCTCACCCTCCAGTGTTGAACAAAATCACCTTAATCCGTCTTCGCCTTTGACTTCCGCGACCGTCAAACCGCCGACACGCGGCAGCGGCCGGCCGCTATCGGTGACGGCCACCGCGACCATGATCTCGTTGGCGCGCGGCGCGTCGTTGATCTGCACTTCCATGCCGTCAAAATGGCTGCGCACGAAGGCCGCATCCTTGTGGCCGAGCGGAATATCCAGCGTGGTGCCCGGTCCGCTGCGCTTCTTCGAGGACGGAATCAGCGCCGCACCCTTGCTCAGCACCTTGCGCACCGGCGCGCCCATTTTGGGATGCAAAATCGCGGCCGCGTGCTCGAGTTCGCCGTTTTCGCCGACCGCGGCGGCCTTGCCATAGCTCTGCGCCTTGGCGCCGTCGATGCCGAGCGCGGCCACCGCGCGCTTCGACAGCAACTCGCCGAGTTCCTCGCCGATTGCGATCAAGGGCGAGAGATCCTCGACATATTTTCCGGCGAACGGATTTTCGATCACGGCAATGGCGGCGGCACGCCGCGTCGGCGGCGACACCGTCTGCCCCATCTCCAGATGGGTTTCCTCGACCACCGTGACGATCTTGCGAATGATGGCGCTCATTGTATCAGCCTTGTTTCCGGTCAAGCATGAACTGCACTTTCTATCGCGCTTCCGTGAACGGCCTGCAACGCGGGCATCGCGCTGCCAGTAGTTCCGACCACGCGCGTTTCGCCAAGCAGGCGTAACGCCGCGCCTTCGATCAATCCGGCCGCGAATAGCCGTTGGGCGCAGACAGCCCCTGCCCCCAGCGCGGCCTCGATCTCACTTTCGGTCAACGGCCCGACGTCGCAGGTGACAAGGCGTGCGCCGAGGTCACTGTCGGGCTGCAATTCATTGGCCGGGCAGCGGATGATCGCGGGGTGACCGGGCAGATCGACGGCATTGGCGATGATGGTGGCGGCGGCGTCGGCCTGCGAGGCCGTTCGCGCGAGCACGGTGACGGCGTCGGCAATGCCGAGCGAGAAGCTGCGGCCGTGACGCCCACTGGTCGCGACGCCCCGGACCGGATCGTCGGCATCGACGACCATCGTGCGCATCAGGCCGTGTCGATCGGGCCGGTCCATCAGGCCGACGGTGAATTGCTCGCCGCCGGTGAGATGTAGCGCGATGTCGCCGCCATTATTGACATAGGCGCGCTCGAGATGGGCCGCACCCAGCATCGCGCCGAGAATTTCCTCCGCGACGGAACCGGCCACCGCCGCCATCGGGGTGATGAAATGATCGGCGGCGAAGGGCGCCACGGCCGCATGCATGCGGCGCGCGACGACGCCTTTCAGCGTGCACCGCGCTGGATCAGCCGCCTGGCGCAGCGTCGTCAATTCCTCGCAGAGTTCATCGAGCAAACCGATAAACCGCCGCGCCGCGGCGTCATAGGCGGCGCGAACCTCCGCCTCCGGACCGTTCGCCTCAACGACCAGATCGATCGGACCGTCCTGCAAATGCAGCCGCTTGCCGTCCGGAAGAAGCGCTATTTGCGGCAGGCGTTTCATGGGTGCCGTCCCGGGCTGTAAGGCATCGGGCGCACTTCGGTGTTGTCCTTGAGCGAGGCCAGCGGGCGGACGTAATCCATATGGCCGCCGAGCGCCGCATAGTCCGACAGCCGCAGCGTGAACTCGATCGGCGCCACCAGTGCCGGCGTTGGCACGTAACCAAAAGCACCGGCCGGCATCTGCGTGACGTCGACCATGAAGGTGATGCCGCCGCCGGGCCAGACATAAACCGGCGCGCCGCCGCTGGTGACCCGCGTCAACGCATCCTTGACCGACCGCGTCAGCCGCACCGGATTGTCGGTGACCCCGGCGCGCAGCGAGCCGCCGGCACCGCCCATGAACAGCACCGTGCACAGCGCCGGCTCGCAGTTTTCCTGGATACGCTCGACCGAGAGTTTCAGATCGAGCGGCATTTGCGTCTCGACGGGCGTCAGCGCCTCGTCGAGCACGTAATAGGCCGCATGCTCGCCGGTGGTCGAAACCATCAGCATGGTCAGGCCCGGCCGCGCTTCCTTCGGGTTAAACGGCCCCAGCACCGACAGCGGATCGGAGATCTTGGTGCCGCCCCAACCGGTGCCGGGCTCGGCGACCTGGAAATAACGGCCCGGCGTCGAGCGCCGCCCCTTCATCTTGATCCCGGTATCGGGAATATCCAGCAACTTGCCGGCCTGATGCTCGCTGAGAACACCGGTGATGTGGTCGTCCACCACCACGACCTCATCGACCTTGCCGTGCCATTGCTTGGCGAACATGCCGATTGTGGCGGAGCCGCAGCCGACCCGCATCCGCTCTTCCGCGACGCCATTTACGATGGGCGGATGGCCGGCCTGCACCACGACGGTGGCGCCGCCATCGATCGTGAGTTCGACCGGCTTGCAATTGGAGAGGTCCATCAGCGCATCGCAGGTGACGCGCCCCTCTTTCTTGGAACCGCCGGTGAGATGATGCACGCCGCCGAGCGACAGCATCTGCGAGCCATATTCGCCTGTCGTGACGTGGCCGATCGCCTCGCCCTGCGCGCGGACGGTCGCGGTCTCCGGGCCGAGATGGCGGTCGGTGTCGATCTTCACCTTGACGCCGCAATAGCTGAAAATGCCTTCGGTCACGACCGTGACCATGTCGACGCCGTCGATTTCGGACGACACGATGAAGGGCGCCGGCTTGTAATCAGGGTACGTCGTGCCGGCGCCGATCGCGGTCACGAACACATTGGGCTCGCGAACCAGCTTGCCGTCCCAATCGCCGCCGCCGGCCTGAAACGGCACCAGCCGTCCGCCATGCGACACCGTCCGCTCCAGCACGATATGCGGATCGACGCGCACCAGTTCGCCATTGTGGTTGGCGTAGCGATCGCACGCGCCCGCCGCGCCCGGCTTGATGTAGCACATCACCGGACAGGCATCGCAGCGGATCTTGTCGCCACCGGCAGTCGTCGTATCCGTCATCGTGAACAGGCCTGCTCGCTGGGAGGCGTCGATCATGCCCGCATTGCCGCGGGAGCGATCATTGTTCGTATACGAACGATGGTGCGCGCGGACAGAAACCCTGTCAAGCGGGCGAAACGGCGAAAAAGCAGGGTTGCCGCATAAAAACTCATTTGCCTCGCGCCGCTGTTTATAAAGCGGGCAGCGCGCTAGCGTCAGGGAATGCGCCGCTTGCACGTTTGTATACAAACGGTATCTTCGATCGACGTTCCGCGCACCTATTGCAGCGCAACCAAGGCTTAAGGGAGCATGACGCAGAGCACGATGCGCCTGACCGTCAACGGCAAAAGCTGCGATGTCGACGCCGCGCCCGACACCGCATTGCTCTATGTGTTACGCAACGACCTCGCTTTGAACGGACCGAAATATGGCTGCGGGCTCGGCGAGTGCGGCGCCTGCGCGGTGCTGATCGACGGCGAAGCGGCACGTTCCTGCGTGATCCCTATTGAAGGCTGCGCCGGGCGCGACATTGTGACGCTCGAAGGCCTCGGCTCGCGCGCGCACCCCGATCCGGTGCAGGAGGCCTTCATTATCGAACAGGCCGCGCAATGCGGCTATTGCCTGAACGGCATGATCATCAGCACCAAGGCGCTGCTGGCGCGCAACGCGCATCCTTCCGAGGCAGAGGTGCTGGAAGCGCTGCGCCATAATTTGTGCCGCTGCGGCGCGCATATCGAAATCATTCGCGCCGCGATGCGGGCCGCGGGCCATGCCGTTGAGGCCCACGACTGATGGCAACGCCGCAGACGCCAGCGAGCAGTGAACGAGCGCAGGGTTCGCTGTCGGTTGTTCGACCCATAGAGTCGGGCGCGTTCGAGACTTTCATCAAGATCACAGCAGACGGTTCGGTCACCGCCTATAACGGCCATGTCGATCTCGGCACCGGTATCCGCACCGCGCTCGGGCAGATCGTCGCCGAAGAACTCGACGTGTCATTTGCCCGTGTCGTCGTGGTGCTGGGCGATACCTCCGTTGTGCCGAACCAGGGCGCGACGATCGCGAGCGAAACCATCCAGATCACCGCAGTGCCGCTGCGCCAGGCCGCGGCACAAGCGCGGCAATTTTTGATCGCGCGCGCGGCGGAACGACTAGAGGTGCCGGCCGGGGATCTCTCGATTGAGGATGGATTGATCCGCGGCAAGGACAACCGCACGGTCAGCTATGGCGAATTGATTGCCGATGACGTCATTCGCCTTGAACTCGCCGACGATGTGCCGGTGAAGGACGTCAGCGCCTATTCCATCGTCGGGCGGTCCGTGCCGCGCGTCGACTTGCCGGCGAAGGCCACCGGCGAATTGGTCTACGTCCACGACGTGCGCGTGCCCGGCATGCTGCATGGCCGCGTCGTGCGGCCGCCCTATGCCGGCATCGATGCGGGCCCGTTTGTCGGCACCAGCCTGATCGCGGTCGACGAAACTTCGGTGCGCGATATTCCGGGGCTGGTGGCCGTGGTCAGGATCGGCGATTTCGTCGGCGTGATCGCCGAGCGCGAGGAGAACGCGATCAAGGCCGCGGCGCAGCTCAAGGTGAGCTGGAAGCCGGTGCCGACATTGCCCGATCTCGGCGACCTCCAAACGGCGCTGCGCGCCAATCCATCGACACCAAGGACGCTGATCGACAAGGGCGACGTCGATGCCGCCATTGCGTCCGCCGCCAAGCCGATGGCGCGGACTTACGTCTGGCCGTATCAGATGCATGGCTCGATCGGCCCCTCCTGCGCGGTCGCCGACTATCAGGACGGCGCGATCCGGGTGTGGTCCGGCACGCAAAACCCGCACATCCTGCGCGTCGACCTCGCGCTGTTGATCGAACGGCCGGAAGCCAAGATCGATGTGATCAGGATGGAGGCTGCCGGCTGCTACGGCCGCAACTGCGCCGACGACGTCACCGCTGATGCACTGCTGCTGTCGCGCGCGGTCGGCCGTCCGGTGCGCGTGCAGTTGACGCGCGAGCAGGAGCACGCCTGGGAGCCGAAGGGCGCCGGGCAATTGATGGACGTCAATGGCGGGTTGAACGCCGACGGCAGCGTCGCCGGCTATGATTTTGCGACGCGCTATCCCTCCAACGGTTCGCCGACGCTGGCGCTGCTGCTCACCGGGCGGATTGCGCCGGAGCCTGCGGTGTTCGAGATGGGCGACCGCACCGCGATCCCGCCTTACGATTATGATCACATGCGCGTCGTGGCGCACGACATGCCGCCGATCGTGCGCGCCTCCTGGTTTCGCGGCGTCTCGGCGCTGCCCAATACCTTCGCACATGAATCCTACATCGACGAACTCGCGGCTGAAGCTGGCGCCGATCCGATCGAATATCGCCTGCGCTACCTGAAGGATTCGCGCGCCGTCGATCTCGTCAATGCGGTGGCGGAGCGCGCGGGATGGAAGCCGCGGCCGAAACGCCAGGAGCCGGAAGCCGAAGGCGACATCGTGCGCGGGCGCGGCTTTGCCTATGCGCTTTATGTGCACAGCAAATTCCCCGGCTATGGCGCGGCGTGGTCGGCGTGGATCGCCGACGTCGCGGTTAACAAGGCGACCGGCGATGTCAGCGTCACCCGCGTCGTCGCAGGCCAGGATTCCGGCCTGATGATCAATCCGGACGGGGTGCGTCACCAGATCCACGGCAACGTGATCCAGTCGACCAGCCGCGCGCTGATGGAGGAAGTGTCGTTCGACCGTGCGTCAGTGACGGCGCGTGAATGGGGCGCCTACCCCATCATCAAATTCCCCGACGTGCCCAAGATCGACGTGTTGATGCTGCCGCGGCAGGATCAGCCGCCGCTCGGCGTCGGTGAGTCCGCTTCGGTCCCGAGTGCTGCCGCCATTGCCAACGCAATCTATGATGCCACCGGCGTGCGCTTTCGCGAACTGCCATTCACGCCGGAACGCATTTTGAAGGGATTGCACGGCGACGCGGCGGCGGTGCCGGAAGCATTGCCTGCGCCACAGCCCGCCCCTGATCTCACCAAATGGCAAAACCCGTTTGCCGGGCGGAGCGGCGTGCTGGCGACGGCCGCGGCATTATGCGCGGCGGTGGTCGGCATCGGCGCCGCCGTGCTGCCGTGGCGCGCGATTGCGCCGATCGCACGGCCGGATGCATCGGTCTATTCGGCGGCCACCATCGCGCGCGGCCGGCAACTCGCGGCGCTCGGCGACTGCGCGGTCTGCCACACCAGCGTCAATGGCGTGCTCAATGCCGGCGGCCGACCGCTGGAAACGCCGTTCGGCACGATCTACAGCACCAACATCACCCCTGATGTCGAAACCGGCATCGGCGCGTGGTCCTATCCCGCCTTCGAGCGATCGATGCGCGAAGGCATTCATCGCGACGGACGGCATCTCTATCCAGCATTCCCCTATACGCATTTCGCGAAGACGACCGATGCCGACCTGCAGGCGCTCTATGCCTACCTGATGGCGCAGTCGCCGGTGCGTGCGGAAAATCCAGAGAACAAACTCGCGTTCCCGTTCAACATCCGCCCCCTGTTGGCCGGATGGAACGCGCTGTTCCATGCGCCAAAACCGTTCCAGGCCGACGCGACCAAATCGGAGCTGTGGAATCGCGGCGCCTATCTGGTCGAAGGCCTCGGCCATTGCAGCGCCTGCCATTCGCCGCGCAACGCGCTGGGCGCCGAAAAGCGAAGCGTTTACCTCGCCGGCGGTTTCGCCGAGGGCTGGGAGGCTCCGGCGCTGACCTCGCTGTCGCAAGCGCCGATTCCCTGGAGCGAGGATGAGCTTTTCGCATACTTGCGCACCGGCGAGTCCCGCTTCCACGGCGTCGCCGCCGGCCCGATGGCGCCTGTCGTCAAGGAACTCGCGGCACTTCCCGATCAGGACATCCGCGCCATGGCGGTCTATCTCGGCTCGTTCAACGAAAGCGCCACCGACAAGCGGGCACAGGACGCCGTTGCCGCCAAACTCGAAGCCGCGACCAGCACCGGGATTTCGGCCGCTTCCAGCGTCGGCGCGCGGATCTATCAGGGCGCCTGCGCGGTCTGTCACGAGGTCGGCGGCGCGCCTTTGTTCGGCAGCCGGCCGTCGCTGGCGCTGAACAGCAATCTGCACAGCGCCGTGCCCGACAATCTGATCCAGGTAATCCTGCACGGCATCGCCTCGCCGGTGACGAGCGACCTCGGCTATATGCCCGCCTTCAGGGATAGCCTGACCGACGGCCAGATCGCTGAACTCGCCGCCTACCTGCGGCGGCAATTTGCCCCGGATAAGCCGGGATGGACCGATATCCACGCAACCATTGGGCGAATCCGGCAGCAAACCACCCGCTGAGCTGCCATGCCGCCGCCAAAACCCACTGGTTGGGCGGCCGCGGGCGCGATAGAGTTCCGGCATGGCAGTGACAGATATCGCATCCCGGACCTACAACCACGGCTGGCGGCTCGATCCAATCGTGCGCAGCCTGCTCGATACTGATTTCTACAAGCTGCTGATGCTGCAGATGATTCGGGAATTCTATCCGGATCAGCAAGTGACCTTTTCGGTGATCAACCGCAGCAAGCATGTGCGGCTGGCCGAAATCATCGACGAGGGCGAATTGCGCGCCCAGCTCGACCATGCCCGGACCATCCGCTTCACCAAGAAGGAACTGATCTGGCTCGCCGGTAACACGTTCTACGGCAAGACCCAGATGTTCTCGCCCGACTTCATCAACTGGCTCGCCAATTTCCGCCTGCCCGAGTACGAGCTGCGCAAGGTGGACGGCCAGTATGAGCTGCACTTCCACGGGCCGTGGACCCACACCACGATGTGGGAAATCCCGGCGCTCGCGATCCTGAACGAACTGCGCTCGCGCCAGGCCTTGAAGGGCCAGGGGCGATTTGCCCTCGACGTGCTCTATGCCCGCGCCAAGGCCAAGCTGTGGACCAAGGTCGAGCGGCTGCGCAAACTCGAGGGCTTGCGGTTGTCGGACTTCGGCACCCGCCGCCGCCACGGTTTTCTGTGGCAGCGCTGGTGCGTCGAGGCGGTCAAGGAAGGCCTCGGCTCTTCGTTCACCGGCACCTCCAACGTGCTGCTCGCGATGGACAATGATCTCGAAGCGATCGGCACCAACGCGCATGAATTGCCGATGGTCGCGGCCGCGCTCGCCGACGACGACACCGAACTGCGCTGGGCGCCCTATCGCATCCTCGATCAATGGCGCCACACCTATGGCGGCAATTTGCTGATCGCGCTCCCCGACGCCTTCGGCACAAAACCGTTCCTGCGCGATGCGCCGGACTGGGTCGCCGACTGGACCGGCTTTCGCCCCGACAGCGCGCCGCCGATCGCGGCCGGCGAAGACATCATCACCTGGTGGAAACAGAAGGGCCGTGATCCCCGGGAGAAGCTGCTGGTATTCTCCGACGGCATGGATGTCGGCTCGATCGAAGAGACCCATCGGCACTTCTCCGGCCGTGTGCGTATCAGTTTTGGTTGGGGCACCAACCTCACCAATGATTTCGTCGGCTGTGCGCCGGACGGATCGGCCGATCTCGATCCGATCTCGATCGTCTGCAAGGTGACGTCGGTCGATGGACGGCCGGCGGTCAAACTGTCGGACAATCCGGAAAAAGCCACCGGCATCCCGTCCGAGGTCGAGCGATATTTACGCGTGTTCGGAAATGTCGGCCGCGTTCGCACCGCCGTTCACGTCTGAACCGGCAACACCCCATCCCTGGCCACCAACCGATTTGACGAGGCCCGCATGCCCGCACCCAAGCCGCCTGCCTTCGAAACCCTGAGCCTGCACGCCGGCCAGCGCCCGGATCCCGTCACCGGCGCCCGCGCGGTGCCGATCTACCAGACCACGTCCTACGTGTTCCAGGATTCCGACCATGCCGCCGCGTTGTTCAACCTCGAACGCGCCGGACACATCTACACCCGGATTTCGAATCCGACGACCGCGGTGCTCGAGGAACGGCTTGCCGCGCTGGAAGCCGGCGTCGGCGCGATCTGCACGGCGAGCGGCATGGCCGCAATGCATCTGGCGATCGCGACTCTGCTCAATGCCGGCGACCACATCGTGGCGTCCTCCTCGCTCTATGGCGGCACCATCAATCTGCTCGCGCACACGCTGCCGCGCTTCGGCATCACGACGACGTTCGTCAAACCGCGCGCGCTCGACGAGTTTCGCGCCGCGATCAAGCCGAACACGAAGCTGGTCATCGGCGAGACCATCGGCAATCCCGGCCTCGAGGTGCTGGATATTCCGGCGGTCGCGGAGATCGCGCATGACGCCAAAATTCCGCTGCTGATCGACAACACTTTTGCAACGCCGTTCCTGAGCCGGCCGATCGAACTCGGCGCCGACATCGTGATGAACTCGGCGACCAAATGGATCGGCGGCCACGGCATCGCGATCGGCGGCGTCATCGTCGATGGTGGCCATTTCGACTGGCATGCCTCCGGAAAATTCCCTGTTCTGACCGAGCCCTATGCCGGCTATCACGGCATCGTCTTCGACGAGCAGTTCGGCCAGGCCGCCTTCATCATGCGCGCCCGCACCGAGGGCTTGCGCGATTTCGGCGCCTGCCTGTCGCCGACCAATGCGTTCCAGCTGCTGCAGGGCGTCGAGACATTGGGCGTCCGCATGGAACGCCATATGAGCAATACGCTGGCGGTGCTGGAATTTCTTAGGGCTAACAAGGCGGTCGAGTGGGTGCTGCATCCGGCGCTGGAGAATCATCCCGATCATCAGCTCGCCTTGCGGCTGCTGCCAAAGGGCGCTGGGTCGATCGTCAGCTTCGGCATCAAGGGCGGCCGGCCCGCAGGCAAGAAATTCATCGAGACGCTGCGCATGGTCAGCCACCTCGCCAATGTCGGCGACGCCAAGACGCTGGTGATCCATCCCGCTAGTACCACCCATCAGCAGATGGACGCCGCGCAACTCAAGGCCGCCGGCGTCGGCGAGGAACTGGTGCGGCTATCGGTCGGGATTGAAGCCGCGGCAGATATCGTCGACGATCTCGGCCAGGCGCTTCGCGCATCGCAGAAGGTGTGAGCATGCAACTCTCAGTCAAAGGGGTCGATACGTTCATTGCCACCGGCGGCCGGCCGTTCGATCCTTCGCTGCCCGCGGTGGTGATGCTGCACGGCGCCGGTTTCGATCATTCGACCTGGGCGCTGCACAGCCGCTGGTTCGCCCATCACGGCTATGCCGTGCTGGCGCCTGACCTGCCGGGCCATTGCCGTTCTTCCGGTAACCCGCTGCCGACGATTGCCGATATGGCCGACTGGACTGCGGCGCTGCTGGAGGCGGCCGGTGCGCCGAAGGCAAGACTGGTCGGGCATTCCATGGGATCGCTGATCGCACTGGAAACCTCGGCGCGACATCCCGATAAAGTGTCGGGGCTCAGCCTGATCGGAACCGCCGCCACGATGACCGTCGGCCCCGACCTGCTCAAAGCCGCGGAGTTCAACAATCCCGATGCGATCGACATGGTCTCGATCTGGGGCCTCGGCTTCAAGGCCGAACTCGGCGGCAGCCTCGCGCCGGGACTATGGATGCATCAGGGCGCGCAGCGCGTGCTGCAACAGACCCGTCCGGGCGTGCTGTACAACGATCTCAACGCCTGCAATTCGTACGAGGGTGCACTCGCGGCAGCGGCCGCGGTCAAGGTGCCCGCGACCTTCATCCTAGGCGAGCGCGACATGATGACGCCTGCGAAATCAGGCAAGATGCTGGCGGCGGCGACACCGAACGCCCGTGTCGTCGTGCTGCCCGGCGCCGGCCACATGATGATGGCCGAAGCGCCGGATGAGTTGCTGGCGGCGTTGCGGGAGTGAAATTGCTTCTACCCTCATCCTGAGGAGCGCGCTCTTGCGCGCGTCTCGAAGGATGCAGGCCACCGGCCGGGCCACATGGTTCGAGACGGCGCTGCGCGCCTCCTCACCATGAGGGGTGGACACTACTGCCTTGCCGCGCGCTTCCGCTCCACCGGATGAATATCCACCGCACGCAACCTTCCCATCCGCAGCACGTCCATTTCCAGCTTGCGGTCGATGCGGTCGCGGTCGAGTGCGCGGATCAGATCGTCGACGCCGTTGATCTCGACGCCATCCAGTTTGATCACGACGTCGCCCGGCAACAGCCCGGCCTGCGCCGCGGGGCTATCGGCCTCGATCTGCGCCAGCAGCGCGCCCATCTTGTTGTCGACGCCGGCGACCACCGCATGCCGCCGCAGGATCGGCGCGGTCTGGCCGGAGACGCCGATATAGGCGCGGCGGACGTAGCCGTGACGGATGATCTCGGACAGCACGAATTGCGCGGTGTTGCTGGCGACCGCAAAGCAAATGCCCTGCGCGCCCTGAATGATCGCGGTGTTGATCCCGATCACCTCCGCCGCCGACGACACCAGCGGCCCGCCGGAATTGCCGGGATTGAGCGCGGCATCGGTCTGGATCACGTCCTCGATGGTGCGCCCGCTCACCGAGCGGATCGAACGTCCCAGCGCCGACACCACGCCCGCGGTCACGGTCGACTCGAACCCTAAGGGATTACCGATCGCGACCACGAGCTGGCCGCGGCGCAGGCTTTTTGAATTGCCGAGCGACGCATAGGGCAGATCGCGCGCGCCGTCGGCGCGCAGCAAGGCCAGATCGGTATCGGGATCGACACCGAGCACATGGGCGTCGGTGACAAAAGCTTCGGTATCCCGCAACCGGATTTCTTTCGACGATCCGACCACGTGGCTGTTGGTCAGCACAAAACCATCCGGCGAGATCACGATGCCCGAACCAAGTCCGCCGCGCTCGCGTGCGTTGCGCACCTTGGGTCCGGTTTCGACGCGCACAACGGCAGGGCCAACGCGTTCGGTCACGCCGATCACGGCGTCCGAATAGGCATCCAGCAGCGTCTGGTCGTTATCGGGGGCGTGTTCGGTCGCGCGCGATGACGGAGCGTCATCGGCGTTATCTGAGGTATAATCCAACATGGCGAATTCCTTCGCCCGTCAGATGGTTACGGGATTACCTCGCCGCAAGAGCCGCAACCAGCGCGCAAAGCTGCCCTGAGGCCTACGTGGCCCGCCGCAAGTTCGGCGGCCTCGCCTTGACCGGATCGAGCAGCGACCAGTCGCCCTGCTCCAGTGTGTATCCTTGCGGGAATGGCGCGCGGAGTTCCAGCCCGAGCGAACGCAGCACGCGATCGTCGCGGTAATAGCATTGCAGCACCACGCGGACGAGGGTTGCCGCCGCCGCACCGCCCGAGGCGCGGAATTCCTGGGCCACGGCATCGCGCCGCGCCGGATCGAGGTCGGCGAGCGGCCTGCCGGCCAGGCGCGCGAGGTGGTCGAGCGCCTGCGCCACCTGCGCGGTGTCGCGCCCGAGCGTCGCCAACATATCGGCCTGGATCGCGGGATCGTCGGCGCCTGGCACCTTGTACTCATGGCTGGCTGGAACGATCATCGCAGCGATCATGCGCAGATCGTCGCGTTGGGCTGAGGTCAGTTCATTGGCTGCGGACATCACTTCCTCAATCGAACAAATTGGCAAGACGTTGTTTCATCTGGTCGGCGACATAGAGCGCGATCGCCTGGATGGTGGAGGTCGGGTTGACGCCGCCTGACGTCACGAACACGCTGCCGTCGACGATGAAGAGATTCTTCACGTCATGCGAGCGGCCCCATTCATTGACCACGGAACGCGCCGGATCGGTGCCCATCCGCGCGGTGCCAAGCAGATGCCAACCACCCCATGGGATCGGGTCGTTGATGCAGAGATCGGTGGCACCCGCAGCTTCGAGAATTTCCCTCCCCCGCGCCAGCCCGTGCGCCATCATCTTCCGGCTGTTCTCGCTGATCGTATAATCGATCTTTGGCGCGGGAATGCCGTGGCTGTCCTTCAAAACGGGATCGAGCGTGACGCGGTTATGTTCCTCGGGCAGGTCCTCGCAGATCGCGGAGACCCCGAGCCGATGGCCATTGAGCTTGCGGAAGACGCGATGGTGATCCGCGCCCCACGGCAAGATGCCCTTCTGCTCGCTCGCGACCGCCTCGAACACCGGTCCGGCGCCGCGGCCGAACTGGATGCCGTAGCCGCGGACGAAACCGCGCGAGAGGTCGGTGTCGTAAAACTCCTTGCTCCACAGGCAGGTCGGCGGCGCGCGGTTAGAGTCGGTTGGCTCCTTCACAAAACCGTAGATCTGCGCATAGGGATGAAACATCAAATTCTTGCCGACCAGGCCGGACGAATTGGCGAGGCCGTTCGGAAAACGGCCGGAGACCGAATTCAAAAGCAGCCGCGGCGTGCCGACGCCGTTGCAGGCGATGATGACGACTTCGGCCGGCTGAAACTGCTCGACGCCATCCTTGTCGTAGTAGACGACACCCGAGGCCATGCCGTTCTCGTTGGTCAGGATCTCACGCACGCGGCAATGGGTCTTGAGTTCGACGCCGGCGCGGATCGCGTGCGGCCAATAGGTGATGTCGGTCGACGCTTTCGCGCCTTGCGCGCAGGCCGGCGTGCAATGGCCGAGATTGATGCAGCGCGCCCTGCCCTCGTAATCCATCGTCGCGACCGTGGTGTCCGACGGCCACCAGTGCCAGCCGAGCTTGTTCATGGCCTTGCCGATCAGCGGGCCGGAGAGCCCGAGCGGCTGCGGCGGCATCGGCGGGCGCGTCAACGGCGAACGCGGATCGCCTGACAGGCCCGATACGCCCATCATCCGGTCGTTCTCTTCAAAGAACGGCATCAGCGCGTCGTAACCGATCGGCCAGTCATCGGCGACGCCGTCCAGCGTCTTGACCTTGAAATCGGAGGGATGCAGTCGCGGCCAATGCGCGGTGTACATCACGGTGGAGCCGCCGACGCCGTTGAAATTCACCACCTTGATCGGTGAGTTGTCGTCGTTGATGGGATAATCCTCAGGCCGCCCGCGGATGTTCGGGCTGGTCGACCAGTCGCCATAAAACTTCGCCTCCCAATCACGCCCGGTGCTCGGATATTCGGAAGAATTCATCCAGCCGCCCTGGTCGAGGCAGAGAATGTGCATCTTGGTATCGGCCAGGCTCCAGGCGACGGCGGCGCCGGAGGCACCGGCGCCAATGATCAGGACGTCAACGGGATCGTTCATTCGGGTTCCTCTTGTCATTCCGGGGCGATGCGAAGCATCGAACCGGAATCTCGAGATTCCGGGTCTGGTCCTTCGGACCATCCCGGAATGACGCCGCAAATTAATTCACAATCCTCACCGGCAGCGTGCGAATGCCGCGAATGAAATTCGAGCACAACCGCTGCGGCGGCCCGGTGATTTCGAACCTGAGATCCCGTTGCAAGATTTCCTCCCAGAGAATGCGGATTTGCTGTTCGGCGAGCCGATCGCCGACGCAGCGGTGGATGCCGGCGCCGAAGGCGAGATGCTGCCGGGGTTTCGCGCGATCGACAATGAATCGGTCGGCGCGGTCGATCTTGTCCTCATCGCGATTGCCTGAAATGTACCACATTACGACCTTGTCGCCTTTTGCGATTCGGCGGCCGGCCAATTCGACGTCGTTGCGCGCGGTGCGTCGCATATGCAGCACCGGTGTGTGATAGCGGATGGTCTCGGAAACGAGGTTGGGGATCAATTCGCGCCGGCTGCGGACCAATTCGAACTGTTCGGGGTTTTCGACCAACGCCATCAAGCCACCGGTCATGGAATTGCGCGTGGTGTCGTTGCCGCCGACGATCAAAAGCGCAATCGTCCCGATGAATTCGCGTGGCCCCAGATTTTGAGTCGCCGGCGAATGCGCCAGCATCGAGATCAGGTCGAAGGTCGGCGCGGCGTTGGCGCGGGCATCCCATAGTCTGCGGAAATATTCGCCCATCTTGGTGAGTTCAGCGATACGTTCTTCCGCCGAATGCACCACGGCGTCGGGCGCCTCGACATTGGCGATCGCGACATCGGACCACCAGGTCAGCTTCTCGCGGTCTGCCCAGGGAAAGTCGAACAGCGTCGCCAGCATCATGTTGGTGAGATCGGTCGAGACCCGCGCGACCCAGTCAAAGGTCTCGTTGCGCGGCAGCGCGTCCAGCACGTCCGAGGTGCGCCTGCGGATCAGCGGCTCGAGGTTGACGAGGTTGGATGGCGCGACGATCGGCGCGACGGTGCGGCGATGCGCAGTATGGCCCGGCGGGTCCATCCGGATGAAGTTGGCGAACTCCTGCCCTTTCGGCTGGTCGGTGACCTGAATGCCGCCGAGTTCCGAACTCGACGAATAATTTTCGTGGTCGAGCTCGACCGCAAAAATGTCGTCGTAGCGCGTTACCGACCAATACGGCCCGAACGGCGAGGCCTCGCAATAATGCACGGGATCGTCGCGGCGCAACTGCGCGAATAGCGGCCGCCAATTGTCGTCCTGATACAGCCTGGGATCGCTGACATCGATCGAATTCAGCCTGCGCTGCAGCGCCTGGGCCATCGCTTCGCTCCCGCTAGTCCGTCGCCGCTTGAGGGGCGATCGGAGCCTCACGATAGGGTCAGAAACGGTGTCGAGTAAAGCCGAGCGGCGCCGGTTGGCGGGCTATCCTGCCACATACCAGATGCGCTTTCCGCGGTTTGTTCGCGGCCGCAAGAACGGCTAGCTTTGGTGTAACCAATCCGGGAGAACCGCCCACGTGGCCACTGCCCGCCAAACCGATAGCCCATCCGAGATGGATTACGACAGCATCATCATCGGCGCGGGCATGTCGGGCCTTTACCAGCTCTATCGCCTGCGCGAACTGGGCCTGCGGGTGCGCGTGCTGGAGGCCGGCACCAATGTCGGCGGCACCTGGTACTGGAACCGGTATCCCGGTGCTCGCTTCGATTCGGAAAGCTACTCCTACGGCTACTCGTTCTCGAAGGAGCTGCTGGAGGAATGGGACTGGTCCGAGCACTTTGCGGGCCAGCCGGAAACGCTGCGTTATCTCAACCATGTCGCCGACAAGTTCGACCTGCGCCGCGATATCCAGTTCAAAAGCCGGGTCACGACGGCGCATTACGACGAGGGTTCGCGGAGCTGGACCCTCACGCTGGAGGACGGCAGCCGATTCCGCACCCGCTTCCTGATCACCGCGATCGGCCCGCTATCGACCCCAACGCTGCCCAACATCGAGGGCCGCGACAGTTTTAAGGGCGCGTCCTTCCACACTGCGCGATGGCCGCATGAGCCGGTCGACTTCAAAGGCAAGCGCGTTGCCGTGATCGGCACCGGCGCCACCGGCGTGCAGACCATCCAGACCATCGCCAGGGATGTCGGCCATCTAACGGTGTTCCAGCGCACGCCGAACTGGTGCGCGCCGCTGCACAACGGCAAGATCGACGCCGAAACCCAGAAGGCGATCAAGGCCGGCTATCCCGAGATGTTCGCCCGCTGCCAGGAGACCTTTGCGTGCTTCCTGCACACGCCGGACCCGCGCGGCGCGTTCGAGGTTTCGGATGAGGAGCGCGAGGCGTTCTACGAGAAGCTGTATGGCGAGCGCGGTTTTGGCATCTGGCAGGGCAATTTCCGCGACATCCTGATCGACCGCAAGGCGAATGCGACGATCAGCGATTTCGTGGCGCGAAAAATCAGGCAGCGGGTGAAGGATCAGGCGGTCGCCGAGAAGCTGATCCCGAAGAACCATGGCTTTGGCACGCGGCGGTTGCCGCTGGAGACTTTTTATTACGAGGTCTACAACCAGGACAATGTCGAGCTGATCGACATCAATGAGACACCGATCGAGCGGATCACACCCGAAGGCATCAAGACCAGCGCGAGGGAATTCGAGTTCGACATCATCATCTATGCCACCGGCTTCGATGCCATCACCGGCAGTTTCGACAAGATCGACTTCCGCGGCGCTGGCGGCGCCCGGCTGAAAGACAGGTGGAAGCATGGGCCGCAGACTTATTTGGGCATCATGGTCCACGAATTCCCCAACATGATGATGCTGATGGGGCCGCACACCGCGCTCGGCAATATCCCGCGCAGCATCGAGTACAGCGTCGACTGGGTCACCGGGCTGGTGCGGTTCGCGCGGGACAACCAACTGACCCGGCTGGAAGCGACCGCCGCCGGCGTGGAATCATGGACCGATCACGTCAAGGCGCTCGGCGTCGGGCTGCTATCCAACGAGGTCAATTCCTGGATGACCGGCATCAATTCCAACGTCGAGGGTAAGCAAACCCGCATCATCGCCCGCTACAGCGGCAGCGCGCCAGCCTACCGCGCGCGGTGCGACGAGGTGGCGGCGAAGGGTTATGAGGAGTTGAGATTGGGGTAGCTCGTAGGGTGGGCAAAGCGAAGCGTGCCCACCATTTAGCGCAGCAATCGGCGATGGATGGTGGGCACGGCGCAAGGGCGCCTTTGCCCACCCTACGCATTCACCACGCATCAATGCACGGCCGCTTGCGCCCGCTCCGCGATTCCGGCTTCGGTACCGACCGCAGCCCCGCCATGATCCAGTGCCTGGTGTCGGCAGGATCGATCACCTCGTCGATCTCCAGCACGGAGGCGATCGAGACCGCCTTGCCGTTGGCATACAGCTCGGCGACCTTGGCCTTGTAATATTTCTCGCGCTCCTCGGGATCGGCGATCGCTTCCATCTCCTTGCGGAAGCCGAGCCGGACATAGCCTTCCAGGCCCATGCCGCCGAATTCGCCGGTCGGCCAGGCCACCGTGAAGAACGAGGCGTGAAAGCCGCCGCCGATCATGGCTTGCGCGCCGAGGCCATAACCCTTGCGCAGCACCACGCCGAACAGCGGCACCGTCAGGCTGGCGCCGGTCACGAACATCCGCGCAACGTGGCGCACGATCGCGGTCTTCTCGGCTTCGGGTCCGACCATGAAACCGGGCGTATCGCACAGCGACACGATCGGGATGTCGAAGGCGTCACAGAGCTGCAGGAAGCGCGCGGCCTTGTCGCCCGAGGGCGCGTCGATCGCACCGCCAAGATGCTTTGGATTGTTGGCAATCAAGCCGAACGGTTTTCCCTCGATGCGGATGAAGGCCGTTATCATGCCGACGCCGAAATCGCGGCGGATTTCCAGCACCGATCCCTCGTCGGCCAGCAGGTCGATAACCGTCCGGATGTCATAGACCCTCAGGCGATTTTCGGGGATCGCGCGCCGCAGCAGGCGCTGGTCTGGCGCCTTCCAGTCCGCTACCGCGCCCTGAAAATACGACAAGTATTTTTGCGCGGCAGTCGTGGCTTCCGCTTCATCCTCGACCAGGATATCGATGACGCCGTTCGGCGACTGGAACGACACCGGGCCGACTTCGGCCGGATGATAGACGCCGAGGCCGCCGCCTTCGATCATCGCCGGGCCGCCCATGCCGATCGAGGCGTTCCTGGTGGCAATGATCACGTCGCAGCAGCCGAGCATCGCAGCGTTGCCGGCAAAGCAATAGCCGGAGACGACGCCGATAACGGGCACCAATCCCGAAAGTTTTGCGAACTGCACAAAGGACGGCCCGTCGAGGCCGGTCATGCCGAGCCGGTCGGTATCGCCGGGACGGCCGCCGCCGCCTTCCGCATAAAACACCAGCGGCATCCGCCATTGCTCGGCAAGGCCGAGCATGCGGTCAATCTTCTTGTGATTCATATGGCCCTGGGTGCCGGCCAGCACGGTGTAGTCATAGGAAATCACCATGCAGCGCGCGCCTTCGGCGCCGAATTGTTCCGCATTCACGGTGGCGACGCCGGAAATCAAACCGTCAGCCGGCGTGTTCTGGATGAGGTCGTCGACCGTGCGCCGCCGGCGCTGCGCGGCGATTGCCAGCGAGCCGTACTCGACAAAAGATCCGTCATCGACGAGCTGCGCGATATTCTCCCGCGCGGTGCGCTGGTTGGTCTTGCGCCGACGTTCGACCGAGGCCGGCCGGTTCTCATCCAGCGTAATGGCGTGGCGCGCGATCAGTTCGGCGAGATCAGGCCGGATATGATCGAGATCCACATCCTCTTCTTCCGCCACATCATGGGCATCGATCTCGGCCGGTTCGAGAAACAGGATGGCCTCGTCCTGCATCAGGGTCACGCCGGCATCGGCCGCGATCTTGGTCACCTTGCCGCCATGCGGCGCGGTCACCAGATGTTCCATCTTCATGGATTCAAGCACGGCGATTTGCTGTCCGGGACGGACGAGGTCGCCTTCCCTAACCTCGATCGCAACGATCGTGCCCTGCAGCGGCGCCGGTACTGGCACCGAGCCGGCCGGACCGGCTGATGCGGCCGAGGTTTCGCGGGCCTCCGGAATGGACGCCGCAGCGCCCGCTTCCAACAGCTCCGGCGCCGAAAGATCATTCGCCGCATGGACCAGCGCGGCGACGTGGGTATCGATGAAGCCGGTATTGATGCGGTTGGCAATGAAATCCGGATGCGCCAGCACCGCTCCGAGGAACGGGATATTGGTGGCGACACCGCCGATGCGGAATTCACGCAACGTGCGCGTGGCCTTCTGCACCACGTCGGTCCAGTTCGGGCCGGTCGCGTGCACGATGACCTTGGCGAGCAGCGAGTCGAACGCGGCGCTGGTCTTGTAGCCGGAGCAGCCGAACGTATCGACGCGAACGCCGGGCCCGGCCGGCAGATCAAACATCGATAGCGTACCGCCGGTCGGCTTGGTGACGCCGTTCTCGTCCATCACTTCCATGTTGACGCGGAGCTGCATCGCGTAGCCGCGCGGTTTGGGGATGTAGGACTGCGCCAGACCCAGCGAGCCCAGCGTGGCGCCGCCGGCGACCGCGAGTTGCGCCTGCACCAGGTCGACGCCCAGCACTTCCTCGGTCACGGTGTGCTCGACCTGAAGCCGCGGGTTGGCTTCGATGAAGGCGAAGGCCGAATCCTCGCCCCTGGCGTCGCCATCCACCAGGAATTCAAACGTGCCGAGATTGTCGTAGTTCGCGGCGGCGGCGAGCTCCTTGGCGGCGTCGATGATGCGCGTGCGCAAGCTGTTGCTCAGCGACGGGCTCGGCGCCACCTCGATCAGCTTCTGGTTCCGCCGCTGGATGGTGCATTCACGCTCCCACAAATGGCTGATCGCACCGTGGTGGTCGCCGATGATCTGCACTTCGATGTGGCGGGCGTTGCGAATCAGGCGCTCGACATAGACTCCGTCGCTGCCGAAGGCCGCCTTGGCCTCCGACTGGCAGCGCGCGTAGGCCTCTTCCAGCCTGGCGGCATCATCCACGATCCGCATGCCGCGCCCGCCGCCGCCGGCGATGGCCTTGATCATGACGGCGCCGCCGGAGCCCAAAGATGTAAAGAAAGCCCTGGCCTGTTCGAGCGAGGTCGGACCGCTGGTGCCCTCGATGATCGGCACGCCGCACTGTTTCGCCAGCGCCTTGGCTTTGGCCTTGTCGCCGAACAGATCCAGCGCCTCCGGCGACGGGCCGATGAAGGTGATGTCTTCTTCCGCGCAGCGCCGGGCCAGCAAGGTGTTTTCGCTGAGAAACCCGTAGCCGGGATGCAACGCATCGCAGCCGGTGGCCTTGGCGGCGGCCACGACCGCCTCGATATCGAGATAGGCGCGGGCGCCCCGCCCCGGAATTTCATGCGCGGCATCGGCGGCGCGGACGTGCAGCGACAACGCGTCGTCAGCGGGATAGATCGCGACGGTGGCAAGGCCGGTCTCACCCGCCGCCCGCGCGATACGAATAGCAATCTCGCCGCGATTGGCGATCAGGAGTCTATTAAAAGGCATAAAAGCTTCCGCAAAAGGATTATCGATCCTTCATGGTCGGATCGAGCACGATACGCAAGGATTCTCCGAGCGCATTGAATGCCAATGAGACCATCAGAATGGCAAGAAGCGCGCACTAGCTCGTCGCTGCCGCGCCTTGTTCCGCGATACGGAATTCACGAACGATACGAAGCGCTTACCGGCAACCCAGTTGGGTTTCGAACCAGTTTTGCAGCGAAGCCGAAAGCGGTGGCCACGCGCGCTGAAAATTTTCGAATTTGCCGGCATTGGCACGGTAGATGCCGCGCAACTCTTGTTCGATCGCCGGAAGATCGACACCGAGGCAGCGGCCATCGCTGACGATCGTGCGTCCATCCACCACCACCTCACGCAACAGCGACGCGTTGCCTCTGGCGAACAGAAGCTCGATCGGATCGACCGGCATGATCTGATCGCGATCGAGGCGGTCGAGGTCGATGGTGACGAAGTCAGCCGGAGCGCCCGGCAGCAGTGCACCTGTCCCAGGCGCGCCGGTGGCTTTGCGGCCATTGGCGACGGCAAGGCCGAGGAATTCCTGCGGCGTCCAGGTTCGCTTGAAGCCGACGCCGCCATGGAACATCTGCACCAGCCGCATCTCGCGCAGCATGTCGTCGTCCTCGTCCAGCGCCAGGCCGTCAACACCGACCGTGATGCTGCAGCCGCATCGATGCGCGGCGGCAATCGGGGCAAAGCCGGAGCGCAAATGCATGTTGGAACTGAAGTTGGTGACGATGCGCGTGCCGGACGCGGCGATCATCTCGATCTCGTCGGGCCTTGCATGAATGCAGTGCGCCAGCGTCAGTCTGTCCGACAGAAAGCCGATGTCGCGGAGGTAGCGAACGATACCATCCGGGAAATGCGCATCCGCCCAGGCGCGCTGGTAGATGGTCTCCAGCAGATGCATGTGGATGCGGCGGCCGGTCAACGCCGAGTTTTCGGCAACCGCTTCGAGCAACGGCTTTGAGCACCACTGCACGCCCGCTGGCCCCAATTGCACATCGACCTTGGGGCCTGATATCGCCGCGGCAATCGCATCGGTGAGTTCGATATAGGCCTTGGGCGACATCGGCGCGCGGACGAACAACTGCTCTATCGTCTTGCGATCATCGCCGTGCAGTTCCGACAGGACAGATTCGCCATCGCCATAGACGATGGGATTCTGGTCGCGCACCGCGAGCGCGAATGCAATGCGGATGCCGACATCGGAAGCCGCCCGCGCAATCGCCTTGGCTTCGTCGACCAGCGGCATGGTTCCGCTCGGCCTTGTGTAATGCACCATCATCGACGCGCAGCCCGCCCGCGCCGAACGCGCCAGCGCGGATGTCGCCGTGAGGTAGGGATCGACGGGCGTACCGAGCGCCGATCGCAGGATCCAGCTTTCCAGCGGCATCCCGATCGCACCGAACGACGACGCCGTGGGCCGCGCATGATCGTGGGCATTGACGAACGCCGGGAGAACGAGGGCGCGGGGGCCGGTCGTGGGCGGCACTCCCTCGGAAATGGATGTGATCACGCCGCCGTCGTGCCGCAGCACGACGTTTTCGAGCAGGGCGCGATCAGGGCCGGAGAACAGACTGTGTGCGGTAACTTCCATAGGCATTCCAGCATACCGTCATTGCGAGCGAAGCGACGAAGCAATCCAACTCTCCCCGTATGGAGAGCATGGATTGCTTCGCTGCGCTCGCAATGACGAGGTTAGTTCGCCGTGTACTTCAATTCACGTTCAGCACGCGGCGGCAGGAATTCGCGCGAGAAAATTTCCGACGCTGCCGGAGCCCGGGCAAGCTGGTAGCCCTCGACGATGATGCCGATGGCGCGGGTCATGCGCTCGTCCTTGACGTCGCCGACGCCGATTTCCTTCATCTCGGCCGAGACGATCAGCTTGTCGAAGGAGTATTGCAGCCGGCGCTTCTCGACGTCGACATTGATCAGATTGTCGTAATTCAGCGCCGCCTTCATGCCGGCATTCTGGTCTTTCGCGATCGCGATCATGCCCTTGTTGACGGCACGAACAAGACCGGCCACGGC
This sequence comes from Bradyrhizobium sp. LjRoot220, assembly GCF_964252915.1. Taxonomy (NCBI): domain Bacteria; kingdom Pseudomonadati; phylum Pseudomonadota; class Alphaproteobacteria; order Hyphomicrobiales; family Nitrobacteraceae; genus Bradyrhizobium; species Bradyrhizobium sp. LjRoot220. The sequence continues at coordinate 59,022 of NZ_CAXUPS020000017.1, forward strand.
CTTCGGGTTCGACGCCAGCAGCTTGCGGGAGACCATCACGCCGTTGGAATAGAGGTCCAGGCCGTAGTCGCCGAACGAGAACCATCGGTAGTCCTTGTCCGGATCCTGGCGGTTCAGCACCAGGTTGAAATAGCTTGTGATGTTGAACACCAGCGCGGCATCGATGTCGCCCTTGATCAGCATCGGCTCCTGCAAGTTGGGCGCCATGTTGGAGATCTTGATCTTCTCGCCTTCCAGCTTGTTCTTCTGGGCGAACACCGGCAGCAGCCGCGTGGTCGGGGTGCCCTGCGCGCCGCCCAGCGTGCGGCCTTCGAAATCCTTGATCGTCTTGATGGCGCTGGAATTCTTGGTCACGATCGCAAACGGCGGCTGGTTCCAGATCATGTAGACCATCACAGGCGCATCCTGCGGCTTGGTCGAGGCGTTCTGGATGATGGCGTTGACGTCGCCGAAGCCGGCGTCATAGGCGCCCGACATGATGCGCGTCACGGTCGCGCCGGAGCCCTCGCCCTGGTCGATCACGACATTGAGGCCCTCTTCCTTGAAGTAGCCATTGTCCTTGGCATAGAAGAACGCGGCGTCGCTTCCTTGCGTTTTCCAGCCCAGCGTGAACTTGATCGTGGTTTCCTGCGCACTGGCGGCGCTCGCGAACAGAGCTACTCCCAACAACGCGGCGCTTACTCTCGTCAACATCGTGAACCTCCTCGACTGGGTTGGATGGCATTGCGTGAAATCGTTGGTCATGTCGCGATCAGGTCGTTCTTGCGGGTGGCCCAGCCGGTGACGCGGCCCTCGATAACTGAGAAGATCACGTAGAGCGCGACGCCGAGACCGGCGAGCACGAACAGTCCGGCGAACACCAGCGGCACGTTGAAATTCGAGGACGCAGTCATCATGACGTTGCCGATGCCGCGGTTCGACGCCACGGTCTCCGACAGCACCGCGCCGACAAAGGCGTAGCTGATCGCGACCTTCAGCGAGGCAAAGAAGAACGGCATGGTGCGGGGCAGACCGACGTTCCAGAGAATGTCGAACTTGCTGGCGCCGAGCGCTTTCAGCACGTCTTCGAGTTCGGGTTCGGTGGTCGCAAGCCCGGTCGCGATGTTGACGACGATCGGGAAGAAGCAGATCGACAGCGCGGTCAGCACCGCGGGCACGCTGCCCGAGCCGAACCACAGCACAAAGATCGGCACCACCGCGACCTTGGGGATCGACGAGAATCCGACCAGCAGCGGATAGGCGGTGTCGTACGCCGTTTTGGAAACGCCGATCACGGCACCGAGCACGACGCCAAGCCCGACGCCGAGCACGAAGCCGATCATCGTCGTCGCCAGCGTCTGCAGGATATGCGGCCACAGCAGCGGAAATTTCTGGTAGAGCGTGACGAAAACTTCCGACGGCCGCGGCAGCACCAGGTCGGACATCCCGGTCATCACGCAGAACAGTTCCCAGGCGACAAAGAACAGCACGATCAGTGCCGCCGACCAGGCTTTCTGCCTGAGATCACGTCCGGTCATGAGGTTGCTCCCTCTGCTGGCGCGCTGCGGGCATCGACGATGAACGCGCGCAGCTTCTGGTTCAGCGCCACGAAATCAGGCTCGAACGTCATCGCCACCGTGCGCGGTCGGCTGAAAGTGACCGCGCTGTCATCGACGATGCGGCCGGGCCGCGCGCTCATCACGCAGATGCGGCTGGCCAGGAATGCAGCTTCGCGCAGATCGTGGGTCACCAGCAGCACGGTCGCCTTGTGGGTCATCCAGAGCTCTTGCAGGATCGACCACAGTTCCTCGCGCGTGAACTGATCCAGCGCACCAAAGGGCTCGTCGAGCAGCAGCATCCGCGGCTCGTGGATCAATGCGCGGCACAGATTGGCGCGCTGGAGCATGCCGCCGGAGAGCTGCCAGGGATAACGGCTGCCAAACCCCTTGAGGCCGACCTGCTCCAGCAGCGCGTTGGCCTTGTCGCGGTACTCGGTCTTGCGCAGCTTGCGGAATTGCGACCGAAAGGGTTCTACGATTTTCAGCGGCAGCATGATGTTCCGCTCGATCGTCATCCACGGCAGCATGGTCGGGTTCTGGAACGCCATGCCGACGCGCAAGGCGCGGGCGGCGACTTCCCGACCACCGACGATGACGGCGCCGGTGGTCGGCTGTACCAGCCCGCTGGCCAGCCGCAAGATGGTCGACTTGCCGCAACCGGAAGGTCCGACCAGCGCGACGAACTCGCCATCCGCAATCCGGAGCGTGGTTGTCGACAGCGCCGGCACCGCGCGGTCGCCGCGGCCGAAGGTGACGGAGGCGTCGGACAGCTCGATCGCGATCGGCACGGGGGCGGCCGAAACCGGCGCGCCGGAGAATTCCGAATCTGGTTGCATGCGCATCATGGCTGGAAGTGCATGCAAGCCGGATGCCAGCGAAACTCCCTATAGAAATCAACGACATCGCAAAACGCCGCCGAAACCAGCGGATTCAATTTGGGCAATCGGCACCCCAAACTGCATGCAATTCAGGCGCTCAATTGTTGTCCATTTGTGATATGAGGCGGCTTCGAAGTACTTCGCAGGGATTCGCCCATGGCGCCTCGTTCGGCCGGCAAGAATGTAGAATCATCCGACAAGGTCGGGGTGATCTGCCGCGCGCTGCGCCGCGCCATCATCGAGCAGGCGCTGGAGCCTGGCGCGAAACTGCCTGAGGATTCGCTCGGCGAACGTTTTGGCGTCAGCCGCACCATTGCGCGCCACGCGCTGGGACAACTCGCCGCGGAAGGCCTGGTCGAGCTTCGCCGCAACCGGATCGCTGTCGTGGCGACGCCGAGTTGGCAGGAGGCCCGCGACGCCTTCGACATCCGGATCGAGCTCGAGCGTCTCGTGGTGCGCCAGCTCGCCGGCAAGCTGACCAAGACCCAGATCGCGACGCTGAATGCGCATGTCGATGCCGAGGATGGTGCCCGCGACGGCACCGACGCGGTGTCGATCCGCCTTGCGACCGAATTCCACATCCTGCTCGCGCAGATGACCAACAGTCCGATCCTCGTGCGTTATGTCAGCGAAGTCGCCTATCGCTGCTGTCTGACGTTATCCCTGTACAGCCGCCCGCATTCGTCGGAATGCGCGATCAATGAGCATCGCGCGATCATCGCAGCCCTGGTCAAGGGCGATGAGGCCAAGGTGATGAGCCTGATGCACAGCCATCTGGATTCCGTGGCCAATCGGGCCCTGGTGGCGCCCGCCCCGCAACGCGGCCGCGATTTGCTGGATATCCTGGCGCCCTATGCCGACGAGGGCGAGAGCAACCGCGTGGTGAAGATGCCGAAGGTGGTGAGGGTCAGGGCTTAGTCAGAACCGCACACTCGACGTCATCCTGAGGTGCGAGCGTAGCGAGCCTCGAAGGATGGCCACGGGTCGTACTCATCCTTCGAGGCGCGCAAGAGCGCGCACCTCAGGATGACGGTGAGAGATGAGTGGATCAGCTGATTTTCACGCCTCGATCCCTCTTTGCACCAGAATGCGTTCCGCGCTGTCATTCCAGACGTCCATCTTCACGATCTGGCCACCCCTCACGACGAAACGGTCGACATAGCGGTTGCCCTCGAACGGCGTGCCGTCGATCCATTCGCCGTACAGCGTGCCGATGCTGTAGACCACGGTTTCGTCGACCCCTGCGCAGACGTCGAAGCGATCCATCTGCTTCTTGACCCAGCGATAGCGCCGCGCATTGAACCCGGTCGGCCCGCGCGGATGACCGAACTCCCGCCCGCCGGTAAAAGTGATGATGGTGCCCGGCTTCATATAGGCCGCCGCGGCATCCGGATCCGGGATCATCGAGGCCGTGAGATAGGCTTCGACCACTTCGGCGTCGGAGAGGGGGCGGGATTCGGCTTTGGCGGTAACGGACATGGGGGCAGCTCCTGATCGAGAAAACATTACAATCGGCGCTTCAAATTGCATGCACATATTTTGAACAGTTTAGCCTACAAACTGCACACAATCTGGAGCTGCTCTGCAACAGCTCTTCCGGTAGGCTCCCCTCACCTCGAACCAGCTAAGAAGCAGGCCAAAGCCCTGATGACCGCGCGCGCCGCCTTCGACCTGATCTTCCGCAATACCCGAACCCGGGCCTCGCCTACCCCGGTCGATATCGGCGTATCGAAGGGGCGGATCGCCGCCATCGAGCCGCGCCTCGCCTGCGACGCGCCCGAAATCGAGATCGGCGGCAAGCTCGCCCTCCCCGGCTTCGTCGATACCCACATCCATCTCGACAAAGCCTGCCTGCTCGGTCGCTGCGGCCACGACCACGCCACCGTTAGCGAGGCGATCGCCGCGGTCGCCGCCATGAAGCGCGATTTCACCGTCGAGGACGTCTATGCCCGCGGCGCGCGGGTGATCGAGCGCGCCATCGTGCACGGCACCACGCGGATGCGCACCCATGTCGAGATCGATCCGCGCATCGCGCTGCGCGGTTTCGAGGCGGTCAAGGCGCTGAAACGCGACTATGCCTGGGCGATCGATCTGTCGATCTGCGTGTTTCCGCAGGAAGGCCTGACCAACGACCCCGGCGCCGAAGAGCTGCTGATCGCGGCGCTGCGCGACGGCGGCGAGGTGATCGGCGGCTGTCCCTACATGGACACCGATCCGAATGCGCATCTCGAAAGACTGTTCGATCTGGCGCAGGAGTTTGACGTCGATGTCGATCTGCATCTCGACTTCGATCTCGATCCATCCTGGTGGCACCTCGAGGAAGTCTGCCGGCAGACCGAGCGGCGCAATTATCATGGCCGCGTCGCGATCGGGCACGCAACCAAGCTCTCCGCGTTGCCGCCGGACCGGCTGAAAGCCGCGACCGAACGGCTCGCAAAGGCGGGCGTCGCCGTCACCGTGCTGCCGGCAACCGATCTTTATCTGATGGGGCGCGACGCCACCCACAATGCGCCGCGCGGTCTCACCGTGGCGCACCGGCTGGTCGAGAACGGCGTGCTGTGCTCGGTCGCGACCAACAACGTGCTTAACCCCTTCACACCGTTTGGCGACGCGTCGCTGCTGCGGATGGCCAACTTCTACGCCAATGTCGCCCATGCCGGGATCAGCGAATTCGACGCCTGCCTCGATCTGGTGACGGACCTGCCGGCGCGCCTGATGAACCTGCGGGACTACGGCATCGCGCCGGGCAACCCTGCCGATCTCATTATTCTCGACACCGACACCGGCCCGAACGCGATCGCGGAACTGCCCGACGTGCTGATGGGATTCAAGAACGGGCGCCAGGTGTTCGAGCGCCGCCAGCCGACGCTGTTTCCGCCGCAGGTCTGACTCTTGCATACGGGCATAACGCCGCGTGCAATTGACGCCCTCCCCAATCCGTTGTTGTTATCGGTCAACGAAAACAACAACCGGGCAGGAAACCATGACCAAATCATGCAACATCAGAAGCGTCGAAACGCTGTCCTGCGACGCCGGCTGGCGCAACTACCACTTCGTCAAGATCATGACCGTAGACGGCATCGTCGGCTGGAGTGAATACGACGAGGGCTTTGGTGCGCCCGGCGTCACCTCCGCAATCGAACGGCTGTCGGCCCGGGTGGTCGGCAAGAACGCGTTCCAGCATGAGCGGATTTACGCAGAACTGTTTTCCGCGACGCGTCCGGCGGCCGGCGGCGTGGTGGCGCTGGCGCTCGGCGCCATCGAGAACGCGCTGCTCGACGTCAAGGCCAAGGCGCTCGGCGTGCCCTGCTATGAATTGCTCGGCGGCAAGATCCGCGACCGCATCCGGGTCTACTGGTCGCATTGCGCCACCTGGCGCATCAATCATCCGGACTGGTACAAGCCTGCGATTACTGACCTCGACGGCGTCAAGTCAATCGGCCACGAAGTCCGCGAAAAACGCTTCACCGCGATGAAGACCAACATCTTCGTCTACACCGACGGCAAGCCGCAAGGCTGGCGTCCGGGCTTCGGCTCGCCGTTCGAGCCCGAGATCAATGTCGACCGCACCGTGATCCGCAATCTCTGCATGCACCTCGAGGCCATCCGCGACGGCGCCGGTCCCGATGTCGATCTGCTGCTCGACCTCAACTTCAACGCCAAGACTGAGGGCTATCTGAAGATCCTGCGCGCGATCAAGGACATGGACATGTTCTGGGTCGAGATCGACAGCTTCAACCCGCAGGCGCTGGGCTATATCCGCCGCCAGAGCCCGCATCCGATCTCATCCTGCGAAACGCTGCTGGGCTTGCGCGAATTCCTGCCCTACTTCAACGAACAGGCGATGGATGTCGCGATCATCGACACGCCGTGGAACGGGGTATGGCAATCGATGAAGATCGCGGCAGCCGCCGAAGCGTTCGAGGTCAACGTCGCCCCGCATAATTTCTACGGCCACCTCTGCACCATGCAGAACGCCCATTTCTGCGCGGCGGTGCCGAATTTGCGAATCATGGAGACCGATATCGACCGGCTGGCGTGGGACCACGAGCTGTTCACCCACGTGCCCGAGATCGTCGACGGCCACCTCGTAATTCCGGACCGGCCGGGCTGGGGCACCGAGCCCAGCGAGGAAGGCCTGCGCGCCCATCCCGCGAAGAACAAGGGCGGGTTGTTGAATTACGGGCAGAAGAAGTAGGCGAACTGCGTAGGAGGGATGGAGGCAAGCTTAGTATTCGTCGTCCCGGCCTTGAGCCGGGACCCATACTCCGCAGCCCTCATTGTCGAAACAAGGTCGCTGAGGCCTCCCGTAACAATTCACTTCACGGCGTATGGGTCCCGGCTCAAGGCCGGGACGACGACGGAAGGATTTCCCAAATTCAATTATCGCCCGGCCCGCCCGCAAACGCGCTCTCGAGCACGTCGCCGATCGGCTGCCAGGCGGTGCCGTCGAACTGCACCAGCCGCATCTGCTTGATCGGGTGAAAATCGGCAGGCCCGGTATTGATGGCAATGCCGGGCAATACAATCGGGCTCCGATAATTCTTCAGCGACGCGGCCTGCCGCATGATGTTCTCGCGCGACAGGTCATCGCCGCACTGGGTCAACACCTGAACCAGCGTCTCGGCCGCGGCATAGCCGAAGATGGCGTAGCTATCCTCCCTGTCACCATCGGGATAATATTTGTCCATGAACGCCAGCCAGTCCTTGATCGAAGGATCGTCCTTCCAGGTGGCGTCACCGGCGTCCTTGAGGAACGAGGTCGAGATCACGCCTGCGGCGTTCGCAAGCCCCGCAGGTCTCAGCGCGTTGGCGATCGAAGCCGCCGCGTTGACCAGCACCACCACCGGATACCAGCCCAGTTCGGCCGCTCGGCGGATGGCGCGCGCCGAGATCGGCGGCGCGCAATTGAGCACCAGTACTTCAGCACCGGAGCTCTTGAGGATCTCGACCTGGGTATCGATCGACATATCCGCCTCGATGGCAATATCAGCGACGATCATACGGGCGGTGACGCCGAGCCCTTCCTGCAATCCCCTGAACAGATCGCGCCCGAACTGGTCGTTCTGCCACAGCACCGCGATCTTGCGATCGGGATAGGATGCCTGGATGTAATTGGCGTAGATCCGTCCCTCGGCACGAAACGTCGGCTGCCAGCCCATGGTCCACGGAAACCGCTTGGGATGCGCCCACTCCTCGTCGCCGGACGCGACGAACAGCTGCGGCACTTTCCTCTCGTTGAGGTAGCTGCGCGTCGCCAGATTGCCCGGCGTGCCGAACGATCCGAACATCAGCAGCACGTTCTCCTGCTCGACCAGTTGGCTTGTGTGCTCGGCTGCCATCCGAGGATTGGAGCTGTCGTCGCGGGAAATGAATTTGATCCTGCGGCCGTTGATCCCGCCACGATCATTGATCATGTCGAAATAGGCAGCTTCCGCCCTGCCGATCGCCGCGAATGCCGCCAGCGGCCCGGTATAGGGCATGACATTGCCGATGCGGATTTCAGTGTTGGTCGCGCCAGCATCGGGCGCCTGTTGCGCAACGGCCGGGCCGGGCGGAAACAGCGCGGCCGCTAACAGCGCCAGGATAGTTGCAGTTTCTTTTATTTTTTTCATCAACGTGGCCTCAAACGCCAAGCCAACCCAAACTTGCGATGCCTAACCCGGCGCTGCCGAGAATACTGTGCAATCCAACGTTGTTGAAATCAATTTTTGTGTTTTAACGCAGCGCTATATCCAGCCAGCCCAGCGCGTTGACGCTGACGCGGTCGCCGGTGTCGATCAGCACGGTCGTGGTTTCGGCCTCGATGATGGCCGGACCAGCCAGCGAATGCCCTGGCTGCAGCGCATCGAGCGCATAGACCGGCACCTCGCGCCAACCGCCAAGGAAAGCCTGCCGCCTGCCGTGCGGCGCGCAATCGCCCGCCGACGGCGCCGGCCGCGTGTTCTGATCGTTTGGCGCGACCGCACCGACCGCCGCGACGCGCGCGTTGACGAACACGACCTCCTGGCCCGGCGAGGCGTAGGTATAGAGTTCCTCGTGCTTGCGATGAAAGCGCTGCTCGATCTGATCGACGAGATCATGCGCATGCCAGTCGAGACCATCCAGCGAGACGTCGATCTCAAAAATCTGCTCGCCGTAGCGCATTTCGGCAGAGCGTTCGATTGACAGCGGACCGTTGAACCAGGAGCGCAGCCGGCCCGCCGCCGCCTGCTCCAGTTCGGCGAACAGCTCGCGCACTTCGCCGGCTGAAATGCGTGCCGCTTTACCGTAGTGCGTGCGGCTCATCTCATAGCGCAGATCGCTGGTCAGCATGCCCCATGCCGACAGCACCGATGCCACAGTCGGCACGATGATACGCTTGATCTCCAGCTCGCGCGCGACTTCGGCCGCATGCAGCCCCGCCGCGCCGCCGAAACTCAGCAGCGCGAATTTCCGGGGATCGACACCGCGGCGCAGCGTCATCAGGCGGATGCCGTCGGCCATGTTCAAATTGATCATGCGGTAAATGCCGGCAGCGGCCTCGACGCGCGAGAGCTCCATGGATGCCGCGACACGGTCGACCGCGGCTTCCGACGCCGTGCGGTCGAGCGGCCGCTGGCCGCCCATGAAGGCGGCCGCATCGAGATAGCCAAGCACGACATTGGCGTCGGTGACGGTCGCGGCCTGCCCGCCATTGCCGTAACAGGCCGGACCCGGAATCGAGCCGGCACTTTCCGGACCGACCCGCAGCGTGCGGCTGCCATCGACGCTCGCGATCGAGCCGCCACCGGCCGCGATGCTCGCAATGTCGAGGCTGCGCAAGGCAATGCGCTGGCCGGCGAGCAGACCGTCAGCGGAGAGCGAGGCCTGTCCGTCCGAGATCAGAGAAATGTCGGTGCTGGTTCCGCCCATGTCGAACGGCACCAGATCGGGAATCCCGAGCAGTTCAGCGCAACGCCGGCCGCCCGACATGCCACCCGCCGGGCCTGACAGCACCGTGCCTGCAGCCAGGCGCGAAGCTTCCTCGACCGGCGCCATGCCGCCATGCGACAGGATCACGAACAGGCTGCCCTTGAGGCCGGCCGCCTTCAGCCGCCGCTCGAGATTGGTGAGATAGCGCCGCACGATCGGCTCGACATAGGCGTTCACGATCGTGGTCGAGACCCGCTCATATTCCTTGATCTGCGGCAGCACGTCGCTGGAGCGCGACACGCTGACATCAGGCATTGCGTTTGCCAGTCGTTCCACCGCGGCGAGTTCGTGGACGGGATTGAGATAGGAATGCAGGAAACACACCGCGACCGAGGTCGCGCCGGATTTCCTTATGCCGGCGATCGCCGCATCGAGCGAGGCCTGGTCCAGCGCAATCAACACCTCGCCATTCGCCTTGAGCCGCTCGCGAACGCCAAAGCGCAGTTCGCGCGGCACCAAGGGCTCCGGCGGCGGCGAGCGCAGATCATAGCGGTCGGGCTTGAGGCCTTCGCGCATTTCGATGACGTCGCGATGGCCCTCGGTGGTCAGCAGCGCGACCCTGGCGCCCTTGCGTTCCAGCAACGCATTGGTCGCAACCGTGGTGCCGTGAACCAACTGATCGGTAGCCGCGAGCATTTCCGCACGCGTCGTGTTCAGTCGCCGGGCCAGTTCTTCCAGGCCGGTCATGACGCCGATCGACTGGTCGGCCGGCGTTGAGGGTGATTTAGCGAATATCGTGCGGCCGGCCACATCCGTGGCCACCAGATCGGTATAGGTTCCGCCGACGTCAACTCCGATTGTGTACATCGCTAGTTACGCGGCTCCGCGGAAACACTGGCCAGGCCTTGTTCGGCGTCGCGCCGCCGCGCCTCTGCCATTCGCCTGGACGGTGGTCCCCAGCCACCGCCGCCGGAGGAACGTATCTCGAGGCAATCGCCGGGACGAAGCTCGATGCCGACTTCCTTGGTGCGGAGCACGCGCGGCTCGCGACCTTCCGACAGCAAGCGGTAGTGATGCGGCTCGCCGTCCTCGCCGCCGAGCATGCCGCAGGGGCCGTGACGCGCGCCATCGCCCGCGGTATTGCCGCGCGAAAGTTTTTCGGTCTCCAGCACGAGATCGAGGGCGACGCCGAGACCGCCGCGGAATTGTCCGTCGCCGCCGGAGCCTTCGCGGAATTCGTGGCGGCGGAAATGCAGGGGAAAGCGCGCCTCGGCAACTTCGAGACTGCCGAATTTGAGTCCGCCGACGCTGTGCCATTCGCCGATCGACGACCAGCCGTCACCGCCGGACGACGCACCGCCGCCCGGGCGCGCCTGAAACAGATGCCAGATAAAATTCTTGCCGGTGCGCGGGTCTTCGCCCTGGATCGCGATCCGGAACCTGCGGCTCCATCCGGCCATCGCGCGCTCCGGACAGGAGGCCGACAATGCCTTGACGATCGCTTCGACGATCTCGTTGGAGGGATGGCTGGTGCACAACGTCACCGGCCGGCCCGGATCGGCCCAGACAATCGTGCCCTGTTTGGCGATCACCTTTAGTGGGCGCAGCGCGCCGGTGTTCTTGGGGATTTCCGCGTCGATCAAATAGGCAAAGGCCATCGCGACCGCGGCCTGCATGTTGGCGTGAGAAGAATTCACAAAGCTGGTTGACTGCGGATCGGACTCTGACAGATCGACCTCGACGTCGCTGCCCTTCTTGGTGACCTTGGCCGCGACCCTTATATCGCTGCGGCCATGGCCGTCATCGTCGAGAAACGCCTCGCCGTGGAAGACACCATCCTTCCAGGTCGAGACCACGGCGCGGGTCTGCTGTTCGGTGGCGTCCAGGATCGCCTCGATCGCGGCTTCGACGACCGGCGCGCCGAACTCGCGGAACAGTTTGGCGACCCGCCGTTCGCCGAGATGCGCCGCGCCGAGCATCGCGGCAAGGTCGCCGCGAAACTCACGTGGGTTTCGCACGTTCAGCGCCAGCATCTCGAGCAGATCTTCGCGCGGCCTTCCGGCCTCGGAGAGTTTGATCGGCGGGATGCGCAGGCCTTCCTGCCAGATTTCGGTCGCACCGGGATTGTACGCGCCATGCGTCGCACCGCCGATATCGCTTTGATGGGCGCGGACGATGGTCCATAGCAGGCGCTTGTCGCCGTCGAACACCGGCACGAAGACGGTGAGGTCAGGCAGATGGCTGCCGCCATAATAGGGATCGTTGAGCAGGAAGACGTCGCCCGGCTTGACGTCTTTGAACCGTTCCTCGACCGCGATCGTTGCCCATGGCAGCGCGCCGACATGGACGGGCAGATGATCGGCCTGCGCGATCAGGCGGGCGCGCGTATCGCAGATCCCCAGCGAAAAGTCGCGGCTGGAATTGAGGATCTGCGAATAGGAGGTGCGAAGCATGGCCTCGCCCATCTCCTTTACGATCGAACTGAGCCGATGCTGGACGACGGAACGGGTGATGGGATCGATCTTGGCGGACATTGTTGCCTTGTTGTTCTTGAACTTAAGTCGCGGCGGACACTTCCGATATCGCGCCCGATACGGCGTCGATGATTGCATGTATATCGGCATCCGTCATCGGGGTCGACAATGCCATCAACCCATTGCCCGCCGCCAGCACGCCACGATTGAGCAGCGCCCGGTTGAAAACTGCCTGGCGTTTGGCTTCCAGTTCGGTCGGGTAGGCCGAGCGATAGTCGCGCACCGGGCGATCGGCGAAATGTATTTTCAACAGCGATCCGAGCCCGACGGTACGCCCGGGAACATTATGGCGGCCGAACGCGGCGTCGATCCCGGAACGAACCGCCTCCCCCATTGCATCGAGCCGCGCGAACGCCGCCTCATCCAGCAATTGCATCGCCGCGATGCCGGCGCGCATCGTCACCGGGTTGGCCGAAAACGTGCCGCCATGTGGCAACGCCGGTTTGCCGAAACGGGGATCGAACACGGCCATGAATTCCTTGCGGCCGCAGACCGCGCCAACCGGGAATCCGCCGCCGATAATTTTGGCCAGTGTGGTCAAATCAGGCTCGATGTTGAACAGACCCTGTGCGCCGCGATAGCCGAGCCGAAACGTAATCACTTCATCGAAAACGAGCAGCGCGCCGACCTCGCGCGTCACCTTGCGCAGCGCCTCCAGATAGGCCTGATCGGCCGGCGCCAGCCCGGCGCGATTGGGCATAGGATCGACAAGGACGCAGGCAAGTTCAGGGCCATGCTCGCGGATCAGGCTGACGGCGGCCTCGGTGTCGTTAAAGGGAATCGTCAGCACGTCGGCCAGCACATTGTCGGGCGTGCCCCTGGCGTAAGCGACGGACACCGGCGCGTTGCGGCCCCAGGCTTCCGGCGTCGGATCAAGGCTTACCTCGGCGTAATCATAGGAGCCGTGATAGGCGCCCTCGCATTTTGCGATTTTGGGACGACCGGTATGCGCACGGGCGGCCTTTAGCGCCATCATCACGGCTTCGGTGCCTGAGTTGCAGAACCGCACCTGGTCGACCGATGGCAACCGTGCGCGCAGCAATTCGGCAAGGTCGACCTCGGATTCGGTCGGCATTCCGAACGCCGATCCCAGCGCCAGCTGCCGTGTTGCGGCCTCGATCAACGCAGGATGCGCATGGCCGTGGATCTGCGAGGTGAAATTGTTGATGCAGTCGATGAATTCGTTGCCATCGACGTCCCACACCCGGCAGCCCTCGCCGCGCGCGGCGTAGATTGGATAGGGCTTCATGAAAACGGTGGTGCGCGTATTCCCTCCGGGCAGGCTCGCCAGCGCGCGATCGTACGTTTTCTGCGATGAGGAATTTGGATCCGGATACATGTGATTTTCCACCAGCGCTGGAAACAGGGTCTGATCTAGGTATACAGCAAAAACACCATTGTTCCGATGATTAGCACCGCGGCGATAAATCGACTGCATCAGTGCCGCCCCGAAGAAGAACGGTGCCGGGCGTAACGCCGATACGCCGGGAATACCAATTGGTATTCCCGGGAATGCCATCTCGACCCGCGAGCAGGCGGCGAAACAGTTCACGACCGTTCCCTTCTCCCCTTGCGGGAGAAGGTGGCTGCGAAGCGCCGGATGAGGGGTCTGTGCCACGGGCTAGGTCTGCGTCTAAGGAGACAGACCCCTCACCCGTCCGCGACGCTCTGCATCGCGCTCCGGCACCCTCTCCCACAAGGGGAGAGGGTGCATCGAGCAAGTCAGGCGATCAGTGCTTGTGGAACACCAGCGTTCGCAGTTCGATGCTTTCGCGCGGCGCGGCGTCCTTGGGCGTGGTCGGATCGATGAAGGCGGTATGCGGCCCGAACCGCGTGCGGCCGTCGGTGGCGGAATCGTAGCACTTCAGCAGCAGCGCTTCGTCCGCGGCCATCTCGGGAATGTAATACCAGCGATGGTCGGGGTTGTACTTTACGGAGTAGGTTTCGCCCTGCCGGTTTGGATAGATCAGGTCGGAAGCGACGAGATCGCCGGGCGCGACGGTCTGGCCGTCCAGCATCGCGAGCGGCGCATCGCGCAGCGGGCCGCGGATCGGCCGCCACAGATTGATCACCTGGACCCGGCCCTTCAACAGTTCGTCCGCCTCGTCAGGCAGATGTTCGCGGACGCGGTTCGCCCCTGACAATTCGGTCTGGTCGACATGGACACGCGTGGCCGGCTGGCGCGGGCCGGCGCCGCGCACATCGGGGGCGCCCTCCACGCGCTTGCGAACGGTATGGTCGAATATCACGACGCGGTCGGCCTTCAGTGTCGCGCGAAGGAACGCTTCTGCGGCGGGATAGTAGACGTTCCGCACCTCCTTATCGTCGTAGAAATTCCGCACGATGGTCGGGTGGCGGACCAAGGCAAAGCCCTCACGGTCCAGCGAAAGGCTACCGGCAATCAGGCGGGCGTCGAAGATTGGAACCTGATGGGGTTCGGGCAGCGCCGTGGTTTGGAGCTCGCCCGGTGGTGGATCGAAAGCATAAGTACGCGGCTTTCCGGGCGTCGGCGCGAGGTAGTTGAGTTCGCCGGTGACGAAGGGAAGCGACTCGAGTCTTGCTTGCTGCAGGCCCATGGCAATCTCCTGGACTCTATTGTTGGTTCGATTTGATTTTGGCTGATACACCCTCCCCCACAAGGCCGCGCTGCAAATAGCAAGATTGCCATTCTCGCAAGTGCGATACGGGAAAGATCCTTGTCGCGCGCACCGGCTCTCCCGGATGGATATTGCGCGCTTCACGGGTTCGTTAGCCCGCAAAACGCAGGCGTCGCCATGTCCGCCTTGAACTACTCGCCCCGACCGACTGGCGTTACAGCACCAAGCGGCCGCAGAACTGCCGCAGCCAGGGAGGAAAAAATGAACATCACCATGAAGGACCGCATTGCCGTCGTCACCGGCGGCAGCAAGGGCATCGGGCTTGCCGTCGCGCGGCGCTTTGCCGAGTCCGGCGCCAAGGTCGCGCTGCTGGCGCGCGGCGCGCAGGATTTGAAGAGCGCGCGCGAGCTGCTCGCCAGGGACGGCCTCGAAGTGCGCGACTACGTCTGCGACGTTTCGAAGGCGGCCCGCACAACGTCCTGATCAAAGCGATGCTGGTCGGCCTGATCGTCAGCGATCAATGGGTCAAGCGGCATGCCCAGAAGCGCCGGAGACCGATTTCGATGCCTTCACCCGCGATCTCGCCAAGGGCGTCCCGCTCGGGCGGATGGGCGCCGCAGAGGAATTCGCCAACCTCGCCTGCTTCCTCGCCTCGGAGCAGGGATCATACATCACCGGCACGGCCATCAACGTCGATGGCGGCCGGTCGCCGGTGGTCTAGCGCGCCTGGTTCCGATGGCTTCAGAACCGGAATACCGGTTTATTTTGACGCGTTTTCTTGACGCGACCCGGTGACCACTTCGCTCGAAAACGCTATGGGGCCCAGGCAAAAAAGGCCTCCGTCGCCGGAGGCCCTTTCGCTATCAAACCGCGTCTTTGGCGGCCTTGACCGGGCGGGCGCGGACGATCTTGCGCGCCGGCTTGGCCTTGAACATCATTTCTTCGCCCGTGAAGGGGTTGGTGCCCTTGCGAGCCTTGGTCGCGGGCTTCTTGACCACGACGAACTTGGCGAAGCCGGGGACGAGGAACACCCCGTTCTTCTTCAGCTCCTTGTGACCAACGTCAACGAGCGCGTCCATCACGCCCTTGACTTCCTTCTTCGAAACTTCGGTTGACGTCGCGATCTTCTCGATCAGCTGCGACTTAGACATTTGGGTAGCCATGGTTGCTCCATTTGATTCTGGAAGAGGCACGATATGGCGGAAATTGCCTAAAAAAACAGGGTTTTCGACATTCTGCACAACTATATCGCTATTTGACTTGCACTGATTCGCACGAAATAGGCTAGTTTTTAAGCCTTTGGCGGGGCATTAAAGCGGTAGAATGCGGCGAAATGCCTTGTTTGACAGGCTTTTTCGACGATCTCCGACCATTTCCCGCGTTTGATCTCCATCCTAACGAGGACGGCTTTGATGCCGAAAATCGCATCGACCGCATCGCCAGTGCTCACGTCTGGGTTTCCAGACGGGTTTTCCGGATCACGCGGCGATTAGAAAATGACACTGGCTTCCGCTTCATCGTAACATCAGGGCTGAACACGACAGCCAGCGCCGGCGATCCGATACGGGGCCTTCGCCGGGAGCACAATTCAAGCCGAGGAAACAGCAGCGTGGCACTCAAGAACGTCATCGGTGTGGATCACGCCGTGGTCATGGTGAAGGACCTCGACGAGGCCGCCGAAAACTACAAGCGGCTTGGGTTCACCGTGTCGCCGCGCGGCACCCACAGCGCGCATATGGGATCGGGCAATTACACCATCATGTTCGACCCTGACTATATGGAACTGCTCGGCGTTCTGGCGCCGACAGAGCTTAATGCGCCGGCGCGGGCGTTTCTCGAAACGCGCGGCGAAGGCATCGAGCGCATCGCCTTCACCGCGGTGGATTCCGCCGCGGGCGCCGAGGAAATCCGCGCGCGCGGTTATCCGCCGGTCGGACCGACCGATTTTGAACGGCCGGTGACGATGCCCGACGGCACCATTTCCGCCGCCAAATTCCGGACCTTCCTGTGGCCGAACGCGGAAGCGCCGGGCGGCGTGCGCATCTTCGCCTGCCAGCACAAGACGCGCGAGACGGTGTGGATTCCCGAACTGATGACGCATGCCAATGGCGCCAGGCGCCTGCGGCAGGTGCTGATCGTTTCGCCGGAGCCGGCCAATGACGCCGCGCACATGTCGCGACTGATCGATCGCGACGCGAGAACCGAGCACGACGGCGCCATCGCCGTACCCTCGGGCTCCGATCGCGCCGATTTCGTGTTCCTGACACGAGATCAACTGAGCAAGCGCTATCCCGAGGTATCGCTGACCGGCCTGCCCGAACGCGGCGGCGCCGGGCTGGTGATCGCGGCCGATGTCACCGCCGCCGAGAAGGCGCTCGGCACCACCGGCGTTCGCAGCGGTGGCGGGATCATCGTGCCGCCTGCCGCCGGCAACGGCACCCTGCTCGCCTTCGTCAAGGCGTAGCCGCCAGCGCCAACCGCGCTGCATCAGGAAAGCCGGATCATGGCGAAGGGCAAGAGCGAACCGGATGGCGATGCGGCAACAACCCGCCGCGGCAGGCCCCGTTCGGCCGAGACGACCAACGCCATTCTGCAAAGCGCCTACGGCCTGATGGCGACCACGGGCCTTGCCGCCACCAGCATCGACGCGGTGGCGCGGGATTCCAACGTCTCGAAGATGACGATCTACAAATGGTGGCCGTCGCGCGAGGCGCTGCTGATCGATGCGTTCCTCAACCACGCGTCGTTGATGCTGCCGCTGCCGGGCACGGGCACACCGGCAGAGCGCCTGAGAAGCCACGCCGCGGCCTATGCGAAGGCCTTGCAGGGCGAGTTTGGCAAGGTGCAGCTCGCGGTGATCTCGGAATGCATCTCGAATACCGGGTCCGCCGGGATCTTCTACGAGCGCTATCTGCAATATCGGAGGACAGCGCTGGTTGCGTTGATCGCCGCCGGCCAGCAGGACGGCAGCATCGGCGCGACGGGTGCACCGGAAGACCTGTATGACGCGATCTACGGCAGCCTGTTCTACCGCTATGTCTTCGGCATCAAGCCGATCTCGCCGGCGCAAGCGCGCAACCTCGTCGACACACTGCTGATCATCAAGAGCCGCTGAGATCAGGGGCGCGGTTACGGCGCTCGCGGCGGAACCAGGCCCACGTCTCGCGCGTCACGGCCAGATAGCCCTGCCCCTTGAACGCAATCCGGTCGTCGACAATCTCGTTCAATTTCGGCAGCGCATGAAAGGGGATCGACGGATAGGCATGGTGCTCGACGTGATAGGGCATGTTCCATGCGAACCACTTCATCACATTCCCGGTATAGGTGGTGCGGGTGTTGTCGAAGGCGCTGCGCGTTCGTTCGCATCCGGTGTGCTCAGCATAGAGGTAAGGCCGCAGGATCAATTGGCCAACCAGCAGGGGAACGATCCACACCCAAAGCAGGACGGCGGTATGCAGCGTGAGCGAGATCAGCAGCAGCAGCGCATAACCCGCAACATAGAGGCGGGCTTCCCGCACGATGATGTGGCGCTTGTTCTCGGGAATCCAGGGCAACGACACCTTGCCGGTCAGGGCATGACGCAGCATCAGCGCCTCGCGGCCGGCGATCTGAACAAGACCGCTATAGGCGATCGCGAGTTGCGTGTCCGAGGACGGTTTGGGGCCGACGATTAGTTCCGGATCCTTGTCGGGATCCTGCGTGTAGCGATGATGGTCCCAGTGAAACAGGCAATAATATTCGTAGCGATGCGCGATCATGAAAGCCGACAGATGGCCCACGATGAGATTCAGCGCGCGACTCCGGAATGCGGTCTTGTGGGCGGTCTCGTGCATCGGCATGAACAGGAAGGCCACCAGATAGGCTTGCAGGGCGATCAGCGGCAACGCCCATGCCAATCCGTAGATCGAGGAGACCAGCCAGATCGAGGTCCCGATGAGGGCGATTGCGCCATAGTGACTGATGGTGCGAACCGCGCCTCGAAGATCCGATCGTTCCGAGAGTTCGCGGAGCATCGCCGGACTTAGCGGCTTCTCGCGGAGTTTTGGTTCAGCTGACGTCGCAGTGTTCATGGTTGCAGTCGCCCTGTCGGATGATTTCGTTTTTCAACGTTGCAGCAGTGCCGAGATCTCGCCGCGGATGAACGCGCGATCCGCGGGATAGTTGATGGGATTTCCGGCGCGGTGACCGTGGATCGACGGGATCGGATGAAGCTCGGCCGACCTGGCGTTGACGAGCCGGCCGATCTCGGCCTCGTTGTCACGCACGTCGAAATAGCGGTCCGTCTGCCCTGGCATCAGCAGCACGTGCGCCGTAATCGCCACCAGCGCACGGTCGATTTCGCCGCCAAACGCAACACACCGGCTGATATCGCCGCGCTGCCAGATGCCGATCTGGGCGAGCAGATCATTGGCGTCGCGCCGTGCGAAGGCCTCATCCCAGGAACGGGCCAGATAGTCTTCCAGGGAGTTGAAGCCGGCCTCGCGCCAGACCTCGTCCCGGTAATAGGCGTGCGACATCGCCCAGCCCGCATAGATGCGTCCCATCGCACGCAGGCCAGCCGAGGGTTTGGCGACGAAGCGGCCGTCCTTGAAATTGGGGTCGGCGGTGAGCGCGGCCTTCACGCCTTCGAGGAAGACGTGATTGTACGGCGAGCATCGCGCGCTGCCGCAGACGATGGCGGCGCGCTCCACCATGTCGGGATGACAGGCCGCCCAATGATAGGCCTGCATGCCGCCCATCGACCAACCATAGACCAGCGCGATCTTTGAGATGCCGAACTGTTCCACCAGGAGGCGGCGCTGCACCGCGACCGCATCGTGATAGCTGATCGCCGGAAACGGGGTGATGTCGGAATTCGACGGCGAGGACGACAGGCCGTTGCCGAACAGGTTCGGGATGATGATGAAGTAGCGTTCGGGATCCAGGATGCCGCCGGGCTGGATCAGCCATTCGGTGTCGATGTGCTGCGCGCTGAACGATGTCGGATAGACAATCACATTGTCCTTGCGCGCATTCAAGCTGCCATAGGTCTGGTAGGCGAGGCGCATGGATGGGAACACCACGGCCGACTGAAGCAGGACGTCGCCCGCCTCGAAGACCTGATACTCGCCGCTGCTCCTCATCCGCCCGGCTCCATTGCCCTGCATTAACTGTACTTATCGTACACTATATAAATACGATTGCAAGCCCGCGGCGGCGAGGCGTTGGCCATCGCCGGTAACGCGCGTCTTGCCATCGCAGGAAGACGGTTTGACGGCGGAGCCGCAAGCAACGAATTGCTTCGATGGCGACGCCCGCCGCCCGAGCCGCCATGTCCACCGTCGCCGCGTCCGCCATAATCCCGCACGAGGGGGCTAGGCAGGCCGCGCACTGACGTTACTATCGCCGCAAAACAAGCCGACCCAGGGAGAGAAAAACAATGAAGAATCATCTGATCTCGCGCCGTTCCGTTCTGGCCGGCACCGCCGCCGCAGGCGCGCTCAGCCTGACCGGCTTCCCGGCCCGCGCCGAGGTGAACTGGAAGAAATACGCCGGCACCAAGCTCGAGGTGATTCTCGCCAAGGGCCCGCGCGGCGACAATCTGCAAAAGAACATCAAGGAATTCACCGAACTGACCGGCATCCAGGTTGAGTCGGAGCAGATTCCGGAACAGCAGCAGCGCCAAAAGGCCGTGATCGAACTCGCTTCCGGCAAGCCGAGCTTCGACGTGGTTCATTTGAGCTATCACGTGCAGAAGCGCCAGTTCGAGAAGGCCGGCTGGCTCGCCGACATTTCGGGTTACATGAAGGACCCGAACCTCACCGCGCCCGACCTCGTCGAAAGCGATTTCTCGGCGGCCGGCCTGCAATACGCCAAGAACGACAAGGGACAGATGCACTCCCTGCCATGGTCGGTCGACTATTTCATTCTTTATTACAACAAGGAGCTGTTCCAGAAGAAGGGCGTCGCGGTACCGAAGACCTTCGACGAGATGGTCGCGGCGGCCGAGAAGCTCACCGATGCCAAGGAAGGCACCTTCGGCTTCGTCGGGCGCGGCCTGCGCAACGCCAACATGACGCTGTGGACCAATTTCTTCCTCAACGCCGGCGGCGAATTCCTCGATGCCAAGGGCGGCATCCTCACCGATGGCCCAGAGGCGATCGAAGCCACCAAGCTTTACCAGACGCTGCTGACCAAGGTCGCGCCGCCCGGCGTCGCCGGCTTCAACTGGATGGAGTCGATGGCCTCGTTCACGCAAGGACGCTCGGCGATGTGGATCGACGGCGTCGGCTGGGCGCCGCCGCTGGAAGACCCGGCCGCCTCGCGCATCGTCGGCAAGGTCGGCTACACCGTCGTGCCCAGGGGATCCAAGGGACAATATTCGGCGACCTATGGCGACGGCCTCGGCATCGCGGCCGCCAGCAAGAACAAGGAGGCCGCCTATCTGCTCTGCCAATGGGCGGTGTCGAAGAAGCAGGGCGCGCGGCTGCTGCAGGCCGGCGGCGGCGTGCCGTTCCGCAACTCCGTGCTCAACGACCCGGAGATCCAGGCCGGGGTCAAGATGCCGAAGGAATGGCTGCAGTCGGTGATCGATTCCGCCAAAATCAGCAAGCTCGGCCTGCCCGTGGTGATTCCGGTCGCCGAATTCCGCGATCTCGTCGGCGCCGCCCTCACCTCGACCCTCTCGGGTGCTGACCCTGCGACCGAATTGAAGAAGGCTCATGAGCAGTTCCGCCCGATCCTGGAGCGCAGCGAAAAAGCGTGAAGGCGATAGCAGAAGTACCTCCGGCCGCGGCTGAGCCCGCGCCGGGGCAGGAATGGCGGCCGCCGTCCTACTGGCCGTTCGTGGTGCCGGCGCTGGTCGTCGTGCTCGCCGTGATCGTGTTCCCATGGGTGTTCACGATCTGGATGAGTCTGAACGAATGGAAGGTCGGCTCGCCGACCACCTTTGTCGGCTTCGCCAATTATGTGCGGATGCCGAACGATCCCCGCTTCGTCGAGGCGGCCGGACACACGCTGCTTTACACGGTCCTGTCGGTGCTGCTGCCGCTGATCCTCGGCACCTTTGCCGCGGTGGTATTTCACGCCAAATTTCCCGGCCGCGGGTTTCTGCGCGGGGTCTTCATCATGCCGATGATGGCGACGCCGGTGGCGATCGCGCTGGTCTGGACCATGATGTTCCACCCGCAGCTCGGCGTGCTGAATTACCTGCTGTCGCTGGTCGGCCTTCCCCCGCAATTGTGGGTGTTCCATCCCGGCACCGTGATCCCCTCGCTGGTGCTGGTCGAAACCTGGCAATGGACTCCCTTGGTGATGCTGATCGTGCTCGGCGGCCTCGCCGCGATTCCGACCGAGCCCTATGAAAGCGCGCAGATCGACGGCGCCAGCGTTTGGCAGGTGTTTCGCTACATCACGCTGCCGCTGATCACGCCGTTCCTGTTCATCGCCGGCATGATCCGCATGATCGACGCCGTCAAGAGCTTCGACATCATCTTCGCGATTACCCAAGGCGGCCCCGGCTCGGCGTCGGAGACCATCAACCTCTATCTCTACAGCGTCGCATTCATCTATTACGATCTCGGCTATGGCTCGGCGATCGCGGTGATCTTCTTCCTGCTGATTGTGGCGATGGCGGCGCTGATGCTGCATCTGCGCCAGCGCACGATGTGGACCGAGATCGGGAGCGGCGCATGAGCCTGCGTCAGATCCTCGGCAAGATCGGGCTGTGGTTTGCGATCTTCGTGGTGGTGTCACCCGCGATCCTGTTCTTTCTCTGGATGGCCTCGCTGTCGGTCAAGTTCGAGGTCGACAACGCCGCCTATCCGCCGGTGTTTTTCCCCGAGCGCTTTGCCTGGAAGAACTATGCCGACGTGCTCGCCTCCAACCGCTTCCTGACCTACTTCATCAACAGCCTCCTGGTGACCGGCACCGCAACCGGCCTTGCGATGCTGGTCGGCGTGCCCGCCGGCTATGGCATCGCGCGGATGGCGGCGCATAAATCCGCCATCGTGATCCTGATCGCGCGCATCACGCCGGGATTGTCGTATCTCATTCCGCTGTTCCTGCTGTTCCAGTGGCTGGGACTGCTCGGCACGTTGTGGCCGCAGATCATCATCCATCTCGTGGTGACCGTGCCGATCGTGATCTGGATCATGATCGGCTATTTCGAGACCACGCCGCTCGAACTCGAGGAAGCCGCCTTGATCGACGGCGCCACGCGCTGGCAGGTGTTCCTTCACGTGGCGCTGCCGATAGCGCGTCCGGGGCTTGCGGTTGCTTTCATACTTGCCGTGATCTTCTCCTGGAACAATTTCGTGTTCGGCATTGTCTTGGCGGGACGGGAGACGCGCACGCTGCCGGTTGCCGTCTACAACATGATCTCGTTCGACCAGCTGAGCTGGGGACCGCTTGCCGCCGCCGCGCTCATCGTCACCTTCCCTGTGCTGCTGCTGACGGTGCTCGCGCAACGGCAGATCGTGGCCGGGCTGACCGCAGGCGCCGTCAAGGGCGGCTAGCTGAAAGCTCCGGTGCCAGCGCTTCCAGCACTGCGGCGGAGTTCGAGACCCAGCCGAAGATGCCGCCCTGCGCCTTGATCATTTTCAGGCCCATCTCGTGGAATTCGGGAAAATACGATGCGCAGCCGTCGGCCAGCACCACGCAGCGATAGCCGCGGTCGTTGGCTTCGCGCACCGTGGTGTTGACGCAGACTTCGGTGGTGACGCCGCACACCAGCAGATTCTCGATGCCGTATTTCTCCAGCACATCGCCGAGTTCGGTAGCGTAGAACGCGCCCTTGCCCGGCTTGTCGATCACGATCTCCGAGTCGAGCGGATAGAGCTCGGGAATGATGTCATGGCCGGCCTCGCCGCGGATCAGGATACGCCCCATCGGTCCGGGATCGCCGATCCGCAACGACGGCGCGCCGCGTTCGACCTTGGCCGGCGGCGCATCGGACAGGTCCGGCAGATGCCCCTCGCGGGTGTGTATGACCAGCATCCCAGTTTCGCGCGCCGCCGACAGCACCGAAGCGATCGGCTTCACCGCGCGCGCCAGCTGCGACACGTCGTTGCCCAACGTCTCGCCGAAGCCGCCAGGCTCCATGAAGTCACGCTGCATGTCGATGATCAGCAGCGCGGTGGACGCCCAGTCGAGCGCAATCGGCTCCGGCTCGGCGGCGATGGATGGCCGCTTTGAGTTCGTCATGATGCCACGCCCCGAACGAGAGTAATTTCCGGAGAGACTAAGCAAGGCGCATGCCATTGTACAATTCTTGCGCAGGCCGGGAACGAGTTGGCACGCTTGTTGCTAAACATCGCGGTGTCGCAACGTCGAGACGCCGGCGGTCTGCCGCAGCCACAAATTCGGGAGGAACACATGAACGGACTCGGAGGTCTCAACAAATCGCCCGAAGGCGTCGTGATCGGGCTGGTTCAACTGCAACTGCCCGTGGTCGTGACCAAGGCCGACCTCGCGCGGCAGACCGAACGCATCGTCTACATGGTCGGCAAGGCGCGGCGCAATCTCGGCACAATGGACCTGGTCGTATTTCCCGAATATTCGCTGCACGGGCTGTCGATGGACACCAACCCCGAGATCATGTGCCGGCTCGACGGCCCCGAAGTGGCCGCCTTCAAGCAGGCCTGCATCGAGCACAAGATCTGGGGCTGCTTCTCCATCATGGAGTTCAACCCGCACGGCAATCCGTACAATTCGGGCCTGATCATTGACGACCATGGCGAGATCAAGCTCTATTACCGGAAATTCCATCCCTGGATTCCGGTCGAGCCGTGGGAGCCCGGCGATATCGGCATTCCCGTGATCGAGGGACCGAAGGGCGCCAAGCTTGCGCTGATCATCTGCCACGACGGCATGTTCCCCGAGATGGCGCGCGAATGCGCCTACAAGGGCGCCGAGATCATGATCCGCACCGCCGGCTATACCGCGCCGATCCGCGAGAGCTGGCGTTTCACCAATCAGGCCAATTCGTTTCAGAATCTGATGGTGACTGCCAACGTCTGCATGTGCGGCTCCGACGGCTCGTTCGATTCGATGGGCGAAGGCATGATCGTGAATTTCGACGGCAGCATCATCGCGCACGGCACTACCGGCCGCACCGACGAGATCATCACCGCCGAAGTGCGCCCCGACCTCGTGCGCGAGGCGCGGATTCACTGGGGCGTCGAGAATAACATCTATCAACTCTGGCACCGCGGCTATGTCGCGGTGAAGGGCGGCGCGATGGATTGCCCGTATACGTTCATGCAGGACATGGTGGCGGGTAGGTTCCGGCTGCCGTGGGAAGATCAGGTCAAGGTGACGGACGGCACGTCGTGCGGCTTTCCGGCGCCGACGCGGATGTTCGGGAAAACGGCGAAGGCGGCGGAGTGATTATCGCCCATCCGAGCTACAACTCGCTGTCATGCCCCGCGAAGGCGGGGCATCCAGTACGCTGCGGCCTCTCGGTTCAATAACAAGCGCCTCTGGAATACTGGGTCACCCGCCTTCGCGGGTGTCGACAGCCGGATGCGTGTCTGCATTCTCGCGACGCGATGCGCCCGAGTTTGCCAGAAACTTCCCGCCCTCCTCAAACAGAGGGCGCAGGGAATGCCGGATGCGCGCTGCACCCGCGGTCTCGTGTGCGGTTTGCACAAAATAAAGTGCACACGAGCATACAGGGCAGCGGAGAACATCCGACATTCCCTGCGCAATGGCTTTACGGATTATAACGAGCTCTCCCCGGAGAACGGCTCTTTTGCCTCCGTTGCGCCCTGAAAACTATTGTCTCCAGGTGCATTGACGCCAGCACCGCGGCGTCAGGACCACACGTCTTCACCGTACGCTTCCGTCACGATCGTCTTCGTGACTTCAGCGTCCACCGCAACCCGTCCAACGTCCGTGACGACGGCCGACGCCCTTCTGAGTAGGACGGGATGGCCAACATGTACCCCTGATTTTGATTCTGCAAAAGCGAAATATTTTTTATTTTGGGGATTGACAGAACTTCCGCAAATCGGAAGTGATTTGCCCGTCGGGTTAAATTGTCGCAGCTCTTTTCCGTCATTCCGGGGCTCGCGTAGCGAGAGCCCGGAATCCACCGCGCGACGGAGCATGCGGCCCAATGGATTCCGGGCTCGCGCTACGCGCGCCCCGGAATAACGGGAGATAGTACGCACGTCAGCAACGCACTACCCCTCCTGCGAGCTAACTCCCCAGCAGCGACGTCCCGAACGCCCTTTTCCAGACCGTCAGGAAACGTGGAAACCAGGAGTGCGCGACGGCGCTCTGATAGGCCCAGGTGCGATATTTGAGGCCTTTTTCGGAAATCAGTTCCTGATAGCCGCCGTGGGTTTCGGTCACGGTGCGGATGTCGCGCAGGATATCGCAGGCATAGGCCCGATAGGTCTGCGTGCCGGAGCATTCATCGTAGTCCAGCATGCGATCGGCGAACTCGACGTTGAACGTTGGCCACGACGAACGGCCCTGGTAGGCCGGCGCCGCGATCTTGTGAATGAGCTTGTTGAGCGGATTATCGGCCGACACCAGGAAGTGCGATGTATCCGGCACGCGAAACCGCGGCTCGGCAAGGATGAAATCGGTGGTGGCCGCGAACAGCGCGCGTTCGGCCGCGTCGTTCAGATCCCAAAAGCCCTGGTGCACATTCACGAA
This sequence comes from Bradyrhizobium sp. LjRoot220, assembly GCF_964252915.1. Taxonomy (NCBI): domain Bacteria; kingdom Pseudomonadati; phylum Pseudomonadota; class Alphaproteobacteria; order Hyphomicrobiales; family Nitrobacteraceae; genus Bradyrhizobium; species Bradyrhizobium sp. LjRoot220. The sequence continues at coordinate 85,109 of NZ_CAXUPS020000017.1, forward strand.
ATCGAGCGCGATGGAATAAACCGGCGTCCCCGCGCGGGAGTCCAGGGAATGGCTGACATAGCCGTGCCTGCCGAACAGCAGCAGCAGTTCCTTCTTGTACTGTGAAAGCCCGCGTCCGAGCAGTTGCTCCAGTTCGCCTCGCTCGATGACTTCAAGCTTGATGCCGCGCAGGAACGTCGCGTAGACGCAGGCATTGGTGACGAACCGCCGGCGTTCGGCACGGGTATCGGTCGCCGCAGAACGCGGCGCGCTGACATCGCACAGCAACGCCGACAAACCGTTGTCGTCGAACCGTTGCAACGCCCCGGCGAGCCCAAGTATCTCCCGCTTCAGGTCCGCGCGATATTCCGACAGCAACAGGCGGCCGGCATGCGCGCCTTGCGACATCGCCAGATAGGAACACGGCCTTTGTTCGGCGGTCAGCAGTTGCTCCAGGCCCGCGAGGATGCCGAGCAGCGTATCCGACGGCTTCGAAAAATAGTTGATGCCGATGTAGCGGTTGCGCCCCGCGGGCACGATCGTCGTGGTGACGACGCCGGCACGAACGGCTTCCAGCATCAGCCGGACGCTTTTTTCGAGCAGGCGAACCCTGCGGACGGCATCCTGGGAATCCATGATGGTCTCGGGGTCGAGAACGTCAGGGTAGAACCAGGCAAAGTCGCGCGGATAATAGGCGGAGGCGTGCGGTGCGCCGGTAACCAGAAAGGCTTCCTTCTCGGCAAACGCAGCGTTCATCGAATGCCGGTACAGCTCCTCGATGCCCGCCGACAAATGATATTTTCGCAGGAATCGATCGCCGAGGAAATTGACGGCCTGAATGCTGTTGGCGACGAAGCTCGCCAACAGCCCCTGGTGAAACCGGTATCCGCGGTGCGATGAAAATGTGATCTGGCTGTTCATGGGTGGGGAATGAGCAATGTCCGGCGTGTCTGGTATCACGCGTTGGTACTCCAGACATCATTGATTCGTCTCTCCGCAACAGCGCGGATAGATGTGTCATCGAACTGTCATGTAGCGCGATCTTCACGTCGTCCCGGCGAACGCCGGGACCCATACTCCGCGGCAGTCATTGTTGAACAAGGTCTCTAACGCCAGCGTTCTCGTCGATGGGCCGCGGCGTATGGGTCCCGGCTCAAGGCCGGGACGACGAATCTAGTTATGCTTCCCTTGGCCGAAAATTCTCCACCAGCCGCAGCAACACCCGCGCCCCAGCGTCCGCATCGGCGGTCTCGACATGCTCCGCCGGATTATGGCTGATGCCGCCGCGGCAGCGGACGAAGATCATGGCGACGTCTGATATGTCGATCATCGCCATGCCGTCATGTCCGGCGCCGCTCGGCAGTTCGAACACGCCAAAGCCTTCCGCGGCGACGGCGTCGGCGACCTGCGCTTTCAGCCAGGGCGCGCAGGGCACGGTGCGGTTTTCGTGGGTGACGTCGAGCTGCAGCACAAGATTGCGGCGCTTGGCGATGGCTTCAATGCGCCGCACGATGTCGGCGACGGCCATCTTGCGGTGCGGATCGGATGGCGCGCGGATGTCGAGCGTGAATGACACGAGGCCGGGGATCACGTTGGTGGCGCCGGGCATCGCGTCGATATAGCCGACGGTGCCGACGAGGCCGGCGGTGTCGGTCTTGCAGAATTCCTCGACCATGCAGATGCATTCGGCGGCGCCCGCCAGCGCGTCGCGCCGCATCGTCATCGGCACGGTGCCGGCATGCCCGGCCATGCCGGTCAGCTTTGCCGCCAGTCGCGTGGCGCCCGCGATCGCGGTGACGACGCCGACCGGAAGATTTTGCTCTTCCAGCACCGGGCCCTGCTCGATGTGCAGCTCGACATAGGCGTGGAGTTCGCGGCGGGTCCGCGCGGCCGCCCCGATATGATCGGGGTCGAGGCCGAATTTCACCATCGCCTCGCGCATGGCGACGCCGGCATGGTCGCGCGAATTGAGCAGGCTTTCGTCGAAGGTGCCCGCGACCGCGCGGCTGCCGAGCAGCGTCGAGGCAAACCGCACGCCCTCCTCGTCCGCGAAGCCGACGACTTCGACCGCGAACGGCAGCCGCTGCCCGCGCCGGTTCAGATCGGCGACGCAGGAGATCGCGGTGAGCAGTCCGAGCGGGCCGTCCCATTTGCCGGCGTCGCGCACGGTATCGTAATGCGAGCCCAGCATCAGGCACGGCAGGCCCGGCCGGTCGCCGTCATAGCGGCCGCAGACATTGCCGATGGCGTCGAGATGCACGGCCATGCCGGCCTCGCGCATCCATGACAGAATGAGATCGGCGGCGGCGCGATGCTCGGGCGACAGAAAAATCCGCGCCAGATGCTCCGGCGTCTCGGAGATCGCCGCGAGCTGGTTGATCCGGCCGACGATTTCATCGCCAAGCGATGCGCTGCCGGATCCGCTGCTGGCCACTTCTGTCTTGCTCATGCTTTTCCAGTGCGCACCGCGTCGGGTCCCGCGCTTGTCGATCATTACAAATTCAATGCCAGCGCAAGCTCGCTTTGGCCACCTTCGCGGCCTGAAGAATTGCTTAACGACTTTGCATACAATCAGAGAAAGACGCCTATAAATTAATCAGATCGATCTTGCACAAAGTTTGAACGACGGCGCACTTACGAAAATACACTAGTATATTCAAATAGCTATACTGACATGCCTGCCATGAACGCTCTGGCATGAAGATTGCGACATCCCTGCCGAGCCCGCCGTTGGCGCGGCCCGCGAAATTGGGGGCGGTTCATCCGCCAGAGGGAGCAGGCACATGGAATTTGGCAGGATTTCACGACGGCATCTGTTGCAGGGCGGCGCGGCGCTGACACTCGGCACCGCCTTCGGCGCGGGCGCCGCGCGCGCGGCCACTACCACGATCGGCTTCATCTATGTCGGGTCGCGCGACGACTACGGCTACAACCAGGCCCACGCGCAAGGCGCCGCTGCGCTGAAGAAGATCGCCGGCCTCAAGGTGGTCGAGGAAGAAAAGGTCCCCGAGACAGACGCGGTCGAGAAGACCATCGAGTCCATGATCAACCTCGACGGCGCCTCGCTGCTGTTCCCGACTTCGTTCGGTTACTACAACCCGCACATGATCAAGATGGCGAAGAAGTTTCCAAAACTGCGCTTCGAGCATTGCGGCGGGCTGTGGAGCGAGAAAGACCCGGCCAACGCCGGCAGCTATTTCGGCTACATCGACGAGGCCCAGTACATTTCCGGCATCGTCGCCGGTTACTCCTCCAAGAGCGGCAAGCTCGGCTTCGTCGCGGCGAAACCGATCCCGCAGGTGCTGCGCAACATCAACGCCTTCACGCTCGGCGCCAAACTCGCCAACCCGAAGGCGACCACGCAGGTGATCTTCACCGGCGACTGGTCGATGCCGGTCAAGGAAGCCGAAGCCACCAATAGCCTGATCGACCAGGGCGTCGATGTCCTGACCTGTCACGTCGATGGTCCCAAGACCATGGTCGAGAACGCCGCACGCCGCGGCGCGATGGTGTGCGGCTATCACGTCAACCAGTCGCCGCTGGCGCCGAAGGCCTATCTCACCGGCGCGGAGTGGAACTGGGAGGCGCTCTATCCAAAATTCGTCAAGATGATCGCGGCCGGTGAAGCGATTCCGAACTTCTATCGTGGCGGCCTCAAGGAAGAGATCGTCAAATGCTCGCCCTATGGCGAGGCGGTCTCGGCCGAAGCGCGCAAGCATGCCGACGACATCAAGGCCAAGCTCGTCGCCGGCACCTACACCATCTTCAAGGGCCCGATCATGGATAATAAAGGCAAGGCGGTCATCACATCAGGCACCGATCGCGGCCAGAAGGATCCTGAACTGGAGAAGATGAACTATCTGGTCGAGGGCGTGCTCGGAGCCACTTCGTGACATCTGACGCGGCGGATCCGGCGGAGGCGGTCGGAATTGCTCCGACCGCTGATCCCGGCTTCCTCCAACGCTACGGCGCGACCATCGAATACATCCTGATCCCGGGCGCGGCGCTGGTCGGCGCGCTCGCCACCTTCGGGCTGTTCGTGGCGCTGTTCGGCAAGAACCCGCTCGATCTTTATTTCTACATGTATCAGGGCGCGTTCGGCACCTGGTTCTCCTGGCAGAACACGCTGACGCGCGCAGCACCGCTGATCCTGACCGCGTTGTGCACGGCGCTGCCGGCGCAGCTCGGCATGGTCATCATCGGCGGCGAAGGCGCGCTGCTGATCGGGGCGCTGTCGGCCACTTCAGTGGCGCTGGCGATGCCGTGGGCCTCGCCTCTGGTGGTGCAGACCGCAATGGTGTGCGCCGGCGTGATCGGCGGCGGCCTGTGGATCACGTTGGCGGGTGCGCTCCGGCAATATCGCGGCGTCAACGAGACGATTTCCAGCCTGCTGCTGGTCTATATCGGGCTTGCGGTCCTCAACCATCTGGTCGAGGGCTTGATGCGCGACCCCTCCAGCCTCAACAAGCCGTCGACCCGCGAAATCGGCGCGGCCAACATGATCGGCAGCATTCCCGGCACCGACGTGCATTGGGGGCTGGCGTTCGGCCTGGTCGCGGCGCTGGCATCCTATATCCTGATCTATCACACCGTGTTCGGCTTCTCCGCGCGCGTGGCGGGCGGCAACATCCGTGCGGCCAAAATCGTCGGCCTCGGCGTCAACAAACTGATCCTGACGATCTGCTTTCTCGCCGGCGGCGCCGCCGGCATTGCCGGCATGATCGAAGTCGCCGCCGTGCAGGGCCGCACCAACGCCAACCTCGCCGCCGGCTACGGCTTTACCGGCATCCTCGTCGCCTTCCTGGCGCGGCATAATCCGCTCGCCATCATCCCCGTCGCGATCCTGCTCGGCGGCATCAGCGCCAGCGGCGGGTTGTTGCAGCGCCGGCTCGGATTGCCCGACGCCTCGGTGCTGGTGCTACAGGGCATCATCTTCGTGTTCGTGCTGGCGAGCGACGCGCTGTACGGCCGGATCGGCTTCCTGAAAGGAAAACCTTGATATGGCTGACGGATCGCTCGGGCTCTGGACCGTTCCGCTGGCCGTATTCGGCGGCGCCATCCGCGTCTCGACGCCGTTTCTGTTCGTGAGCCTTGGCGAATGCATCACCGAGCGTTCCGGCCGCATCAATCTCGGCCTCGAAGGCACGCTGGTGATGGGCGCGATGAGCGCCTACGGCATCTCCTATCTCAGTGGCTCGCCCTGGCTCGGCGTGCTCGCCGCCGGGATCACCGGTGCGCTGCTGGGCGCGCTGCATGCCGGCATCTGTTCGCTGCCACGCGTCAACGACATCGCCGTCGGCATCGCGCTGATGCTGTTCGGAACGGGTTTGGCGTTTTATCTCGGAAAACCGCTGATCGAACCGACCGCGGCACGATTGCCCGCGATCGATTTCGGCTGGTGGAGCGATGTGCCGCAGGTCCGTGCCGCGTTGCAGATCAACGTGCTGTTCCTGGTCGGCCTCGCGCTGGCGCCGATATTGTACTGGGCGTTCCGCACCACGCGCTGGGGATTGCTGATCCGCACCGCCGGCGAAAGCTCGGATGCGGCGCGCGCCATGGGCTATTCCGTGCTGGCGATCCGGCTGCGGGCCACCATGGTCGGCGGCTTTCTGTCCGGGATCGGCGGCTCGTTCCTGTCGCTGTTCTATCCCGGCAGCTGGAACGAGGGCCTCTCTTCCGGACAAGGCATCACCGCGGTGGCGCTGGTGATCTTCGCGCGCTGGGACCCGATGCTGTGCCTGTGGGCGTCGCTGGCGTTCGGCGGCGCCGCGGCGCTGGGGCCGGCGCTGCAATCGGTCGGCGTCACCTCGGGCTACCATCTGTTCAACGCCGCGCCCTACATCCTGACGCTGGCGATCATGATCATCACCTGTTCGCCGAAGCGCACGCTGACCGGCGCGCCGGCCGAACTGTCCATCACCCGATAGACCGGAGCAAGCCATGCCCGAGCGCTATATTTCGTCCGAACCCTATGCCTGGCCCTACAATGGCGATCTGCGCCCGAAAAACACCGCGCTTGTCATCATCGACATGCAGACCGATTTCTGCGGCGTCGGCGGCTATGTCGACAAGATGGGCTACGACCTGTCGTTGACCCGCGCGCCGATCGAGCCGATCAAGAAGCTGCTCGCGGTGATGCGGGCGCAGGGCTTTCACATCATCCACACCCGCGAAGGCCACCGCCCTGACCTCACCGACCTGCCCGCCAACAAGCAGTGGCGCTCGCGGCAGATCGGAGCAGGTATTGGCGATCCCGGCCCCTGCGGCCGCGTGCTGGTGCGCGGCGAGGCCGGCTGGGAGATCATTCCCGATCTGGCGCCGCTGCCCGGCGAGCCCATCATCGACAAGCCCGGCAAGGGCTCGTTCTGCGCCACGGACCTGGAGCTGATGCTGCGGCTGCGCGGCATCGAGAACCTGGTGCTGACCGGCATCACCACCGATGTCTGCGTCCACACCACGATGCGCGAGGCCAACGACCGCGGCTTCGAATGCGTGCTGATTGAGGATTGCTGTGCCGCCACCGATAGGAGCAATCACGAGCACGCGCTGAAGATGATCAAGATGCAGGGCGGCGTGTTCGGCGCGGTCGCGACCTCAGGCGCGTTCATCAAGGCCGTGTCATGATCATCGGCGACACGCCGCTCCCCGAAGGCCCGCTCGACGTCGACGCCGTCGCGGTGACCATGAAGTTTGGCGACTTCCTCGCGCTCGACAATGTCGCGCTCAAGGTGCGGCCGGGCTCCTTTCACGCGCTGCTCGGCGAGAACGGCGCGGGAAAAAGCACGCTGGTGAAATGCATCATGGGTTACTATCATGCGACCGAGGGCGACATCCTGGTTGGCGGCCGCGAGCAGGCGATCGCCAACCCCAAGGATGCGCACGCACTCGGGCTCGGCATGGTCTACCAGCATTTTACGCTGGTGCCGGCGATGACGGTTGCAGAAAATCTGGTGCTGGCGCGCGATGACGTTCCGGCGGTCGTCAACTGGGCGAAGGAAAAGCAGGAGCTGGAAGCGTTTCTGGCGCGGATGCCGTTCAAGGTGCCGCTCAACGCCCGAGTGTCCGACATTTCGGCCGGCGAGCGGCAGAAATGCGAGATCCTCAAGCAGCTTTACCTGAAGCGGCGCTTCCTCATCCTCGACGAGCCGACGTCGGTGCTGACGCCGGGTGAAGCCGACGAAGTGCTGGGCATGTTGCGCGACATGGTCGTCAATGCCGGCCTGACCATCCTGATGATCACGCATAAATTCCGCGAGGTGATGGCGTTCGCCGACGAGGTCACGATCCTGCGCCGCGGCAAGCTCGCCGGCAACGGCAACGTCGCCGATCTCACGCCGGACAGCATGGCGCGGATGATGATCGGCGCCGAGGAATTGATGGTTCAGCCGCCGCGCGTCGGGCAATTGGGCGAGGCGCGGCTGGAGCTGAGCAAGCTTTGCGCGATCGACGATGCCGGCGCGGTTGCGGTCCATGATGTCTCGCTCACGGTGCGCGGCGGCGAGATCGTCGGCATCGCCGGCGTCTCCGGCAACGGCCAGCGCCAGCTTGTGGAAGTGCTGGCCGGCCAGCGCGAGGCCGAAAGCGGCGAGATTCGTGTTCGCGGCGATCTCTATTCGGCCAGCCGCGAGGAGATGCGGCGGCACAAGATGTCGCTGCTGCCGGAAGAGCCGCTGAAGAACGCCTGCGTCGGCGGCATGAGCGTCGCCGACAACATCGCATTCCGTGAATTCGACCGCGCGCCGTTTGCCAGCAAGGGCTGGTGGCTCAACAAGTCGGCTTTCCGAAAAGACGCCGAGCGCAAGATCGGGCTCTACAAGATCAAGACCCGCTCGCCGGATACGCCGATCTCGGCGCTGTCGGGCGGCAACGTGCAGCGCGCGGTGCTGGCGCGGGAACTCGGCGGCGAGGTCGAGGTGCTGATCGCCGCCAATCCCTGCTTCGGACTGGATTTCGCCGCCGTCGCCCAGATCCACGCCGAAATCATGGCGGCGCGCAACCGCGGCGCCGCGGTGCTTTTGGTCAGCGAGGACCTCGACGAACTCCTTGAATTGTCGGATCGTCTGGTGGTGATGTTCCACGGCCAATTCGTTCATGAAGCCCGCGCCAGCGAGGCTGACCTGACCGAAATCGGCCGGCACATGGCAGGGCACTAGCAGTCAGGCATTGATGGCGGATATTTCTGCGCTCAGCCCGTCCGAGATCGACGCGCATTTCCTGCGGCGGACCTTCGACGTCGCGCGTCGCGCCATGATGCACGGCAACCACCCGTTCGGCGCCATTCTCGTCGATGCCAACCGCAACGTGCTGATCGAGACCGAAAACGGCTATATGCCCGCCCGCGACAGCACCGCGCATGCCGAACGCCTGCTGGCGACGCTGGCCTGCACCACCATCGACGCCAACATCCTGCGCGGCGCCACGCTCTACTCCTCGGCCGAACCCTGCGCGATGTGCGCCGGCGCGATCTACTGGGCCGGCATCGGCCGGCTGGTCTATGCCTTAAGCGAACACCGCCTGCGCGAATTGACCGGCAACCATCCGGAAAATCCGACCCTCGACCTGCCGTGCCGGGAAGTTTTTGGAAGCGGTCAACGATCCACTGAGGTCGTCGGCCCGCTGCTGGAGGACGAGGCGGCTGCGGTGCATGCCGGGGCGTGGGACAAATAGCCCCTCAATTGTAGCAACTATCAGGTTGGACGAGAACGAGTACGACCCGACCGGCTGCAGTGTGACACCGCGCTCGCCGTCGTCAAGGAGTGGCCTGGCAGCTGCGGAGCGTGCTTTGAGCCAATGCGCGACGGCCATCCTTGACGACGTCTGCGCGCGGCGTCACGGATTGAAGCAGGTCGGGACGAAGAAGCGGCTCTCCGGTCGAACCAAGAAGCG
>NZ_CAXUPS020000018.1:0-15193 GCF_964252915.1 Bradyrhizobium sp. LjRoot220
AAGCGGGGAGAGGTTAAGAGGACACTGTCGGCCGCCCCTTACGGCAACGTATAAGCCGTCTTGACCGTCGTATAAAACTCCGCCGCGTAGCGGCCCTGTTCGCGGGCACCGAAGCTGGAGCCTTTTCGGCCGCCGAACGGCACGTGGTAATCGACGCCGGCGATCGGCAAATTCACCATCACCATGCCGGCTTCCGAATTGCGCTTGTAGTCGCTGGCGTATTTCAGGCTGGTGGTGCAGATGCCGGACGATAGGCCGAAATCGGTGTCGTTGGCGGTCGCCAGCGCTTCGGCATAATCCTTGACGCGGATGACCGCGGCCACCGGCCCGAAAATCTCCTCGCGCGCGATCCGCATCGTGTTGGTCACATCGGTGAACAGCGCCGGCTGCAGATAGAAGCCGGGCGCGTCCCGATTAAGACGCTCGCCGCCGTAAGCGAGTTTTGCACCTTCGTCCTTGCCGATGCTGATATATTTGAGATCCTGATCGAGCTGGCTCTGATCGACGACGGGACCGATATCGGTGCCGGCCTTGACGGCGTCGTCGATCTTCAGGCTGCGCATCCGCTCGGTCAGCGCCTCGACGAATTTGTCGTGGATCCCGGCGGTGACGATCAGCCGCGAGGCGGCGGTGCAGCGCTGCCCGGTGGAAAAGAACGCACTGTTGGCGGCGCATTCCACGGCGACCTTCAGGTCCGCATCATCGAGAACGACCAGCGGATTCTTGCCGCCCATCTCCAATTGAAACTTCTTCATCGGCCGCGAGGCGATACAGGCCGCCGCGATCTTCTGGCCGGTGGCGACCGAGCCCGTAAAACTGATGGCGGCCACGTCGGGATGCTCCAGCAGGACCGCGCCGACTTCCGAGCCACGCCCGAGCACGAGGTTGAGCACGCCTTTTGGCAATCCCGCGCGGTGCAGGATATCGACCAGCGCCCAGGTCGAGCCGGGGACGAGGTCGGCGGGCTTGATCACCACGGTGTTGCCATAAGCCAGCGCCGGCGCGATCTTCCAGGCCGGAATCGCGATCGGAAAATTCCATGGCGTGATCAGGCCGACGACGCCGAGCGCCTCGCGGGTGATCTCGATGTCGATGCCGGGACGCACGGAAGCGAGTTTCTCGCCGGCCATCCGCAGACACTCACCGGCAAAGAACGCAAAAATCTGGCCGGCGCGCGCGACTTCACCGACTCCTTCCGGCAGCGTCTTGCCCTCCTCGCGCGACAGCAGCCGGCCCAACTCGTCCTTGCGCGCAAGGATTTCGTCCGACGCCTTCTTCAGGATGTCGTAACGCACTTGCGGCGTCGATCGCGACCATGCCGGGAATGCGGCCTTTGCAGCCGCGATCGCGGCCTCGGCCTGCGCGCGTGTGCCGCGCACCGCCTGGCCGACAATGTCCTTGGTATCGGATGGGTTGACGTTGGGCGCGCGGGCGCCATCGGACAACCATTCGCCGTCGATCAGATTGTTGAACATCAGCATGGGATAGTTCCTTCCTTTTTATGTCGTCTTTAGGCTTCGTGTCCCGGACGCGGTGCAGCGTGTAACGCTGCTCCGCTGAGCCGGGACCCACAGTTGCGTCACGGAGTATATAGACCCCGGCTCTGCAGCGCACCGCTGCGCGCCGCGCTGCGTCCGGGAAACACCATCATCGCCCATTGGCCTTGCGCCAAGCCGCAAAATCCTTGGGCGTCTGCTCATCGGTCGCGGGATAGAGACCGAGGATCGAGCGGCCCTTGCGCACCTCTTCAGTAACAAAATCCTCGAACGCGGTCATCTCGACCGCCTCGTCGGCGATTTCGTCGGCAAGATGGGCAGGAATCACGATCACGCCGTCGCTGTCGCCGAGAATAACGTCGCCGGGGAACACCGGCGCGTCGCCGCAGCCGATCGGCACGTTGATCTCGATCGCCTGGTGCAGCGTCAGATTGGTCGGCGCGCTCGGTCGCTGGTGGTAGGCGGGAAAGCCGAGGGCTGCGATTTCGGCCGAATCGCGAAAGCCGCCATCGGTGATGACGCCGGCCGCGCCGCGCTTCATCAGTCGCGTCACCAGGATGGCGCCGGCGGAAGCCGCGCGCGCATCCTTGCGGCTGTCCATGACCAGCACCGCGCCAGGCGGGCAGTCTTCGATAGCCTTGCGCTGCGGGTGGCTGCGGTCGCGGAACACCTCGATCTTGTTGAGATCCTCCCGCGCCGGCATGTAGCGCAAGGTGAAGGCTTCGCCGACCAGCACCGGCTGATCGGGCCCCAGCGGATGCACATCCTGGATCATCTGGATGCGAAAGCCGCGCTTGAACAGCGCGGTGGCGACGGTTGCGGTCGAAACGGTCTTGAGTTTGTTGCGGGTGGCGTCGCTCAGTTTTGTCATGGTGTTCATCCCAGTTATTCCGTCATTCCGGGATGGTGCGTTAGCACCAGACCCGGAATCTCGAGATTCCGGGTTCGCACTTCGTGCGCCCCGGAATGACGGGTCATAATTTACACCGCGCCATGCGCTTCCACGTAAAGTGCGTACACGGAATGGCAGCTCGTCATATAGAGGCGGTTGTTCTTCGGGCCGCCGAAACAGAGGTTGGCGCAACGCTCCGGCAGGCGGATGAACGCCAGCGGCTTGCCGGCGGGGTTAAACACCATCACGCCATCGAGGTCTTCGGGCTTGCCCTTGAGTTGAAATACCTTGCGGCCGCCGACATCGGCCGGCTCGCCCTGCAGCGCGCCGTTGCTGCCCCAGCCGCACCACAGATTGCCGTCGCGATCGACCCTGAAGCCGTCGAGCGCGCCCTGGTCCGCGGCGTCGATCAGTTTGGTACGGCCGCCGAGCGTGCCGTCGTCCTTGACGTCATAGGCCCAGATGCTGCGGTTGGGCGTGCCCTTCCACTCGACCACATAAAGCTTCTTTTCGTCCGGCGAGAACGCCAGGCCGTTGGGATTGACGATGTCGGTGATGACGGCCGTGATCTTGCCGTCCTTGGCGATGCGGTAGACGTTGGTGGTGGCCTGCTCGGGCTTTTCCTTCTTGCCCTCCCACTCGCCGTTGATGCCGAACAGGGGATCGGTGAACCAGATGCTGTCGTCGGACTTCACCACGACATCGTTCGGCGCGTTCAGCCGCTTGCCCTCGAACTTGTCGGCCAGCACCGTCAGCTTGCCGTCCTTCTCGGTGCGGGTGACGCGGCGAGTCACCGAATGCTCGCAGGTGACGAGGCGACCCTGACGGTCACGCGTGTTGCCGTTGGCATAATTGGCTGGGCTCCGGAACACGCTGGTCTGGCTGGTCTTCTCGTCGAACTTCATGATCCGGTTGTTGGGGATGTCGGAATACAGCAGATAGCCGCCTTCCGGGAAATAGGCCGGCCCCTCGGCCCAACGCATGCCGGTAGCGACCTGTTCGATCGTGCTCGAATAGATCCGGTATTTCGTAAAACTCGGGTCGAGAATCTGAACTGACGGGTCGGGATAGCGCTGGTTCATCGTGAACGGGAATGACTGGGCGCCGGCGGCACGGGAGACCAGTGTCGTAACCGCGGTCGCGCCAGCTGCGGCGAGGATGTTGCGTCGTGTGATGCTCATGGGTGGTCCTTCCCTCGGATGTTTTTGTTGGTAACGGATCTTCTCTCCCTGTCATTCCGGGGCGCGAAGCGAACCCGGAATCTCGAGGTTCCGGGTCTGGTCCTTCGGACCATCCCGGAACGACGGTGCTAATAAATCGACGGCTCGCCCACCGGCTTGCCAAAGCCAGTTTCGAGAAAGTCGAAATCGCAACCTTCGTTGGCCTGCTTGATGTGCCTGGTGAACATCCAGCCATAGCCGCGCTCGAAGCGCCGCTCCGGCGCCTTCCACTCGGCGCGGCGTTTTGCCAGTTCCGCCTCCGGCACATCGAGGTTGATGGTGCGGGCGTCGACGTCGAGCGTGATACGGTCGCCGTTCTTCACCAGCGCCAGCGGGCCGCCGATGTAGGATTCCGGAGACACATGCAGGATGCAGGCGCCGTAGCTGGTGCCGCTCATGCGCGCATCCGACAGCCGCACCATGTCGCGTATGCCCTGCTTCACCAATTTGGTCGGGATCGGCAGCATGCCCCATTCCGGCATGCCCGGCCCGCCCTGCGGCCCGGCATTGCGCAGGATCAGCACGTGATCCGCGGTCACATCGAGATTGGGATCGTCGACCGCCTTTTTCATCGAAGGATAATCGTCGAACACCAGCGCCGGCCCGGTGTGCTTGAGGAAGCGCGGCTCGCACGCGGACGGTTTTATCACGCAGCCGTCCGGCGCAAGGTTGCCCTTGAGCACGGCGAGCGCGCCTTCCGCATAGATCGGATCCTTCACCGTACGGATGACGTCGTCATTATAGACTTCGGCGCGGGCGATGTTTTCGCCCAGCGTCTGGCCGGTCACGGTCATCACGTCGAGATGCAGATGCTCCCTGATGCGGCTCATCAGGCCCGGCAAGCCGCCGGCATAGAAGAAATCTTCCATCAGATATCTGTCGCCGCTCGGACGCACATTGGCGATCACGGGTACCTTGCGGCTGGCGATTTCAAAATCGTCGAGCCCGATGTCCTGGCCGGCGCGGCGCGCCTGCGCGATCAGATGGATGATCGCATTGGTCGAACAACCCATCGCCATCGCCACCGTAATCGCGTTCTCGAAGGCCTTGCGGGTCTGGATCTTATCCGGCGTCAAATCTTCCCACACCATCTCGACGATCCGGCGGCCGCATTCCGAGGCCATGCGGATGTGACCGGCGTCGGCGGCCGGTATGGAGGACGCGCCCGGCAGGGTCATGCCGATCGATTCGGCGATCGCGGTCATGGTCGAGGCGGTGCCCATGGTCATGCAGGTGCCGTAGCTGCGCGCGATGCCGGCCTCGACATCGACCCAGTCCTTGTCGGAGATTTTCCCCGCGCGCCGCTCATCCCAGTATTTCCAGGCATCCGAGCCGGAACCCAGGGTCTTGCCCTTCCAGTTGCCGCGCAGCATCGGCCCGGCCGGAAGGTAGATTGTCGGCAGGCCCATGCTGGTGGCGCCGAGCAAGAGGCCCGGCGTGGTCTTGTCGCAGCCGCCCATCAGCACGACGCCGTCGACGGGATGACCGCGCAGCAGCTCCTCGGCATCCATCGCCAGCATGTTGCGGTAAAGCATCGTGGTCGGCTTCAGGAACGATTCCGACAGCGACAGCGCCGGCAATTCCATCGGAAAGCCGCCGGCCATCAGGATGCCGCGCTTGACGTCGTCGACGCGGGATTTGAAATGCATGTGGCAGGGCTGCGCGTCCGACCAGGTGTTGAGGATCGCAATGACGGGACGGCCCTTCCATTCCTCCGGCGCGTAACCCATCTGCATCGCGCGCGAGCGGTGACCGAAGGCGCGCAGATCGTCGGGCGCGAACCAGCGCGCGCTGCGAAGGTCGTCGGGGTTCCTATTTCTCATCGTACGTTCCCTCCGGCGATTCCATGCATTTGACGCCCTTGATGAGATGCACTAATATATTAGTGTACTTGAGGCAAGCCCTCTGAAAGGACCGGTTGTTCCCATGGGTCCAAGGTCAGTCGCCGCGCGCCGCGTGGCGCCGCGTTCTCCCGAGCGGCTCGACCGGGACCGGCAAGCTGCACCGCAAGTGTTCGAGCGCTTGCGCGGCATGATCGTTTCGCTGGAGCTGCCGCCGGGATCGCCGCTGTCGCGGGCCGCGCTAGCCGGGCAGTTCGGGATCAGTTCGACGCCGATCCGCGACGCGCTGATGCGGCTCGAAGAGGAAGGCCTGGTCGACGTCTTCCCGCAATATGCGACCGTGGTCAGCCGGGTCGACGTGCGATTGGCCCAACAGGCCCACTTCCTGCGGCAGGCGGTGGAACTGGAGATCGTTCGGGCGCTGGCCGGCAGGCATGACGCAACGTTCGTCGCCGACCTCAACCAGGCGATCGTGCGCCAACAGAAGTTGGCCAAGGCCGGCGAGTTCGAAAAATTCATGGCCGCCGACAATGATTTTCATGCCCAGCTTTATACGGCGGCCGACAAGCAGGACATCTGGACGCTGGTGCGCAGCCGCAGCGGCCATATCGACCGGCTGCGCCGGCTGCATCTGCCCTCCCCCGGCAAGGCCCAGGATATCGTGCGGCATCACAGACTGATCGTAAGGGCTATCGACGCCGGCGATCCGGACGAGGCGCAGAAGCATCTGCGGACCCATCTGTCGGGAACGCTCAGTGAACTCACCCGGATCCGGGCGCTGTATCCGGAATATCTGAGCGGCTAACACCGCAAAATATCCCCGGTCCTTCAGGACGAATCGGGTTCCCCTGTGCAGCCCTTTGCGTGCTGTCTACCCGGCAACAGGCGGATACGCTGTTTTAAAGGGCGCTTTGAGTGTGCCGGCAGGAACATCTTCGGTCGGGAAACCGTTGCAGGAGCACAAGGTTTCAGCGAGAATCGCAACCTGCCGTTGACTTGATTCCAGCGGGGCCCGGAGAACCGTCATTTGGCAAGAATATTGATTGTAGACGACGATACCGCGGTTCAAACCACGGTCCGGTTGTTGCTGGAGCGCGCGGGGCATAGCGTGGTCACTGCCGGGGACGGCAGTAAAGGGCTTGCGCTGTTCGAAAAGGAAGATTTCGATCTGCTGTTTCTCGACATCTTCATGCCGGGAATGGACGGGTTCGAGACCATGCGGCTGGTTCGCCAGCTGCGGCCACTGATCCCGATCGTCGTGATCTCGGGCCGGCCGATGCCTTCGGATGAAGGTTCCATCCCGGACTTCCTGACCATGGCGACCAAGCTCGGCGCCGTCTCGAGCCTGCAGAAACCCTTCAAGCCCGCGGACCTCCTGGCGGCAGTCGCCAACTGCCTGGAAGCCGCCAAACGACTGTCGTCATCGGCGTCCCACGCCTCCGGCGGTGTTGCGTCCTGCCCGTGATGCGAAATAGCATTGCTGGATTCGCTCCGGGGCTTAACGGGGGCGGACGGGAGGGCGAGCGCAACAAAAAATGACGCTCACAACCAGGCTTGCCATCGCGATGATTGCGTTGGTCGCGGTCGCGGTGTCCGCGGTCGGATGGCTGAGCTATCGCAGCCTGGAGCAGGCGCTGCTGCTGCGCGCCCGCGACCGCATCGAGACGCATTCGCGGCAGGTGGCGACCGACCTCGAGTATTACGCCGCCAGCGCGACCGGAGATGTCGCGGGCTTTCGTTCGGCGGTGGCGCTGGCGGGAATGGTCCGGGCGCGCAAGGCGGGCGGCATCGATCCGGTGGACGGCGTTTCCGAAAAGACGTGGCGCGACCGGATAGCGGCCCGCTTTGCAGCGGAACTCGAAGCCAAGCCCATCTATGCGATCTTCCGGATCATCAGCTTTGATGACGGCGGCCGTGAGGTTGTCCGCGTCGACCGCATGGGGCCAAACGACGCGGTTCGGATCGTTCCCGAAGAGGGACTACAGAGGAGAAGCGATCGAAACTATTTCGCGGAAGCGCTCACCCTAAAGCCCGGACAAATCTACATTTCGCCGCTTGATCTGGGGCGCCGCAACGGACTGATCGAGGAGACGCACAGGCCGACGATACGCATCGCTACACCGGTCTTTGCGGATGACGGCAAGCCGTTCGGCATCTTCATGATCAATGTCGATATGCGGCGGGCATTCGACCGCGTGCGATCGTCGGTGTTGCCGGGCGAGACGATCTACGTCGTCAACCGGCAGGGCGATTATCTCATTCATCCCGATCGTTCGCGCGAATTCGGTGCGCTGCTCGGCAGGCCCGACAACTGGAAAGCCGATTTTCCGCATTTGGCCTCGCACGCCGGCGCAACCCGGGGCATCGCCGATATCGCCCCGGATCATGCCGCCCGCTTGGGCGGGATAGCACTGGCTCCAGCTCTTCTGGCCGGTACCGAATGGGTTGGCGTCATCGAAACCACCCCGAACGCCCTGATCATGGCACCGGCTGCCAGCATCAGGAATACCTCCCTTCTGGTCGGAGCGATCGCCGTGTTGTGCGCGGCAGTGCTGGCCCTGTTGATCGCAAGGTCGCTGACCCGGCCGATCAATCGCCTGACTGTGGCCGTGCAGGGCGCTGCCAGCAACGGGAAGGTCGCCATCCCGGTTGACGCTCGCGGGGAGACCGGCGTGCTGGCCCGCGCGTTCGCGAAAATGATCGCGGAGGTCAATGAGAAGACCGCAGCACTGCAACAGGAGGTGCGGGAACATCGCCGCACCATTGCGGCGCGCGACCATCACGCCGAGCGCGAGCGCCTGTTCAGCGCGGCGGTCGAATCCTCCAACGATGCCATCATCACGACATCGCTCGACGGCACCATCACCGGCTGGAATACGGCCGCGGAACGCCTGTACGGATACAGCGCTGCGGAAGCGACGGGCAAGAATATCACGATCCTGATGCCCGCCGGCCGGCTGCCCGAGATGCAGGACATCCTGCGCCGGATCGGCGGGGGCGAAAGCATCGAGCACAACGAAACCACGCGCCTGCGCAAGGACGGCAGCCCGGTCGAGGTCTCGCTCAGCGTGTCCCCGATCAAATCGCCTTCCGGCGAGACCATCGGCACATCGACGGTGGCGCGCGACATTACCGACAACAACAAGACCCGGCTGGCGCTGCGGCAGCAGGCCGAGCAACTGCACCGCGTCTTCGAG
Organism: Bradyrhizobium sp. LjRoot220; assembly: GCF_964252915.1. Classification (NCBI taxonomy): domain Bacteria; kingdom Pseudomonadati; phylum Pseudomonadota; class Alphaproteobacteria; order Hyphomicrobiales; family Nitrobacteraceae; genus Bradyrhizobium; species Bradyrhizobium sp. LjRoot220. The sequence continues at coordinate 8,647 of NZ_CAXUPS020000018.1, forward strand.
GCGTCGCAGGACCTGATCATGGTGATGGATTCAAGGGGAACCGTGGTCCAGATCAGCCCGAGTTGTGCCGTCATCCTGGGCTATTCGCCGGGCGAGATGATAGGCCGCAGTGGAGAAGACTTCATCCATCCCGATCATCTGGAGAATTCGCGCCGGGAAATGCGCGCTTTGCGGCGCGGGCAACGCCCGCCGATCGCGGACACGCGCTGCTTCCACAAGAGCGGACGCGAAGTGTGGCTGTCCTGGCTCGGGGTCTGGTCCGAACCGGCGAAGCGGTTTTTCTTTGTCGGCCGCGACATGACCGAAAGCCGGCGGGCGCAGGATTCCTTGCGTGAAAGCGCCCAGCTGGCGCGCGGGATCATCAACACGGCGCTCGATGCCTTTGTCCAGATGGACGATCAGGGCACGGTCTCGGACTGGAATTCGCAAGCCGAGAATATCTTTGGGTGGACACGAGATGAAGCGGTCGGAGCCAAACTCAGCGACCTGATCATCCCGCACAGCCATCGCGACGCGCACATGGCCGGCCTGGAACGATTCCTGCGCACCGGTGAAGCGGCGATCCTTGGCCGCCGCTTCGAGATCGACGCAATGCGGCGCGACGGCAAGGAAATCAGGGTCGAACTGAGCGTTACCGAGTTGAAACGCCGCAACGGCTTCGTGTTCAACGGTTTCATGCGCGACCTCACCGACAAGATCGCCACCGAGGACCGCATCCGACAGGCCGAGAAGATGGAAGCCGTCGGCCAGCTCACCGGCGGCATCGCCCATGATTTCAACAATATCCTGACCGTCATCACCGGGACGATCGAAATCCTGGCCGACGCCGTCAAGGGCGAGCCGCAACTCGCGGCCATCACGCGGATGATCGACGAGGCCGCCTCGCGCGGCGCCGACCTTACCCAGCACCTGCTGGCGTTCGCGCGCAAGCAGCCGCTCGAACCAAAGGAAACCGACGTCAATACGCTGATCATCGATACCGCGAAACTGCTGCAGCGGACGCTTGGCGAGCATGTCGAGATCGAGTCGGTGTTCGAAGACGAATCCTGCCCGGCGATCGTCGATCCCAATCAACTGGCCACCGCCATCCTCAATCTCGCCCTCAACGCCCGCGATGCCATGCCCGACGGCGGCAAGCTGATCATCGAAACCGGCATGGTGGTGCTCGATGAGCACTACGCCCGGATGCACAATGACGTCCGGCCGGGCCGCTACGCCATGATCGCGGTCAGCGATACCGGAACCGGCATTCCGGCAGCGATCCTCGACAAGGTGTTCAATCCGTTCTTCACCTCGAAGGGGCCCGGCAAGGGCACCGGCCTCGGGCTCAGCATGGTCTACGGCTTCGTCAAGCAATCCGCCGGCCACATCATGATCTACAGCGAGGAAGGCCACGGCACGACGATCAAGATGTACCTGCCGCCGGCCACGGGCACGTCACTAGCGGCCGGGCCTAGCCAAGCGCCCGCGGTCGAGGGCGGCAATGAGACGATCCTGGTCGTCGAAGACGACGCGCTGGTGCGCAACTACGTGCTGACGCAACTGCATTCGCTCGGCTACGTCACGCTGGATGCGGGGAACGCGACGGAGGCGCTCGCGATCGTCAAAGCAGGCCATCCGTTCGACCTGCTGTTTACCGACGTGATCATGCCCGGCCTCAACGGCCGCCAGCTCGCCAACGAGATGCTCAAGATCAGGCCCGGGCTGAAAGTGCTGTTCACGTCAGGCTACACGGAAAACGCAATCATCCATCATGGCCGGCTCGACGAGGGCGTGCTGCTGCTGGCCAAGCCATACCGCAAATCGGATATGGCTATCATGATCCGCAAGGCGCTCGGCGACTGACGGTCCCCATTTGCTCGCGCTATCTCGCGAAAGCTCCGCCGTCACCGCCCAGATCAGGCCTGGCGTGAAGTCGTCATCACGATCCGGACCAGGTCGGCGGCGTTGCGTGCCCCGAGTTTCTTCATGATGTTGGCGCGGTGATCCTCGATGGTCCGCGGGCTGATCCCGAGATGCCTGCCCGCTTCCTTGTTGGACGCGCCGGCGGTGAACTGCTCGAGCACTTCGCGCTCGCGCCGCGTGAGCGGTTCGCGTCCGGGGAAATGCAGTGTCGCGATCCGGGACGCGGAGTTACTCTCCGCCTGCCGCCGCGCATAGGCCTCGATCGCCTCGTCGAGCCGTGCGACGATCTCGCTGCCACGGAACGGCTTTTCAATGAAATCGAGCGCACCGCTCTTGATCGCGCTGACGGCCATCGAGATGTCGCCCTGCCCGGAAATCATGAAGATCGGCGCAGGATAGTCCTCGCCGTGCAGTTCCTTCAGGATGTCGAGGCCCGATTTGCCGGGAATATGCACGTCGAGCAGGATGCAGGACGGCGTCCGGGTTCTTGCAACGGCCAGCAATGCGGCGCCGTCGGCAAAACAGATGACCTGGTAACCGCCCGCCGACAGCACCATGGAAAGCGTGTCACGAACGGCGGGGTCGTCATCGACTACGAATATCTCCCCGCGGGAGAGGGCTTTCTCAGCCATGTTTCATGTTCCATGCATCGTGAAACCTGACGCGCACTCCGATATCGGTATCAACACAATACCCTATCGAAAACGCACCCGTATTTGTACGGGACGATGGCTTAACGCACAAGTAGCAACGCGCCCCTAAAAAGTAGCCTGAGGAGTGCAGCTATGCAGAATCCCCAAGGCGTCGGCATCGCGATTGAACCTGAAGACCGGAACGACACGTACCGTTCGATGGTAGCGGACGTCATATCCCTGATCGAGCACGTCCAGGCGAGCCTGCGGCTGATCGAGCACGAGATCGCCCGCGAAACCGCGTCCGGCAGCCAGGACAACTGCGCCAATGTCATTGTGCTGGATGACGTGACGCCGTCCTATGTCAGGGCGACCGTGGCGTTGAAGGCTTGTGACGCCAATCTTGCCGTCGCGCTCCACTCGCTGCTCGATCCCATGGCATCAAGAAGCGGCTCCGGCGACTCTTCCGGGAGCCTGCCGACGCTCTTGATCGTCAGCGCATAAGCGGACAAAGGCGTTCTGACGGCGCCGTCCTGCGGGAGCCCACGATGTCCCTCCACCACAGATTTTCTCTCGCCGTCAGGCGTCTGCTGCGACCGCTGCCCGGCCTCCGGTCGCCGTTCGGGGCGCGGTCTGATCGGGGCTCCGCCACGATGATGGAGAAGCTGGACGCGGCGCTCAACAATATGAGCCATGGGCTATGCATGTTCGGCCCGGATAACCGCCTGCTGCTCTGGAACGACCGCTACGTCAAAATGTACAATATCGCTCCCGGCCGGCTGTTCGTCGGATGCACGCTCGAAGAGATGCTCGAGGCGCGCAAGGCGGCGGGAACCGCTTATCGCAACCTCGGGCAATATGGGTCGAAGCTGCAGACGGCGATCACGACACGCAGGCCGGACGATCTCGTCGCGGAACTGGCCGATGGTCGGATTGTCAGCGTTTCGTATCGCCCGATGAAAAACGGTTGCTGGGTTTCCACCCACGACGATATCACCGAGCGCGCGCAGAACGAGGCAAGGATCGCCCACCTTGCTTTTCACGACCAGCTTACCGGGCTGCCGAACCGAGCGGCATTCAACGAGCATATCGCAATCACCTTCGTGAGCGCGGCGGCCGGCAACGCGTCGTTTGCGGTGCTTTGCCTCGACCTCGACCAGTTCAAGGAAATCAACGACGTCTATGGCCATTCAGCGGGCGACCGATTTCTTGTCGAAGTCGGGCAAAGGCTGGCATCGGCCTGCAACGGCGCCTTTCTAGCACGTCTGGGGGCCGACGAATTCACCATCGTCTCGTCCAGCGGCCCGCAGCCGACGACGGCGGAAGCGCTTTGCAGCCGGCTGTCCGGCATCCTGGACGAACCGGTTTGCATCGACGGGTATGAGATCGAGGGAAGCTTTACGATCGGGGCGAGCATCTATCCTCAGGACGGCGCGGACGTCGATACTCTGGTCGCCAATGCAGAAGCGGCGCTTTACCGGGCGAAGATCGAACTGCGCGGCGGCGTTCGCTTCTTCGAGCCGGCGGTGGGCCGGCAGATTCGGGAAAAGCGTGCGTTGCAGCACGACATCGCCGGGGCCATCGAGAACAACGAACTGGAATTGCATTTCCAGCCGCAGGCCACGGCCGGCGGAGAGATCTTCAGCTTCGAGGTGCTGCTGCGCTGGCGTCATCCCGTGCGAGGCATGGTACCGCCCGGGATTTTCATTCCCCTGGCAGAAGAGACCGGCGCGATTGGTCCGATCGACGAATGGGTTTTGCGCGAAGCTTGCCGAGAAGCGGCTTCATGGCCCAGGCCGCTTTCGATCGCGGTGAATCTCTCACCTGTCGATTTCCGTCGCGGCGACGTGCCCGCGATGATCCTTTCGATCCTGCTGGAAACAGGCCTCGATCCGAAGCGGCTTGAAATCGAGATCACCGAGGGCGTGCTGTTCGAGGATTTCGAGCGTGCACTCTCGGTGCTGCGCCGAATCAAGAACCTCGGCGTGCGTGTTGCCATGGACGATTTCGGCACCGGCTATTCATCCCTGTCCTATCTGCAGGCCTTTCCGTTCGACAAGATCAAGATCGACCAGAGCTTCACCGCCAGGATCGGCAACAGCTTTCAGGCCGCCGCCATCATCCATGCCATTCTTGGACTGGGTCGCGCGCTCACCTTGTCAGTCATTGCCGAAGGCGTCGAGACCGAGTCGCAGCTGGCGTTTCTCGCCAAGGAAGGGTGCGAAATTCAGGGCTATCTGATCGGCCGGCCAGAACCCATCGCGCATTACCGACATCTGGTGACGGGCGTAGCCCCTCAGAAAATGCGGTGATTACCAGTTGACCGGTAAAGCAGCGCTCGTGCGGCGCGACGGCTTCAGGACATCATCTCGTCCGACTTCGACGTCGCGCCCGGCCGCTTCTTGGCGTGCTTGCCCCTCAGGAAATGAATATCCATGTCCGTGCCGTTGACGCGAACCAGTTCGCAGCGGCGATAGGCGAGCCCGGTCGACGACAGCAGCAGAAAGAACTCCTTGAGGTTAAGGCCTTGAATGGAGCCTTCAACGGTCAACGTGGCATCGGTGTCGGAGATCGAGTTGAGTTGGCAATCCCGGCGCCAGGTCCCGTCGATCGCCATGATGCAGACGTCATAACCCCGGCTGAACGTGACGCGTTCCGTTCCCTTGTTCTCTTCCGCCATGCCTCAACGTCCCGCCATTGCCGCGATTTTTGGCATCGCTGCCGCAGCCGTACGCGCTACATTCGGCCGATAGAGCCCGCGCTTGTCCGGAAATGGCTTGAAGACATCCGTCAAGCCGACCACCGTCTCCGCCGCGCCCAGCACCAGGAAACCATCCGCTTCCATCGACTTGGCAAGACGGCTGAAGATGTTGATCTTGGTGTCCTGGTCGAAATAGATCAGAACGTTCCGGCAGAAGATGACGTCGAACACCCCGAGCTGCGAAAAGTCGTGCAGCAGATTGAGTTGCCGGTGCTGAACCATGGCGCGAATGTCGGCATTGACCTGCCAGAGTTCGCCGTTCTGCTTGAAATATTTGACCAGCATCTGGATCGGCAGGCCGCGCTGGACCTCGAACTGGCTGTAGATGCCGGCCCTGGATTTCTCGAGCACTTCCTGGGAAAGATCGGTCGCGATGATTTCGATCCGCCATCCGGCAAGAGCTGCACTCATTTCCTTCAGGGACATGGCCAGTGAGTACGGCTCCTGACCGGTCGAACCGGCGGCGCACCAGATCCGGATGCTCTTGCGGGCCACACGTGCCTTCAGCACCTCCGGCATGATCGAATCCCGGAAATGATCGAACGGCACCTTGTCGCGGAAGAAGAAGGTCTCATTGGTGGTCATGGCTTCGACCACCTGGGCGATAATCGTCGGCGCCCCGCCCTTCATTTTCTGCACGAGTTCGCTGATGCCGGCGAGGCCGCTTTTACGCGACAGCGGCAGCAGGCGGCTTTCGATCAGGTACTGTTTGTCTGCGGACAGGTCGAGACCGGAATGATCCTTCAGGAGCTTACGCAGATACTCATAGTCTGGCGGGGTCACGATGGCCTCTCAAGGGCAAGCGGATAAGGTTTAGACCGGAGTCGGTTCGATAAGTTGGACCAAGCCGACTTCCTGGAACTTGGCGGCGACGATGTCCTTGTCGAACGGCTTCATGATGTACTCGTTGGCGCCGGCATGCAGCGCGCGCGAGATATGGTCGATGCCGTTTTCGGTGGTGCAGAACACCACCTTGGGCAGGTCGCCACCGGGCAAGCGGCGCAGATGACCAAGGAACTCAAAGCCGTCCATCACGGGCATGTTCCAGTCGAGCAGGACCGCATCCGGCATGGTGTGCTTGCAGGCGTCCAGCGCCTTTGCACCGTCCTCTGCTTCAGTGATCTGGAAGTCCATCGCTTCCAGGATGCGGCGCGCGATTTTGCGCACGACACTTGAATCATCGACGACAAGACATGTTTTCATTTTTCGGCCTCCGTATGCCGAGCGTTACGCTGCGAGTGCGGTTTTG
>NZ_CAXUPS020000019.1:0-7508 GCF_964252915.1 Bradyrhizobium sp. LjRoot220
GGATTTGGGGGGCGTTGAAGTTTCCAGCAAACCTCGGGCGCAATGCGTCGCGAGATCGCGAAACCATATCCACGTCGTCCCGGGCTTGACCCGGGACCCATACTCCGCGGTCTATCGGTGAGAGCGCCGGCGTTAGAGACCTTCAGCAACAACAACCGCCTCGGAGTATGGGTCCCTGCGTTCGCAGGGACGACAGCGGAGAATGACGGGAGCACCATAATCTTCGCCTTTCCCAATCTCCCCCTCCTCGATCGCCGCAATCTGCAGCGCTATCCGCGCTGCGGGATCGCGAAGCTGCGTCTGTTGCAGTCTGCATCCGCGATGCGCTTCACCGGAAAAGCATATAGGATTGCCAGCATGCGCGTCGGCGAACTCTTCATTCTCGGCTTCTTCGGCAAAACCATCCCGGCATGGCTGCGGGAATTTGCGGCCAATTACGGCCTGGGCGGCGTGATCCTGTTCGATTATTCCTGCCAGACGCAACAATACGACAACAACATCGAGTCGCCGGAGCAGGTGCAGCGTCTGTGCGAGGAGATTTGCTGCCTGCCGTCGCGCCCGATGGTGTTCATCGACCAGGAGGGCGGGCTGGTGCGGCGGCTGAAGGACGGCAAGGGGTTCAAGCCGCTGCCGAGCCCGAAGGAGTTCAACCACCTTCCCGCGAACGAGAAGCGGGGAGTGCTGGCCGCAAGTTTCGGCGAAATGCGCCGCCTCGGCATTCACTACGACTTCGCGCCCGTGATCGACGTCGACTACAATCCTGACAATCCGAACATCGGCAAAATCAAACGCTCCTGGTCCGCCGATATCGGCGAGGTTCGGGCCAATGCGCTGCTGATGAGCGAGGTCGCGCGCGAGGCCGGCATCGGGCTGTGTCTGAAGCACTTTCCCGGTATCGGCGGCGCGGTGGCGGACTCGCATCAGGAGTTCATGGACATTTCGGGCAGTTTTCGCGACGAGCAGGAAGAGCTGTTCTATGCGCTGGCGCCCCAAATGTTCGGCGATGCCGTGCTGGTCAGCCACGCCATCGTCAGGCAATGGGACCGCGACAATCCGATGACCCTGTCTGCCGCGGGCCTCGGCCGGCTGCGCCGGCGGCTCCCCGAGACGCTCTTGGTCACCGACGACATGCAGATGCAGGGTTTGCAGAAGGCGTTGGGCACCAGGCAGGCCAGCCTTCAATCGCTGCAGGCCGGCATCGACATGCTCTGCATCGGCAACAATCTGTTCGATCAGGAGCAGGAAATGGCCGCCATCGCCCAGTCCATTGAACAGGGCCTGCGCGATGGGATTCTGGCGGGTTCCGCCATTCAGGAATCGATCGCCCGGGTGGCCCGGCGAAAGGCGCTTTGGGCGGCCGGACCGCCCTGACGGCGGCGCTATGCGGTACCGGCGTGCGGTTCCCCGCCAACGATGGGTTGCCTTGCGAGGCCGTTGAGACTACAAGCCTTTTTTCAACGGGAAGACAGGCGATGGCCCACAATTACGCAATCAATGACGACGTGCACCACCAGCTGCAGGGGCCGCAGGGCCGCGCCACCGTCAAGGAACGCAGCATCTACACCATCGTCACCTGCCTGCCGATCGAGGCCGACGGCCGCCCGCGCTACCGCATCAAGAGCAAGACCGAGAACGTCGAGCGCGTCGTGACCGAGGAGCAGATCAGCCGGCTCGGCTGATCCGCCGCTATTTTTCATTTGGACGGCCTGTCTGGACGGCCGGGCGCCTGCCCGCGCCGCGCCTTGTCGTGCGTGGCGGCCAGCGATGCTGGCGGCCTTCAGCGGCCGGGGGTCATCGCACCGATCCGGATGACAGCTGATTAGAAAAACAAATGGGCGTGGGTGTGGAACCAGGGCGGGCAAGTACTCCCGCCGTCACCGTAGAACTACGGGGGCTCCACTGGCTGTGGTCGTCGATCTTGCAATCCAGGCACGATACTTGACCGGCCAGGCTCGATTTTCCAACCCAATTGCCACAAGTTCCCGTATTCTTACTGGGTAAGAAATTAACCACCAGCGGCAAGCGAATCGATAAATTAGTCATATGTCGCAGCAAGACCATCAAGCCGGTGATTCGCACTTTCCGAAGTGGGCGGAGACCATCGCGCCGCTCGAGAACAATCTTGAAATCGTCCAGTTGTCCGCCGCGCGCGCGCGCGCAACGGAAGAAGCGGAAGCGTCGATCGCGCGCCAGCTCAACGGACCGCTCACCGCGCTGCTGCTCTACATGAACGAGATCAAGCAGCACAGCCACCAGTTCTCCGAAGCGCCCGGCAACCGCGTCTACCTGCAACAGGTCGTGGACAACGCGGTTCAACAGCTCGAACGCGTCTGCGCCGTGGTGAAGCAGATGTCGGACAAGCATCCGGTGTTTGCTTCCGAATCCGATCGCACGCAGGGGCGGGAGAACCGCGCCGGCCGCGTCAAGGATGGCGGTCGCGCGCCCGACGTGATGTTCGCCTCGGAGACCGGTCAGAAGCCGCTGACCAAGCGCGAGCGCGAGGTATTGAGCCTGATCAGCGAAGGCTGCTCCAACAAGCAAGGCGCCTTGCGGATGAACATCAGCCCGAGGACCTTCGAAAGCCATCGCGCCGAAGCCATGCGCAAGCTTGGCGCCCGCAACACCGCGGACCTCGTCCGCAAGGCGCTGTCGCAGCCCGCCTGAGTTCTCGCCGCCGGCGAGACCGGGCCAGGGTGTGGCTCAGCAGAAATCTTCGGCAAAAGAACGCGTGCGCGGCGTCGGCCGGGTCGCGATGCCCGGCTTGGGCTCTTCGGGGATGATGGTGATCACCCAGGCCGCCGTAACGCTCGACTTGTTTTCCACGATCGATCGGACGTGACCGGTGACGGCCGAGCCGGCCGAGCGGAAGGTTGCGCTTCTGCCGTTGAACTGGGCGATACGGAAACGCCGCACTTCTTTCTGATCGCTCGTCTCAAACGTGAACATGAGGGGGCTCCTTGGTCCACGCGACTATCGCGATTCAACGTTATCCGTCTGTGAAAATCCCAAACCGTAGTAGTACGGCAAGGCGCGTGCGCGGCACGCGAGGTCGTCCCATCCAGACACAACGAGACAGGCCGGATGCCGCCTCGGCGGCGTTCACCGGTCCTGATTGCGGTTGGGATGGCCGCGAGGATAGCGGGCGGTGCGGCGTGGATTGCTGCTTATGGCGTCAGCCGCCGTGCCTCGGCACGATGCTATTCAGCGGCGCTGGGGAACACCGCTTCCATCTTGGTCTTGAGCGTCGCCGCGTTGAACGGCTTGACGATGTAGTTGCTGACGCCGGCCTTCTTCGCGGCGATGACGTTCTCGGTCTTCGATTCCGCCGTTATCATGATGAAGGGCGTGTTCGAGAATTCCGGGCTGGCCCGGACTTCCTTCAGCAGGTCGTAGCCGGTCATCGGCTCCATGTTCCAATCGGAGATCACGAGGCCGTAGCGCTTGCCCTGCATTTTGGCGAGCGCGGCCGATCCGTCGCTGGCGTCGTCGACGTTCTCGAATCCAAGCTGCTTGAGGAGATTGCGGATGATGCGGATCATGGTGCTGTAGTCATCGACCACCAGGATCGGCATCGACAAATCAAAAGCCATGTCTCTACTCCGCGCAACTAGCAAACCGCCGAACACGGGTGAACGCGCGTGGCATTCGAAATCGTCTCGATGCTCTTTCCCGAACCTTGCACCCGTCAGCACCGTGACAAATATCAGGGGTCATTGAACAGCGCGTTAACTGCCGGCCGAATAAATCCCCGGCAAATGCGCTCCCGCCGTAATTATACGGTGAGCTTCCGGCATGGCGGATCGCTGGGCGCAATCTTCACGCGCATCACGGGGCAGCGCGTATCCATGCGTTCGGGCAGCCGCTCGCCCGTGGCCGGCGGCCAACGGTCACGCCACGGCGCCATGAATATGCGGGCGCAGCAGGCGGTCGTACTGGGCCTTCACCGTCGCGTAGCATTCGCAGGAGGTCTTGATCAGGCCGTCTAGGTTGGTGATCTCGATATGACCGCGGCTGTAATGGATGAAATTCGCCTGCTGCAGCGTGTTGGCCACCAGCGATACGCTGTTGCGGCGCGCGCCGATCATCTGCGCCATGGCTTCCTGGGTCAGCACGAGCTTGTCGCTGCCGGACAGGTCGCGGGTATGCAACAGGCAGCGCGCCAGCCGGGACTCAACTGTGTGCGAGGCGTTGCAGCCCGCGGTCTGCTGGATCTGCGCGTAGACCGCCAATCCGTGCCGCGCCAGCAAGGTCCGGAACGTCACGCTCTGGTCGGCGGCCGCCCGAAGCTGATCGAGGTCGATCGTCGAGGCCACGCCGGGAACCAGCACCACCGCGCTGTTCAGCGCGATCGGGTCGCCGAGAGCGGCGAAGGCGCCGAAGATGCTGTCGCGGCCGACCATCGCGATCTGGACGTGCTCACCTCGCGCAAGCTTGACGACGAGGGAAATCACGCCCCTGTGCGGAAGGTACGCGCGCTTGAGCGTCTCGTCGACTTCCACCAGCACCAGATCCTGGGTGAGGTCGGCGGTGCGCAGATGCGGGCGGATCAGTTCAAAATCGTCCGCAGTCAGCGAGGACAAAAATCCATTGGGTGAACGAGGGGCTGAATCCAAAGCAGTCTCCTGCCTTACGGGCAAAGCCGGTCTCTGGGTGCCAGGCACCAAAAAATATGCACTATGCGCGCTCAAAAATGCACGTTCATCTTGCCACGATTTGCCGGCGGGAAATATCGGCAAATAGCCGCACTTTGCCGCTGGGTCGGACCGTTGGTCGCTCCGTTCGGTGGCGGCCCGAAGCTGTTCGGCGTTGAGCATCGAGACCGGGCCCGGCACCACTCGGCCATGTCGTTGCGCGCCGGACGTCGGGACTGCGCCTGAAGTTTCCGCCGATGGCACCAAGGGTTGTGGAACCTGCGCTATACACTGTGGAGGGCAGACAGCGCCGTCGATTTGCTACGGAATTACGAATAGTGCGCTGATTCGCAAGGCAAAAATGCTCGCGTAACGCCTTCGGTGTGCTGTTGATGGTGCCCTGCAGGTGTGTCCTGTCGGGCGGGGCTGTTGTTTGCGGTTTGTCGTTAGTCCCTTGCAGTGCGTCCGATACGGCGGAGGAGGCCGTCATGCGCCGCATATTGGTCGTCGATGACGACCTCCATACCCGCCTCGCGATACGCGCCTGGCTCAAGCAGTGCGGTTTCAGGGTCGCCATCGCCGACGGCGGGCCCAACGGCCTTGCGGCGCTCGACGACGCAACGTTCGACCTGATGATGGTCGATATCTTCATGCCGAACATGCGCGGTTTCGAGTCGATCAGGATATTTCACCAGCGCGCCCCGACGGTGCCCCTGATCGCAATTTCCGGTTACGCCTTTTCCGGTCCGGAAACCGAAAATCTCGCTTGCCTCAAAATGGCTCTCAGCCTCGGTGCGACGAGGTGCCTGCGCAAGCCCTTCAGGCCGGTGACTCTGCTCAGCGTAATCGATGAGTGTCTGTCGGAAGCTGAGCCGCACCGGAGGTACGTCGCAACACTTGCCGCCGTCGCAACGGCGCTGTCGGAACAGCAGAGCGAGGCGGCACCGTCGGATGCGCCGAAACAGAGGATGGCAACGGGCTGAGCCGCCAGCCAGTCGTAACGGCGTCGCGTCGAATCAGGCAGGGCGGCGGTCGCGGGCGTAGGGCAACTGAGGAGCGACAAGCGATTGAAAGCAGAAATCTCGCCTCCGGGAGCTGAAATGACACGGGTACTCGTTGTCGACGACGATCCGATGGTCTGCATGGCCATTGAGATCTATCTGGAGCGTCACGGCTTCGAAGTGACGATAGCCGACGGCGGCGAAGCTGGGCTTCGCGCGCTCGAAGACTCCAGCTTCGATTTGATGATCGTCGATATCTTCATGCCGCATATGCGTGGCTTCGAATCGATCCGGATATTCCACGAGCGCGCGCCGGCGATTCCCCTGGTGGCGATGTCGGGATACGCGTTTGCGAATCTCGATTCGCCGGCGCCGGACTTTTTGCGAATGGCGCTCGAACTCGGCGCGGCGCGCTGCCTGCGCAAGCCGTTTACGCCGGCGGCGTTGCTGGCGGTGATTAATGAATGTCTTGCCGAAGCGCGAGCGCGCTATGCGGGCGCCGCTGGATCCGGATAGCGCTTCCGTTGCGGCGATCGCGGCCGCGATCTCGGTGATTTCTCCGCTGTTATCGTCGGGTCGATCGGACCCGTGGGCAAATTGGTCCGGCCGCATATTCGAAGACCCATCGCAGGACCGATCGAGAAGGCGCGGCTTGGACGCAGAGCGGCGTTGGTAAGAGTTTGTTTACCATAAAAAACATTGCCGCGGCTTTTCCTGCCCTCGCGTAGTTGTACGGACCAGCACGTTAACCAGCGGGTAGCGCCGGGACGCCAGTGTGGCACGGTCGCCGCGAGAAAGTAGCGGCGCTGCGTCAATCGTGTCATCCAGAAGGATATGAGTTATGTCAGGCATTGTTCTCTCGTCGTCGGTTCGCCAGAACCTTCTCTCGCTGCAGTCGACCGCAGATCTGCTCGCGACCACGCAGAACCGCCTTGCCACCGGCAAGAAGGTCAATACCGCTCTCGATAATCCCACCAACTTCTTCACCGCGCAGTCGCTCGATTCGCGCGCCGGTGACATCAACAATCTCTTGGACGGCATCGGCAACGGCGTACAGGTGCTGCAGGCCGCCAACACCGGCATCACCTCGCTGCAGAAGCTGGTCGACACCGCGAAGTCGCTGGCCAACCAGGCGCTGCAGAGCGCGGTCGGCTATTCCACCAAGTCAAACGTCTCCGCGACGATCGCCGGCGCAACCGCGAGCGACCTGCGCGGCACCACGAGCTACACCAGCGCGACTGCCATCAGCCGCGCGCTGTACGACGGCACAGCCGGCGGCGCGACCGCTGTGACTGGTGCGGATACCCTCGGCGCCACCGCCGGCACGCTTGTCAGCTCGGCTGCGGTGACGGACAACACCGGCGGCGCCGTTAATATCACGGCCGCCACCAAACTCTACGGTCCCGCCGGCGGCGCCGCGGGCACTGGCGGTCTGACGACCCAGGCTGCATCTTCGTTCGTGGATGGCGATGTCCTCACCGTGAACGGCAAGACGATCACGATCAAGTCGGGCACCGTTCCCGGTGCTGCCACCCTCGCTGCCGGGCTCAGCTCGGTCGGCAACGTTGTGACGGATGGAACCGGCAACTCCACCATCTACCTCGGTGCTGGTGCGCAATCGGACGCCAGCGTTGGCGATCTCACCACCGCCATCGACCTTGCCAGCGGCCGTCAGTATGTCGCGTCGGTCGCCTCCGGTGTCGCCACCCTGGGCGGTACCGCCAGCACCACCCTTGCCGGCATCACGACGCTCAGCAGCTCCACGGGCGCTGATCTTTCGATCACCGGCAAGGCCGACAGCCTCAAGGCACTTAACCTGACGGCTGCAGTTGGCGCAGGTGCCACCACGCTCACCGCCGCTCGTGCGACCAGCGCC
>NZ_CAXUPS020000020.1:0-5758 GCF_964252915.1 Bradyrhizobium sp. LjRoot220
CCGGCCAGACCTTCAGCTTCGATCTCGGGCGTGAGGGCGGCTCGATCAATCCGGTCGACCAAGATGCGCTGGCCGCAATGGCGCACGAAGACGAAGACCCCGCGCTGACCTATCTGGTGAAGATCGGCGGAATTGAAGGCACGTCGCAGCTGGACGGTTATACCGGCTACTTCGAGGTAGACGCCTTCACCTTTGGCGAACTGACGACGCTCGCTTCGTCGGGAGGCGGCGGGGGCGGCAGCGGCAAGGCGGTGTTCGATCCGCTGATGGTCGACCTCGATGGTGTGTCGCCCGGTCTGACGTCGCTGCTCGGCAACGCCGCCGACGGCCGCCATATCGAGACCGTCGACCTGGTCGGTCTGAAGATCACGGACGGTCACACCAGCGAGGTCTATCACCTCCAACTTGACGATGCGACGGTGTCCGGCATTGCCATCGACGGCCATGACACGGCCGTCGCGTTCAACTTCACGCAGGTGACCGAGACCATCCGCGAACAGAACCCTGACGGATCGCTCGATGCCGGCCAGACCTTCAGCTTCGACCTCGGGAGAGAAGGCGGCTCGATCAATCCGGTCGACCACGATGCGCTCGCTGCCATGGTGCACGCCCACCACGACGTTCTCCTGGTGTAATCGGCCAGTGCGAACATTCTATTTGCGCAGCGCAAGTAGAATGCAGGAGTTGCGAGGGTGACGCCGAGGTCGGATGCGGCGGCACCCTCGAACCCGGTCGTTTTGCGGCTGACGGGCGCAATCACAGACGCAGGTCTGCTTGCTCAGGTAAGCCAATTCTCGACGTTCAGGCCGCGGATACGTTTGAATTCGTCGGTATTGGCGGTGACGATCGTGGCCTGAATCGCGCAGGCATGGGCGGCGATCAGCAGATCGTTGCTGCCGATAGGCTTTCCGGCTGCTTCGAGTTCTGATCGGATTCCGCCGTATTCGGTGTCGGCCGGTACTTCCAATGGTAGCACTTCGATTTCGCCAAGCAGGTCTTCGACAGCTTTGAGCAACCGCGCCGAGCCGCTCTTCGCGCATCCGTAGCGCAGCTCGACCGCCACCATGATGCTGGTGCAAATATTACCCTCACCCACCTTGGCGATCCGTTTCGCGGCTTTGCCTTGCGGATTCCTGACCAGGTCGGAAATGATGTTGGTGTCCAGCATGTAGCGGGTCAAAACACGTTCTCCCGCGCCGGCACCGGATCGTCGATTTCAGGAAAGGCTTCTTCGAGCGGCTTCATGGTCTTGAGCAGGGCGACCAGTCCGCGCTTGCGCACCGGCTCGATCACCAGACGATCGCCGTCGCGATGCATGATCGCTTCGTCGCCCGGCAGTTCAAATTCCACGGGGATCCCGACCGCCTGGTTACGGCCATTGCGAAATAATCTGACATGCCGCGGCTTCGATTTAGACACAGGTATCTCCGTGGCATATGCTCATGACATCTGCCCAAATATACGCAATTGCAAGCGGTCGGTGAGGGGCGATCTCTTCGATCGCCGCTCACTCGCCAAAAGCGAGCACTTAGCGCCTATTGCGTAATACTTCGGTATTCACTCCTCGCCACCCAAAAACCGCGCCAGCGTC
Source organism: Bradyrhizobium sp. LjRoot220 (assembly GCF_964252915.1). Classification (NCBI taxonomy): domain Bacteria; kingdom Pseudomonadati; phylum Pseudomonadota; class Alphaproteobacteria; order Hyphomicrobiales; family Nitrobacteraceae; genus Bradyrhizobium; species Bradyrhizobium sp. LjRoot220. The sequence continues at coordinate 1,592 of NZ_CAXUPS020000020.1, forward strand.
TCCGTGCTGTAATTCTCGCCGGCCGACATGGCGCAGATGCGTGAGAGCTGCACGTAAGGCAGTCCGGTTTCCTCGGCCCATTCGTTGAACTGCGCCTGCACCTTCGCCAGGTCGCGCTTCGAACTCACCCTCTCCGCGATATCGAGACCGGCGTCGCGCAGGCACGCCACCACATCCCCTGAGGTGACGAAGCCGTCGAATCCGAGGAAGCGCAGCATCATCTGGCCGGTGTTGCCGCCGAGCCGGCTGCCGCGCTTGGCCAAGAGGTCGAGCAGTCCGACCTGGTCGGAGGAGGGCCAGTTCGCGAGAAACTTGCCGAAGCTGCCATGTTCGGTGGCGACCTCGCGCACGAAGCTCGCATTCGATCGCACCGACATGATCTTGGCGCCATTGCGCACGATACGCCTGTCCTTCATCAGCGCGTCCCAGAATTCGTCCGGCTGCAGCGTCAGCGGCCCAGGCTTGAAGCCGAGGAACGCCTTCTCGAAACCATCCCATTTGTTCTCGATCACGCTCCAGGCGAAGCCGGCCGAAAACACCCGCTTGGTCATCTCGGCGAGAATCCGGTCGTCGCTCATTTTCGCGAGCGCCTTCGCCTCCGGCTTGGGCGGCAGCAGTTTGCTCAGTGCTTTGGGCCCGCCCTTGCGCTTCTCGGCGCGTGCACGAATGGTCTTGAATGGGATGGTCATGCGCAGATCCTGCGGGGGCGTTCTGTGGTCGCGCGAGCCGCGAAGCTGCAGGCGTCGGGTATCACGGCCAGGCACGATACCGCCCGCCACAAGCTGCGCAACCCACTAGGGACCTAACAGCGACCGTTTCCTTGTCGGAGCCGCTGCTGATGGTTCGGTTGCCGGACTCACGGCGACGGTCGCGGTGTGGGCGATGCCAGCCCGTTCGAACGTCAGCTTTACCTGATCGCCGATGCGCGCCAGGCCGATCTTGTTCCTCCGTTGCGCCGCGCTGCGGATCGGCCGGTCGTCAGCCTTCAGCACGATGTCGCCCTTGCGCAGGCCCGCCGTTTCCGCGGGCGATCCAGGGCTGACTTCCGCGATCCTGGCGCCCTCGCTGCGGCCGGCGTCGGAAGCCGGATGGATGTCCTGCAGGGAAATGCCGATCCGGCCGCGATCGACGCGGCCGTTCTCGACGATCTGGTCCATCACGCGCCGCGCCATGTTGATGGGAATCGCAAAGCCGATTCCGACGTTGCCGCCGCCGGGCGAGATGATCGCCGAGTTGATGCCGATCAGTTCGCCCCGCAGGCTGACCAGGGCGCCGCCGGAATTCCCGGGATTGATCGCAGCATCGGTCTGGATGAAGTCTTCGTAGCCCTGCTTGCCGAGACCGGTCCGGCCCAGCGCGCTGACCAGGCCCGACGTCACGGTCTGGCCCAATCCGAAGGGATTGCCGATCGCGATGACGAAATCGCCGATCTCCAGTGCGTCGCTGTCGCCGAGCGCGACGGCCTTGAGGCCGGTCGGGGAGTTTATTCGCAGCACGGCGATGTCGGTTGCGGGGTCGCGGCCGATCACCTTGGCGGAAAGCCGGCGGCCGTCCCGTGTCGTGATCTGGACGGAGGTCACCTGCTCGACGACATGATTGTTGGTGAGGACGTAGCCTCTGATGGCGTCGACGATAACGCCGGAACCGGTGGCGTTGATCTCCTTCTCCAAATGCTTGGGAACGTCAAAATACTCCCGAAACAGCGGATCGCGATAAAGCGGGTTATCCTGCCGGACTCGCCCATGCACGGAGATATTGACCACGGCCGGCGTCACCTCGCGTACCAGCGGCGCCAGCGTGGGCACCGCGCCGCCCGCTTTCAGGCCGGGAATCTGGCCCGAGGCCGGCGTCGTCAGGAGCAGCGCGCCAATAATGGCGCCAAGCGCCGTCAAGATGATCCGGTTCACGTGTGTTCTCTTGTGCTTCCTCTGGGGCATACCCGAGGTCGAAGGTTTTTCGTCAGGTGGGGGTAAGTCACTGCAGGTCACGTTGCCATGCGAACCACGGTACGTCCCACACGGCGGAAGCCTGGCCGGCCAGCACCAGCGCCAGGACCGTCGGCGTCAGCATGGCAGCGATCTCCGGGACAGGGCGGCGGTCCAGCGCGGCCGCCGCCAGCGTATCGCCGCCCCGCCGCGCGGCGCGGGATCGTCGTCCTCGCTGTTGAGGCGGCGCAAGGCGGCGAGAATGTCGGCCAGGCGGATGCTGTGGCCGATTCCCGGAACGTCCCGCAGCGCCGGGCTGGATTCCACCGCGTAGATGTCGGAGGCCCAGGATGACAGCACGACGCGCTTCTCGGCGTCGGAGAGTTGCCGGTCGTTCAGAACATCATCCGGTGAATCGTAATGGGCGGCGGGATGGAAGAGGGCATGTTCAGTCGGAGTTGAACTGGTCTTGGTCATCGGTCTGTCTCCTTACGCTCCTTTCCGCGAGACGTTGAGCTGTAATGGTCGGAGGCGACGCTTTTGCACCGCCTCCAGCCGCATTCATTGCTTGCTGATTGGAATGCGTTTGACATCGGAACGCGCCTCTTCGGATTTCGGCAGCGTGATCGTCAAGACGCCATCCCGAAACGACGCTTCGGCCTTCTCTTCCAGAACGCCATCAAGCGGGATTTGCCGCTCGAACGAACCGTAGAAGCGCTCGGAGAAGTACTTTCCGTTGTCGGTTCGTTCGGCCTTCTTCTCGCCCCGCAGCCGCAGGACGCCGTGGGCGATTTCCACCTGAACGTCCTTTTCGGTGAGGCCAGGCAGTTCGGCCGAAACGGTCAGCGCCTTGTCGGTTTCGCTCAGTTCGATCTTCGGCCAGCCGAAGCGGCCTTCCATCAATGGGCTGCCGCTGCGTCCCAGCGCTCCGAACCCGCTGAATACGTCATCGAACAGCCGGTTCATCTCCCGGTGAAAGGTGATGAACGGATCAAAGGTCTCGCGCGTCGGCACGAGCTCCTGGTTTTTCGACCATGGAATAAGATCACGAAAACCCATGTTGTCCTCCTCTTTTGCAGAAACTCCGCGTGGGCCTCAGGTCCGCGCGTGCATCATCGAACGTGCCGGCGGCTCAGGCCGCTTTCGTCTGCTCGATCTGCGGAGTGGATTCCGCACCCAGGATCGGGATCCGCCGCGGCTTCATCGATTCCGGCACTTCGCGGACCAGGTCGACGATCAGCAGGCCGTCTTTGAAAGACGCCTCCTTGACCTTGACGTGGTCAGCCAGGCTGAACACCCGGCGGAATGGCCGTGCCGCGATGCCATGATAAAGGTACTCGCGCGGCGTTGCCTCCTCGGGCTTCCTGCCTTCGATGATCAGCGTGTCCCGTTCGGCGGTGACGGCGATATCGTTCACGCCAAAGCCGGCAACCGCCAGCGAGATCCGATAGGCGTCGTCGCCGGACCGTTCGACATTGTAGGGAGGATAGTTATCGTCGGCGGTTTGCCGCAGGCTCGCGTCAAGCAGATCCGCCAGATGGTCGAAGCCAACCGTGGAACGCCACAGCGGCGAAAAGTCAAAAGTCGTCCTCATAGCCAAGTCCTCCTAAGAGCAAGATGGATACGAAGGGGTGTCGGACACCGTCCGGCGCCCACTCTGGTTCGCCGGACCCAAGTTGGCGTCCGGCAAGATCGACTTAGAAAAACGGCGAAAATTTTCAAGGGGAAATCTGCGAAAATTTTCTTTGGGATCCGGCGGATCCCGGGCCATGCCGTTAATGGCAGGTAAGGCGACCGGACGGCCTGGCTCCGTTGGAAGCGCCTGCTGCGTTGCACAGTGAATGCAGCCCGCTCTGGCTCATCCGCGGCCGTCCAAAACGCCAATTGAAAAATACGGTCCCGACGACCCGGCACACGCGCGCTGGAGGAGATGGCCAAGGCGCATTCCACCAGTTCGACTGCTTCTCGGCGGCAGACGGCAGCCAGTCGGCCCGACGGGCAATCACTTCTGTTATTCAGAACAAATGTCAAGCCCCAAAATAAAAAATATTTCGCTTTTCCGGAAGGCCAAATCAGGATATATCCTTGGCCATCCCGTCCTACTCAGAAGGGCGTCGGCCGTCGTCACGGACGTTGGACGGGTTGCGGTGGACGCTGAAGTCACGGAGACGACCGTGGCGGATAGCGTACGGCGAAGACGTGTGGTCCTGACGTCGCGGTGCTGGCGTCAATGCACCTGGAG
>NZ_CAXUPS020000021.1:0-5235 GCF_964252915.1 Bradyrhizobium sp. LjRoot220
CATGAGAGGGCGGGAAGTTTCTGGCAAACCTCGGGCGCGATGCGTCGCGAGATCGCAAACACATATTCAGTGTCATCACCCGCGAAGGCGGGTGATCCAGTATCCCAGAGACAGCAGTGATTGAACCGAGAGGCCGCGGCGTACTGGATCCCCCGCCTGCGCGGGGATGACAGCATTGGGTGGGACTGCACCATTCCCGTCATTGCGAGGAGCGAAGCGACGAAGCAATCCATTCTTCTTCGCGCGGCCCGATGGATTGCTTCGCGGAGCCTGTCATCGGGCGGCGCTTCGCGCCGACCTGCAATGACGAAATACGACGGATTGTCTCGGACTGTTATGAAATTCAAACCCGACATCGCCCGGTCAGGACGATGGTGGACGCACAAGGGATCGAACCTTGGACCTCTCCCGTGTGAAGGGAACGCTCTCCCGCTGAGCTATGCGTCCGGGAGCCGGCGAAATCAGCGCCGTCAGAGCCCGCGATTTACGAAGTGCGGGCCCTTAGTGTCAAGCAAACAAAGCGGCCATATCGAAGCCAATCGAAGCGTTTTTCAGGAGAAGGGCCTGCCCGGAATCACGCCCCTTGCTGGCGGGCGCGGGAGGCGTGCGACTGCAGGGCCCGGATCCGCTCGGCGAGGGTTCCGCCGCCCTCGGAGGCGCCCGAGGTGGCCGCCACGGTGTCATTGGCCGGTTTGGCCGCGGGTTTTGGCGCTGCGGGCTCCGCGGCCAGCATGGCCTCGATCGCCGAATTCGGTCCCTCCAGCTGGATCGCCAGCTTGGCGACCTCGGCGGCGATGTCGTTGATGCGCTCGCGCAGCAGCGCGTTTTCCATCCGCTCGGTGGCCCAGGAGCTTTCGGCCTGCTGCTGGATCGCGTTGATGTCGCGCTGCAGCTTGGCGCGTTCGTCGCGCGCGACGCGGAGCTGCTCCTCGAGCGCGGCTTTCTCGCTGCGCAGCTTTTCGATCGCGGGCGCATGGCCACCCTGGCTCAGCGCCGCGATCTCGACGCGCAATTCCTTGGCGATGCGCTCGGCGGCGTCGCTCGCCTGCCTGAGCTGGTTGTTCTCGAATTCGCGTTCGGCCAACAGCTTGCCCTGGGTGGCGAGCCGCGCTTCGAGATCGTTGACGCGGTTGCCGAGCATTTCGGCTTCCTTGACCTGGATGATCAGCTGGCGGTCCAGGTCGGTGACGCGCTGGCTCAGGTTTTCGACGCGGCTGCGGGCCTCGTTGAGTTCGCGCGTCGCGTTCTCGGATTCGCTGCGCTCGTGCGCGAGCCGGGCCTGCGTCGCCGCGAATTCCTTTTCGGCGTCGCCGACCCGGTTCTTCAACTCCTCGATCTGGGTGCGTACCGCGACCAGCTCGACCTGGCGGCTGTCCGCGATCATCGAACGGTCGGACAGTTCATGATTGATCTTGGCGAGTTCGGCCTGCTTGTCGGTCAGCGCCTTTTCGGCGCCGCGCAGCATCTCGGTCTTGGCTGCGAATTCCTCTTCGGTGGCGCGCAGCTGCTCCTTCATCGCCTTCTCGCGGGCTTCGAGCGAGAAGATCGTGGCGTTCTTTTCGCCAAGCTCGATCTTCATGCGGTTGATCGCGTCGGTTTTCTTGCCGAGTTCGGCGAGCTGGCTGGTGGTCTTGTTCCTGAGCTGGTCGACGCTCATCTCGAGCCGCCGCGCCGACATCGCGAATTCCGCGCGCAACTGGTCCTTGTCGGCCTGGATTTCAGCCATCGACAATGGCGTGGCCGCTTCCAGTCGCCGGGTCGTCAGCCGGACCGCGCGGTTATGCACCAGCGGCACGATCATCAGGCCGAACAGCATCGAGACCAGAAAACCGATCGCCAGATACATGATCGGTTCGATCATGGATGGTCACTCCCCGAGGGCCATAAAGAATTCGTTAATCACAATGCCATGGGGGACCGGCAAAAGGCCAGCCCAATGCCGCGTTAACCTGAATTCGTGGAGGAAAGGAACGTGCAGCTGTTCAGGAACAGGAAGCCGCTGCTTAAGAAAAGGTCAGAACGGGTTCCAGGTCGCGCGCGGGGTAAATTTGAGATAGCCGATATTGGCGCCGAGCCGCAGCCCGATGCCGGAGCGAATCGGCACCAGCACGATGTTGTTGGCGGTGAGCGCGGTCATGCCGAAGCCGCCGACGATATAGGCCGAGCCGTCGATGCCGGCGAAGCGCTGATAGATCGCGTTGGTGGCGGGCAGGTTATAGACCAGCGTCATGGTGCGGGCGCCGTCGCCGCCCCAGTCGAAGCCGACCGACGGTCCCTGCCAGTAGACCCTGAGGTCGCCGGCGTTCTTGGTATAGAGCGTGCCTTCGCCGTAGCGCAGGCCAGCGACGAAGGCGCCCGATCCTTCCTCGCCGAGCACATAACCGTTCGGCAGGCCCCATTGGCTGACGGCACGCTCGATGATCGATGCCAGGCCGCGCGAGACGTTGCCGAAGAATTTGTGGCCGGCGTTGACGAGCTCGTCCGGCCCATAGGTCGCCGGGCCGGGCGCGCGCTGCGGCGGCGGCGCCTGCTGCACGGGCACCTGCTGCACGGGCACCTGTTGCATCGGTGCCTGCTGCAGCGGCGCCTGTTGCACCGGCCCCGACTGCTGCGTGGCAGCGGGCACAGTCCAGCACATCAGCGCGGCGAGCGTTACCGCGGCAAGGCGTGAGACGAAAATCATCAAAGAACCCCTGGTATCGAAATTCTGGCCGCCGCCTTAACCTGACGCCAACAAGCACGGCTCTAGGTTGCGCCCAGTGTCCCCTCGACTCGTATGTTATCGGTATCAACTATGACGGCAGAACGGCAGGAAAGATATGGTTGGCGCCCCGGATTGGCCATTTTCGCCATATTGGCAGGCTTTTTCGTCGCGCTCTGCCTTGATTTCACCGCGCTTGCCGCGACCACCGAGCGGGTTGTGGTCAACCGCTATTCCGGCCTTGCGATCGAAGGGTTTGATCCCGTCGCCTATTTCACCGATTCCGCGGCCGTCCAGGGCGCGCCGGATTTCGAGGCCGCCGAGGCCGGCGCCGTCTGGCGCTTCCGCAACGAGGGCAACCGCGCTTCCTTTGTCACCCACCCCGAGATCTATGGTCCGCAGTTCGGCGGCTATGATCCCTTCGATCTGGCGCGGGGGGTTACCTATGCCGGCAACCCGCGGTTCTGGGTGGTCACAGGCCAGCGGCTCTATCTGTTCGGCCGCGAGGAAAACCGCGACGCCTTCAAGAAAGATCCTCCGCGTTTCCTGAAAGACGCCACCGCCCGCTGGCCCCGGCTCAAACAGAGTCTGGCGCAGTAAATCAGCGCGATGAATCAGGACCTGGCTTGCGCAGGAGCGTGGCTTGAATCAGGGCATGGCCTCAGGATCGCCCCAAGCGATGAATTCCGGCACGATGAAGTCTTCGCGGCCAGAGCCGAAATGCAGCGCGGCGCCGTTCGCATCCGTGATCTTGCCGCCGGCCGCGGTGACCAAGGCATGGCCCGCCGCCACATCCCATTCGCTGGTCGGCGACAGGCGCGGATAGATATCGACCGCGCCTTCCGCCACCCGGCCGAATTTGACCGCGGAGCCGAGTTCGGCGCGCACCGCGCCGGGCCTGGCGGCAATGAAGGCTTCGGTGCGGTCATCGCCATGCGAGCGGCTGACGGCCACGGTCCAGGGTTTTCCGCCGATCGGGCAGCGCCGCGTCCGGATCGGCTCGACGCGCGGTGCGGCGCCGTCAAGAAGCGTCAGCCGCTCCGCGCCCCTGCCGACGATGCCGCGCCAGATCAATCCAAGCGCGGGCGCGCCGACGATGCCGAGCAGCGGCACCCCGCCGGTCACCAGCGCCAGATTGACGGTGAATTCGCCGCGGCCGGCGACGAATTCCTTGGTGCCGTCGAGCGGGTCGATCAGGAAGAAACTGTCCTTGTAGGGCAGCTTCGCCAGATGCGTGCGCTCCTCGGACAGTGACGGTATATTTGGCGCCAGCCGCGCCAGGCCTTCGCCGATAATGCGGTCGGCGGCGAGATCAGCCTCGGTGACCGGCGATCCGTCGGTCTTGCCGTCGACCTTCATGGCGGCGCGGTTGACGCCAAGAATCGCGGCGCCGGCCCGAATCACCAGGTCGGTCAGCGGCTCGATCAGGGCACTCGCGGCCATATGATCGATAACGGGCGGAGTTGCCTCATTCATAGTGGGGCTCATTTGCTGTGAGGCTCATTTGCTGTTCGTGTTCCCTTGACCCGTTTCCTTGACTCGCGCCGCCCCGTGCTGGCAGCACGCGCCTGCGCAGTGTATCAAACCACCGAGCATGCGTGATTCGTAATTGTCCGCCGGCAGTCCCTCTTGCAGCGATCGGGACCGCGCGGCTTTCCAGGAAAATATGATGTCTGGCACTCCGTCTCCCGGCCCCGCTCCCGACGCCCTCGAACTTGCGGCGCTGCTGTGTTCGCGGGTCTGTCATGATCTCATCAGTCCGGTTGGCGCCATCGTCAATGGGCTTGAGGTCCTCGACGACAATCCCAAGCCCGAAGACCGTGAATTCGCGCTCGATCTGATTCGCAAGAGCGCCAAGACCGCCTCGGCCCGGTTGCAGTTCTGCCGGCTGGCGTTCGGCGCGGCCGGATCGGCCGGTGCGCAGATCGATCTCGGCGACGCCCAGACCATGGCGCGCGGCCATATCGAGGACGGCAAGATCACCATCACCTGGAATTTGCCGCGGCTGTTGCTGCCGAAGAACCGCGTCAAGCTGCTGCTCAACATGCTGGTCATCGCCCAGCAGACCATTCCGCGCGGCGGCACGCTGGCCATCGACCCGATCGGCGACGGCGAGACGATGAGCTTTCGCGTCGCCTCGGCCGGCCTCAACGCCCGCGTGCCGCAAAACATCGCCGACCTGCTGAGTGCGAGTTCGAGCGCCGCGATCGACGCGCATGCGGTGCAGCCATATTATACGCGGCTTTTGGCGCAGGCCTGCGGGCTCACCGTGACGCTCGCGCTCGACGGCGACAAGGTGCTCGTTACCGCCGCCTAAGCGTCGCGGCGCGACGATGGTTAACCAAAGGTTGACAATGTACGGCTGGATTCATTGCAGCCGTCTTATCTCTTTGTTGAGCCCGTTCTTTTCCATTTGCTCAACCAATATTAAACGCTTTGCATAGAAGCTGGCCAAGTTCCGTAAGGCGCGTCGATGTCGCGTGCCGGTGCGTGCGAAGGCCAGTTTCATGGATGATTTATTGCGGGAATTTTTG
>NZ_CAXUPS020000022.1:0-4480 GCF_964252915.1 Bradyrhizobium sp. LjRoot220
AAGCGAAACCCATCGATGCTTGAACGGGGAGAGATGATGGGTTTCGCTGCGCTCTACCCATCCTACGATTTCTCCGCACGGTCTTTCAAAATGACCGCCAGCGGATTGAGCGCCGGCGCCGCGACCAGCTGCAGGGTGTTGGTGTCGTGATGATTGAACGGGCGGTCTCTGCCCTTCACCAGAAGCTCGGTTTCGAGCAGATAGGTCCAGCTGCCGTCGTCGTTGAAGGTGATGTCGCACCGGTAGCTGTCGGTGCGGAACGCTTCGTCCAGAAATTCCGTCGAGCAGATTCCGTAACGCGTATCGCCGCGCTTTGCCGCGACGGAGATGCGCGTGTCATCTGGCCTGGCATGGCCGGAGGCGAGCAAGACCTGGCCGCGCGGAATCGTCACGCTTTGCAGGATCAGCCCGGTTGCGGGCTCCCAAAGCCAGTAGCCGACCTGGTCGTGGAAGGTGATGTCTTCCTCCGGAGTGTTGATGTGGACGTGATAGCGCAAGCCGTAAAACAGCTGCGGTCCGTTGGCCTGCGGATCGATCGGGTCCATCCGGACATGCTCGCGAAAAAGCCGACGCTCCGGCCCGTCGGCTTTGGGGTTGACGTCCACACCCTTGTCGGCCTGCCAACTGCCCGCCAGACGACGCAGCGGTCCGAGATTGGCGAGGCTGTCCGGGGATACGTTGTCGGGCTCGGTGAAGATGTCGGCGGGTATCGGCAGCATAGCAAAACCTCGTGTGATCGCGGTAACGGCAGTATCAGGCTTCCCCGGCGATGACGTCGCCATTTGGCTGTCCGCCAGCTATAAGCCTAAATCGCGCTTCCCGGAGCGACAAGGCGCGCAAGTGCGCTGCTTGTATGCGTCGTTAGAAGATTGCAAGCGGTGTGGGAGTGATTTCAAATACGGCACACAAGGTCCCACCGACCCGTCAGGCTACGGCTTGCCGCTCGCTCTCCGGAAGGACTTGCAGCAATAGCTCGCCTAACGGCACGGGCTTGCTGAAGAGAAATCCCTGGCACAGGTCAATTCCGAGCGAGCGGATCTTTTCGACCTGATCGTATGTCTCGACGCCTTCAGCGACCACCGAAAGGTTCAACGTTTTCGCAAGCTGAACGATCGATCCGAGGACGGCAACGGTCTCGGAGCGACCGATCCTGTCGATGAAGGACTTGTCAATCTTGACCTTGTTGAACGGAAAAGCGGTCAGATAGGATAGCGACGAAAAGCCGACGCCGAAATCGTCGAGCGCTATGGAAACACCAAGCCGCTTCAGGCGTTCGAGCGTCTTGAGATTCTCCTGGCTGTCAGCCAGAAAAACGCTCTCGGTGATCTCGAGCTCCAGCCGTGTCTCGGCAAGTCCGCTGTCTGCCAACGCGACCATTACGGAATCGACAAGAGTGCCACCTGCAAATTGCAGAGCAGAGAGGTTGACGGCAACCTTGATATCATCCGGCAGCATTACGGCATGGCGACACGCCTTGGCGAGCACCAGATTGCCGAGTTCGCCGATCAGTCCCCCCTGTTCCGCAACCGGAATGAACTCAGCCGGAGGGATCAGGCCCCTCGTCTTGTGGCGCCAGCGCGCCAGGGCCTCGACCGACGTCGCGCGGCCGGTAGAGAGCTCGAATATGGGCTGATAGAAGACCTCAATCTCTTCGCGCCAGATCGCCTCGCGAAGCTCGATTTCAAGGATGTCGCGCTGGTCGGCTTCGGCCTTGAGCTCCGGCGAGTAGAGATGGAAACAATTTCGACCGGCATTCTTCGACTTGTAGAGCGCAAGATCGGCATTGCGAAGAATTTCATCGATGCGCGTGCCATGCTCGGGCACCACGGCGACACCGATGCTGCATCCGATCACGACCGGATGCCCGTCTATTTCATAAGGTTCGGCAATGGCCTGGACCAGGCGCGCGGCGAGTATTGCGGCGTCGTCCTGCAGCGCGGACGGCCCCGGCACCACGATCAGCGCAAACTCGTCACCGCCGATGCGGGCCGCCGTATCGACGTCCCGGACCTGCGCCTTGATTCGACCCGCGACCTGCTTGAGAAGCGCATCGCCGCAGTGGTGGCCGAGAGCGTCGTTGACGGACTTGAACTTGTCGAGATCCAGCAGAAGCACGGCGAACGGCGTTTGGTGCAGAAGATACTTGTCCAGCGCTTCGTCAAGAGACCCCTTGAACAGGTTACGATTCGCAAGGCAGGTCAGGCTGTCATAGTGAGCCAGCCTCTCGATCCGGTCCTCGGAAGCCTTGCGTTCGGTGATGTCTTCATGCGTCGCAACCCAGCCGCCGCTCTCGCGCCGTCCATAGGAAATATAGATGACGCGCCCATCCGGAAACTGCACCGTTTTCGAGGTGTGCTCCGATTTGGCGAGCCGGTCCTTGAGGTCAACCAGATAGGCGTCGAGATCACGCACGGCCTCCTGGTTTGCAAACACCTCGCGGAAATTCATGCCGACCCGAACGTTGTCCGGCGAAAGCCCATAGGCATCGAGCCATTGTCGATTGAACGCGATCAGACGATCGTGGCCATCAAACATGCTCAACCCTTGCGAAAGGTTTCGCAGCGCGTCCTCGAATTTGCTCACGGAATCGCGCAATTCGCGCTGTGCGCCGTCGAGCGCCTTCTGTCTTCGCCAGTGGAACGCGGTCGCCAACAAGATGATGAAAGTGAGCAGAATCGCTCCACCGAGATAGATTTTCTGCCTGGCTTGCGAGCGCGAATAGATCTCCTGCTCCGAAATGCCGGCGGTAAATATCAGCGGAAAAACGCGCGATCTGCGCGCGGTGACCAACCTGTTGCTCCGGTTCGGGCGACCTTCGCTCCCGCCCCAATTCCAATATTGGCTATAGGAGCTGTCCCGTAACTCGCCTTCAACGTGGCCGGGATTGCGCTGTCCCAGCACCGCGCCCTGGTCTATTCCCCGCGCCGCGAGCATGATGTAGTCTGAATTTCTGAGAACAAGGGTTCCTCCGATACCGAGCTTTGCGGTGTCGTAGAACCTGCCGACCACGTCCACACTGATCGAGCCCACGACCACGCCCGTCGGGCCTTTGCCGTGGTCGAACAGCTTTCTTGCGAGCTGGATGGTCCATTTGTTCGAGGCTCGCCCGAGCACCGGCTTTGCGACATAGAGCCGATCGTCGGCCAGCTCCATCACCTTGATGAAGTGCTCCCGGTCCCCGAGATAGAGCGGCGGGCCGGAGTAGCCGGTCGTCGTATCGAACATATAGCCGTTCGGTCCGATCAGCGAGAACTGAACCACGTCTCCGCTCGCCATCTGCGCTTTACCGGCCCAAAACTTCAGGCTGAAGGCGGCCGGATCCTGTGCGTAAAGCGCACGCACGACCAGCAGTGACTGATCTACCCGTTCGAATATCCGCTCGGTATTTTCCTCAAACAGTTCAGCGACACTATTTCCGTGCGCCCGCGCCTGTTGCAGGGCTTCCGCCCGTTCCGAAGACGTGATCGCAAAGTAGCCGATCCACACAAGCGGCAAAAAGAACAGCGCGATTTGCAGCGGGGCATTTCGCAAGATTGCCTTTGCAGCTTTGCGGACTAATCTGCGGGCGTGAATCATGGCGCGCAATTCCGCGCGAACCGGAACTCCACGTTTGCGCTCTCAGAGCATGGCAGCGCCATCAAATATGACATCGACTATCTTCGCCTGAACCGCCCGAGGCGGCATGGCCGCGGCCGGGCACCGCCGAAATCTTGCAATCCTCGAAGCCTAGCGTCGGCAACCTTAAGTTTTCGTGTTCGCGCGGATTCAATGTTGGTGTCAAAATCCCCCGTAAAATCACGGAGATAGCTGCGATCCTGTGCCTTCTGACGTGCATATGGGCCGGGCGGCATGGTTGGGCGCGGAACCTGCAATCGACACAGCCGATGCAAGCCGGCGGATGGGCCCGCCGCAGGACGTTCGATAAAGTTCGAAGATGCGGTACCGCTAGCCTCCGCGCGCAGGTGGACGCCGGGCCGCTGAGTCGGGGTCTCAGATAGTCAAGTGGTGACCAGGACCATCCCGCTTCGCCCAAGCGGGCTGAGTCAGGGACAAGTCTTCACTCGACGACTTCGTCAAGATGCGGGTGTGACTAAGTTTAATGGTGCCCGGGGGCGGGATCGAACCATCCGGCTTCGCCCGAACGGGCTACGCCGAGACAAGCCTTCACTCGGGGAGTTCTTCGAGATGCGGCGTCACTGAGATTGATGGTGCCCGGGGGCGGGATCGAACCACCGACACTGCGATTTTCAGTCGCATGCTCTACCAACTGAGCTACCCGGGCATGTCCCGGCGTGGAGCAGGGAGCGCCGGTTTATAGTCAGGCCGGGAGGCTGTGTCCACCCAGCTTCGCCTTTGGCTTCGCTGGGCGCGGCCCGGCTTCGGGGTCATCCCCAAACTATTGGTAATTAAACGGTATTTCGCGTCTGGGGCGGATGTTCCGGGGTCGGATCGACGCGGCGAACTCAGCTGCGCTCCCTCT
>NZ_CAXUPS020000023.1:0-3605 GCF_964252915.1 Bradyrhizobium sp. LjRoot220
TGAGCCCTTCGCGAAACCCATCACCGACAAGCATTGCAGCTGATGGGATTCGCGGAGCTTGTCATCGGGCCCGCATTCGCGCGACCCGTTGGCTCTACCCATCCAGTCTACTTCTTCCGCCTCGGCGCCGCGCGCTCCCGCTTCGCCGCTACCCGGTGCGCTGCCGCCAGCGCAGCGCGCGCCCAGATCATGAGTTCGTCGGGTTCGTCGAACAGCCGCTCCGGTACGCGCCAGAACGAAAGGTCGATGATGGCGCCCTTCTTGGCATAGTTGAGCGGCGGAAAGGCTTCCGCTTCCTTGAAGATCTCGCGGTTGTCATCGTCGACACGGAAATACAGCGTGTTGTCCGCCACCACGGCGAACATCACCCCGTTGCAGAACACGCCGGTCTTGCCGAACATCCCCCGCAAATTGACGCGCCCGAGCGGCGCCAGCTGCTCGCGCAGGAATTCGGCATAGGTGGCGCTGGCTACCATGCTCGGTCCTTACCGGCAGTCAGTGAAAATTGTAGCCCGGATGAGCATAGCGACATCCGGGGTTCTCTCGCTTCACGCGATGCCCCCGCATGTCGTTGCGCTCATGCGGGCTACTCAGCAACACGGCCGATCACCGCGGCTCGCCGGCAAACGCCTGCCGCAATATTGCCAGCCGGTCGAGCGCCGCCTGCGGCAACGGGCCTTTTTCGACCGCGGCGAAGGCGCTCTCGAACTCCTGCGGCGTCGCCATGCCGACCAGGATGGTGCCCATCGCCGGGTGAGAAAATGCAAACCGCGTCGCCGCTTCGGTCAGGCTGCTGGCAAAGCCCTCCTCCACCAGCGGCATCAGGCGGCGGGCGCGCTCGATATCGGCATCGTAGCTCATGCTTGAGCCGATCGGCTCCGGCGCCGGGCTGGCGATCGGATGCCGCGCGGCCGAGCCCGACAAGGCGCCGCCGGCCAGCACGCGGATGCCGACGACACCGACGCCGGCTGCCCTCGTGGCATCGAACAACCGCGCATAATCCTGCGCCGGGTAATCCTGCGGCAGCTCTTCGGCGGCGGATGGATTGAGCATGTTGTAGACGATCTGCGCGCTGTCGAAGACGCCGGCATCGATCGCCTGATGCAATGCTGCGGTGTCGCCGACCGCCGAAATTCCGAGGAAGCGGATCTTGCCCTCCTGACGCAGGCGCTCGAACGCCGGCACCACCTCATCCAGCACCTGACGCGCGCTCAGCGCCGATCCGCCGCCATCCACCGTAATCGGATTGTGCAGGTGAAAGATATCGACGTGGTCAAGGCGCAACCGCGCCAGACTGCCTTCGAGCGACATCGTGACGGCGTCGGCAATGCGGCTGAACTCGCTCGGCGGCACACGAACCTTGGTGCCGACCACCGCGTTGGCCGGTTTCAGTCTGTGCAGGACACGGCCGAGGTTCTTTTCCGATTCACCGTCGCCATAGAGCACCGCGGTATCGAAATAATTCACGCCGACATCGAGCGCCCGCGCGACGAGCCGCTCCTGGTCGGCCGGATCGCCGCGCACCATCACGCCGCCGACGGCGCCGCAACCAAATCCCAGCACCGAGAGCTGCATTCCGGTCCGCCCAAAAACCCGCAATTGCATCGCTATTCCTCCGGCTTCCCGCACAATACTCCAAACTGGCCTCCCGGGGTATTTACGATCAATGCAACAGTAACGTGGCGTTTCGCAGTTGCGGGATCGGCAAAACTGACGCACAGTTTAGCTCCGCGCCGGAAATCAACCGGCGAATATCAAACGAGGAGCACGCCATGATCAAGGTAAGCGTTATGTATCCGAACACGCCGGGGGCGCGCTTCGACCACGATTATTACCGCGACAAGCACATGCCGCTGGTGAAGGCGCGCATGGGCGACGCCTGCAAGTCCTACACGGTGGACAAGGGCCTCGGCGGTGGCGCCCCCGGCGCGCCCGCGACCTATGTCGGGATGTGTCACATCTTCGCCGACTCGGTCGATTCATTCCAGGCCGGCTTCGGGCCGCACGCCAAGGAGATCATGGGCGACATCAAGAACTACACCGACATCGCGCCGGTGATGCAGATCAGCGAAGTCGTGGTCGGCTGACGCGGGGCTGCTTCGTAGCCGCGCGGGCGATGAGTCAGGCGACGTGTCCGCGCGGACGCGGTGGCAATCCAACCTACGCAGTCCCTTGCCGAATTTCGCGTCGTCAAGCCCTGAAGCGCGTGATGGAAATCCTATTTCGGAGTACCCCCAATGAAGCGGTATCGTCTCACGATGTGTTGTTGCGGGAACCCGACAGTCTCGGCATCATGTTCAAACGCTGCCGGACATCGCCCCCCTGTAAAAAACCTGGCCGCGAACCCCAAGAAGCCGCGCAGGGCCTCAGCTCTTTCCCCAAGGAGCTGAGGCCCTTCTCGTTGTGGCGCCCCGGAAAGCTTTTATGCCGATAATCACCATCATCGAAACCGGGGTCATCTCGCCCGCAAATCGCGCGCGACATGGCTCGTTGCCGCAGATGTTCGAACGGCTGCTTGGCGCGGCGGATCCCTCGGCAAGCTTCACGACGGTCCACCTTGCCGACGGAGAGGAGCTACCCGACCCCGCGAAACTTGAAGCCATACTGATCACGGGATCGGCAGCCGGCGTCTACGACGACCTCGACTGGATCGCTCCGCTCGAGCGCTTTGTCCGCGCGGCGCATGACGCGAAAATTCCAATGGCCGGAATCTGCTTCGGCCACCAATTGATCGCGCAGGCGCTGGGCGGAACGGTGCGCAAATCCGAAAAGGGTTGGGGTTTAGGGCGCCACGTCTACGACGTCGTGCCTGGCAACGGCGTGATCGACGGAGAAAAGGTCGCGATCGTCGCTTCGCATCAGGACCAGGTCATCGAGCCGCCCGCCGGCGCAAGAACGATACTCCATTCGGAGTTCACGCCGCATGCGGGACTGCTCTATGCGAACGGCGTAACGCTGTCCGTGCAGCCGCATCCCGAATTCACGGCCGCCTTTGGGCATATTTGCTGCGAGAAGGCCGGCCAGGACAGCGCTCCCGCAACCCTGGTCGCAGCGGCCAAGGCGTCGCTGGATCAGCCGCTCGACAACGCCGACCTCGGCCGCGCGATCGCGCGGTTCCTGGCGAGGCCGCGCACCGATCGAGGGAACGCTCATCCTTCGTGAACCGACGCCAGAGGCGAAGCCCGACTTGCAAACGCCGCGGTTCATTCCCGCGCGATTGCCAAAGCTGACAAGGCACGACCGCTGAGGATCCTTGCTGGGCGCTCTCGGCCATTCGCACATCGGCAAAACGAGCGCATCAAAGGAATGACGCTGGAGCTCTGGCGCTATGTATCCCCGCCAGGACCGCCCACCGAATTGTCGGGATTGCCGTCTTTATTCGGCTTCACCTTCGTCCCCTGACGAACGGCGAAGGCGATGAATCCCACCAGCGCGCACAACGCCAGCACAGGTCCAACCCAGTTCGGCATGATCGTCTCTCCGCCCGATGGCCCAATCTCACTCACATGGATAAAGGATACATCGTGGCATGGGTAGAGCGAAGCGAAACCCATCACACATGCGCAAACCTGAATTGATGGGTATCGCTGTCGCTCCCACCCATG
>NZ_CAXUPS020000024.1:0-3057 GCF_964252915.1 Bradyrhizobium sp. LjRoot220
CGCGAACACGGGCACCACCGGCGGCGCCTTGGTGTAGATCGCCGCCAGCGCATCATTGGGCTTGCGCTTGGCGGCATAGGCCAGCGTTTGCTCGTCGGCGAACGCATTCGGGTTACCGCCAGCGCTAATGGGATCGCCGCGGCCGGCAATGAACGGGTCGGTCATCACGCCCATGAACAGGTTCATCGCGTTGAACGTGGTCTGCTGCGATCCGGTCGCGGTCTCGCCCGAGATTTGCGTCAGCCCTGCGGGCGTCAATCCGCCGAACACGATTGGAATGCCGCCGGTGGTGTTGAAGAAGTTGACGATGGCGTTGCCGACATTCTGCTGGTTGATGTTGAGGCCCGTGCCTGGCGGCGGCACGAAGATCAGCGCCAGGTCGAGATAGGCATTGTTGGCGTCGTAACTGAGGCTCGATTTGAATCCACCCGGCAGGTTGGTGTTGACGACCGATCCGAACGTGCCGCTGACGCTGCCGGCGTTGAGGATCGTGTATTTCTTCTCGACATAGGTTCCGGCTGCAAAATTCGCATTCACGGTCGCGCCGCCCAGCGTCGCTGCGCCGGTGACGTTGGTGCGATCGGCATTGGCCGGCGAGATCTCGACCAGATAGCTCGACGCCGCCGCGAACACGAGACTGCCCTGCACCGTCAACAGCCCGATCGAATTGCCCGGCGCCAGCGTGCCGCCGGTGTTGATGGTGGTGTTGCCGACCGTGCCGTTGCCGCCGAGCGTTGCGCCGGCATTCACCGTGGTCAGCGCCGACGACGCGATCGAGCCGTTCACCGCAAGCGTGCCTGCGTTCACCGTCGTGTTGCCGGTGTACGTGTTGATGGCGGTGAGGTTGAGCGCGCCGGCGCCGTCTTTCCGCAGCGCACCGGTGCCTGAGATAACGCCGTCGAACTGGACCGCGTTCGAGCGGTTGAAGGCGAGCGTGCCGCTGTTGGCGACGTCGCCGAGGATCGAGCCGGTCGTGCCTCCGGCTCCGAGTTGCAGGGTCGCACCCGTCTGGATCGTCGTGCCGCCGGCATAGGTGTTGGTGCCGGAGAGGACGAGCAGGCTGGTGCCAAAGGCCAATACCCCCGGCGTCGCGACGGTGAGGACTCCGACGCCGGTGATCACCCCGCTCGACTGGCCGCCGCCGGCGAGCAGCGAGGCGCCGCTGATGACGACGGTGCCGGCCGACTGAAGATTGGCGACAAACCCGCCGCCTGGAGCGGCGAAGTCGACAGTGGCACCGGCGGCGATGTTCGTGGCGGTTGCGTTGGCCGCGAAGAAACCGAGGGTGTTGTTGGTGCCGCGCAACGTGCCGCCGAGGACGTCCAGCGTGTAGTTCGGCACGCCGATGACGCCGCCGCCCACGGCCGACCAGACCACGGTGCCGGTGCCGCCTGCTTCGCCGAATTGGATCCGCGTGGCGCCGTTGCCGGCGGTGAACCCGCCCGTGAGGGTCAAGGTCTGGCCGTTGGCCGCGCTGATGTGGGAGGTCCCGCCGCCGTTGACGAGGATGATGTTTGCGAGCGTGCCGGTGACAGTCGAGCGCAAGGCGCCGGCGTCGAAGGCCACATTGCCCGTGCCGAGCGCGGTGGCGTTCCCGATCTCGAGCGTGCCGGCCGTGAGCGTGGTGCCGCCGGTGTAGGTGTTGGCCTGATTCAGAGTAACGGTGCCGGGACCCGCGACAGTCAGTGCGCCGGCGCCAGCGACCAGGCCATCCACTCTCAGACGTGCTGCGGAGCTGGCCGTGGTGATCACCGTATTGGAATTCAGTTGCAGCGTTCCGACGCTGGCAAAGTCGCTTACGAAATTGCTGCTCTGCACATTGATCGCCGCCGACCCTGCACTGACCTGCATGATCAGCGTACCCCCTCCAATGGTATAGCCGCTGTTGGCGATGGAACTATCGAGGTTTAGCGTACCGACCGTGAACGGACCGCCGGCCAGACCAACGCCGAAGCTGGTGCCGGGACTGACCGCGTTGAACGTCGCAGTTGCGTCGATCGCATTGGGAACGGTGGCGGGAGTCCATTCGGCCGCGTTGCTCCAGAACCCGGTATTTCCATTCCAGGTCTCTGCAGCGGCACGTTCGGTGAGCGCCACATCTGTCAGCACGGCGGCTGCGGCGCTGAACGCCCCTATCGCAATGGGGCGAACGAGCCGTGCGAGCGATCCCGTCAGTGCGGTGTCCGACTTGGCGCGATGGCGCGTCTTGAGCAGCTGCTGCGCCACGGCGATTTCCCAATAAACAAATATAATGCGCGATTCAGGCTTCGAGCCTATCGGCGGCGGGAATGGGCAACAATGGGATGGAACCGGACTAAACCACTTAGAATGGATGTGCGCTAATTCGGCAACATGGTTCGTTGCCAGGTTTTGGCCTCACGCCCTGCGCCCTCGCGGCCGTCCCACCCCAATTGCCAGTATCACCAGGCGTAACGCACGACGCCCTTGCCGGCGTAGCTCTCGGTCACGTTCGAGAACTCGCCCTCAAACGTGCCGGCGATCGACCAGCCGTTGATCCACTTCATTTCGGCCGAGCCGGTCACGAGTGCGGCGTCCGCGGCCTGTCTTGCGCCGTTCACAACGAACGACGCACCCGGCAGCGTCTGGAACGTGGCGGCGATGGCCCGGTCCGGGTTGAAGTCATGCGCCCAGGCGGCGCGGCCGCGCAGGGTGAAGATGCCGTTTTGCACCGCGAAGGATTTGTCGGTGCGCAGGCCGAGTTCGCTGCGGGTGGCGGTGACGCTCTTGGAATTGTAGGCGAGCGCAAATGTGTTGGCGCCGACGATCGCCTGCTCGGCATAAGCAGGCAATTCGAACGTGGTGAATTGCCCGGCAGCGTATGGCGTCCAGCCGAAGCCGTGGGACACGAAGCGATAGCCGCCTTCGATGCGGCCTGACCAGGCATTGGCGTTGAACTGCGCGCGCAACTGGTCGACACCCGCAACCGTCACCGTGCGATCCGTGGTGACATCCTGCCAGCCATAGGCCAGCGCGCCGCTGATGTAGGCCGGACCGACATTGTGCCGGATGAACGCGCCGGCCTGGAACAGGTCGGAT
>NZ_CAXUPS020000025.1:0-2593 GCF_964252915.1 Bradyrhizobium sp. LjRoot220
AAAACTCGCATTCACGGTCGCGCCGCCGAGCGTTGCGGTTCCAGTAACGTTGGTGCGGTCGGCGCTGGCGGGCGAGATTTCCACCATGTAGCTCGACGCCGCCGCGAACGCGAGGTTGCCTTGCACCGTCAGGAGTCCGATCGAATTGCCGGGCGCCAGCGCACCGCCGGCGTTGATCGTGGTGTTGCCGACGGTGCCGTTGCCACCGAGCGTAGCGCCGGCATTGACTGTCGTCAGCGATGAAGACGCGGTCGAACCGTTCACCGCAAGCAGGCCTGCGTTGACCGTCGTGTTGCCGGTGTACGTGTTGATGGCGGTGAGGTTGAGCGCGCCGGCGCCGTCTTTGCGGAGTACGCCGGAGCCTGAGACGACGCCGTCGAACTGGACCGCGTTCGAGCGGTTGAAGGCGAGCGTGCCGCTGTTGGCGACGTTGCCAAGGATCGAGCCGGTGGTGCCGCCGGCGCCAAGCTGCAGGGTGGCCCCGGTCTGGATGGAGGAGCCGCCGGCATAGGTGTTGGTGCCGGAGAGGACGAGCAGGCCCGTGTTGCTGGATGACCCCGGCGTACGGACGACTAGCCCACCCGCGCCGGTGATCGCCCCGCTGGACTGGCCGCCACCGACGAGCAGCGAGGTGCCGCCGATGACGACGGTGCCGGCCGACTGAAGATTGCGCACACGCGACCCAGCCGGATCGGTGAAGTCGACCGTGGCACCGGCGGCGATGTTAGTGGCGACTGCATTGCCCGCGAACAAATCGAGCACGTTGTTGGTGCCACGCAACGTGCCGCCGAGGACATCCAGCGTGTAGTTCGGCGGCACGTTGATGATAGCGCCGCCGCTCGACCAAACCACGGTGCCGGTGCCGCCGGCCTCGCCGAATTGGATCCCGGCCGCGCCGACGAGCAGGTCGAACGTGCCCGTGAGATTCAAGGTCTGGCCGCTCGCCGCGCTGATGTGGGAGGTTCCGCCGCCGTTGACGACGATGGCGTTTGCGAGCGTGCCGGTGATATCTGAGCGCAAGGCGCCGGCGGTGAAGTAGACATTGCCCGTGCCGAGCGCAGTGGCGTTCCCGATCGCAAGCGTGCCGGCCGCGAGCGTGGTGTCGCCGGTGTACGTGTTGGCATTATTCAGAGTAACAGTGCCAGGACCCGCGATGGTCAGTGCGCCGCCGCCAGCGACCAGGCCATCCACTCTTAGATGTGCTGCGGAGCTGGCAGTGGTGATCACCGTATTGGAATTCAGTTGCAGTGTTGTGCTATTGCCAAAGTCGCTTACGATATTGCTGCTCTGCACGTTGATAGCCGCCGACCCCGCACTAACCTGCATGATCAGCGTCCCCCCTCCAATGCCATAGCCGCTGTCGGCGACGGGACTATTGAGGTTCAGCGTACCGACCGTGAACGGACCGTTGTTCAGTAAAATGGCGTAGCTGAGGTTGGAAGTGACCGCGTTGAACGTCGCAGTGGCGTCGATCGCATTGGGAACGGTCGCGGGAGTCCAGTTGGCCGCGACGTCCCAGAATCCGCCGCCGCCATTCCAGGTCTCTGCAGCGGCTCGCTCGGTGAGCGCCACATTTGTCAGCACGGCGGCTGCGGCGCTGAACGCCCCCATCGCAATTGGGCGAACGAGCCGTGCGAGCGATCCCGCCAGTGCGGTGTCCGACTTCGCGCGATGGCGCGTGTTGGGCAAGTGCCGTGCCATCGCAATTTCCTGATCAATAAAACATAATGCGCGATTCAGGCTTCGAGCCTATCGATGCGGGGGATGGGCAACAATGGGATGGAACCGGACTAAACCACTTAAGATGGATATGCGCTAATTCGGCAACATGGTTCGTTGCCAGGTTTTGGCCTCACGCCCGGCGCCCTCGCGGCCGTCCCACCCCAATTGCCAGTATCACCAGGCGTAGCGCACCACGCCCTTGCCGGCGTAGCTCTCGGTCACGTTCGAGAACTCGCCCTCGAAGGTGCCAGCGATCGACCAGCCGTTAGTCCATTTCATCTCGGCGGAACCCGTCACCAGCGCAGCATCGGCGGCCTGCCGCGCGCCGTTGACGACGAAGCTTGCGCCCGGCAACGTCTGGAACGTGGCGGCGATGGCGCGGTCCGGGTTGAAGTCATGCGCCCAGGCGGCGCGGCCGCGAAGGGTGAAGATGCCGGTTGGCATCGCGAATGATTTGTCGGTGCGCAGGCCGAGCTCACTGCGGGTGCTGGTGACGCTCTTGGAGGTGTAAGCCAGCGCAAACGTGTTGGCGCCGACGATGGCCTGCTCGGCATAGGCCGGTAGTTCGAACGTCGTGAACTGCCCGGCAGCGTAGGGCGTCCAGCCAAAGCCGTGGCTGACAAAGCGATAGCCGCCCTCGACGCGGCCCGACCAGGCATTGGCGTTGAACTTTGCGCGCAACTGGTCGATGCCCGCAACGGTGACGGTGCGATCGGTGGTGATGTCCTGCCAGCCATAGGCCAGCGCACCGGTGATGTAGGCCGGACCGACATTGTGCCGGATGAATGCGCCGGCCTGGAACAGGTCGGAGCGGCCCGAGCCAAATCCGTTGACGCTGAAACTGGTGCCGCCGCCGGCGAGTGCAAAACCG
>NZ_CAXUPS020000026.1:0-1522 GCF_964252915.1 Bradyrhizobium sp. LjRoot220
TTTTGGCGACTCAGCAAGCAGGTATAGCCGAAAGCTGGCGCGGTGTGATTCTCTGGCGATGTGGATTCGCGGGAGATGATAATGGCAGCCGATGAATTATTTGGGGATCTGCCGGCGCAGTCGAAGCCGCAAGCCGAATCAGCGTCGTTCAGCGCGCCGCGGCTGCGTGAACCCCAACGCGACCAGATCGCGTTGCGAGCGGTGGATATCGAGAGCCTGATCGGGGAAGACCATCCGGCGCGTCTGATCTGGTCCTATGTCGAAGAGCTTGATCTGAGCGAACTGGAGAACCGGATCAAGGCCAGGGACGACCGCCCGGGTCACCCCGCGACATCGCCGCGGCTTTTGCTGGCGCTGTGGCTCTATGCCACCAGCGAGGGGGTCGGCAGCGCGCGGGCGTTGGAACGGCTGTGCGAGAGTCACGATGCCTATCGTTGGCTGTGCGGTGGGGTGTCGGTGAACTATCACATGCTGGCGGACTTCCGGGTCGGTTGCGCCGATCTGCTGGACCGGCTGCTTAGCGAGCATCTGGCGGCGCTGGCGAAGGCGGGCCTCGTCAATCTGGAGACGCTGGCGCAGGACGGCGTGCGGGTCCGGGCCAGCGCGGGAGCCGCGTCGTTCCGGCGCGAGGCGACCCTCGATAAGCATCTGGCACGGGCTGAAGCCGTGGTGGAAGACCTCAAGCACGAGGTTGACGCGCGCTCGGACGCCAGCAATCAGCGCGCCCGGGCGGCCAAGGAGCGAGCAGCGCGGGAGCGCAGCGCGCGCGTGAAAGCGGCGCAGGCGGCGCTCGCCGTGATCAAGCAGCAACGCAGGGAGCGCGAAGAAAAGCGCGGCAATGGCAAGAAGCCGAAGGAGCCACGCGCGTCCACGACGGACGCCGATGCACGGGTCATGAAGATGGCCGACGGCGGCTTCCGTCCCGGTTATAATGTGCAGGTGGCGAGCGCGGCCGGCGAGCAGATCGTGGCCGGGCTCGAAGTTACCAACACCGGGTCCGACCGCGGCCTGATGCGTCCGATGCTGGAGCGGCAGCGCACGCGTCCTGGCGGTCTGCCCAAAGATTATCTCGTCGACGGCGGCTTTGGCAGCGCGGAGGACATCGAATGGGCGCATGCCGAGGGCATCGAGGTCTTTTGTCCGCCCACTCAATCCAAGCACGGCACCGATCCATACCTGCCGCGACGCGGCGACGGCTCGGGGGTTCTGGCCTGGCGCGCGCGAATGGCGAGCGAAGAGGGCAAGGCCCGATACAAGCCCCGTTCGATTTGCGAGTGCATCCATGCCCGCTGGCGCAACTGGGACCTGCGGCAATTGACCGTGCGCGGCATCGAAAAGGTCCGCGCCGTCGTGCTTTGGTACGCCCTCACCAACAACATCCTGCAAGGCAACCGCCTCCGCAATGCGTAAACGAGAGCTCTTCGACAAACTCAATCCCCAAGACTGCCATTTTGCCGCGACCAGTAGCCGCCACGTCGTGTCAAAGCTCCGCAGAAACCGAAAAGCGTCACAAGCTCTCAGG
>NZ_CAXUPS020000027.1:0-1465 GCF_964252915.1 Bradyrhizobium sp. LjRoot220
GCGGCTGTCAGATTCACACATTTTGGAGCCTCAGGGAGGCGCCATATTTGATGCGCTGGAAGTCATCGAGACCTTGGCGCATGATGCGCGGGCCCGGTTTTCCGTAGTACCCGGTCCACCCGCCGAGACGACCGATGACCCAGCCCGCGAAGGCAAGCGAGCCTCTGGGGTGCGGGTTCTTTTGCCGTGCGGTCTTGCCTTCGAGCTGGGTCGATACGGCTTCGAGGATAGGCTGGTCGGCCGGATCGAAAGCATCGGCAAGGCTCTGATCGGTCGTGCCGTCGCGGGCTTTGACGAGTTGTATCACAGTGACGGCGGCGACCGCGGCGGCGGCGACGAACTTGATCATGGCCTGTGGATCGCCAATGTCAGCCGCCTCGATATCGAAGCCTGCAGTCTTGAGCGTGTGGAAGAACTCTTCTATCGCCCAGCGCATCCTATAGAGATCAACGATCCTGCGCGCCTCGCCAAGGTTTGTGACCGCATGCGTGGTCAAGAGCCGCCAGTGCACAGGCTTGCCCTCTTTGGGCGCCGACGTCTCGCGGACATCGACCATGGTTAGGGTGATCGTGGCGGGCAGATCGGCCGCCGCGCCGTGCAACGGCTTGCGCAATACGACAAGAGAGAACCGGACAGCGATTTCCGCGGTGCGCGCCTTGCGGCCCGGCGCAGCGGGGATTTTCACCTCGAACCGACCCTGTTCGGGCAAGCTATCCACGTGACCGAACAGCAGATTTATCTGATCTGGATCGTTCGTCTCGATCTTGCGGTTTTGGCAGGCTCGCACGATCAGATGCACGTTATCAGGGCGTCGCGCGAAGTGTTCGTAGATATCGCTCTCGCGGTCTGACACACCCGTAATGTTGCCTGCCGCGACCAAGACTTCACCGGCGCGCATCGTGCCATCAAGCCAGCGCTGCGACTCTTTGTTCGAGGTCTTGCGCGACCGCCGATCAGTCACCTTGCCTCCCTTACGATTCCACACCTTAGCCTCGACAAGGCCGAGTACCCCACCTGTACCAGCATCCATAGCCAGGACTGCGTGCAGCAGAAGGCCGCGCAGGGCTCCGCCCTTTCCGACCGGCCCATAACCGTTTGCCTTCGCCCGCCGCCCTCCCAACGCCAATTCACTCGTATCCTGGATCACGACAACATCACGCCCCGCCGCCCGGGCAGCCGTGCGTTCCGCCGCATGGGCAGCCATCTTGGTCGCCGTCACAGAGCCGTTGCGCAGGAAACGCGTGAATTGAATCTCCCGGGCCCGTGTTCCGGCCAAACGGCGGATACACGAGCCGGGCCGAGCCACCAGCGCCGCATGCAAAAGGGCCCCCCTTTTTCCAGGCGGCGGTCGTCAAACAGCCCCAGCCCATATTCAATCCCAGCCATTGGCTACTCCCGCGAATCATTAGCCAACTCACGGAATCACCCACGCAACTGACCGGCAAGATGTGTGAATACGACAGCC
>NZ_CAXUPS020000028.1:0-1060 GCF_964252915.1 Bradyrhizobium sp. LjRoot220
GAGGAACTCCCGCAACAAATCATCCATCTGAGCGTGCCCTTCAACTATCGACATAGCGGTCGTCCGTCAGGCATAACCTTTCTGATTGCACGACCACGTTAATTTCATCGTCCGTGCAAATACGGATAACCCAAATAAATTGTCGTAAAATGCCGTGCAGACAGCGCGCCGGCGCCGGCAAAACACGTTGGCTGGCGTTTGAAATCCGACCGCGATTGGCCGCGATATTCGGCCGATGATTTCATCGATGAGGAAGCGGGCGCATTTTGCGTCGTGCAACAACACCGACGCGGATCAGGCCGCCAGCAAGGCGTCTTCGCGCTTCATCAATTTGCGAATTTCCTTGAGCGCCTTGTAGAGCGCGCCGCTGGAAACGTGTGCGTTGATGGCATCAATCGCCAGGCGATCGCCGGGACTGGTATGCCGCAGGTCGCGCAGGAAGCCCTGATACGCAGTCAGATATTTCGGGATATCGCTCTTCAGATACATGGTCTGAACGCAGAGATAGAGCCGCTTGGCCGGCGTATTGGCGGTCTCGGCGGTGACGGTGTCGCGCTCGCGAAGTATCGGCGCCTCGCCGTCGATCAGAAACGACGTACGGGTGGCGGAATTGATGAGAACGGTTTCGCCGATCACGATCCGCTCAAACGGTTTCAATTCGACGCGCAGTGGCACAAATCATCTCCCGTTCGAGAACGCACGCAAGCGCAATCGCCTGCGACGCCTGCGAAACATCCCTCGAGAATATGTGCGGCAAACGCGCCGCCATCCGATGTTCAGGAATTCTGGATCGATGGTGGCGGCGGGGTTTCCCCCGCCGCCTTGATCGTTGTCTTCGCGGCCGAACTTAGCGGAGCAGCTGGAGCACGCTCTGCTGGCTCTGGTTGGCCAGCGCCAGCGCGGACACCGCGATCGACTGGCGGGTCGACAGCGCCTGGCTGTTGGCCGCTTCCTCGTTGGTGTCGGCCAGCGTCAGGTTCGACGAGCCGGTCTGCAGCACGTTGATCAGGTTCTTGGAGAAGTCCTGACGGATCTGCACGATCGACAGGTTCGAACCCAA
>NZ_CAXUPS020000029.1:0-610 GCF_964252915.1 Bradyrhizobium sp. LjRoot220
CTTGTATCAGCACGACCTGCTAAGGTGTGAGTGTTCCGCGAGGAATGGCCCGGCCTGGGTGGCCACCCGGACCGGGCCGCCGATCGTTGGATCGTAACCCATCGAAGCATTGTGAGCTGATCTTCGTAGCAGGATCACGATCGGCATCTTCGTCGAGGCCCGCATTGTTGAATGAGCATCAGGCTCGCATTCAAGGGAGGATCGAGAAGATGAGCAAGCGTAGCATAATTTGCGCCGGCATCGATACTGGCAAGCACAAGCTCGATGTGGCGCTGCATGGAAGGCCGGAACGGTTGCAGGTGGCCAATACGGCCGAGGGGCACGAGGAGTTGTTCGTCTGGTTGCGCCAGCATCGGGTCAAACGGATCGGAATCGAAGCCACTGGCGGCTACGAGCAAACGGTCGTCCGGCGGCTGCGGCAGGGCCGTTTCGTGGTCGTCGTGTTCCAGCCTGCGCAGGTGCGCGCCTATGGGCGCTTTCATCTGAGGCTGGCGAAGAACGACAAGATCGATGCGGCCTTGATTGCGGCCTGCACGTCGGACGTCAGGATCATCCATGCCCCACCAGATCGGCGTCTGGCAGAACTGGCCGAGTTGCAGACCCAGATCGA
>NZ_CAXUPS020000030.1:0-581 GCF_964252915.1 Bradyrhizobium sp. LjRoot220
CCTCCAGGTGCATTGACGCCAGCACCGCGACGTCAGGACCACACGCCTTTGCCGTACGCTCTCGTGCCGTTCGTTATCGGCGCTACCAGCGTCCACCGCGACCCGTCCCAACGATCGTGACGATCATGATACGCCCCTCTGGCGGGACGGGATGGGCGAAGATATAAACTGATTTTCACTTCTGCAAAAGCGAAATATTTTTTATTTTGAGGCTTGACTTTTGGTTTCTGTAATTCCGAAGTGATTTGCCCGTCGGGTCATCAGGAACCAGTTCGGGCGCATTTGGTTAGTGCATCGGGGACGCAACCGGCCTGGAGGACCAGAAATGAAAAATCACGTCTACAAGATTCTCGAAATCGTCGGCTCGTCTCAGACCAGCATCGAGGACGCGATCAACACCGCGGTCGAACTGGCCAGCAAGACGATTCGAAACATGGACTGGTTTGAAGTCGTCGAAACCCGAGGCCACATCAAGGACGGCAAGATCGCTCACTATCAGGTGACCCTCAAAATCGGCTTTACACTGGAGGCGCAATAGTAAATCGTAGCAACTATCAGGTTGGACGAGAACGAGTACGACC
>NZ_CAXUPS020000031.1:0-515 GCF_964252915.1 Bradyrhizobium sp. LjRoot220
GGGACCCATATGTGGACGGCCCCCGTGCCACAAGAGTTTTTTGATGGTCTGATCGGATCGCTTGCATCCATATGTCCGGCCTGTTGATGCGGTTGGTGGCCGCTGGCCAAGATGGTTTTCCGCGACGCGAGTTCCAAACACGCCAGCGACCTTTACAGGCCAATGGGTCCCACGGATTGTCTCGCACCTTGGATCGATCTGATCCTACCATCTCCTCCTCTTGCAGCTCCGGCTCAGCCGGTCAGGCGAACCCGACCGGCCGATCTCTTAAGCGGCGGCAGCCACCGATGCCTCGGGCATCCGTGCGCCATCGTAACTCTCACCCGTCACCATCAGCTTCCAGACGATGCGGGCATTCTTGTTGGCGAGCGCCACCGCTGCGAGCTTCGGCGGCTTGCGCTTCAACAAGGCGATCAGCCAGGGCGACGGACGGCCGCGGCCTTTCTTCGCCTGCTGGATCACCGCAGTCGCCCCCGCCACCAGAACGCTGCGCAGCCTTTCATCCCCGGCGCGGG